>NZ_CP054142.1:0-1329143 GCF_017893965.1 Treponema parvum
ATGGGAGAACATAATTACAAAGATGTTTGGACATACGCTTTAAATCAAATTCACGAAGAATATAAAAAAGCCGGAAAAGAAACGGATTTTAAACTTTGGTACAACATGAAATATGAAGAAGACACTATTTCAACCATAACCGTTTCCGTCGCTTCGGAATTTCTATGGCAATCGATGGTATCTAAAGGAAACGTTCAAAGAATAACGGATAAAATTAAAGATCTTACCGGCCAAAAAAACATTTCGTTAAAACATTTTGTAAACAACGAATCCGTTTTTTCGGAAAGCCGAAAAGACTCTCCTGTTGAAGCGCAGGCCGACAAAAAGCAAAACGGCTCTCAAAACTCTTTGTCAAATCATACCTACGTTAAAACTGAAGTTAAACGACATCCTCAGCTTTATCCCAATTACACATTTGAAACCTTTATTCCGGGAAGCAACAGCGACTACGCTTACAACGCTTCCATAGCCGCAGCCAAAAATCCGGGAAAAACTTATAATCCCATATTGCTGTACGGCGGAGTCGGCCTGGGAAAAACGCATCTTATGGAAGCCATAGGAAATTATATATATCGGGAAAAGGGCGATAAATTTAAAATCTGTTACGTTCCTGCAGAGACGTTCACAAACGAATTCACCACCGCAATAGGAAATAAGACGATAGACAAATTCAAATCCAAATACAGAAACCTTGACGTTCTGCTTTTGGACGACATTCATTTTTTGCAGGGAAAAACTCAAACTCAGGAAGAGCTTTTTCACACGTTTAACGCTTTGCACGACAGCAGCTCGCAAATGGTATTCACGTGCGACAGGCCTGTAACAGAACTTAAAGACATGACCGACAGACTGCGTTCAAGGTTTTCCAACGGTCTTGTAGTCGATCTTCAGCCGCCGGATTTTGAAACCCGCTATGCAATACTTTTGAAAAAACTTGAAATTCTTCAAAAAAAGATTCCCGAAGAAGTGGTTTCATACATAGCAAAAAACGTAGTTACAAACGTACGCGATCTTGAATCGGCTTTAACGAAGATGATAGGATATTCGGAGCTTATAAACAAAAATCTTACGATAGAAATTGCGCAAGAACAACTGAGAGACACTTTCAGCTCTCCAATGTCCGGAACGATAACGATAGACACCGTTCAAAAAATAGTGGCCGATCATTTTAACATTTCCATTTCGGACATTAAAAGTAAAAAACGCGACAAAAAATTCGTATTTCCAAGGCAGATATCCTTATACATAGCAAGAGAACTGACCGAATACTCATTTCCCGAACTTGGAAACGAATTCGGAGGAAGGGATCACACGACGGCGATGCATTCGTATGAAAAGATTGAAAATATGCTCAAGACGGATTCTTCTTTAAATTCGCTGGTTCAAATGCTCATGAGGCAGGTAAAAGATTATAAAAAATAAATACAAAATTGTGTATAATGTGATAATATTATGTTGATACCTTATTGATATATATTAAAAATGTTGATAAGTGCATAAACTGTTAATTGAAATAACAAACTTATCCAAGTTTTATTTTATTAAAGCATATACGGTTACGGCACTTTTACACATAATAACAGGCCTTATTACTATTATTATTAAATTTAAAAATATAATAATATATAATGTCTGATGACAAATCTAAATTGTGCGCAAAAAAACGCACTGCTTACATTTGATCGAAAATTTCGATTTTCGACCGAGCGCAAGTTTAAAATTTAATAGGAGAAAAAAATGAAATTTTCTTTTGACAGAGATTCGATGATAAAAGAAATTGCAATTGCTCAAGAAATAATAACGAACAAAAGTCCAATATCCATTCTTTCAAATATTCTGTTAGAAGCAAGTAAGAATACCTTGACGATAAAAGCTTCCGACACGTCGGTAAATTTTATAACGCATATTCCGGTAAACGTTGAAGAAGAAGGATCCACCACTATATATTGCGATAAATTTATGAGCATATTGTCTTCTTTGCCGCAGGGAGAAATAGAATTCGAACAGGAAGACATAAAGGTTACGATACGGCCTGTTTCTAAAAAGATAAAATTTCAGCTTAAAAGCATAGCCGGAGATAAATTTCCTGAAATTGCATCTACCGGAGAAACGTTCTTTGAAGTTTCTGCAAAGGATTTTAAAGAGATGATTTCTCAAACTATCTTTTCGGTTTCAGAAGACGGCAACAGATACTTTATGACGGGTGTCTTTTTTACGAAAAAAGAAGAAAACCTTGTTATGGTGGCGACCGACGGAAGAAGACTTTCCTATATAGAAAAGGACGTAACGAATCCCGTGCCTGATTTTCCTTCTTCAATCGTACCTGTAAAAATTCTTAACTGCGTTTTGAAAAACGCCTCGGATGAAGGTAATATACTTGTTTCCGTTATAGATAAAATGATTTTTATAAAGTTCGGAAATTACGAATTTTCTTCGCTACTTTTGGACGGGCAATTTCCGAATTATCAGCGCGTAATTCCGGAAAAGCAATCGTTTCACTTTAAGGTATACAAAAACGATTTGGAAGAAGCTTTAAAACGAACGGCTCTCATGATTGACAAAAAGATATGCAGACTTTTGTTTAAAATAAGCCCCGGAGTTTTAAAACTCATATCTCCCGAATCGGATATAGGTACGGCCGACGAAGAAATTCCGTGCGAATACGCGGGTAACGAAATAACGTTGGCTTTGAATTACCGCTATATAGGCGATCCTTTAAAAGTGATCAAAACCGACAAAGTTGTATTTGAATTCACCGAAGTTATGAAAGCCATAACTTTAAGATCCGATCCTGCGGCAGATTATTTTCATATAATCATGCCGATGAATTTTGAATAATGCCTTTTTTGAATATTTCGCTTTATAACTTCAGGAATTTGAGCAACAAGACTACCGACCTTTTTTCAAAAGAAGTTTATTTTGTAGGCGAAAACGGACAGGGAAAAAGCAATCTTCTTGAAGCCTTGTATTTTTCTTCTTACGGAAATTCTTTCAGAACGAACAACGAACATGAGATCGTAAAAGAAGGAGAAGAAAATTTCAGCATAAAATCTTTTTTTCGCACAGAAACCGATACCACGCAGACTATAAGCGTGATTTTTGAAAACGGTAAAAAGAAAATAGAAAAAAACGGAAAAAAAATACAGGACAGAAAAGAACTTATAAACACAATTCCGTGCGTACTGTTTTGTCACGACGACCTTGCTTTTGCGACGGGAGAACCTGAGCGAAGAAGATTTTTTATAGACCAGTCCTTGTCGATGTACGATATTCTTTATTTAGACTTGCTGAGAAAATATAAAAAAATTTTAAAAAGCAGAAATTCCGTTTTAAAAAGTCACGAATATGAAATGCTGCCAGTCTACAACGAACAGCTTGCGGAAAACGGCTTAATTATGCAAAAAAAAAGAAAGGATATGATTTTCCAATTCAATCAAATTTTCGGAAAACTATATGAAGACATAGCGGGCATAGAAGGAATTTCCATCTTTTACGAACCTTCATGGAAGGAAGTGAAAGACGGCGAAGAAAAACATTTTCCTCTAAAAGATGAGATACTTTATCTTTTAAAGACAAAAGAAGACAACGATAAAATGGCGGAGACTACCCTTTACGGCCCGCATCGCGATAAAATTTACTTTATAAAAGACAAAAAGCCGTTTATTCCTTCAGCGTCGACGGGACAAAGAAGATTGATAGCGCTCATATTAAGGATAGCGCAAGCGGTGTTTTACACTAAGGTTACGGGAAAAAAGCCCGTCCTGCTCATGGATGACGTTATGCTTGAACTGGATCCCGAAAAAAGAAAGAAGGTTACCTCGTCTTTGCCGGAATACGATCAAATGTTTTGCACGTTTTTGCCTGGGGAACCGTACGAAAGATATATGAGAAGCGGCACTAAAGTTTATTTTGTGAAAAACGGAGAATTAAGTGAACGGCAATTTTAAAGGGCAGGTTATAAATTGCGGCGATATGATAATGGACGTGTTTTCCTCTATCGATAAAGAGAAGTACAAAGAAAAAGAAGACGTTACTGAAGCGTGGAAAACGATAACGAAATCCGTAAAAAAAGGAAATTCGCAAGAAAATTTGGGTGAAAAATTATATTCCCACAGCTCTTTGGTGGAAATAAAAAACGGAATTTTATTGGTAGAAACGGATCACCCTGCATACATTCAGTTATTCCGAATGTATGAAAGATATATTTTAAAAGGGTTAAAGCAGCAGGTTCCCCAATTGGATATAAGAGCCTTATCTTTCAGGCTTAAAGGCAGCGCGGCCGTCTTATCCGAGAAGGAAAATAAAAAAGAATATGAAGAAAAAGTGCGAATAGAAAAAGAATTTGAAAGGGAAGAAAAGGTTTTAAAAGACGTATATAAAGACAAAAAGATAAACGAAAATAAAGAAATTCCCTTGGAAATCATAGAATCGTTCAATAGAATAAAAAAGACTATGTTGACCAAGAGAGACGATTAATGTTATATTTTTTAACACTGCATTGAACATTGGAGCCTCACAGGTTCTTTAAATAAGGAGACGCGTTCACCATGTTACGGACATATCAACCAAGCAAAGTTAAACGCAATAGAAAATTCGGTTTTCGTGCAAGAATGGCGACCCGCGGAGGCAGACTTGTTCTTGCCCGCAGACGTGCAAAGGGTCGTGCAAAATTAACGATTTCGGACGAAAAAAAACCTTACTGATTTTGACAAATTAGGGATGGAAGCAGACTTGCTTTTGCCGGGACGATTTTATAGAAGTGAAAGAATAAAAAGTTCCGATGAAATTAGGAATCTGTTTAAAAACGGGGAAAGAGTAAGCGTTTCGGGCGCAAAGTTATTTTTTTTGCCTAACAATCTTAAAATAAACAGAATTGCATTTACTCTTTCCCGGCATTACGGTTCGGCCGTAAAACGAAATAGATCAAAACGATACAGCCGTGAAGTTTACAGGTCTTTTAAAACATATCTTAACGCAGGATACGATCTGTTGTTGCTTGTATATCCGGGAAACGATTCGTTCGGCATGCGGTATGTTCAATTCAGTTTGTTATGTGATAAAGCAGGATTATTAAAAAAATGAAGAATTTTTTTATCAAATTTTTCTGTTTGCTTATCCGAATATATCAAGTCTGCATTTCTCCGTTATTTCCCAGATGCTGCAGGTTTTATCCTACCTGTTCGAATTACGCTATGGAAGCGATAAAAAAACACGGTTCGGTAAAGGGAATATATTTGTCTTTTAAACGCATTATTAGGTGTAACCCTTTTTGCAGCGGCGGTTATGATCCTGTTCCTTAAAAATTTGTTTGGAGTTTGATTTTATGGAAAAGAATACGATTTTAGCTATAGTGCTTTCCACCCTCGTTTTAGTCGGATTTATGTTTTTTCAGACAAGGTTTTTTCCTGCAAAAAATGCGCCGGAAAATACTTCTAACGCCGGAAGCGTTCAAGCTGCCGCACCGGAACAGGTAAACGAAGCGGTAAAACCTTCCGCTCAGGTGGCGGTTGTTTCGGAACCTGAAAAGTCGGATGAAATTCTTACGGAAGAAAATTTTACCGTAACGACGGACAAGGTAAGAGTCGTTTTTACAAACCGCGGCGGCGATATAGTAAGCTATGAACTGCTGGATCACCTTGACAGAGACACGGGCAAGGGAGTTGAACTTTCGGACAACGTTTCCAATACGAACAGAATGTGCGCTTTGGCTTTCGGTTCCGCTTCCAATCCTATAATAAACGACATATTTTTTTCAAAAAGGATAGACGATAACACCATAGGTTTTTTTAAGACTTTTAACATTAAAAACTCCGATAATACCGACAATGTTTTTACGATAGCAAAAACCTATACGTTTAAAAACGGAGAATACGCTTTTAAGCTCGACGTAACGGTAGACGGCGACACAGGTTCGAACGGATTGAATTTCGGCGGAGCTTCTTATACGATCCGCACTTCTCCGCAGCTTGGGCCGCACTTTAACAGAAAAACCGACAGGTATGAATCGCGCCAATTTATCGCATATAACGGCGATAAATCGAAAAGAATCGTTCTTTCGGACAAGCAATTCAAAGAATACGATAAGGGAAACCTGTCTTGGGTAGGAATAGGCGGAAAATACTTTGTAGGACTGATCATTCCGGAAAACAAATCGATCGTAAAAAGCGCTTATTATTCGTCTTTGATGGAGATAAACGATTATGCCAACGCGCAGGCTTTGTTAGTGCGCGACGCGTTTAACGGCGGAAAGGTCAACGACACTTATTATCTGTATTTCGGACCCAGGAATGAAAAAGATCTGCACAAGTACAATGCACCTGAAAACAACGCTTGGAATCTTAAGGGACAAAACTTAGGCGAGAGTCTTCAGTCAAGCGGATTTCTTTCATGGCTTGAAGCGGCTTTAAAATGGATGATGGAAATGATATACAAGGTTGTTCCGAACTGGGGAGTTTCCATCATAATACTTACTATTTTCCTTAAGATGATAATGTTCCCGCTCACTAAAAAGAGCTCTATGGGAACCCTTAAAATGCAGAAACTGCAGCCGGAATTGCAGGCCATACAGGCGAAATACAAAGATAATCCGCAAAAATTGCAGGCCGAAACGGCAAAGGTATACAAGGCCGCCGGATATAATCCCGTTTCCGGATGTTTGCCCATGGTTTTTATGTTCGTGATTTTGTTTGCGATGTTCAACCTTTTCAATAATTATTTTGAATTCCGCGGAGCCATGTTCATTCCCGGCTGGATACCGGATCTTTCCGTCGGAGACAGTATTTATACGTTTAAATTTACGATACCGTTTATAGGAAACGAGCTTAGACTTTTGCCCATAATTTACGTGGTTTCTCAGCTTTTGTTCGGAAAAATCACTCAGAACGGCGGAACTATGACGGGTTCGTCCGCAGCTCAGATGAAGATAATGATGTACGGAATGCCATTGTTTTTCTTCTTTATTTTCTATAATGCGCCGTCCGGGCTTTTGCTTTACTGGACTGTTTCCAATTTTGTACAGCTCATTCAACAGCTTGTGATTAACGGTATCATGAACAAGAAAAAAGCCGCGCTTGCGGCGAACGGAAAGACGGCCGTAAACGGAAGGTCTTCCAATATAAAACAGTTTCCTAAAAATAAACGATAGAGGATATTTATGATCTACGAATACGAAGCGAAAACCGAAAAAGAAGCCATAGAAATGGCGGCAAACGAACTTGGCCTTGCGAGAGAGCAATTCGATGTGGAAATTCTTGAAACGCAAAAGAGCTCCATCTTTAAAAAAGGATTTGTGAAGATAAGAGTGCATACGGACAGCCCTGAAGTTGCGCCGGAATTTGACGGAAAAATACCCGCAAAAAAAACGTTTGCGGATCCGGTTCCTCAGGAAGGGTTTGAAAAAAAACTGACGGAATTTATTGAAACTTTGACCGAAAAAATGGGGTATAAGGTAAAAGTGAACGTCATGTTCCGTGAAGAGCGGAAGATAGGAATAAAACTCGAATCTGACAATTCTTCGATTTTGATAGGCCGTAAAGGTAAAAACCTTGACGCTTTACAGCTGCTTGCAAATGTGTACGCGGGACGGTTGGGACATGAAGATACCAGAGTTGTCCTTGATACCGAAAATTATCGCATAAGAAGAGAAGAGCTCCTCGTGCGAATGGCGTATGTAACGGCCGATAAGGTGCGCTCGACGCACAGTTCCATTTTGCTCGAACCTATGAATCCTTTTGAACGCCGCCTTATTCATACTACTTTGAACGACATTCCAGATATTGAAACAAAAAGCGAAGGCGAGGGTTTATACAAGCAGGTAAGGGTTTTGTATAAGGGAGTGCGATAACATGTTCGAACCGAAGAAAAAGACATTTTTGTTGCTTTCTTTTTCGGTTATTTTTTTTATGCCTACGCTTTATGCTCAAACTTACCTTATAGAGGATATTTTAGATGTAAAGCTCATAAAGGAATTGAAAGAAAAAGGAGAGGTCAAACACACTCTTGAAAAGGACGAAAAACAGTTAGCCCTTACGCCCGACACGCCTATTGCAAAAAAAGCGGCGGTCTTTCACGGAAATGAAAAAGACGAGGATCCTTCGTTTATTTCCGAGTCCTTATATTTGGTAAAAAAATCGGATCTGATCGCTAAAAGCAAAAAAACCGATCCCGACGTATCGATAGACGAAGTTTCAAGGGTAGTCCGTTCCATCTCTAAAATGAAGGGAATGCTGTATTTTTCAAACAGCCGTCAGGAATGGGATGTTTTGTATTCGGAATCTTATATGATCGAAGATCCCGATTCCGATACGCCGATTCCCGATATGCTTGAAGGTTCCGCAGACGGATTAAAACTTTATTGTTTTCAGAACGAACACGCTTTCGGAGGCAGCAAGTATTCTTTAACGTATAATCAAAGCGAAAGCGAAGTATCCGTGACGTTTCAGAATCTGGATCCGCTAAAGTACACATTCATTCGGGCCGTGAAAAAAGGAAATATGAATATAAACGTGGTTGTTACCGACTGCGGAGAAAGTTTTTTGGTATACATGGTTATACAGGCGCGGATTTTGAGGTGGTCGGTTCTTGAAAAAAGAATGAATAAGTCTTTAAACGCCCGGCTCGATGCGATTTACAAGTGGTTTACGGAACAATTTTGATTTTTTGAGGTCTATATGAAAAGCGGAATAAAAAATAAAAAAATATTATCGGCATTAATTTTGTTTTGTGCGGTTGTTATGAATTCTTATACAAAACCTACGGAGAAGAGCATGAAAGCTATAGAAGGAAAGAACGGTATTTTTGCAATTATGGAAACATCCAAAGGAGACATAGTTCTTGAATTGAATTATAAAAAAGCCCCTTTGACGGTTACGAATTTTGTCGGTCTTGCGGAAGGGACTTTAAACGCATCGAAGGAAAAACCGTTTTACGACGGACTTAAATTTCACAGAGTGATTCCTAATTTTATGATTCAAGGCGGCGACCCGCTTGGAAACGGTACGGGAGGCCCGGGCTATAAATTTGCCGATGAAATTGACGACGAATTGAAATTCACGGGGCCTGGAATTTTGGCGATGGCGAACGCCGGCGCAGGGACTAACGGAAGTCAGTTTTTTATCACACATGTGGAAACGCCCTGGCTTAACGGAAAACATACGATTTTCGGCCGGGTTCTTGAAGGACAGGACGTTGTAAACAGGATCCAAAAAGACGATAAAATTTTAAAAGTAAATATAATACGCCAGGGCGATGAAGCAAAAAAAATGACGGCCGGGCAAAAAGATTTTGACGATTTGGCGGAAAAAGCGCAAACGGCAGCCGCCAGAAAAAAAGAGGCCGCATTCGCCGAACAGATAAAAGTTATAGAAAAAGAATTTCCCGGTTACGAAAAAGATCCTAACGGAATTTATTACAAGATCGCCAAGGAAGGAAGCGGAAATAAAACCGGAAAAGGAAAAAACGTTTCGGTGGATTATAAGGGCTATTTGATTTCGGGAAAGGTTTTTGATCAGTCGAAGGGAAGAGAGCCGCTTTCTTTTAAAACCGCCGCCGGACAGATGATTCCGGGTTTTGATCTTATGGTACAGGATATGAAACTCGGCGAAAAGCGAACGATCGTAATTCCGCCCGGCCTTGCCTACGGCGAGCGCGGATATCCGGGCGTAATTCCCGAAAACGCATATTTGGCTTTCGATCTTGAACTGATAAAGAATTGAAAAGATATGGAAGCTGGGCAGCAAAGAGATATAAAACAATTTTACAAAGATTTTTCGGACAAGGTAAAAGATATTGTAGTTTCTTTGGAATTTGTAAGTTTGGAAGCGGAACCATGTGTTTTTGAAGCTCTAAATTTAAAGAAAAATGCTTCCGGACAGCTGTGGGGACTTTTGGTTTTTTGCTCGAAAAACATTTATTTTTATGTAGTTCCGTACGAATCTTCCGTAAATATCATATTAAGACGAACTTTCGGCGGAAAAAGGGTTCAGGAGCAGCTTTTGAATATCACCGAGCTGGATTCGCTTGAATTTAAAAAACCGCCTAAAAAATGGTACGATTTTTTATTTTATACGGGATTCGGAAAGATCGATATGGAATTTTACGACAAACAAGGAAACAAGATGACGGTGCATGTTTCTACGCAGCACAAGGCGGACATCGTGTTGGAAAAAATAGCGGCTGTGAAAACCGTTGACGTATGAAAAATTTGATAATTTGTATTGTTTTTTTTGCCGGCGGATCGGTTTTTTTAGCTGCAGGATTTTATTTCCTTTCGGAAAGATATCTTAAGAGTATCTGTGAAAATATAACGGATCCGGACAAAAAGGCTTCCAGACGATTTTTAGGAATATCGGCGGGACGTTTTTCGATTTTTGTCGGCATCTTGACAATTATATGCGGCTTTTTATTCGTTATAATACCCGAAGTAAAATATTTTATCGCTTTAATTTATATGATCGTATTGACGGCGGCATTTTTTATTTTGATAAATATTTTTAAAACCGGCATAAAATAAGATTTTATTATGAAAATTCCCGCAGAAAAACTTGAGCCCAAACTCATAGCTCTTGATCTTGACGACACTCTCTTAACCGAAGACCTGCTCATAACACAGCGGACGAAAAACTGTTTAAAAAAGGCGGCGGAAAAAGGAATCTATATTGTTTTATGTTCCGGCAGGGTGGAAAATTCCGTTTTACGGTATGCAAAACAGCTTGATCTAAGCGGTACGGAAGAGGGGCGTTATGTAGTGTGCCTGAACGGCGCCGTAGTATACGACGTGCATAAAAATAAAAGCATTTATTCGCGAAAGGTTAGCGGTGAAATTTTAGTATCGGTATACGATGAGGTAAAAAAATACAATCTGACTCCGAACGTTTACGAGGATTCTACCGTGGTTACGCCTATCGACAACGAGTGGACGAGGCGGGACGCGTCGCTTTGCAAGCTTCCCATGAAAATTATTCCCGAATTTGAAAAAGTTTTGCAAAAAGGTTCTGCAAAGATGATGGTTTCAGGACCGCCTGAAATTTTACCCGAGGTTCAAAGAGAATTAAAAGAGTTGCTCGGTAAAAAAGCCGTGATATTTACAAGTAAACCTTACTTTCTTGAAATTATGCCGCCCGAATGCGGAAAAGGCGAAGCGCTTTTGTGGCTCATACAAAAGTTGAATATTCCGCAAAAAAGTCTTATGGCGTTTGGGGACAGCATGAACGACGAAACAATGATCCGCAAAGCGCCGATGTCTGTCGCTATGTTGAACGGCTTGGAATATATTAAAGACCTTGCCGCCTTTGTAACACAAAAAAACAATAACGAAGACGGGGTTGCAGATTTTTTGGAATCATACGTCCTTTGAAAAGTTTGAAAATATAGCGGGCTTGATGCCCAGAGCCTTTGTAAGATTAGAGCTTCTTTTTTCAGCTGCTTGGAACGCTTGAGAATTTTTATCACAGCGAGTTTTTTTTACGGCGCGTATCAGTAAATTTTTCGGCGTGTGCTGTGAATCTATGAATTCCAAAACTTGCACCTTATAACCGGAACTTTCAAGAAAATCCGCTCGCAAAGCGTCCGTTACTATTGCGGAAAAGCGTTCTTTTAATATTCCGTGTTTTAAAACGGAGGCAAAAACGCTTTTTTCATCTGAAACGTCTGCTTTTCGGCTTTCGAGCTGCGAATTTATTTCATGCTGGCAGCAGGGAACGCTTAAAATCGCTTTGACGCGGTTTTCGACGGCATACCGTAAAACATAGTCCGTCGCCGTATCGCACGCATGCAAGGAGATTAGAATGTCGGGAGAAAAAGGTGATTTATGATCGGCAATATTTCCGACTTCAAAAGAAAGATCTTTATAACCGCATTGTTTTGAAAGGGCAGAGCAGTATTTTATGACGTCTTCTTTTAGATCGAGCCCTACGATTTTTGCGTCGATCTTTTTTATTTGAGTTAAATAGTGATAGACGGCGAACGTCAGATAAGACTTGCCGCACCCGAAATCCGCAATGCGTAAGGAGCGAGTATTGCCGGAAATCGAAGATAAAGCCGCTTTATTCGTTTCCGTTTCTTCTTTTCGGATCAGGGAAAGAACGTCGTCGATAATATCGTCTATAAACTCCAAAAAACGGTTTATCTGCCGGAATTTATCATATTTTGAGGATAGGATTTTTCCCGAAGGAGTCATTATTCCGAGCAAAACCAAAAACGGTACGGGGTCGCCTTCACGAATAAGATAATTTTTCTTTTTTTTGAAATCCTGCAATAAAGGTTTGTCGGATGGTTTTTTTGAGAGCCTTGAAACATGGCCGCTTTTATTTCCTAAAACGGTGATTTCTTCCGTTTCCGTACGATACACACATTGTAAAAACGTTTTTCCCGCATTGTCGTCTATAAAAGCAAGAAGTTCTTTTTCAGAAAAAGTTTTGTGAAAAACCTGCGTTTTGGTAAAAAATTCCGCAAAATAATTTATTTTAGCGTTTTTATGAACGGGACGGACCTTTATTCTCAGACAATTTTGCGGTATTCCGGACGGATTTTCCTGGCAGGCTGTTTTTTGTTTCGGGTTCGGTTTGGAAAAAGAAACGGATAAGATCATATGCTTCTCAAATTTACACTGTATACTAAATTCTTTAAAAATGATATAGTCGTTTGCATGGGACAATGTTTTGTTTTTGTAAATCAAAAAGGTGGAGTAGGAAAGACGACTTCGGCCATAAACATAGGGGCATATGTGGCGCTTTCCGGAAAGACCGTTTTATTGGTTGATTTTGATTCTCAAGGAAATATGTCCAGCGGTATAGGTTTGCCCAAAGAAAAACCTACCGTTTACGAATTATTGTCCGGATCGGTGCCGGCTGAAAAAATTATTCGACACACATCGGTAAAAAACCTTGATGCCATAGGTGCTTCTATAGATCTTTCGGGCGCGGCTATCGAGCTTGTGGATCAGGAAAACAGAGAATTTTTTTTGAAAAATGCACTGGCGTCCATAAAAGATAAATACGATTACATTTTTATTGACTGCCCTCCGTCCTTGGGAATTTTAACTTTAAACGGCTTGGCTGCGGCCGATAAAGTGCTTGTTCCCATGCAGTGTGAATATTTTGCGCTTGAGGGAATAACGCTTTTGCTCCAAACAGTTAAAAAAGTTCAAAAAAGCATAAATCCCGGCTTAGTCATAGGCGGAATTTTTTTTACCATGTACGATTCCCGCACCCGCTTGGCACAGGACGTGGTTATGCAGGTAAAGTCGTATTTTAAAGACATTGTTTTTAATACGATCATTCCGAGAAACGTCCGCCTTTCAGAGGCACCTTCTCACGGACTTCCGATATGCGAATATGACGCTTTGTGTGCCGGAGCCAAAAGCTATGAAAGTCTTGCCAAAGAGGTGATGCGCCGTGGCTAAGAAAAAAGGTTTGGGACGAGGCATCGACGCTCTCATGTCTTCCGGCGACGTTCCCGAGACAAGAACGGGTACCGAAGCCGGGGGAGCAGAGTTTAAAGAGCGTTTGGATTTGCCCAAAGGCGTTACGGCCGATAAAAACGGAACGCTTTGGATAGATCCGACCTTATTAAAGCCTAATCCCCATCAACCCCGCCGAGAATTTGTAAAAGAAGACCTTCAGGAATTGTCGGATTCCATACGTGAAAACGGCGTTTTGCAGCCGATTCTCACAGAAGATGCGAACGACGGAACCTTTTATATAATAGCCGGAGAGCGGCGCACAAGAGCTTCCATCATTGCGGGATTGAAAAAAGTTCCCGTTTTGCTCGGAAAATTCAATGAAGTAAAAAAACTTGAAATTGCTCTCATCGAAAACATTCAAAGAGAAGATCTGAACCCTATAGATGAAGCGAGAGCATATTTTAAACTTATGGAATTAGGGGATTTAAGCCAAGAAGATGTTGCAAAACGTGTGGGCAAAAACCGTTCTACGGTTGCAAATTCCATGAGACTTTTAAAACTGCCGGAAGATATTCAGTCGTCTTTGATAAGCGGACAAATTTCCGCCGGGCACGCAAGAGCCCTGCTTTCGGTGGAAAACGCTTCGGACCAAAGAATCTTATTCGGAAAAATAGTGGGAAATTTTCTTTCGGTGCGGGAGGCGGAACAGCTTGCCGCCGAATATAACGGTTTAAAAAAGAAGGTTCTTAAAGCCGAAAAAACGGAACATAAAGATCCGGATCTGTCGGCTATAGAGCAAAAATTTATAGAGGCCTTAGGTACGAAGGTCGTAATCAAAGGCGATCTTAAAGCCGGTTCCATACGGATAGATTATTTTAGCAAAGACGATCTGGACAGGCTTTATTCGCTTTTTACTATAGGCGAACGCCGCTAATCTTGGACGTTAATCGAAGAAAGCACTTCTCCTATGGGATAGCGTATAACAAGATCCGCTCTTGAATCGCTTGACGTTTCCGACTTGTTTATGAGGACGAGCCTGTTCCCGTGAAAATAGTCTATGAGCCCTGCGGCAGGATACACTACAAGAGAAGTTCCGCCTATTATAAGCATATCGGCCTTTGATAAAGCCGATATGGCGCCAGAGATGACATTATTGTCCAGCCCTTCTTCGTATAAAACAACATCGGGTTTTATAAGTCCGCCGCATTTTGCGCAGTGAGGAAGTTTGTCCTGAGAATTTTCGCTGTCGCAGATAGCGTCAATGCCGTAGGGCGCTCCGCAGTTCATGCAAAAATTCCTCATAACGCTGCCGTGTAATTCAAAAACACATTTGCTTCCCGCCGCCTGATGTAAGCCGTCGATGTTTTGAGTGATCACGGCTTTTAACTTTCCTTTTTTTTCAAGCTCGGCCAATTTCAGATGCGCCGCATTCGGAGAGACGCCTTTTATTATAAGTTTTTTGCGGTAAAATTCGTAAAATTCAGCGGTCTTTTCCATAAAAAAACTGTGGCTTATGATAGTTTCAGGCGGATATTTCCATTGTTGATAATAAAGACCGTCTTGGCTCCTGAAATCGGGAATGCCGCTTTCAGTAGAGACGCCTGCGCCGCCGAAAAACACGATATTATCGCTTTCGTCTATGTATTCCTGAAGTTTTTTAATAAGATCTTGAAAATCATTTTTCATAATCAGCATTAAAATTATAACACGGAAATCGCTTTAGAGGAAAGGAAATAGGTTTTAGGGTTTTCTGCAAAGATTTTGTCTTTACGTAACTTTTGTATCGGATATGTTTATAAAGAGTTACTGTTAGGAATGGTTAATGGTTACAGAAAAAAAATTTAAATATGTTATCATAGATACAAATTTATTTTTATTGAATTTCAGGGTAATATTTGATCCTGTCTGTTACATATTGAAATGTATATAATTCAATAGGGACTTCAATTCCCTGAAGCACACATGTCTTAAGGTCTGTGACTTGTAGGAGAGGATAGTTTTTTGGTGTACAAAGCAAAGAAGCTGTTTCAGTATTTGCAAGTTTTGCGCTGAGTTCCCGGTCAGAACGTTTAAGCTCGATATTATATCTTTCTTTAAGAAAAGAAACAATTGATTTATTTGAAAAATCGATGGTTTCAATTCCAGGAAGTTTTTTTGCGTTATAGTATGAACAGCAATAAATTGCAGGTATCTCGTTTGCATAATACACTCTAATATAGACAAATACAGGATTATCTTTTTCTATTTGTAATTTGTTCTTGATGGTGCTATCTATCTCAGTAGAAAGGCCACAAAAAATGATTTTTTTTGAGGGCTTCATGTTCTGAGAACGAATGAGAGCGGAACAACTGTTTATATTTTTCATGGTAGATTTTTGTGGAATGACAGAATTAACAAAAGTACCTTTCCCTTGGATTTTTTTGATGTACCCTTCATTGGCAATGGCAGTTAGTGCATTTCTCACTGTTAATCTTGAGCAATTATAGAAATTACAGAGTTCTTCTTCTGTTTGAATTCTACCTCCCGGAACAAACTGGCCGAGTTTAATTTTATTGATAATATCCATTTTAATATAAATATATTTAGGTATGCTGTTTATCAAGCTATTTATTTGTTCATTTGAAAATTGCATAAAAATCCATATTAAATAAAATGAAAAAAATTTGTTGATTTATCGGCAATCAACATTTATACTATAAATGATTTAGAAGGATTAGGCAAGGTTTTTATGATAAGTTATTATAACAATATAACAACATAAGGATATAAAGATGAAAGCTTTTCATTTAGTTTATTACATTAATGTGGGTTGTCCCAGTATTGAATATTCGCTTGATAAGGCAGAAAAATACCTTTTATATGGCGTAAAAGCTCTTCAATTTGATTTACCTTCAAGAAATCCTTACAGAGAAACTCAGTTTATTAAGGATAAAATGAAATATGCATATAAGAAGTATGGTAATTATGACGTATTCTTGGAAGCTCTTACGCGGTTTAGAAATAAACATACCGATTTTGAAATGCAGATGGTTTCATATGAAGATGTGCTTCTTACAATAGGGACTACAAAGTATATCGAATTCTGTAAGAAAAACAATATTAAAACCTGTCGTATTTCAGGTGATGGAATCATAGAAACTGCCCGACTCGATATGAATGCTGCAGGAATAGATACACTTATGTTTATAGATTTTGATCTACCTCAAAAAGAAATAGATCTTGCGGTAAAGACCGGAAGAGGTGTCATGCTCAGGAATATCAGACAGGGAATGAAAAGCAGAAAAGGATTAGTTTCTTGGAATGACAGAATAAAATTTATTAAAAAAGAAGGTGTTTCCGCGCCAATTTATGCAACTGCGGGAATTGCAAATGGAAAAGCATTAATTGAAGCGAAGGAAGCCGGTGCAAACGGAGCTTTTGTCGGAAGTTGTTTGATGAATCTTTGGGAAGATGAAAAAAAAATGCTTGAGTTACTTAATGATTTGGAAAAAGCGGCTGTGAGTAAATAAGGAGTATTTTGTATGGGTATTAAGACAATCTGCTTTCTTTCATTTGGGTATCCAACAATAAATAAGGCTATTGATATTGCCGGATTATATGTTAAAGGGGGGTGTGACGCTATTGAAGTGGCAATTCCTCCGAAAAATGGATATAGGGATAGTTCTTTTATACAACAATTATATAAGGAGGCTTTAGACCAGACTTCAAACTATGATGACTATCTTGAAGGCATAGATCGAATGATAAAGAAATATACTTCAATAGAATTTTTTTTAATTCTTTACCATGAAGTAATCTCGGCAATTGGTGCAGCAAAAATTGGGGCGTTTTGTAAGGAACATAACATTAATTACATAATTTCAGGAGATCTTCATGATTTTGATGCGATCAAGACATTTAAATTGTATGGAGTAAAACTTTCAAGATCTGTTAACTACAAAATGGAGGAAACGGATATTCATAGATGTATTGAAACAGATGGTTTTACATATATGCAAGCGTTTCCAAGTATCGGCCAGTATATAAAGCCCGGATTTGAAAAACTTAAAACATGCATAAAATATCTCAGGGAAAGAGGGGTATCAGAACCAATTTTTTGTGGAGCGGGCATTAAGAATCCTGATGATGTAAAAGAAATTAAAAGAGCCGGAGGAGATGGTTTTTTTGTGGGTAGTTCAATTATTAAGCTCTATGATAAACCGGAAGAACTTGTTGCTCTTATTAGAGAATATAAAAATGCCGCACAGAACTGATATTTGTGGATTGCAAAAAGGAGAATCGAAATGAAAGATTTTTGGTATTATGTTCCGACTAGGATCAATTTTGGGCCGAGTTGTTTTCAGTATTTAGTTGATACCATTAAACAATGGGGTACAAAGCCGTTAATTGTTTATGGTGGTGGTTCTATCAAAAAAAACGGTGCTTATGATGCCGTTGTTGGAAGACTTAAAGAAGCAGGAATACCTTTTGTAGAAATGGATGGTGTTGAGCCGAATCCACGACTTGAATCCGTTATAAAGGGAAATGAAATTTGCAGAAAAGAAAAATGTGATATTTTACTCCCTATTGGGGGAGCAAGTGCAATTGATTGTGCAAAATCAATTGCAGCTACATGTACATACAAAGGTGACCCGTGGGATATCATAAGCAAAAAAGTTCAAGTAGGTAAAGTATTTCCAATAATTACAGTTCCCACTCTTTCTGCCGCAGGTTCAGAGATGTCAACAAGTTCTGTTATTTCAAGAATGGATATTAATGAGAAGGCCGGTTATTCAGATCCAGAAATGAGACCCAAAGCATCATTTCTTAATCCGGAGTTCACATTCACTATGCCGAAAAAACAAACAGCGGCAGGCATTGCGGATGCTATTAGCCATGTCGCAGAGTCGTATTTTTCAAATGTTCCTGAAGCATATCTTCAAGCAAAATTTGGAGAAGCCCTTTTCAATACGCTTTTTCACTATGGGAAAACAGTTTACAACGATCCTAAAAATTATGAAGCCAGAAGTAATATCATGTGGGCATGTTGTTGGGCAATCAACGGTTTAGTGGTTAAGGGGAATCCGGTAGGGTGGTCAATGCACAAACTTGAACATGAGCTTTCGGCTTTTTACGATGTTACACATGGAATAGGTCTTGCTGTAATCATGCCAGCATGGATGGAATGGATGCTTACAGAAGATAACGCTTACAGGTATTTAGGATATCTCAAAGCTGCTTTTGAAATAGATCCTTCTGGAATGGATAAAATGGTAGCGGCGAAACTCGCTATTACGAAAACAAAAGAATATTTTGCCGAAATAGATCTTCCTTTAAGACTCAGAGATATTGGAATTGAAAAAGATATGCTTCCAAAGATGGCGCATGAGGCGAGCATTATAGGTAAGGACTATTTTTCGAAGGCTTTCAGAGTCCTTGACGAAAATGCGGCTTTTGAAATCTATAAAATGGCATATTAATTGAGATTATCCCAATTTGGGCTTAATGTGAAAAATTTTAGGAGGAAAAAATGAAAAAAGTTGTCGTTATTGTTACACTCGTCTCTCTTGTTTGCGCAAGTGTGTTTTCAAAGGGGGAACAGGAAATAGCTTCTACTGCACGGATAAAGAAAGTAGCGCTTGTTATGCAAAAAGGCGGACTTGGAGATCTTGGATTCAATGATTCCGCTTATTCAGGACTTGTTTATTGTAAGACCCAGTATGGCATTGAAATAAATGCTGTTGAATGTACGGATTCTTCACAGGGACAAGAAATTTTTAGAAGTCTTTGCGAAGAAGGTTATCATCTGATTCTTAATCTTGAAGCTGGTATTTCAGGTGATATGTATCATGTAGCTATGGATTATCCTGAGATTTACTTTTGTGCAATTGGTCGACAGTTAAGAATTAACGCTGTTGATGGAGTTAAAGTAAGACCAGTTAATGTTATTGAATCATATATTACACTTAATGAACATTCTTTTCTTGCAGGTATAGTTGCTGCATATGTAGCAACAGATGGAAATGAAATTGTTTCTGGTGTTGGAAGAAATAATGGAAACTGTAATATTGGTGTTCTTTTTGGCGCGGACTCTGTCGGGTTTTATCAATACGGTGACGGTTTCAGACAAGGAGTATATTTTTTAAATCCAAACGCGAATGTTTATATTGATTATTCTGTAGGTTTTTCCGATACGGCAAATGCACAGGTTATTGCAACCAATATGATTAAAAATATGGGATGTGATGTCATTTGGACATGCTGTGGAACAGCTGGTCTTGGGGGGCTTGAAGCAACAAGGCTTAACAATGTTTACGGAATAGGAGTTGATACAAATCAGGACAGTCTTCAACCTGGACACATTATAACTTCTGCCGTCCGTGATAACAAATCTCTTGTAGAATACTATGTTAGCGAATTCCTAAAAAAAGGAAAACTAGAACAAACAAAGCCGGACGTGTTTAATCTTTCAAATGGCGGTGTTAATATTACTGATATGAGCGTTATTGGGAAATATGTCACAGAAGCAGCAAAATTTGAAGAGCTTAAATCTATCGTTACCAAAGCTCGACAATGGATTTCTGAAGGCAAAATTATAATTTTTGATGCGCGTCTTGCAAGCATTGAACAGAACGGACTTAGACTTGATGAATGGATGAAAACCTCTGGTAAGTTTGTTACATATGCCCATCTTTCTCATTAATTTACAAAACGCTAGTTTTTATTAAGTCCTGTATTGGTTAGGTAGAATTATTCTAAATTTAGGGCATTTGTATTTATGAGAGAATCTATCATTGAAGTAAAAAATCTTACAAAAAAATTTGGAGATTTTGTTGCCAATTGTAATATCAATCTGAATATAAAAGAAGGTGAAATACGAGCTATCATTGGAGAAAACGGAGCAGGAAAATCTACTTTAATGAATATGTTATACGGCATTTATCAACCTACGGCCGGGGATATTTTATTTAGAGGGAAAAAAGTTATTATTGATTCTCCAAGAATTGCTATTGATCTTGGAATAGGAATGATACATCAACATTTTAAGCTCTCTTCATCATTGACAGTTTATGAAAATATTGTTTTGGGAACTGAAATTCTAAAGAAATATGATATCAATGGAAATATATTCAATGGTTTTCTTGTTGACAATAAAAAAGAAAAAGAAGATGTTCAACTTCTTGTTGATAAGCTCAATTTCAATTTGGATATAAATGCTAAAGTCGGAGATATTTCAATCGGCGCTAAGCAACGTGTTGAAATTCTTAAGATGCTCTATCGGGATGTGGATATTCTTATTCTTGACGAACCCACCGCTGTTCTAATCCCGGATGAAGTTCTTGATCTTATTGAAAGACTCAAAAGTCTTAAAAATGCAGGAAAAACAATAATTATTATTACTCATAAACTTAATGAAGTTAAGATGTGTGCAGACAACATTACGGTTATTCGAGCAGGAAAAGTTATAGGAACAGTTCCAAACACGGATAAAACAACAGATGAAAATCTTGCAGAAATGATGGTAGGAAGACCCGTACTTTTAAGAGTGAGGAAAAGTGGGAAACCAAGTGGTAAAAAGATTGCTTATAATGTGAGTAATCTTACGGCTATTGATTCGGAAGGCAAAAAAATCTTCAATGAAATAAATATAAAAGTTCATGAAAAGCAGATTATTGGTATTGCCGGAGTAGAAGGTAACGGACAGACAGAACTTATGCAAGCATTAACCGGACTTTTAGATGTAAAAAGCGGAAAAGTTGAAATCAATGGTAAGGATGTTACCGGAATGTGGCCTGATGAACTCAGAGAATACAGTGTTGGCATTATACCAGAGGATAGATATAGGCAAGGGCTCTGCCTTAAGCTGCCAGTATCAGCAAATCTTATAGCCGGCTATCATGGAAAAAGACCTTACTGTAAGTATGGAATTATGAACCGAAAGATTATTAAGGAAAACAAGAATAAACTTGTATCTCAATATGATATTAGACTTTCAACAGGCGATCCAGCTGTTGGATCTCTTTCGGGCGGAAATGCGCAAAAAGTAATCATTGCTAGAGAATTCAGTAGGGCACCAAAAGTACTCCTCGTTAGTCAACCGACGCGAGGTGTTGATATTGGTGCGATTGAATTTATCCATAATGCAATTCTTAAGATGAGAGATGAAGGATGTGCTGTTCTTGTAATTTCTTCTGAGCTGTCTGAAATTACAGGGCTTTCAGACAGGATACTTGTTATGTGTCACGGAGAAATAACAGGAAATTTCAAGGCAACAACGGTTTCTTTTAACGAGCTTGGGATGTATATGTCTGGAGTAAAAAAAATGACCAAAGAGGAACTTGAAAACTGTGATTAAGAAAAAAGAAATAGAAACGCTTTCTCGGTCTGAAAGAATTGATATTAACAGAAAAAGGATGTTCAGAATAATAGACGTGATACTCCCTTTGGTTTTTGCGTTTGGAGTAGGGAGTGTTTTTTCTATCATATGTAAGTGTAATCCATTCAAACTTTATGGATATATTATAAAAAAGGCATTTGGTTCTCTTGGTGGAATTCTAAATACACTTGGTTTTGCAACTCCTATTATAATGACAGGGATCGCTACAGCATTTTCAATTAGGGCTGCCATTTGGAACATGGGCATTGAAGGACAAGTATTTGTTGGCGCTTTTGCAACGGCTCTTGCCGGTTATCTTGTAAAAGGGCTTCCGTCTTTTATTCATGTACCTATTTGCCTTCTAATTGGTGCTGCTTTTGGTGCTCTTTATGCTTTAATACCCGGTATTCTTAAGGCAAAATTTAGAATAAATGAAGTTGTTACAACTGTTATGCTTAATAGTATTGCAACTACAGTTACAACATTTATGACACAGACATACTTGAGTACCGGAGATGCTTATGTTCATACAGAATTCATTGAAAATACGGCACGATTAACAAAATTTGTTTCAAGATATCGTTGTTCAACGGCTTTTATTATTGCAATAATAATTTGGAGCATACTCTATTTTGTCCTAAGCAATACGAAGTTTGGATACGAAGTGGGGTGTATAGGAAGACAACTGGAGTTTTCAGATGCTGTTGGAATGCGGGTTAGCAAAAAAATCATAATTATTTTTGTTATAGGAGGAGCAATTGCAGGCGTTGCAGGTGCAACGGAAATAATGGGGGTTAACTTCAATTTTACACCTACTTTTTCAACGAATCCTGGAATAGGATGGGATGGATTTTTTGTATGCATACTTTCGGCAAGCGAGCCTATGGGAATACTGGTATATTCCATTATTTTTGGAGCATTAAGATACGGTGCAATTGTTGCTCAAACAGGACTTGGAGTTCCTCTAGATCTTATAAATGTTGTTAAAAGCACAATGATTCTTTTTGAGGCAATAAAAATCGCTTCTACCTATGGAATAAAAATCAAAGAACGAGTTAATAAGAAGCTGAGTATGTTACAGGGCAATATAAAAAGGATAAAAGTATGAATCTTTTTCTCAATCTACTTTACATGACAATTGAGTCATCGGTTCCTTATCTTCTTATTACAATTGGCGGCGTCTTTGTCGCAAGGGCGGGAGTATTTAATATTTCTATGGAAGGATGTTGTGAATTTTGTGCTTTTGCTGGAATTATATTTACATATGTGACAGGAATGATATGGGTAGGGGTCATAGCTGCACTTATAATGGGAGCAATAGTTAATACGGTATTTTATTTTTTTACCGTGAAATTTAATGGAAACCTCAGTGTTGTCGGGACAGGTATAAATCTTATGGCGCTTTGCGTTCCACCAGCATTGCTTCAGGCTCTCTATGGAACAAGAAGTAATCTTATTGCAACGATATTTATAGACCCTGCCAAGATGGAACTAGATCTTCCCCTTATTAGAAAAATACCTTTGATAAGTAATGTAATCAACAAGCATACATTTATAACTTATCTTACAATTTTTATTGTTTGGGGACTTATGATCGTTATGTATAAGACAAAGTTTGGAATTTATGTACGTGTTACAGGTGAAAATCCAGATGCTGCACAATCTGTTGGAATAAAGACAAACAAAATAAAGTTTTTATGTCTGATTATTGCAGGTATCACAAGTGCGCTTGCAGGTCTTAATATTTCGGTTGAACAGCTTGGTATGTATACAATGGGAATGTCCGCAAATAGGGGATTCATTTGTCTTAGCGCTATCAACTGTGGAAAAAAAGAACCTGGTAAAGCCTGTATTTATTCAATGATTTTTGGTTTTGTAAGAGCACTTCAGATGGTGATAAATAATTACGTGCCTGCAGCAATTTCATCGTTGCTCGCAATAATACCGTATGTAACGATTATTGTGGTTCTTCTTTTTGTTGAAGTTCCTATAATGCGGAAAAATCATTTTAGATTTTTTAAATAAAAGTGGGGAGATAAAAATGCCAAAAACTGCTGTACTTGTTATAGATATGCAAAAAGATTTCACTATACCTGATGGAAAATTTTATTACGCTGAGACAACGGGAGAGATGATGAAAACCTTTATTTCTAAACTGAACAAGATGAGAGATATGGGAGCTCTTATTATAATTGTCTATACTATGCATCCTATAAATGAAAAAGAGGTTAATCCTGAACTGACAAGAATGTTCAAAGATGGGAAAAAGGCTTCTCTTGTTGAAGGATCTATGGGTTCAAAACTCGATGATAGGATTGTTTTACATAAGCAAGATGTTCTTTTCAGAAAATATGCTCCAAGCGCATTTTTTAAAACAAATCTTGATCAGATTCTTGAAGAAAAAGGTGTTGAAAATGTTTTAATATGTGGAGTTAAAACAAATGTTTGTTGTAGGGCTACGGCAACAGATTCCTATAGCTATAAATTTAAGACATTTATGATTTCTGATATGCTCAGTACAAATACGAAAGAAATTAACGAGTTTCATCTTTCCGAAATGACAAAGTATTTTGCAAAAGCTATTACTTCTAATGAAGTATTCAAAAGATTTAAAGAAGGTACATTTTGATATGTCAAAATATAACTTTACAGTGGTAGGGACAGCTGCAACTGTATCAATATTTAAGGTTGAGAAGATGCCAGAGGTTGGAGCTTCAACCCCCGTTTTTGGAGGATCTATAATAGATTTTCAAAATGGAGGTATGGGCTTTAATATATGCGCAGGTCTTGTTTCGCTTGGTTGTTCCGTTTATCCGGTTCTTACATATGCCGATGCAAGGCAGCACGATTATATTCATTCTTTTTTTGCTCTTAAAAATCTGCCTGAAGATGGAATCAAGGATCCTCCGGAAAATTCTTGTGGTACGACAATTATGATTCAGGATGGTGAGAAAAACCATATGACTCTTATAACAGAGTATGGTAATCGCCTTCCTGCAAGTGATTATTTTGACGAACAGAAAATGGAAGATAAATTTTTTAAATCTTCAGATTATGTAATTCTTACAGCTACGTTTCCCAAAAATGCAGATTCCGCTGTTGATGCCATAATTATGAGTCAAAAGCCGTTTGTGCTTTCTATGCGAAAAGACAAAAATGCTTTTCCACACGAAATTCTTTTTAAAGCTTTAATAAATGCAAATTATCTTTTTGCAAATAAAACCGAAGTTGATTTCATAGTCGATGAGTACGAGTTTAAAAAAATTGAAGATCTGTTTGAATATGGAAAAATGAAATATATAGTTCAAACGATGGGAAAAGACGGAAGCATAATAATTTCCAAAGATGTAGACGGAATTTATGTTTACGATAGAGTTCCGGCTGTGCATTGTAGAACACCCATAATAGATACCGTTGGCGCAGGGGATGGTTATGTATGTGGTTTTATGTATGGCATTCTTAATGGAAAAACAATGCATGAATGTGCTCTTCTTGGAAGCACATTATCTTCTTTTATTTTGGAAAACGAAGGTAGTGTAACAAATCTTCCGGACGAAAAGAGATTAATTGAACGTTTTAAAGAGAGCCGAGGGATAGGATATGAATTTTGATTTTAGTGACGGACACAAACTTCTTGTAGGTATGGTACATCTTTTGCCTCTTCCAGGGACATATAGATCAAAAAATACGATAAAAACAGTTATTGAACGAGCTGTTACAGATGCAAAAATACTTGAGTCATGTGGGTTCGGAGCAATTCTTATTGAAAATGAAGATCTTTGTAATTCTCCAAAAATGACAAAACTCCAATTTGCAAGTATGAGCATAGTAGTCAATATTATAAGCAATACAGTATTAATTCCTGTCGGGGTAACTTGTGGCTGTACGAACTATGAAGAATCTCTTTCAATTGCATTTATATGTGGCTGTGATTTTATCAGAACACCGATTTTTGTAGACACTCTCGTTAATTATAACGGTGTTATTGCGCCTTGTAGTAGCCAACTTATTACTTATAGAAAGCAGATAGGTGCAGAAAAGATAAAAGTTTTTGCTGATATCCAAGTTAAGCATTACCATATGCTTGACAAATCGATAGATATTACAGAATCGGCTTTATGGGCCCAGAGACAGGGAGCAGATGCGATCGTTGTTACAGGAACTTCTACAGGAGTAGAAACAAAAATTGATGATATCGAAAGGGTTAAAAAACAAGTAGACATTCCTGTTGCAGTAGGAAGCGGTGTTTCTGATTGTAATATCAAAGAACAAGCAAAATTTGCGGATATATTTATAATTGGAACAAATATTAGAAAAAATGGAAAAATGTCCGAACCTATAGATTCTTCAAAAGCAAGTAAAATAATTAAAGCATTGTAAATACTCGAAAATACAGAGTTCAATATTTTTATGTCTAAATATTGTTATTGATGGTTTTATGAATTTATTTTTCAGGTTTGGTTTACGACTTGAGCATCAAGTTTATGAAGTGTAATTTTTAAAGTGTAAAAGATAAGTCTATCTAATATATTGTGTCCAGATAGCTTTGTATATAATAGATAGCGGCTCCTATCGATGCAGCATTTTGGCCGTATTTACTCAGTTTAACCGACACGGAGATAGAATTGAAGGCTGTTTTTTCATTAATTATTTCAATCAGTTGATTTATATCCTCATAGTTCATATATTGTCTTAACAGACCGCCTAATATGACTTTGTAATTTATTATCATGCGAATATTATCGATAGTCAAAGCAAGCTCTTCAAGATAATTTCTCCAAACTTCCTTACAATGTTCATTCCCATTTCTGAGTTTTTTAAAAAATATATCCAAATGCATTCCTGCAGATTTTTTCAAGGCGTTTGCAGAGCAATATGCTTCAACACATCCTTTTTTTCCACAATAACATTTTTCTCCATTCGGATGAATGATCATGTGTTCGATTAGACCAGAACCACCAGAATGTACTTTTCCTCTGGAAACTAAGACACCACCAAAGTTATTATTTAAGAGAAGGTAAATAGCATTCTCCGTATCACTGTTTTTCCAAATTTCGGCGGTGGCACTGGCTTTTGTGTCATGGACTAGTATGCATGGGTAGTCAAGAAACCGGCTAAAGGCTTGCGCTTTTTGTCCTTTGTTGTGAAGAATGGTGCCATATATAACCTCTGATCCGTCTTGTGATATGAGTCCTTGGGTAGCAAAGGCTATACCAATTAATCGCTTTTTAGAGATTCCCGTAGATTCAATGAACGATATAATATGTTTGCATATTTTTTCGTAGTAATTATCATTATCTTTATATGGGATTTTATGAGAAATTTCGGTTAACATAGAACCGTATAAATCTATAGCACAGATTCTTACTGATCCTTTGAAAATTGCAGCCCCTACAGAAAACTTTGCCGTCTTAACACATCTGATTTTATAAGCCTTTCTTCCGCCTGTGGATTTATAATATCCACATTTCTCGATCAATCCATCTTTCATAAGGGTATTCAGATTGTTTTTGACAGTTGGAAGACTAAGGCCTAGGGCATCTGCAATCGCTTGTTTTGAAGTTTCACCGGATTGATATATAAATTCATAAAGTTTTTTTCTGTTTAATTTTTTTATACCTATTAAATTATTCATATTCTGCCTTTACTAAAGAGAGAATACGAAATTTTTTGCTTGGCTGCAACAAGGAAACGGATAATAAAAATGAAAAATATTTTTATTTATAGAAATTCTTAAAATTAATGTTGCAAATAGTTATTACTGGATGTAAACTAAATTTAGTTTTGGAAAGAAACTTTTCAAAAGTAATTTTCTAAAAGATTCTTAAAAAGGAGGAAAAAATGAAGAAAGCTGTAATGGGTTTTTTTGTTACAGTGCTTATCACAACGGCACTTTTTGCTCAAGGTGGTGTGGATGGGACGAACAAAAAATCTGGAAAGGTTTATGAAATCAAGCTTGTTACATCCAACGGAAGTGAAGACATAAATGTTAAGATGTTTAAAAAATATGCTGGAATTATAAAGGAAAAAACAAACGGTAACGTTGATATACAAATTTATCCAGGTGGAGAAATACTTATGGGAGACGAAGGCATTGAAGCAGTCATGGCTAATGCGGCAGTGATTTCCTTTAATGATCTAGATGTCATGGCTGATTATGTTCCGGAATTCAGTTCAGTGTGTGCAGCTTTTCTTTGGGATGGCGCAACTACAATGGAAAACTTTGCTAAGACAGAGACATATGACAAACTTATTAGGATCGGTGATAAAAAAGGGGTTCATGTAATCGCAGGCACATTCTGTGTTGGATCAAGAAATATCTTTGCCGGCGGAACAGAAGTATATGATGTAGCAGATGCAGCGAAACTCAATATTAGAATTCCTAATGTTTCATCATATGTTGATACATTCAATGCATTCGGTGCGAACTATTCGGCAATCAGTTGGTCAGCAGGAGTCACAGCATGTGAAACGGGTATGCTTAATGGTGCGGAGTGTACAGTTCAACGAGCTGCCGTTTCCGGTTTAGCACAAATCCTTAAAAATCCGGTTTATTCGATGATTAAGTGGAGAAATGCCATGGTTGGCCTTTACTGTGGCGCTGGTTTTTGGAATACACTCCCAATTGAATATAGAACTATCATAACGGAAGAATTTACAAAATGCGCTCATGAAACCAATAAAATGATTGAAGCTGAAGAAGATGGTTATCTACAAAGTCTCAAAAATCAAGGTGTAAAGATTATTCCTTATGAAGATATAAACATAGAATCTTTTAAAACGGCTGCTCGTTCTGTTAATGAGAAATTTCCTATGTTTTCAGAAGTATCTTTAGCAGTTGGGAAAATTCAGTCATCTAAGTAAATCATGGTAATAAAGGGGCATTATGTAAATATCTGTGATGTCCCTTTTTAAATGAGGAGGAAAGCTGAATGTTCAGCAAAATCAAGACAAACAAAAAAACAGTGCTTGATGTATTGGACACATTGGAAAATATTATTGGAGTATCCATGTTTTTCATGATGATTATGTTTCTTGTGTTTAATGTTTGCTCTTGGTGGTTTGCGAAGAAGCGTTTCGGTCAACTTGAAGAAGCGGTAACGGCTTGCCTTGTTTGGATTTCTTATATAAACATGGGATCGCACTACAGGAGAAAGCAGCATATTAGAGTTGATTTCTTACTTACAAAATTTTCTTTAAGGAATCAAAAAATTGCTGACATAATCAATGATATTTTTACATTTATAATTGGAATGGTGGTCTTTTATTTTGGATCGAAACTTATGTTAAGATCTAGAAATAAATATACTGGGGTTCTTAAGATTTGTTATTTATGGATAGATCTTGGACTTGTGATAGGGTTTGGTAATCTATTATTCAATATTATTTACCGGTATTTGCCACATAAGAAAACAAAAGTCGTAAAAATTCTAAAGGAGGAATAACAATGGTTTATATCCCCTTCATACTGGCATTTGTCTTACTTTTTGCAGGTATTCCTGTAGGTCTTGCGCTTCTTACATCCGGTCTCATATATTTCGGGTTTATGTCAACTACTCTACCTTTAACAAGTATTATACAGAATATGATACAGAACTGTATGTCCACAGGCCTTTTAACAATACCTATGTTTCTATTTATGGGCACTGTAATGAACTATTGCGGACTTACAGGAAGACTTTTGGACTGGTGCAATGCTCTTGTCGGCCATAAAAAGGGCGGTCTTGCCCAGGTTAACGTTCTTCTTTCGACGGTTAATGGTGGTATTTGTGGTTCCTCAGGTGCTGATGCTGCAATGCAGTGTAAAATTCTTGTTCCCGAAATGGTGAAGAAAGGATATCCTATTGCTTTTGCAACTGCAGTTACAGCGGCATCCGGCCTTATTGCTCCGATGATTCCGCCAGGAAATGCTCTAATCCTTTATTCAACGATGACGGATACTTCTTGTGTCAGGATGTTTATGGCAGGCTATATTCCGGGAATCCTCATGTGTATAGCTGAAATGATAACAGTTTCTGTGATTTGTAGGAAAAATGGATATCAGAGCCGTTCCGATCGAGCTTCAATAAAGGAAATATTTATTCAGACAAAAAATGCCTTTTGGGCGATAGTAGCAATTTTCCTCCTAATTGTAGGGCTTCGATTTGGATTTTTCAATGTTCATGAAGGTGCCGTAGTTACAAGTGCGCTTTGTATTATTGTCGGTCTTTTTATATATAAGACGCTCACGATAAAAGAAATCCCAAAAATGTTTCTCGAAGCATTCCATACCACTAGCAATATTATGATTATGCTCATGGGTTCAATGGTATTTGGTTTTTATCTCACATGGGCTAGAATTCCTCAAAACTTGGCTATACTGATAATGACGATAAGTTCTAATAAGTATATTTTCATGATTATGGCATGTGGTCTTATGCTAATCATGGGAATGTTTATGGATGGAACAGCTATGCTAATGATAGTTACTCCTCTTTTGTATCCTATATCAATGAAATATGAGATCAACGTCATACACTTAGGTATTATAGAACTTATATGCGGCTACATTGGATCCCTAACCCCTCCTGTTGGCGGTGTAATGTATACGTGTTGTAATATTACAAAGGTTTCGATTCCGGATTTTTTTAATGCTGTGAAACCTTTTATATTTGCGCTTATAATTGTATTACTTTTTGTAGTATTCATCCCACAGATTTCAACATTGCTTCCAGAGATAGTATATGGTCCAATTTAGATAGGAGAAAAAATTATGATGCTTTCAGGACCCATGTCTGCGATGAGGCCTGGTTTTGGCGATGAAAAATCAATAACGCTTATGGCTGCGGCAGGTTTCGATGCAATTGATTATACATTTAATGAAATGTATATGCGGGAAAATGTATGGAACCAAGCTAACTGGAGAGAATATGCAATAAAACTCGTCCGTAAAGCTAATGAATGTAAAATATGTTTCAATCAAGCACATGCTCCGTTTCTATTTAATTGGGAAAAGAACGGAGAAATGGAGAATTGGATTTTACCTACAATAAAGCATTCTTTCGAATGTGCAGCGTCTCTTGGAATTCCGCATATGATTGTCCATCCAATCCATCATATAAAGTATAAGGGGAACGAAAAATATCTCTGGGATTGGAATATGGAATACTATAAAGAATTAATTTCGGTTGCAAAAAATACTGGTGTACAGATAGCCTTGGAGAATATGTTACAGCTTGATGAAAAAAGAGGATGTATTGTGCCTGATGTTTTTGCAAAGCCTCAGGAATATGTCGCTTTTTATGATGCTTTGGCTAGTGATGAAATTATAGCATGTGTGGATATAGGACATTCGGGGCCTACAGGGGAGGACCCTGTAGAACTTTTGAAAATTCTTGGATCAAGGGTAAGGGCTATACATGTGCATGATAACTGTTTTAGAAATGATGATCACTTTCTTCCCTACATGGGAAAAATTGATTGGGAAGCAGTAACCAAAACTCTTGCCGATATAGACTATAAAGGCGATTTTACTTTTGAAGTCACAAATTTTCTAAAACACTATTATCCGGAGCCTTTAATCAGTTCTGCCCTTAAATTTGAACATGATGTTGGAAGATATCTCATCTCAAGAATAGAGGCCTATAAAAGATAAAGCAACGAAATCCGGTTTAAAAAAACGGTTGTCTCAGACAAGTATCGAATAAGTAATGGGAAATAAGGAAAAATGGAACTTACGTTAAAAGGAATTAAAAATAATGGCGAATGGCAGAAAGCTGAAATCGAACTTCCAGCATATGATGTTAGAAAGATTATAGAAAAAACTATAGAAGCGCCTAGATGGGTTCATTTTGGTATTGGGAATATTTTTCGGATCTTCATAGGAGGGATAGCAGATTCTCTCCTTGAACAAGGAGAACTCGACAGGGGGCTCACATGTGTAGAATCCTTTGATTATGATATTGTAGATAAAATTTGTATACCGTTTGATAATCTTGCATTGAGTGTGATCCTTAATGGAGACGGGACACAGGACAAAAGAGTTTTGGGTTCTTTTGCAGAAGTTGTAAAGGCCAAAAGCGATGACAAAAAGGCTTGGAATCGTCTCAAGGAAATTTTTTCTTCAAAAGATCTTCAGATTATTTCATTCACAATCACTGAAAAGGGTTATCAGCTTAGAAAGACAAATGGAGACCTTTTTAAGATATCAGAAGATGATATTGCTAACGGTCCGGAAAAGGTCATAGGTACCATGGCAATAGTGACAGCAATGCTTTTTGAGAGATTTTTGAAAAATGCAGCACCAATAGCGCTTGTATCAATGGATAATTGTTCCCAGAATGGTATAAAGCTTAGAGAGCCGATTATTGAGATAGCTTACGAATGGTTTAAAAGGGGATTTGTTACAGAAGAATTTGTAGCATATGTAAAGGATGATAAAAAAGTTTCTTTCCCTTGGACAATGATAGATAAAATCACACCAAGGCCCAGCAAAAAAGTCGCGGATACTCTCGAAGCATTAGGGGTAAAAAACATGCAACCTGTCATCACTTTAAAAAAGACTTATATTGCACCTTTTGTTAATGCGGAAAATCCTCAGTATCTTGTTGTTGAAGACAACTTTCCCAACGGTAGACCTAGATTTGAAACAGCAGGGATTTACATGGTAGACAGAGATACTGTGAACAAGTCGGAGAGAATGAAAGTTTCTGCGTGTTTAAATCCCATTCATACGGCTCTTGGTCCTTACGGATGTATGCTTGGATATGACCTTTTTTCTGATGAAATACGAGATCCGGATATGCATAAACTTGCTGAGATTATAGGATATAAAGAGGGTATGGATGTAACACCTGATCCGGTCGTTCTTTCTCCTAAAGACTTTCTTGATGAATGCATGAATAACAGATTCCCAAATCCGTATCTTGGAGACACATGCCTCAGGCTTTGCACAGATGTATCTCAAGGACTTGGAGTTCGTTTTGGTGTAACGATCAATTCATATGTGAAAAAATATGGCGATGCAAAAAAACTGATAGGAATTCCTATAGCAATTGCCGGGTGGCTCAGGTATCTTCTTGGTGTTGATGATAAGGGAGATAGTTATGAACTTGCTCCGGATCCTATGGCTGAGGAATGTATAAAGCGTATTTCCTCTATCAAAGTCGGTCGGCCGGAAACGATGAAAGATCAGCTTAAGTGGATTCTTTCCAACAAAAATCTTTTCTTAGCCAATCTATATGAAACAGGAATAGGAGAAAAGATAGAAGAAATTTTTAAGGAAGAAATTTCTGGTCTAGGGGCTGTTAGAGCGACAGTTAGAAAATATTTAACTTAAACTTGAAGCAAAATTTCCGGTTATAGGGGCTATAAAAACAGTCGATTTTTGCCGATAAAATAGACATGGAAATTTTAAAATTCGCCGCACCATTTGCGCTTTTATTTTGTCTTTCTTCAGCGACGGCTCAGACACAGGCAAGACCGCTTTATCAGCTCTCCCCGATGCCTTTAAAAGAAGAAACAACCGATACGGCAACTCAAAATATAATAGCCGGAAACGACGCCGGTTTATTCAGAATAACCGATAACAATACGGCGCTTCCGTTGTGGACGGAAGGGCGAGTAAAACAAATTCTAAGAACCGAAACGGTCGGCAAAACGGGAAATACGGAAGAACATTGGTATTTTATTACGTCCAAAGGGATTCTTTACTCTCAGAATTTGAACGAGTTTGAATTTAGGAATACCGGCCTTCCCTCCCTTGTTATACACGAATACGATGAACAAAAAGACAGTTATACGCAGCAAATAGAAGATCTAAAAGACATATGTGCCAATCCTCTTAATCCCATGCAGCTTGTAACTGCAACAAAGGACAACGTATATATCAGCTTTGACGGCGCATTGAATTGGAAATCGCTTGGATCGATGAGTAAGACTACGGCAGGAATAAAAGCGGTTGCAATAGCCGATATGCCGCATTTTGCGCCTGACGGAAATTTTTATGGCACGGATCTGGTAGTTTTTATGTCGCATCCGATATTCGGACTGTCTTATATCATGCTCAACGATCAAAAACCCGCTTGGACCGATGTGACATCCGGATTTAAAATAATGTCGTCGCTTACCGCTCCGGATGAAATTTCCGATATTTTACCGGTACTCAAGGCCGACGCCGAAGGCAGAAATTACGTTGATATTTATATTTCACAGACGTTCATACCTAATATCTACAGGTTTAATTGGGAAAAGAAAAAAGGAGAACTTCTGTACGGCGGCAATGAACCAAGCGATACGATAGAGTCCTTAGTCAACGTTGAAGACACTTTGTTATTCACAAGACCTTCAGATGTCGGAACCTTCGATCTTAAAGAACAAAAAGAAGGAGGAATACCGGGTAAATTTTCTTTGTGGAAAGAAAGATTCGATTCTTTGTCACTTCCCGTACAAACGGCATGGATTCCTAAAGCGGCTGCGGGTTTTGAAAAGGGTTTTGTTCTTAATGAATTGTGGATGCTCTATCCTGAAAAGATAGGTTCAAAGTACGCAAACGTTATTAAAGACAATAAGCGAAGCTTATATATACCGCCGTATCAAGTGCGTAAGCAATTAGGTTCGGAAGGCATAGATAAATTTCTTTCGATCGTGGAAGAAAACGGTTTAAACAGCGTCGTAATAGATATGAAAGACGATTACGGTCTTTTGCGTTACAGCACAAAAGACCCGCTTGTAGCGCAAAAAGCGACGGAAAGCCAATATTCCGTAGATATAGATCAGTTTATTTCCAAATTTAAAGAAAAAGACATATACCTTATCGCCCGCATAGTCGTATTTAAAGACAAGAATTTAGCCAGATACGGCGGCGGGAAATACGCCGTATGGGACGCCGTAACCGGCAGGGCTTGGGTCGGAATAAAAGGATATGAAGACATTAAAAATGAAGAAGGAACAATTACCGGAAAAGAAACCGTTTACTATGATGAAAATTGGGTTGATCCGTATTCGGCTGAGGTTTGGGAATATAACGTGGGAATTGCGAAAGAGCTGATTGCGCGAGGATTTAATGAAATTCAGTTTGATTATATAAGATTCCCTACGGACGGATATAATTTAAAAAATGCACGTTTCCGCTGGCATTCTCAAGGCATGACAAAGGAATCGGCACTTATGTCTTTTTTAGCCTACGCCAGAAAGCAAATAGAAGCGCCTTTGGGAATAGATATTTACGGGGCGAACGGCTGGTATCGCAGCGGCGCACGGACGGGTCAAGATGTTGAAATGCTTTCAAATTACGTAGATGTGATTTGTCCTATGTTTTATCCGAGCCATTTTGAACAGGATTTTTTGCTTTATGAACCGGTGGCGGAGCGGCCTTATCGCATATATTTTTACGGCGCATATAGAAATTCTATCATCGGGAGAAACAGAATCATCGTGCGCCCGTGGGTTCAGGCATTTTATTTAAATGTAAGATACGACAGGCAGTTTTACAGCAAGGAATATGTAAGACAGCAGCTGTTCGGTATCCGCGATTCCGTAAACAAGGGATATATGTATTGGAATAACGTAGGTAACTACAGCATGATTCAGCCGGATATAGGCGAAGAGCCGTATTCCGGAAAGACAAAAGAAGCCGGCAGGGAATACAGAAAACCCGCTTTCGGTATTTCTGAAAATGCTAAAAATAAAAGCGATTCGGAAGGTCAAAGGACATTGCCGTCCATATCCGTTATCGACAGTGTGCGTAAATATGAGACAATTGAAAAAAACAGGTTTTTGAATATATTCAAACTGCCGTCGACGTCGATATTTTAATAAGCGGTAATTGAAGTTATTATAAAAATCATATAATTTTTAATATATCATGGAAACTATCACTTACACGCCCGAAGAATCGATTGCGGCGGTTGCCACAGGGCTTATTCCTTCGGCGCTCGGCGTTATACGGACTACGGGCAAAGACAGCATAGAAATGATTTCTCGCCTCTTTTCAAGGCCCAAGGCTTTGTTGTCGGCCGGCGGGAATTCGATCGTTTACGGTTGGATTATCGATCCTTTAAAAAAGGAAAGCGGCGAAGACGGGCGCGTAGATGAAGTTTTGATAAGCGTATTTAAATCTCCTAAAAGTTTTACCGGCGAAAACATGGCCGAAATAAGCTGTCACGGCGGAATCGCCGTTGTGACGGAAATTTACAACCTGCTTTTAAAAAACGGTTTTAGAAAAGCCTTGAGGGGAGAATTTACTTTTCGGGCGTATATTAATGGTAAAACGGATCTGACAAGGGCAGAAGCTATCAGGGAAATAATAGAAAGCAAAACGGATAAGTCCTCCGGAAGGGCGGCAGGCAGACTGGCAGGTTCCGTATACGATCAGATAAAAGACATTCAGCAGTTGATAGTTAAAACAATAGCCGCAATCGAAGTGGGCATTGAATATCCTGAAGACGAACAAACCATAGCGGATGCGTTTGACAGTACGGATCTGTTGTCCGCAGCTGAAAAACTTAAAAGTCTTTCGGATTCTTGGAAGAGTGAAAAACTGTATCAGGACGGCGCCAGAGTAGTTTTGTGCGGCAAGACCAATGTAGGAAAGTCGAGTTTGTTCAACTCTCTTTTAAAAGAGGACAGGTCTATAGTTTCGGATATAGAAGGAACGACAAGAGATTGGATTGAAAGCTGGGTGAATTTTGACGGGGTTCCCGCCCGCTTGTTTGATACGGCGGGCTTACGCAAGACCGAAGACCTTATAGAACAAAGCGGAGTCGAGCGGACAAAAGATTTGTCAAAAGATGCGGATATAGTTTTATATTTGGCCGACGCTTCGGACAGTTCTAAAGAAAAAGCGAAAATAATCACGGAAGAATTAGAGGCGCTGCTGCCCGATAATAAAATTCCCGTATTGCTTGTTTGGAACAAATGCGACAGCCTTGCTACCGGTTTTGAAGAAGCGGGTCTGCCGTATTTAAGAGAGAACAGCATAAAAAAAATTCCGACGTTAAAAGGACAACTTCATATAAGCGCTAAAACGGGAAAAGGCATCGCCGCTCTTTCTGAGGCGGTAAAAAACGTCCTTACAGGTTCTTTGGAAACGGACAGGGAAAAAGCCGGGCTCGGCTCTTCACGGCAGGAAAAAAATGTAAAAGAAGCGTATGAATGCGTTGCCCATGCTTTAAAAAGCGTAAATGAAAATTATTCGCTCGATGCCGCCGTTCAGGATTTGGAAGACAGCCTCGAAGCGCTTGCGGAAGTTACGGGCGAAGTTACGCCGGACGATATTTTGGAAACAATCTTTTCAAATTTTTGCGTCGGAAAATAATTGGCAGCTTTTATTATGCCTCGGCGTCGCTCGACAATTATCAAAGCCGCCCATAGTAGTCGCTCGTTGCTTACATGACTACTTTATCGCTTGTTGTTAATACACGAAACAAAGATTCTTGACCCGCATATGGGAAATATGATAGAGTTAACCATTCGGGCCATTAGCTCAGTTGGTTAGAGCAGAGGACTCATAATCCTTTGGTCCCTGGTTCAAGTCCAGGATGGCCCATATTTTAGCGCTTCAGGATAAGTGCTAAATCTTTATAATATAAGCATTTACAAAATTATCTGACCTTCAGGTTTTTGGAAATGTTAAGCAAATGTTAAGTGCTTAACAAAGAACTTGGAGGTTTTTATGGATTTAAATTATCACATTTTTAAGAAATCAATACAATCAAAGGATAAGATCGTTCATAAATGGAAGTATGGAGTTCCTACGACAAAGGAGTGATCCCTTGTGTGCGCTATAATTATTACACGCCGTCTGAGGGCTTTGGGTACACAGTAACTGAAAACAAGGTAACGACAGACCCCGAAAACGGCGAAGTGATAAAAACCTTTATCCAGACTGACGGACTTGGAAGAGAGCTTATAAAAGCAAAGACAGGATGTAAATTCGATTTACACACAAAGACAAATGAAGTCGGGTGGAATGTAAGCGGAGCTCTGGCATATGATGAGAAAGGCAGGACAATAGCTGAAGGGCAGATGCATTTTATTTCAGGGGAAGGCATAGAAGCAATAAACCTTAACGGAAAGTCAAATCAAGATGTCTCTATGCTATATAAGATGATAAGGCCTACAAAAAAGACATACGATGACCTTGACCGCATAGTAAAGACTATCCTTCCGGGGGTTAATAAAGAAGGAGACGAGAGGATCCAAAGAACTAAGTACGGCATAACGGAGGAAGGGCTATCATACATAGAGACGACAGATCTTTTAGGGAACATAGGAGTGCAGTATGCAGACGTTAGAGGGAATATCATAAAAGTAGAGCGATATGCAAAAGATAACGCAAAAAAGCTCACCTTTGCTACATATGAATATGATTCTCTCGGCCAAATGACAAGAGCTTATGACGCTAAAGGCAATGCGATAACAGTTACTTACGATATGCTCGGAAGAAAGACTGAAATCTCTACAAAGGACGGAGGAGCAAAAAGGTACACCTATGACGATATAAATCTCTTATATGAAGATGATGAAGTTATGAGAGATTCGGGTAAACGGATAAACTACACCTATGACGGCTTTAACCGTGTCATAAAGATAGCGTACCCTGAAGGGGGAGATGTAGAATATGAATACGGGAAGCCCGGAGCGCCGTACAATAGAGCAGGTAAAGTCACTTCGGTACAAGATGAAGCGGGCGTTACAAACTTTGAGTACGGAAAACTCGGGGAAGTTATAAAAGAAAAGCGAACGCTTAAAAGGCACATACCGTCACATGAGAGTGAAAAGACATCCGTAATGGAATATGTAAGCGACTATCTAGGACGCATGCAGAGCATTACATATCCTGACAGGGAAAAAGTTACTTACGGCTATGATGAAGGAGGACAGGTCAGAAGTATAAAAGGCATACACGACTCTCAAGAGTACACTTACATAGAGAACATAGGATATGACGAATATAGCCAGAGAGTGTATATCAAATACGGAAACGGAGTTGAAACAAACTACACGTATGATGACGATATGAGATGGCTAAAGCACATAAATACCGAAAACAAATTCGGGATGCAATATCAAAACATAGACTACACCTTTGACGATGTAGGTAATGTGTTAGGCTATGATAATAACTGTATGAACGGAGCTCGCTACAGCACTTCTCAAAGCTACACATATGATTCTCTTTATCAGTTAGTTGAAGCAATCGGTACTACGGAAGACAACCCCTACGGTATTATAGGATCGCCCGACTATATAAGCTCTTACAGTCAAAACTTCTCCTTTGATGAAATCGGGAACATGATAAATAAGAAGAGCACTGAAATAATCACTCCTGCAATGCAGAAGAAAAATGGAGACGATTTAAACTATGAGTTTACATATGAGTATGATACGGACTATGCACACCGCTTAAAGAGAGTAGGAAGTGAGAAGAAGGGCTTTAGGTATTATACATATGATAAAAACGGGAATGTTACATCCGAAAACGACGGAACATCTCCTAATGAAGATACGGCAGAACTCACACCTGTAACTATAACAACTCATACTAATGACGAAGGCTCACCCGTCTATGAAGCCGACTATGCATGGGCATGGCCTTGGAGCACAGGAAGCAATAGCAGCAACAAACCTGCACCTCTTAACAAGAGAACCTATGAATGGAACAGCCGGAACCTCTTAATGAGGAGCGTGAACTCTGTCTATGATACGCGCTATGCATACGGTGCGGACGGCAATAGAGCTGCCAAATGGACTCTTTCTAACTCAAGTGAGACATTATACTTTAACATGATGTGGACATGGCACACGGATACGGGACTTCCTGAAGGGCAGTATTCAAAGCACATATACCTAGGTGAGACAAGAATCGTAACCAAGCAGACAAGTAAGCTTGATATAAGCTATGGGCAAAGCGATGAATATCATCATAGGTACTACTATCATCCTGACCACCTAGGCTCGGCACAGCTTGTGACAGACTATGAAGGAAACGAGTATCAGAGGATAGAATACACGCCATATGGAGAGCTTTGGGTAGAGAAGAAGTCAAAGACGGAAGAAGGCTTACGTTTCCTGCCTTATAAGTTCACAGCAAAAGAACAAGATGAAGAGACAGGACTCTATTACTACGGAGCACGCTACTTGGATGCGAAGTACTCCCGCTGGTTATCAACAGATCCGGCGGTCGGGGAGTACATACCTCAAGCACCTGTAAACGATGAGGCAAAGAAATACAACCAAAGCCTGCCGGGACAAGGTGGCATCTTCAACATCGTGAACTTGCAGCTGTATCACTATGCAGGCAATAATCCTGTGAAGTATATAGATCCGGATGGGAAGGAAGTAGATTATAAATTTGTTGCTGGACATGAAGGAAAGCAACAATTGAATGGTTATGTACCAAAAAATAATGATGGAAAAACTATTGGTCGAAGTGGAGTTACTATTGCAACAGGTTTTGATATTGGCCAGCATAATTCTTATGATTTAAATCGAATTTTCGGAAGCAATAATACAAATCAGGAATTAAAGGATTTATATACACCGTATTTAGATATACGAAAGCAAGATGCGATTGATAAATTGGAAGAAATACCACTTACAATAACTCAAAATCAGGCAGACAAAACTGATGCAGCCGTTTTCTCTCAAAAATTAATATCGATAAAAAGGGCATTTAATTCAGCAAGTAAAAGCAATAATGGAAATTTTGATAATTTACCTGATAATGCACAAACTGCTTTATTTTCTTTTGCATATCAGAATGGCAGTGGGTCAATACCACAAGATTTAATTGATAAATTAGCAACAGGAGATTATTCCGGTGCCGCAGATGTTTTAACACAATACGGGAAAGATAATGGATATACCAATCGACGTAATGCAGAGGCTAACTTATTGCGTCAAATTCAAAGTCAAAATGATAATACGGATAATTAAGGGAAAAAAATTATGAAAAAATTGTTAATAGTTTTCATTATGTGTTTTTCAGTGGCATTTGCAAAGGATTATTATGTTTCAGTGAATTATTCTCTACAATCTGATGATTTACAAATACTGGATTTCGTTCAGGTTACTATAAATTCAAAAACAGATAAAAGGGTAACCATCAACATTGTGAAAACATTATTACCGTTTACACATATGATTGAAAAAACAATTGTTGCTAACAAGAAAAATGATAAATATGAGTTTGCTTTTGTTGATGGCTTTGGAAACCAAGCGTTTGGGTATATTAAGTTTTTACAAATAGATTTAATTGAGTTTTTTATTGATTGTCAAAAATTTTTTGACGAAGGGAAGGATCTAGCGCGGCTTTATTGAGATAAATATTGGCTAATAGAAACCCCGAATTCTTTTGATGTGGAAATGCTCGGTGTTTTGTTAAATCAATGAGTTTTTGTTATTAAAAAACTTTACTATGTTAATAGACATTTTATGTTCAATTTTTTATAAAAACCAGTAGGATAAATATATACGTATGTTTAACGCTATAATCTTGTATAAAATTACCTGTAGTTGGATATAGTACCAGTCGCGCTCAATATCAGAGCCATATGTTCCCATCCCATGTTTTGAAATAGTTCGACCGGTGCATTCTCATAGGCTTCTTCGTTGTAATCCGACATTCGTGTACTTCTTTAATGATTCAATTAGGTATTTTTAACACGATATTTGAAAAAAACGGTGTGGTTTATTCAAATTCAATAGCCTGTTCAAATTTATTGAAAATTTCAATTTGATTTTCAACATTGATTCTATTAACAAGCCAACCTCGCAATGAACAAAGTCGAATAAAATCTTCTAACCTGTTTTGACCATTAATTTCTTTTAATGTAATAACAAGTCCAAAAGCCATACCTCGTCCTGAATTACCAACTAAGCGTTTCGTTGTTTTTAAGCTTATTCCCCAGCGTCCATCATCATACAACTTTCGTGCACGTGGATTATTTTTTAACTCTTCACCAATTAATTTAATATTATCCCATTTTCGGTAAAGCTGACGAGCTTTTTCTTCTTTTAAGAAATATCTTCCTTCGTCATTTTGAATATTGTTATCGATTGGTTTAATAGAATCATCTTTGATTCGACCAAAATGAAGGTCTAACTCTGTATCAGTATAATCGACTCCTTGATTCCTAGAACAGTTTGGAAAATAACACAAAGTAGCTTTAGCAATGAATGGTTGGGCGTCCTGATATACAGGTACTGGAATATTATAATTATATGTATCATACAATATGGAACTACCAGAAATAACAAATCGAATTTCATCATTCTGACTTTGAATAATGTTTTCAATTTGTATTGGAACAACACCATAACCTGCAATTGTCGTTGTTGATTTGAATTTTTTCCATCCTGCAGCAGAATCTATTAACAATGCTTTTGCAGCTTCTTTTGTAAAATTCATTTTATAGATAAGGTACGCCATTTTTCTAGTTATCCAAGGAGCAGCGAATGATGTACCGTAGGATTTCTTTTTTCCAAATGGAGCATATACTGTTAGTCCATCTTCATAAGTTCCACCGTAGTAGCATAAGTCGGGTTTATTGAAAAAAGAAAGAACCGGCCCTGTTCGAGAATATTCTGCAGGAATATCATTGAAGTCAACGGAATTAACAACAATAGAATTAATAGAATCCGCAGGTGCACCTATTTTCTTTGGATATTCTTTATTCTCAGGTTTATTTGTTCCTGAAACAATAAATACAATATCATTCTTAAACTGTAAATAATCAAGTTTAGCTGCTTCTGGAGAAATAAAGTTTCTATCAATTTCAAGTTCAGAACCTAATGAAAGATTCCATACTTTTATGTCTTTATTGTTTTCGACTATTTTCTCTATAGTTTCCATAATAAATGAAGAACTGTTAGAACCCTTTTTGGCAACTCCAAAATGTCTTACTCTAAATCTACCACAATTATCTTGTAGTCTAGGATTCAATGTTGGACCATCAACAATAATCGATGAAACCATAGTACCATGATCATAGTCCTCTGGTTCCAATTCAATATCAGAAGATTGCATATTTGTATAGTCTACCCATTTTGTAAAATAAACATGCTTATCAAAATGAGTATCGATAACACCAATAACAGGTTCGTTTGTTGGGTCAAGTATAGAAAAATCTGGATCTGCATCAATATCTTCTTCAATACTAACAGCAGGAATTTCGGTAAGATCTTCAACTTTCATAGCAATTAAATAAGGTGCTTCTCGTTTGAGAATTTCAAAAATTGCCGGGCTCATTATAAATGTATCAACATCTATTTTTTGATATTTTGTTTCTGAAATTCCAATTTGCCTAAGAATATCAATAGAATTTACATCTGTTTTATAAAGAGTAACGATAGAATTTATGTTAATAGATTCCTTTTCAAGATCTACATCAAAAAAATCAACATGAAAACAATCGACAATTAAAGAAACAAATTTTGTTTTAGAAAAGTTCGGAATTGGAGTTAAATTGCTGTTGATTTTCTCTATTATTGCAAAATCAACTTCTCCAGAGAACATTGCTTGAATAATAGAAATACACTTATCCAATTGTGTAATAGTTTCTCTTATAGTTTTCTTGTCTACACAATGGGTAATAATATGTTTCGGGTCATCTTCTGAATCATTAGAAAATTTTGCACCAACTATTGTTTCATTAGTATTCTGTGAATATTGCGATAATAAATCTTTAATACGATTGCTTTTTGCAACAACTTCTGTGTAATGGACAGAAACAAGTGCTTTTTGAAAAAGCGTTTTATTTTTCCAATATTCATCAATTTCTATAAGTTGATTCCTTAAGTTTATAATATGTGAAACTTTAATTTTCTTATTAGCAGGAAGATTTCTAGGACCTGGTCTATTAGGATTTTTCCTTTGTTCAAAATGACCGGTCAACTTTAATATATCATTCATAATTAAGCCTCTTGTAATATTCTAGAAACATGACTTTTTGAAATGCCAGAAAGAATTTCTATTTCTCTTACTGTATATCCTTTTTCCTGTAGTTCCTTTACATCTGGATTTGGATTATTTGTAATCGATGTATAAAGGCGTCTTAAATAATCAAATTCATCATTTGGTTTACTGAATGCAATAGAAGATTTTATAAGATTCTTAAGTTCTCCCGGATAGGGAATAAATTCCTGTTCATCAAGGATTTTATTAAAGAGTCTCAGATTTCGGCCTGCGTATTTAAACTTACTTAAAAAATGTCCCAATATTATTTCTGCAATGTCATGTAAATCTTCTCTTGAATAACGATTAAAATCTATGCAAGAATCAAATCTACGCAAGAGAGCTTTATCAAAAGAATCATAAAGATTAGTTGTAGCTATCATTACAATTTGTTCATTGAGATTATCCATTCCTTTTAAAACAGCTGAAGTGGCACGACCCATTTCTCGTAAATCGTTAGAATTAGTTCTATCCAAAGCAATAGCATCAATTTCGTCAAAAAGCACGATCATTCTTTCTGGATGAGCTACCGAGTTAAGTTGAGAAAATAAGTTTGAAATATTTTTAGCAGTTTGGCCTAATTTACTATCGATGAGATTATCAAAATCAACAACATATAATTCTCTTGAAAGAATACGCGCAACTTGTTTTACAGTTTCTGTTTTTCCAGTTCCTGGTGCACCATAAAAAAGATATTTATTGATTCCAGCGTTCTGTCCAATTGCATTTACAATACCTAAAATATCATTTTTAATGATTTCAGGCAGTGGAAGAGGTTCTTTAGAATACTCAATTTTATGTAAAAACGAATTGTTGTCTTCGTTTATTTGAGGAACGAATGTGTTAGCTTTAGAAAGAAGAGCCATAATATATTCTGCAAGTTCTCGATCTCCAGAAGCATTAAAATCATTGGCAATTTCATAAGCTTCATCTCTAAAAGATACATCATTGCCTTCTGAATAATATTTGATTAGATTGATAACATTCTTCTTTTTCATAAAGACACCCCACTCATTATAATAATATATAAGGGACAAAAAATCAATATACGGGACATTGGTCATAAAAATAATTTTACAAAAGGACAAAAAAGTTCTTGACTTTAAAAATATGGATTACTATATTTTAACTGTGTCCATCACACTGAGGAACGTTGTTCCAATAAAAAAGGACTAAAAACAGCTGCAACTGCTAATAGCCCTTTATAAACCTTTATATAACTCTGAATGAGCCACAAATAGTGAATACCTTACAATAAAATTTTGAAGAATTTGTGTCAAGGAGTCATTCGGGGTGGGAGGATAGCCTCTTGAAACAACACCATGTTGTCCATAATCCTAATGGCGGCTGGGATGTAAAAGCTGCTAATGCACAGCGCGCGAGTGCACATTCAACAACAAAAGCTGGAGCAATTTCTATTGCGCGTACAATCAGTCAAAATCAAGGTTCTGAACTCTTCATACATAATATGAATGGTCAGATTTCTAGTCGAGATTCTCATGGAAACGATCCGTTTCCTCCAAGAGGATAATCAATAATTTTTTTAAGTATAATACTTGTTCTCCTTGCTAGTATTATACTTTTTTCTATTTCATTATTGTGAGGTTAAAAATGGATATTATAAAAGGAGGAATGCAAATGAATTTTAAATCCATTACCGACAAATATAGACTTTCCGACGGAAATGAAATACCGTGTATAGGCTTCGGAACTTGGCAGTCCAAAGACGGTGAAGAATGTTATAATGCGGTTCTTGCAGCGCTGGAATGCGGATACCGTCACATAGATACTGCCGCAGCGTACGGCAATGAGGCGAGCGTAGGCAAGGCCATAAGCGAATTCCTGAAACATGGCAAATGCAAAAGAGAGGATCTTTATATCGCTACAAAATTACATAATAACGATCACGGGTATGAAGAAGCCAAGGCTGCGATAGAAAAATCTTTAAAAGATTTAAATTTGGAATATTTGGATTTGTATCTGATACACTGGCCGAATCCCATTAAAACGCGCTCCGTATGGCAAAAAGCCAACGCCGGCGCATACAAAGCTATGGAAGAAGCCGTCCGTGAAGGAAAAATACGTTCTTTAGGGATAAGTAATTTCAGGCAGCACCATATCGAAGAACTTTTAAAAACGGCGGAGATTAAGCCCGTGATAAATCAGATCAAACTTTGCCCCGGAATAACACAGCCGGAAACGGTTTCGTACAGCAGATCGCAGGGAATGCTGCTTGAAGCGTACAGTCCTATGGGGACGGGGCTGGTCCTTGAAAACGCGCAAATGAAAAAGATAGCGGACGAGCATAAAACGTCGGTGGCTCAAGTGTGCGTCAGATGGTGTTTGCAGCAGGGTTTCCTTCCGCTTCCGAAGTCGGTAAAAGCCGACCGAATTCGGCAAAACGCGGATGTTTTTTCGTTTGAATTGACGGAAAAGGAATGCAGTCTGATCGGGACACTCAAAGACACGGGTATCGTTCCCGTGCGCGACCCGGATACAACTCAGTTTTAATTTATGAATACAACGCTGCGCCGCAAAACGCCGCCCGAAAAGGCAGAACAGCCAAAACGGAATTGCTTTTCGAAGATACCTTGCGGGCGCAATACATAGTCGAAACCTATGCGCCGCACTGCGGCGCCGTATATTTAAAGAAAAAAGCCCTTTCAATTGTTACCGATGCTGCCGATTGTATAACAGGAGCGTGTTTGGAGGTTAAATGGGGTTCGGAGCGGAATCTTTGGAACCTATGATAAAGAAGCCCCTGGCCTGCTGATGTAAACAACACAAAAAAGTTTTAAATATATCGGATATATTGGAGAATTTTTATCTTTTTTTGTTTTAATTTTATACATAGCATGATATAGTATATTATAGAAGGGTATGTGTGTTATGGAGAATTCGAATAAGGTTACAGTGGATCGTTCTAAAATACGGATGGCGATAGAAACCGGCGTCCCTCTTTCAATAACAACATATACTTTGCCGCATGATGTTGAAGTATATATGACGGAAGTTTTGACCGTTTTTTTGACCGAATTGGGCCAAAAACAAATGATAGAATATTTAAGCTATTGTTTGAGCGAACTGATAACCAATGCGAAAAAAGCCAATACGAAACGCGTATATTTTCGGACAAAAAATCTGGATATAAATAATATCGGCGACTACGAAAAAGGAATGGCGACTTTTAAAGAAGATACGATGAAAAACATCAATTATTATCTTGAGTTGCAAAAAAAAGCCGGGCTTTATGTGAAATTCAGACTTCAAATGCGAAAAGACAAAATAAGAATAGAAGTCCGTAACAATGCCGAAATGACCGTTTTTGAATACAAGCGCGTCCATGACAAGCTTTCCCGCGCACAGCAGTACACTTCCATAAACGAGGCGATTTCGCAAATACTTGACAGCTCAGAAGGAGCGGGGCTGGGGCTCATAATTATGATCCTCATGCTTTCAAAGATCGGGCTTACCGAAGAAAATTTCCAAACTCTTTGCCAAGACGGTGAAACGATAACGAGAATAACGCTTCCTCTTAATAAAGAAACACAGGACAGCCTCACTAAACTTTCCGCCGAATTCGTAAAATCCATAAACGAAATTCCGCAATTTCCTGAACATATCACTAAGATAAACCGCCTCTTAAACGATCCGGATTCAAAGATGTCGGATATTGCTGCGGCCATAAGCGGCGACGTTTCTTTGACAACTGAATTGCTGCACTTGGTAAATTCTGCGGCCTTTGCGCTTGCGACTCCCTGCCATAATGTTGCGGACGCGGTAAAACTTATCGGAATACGCGGAATAAAAAACCTCTTGTTTTCAATCGGTTCAATGGAAACGCTTTCGCCGGGAAATGATAAGGTCAAAAGAAAAATTTGGGAAAACGCCAAAAAGGTCGCCTTTTTTTCATACAATATGGCGCGAAATTATTGTTCTTCGGAAAGACAACTCATAGACGATTCTTACATATGCGGGTTGCTGCATGACATAGGAAAACTGCTTTTTCAGACGGCGCATCCCAATCTTATAAACGATCTTAGGACTAAATTTTCAGAAAAAGACATACCTGTTCCGGTTTTCGAACTTATGATTGCAGGCGTAAACCACGGTGAAATAGGAGCTATGATAACGGAAAGATGGAATTTTCCGGAAGTCATAACAAATGTGATACGTTATCATCACGATCCCGATCAAGCGCCTGAGGCGTACAGAAAACTGACGTCTTTGATTTCGCTTGCGTCATTGATGGTGGATTATTACGACGGAAATATCGACTTTTACCAGATAGACGAATCTTTGCTTGTAATGTTCCATATCGAGTCCCAGGAACAGTTCGACCGCATCGTAAAAAAACTCGGGCAAGCGCTTGAAAAAGAAAACGACTGAATCAGGCTTTTTCTATTGGCGGCGGATATTTTTTTGTTAATCTACGGCTGCCGCCCGATCCGCCCTGTCCAAGAATTCCGTCCATTTTTGCATCAATATTCCCAGCGCCACTCCCACGTTAAGAGAGGCTTTTAGGCCTTTCATAGGTATTGTAACGCGGCCGTAAGAAGCCGTTTTTAGAGCTTGCGGGCTTACGCCCAATTCTTCGGAACCTATTATGCATATCCCCTGCTTCGGGAATACAAAATCCGTTATGTCGGTTCCGCCCGTTTCAAGTACAAAGACAGGCATGTTTTTAGGCAGATCTGAAAGCGATCTTTTTTCATACTCCAAGGTTTCGATACAGCCCATGCCGCTTCGTACGGCCCTTGGTTGCAGAGGATCCGTGCATCCCGGAGAAATAAATATCTTTTGTGCGCCCATTGCCTCTGCGGTACGAAAAATTGAGCCTATGTTAAAAGGAGAGCGGATGTCTTCCGCATAGATAAAGACGCCGGGATAAAAAAAGCGTTTTTTTACAGTGCCGTGCAAGCCGGGGGCGGAATGCGGCGCTATGACCAAATCCCACTCCGCAGGAAAGGTTCCTAAAATAGCTAAAAGATGATTTTTAGCGCAATTACAGACGCGCCTTTCGTCAAAAGGAGCTTCGTTTAACAAATTTTGAAGTTCGCTTTGAGCTGCGGGACTTAATTTAGGATCTTTAAAAAGGATGTTTACAAGGTTTTTTATGTATTCGCGGCGCGGCATTTTCGGAAAATCATATTCCGCTCCTTTTTCGGCGATTCCTGCAATATCACGTTCAAGAGAGCCGAAGCACAGAGCCAGTTTTCTGCGTTTTTGGCCGCCTTTTAATTGAAAAATTTTGGACGGGTCGATCATTTTTTTATAGACTAATAGGCGAGTTTTATAAGATCGAACAGATCGTCGGAAGTCATACTTCTCTGAAGGGACGTTATCAGGTCAAGCTCTCCTGCGTCTTCGGCCGCAAGGGATAGTTGTTCAACGGAAAATGACAGATCTTTTAATCTCGGCGGAAGATTCGTCTTTGCGATTCTCTGTCTTATATTGTCTGAAAAGGCGGCGACTATATTTTCGGGAGCGTCGGAAGTCGACGCCGTGCGAAATATGCGCGCCAGTTTAACAATCTTATCCGTTTTAAAATGACCTGCGTCTTCGATTATGTACGGAAGAAGAATTGCCGATGTAAGCGAGCGTGAAATTCTAAAGCGCGAGTTTATACACAAAGAAAGCAGAGAAGCCGCCCCGAGAGAGCTGCATGAAGAACCCAAAGAAGCCAAGCATCCTCCTTGAGAAAGAAGGACATCGGCGGGCGTCGTCGAAAGGGAAGGATTTCCGTCAAGGGCGAAGCTAAGCAATTCTATGCCTTTTTCAATTACCATATCGCTGAAAAAATTTGATTTTGGTGAAAGATATGCTTCTATTGCCAGACAAAGAATTTCAATCGACATGGCGGTAATCTGGTTTTCGGTGAGCGTAACGGTTAAATTCGGATCGAATAAGACAAGTTTACAAAGTCCGTTTTGAATTTTTAGCAGCTTTATGCTCATCGTTCTTGAATCCGTTACGGGAATAAAATTCGTAAAAACAAACGGAGCTCTGGGCGTCGTGGGAACACATATGAGCGGAAGAGACGCCGAAGAAGGCAAAGAGCCGTCTACAAAGGAATAAAGATCCTGTATTTCATAATAATAAGCGCTTACGGCCCGCCCTACCTGCAAAGCCTTGCTTCCGCCCACCGCTATGACGCCGTGAACATGTGCATCTTTTGCAAGGGCGAGAGCCTGCTGTATGGCTTTTGTAGAAGCGCCTTCGCTAATTTCGCTGAACACAAAAAAATCAAGATTGCGGCTGTCTAAAGATTGTAAAATTTTTTCGGAAACGCCGGCGTCTTTTAATACGGGATCTATGATAACAATGAATTTGGAGCCCCATTCACGGCAAAACTGACCCAGTCTGGTTGCCGTGTATGATCCCAATGTAATATTCGGTGAAATTTTAAAAATAAAATCAGCCATAAAATTTCCGTATTTTAAACAATCAACAACCCAGCCAAAGCTTTGCTGCGAAACTTTAAGCGGCAACGAGGATTGAACCTTCGCACTAATAAAAAAGACGGAACACAAGATCCGCCTTTTTGTTAAAACACCATTAAATTCCCTATTATTACATCCTTATAAAGCTATAAGGCAGACTACAAACCAAAGCTGGATAGAATACGGTCGGCGGCAGAACCGATCGTGTCGGCATTCAGATATGACGGATCTTTTATCTTTTGTTTTATTTCGGCGACAAGATCTGCACGCACGTCGGGAGTTGCATCCGCAACTTCCTTAAGATAAAAAGATTCGGCCATTTTTTGGGCTTCTTCGGACACAAAAATAGAATCGGAACCTGCGTCATACCTTGAAGTTTCGTCGGTTCGCTTTGTGTTTTGAAGGTTATTGAGAGAATTAACTCCTCCTATTTTATCTATCATCATATTATCCTGCCTTTATATAATTATCGGTAATATTTTTCTAAAGTTGAGACTTTTTTATGCCGGAAACAAAAACGGCAAACTCTCCTTTAAGTATATCACGTTTTTGAAAATTAGTAAAAAGTTCTTTTGCAGAACCTTCTATAATTTCTTCATGCAGCTTGGTAAGTTCCCTGCCGACTACTATTCTGCGCATACCTTCTATATCGGCAAGATCGGACAAAAGTTTTAAGATTCTGAAAGGCGATTCGTATAAGATAAAGGCTTCTTCGGTAAGCAAAAGCTCTTTAAGGCGTTTTCTGCGTTTTCCGGGGCTCGGAGAAAGAAAGCCTTCGAAGATAATGGTTTTTCCCCCTGTTCCTGCAACGCTGACGAGCGCCGTCAAAGCCGAAACGCCGGGAATAGGGATTACCCTGTAACCGGCCTTTCTTACCGCGTCCGCCAGAACTGCGCCCGGATCGCTTATGCCAGGTGTTCCCGCGTCGCTTGCGTAGGCGACGTTTTTTCCTTCTTCAAGGAGTTTAATGATTTTTGCGGCGGCGGAAAGTTCGTTTTGTGCGCGGCAGGAAATAAGAGGTTTTTTTATTTCAAAATGATTTAAAAGCTGAAGAGTGTGTCGAGTGTCTTCACATGCGACGAAGTCTGAGGATTTGAATGTTTCAAGCGCCCGTAAGGTTATGTCGCCGAGGTTCCCGATGGGCGTTCCTACCATATATAAGACAGACACAGATAAAATATATAAGCAAACCGAAATTAGGGCAAGAAGGATACGGCAGGATGTGTGTTGGCTGGCAGGACATGGAGGCTGAGACGACTACAGGGGCAGCCTATTAGGGTTAACTGCGCCGCTTTGCAGAGGGCGAAGCGCGAAATTTCTTGCGCAACGGCAGGACGCTGCCTTGCGTTCCGCTTTTTACTTTTAATGTAGGCTTTTTCCCACGCTCATACATTTCCGCAGCTCTTGTCCCGGACAGCTGAGTACCCGCGCTTTTGCAATAAGCGAAATTTTTGCTATACTTGACAATATGAAATTTGTTCCCGATTATACAGTGATATACTGCGATAAAGATATTGCAGTCTTGAATAAAAGATCCGGGCTCTTGGTTGCAGCCGACCGCTATGACGCGGCCGCTCCAAGGCTTGATCTTAGCGCCGAAAGAGAATTCGGAAAGTTGTTCGCAGTGCACCGCATAGACAAAGACACTTCCGGTATAATCGTGTATGCGCGTACGGCGGAAGCGCATAAGGCTCTTTCAATGCAGTTTGAAAACAGAAAAGTTGAAAAAATTTATCACTGTTTGGTAAACGGGCGTCCGCTTTGGGAAACTCTGCGCGTTGATTTAAAATTACAGGTTGACGGAGACTCCCGCCACAGAACCGTAGCGAATCAGCGTTCCGGAAAGACTTCCGTCACGGATTTTAGGCTGCTTGGAGTATGCGGGCCTTATTCATGGATAGAAGCGCGACCTAAGACCGGGCGGACGCATCAAATTCGAGCGCATCTTGCAGAAAACGGTTTTTTCATCGTGTGCGACCCCTTGTACGGCGGAAATCAAAAGCCTGTTCGATTGAGCGATGTTAAACGTAATTGGCACGGCGACGGAGAAGAAGAAAAACCTCTTTTAAATCGTTTGGCGCTTCACGCCTACGGTATTGAATTTGCGCATCCTTTAAGCGGGAAAAAGATGTGTTTTACAGCTCCGTATCCCAGGGACATGGAAGCGGTGCGTAAACAATTTGAAAAAATTTTTTCGGTCGATCCGCTCAAATGAATTTTGACTTAAGACCGTAATTACGGAAGAAAACATGAATAAACGGCGAAAGTTTTTTATAGCGACAGCTCTTGCATTTGCAACGGCTCTTGTTTGCGCTCAAAGCGGTCATAGCGATAAAAAGAAATGGACGTGGTCGGCTGAGGCGTCGCTCGGGTTCATATACGGCCGCATGGGCGAATATGCATATTACGACAAAGGCTCTTCCGACAAGTTAAGTTATCTTGAATGGGATATGAAGCCTTTGTGGTTTTACGGCGTAGACCTTGAAGCCGCTTCCGAAAAATTTTCTTTTCTTGTAAATTTAAAAGGCTTCGTTCCCGCTTCCTGCGGCTATATGCAGGATTCCGACTGGCTTCAAGACTATCATTGGGGAACCGGAAATCGTTCCGTAAAGACAAATTATTCCGAACACGACAATTTTCTGACTTCGGGATTTTCTTCATTCGGAGAAATCTCTTACAAGTTTCGCCCGTCTGAAAAAATATTTGTTTTTCCGCTTTTCGCCCTTGAATACCAGAACATGCATTTTTCAGGGCGCGACGGAACCGCTTGGTACGGGAAAGACAATTTTTATCCCTACAATGCCGGCGGCGGCTACAGCACGATCCAGGATTTTTTCGGAAAAGTGATAGATTATGAAAGACGGGACGTCTATGTTTGGCTCGGCTGCAGAGCAGATTGGGTTTTTTCCGGCAAATGGAATTTTTCGGTTTCAGGCTACGTTGCGCCGTATGTGTACATGTGGTCGAGGGATTCTCATTTTATGAAAAGTGTTTACTATATAGATATGGGATACGACCGGTTTTGCGCCGAAAAACTGAAAATCGCTGCAAATTACAGTTTAAAAAAGAAAATTTTACTTAAATTGGAAGCAGGATTTCTTATGACCAAAGAAATTCATACTTCCAAAGCATATCAATCAAACGAAAGAGACAAGGGATATTACAAAGTCGACGCGGAAGACGGCTTTTCTTCCGAATATTTTGAATACTCTGTGGCGGTAAAATTTTTATTTTGAGGTTATAATATAGAGATAGGGCGGATAAGCTATAAAACTCGCTAAAGGCGAGTTCTTTAAGATGCCCATAAACGATCTGACAGGAGTTCATATGAAAAATATTATTACGATAAGCCGCGAGTATGCCAGCGGCGGACGAATGATCGGCAGAAAAATTGCCGAAATGTTGGGATATTCATTTTACGATAAAGAACTTATAGACATGGCTGCCAAAGAGAGCGGCCTCTCCCCTGACTTTATCGCAAAGACCGAACAGAATATTTCAAGCGGATGGCTTTACAATATGATGCTCGGTTCAAGCTATGCGATAGGTACGGCAGGAGCAACGCCGGGGGCTGCAAACCCGATTTTGCCTTTGGCGGATCAAATTTTTAACGCTCAAAGAAAGGTGATCTTAAACATCGCAAAAGATAAAAAATGCGTAATCGTAGGCCGCTGTGCGGATTACATAATAAATTCTTCAGGGGAAACGGATAAAAACGACATATTCAATATTTTTATTTACGCTAATTTGGACGACCGCATAGACCGCGCGGTAAACGAGTACGGACTTCCCGCCGCAGAGGCTAAAAAGATAATCACTCAGATCGATAAACGCCGTGCAAACCATTACAACACTTTTACGGAAAACACGTGGGGAAAGTGTAACAATTACAATCTGTCCATAGACAGCTCTTTTTTAGGAATAGAAGGAACTGCCAAGATAATCTGTAAGATGGCAGAACAGACTAAGAGCTGAAAACCGCCTTGCGTCAACATGTCAGTCGGCACGTCAGCGGCAATTTAATTTTATTCTCACCGTCTGTATCCGGCGGGAAGCCTGATCTTCGACAACAAACAACATACCGTCCTTTTTTATTGATTCGCCGGTCGAAGGCAAGGCGTCAAAGCGTTCCAAGAGCCAGCCGCCGAGCGTTATAAAATTTTCGGATTTAAGGTTAAGTTTTAACACGGAATTTACGTCTTTAATGTGCATGTCGCCGGGAACTAAAAATTCATTTGCGGAAATAATTTTTATGCGTTTTTCAGGCGGTACTTCGGAAATTGAAAATTCGTCGGTGATTCTGTCAAAGACGGAACGCAAAAGATCGTCCATAGTCACAAGCCCCGCTACACAGCCTTGTTCGTCAAGAGCGACGGCTATATCGTCGTTGTTCTTTTTAAACAGCGTAAGCAATTCTATCGCAGTAAGGGATTCGGGAACAAAGAGAGCGGGGCTTTGATTTTTTTCGACAAAATCCGATTTTGAAATTTCTTTTTTCCCCGCAAACAAAAGTTTTTTGTAATGAAAAAAACCGGTTATGTTTTCGATGGAACCTTTGTAGACAGGAAGTCTTGAAAGTCCCGTATTCGTAAAAATTTCGACGAGGCGGGTACTTTTTATGTTTACGGGGACGGCTTTTATTAAAGACCTGTGCCGCATTATGTCATAAACATGCAGGTCGTTAAATTCAAATAATTTGTAGAACATATGCTGTTCGGATCTTTCAAGGACGCCTTCTTTGGTCCCTACGTCGATGAGGGTTTTAAGCTCTTCTTCAGTGATAAGAGGATCTTCGTGTTTCCAGAACCTTTCGGTAGCGGATGAAGCGGCTTGGGATATCTTTGTAAAAGTCCATATGACCGGGAAAAAAATTTTTTGCAGTACCAAAAGGGCGGGAGCGGCGTTTTTTGCGATGGGCAAAGGATGTGAAGCCGCTACGGTTTTAGGGACGATTTCCCCTCCTATCGTTATGATAAAAGTGACAATTATAGTGGACACGGTTATTCCTTGGGCGCCGAGAATGGAAATAGCCGCGGCTGCGCCTATTGAAGCCGCTAAAGTGCTGAAAAAATTGATTCCTATCAAAACAATCGTTAAAAGTCTGTCCATGCGGTTGTAGAGAGCCGCTATTTTTTTTGCGCCGCTTTCGTTATTTTTAAGCATTCTTTTAAGCGTAAAACTTGAAATTGAAAGATATGCGGTTTCGGACGCCGCAAAAAATGCTATGCACAAAACGAGGACAAAGAAAAAGAAAACCGTAAGAATAATTTGGAGGGTGCTCATTTTTCTTTTTCCTTTTGATTTTCAGACCGGGCTTTAGACGCAGTAGACGGCGCAAAGGGCACATTCTCCTTAGCCGCCGACAGCTTTTTCACGCGCACTGTTTCAATTCGCCGGCCGTGTAACTTTTCTACGATAAACCGGAATCCCGCAAAATCAACAAATTCCGAACGCTCGCGGATGCGGCCGCTCTCCGGCAGGCGGCCGAGTCTTTCCGTTATCCAGCCGCCCAGGGTTTCGTTTATATCCGAATTTATTGGTATATGAAGGCTTTCTCTTAAGTCTATAAGACGAGTTTCGCCGGGAACCGGACCCTCGCCGGAGGTTTCAAGCTTTGAAAGATCGACGGAAGAACGGTTTTCAGGAGAATCTTTTTTTATGATCCCGAAAATTTCGGACACTATGTCTTCCCGTGTAAGAATTCCGTCCGTTCCGGAATACTCGTCGATAACTACGGCTATGGTCTGATGTTTTTCTGCAAGCTGATTTTGTACGTACGATATGTTTTTTGTTCCCGGAACAAAAAGCGGCGGACGCATGATGTTTTGTACGTTAAAATCTTTTTGAGATCCTGTATAAAACAGAAGGTCTTTTATATAAAGAATGCCTACGATGTCGTCTATGTCGTTACGATAAACCGGAAAACGCGAAAAATGCGTTCTTTCAGATAATTCCAAAATATCTCTGTGGCTGGCGTTAATAGGAACGGCGACTATATCCGTGCGCGGAATCATAATGCTTTGCGCTTCAAGATCGGTAAATTTAAAGACGCTGTGCATCATTGTTTGTTCGCTTTTACCGAAAAGCCCTGCGTCCTTACCTACGTCTATAATTGTTTTGATGTCTTCTTCGGTAAAAGAACCTGAGCTTTTTTTGATTTCAACGCCGAAAAGTTTTAATACGGCGCGGGAAACGAATGTAAAGATAGGAACCACGGGTGAAAAAATTTTGACTACGGTCTGCACGAAAAGTGAAAGATTATAGGCGAAGACGTCGGGATGACGGGTGGAAATAGCCTTGGGCGTAATTTCTCCGAAGACAAGCAATAATGCGGTTGCAAAAAAGGTAGCTATCCCTACTCCTGCAGGTCCGAAAAGTTTTAGCGCCGCTGCGGTTAAAATGACGGAAAGCAAGGTGTTTACCAGTTCGTTTGCCACCAGTAAAGTGTTAAGCATTTTTTCTTTTTTTTGCAAAAGCCTGCCTGCGCGTAAGGCCTTTTTATCGCGGCGGTTTATTTTAGAGAGCAGCCTCAGCTTGTTTATGGACAAAAAGGAGCTTTCCGATATGGAAAAAAGCATTGAAAGCGCTATAAGGCATAGGGCCGAAATTAAAAGCGCTGAAAAACCTATATCTGCCGAAGAAAGTGATGCAGCTTTCATACGGAAAAGCTCTTTGAAATTTTAATTTGAAAGCGGGCCGTCAGGCAGCCGTTCCCTTTTATCTTCGCTGAGATGCTGCTGCAGCAGATCGAAAGCTTCCTTTGTTATTTCTATGGCCTGCAGAATTTCCGGCGCAGCTTCGCTTTCGGGGCTTGCGGCATAGGCCTTTTGAAGAAGTTCAAAAATCCTTCTTGTAACATCGATATCTGCAACATCCGTTTGTCTCAAAATATAGGCGGACATATAATACGCCTGCTGCTTTTCTTCATCCGTTACAAAGTCTGAAGAAGTGATTTTTTCAAGAGCTTCAACGGCAGCTTTCATGTCTCCGTTCATAAAAGCCTTTTGAACTTCGATATTTACCGACGCTGTTGTGTATTTCCCGATAAGGCCGGTTTCATTTTCCTTGTCCAGTTCTAAAAAGCGCTCTATTTCATTTGCCAAAAGAATTCGGTTTTGTGGAGGGGTCGCTTCATATAAGGCGTCTATCGCCCTTGCCTGTTCGATTTTTCCGCCGGATTTCGTAGCTTCAACCAGGGCGTTTAAGCGGGATCTTTCTTCCGCTTTGGAATCTATGACGGAAATAAAATCTTCCGGCTTAATGATCGAGCCGTCGCAGCTGAGAGAAGAAATAAAATACCCTTCTTTTGTGATCAAAAACGCGGCGGGAGTGGATTCTACGTAAAAACTCGTCGCTATACGTAAGTTTTTGTCATATTTTTGCTGAAGTTTTATCATAGATTTTTTTACTTTTTCCGAAGCGGATTCATCGACCGGCAGACCCGGATATTTTTTTGCGGAAAAATCCAAATTTACACATACTAAGGACTTTTTTGCAAAATCTTTAAAAGTTTTGGTTCGAATTATATTTTCGCTGAAAAAAGCGCTCCTTTCGTCTTCGTTTATAAGGCTCACAAAAAAAAGAATGTCCTTGTCGTTCTTTTGGGCGACCTCTTTCGCCCTGTCAAAGTCTTCGTACCAGCCGAACCGATCGGGGCTGTTTGAATTACAGCTTATAAATAAAGACATAGCGGCCAATAAGGCCGTCATAGCCGTCAGTTTTTTTTTCATAAACAAACTCCTCGCATGCCGTTTTCGTGCGCAAAAGCGCACAATTTAACTGAAATAACGCACGCCTGCGGCAAAAATGTTTTGGCAGGAACTTTCATGTTCGTTTGTAAGCGGATCGCCCGCAACATTCTTTATTAAATCCCTTGAACAACCGTTTTTACCGCTTCCTATCGTTCGTTCGCTGTGACCCATTTTTCCGAGAATTTTTCCGCAAGGGCTTGTTATTCCTTCTATGGCGAACAAGGATCCATTGGGATTGTCAGGCTCCGAAAGCGCGGGGCTCCCCGTTTCATCCGTATATTGGCTGAAAACCTGTCCGCTTTCAAACAAAAACTTCGCTTCTTCGGAACGCATAAAGATCCTTCCTTCGCCGTGCGACACGGGAACAAGATGTATTTTGTCTTCAATTACCGACGGATCCTGCGCCCAAGGGCTTACGGCCGAAACTATTTTTGTGCGCGAAATTCTTGAAACGTGCCGTCCTATCGTATTGAATGTCAGCGTTGGCATGTCTTGCGTTATCGGAATGATCTTGCCGTAGGGCAAAAGACCCGTTTTTATGAGCGCTTGAAAACCGTTGCATATGCCGAGTATGAGGCCGTTCCGTTTTTCAAGCAGGGACATGACCGCGTCCGCAATATTATTTTGGCGAAGGACGTTCGCTATAAATTTGCCCGAACCGTCAGGTTCGTCCCCTGCCGAAAATCCGCCGGAAAGAGCAAGGATTTGGGCTTCGGCTATCGCTCTTTCAAATTCCTTTAAAGAAGCCTGCAACGCTTCTTGTGTATTGTTTTTGAACACAAGAATTTTAGTTTTTGCTCCCGCAAGATTGAAAGCTCTCGCCATATCGTATTCACAGTTGGTGCCCGGAAAAACAGGCAGCAGCGCCAAGGGTCTTACGGATACGGTTTTAAAAGCAGGGTTTTTTCTGACGGCCGCTACGGAAGGATGTGTTTTTTTTGCAAAACCCGGCAGATCTTTTAAAGAATTTTTTTCCGACTTTATAGGAAACACTTTCGAAAGAGTGCTTTCCCATGCATCTTCGGCTTCTTTTAATGGTATGGAAACCGGTTCCGAATCTTTTTCAGCCTCCGCTGCAGCTGCCGATGCATAAATCGTAATTTCGGGGGATTTTTGAGTTTCCCCGAGTTTTATTACTGTTTTATGAACCAGATCGGGGTCGTTTTCAAGATCAAGATCCGTTTCAACTATGACGGCGCCGTAGAGCGGCGTAAACAGATTTGAAAACGGAATATCCGAAAAAGATGAACTCGTACCGTACACGGCGCCGCCTTTCGGGACGGACATTATTTTTATGCCGATGTTGTTTCCCATGGCCATTTTGGTTACGGCTTCCGCAATTCCTCCGGCACATACGGGATACATTGCAAAAATCTTACCTTCACTGTTGTACCGATACAGGGTATTCGCGTTTTCATTAAACGCTTTAAAATCGGGAACGAGTTTTTCCGAATAGGGAGTTACGACAATATAAACGGAACTGCCACTTTTTTTAAATGAACCGCAGGTCACGTTTTTTACTTCTTCATGGGCGACTGCAAAAGAAACGAGCGTATGCGGCACGTTCATGTTTTCAAAGCTGCCGCTCATGCTGTCCTTTCCGCCTATGCTCGCGGTTCCCATCGCTTTTTGTGCATCGAGCGCGCCCAGCAGAGCTGCGGCAGGATAACCCCAAGTTTTTTTGTCTACCGCCCTGCCGAAAAATTCCTGAAAAGAAAGACGGGCGGTATCAGGTCTTCCTCCCATGCAAAGAATTTTTGCAAGAGAAGAAAGAACCGATATTTGAGAGCCGTGCCAAGGGCTCCATTCGCTTATTCTGGGGTCAAAGCCGAATGACATAAGGCTTACGGTAGAAGTTTCCGAAGGAGAGATCACGGGGATTTTTGCAGCCATTCCCGCTTCGGGAGTGCATTGCCGTCTTCCTCCGTACGGAAACAGAACGCTGGACGATCCTATGGAACCGTCAAATCTTTCGCCGAGACCTCTTTGTGAACAGCAGGCGAGGTCCGACATGTTTTTAAGCCATGCGTTTTTAAGACGGTTTTCGGGCTCACCCTTGTTTTTAAGTTCTTTTAAAACCGAAGCGAGCGGATGCGCTAAAGAAGAATCTTCAGGCTTCGCAGGGCTTTCGATAAGGGCGTTCGCCTTATGCGGGGCTCCCGCTGCGTCCAAAAATTCACGCGCTATGTCTACGATGACTTTTTTTCGCCACCTCATGACGAGCCGGTTCGTATCGGTTACGACGGCTACTGCGACGGCTTGCAAATTTTCTTCGGAAGCAGCCTTGATAAACTTATCGGCATCCTCTTTTTTTACAACTACAGCCATCCGTTCCTGAGATTCTGAAATGGCAAGTTCCGTACCGTTAAGGCCTTCGTATTTTTTAGGAACGGCGTCCAGATTGATGTCCAGCCCCGGCGCAAGTTCCCCTATCGCTACGGAAACGCCTCCTGCGCCGAAGTCGTTGCAGCGGAGTATCATAAGGCTTACGTCGGGATTTCTGAAAAGTCTCTGGATCTTTCGCTCTTCAACTGCGTTCCCCTTTTGTACTTCAGCCGCCGCCGTAACGACGGATTTTTTTGTATGGACTTTGGAAGATCCCGTCGCTCCTCCGATTCCGTCCCGTCCGGTACCGCCGCCCAAGAGTATTATGACGTCCCCTTTTTCAGGGGTTTTGCGTATGACAGTGTCTGCAGGCGCGGCGGCGATGACTGCTCCCAATTCCATGCGCTTAGCTTTGTATCCGTCGTGATAAAATTCCGTTACCTGCCCTGTCGTAAGCCCTATCTGATTTCCGTAAGAAGAAAATCCTTGGGCGGCTTCACGCACAAGCTTTATTTGCGGAAGTTTTCCCGGCAAAGTCTCGGAAAGAGGAACGGTGGGATCGCCCGCTCCCGTAATGCGCATTGATTGGTATACCCACGAGCGTCCCGAAAGCGGATCCCTTATAGCTCCGCCTATACAAGTGGCCGCTCCGCCGAAGGGTTCTATTTCCGTAGGGTGATTATGCGTTTCATTTTTAAACATCAAGAGCCAGCGTTCGGTGGAATTTTCGGAATTTTTTGTAACGAGGTTTCCGTTTTTATCGGCCGTGTAATGCACGTCGATGTAAATCGAACAGGCGTTGTTTTCTTCGGAAACTTCCAAATCGTCGAGTTTGCCGTGTTTACGAAGATATTTGGCCCCTATCGTCGCCATATCCATAAGAGTTACCGGCTTGCCGCTTTTTTTAGCATACAGATCATCTCTCATGGAATTATAGTTTTCTAAGGATTTTTTAAATAATTGCGAATAAGGGCCGTCTTCAATTTGAATGTCGCTGAGCTCGGTTAAAAAAGTGGTGTGACGGCAGTGATCCGACCAATATGTGTCCAAAACACGGACTTCGGTTTCCGTAGGATTTCGGTTTTCTTTTTTAAAATAATCCTGCAAAAATTTTATATCCGCAAAATCCATCGCCAAACACATGTCCAGTCGCAAAGTTTCAAGAGCCCTCTCATCTAGAGAAATAAAACCGTCAAGAATTTCGATATCTTCCGGATCCTTTGTTTTCATAACAAGGGTTTCAGGAATTTCATGAGAAGCGAGCCTCGAATCTACAGGGTTTATGACATAGTTTTCTATTTTTTTTATGTCTTCGGTCGACAAATTTCCTTTTAAAATCAGCATCTTTGCGCAGTGCACGAGAGGAGGGTTCGCTTCCGTTCTGACCGACCGCGAAAGATCTTCACGCAGCAAAAGAAGACACTGCCGGGAAGAATCCGCTCTCTGATCGTACTGCCCGGGAAGGTATTCCCACGCGATGACGGTTTCGTCTTTTTCTACGTTAATTTCTGAAAACGTGTAAAGGTCGCTCTGCGGCTCCGAAAAAATACGAGTCGCGGCGGACATCGCGACATCTTTTGAGATGTTTTCCATGTCGTAGCGATTTAAATATCGTACGCCCGTAATTCCTTTGATTCCTAAAAAATCCCTTATTTCGGAAAAAAAGCGGGCGGCTTCGTTTTGAAAACCTTCTTTTCTTTCTACATATATGCGGAACATTATATAAGTATATGGGTTTACTTAAGACATTTCAATCCGTTTTTTTGCCTTAGGCAAAACGGGGTAAGTTGCCTCACATAAAAACCTAACCGGAACATTGACAAAATCACATTCCGTAAAGTATCATAACCGATATTATAAATAAAACGTTATTTAAAACTGTGCGTCGCGTAAAATTGGACTTTTTCGGCGCCGCGGTTTACTGCGCGCACGCGCAAAGGAAGTATCCATGAAAAAAGCGCTTATTGTTTTATCCGTGTTAACCGTTTTGCTGAGCTCGGCCTTTGCAACCGGTTTTAAAGACTCCGCCTCCGCTCAGGAAAAGGCGCCTACCGAATTGGTGATTTGGAGCGCGGCGCAGGAAAAAGAGGCAAAAGCCTTGGTTGCAAAATTTAACGTCATCCACCCCGAAATTAAAGTGAACATCATAAGAGCGGGAGCCGGAGAACTCAATACGCGGCTTAACGCCGAACAGCCCAAGCCTTCCGGAGATATTTTGCTGGGAGCTTCTCAGGAAATTCTTGACGGTTCATATAACTATTTTAGGGCTTACAAGTCGGTTAACGATTCAAAACTTGACAAAAACCTTCGCGACAGAGCCGACGTTCCCAAGTACTATAGCTATTCCATGCCTATTCAGTGCTTTATGGTAAACACCGACCTTTTAAAACCGGAAGAATACCCGAAGACGTGGAAAGATTTAGCCGATCCAAAATACAAGGGCAAGATCATCATGGGAAACCCCGCGCTGAGCGGAGGAGCTTACGCCCAGCTTTATATGATCTATAAACTGTACGGCGAATCCATTCTTCCTTCCCTTGCAAAAAACTGCACTTTTACGCCTAATTCCACAACGGTAGGCGAATCAGTCGCCCGCGGCGAATACGCTATCGGCGTTACCGCAGAATATAATGTTTCAAAATTTATGGTGAGCGGAAGCCACGTAACCTACGTATACCCTGAAGACGGAACGGGTCTCCGCTTCGACGGTTCCGCAATTATAAACAACGGGCCGAATCCCAAGGCTGCGGAACTGTTTATGGATTTTTTAACCACGGAAGACGCCTACAGGACGATCAGAGAAACGCAGGGACGCCGCGTAGTAATGGATAATATCCCCGATCCGGACTTTTTACCGTCTTTGAAAAATATAAAATTCTTTGACTATAACGCAGTCGAAGCGCAAAAATTGAGAAAAGACCTGACTGACCGTTTTTCGGAAATGATGCTCTAAGGCAGCTCGAAAAACTCGCCTCCAGCGATTTTCGAGACTAAACGCAAAAGCCGGTCTGACAACGGCCGATTTTATGCCTGTAAAAGAAGAGCCGGTTTTAATAAAAGCCGGCTCTTGTCGTCTATAGCGGATTTTGAATTCATAAAATAAGAGGTAATGATGAGTTTAAGTTTAACCTATCAAAATGTAGATAAAGTTTACGGCGGCAAGGGACCTTCCGCAGTAAAGGCTTTAAGCGATGTTTCTTTTGTGATAGAACCGGGAGAATTGTTTTGCCTGCTCGGTCCTTCCGGTTGCGGGAAAACCACATTGCTGAGGAGCACCGCCGGTCTTGAAACCATAACGAGCGGTAAGATCCTTTACGGCGACACTGACATGACTATAATTCCGCCGTATAAAAGAAATATAGGCATGGTGTTTCAGAGCTTCGCCCTTTATCCGCACATGAACATATTTGAAAACGTCGCATACGGCTTACGCGTAAGGAAGACGGACAACGAAACCGTCAAAAAAAAGGTTGAAAGCGTTATGGAGCTTGTGGGTCTGCAGGAAGAATTAAAAAGAAATCCGTTCCCCACGGCTCTTTCAGGCGGACAGCAGCAGCGCGTAGCCATCGCAAGGGCTCTCGTTTACGATCCGGATATTTTGCTTTTGGACGAACCGCTTGCAAACCTTGACGCAAAGTTAAGGCGCTACATGAGGGCTGAAATCCGCAGAATACAAAAGGCTACAAATATAACCACAATTTTTGTAACGCACGACCAAGAAGAAGCTATGGCCGTAGGCGACAGGCTTGCCGTTTTAAGACGCGGAGTTGTAGAACAGATTGGCTCGAGCGATGAGCTGTACACGGCTCCGGACAACGCCTTTGTTGCAAATTTCATAGGCAAGATGAACTATTTTAACGCCGAGCTTACGGACAAACGATCGGCAAAAATTCACACAACGAACATTACCGTTTCGGTTTCGGAGAATAACGACAGAACGAAGGGAGCCGTCGCTGCGGGTAAAGACGTATTTGTCGGCGCAAGACCCGAAATGCTTGAAGTTACGTCCGAAAAAGATCCTTCGTGTATTTCCGGTAAAATCCAGATCATTCAGCACTTGGGTCAGGTAGTCCGCTATGAGATAACCGTCGATAAAAAAATCAGTCCGGTTGCGCTTGAAGTCGATATGCCGTTCCTTGTAAAGGGCTTAAAAGAACACGACGACGTATCCGTCCGCATAAAAGAAGGAAGAGCGTTTTTGTTTAAGCCGGAGGTAAATAATTAATGAAATCCGACAGCAAAAATAATTTATCGCCTGCAATAAAAGACGCTTCCGCTCTTTATAAAAAAGACAGGTCGCAGTTTTTTATATTTTTGGTTCCGCTTTTATTTTTATTGATATTTTTGATCTATCCTTTGGTAATAACCTTGTTCAGAGCCTTTATGCCCAGCGGGATAGAGTTAAAGCTCAGCGAATTTACTGTAAGCGGCTTTAAGAAATTCTTTACCAGCAAGCTCTACATGACGAGCATGAAGAACAGCCTTATCTCAAGCCTTTCGGTAACGCTCGGAACCTTGCTCATAGGGGTGCCCATGGGCTACTTTGTGGCCAGAGTAAAGATCCCCGGTAAAAAACTTATGCTGTCTCTGGGAATTCTTCCCATGATAATGCCGTCTTTTATCGGAGCTTTTAGCTGGGTTATCCTTTTAGGCAACAAGGGAATAATGAAATATTTTTTCAACTTTTTGCTTTCACCATTAGGGATCACCCTTCCGAGCATATACGGTATGTTCGGCATGATTTTTTGTATGGTTCTGTCATATTATCCTTTCGTGTTCCTTTTGGCCGAAGGAGCTTTCAGCGGGGCGAACAATCTTTTGGAAGACGCCGGAATGCTCATGGGCGCAAAAAAGGGAAGAATTTTCAGAACCATTACGCTGCCTCTCATACTGCCCAGTTTAGGCGCTTCCGCCCTTTTGGTATTTATACGAGCGATCGGAAACTTCGGAATTCCCGCCATGATCGGCGGCGACCAGTACGTGCTTCCGACCTTGATCTACTTTAGAGTAAACGGCTTTGCCGATTATAACGGAGCGAGCACGATCGCCGTAGTAAACTGCATAATAACGGGCATAATACTTTACGCGCAGAAACGCATGGTAAAAAGCAGAGAATACGAAACGATAAGCGCGACGCACACTGAAATCAGGCAGCACACGAATATGGCTGCAAGGATTTTAGCGTTTATTTTTTGCCTTTTAGTCCTGGTGCTTTCTTTGGCGCCTCAGATAACGATCATCATCATGAGCTTTTTTGAAAAATGGTACGGTTTGTTCCCCGAAGGCTTTACCCTAAACAACTATAAGGTAATTCCCAAGACAAGCGGTCATGAATTTTTCAATTCGTTCTACCTTTCAACGGCGGCTACGGTTCTGTCCGCATTTTTGGGCAGCATCATGGCCTATATAACCGAGAGGAAGCGTCCCAAAGGAGCCGGCATTATCGATATGTCGATAATGATTCCCTTTATTTTGCCGGGGACGGTAGTTTCGGTTGCCCTCATATCGGCTTTTACGGGAAATACGTTTATAAGCATCGGTGGTACTTACACGATCATCATTATTTCATATATGATAAGGCGTACGCCCTACACTTACCGTTCCGTATGCGCAAGTTTGACGCAGCTTAATCCGTCGCTGGAAGAAGCGTCGACGATCGCAGGCGCCACGTGGTTTTACACCTTCAGGAAGGTAAGCGTTCCTTTGATTTTGCCGGGAATCATAAGCGGCGCAATCCTGACGTTTACGACGCTGTTGCAGGAATTGTCCACGACGATCCTTTTGTACGGACCTAAGACAAGAACGGTTCCTGTTCAGATATACGTTGCCGTAGCCGAAGGAACTTTAGGCGAAGCGTCCGCTTTAAGTACCGTTTTGCTCATAGTGGTGTTCCTTGTGGTCTACGGAACAAATAAGATCCGCGGACTGCGCATGTCAAACAGTTTTAAGATGTAAGGGGGATGAGATTTTATGAATGAAAATTTCGATTTGAATTTATCGATGTTTAAGGCATACGATATAAGAACCCGATCGGGTAAAATGACAAGCGAAGTTTCCGAGCGCCTTTTAAAAGCGGCAGGAAGATACTTTAAAGATGATCTCAAGGTAAGCTCCGTAGTTTTGGGACGGGACGCAAGGCTCGCCGCGCCGGGCCTGCTTCAAGAAGCGTCGGATCTGTTCACGTCTATCGGGCTGGACGTAATACTGAACCCTCTTCAAATTTCAACGTGCCAATTTTATTTTTCCTGCATGAAACACAGAAAAAGCGCTGCCATAATGTTTACCGCAAGCCACAATCCCGGAGAATACATAGGCTTAAAGCTCATGGCGCCCGACATGTTCACTCTGGCGACGGACTGCGGGCCTAAGGGCGGAATAAGATGTATCAAAGAATACTACGTTGAAAACAAAGAAATTTCTCCTTCAAAGCAAAAGGGAAAAGTTATAGTTTCAAGGGTGATGGACGAATTCATCGACTACAGCATGCGCTTTGCAGGCGTTGAAAAAGACAGCTTGAACGGCGTTCCCGTTCTTGTAGATTTTTTATCCGGCGCCGCAGGCTGTGAAATAGTTGAAGCCCTTACCTATGCGGGCTGTTCCGTTACGCCCCGCAATATCGTTCCGAACGGATATTTCCCAAACGGAGATCCCAACCCTATCATAATCTCAAGCATTAAGCCCACTTGGGATATCATGAAAAAAGGCGGCTATGACTTCGGTTTTTGCTATGACGGAGACGGCGACCGCCTGGACATTATGAACCGCGACGGAGAGCAGTTGGCGCCGGCTTTTAACATGACCTTGTTGGCTCCCAAATTCAAAGAAATCTATCGCCCCGTTTTTGAAAGCGGATTTTTTGAAGGCTCGACTTATAACCCTCATCTGTACTCGGACGTTAAAGCCAATCCGCTTTCGATGTACGATCAATGCAGAGAAGGATTCAATGTTCACATAATCCGTAACGGACACTCGTTTATAAAAGAGGCTCTCAGGACAAACTTGAAACGCCAATATATTGTGGCAAGCGAAGAGTCCGCTCACTATTATTTGAACCAGCCTTTCGATCTGAACGATTATTCAAAAGGCTTTGCCGCTACGGAAAACACTCTGCTGTTCACGCTTTTAACCGCGAATATGTGGGCGAAGTATCCTGAAAAATATGAAAAAATCTATGAAAGACAAAAAGATATTTTCAGGATAAGGGAATGGCCGTGCCACTTTTTGGACGAATCCAAAGAGGAGTCCATAATGGACGACGTTGAAAACGCGATGAAAGACAAATTCGGCGTTACCGTAATAAAATTTATGGAAGACAAGAGCAGCCTCGACGCGACTTTAATGCGCTACGGCTTGCCGGAAGTTATCACAAAGGACACCGACATGTCAAAACCGTGGTTCCAGGTTGCTCAAAGAATAAGCCGAAGCGAAGAAGGAATGACCCGCTGGGAAATCGTCGCAAATAATAAAGAAATGTGCGACGCCGCCAACGCTTTGGTGAGAAGCATTTCCGATAAGTACGTAAACGCAAAATTTGCCGAATACGTGTAAGAGATGCCGCAGCGGGCTGCCGGGCATCCTGTAATTGATAGACCTTTCCATTTCTGATAAAATCAAAATATGGTAATCGCTTCTATCGATTTAAAAGGCGGGCACGTCGTTCAATTAAAAAACGGAAAAGAACTTGTAATTCAGCGCGACGACGCGGATAAACTTATCGAAGACTTCAATCGCTACGGCGAAGTCGCCGTTATAGATCTTGACGCGGCTCTGGGAAACGCGGATGCCCAAGGAAACACGGTAAATACCGCCTTGTTAAAATCGCTTTTGCGCCGGGGGAACGTAAGGTGCGGGGGCGGCATACGCTCCGTAAAGCGTGCAAAAGAATTGGTCAGCCTAGGAGCCGAAAAAGTCATAATCGGTTCCGCCGCATGGAACGCAAGCGCAAATTCCTGCGGCGATATCCTAAATAAAAAGTTTTTGGAAGAACTCGTAAATGCCGTAGGCAGACAACGCATAATCATCGCCGTAGACGCCGTCAATGAAAAAATCACCGTAAAAGGCTGGACACAAGCTTTAAACATTTCTCTCATAGAAGGGGCAAAAGCCGCAGAAAATTTTTGCTCGGAGCTTTTATTCACATGCGTTGAAAAAGAAGGCTGTATGCAAGGCGCCGACATAAAAACCATAGAAAACCTTCGCAAAGCCGTAAACTGCAGAATAGTTGCCGCCGGAGGCGTTTCATCAATCCAAGAAATTGAAATGCTCGAAAAAATGCATTGCGACGTTCAAATCGGAATGGCGCTTTACACGGGAAAAATCACGCTGAAAGACGCTTTTATTTCCTGTTTGGATTGGCAAAAGACAGAGGGACTTGTTCCCGTCATTGCACAGGATGCGCACGGGGAGGTCCTAATGTTGGGCTATGCCAATAAAGACGCCTTTGAAAAGACATTTAAAACAGGTAAGCTCACTTTTTGGAGCCGTACTCGTCGCGTCCTTTGGACAAAGGGTGAAAATTCAGGGCACTATCTTGAACTGGTAAAACTTCGCGCAGACTGCGACAGGGACACGGTTTTGGCGACCGTCGTTCCTCACGGCGGCGTATGTCATACGGGAAGCTGGTCGTGCTTTACTTCCGCTCCGGACGAACCTTCCACTATGGAGCGGCTTTACGCGATAATATCCGAACGTTTTGCCGATCCGAGCCCCGGATCGTATACGGCGACTCTTAACGACAAACGTGTGCGCGAAAAAATCGAAGAAGAAGCTCAGGAACTGTGCGAAGCCCGAACCAAAGATGAAATAGTCTGGGAAACTTCGGACCTTTTGTATTTTGTGAGCGTCCTGATGAATAAGAGCGGAATTACGTGGCAGGATATTTACAATGAATTGGACAAGCGCCACAAGGAAAAATGACAAAAAATGATAAAAATACAAAAAGCCTGTGAACTTGAAAGCGACTTTTTTGCGGTACGGGATTTCGGATCTTCCCTTGAGACGGTAAAGACCATTTTGTCCGACGTCAAAGTGAAAAAGGATTTTGCCCTTCACGAATATGCTAAAAAATTTGACGCTGCGGATCCCGCCGTTTTTGAAATTCCTCAAAGCGATCTTAAAGCCGCTGCAAAAAAGATGGAAAAACAGGATCCCGCCTTATACGAAGCTCTTTCTTATTCCCGCGACCTTGCGCTTGAATTTGCAAAAAAACAAAAAGAATCTTTCGGCGACTTTGAAATCGAACTGCGTCCCGGATTGTTTACGGGACAAAGAACCGTTGCCGTTGAAAAAGTTGGCGCCTACGTTCCTGCGGGGCGTTTCCCTCTCCTTTCAACCGTGATAATGACAGTAATGCCCGCAAAAGCGGCGGGTGTAAAAGAAACGATAATATGCACTCCTCCGCGGGTGCACCCCGACGACCTTAAAAAGGCCGGCAACGTTTCTGCCGAAACCACTTCTTCTGTCTCCTCCGTCGCCGAAGGAATTTCCGGCAAGGCGTTTTCAGGCGGAAAACCGTACGCCGACGAAGGAATCATGGCCGCCGCATATATCTGCGGTACCGACCGCGTCTTTGCCTGCGGCGGAGCACAGGCGATCGCGGCGATGGCGTTCGGAACACAATCCGTGCCGCAAGTAGACGTGATAGTAGGTCCGGGTAATAAATTTGTTGCGGAGGCAAAAAAACTCGTTTACGGCGCCGTCGGTTTGGACATGGCGGCAGGTCCTACTGAAGTGTTCATAATTGCCGATTCTTCGGCAAATCCGAAATGGATCGCAGCCGATCTTTTGGCGCAGGCGGAACACGACGTTGTCGCCCAGCCGGTTTTGGCAACTCCGTCGCGAGAATTCGCTTTTTCCGTCGCAGCCGAAATAGAAAAACAGCTTGAGACGCTTCAAACAAAAAACATCGCGAGGGAAAGCATCGATAACTTCGGCCGGATCATAATAACCGAATCGCTCGAACAGGCCGCCGATATTGCAAACCGTAAAGCTCCGGAACACCTTGAGCTTGCGATCGATGAAGACTCAAAACTCGATAAAATCGAAAAACTCGTACACAATTACGGGTCTCTTTTTATAGGACACAGTTCCGCAGAAGTTTTGGGAGATTATGCTGCAGGAATAAATCACACGCTTCCTACTTCCGGTTCCGCGCGATTTACAGGCGGCTTAAGCGTGCGGTGTTTTTTAAAAACCGTTACTACGCTCAGAACGAAACCGGGTTATGACGGTGTAAATAAAAGCGCAAAGGTATCGGCCTGTTTGGGAGACGCCGAAGGTCTTTTTGCCCACGCGCAAGCTGCAAGGCTGAGAATAAGAGAATAATACCTTATGAATTTTGCGCCGCGGCTTGCGGTAAAATTCCGGCGCTGTGCAATTTTAAGGAGTGATATGCTTCGTATATGTAAATTGGGAGAAGAAATTTTACGCCAAAAAGCAAAAGACGTTCCCGAAGTAACGGACGAAATCCGTTCTTTGGCTGAACAAATGCTTGAAACGATGATAAATGCCGACGGCGTAGGCCTTGCGGCGCCGCAAGTAGGTCTTCCGTTAAGAATGTTTGTCGTCATGGTTGACGACAACGTACGCCGCGTATTCATAAATCCCCAGATAATATCGACTTCTCAGGAAGTCTGTTCCTATGAGGAAGGCTGCCTCAGCATTCCGGAAACTTACGAATCCATCGTTCGTCCCAAAAAGGTAACCGTGCAGGCGCTTGACGAAAGCGGTAAACCGTTTATACTCGAAGCCGACGGATTACTTGCCCGCGTTATTCAGCACGAAAGCGACCACCTTGAAGGAATTCTTTTTATAGACAAGGGCGATAAAGACTTCGCCGAAAAGATAAAACAGAAATTCAAAATCCGGGCGGAGCGTTCCGCTCAAAAACAAGCGCAAAAAAAAGCGAAATTGAACCGAATAAACGCAAAAATCGCCGCGAAGGAAGCAAAAAAAGCGGAGGTAACGAACCGGTGCTGAAAGTACTGTACGCAGGGAGCCCCGGCGCTTCCGCCGTTATGCTTGAACTTCTTTTAAAGGACCGATCCCTTTTTGAAAGCGGCGTAGTGATTTCAAGCGTTCTCACAAATCCGCCTGCATCGCAGGGCAGACACAGAGAATTGATTCCCACGCCGGTTCACGTCGTCGCCCGAAACGCAAACATCCCAGTGTTTACGCCCGAACATTTGGACGGAAAATTTCGCTCCGAAATGGAAAAAATCAGCCCCGACATTTTAGTGTGCTTTGCTTACGGTCACATATTCGGCCCGAAATTTCTGACGATCTTAAAATACGGCGGAATAAATTTGCATCCGTCGCTCCTGCCAAAATACAGAGGCTGTTCTCCCGTAATCCAAGCCATATTAAACCGCGACAAAACGACGGGCATAAGCATACAAAAAATTGCTTTGGAAATGGATACGGGAGACTTGCTTTATCAAAAAGAGATTCCGCTTGACCTTACGGAAACCGCGGACAGCCTTTTGGAAAAAAGCGCTGTCCTTGGAGCAGAACAGATATTCCGAATACTGAAAGAAACCGCCGCGTCGGGAAATCTGCCTGAGGCAAAACCGCAAAAAGGAGATGCTTCTTACACTTTTGCCGTTAAAAAGGAAGACACAAAAATCCGTTGGGATAAGCCGGCCGAAGACATAGAAGCGATGATTCGCGCCTACACGAGCGAACCCGGATGCTTTACAACTGCAGGGGGCGTGAACCTTAAAATCCTAAAGGCTCGCATATCGCGCGCTTTGCCTGCCGCCGCTTCCGTTTCAGCGTCAAAAAATCCGGCATTAAAGGGTCCGGCGGAATTAAAACCGGGCACGGCGGCTTTCTTTGATAAAAAAAGCGGAATTTACATTGCCTGCGCAAAGGATTTTATTGTTGCGACGGAGCTTCAATGGCAGTTTAAAAAAGCCATGAATTACATAGACTTTATGAACGGCAGCCGCAATTTTATAGGTACCACATTACAATAGAGGAAACGCTATGGATGATGAAAACAAAACTTCCGATTCCGACGGATCGAAAAAAAATTCACTTTTCGGAAAAAACAAATTCAAAATCACAAAGATAAACGCAGCGGATATTCTTTTTAAACTTAAAAATTTCTTTTTTAACAAACTGCGGATAAATGCGGCGGACACTCTGTCTCTATTCCAAAAAAATTCAAAAGCGATGATTTTTACTTTTGTTTCAGCTTTTATTCTAATGATTTTTACCGCTGGCATAGTTTTCTTTGCGGTCGTGCAGGGGCAGGAAAAGGTTATGGTTCCCGACGTAACGGGACAAACCCTGGCCGACGCTCTCATCGAAATGCAGGAAAAGGAGCTTTATCCCAAAATAAGACTGCGCTATTCGGAAAGACCCGGCGACGCAGGCAAAATTCTTGAACAAAATCCGGGCGCCGGCATGATCGTAAAGGCAGGCCGCAGGATTTCGCTTGTGGTAAGCAAGGGAGTTGTCATAGACCATATCGAAGATTACAAGGGACTCATACTTGATGACGTTCGCATACAGTTGCAGACATTGTTTGCGGGGTCCGCCAATCCGCTTATCGTTCTTGCCGACCCGGTTTACAAGGCCGATGTTTCTTCCCCCGGCGTCATCCTTGAACAAAATCCGGCGCCGGGTACGGTCATAACGGAACCGGTAACCTTAAATCTCATCGTGAGCCGAGGGCCGGAATTTGAAAATACTCGGGTACCTAATATAATCGGTAAAAATGTAAAAGAAATGCTCGATCTCATACAAACGAGCAAAATCGTTTTTGATTTTACGTCACATACCGCCCAAGCAAATGAAATACCCGGTACAATAGTTCAACAGCAAACCTTCGACAAAGAATTCATTCCGAATTATTCAAGGGTTTCGGCTGAATTTGCTTTTCCCGCAGCGAACAGCGATGAATTTGTCTTTGGAATTTTAAGCGAAACTCTTACAAATTATCCGTACCCCGTGCCGGTGAGGATTGAAGTACAATCGCCCGAAGCGGAACCTTATACATTGATCTCTTTCAGCCATCCGGGCGGGAATTTTACGGTGCCGTACGAGCTGGCAAAAGGATCCGTCCTTGTGCTCTATGTTGTGGAAAAAGAGCGAAGCAGAACTACCGTAAAATAACGAAAACGGCGGAGATTACTTATACGAAAATTACGGAATCGTACGGCAGGCGAGCGATCGCTGAAGAGATTTCTCTAAAAAAAGGCATTGACGGAAAAGTACCACTCGGGCCGATATTCCCCGCGGTTAATATTGAACGAACAGCCGGCCTTTAAAGCCGAATTTTGCGAAAGCGTAACCTCCTCGTCTGCAGAAAAAGCGATACGAAAATGCGGCGGATCTAGCGGCGTTTGAAAGATCTCCGCCTGTATTCTATTTTTCCACGTACCGACGGTAGTTATAAATCCCGTTTCGCCGCCTACCGGCAAATCCGTATAATAGTCGTATTCACGATTAAAATATGCATCGGCGCCCGCCATCAAATAAAACTGAATCCATGAAACGGGCTTGACGCTCGCGCCGTATAAAAACTTTAAATTAAGAGCAATGTTCTCGCCGTTATCCTTATAAGCGTTGCTTTTTAACCCGAACGAAACACGAATGGCGGAATTAAAAAAATATATGTCCGAAATAGGCAAAGAAATAATATCCGCAAGAAGGGCGTGCTTTAGATAAAATTCGTTTGTTAAGGGTCTTAAGCGCCCGTCGACACTAAAAAACAAAAGCTGCGAGTTATCACTGTAGCCGGCGGAATTTTCAAGCTGTTCGTGCGCCGTAAGCCTGTAATTAAAGCCGATGTAAGAGCCGCCTGCGTCTTTACCGCCTCCGACGGCGATTTTCTTTGAGCCGTGCGCCGTGTGCGGAGCCTTAGGAATTTCGGTTTCTGCAGCGTATTTTATCGCGCCCAGTTTTCGTCTTTCGGATAAAACTTCGACATAGCGCGGTCTATATTCCTCAGAGCTGATTTTTCCGTTATTAAGAAGATATTGAAGGTATTCCGCAGAAAGCTCCCAAATTACAGCCTGCGTTTCCTTATCCGCAGTTTCAAAAGGAAAATCTTTTATAGTCGTTTTGCCCGTGCAAAGCGATTTTACGTATCTATTTTGTTCGGCGTTCAAATACGCTTTTAATGTTTCTATTCTTTTAAAAAGCGAAGGCCTGTATACAAAGTCGTCGTATAATCCGGCAGAATGCATAGTCTTTATAGTCGCTATCGGCTCAACGACTCCCGACACTACTTGGGTTATCTTTGTTTCCGGCCGAGCCGCCTCTATTAAAAAAAGCAAATTATACGAACAGTTTTCACTTATAAAATAATAATTTGAATATATGCCCGTCATATCAAGAAGGTGACGTAAAAGTCTGTCCTTTTCTTCTTCCGTAAAATTAAAGCGATATTCCCACATATCGCGCATATCCATGTTTGCATATTCTTTTATCTTTTCGTAATAGGGACTAAAGCCGTAATAACCGTGAAAACCTCCCACAAGTCCCAAAAGGGCGTAAACAACTCCTACGTCTAAAGTCGTAATCGCTCCGTAGCTTATGGAATTGGCAAGCAGTTGCGGCTTTCCTTCCGTTTCAACGAGAAGCAAGGTATGCCCGAAAACCGATGCGGGATTTTTCATATAACCGGCGGGAAAAACCAGGTAAATCGAACCCGGGCGAAGAAGTTTTATGAGACTTGAATATTCGACGTCGCCGTCATAAGGAAAATCTTGAGTCTGTAAATCGAGTTTACGGCAAAGCCATGCATACCTGCCGGGGAAACGCACCGTCGCATGACGCTCTCCTTCAACGGGAAGCGAAAAAAAAGCTTTCAGAGTAGCCGAAAGTTCCGCATCGGGATCGGTTTTTCCGTTTTTTGCACAAAAGAAATTGGGATCGTCTATAAGGCTTTTATAACGCTCTTGTCCGGCCGGTTTATAGTGCAGCAATGTGTGCCAATAAGGGTCTTCGGAGAGATGCATTTCCTGCGCCTTTTTTACGGCAAATTCGGCGGACCTTTCGTATCCGTCGGAGCTTACGGGTTTTGCAAAAGCCGGAGAAAACTGAATAAAAAGAAAAAAAATTGTGAGAGAAATCGTCGCTTTGAGCATCTTGTTTTCAAAAACTCGCCATTTCATTGACAACAAAAAATAGGCAAAAAAATAACAGGATACGGGCTTTGCCGCATCCTGTCTTACTAAAGATAGAAGGTCAGCTTATCCTACAAAAGAATAGATCTTTGCGCTGACTTCTTTTGCAGAAACTTCGGATGAAGAGAAAATTTCATCAAAGTTATCCTGCAGGGCGGCTTTAAATGCCATTTTATCCGCGACATTGAGCATGGTCGAAAGGGTGTCGACATATTCTCCGTCGCCTTTTGCTATGTCCGCCGCAAGAGCGTCCATGTTTTCGGCGATGAATTTATCAGTTTCTTCCATACCGATAAGTCCGCCTTCATATCCGGACGTTCCGAACGTGATGGCAAAAAATTGAGAGAAACAGCATCCGTTTGTCGTTGCGGCAAGGATATCCCAGACCGCTCCGCTCTTCTTGCCGAAGAATACATATCCGAGACCCGGACCTACAGCCGTTGCAAATGTGCTCGCCGTAAGCGCCAATGACGCAACAGCCAACGCAATCGCAAATTTCCTTTTAAGCATAAAAGCCTCCTGTTTTTATAAAATCGAATCAGTCTCTTTGCAAAACGGGATTTAAAGAACATTTTAAGCCGCTTCGATTTTAATTATAATGTATATGATACAACAAAGTTTTTTTTATTGCAATAAAATAATTGACTGCGGTTGACGGTCGCATCCGGCACCTTTGGCAAAGCTCTCATATAGTGATATAATCTTTTTATGCGTTTTACCAGTACGAGAAATAAAAAATTGAACGTAGGCTTTGAACAGGCTATTCGCGACTGTATGCCGGAAGACGGAGGTCTTTACGTTCCTGCGGAAGTGAACGACCTGCGCCGATGGATCTTATTTACAAATGAAAAGACCACCTACGCTTCCGTTGCGGGAGCTCTTACGCTCGCATGCGTAAACGAAGAGTTCAGTCCGATAATATGCGAAGCGATAGCCGCACAAGCGTTTCCTTATGAACCCAAACTGTCCAAATTGGACAAGGGGCTTTATACTTTGGAACTTTTTCACGGCCCTACAGGGTGGCACCGCGATTTCGGCGTAAGCTACCTCATCGAAGCCCTTGAAAACATACTTTTGATGAAGGACACAAACGCCGTCATCCTTGACGTAAACGCCTCCGCCCTGGCGGCCTCTTTGGCGAACGCGCTGCGCGGCAAAAAACGCATAAAGGCCGTACTTTTGTTCCCTAAAAATTCAGTAAAAGGACTTTCGGCAGAGGATTTTATTTGGAACGGGGGAAACCTTTTTCCGATAGAGATTGACGGAAATATCGAAGACTGCAATAAAATCGTAAAAGATATTTTTTCGGATCATAAAAACGTCGAAAATTTCAATCTCACCGTCGCAAACACGGCAAACATAGGAAGACTTTTTCCTCAGGCATTTTTCTATCCTTTTGCATTTTCAAGGTTAAAGAGAGAAGTAACGGGAAATATTTACTATGCCATGCCGCCGGGAAATTTCAGCAACGTTACGGCAGGGCTTTACAGCTGGAAGATCGCCATGCCCGTTTCGGGCTTTATCCTGCCGGCGACCGACGCCCTTACGGTGGATCCCGCAGGCCGCTGCGTGATGCTCGACGCCCTCGTACCGGTGAACGAGCGCGGAAAAACTGATCCTTCCTGCCTTTCAAACCTTGAAAGATTGGAAGAAATTTTTTCCGCAAATACGGCTCTCATGCATAACCTTGTTTATGCAGCTAAGATCACGGACGACGATACGGTCTTTGCCGCAAAAGAGCTGTTTATGAAATATCACCTTTACGCAGATAAAAACACGGCGAGCGCTTACGCGGCCGCGTTAAAGCAAAAAGGCGCTACGTACCAAGACAACGGAACCCTTGTCTTGGTTGTAAACGATCATCCGTCGCTCGATGCGGATTTTATACGCCGATGTACCGGGGAAAATCTGCAAATGCCTGAAAACGTTGCCGCTTCCGTCCGTCCCGCGAATATTGGAAAGCCTCTAATAAGGTCTTCAAGCGAAGTCTTAAGCATAGCGCGGGACGTATCAAAAGGTTTTACTGCCGAAAGTTTTTAACAGCCTTTGCGCTTTTTTCTTTGCCGACTTTCGAATGCTTCCCTTCAGGTTCAAATTCCTTTAAGAACCTTTCCGCCTTATATTCGGATTTTTTTTGAGCGTCGGAAAGCATTTTATGCATTTTCAAAACGGTCGCTTGCTTTTCGGCAAGAGAGTCTCCGCGCGCGGAGGCTTCAAGTTCAAACATGTTAAGGGCGGCAAAAAGGTTTAAAGATCTCTCCGAAGCTTCTTTATTAAACCACAGCACTCCGCCGAACTCATTCACACCGCACAAGGCGGCAGAAAAGTCGCTTTTCATCATGAGCTTTGCAACCGGATACGCGTCCTTCTTTATTCCGCTCTTTGAAGCCCCGTCGTTAAGTCTTTGCTTTTTAAAAGGAACAAATCCGCCAAGGATGAACATCGTTTCAAGATCTCTATACAAGTCGGGAGCGGCTATTCCCGCATCGGCGAAGAAGGCGCAAAATTTTCTGGGTAAGGCCCATTTCAGTGCGGACGAAGTTTTTGCAAAACTGCCTGCCGCCGCCACGCAGAATAAGGCGTTTAGCGGCAGAGGATTTTTTGCCGCAAATTTTGAAAACATATCTTTTTTTGACGACCTAAGATCTCGGGCGTTTTTGACGAGAATTCCGATTTTTTTTGAAAACATGCGGAATTCTTTTTCAGGCGTAAAAGAGGCCGATTTTACGGCGACCACCGTCTTTGCAGTATCCGCAGACTTTACAGCGCCCTTGGACTTTTCAGTAGTCGCCGACTTTAAGCTTTTATTGCCCGGCGAGGCTTCTTTTGCGTAAAACTCTGCGGCCGCGGAATAAAAGGCGAGCGCATGCGGTTTTATCTTGCCGAGGATCGAATTTAGCGATACGGAAGCCGGGCGAGCAGAATCTGTGCGGCTGTCGATGGTCGCGCGGGTCGTCGAGCCGTTTTCTGCAGTGTCCGCATAGGCGGAAGCGTTGCCTTCGGCAGTATACGTGTCGCCAGCGTCTTTTAATCCCTTGTCGGACTTTGCCCTGCCACCGCTTTTTGCCGGAATATTCGGAGGATATAAAATTCCGTTTACGGATCTTATAAATTCGGCCGACATAAAGGCGCCCATCGCTTCGTATAGTTCCCTGTATGCAAGTTCCTGCCATGCAATTTCCAGATCTGGAACGCCCTTACCCGCCAAACTTCTGCACAAAATTCCCCATTTGCCGTCCGCCGCGTCTGAAACTTCGCGTATGTCAAGCAGAACCTGGGTTTCAAACCCGTTCAAGCTTACGAACAGGCCGTTTTCGCATATGTCGGAGCTTTCGCGCACATACCAAAGGCCGCTCGATAGATCGCGGAATATACAATATCTTCCTTGCTCCGAAGAAAGCCCCAACCCTTCTCCTATGCTTCTGGAGCGCATTTGAACTTCGCCTTCGCCTCCCGTATTTACCGCATAGGGAACCGACTGCTTTATCGTGCCGAAAGCCCTATCGTATTTATTGTTATAAAAAACTACGGCCTTTTCGTCGCCGCATCGGTTTGAATACGCAAAGATATTCTCATTTACAAAAGAACCGTTCCATACGTCGAAGAACAAAAAATCGTCAATCTGGGCAAAGAGGTAACGCTTTTTCATGAGAGGAAAGATCACTTTGCGATGACGCTCTATAAGACCTTCGTCGGGAACTTCGTGTTTGTAAGCCTTCGTATATTCCATGCCGTATTTTTCTTCAAAGCCTTCGATCTGTCCGTGGCCGAACAGGGGAAGACCCGGCATCGTTACCATAAGGGTGCATACGCCGAAATACTTGTCGCCCTTGCCGAACTGGGCAACGGCGGTTTCTTCATCAGGGTTATTCATAAAATTGACGAAGCGTTTTAAAACCTGCGGATCAAAGGAGAGCGTGTTCTTTACGGTGTCCCGATATTTTTGATTTTCCTCTTTTTTAAGCATATTCATAAACGCGCTGTTGTACACGCGGTGCATTCCAAGGGTGCGCACAAAATATCCTTCCATCATCCAAAACGCTTCGGCCAAAAGCAGCGTGTCGGGAACTTCTTTTGCAACCCTGTCGACAACTTCACGCCAAAATTCCTGAGGAATAGCGTCTTCAAACTGTTTCGTAGACAGCTGTGTTTCGCTTCTTGTAGCTATGTCACCGCCCCTTCCCGGCTCGGGATACCAAAGGCGCCGTATGTGTTTTTTTGCCAAAACCATGGCCGCGTCGAACCTGATTATGGGAAAATTTCTTGCGACATGCAAAATTTTTTGGATTATTTCTTCACGGGCGGCAGGATTTAAAAAATCGATTTGAGCCGTATCGTTCCACGGCATGCCCGTTCCGTCGTTACCGTGATAAATATAGCGAACGTCGCCCGTAGCCTTATCCACCCGCTTAAAAACGACGGCGCAGTCCGATCTGTTGTAATAGTGGTCTTCAAGGTATATGCCTATGCGCGGGTCGTGAGAAAGATCTTCCCCGTTAAAAGTGTATTGGGGGAAAGGATTGTCTTTGCGCTGGATAAACAGATCCGGTTTTTCGGAAATCCAGCGGGAATCCATTCCCGTATGATTCGGAACCATGTCGGATGCAAGCCTTATTCCGCGCTTCCAGAGACGGAACCTAAGGTCGTTTACCGCGTCCCAGCCGCCGATATTCGCTGCGATATCGTAATCGTAAAGGCTGTAAGCGCTCGCGGCCGCCTCGGGGTTTCCGCACAGCTGTTTTATGCGGCGGCTTGCAGAGCTGCGTTCCCACAAACCTATGAGCCAAAGCCCCGTAAAACCTTCGTCGGCAAGAATATTTATCTCTTCGTCGGGAATTTGATCCAAACGCGTTATGCTTCTGTTATATTTTTTGCCGAGTTGATCAAGCCAAACTAGGACGGATTTTGCCATAAGAACCACTTTCGGCATCCATTCCCGGTCGGGACTAAACCTTTCGTACTCGTTCATTAAATTTTCATAACTGTACGCCGACATGTCGGGAAGAGCTCCGCCCGCATTCGGCGCCCTCCAAGCGGCTTTAGCTTCTTCGGAAAGAAGGTCAAGCGAAGACAGGAGAAGCAAAATTATTTTTGCAAGCTCGGGGAAAAACGGAACCCAATGTTTTCTTATGTATTCCAGCTGGCCGCGTAAGTCGTTAGGGCTGAAAATTACAGGTTCCCTCAGCATGGTGATAAGATCGTGACTGAACGGTCCGAACACGGGTTTTGTTTTAAAAAACGTTTTTATCTCCGTCCATGCATCCTTGTATATTGAAAGCTCTTTAAGAGGCGAATCGTCAAACAAAATTTTAAAAGGTTTGAAAGCCGGATTTTCGTTTGCAAGATAAAGCAGAACGAGCTCTTCCAAAACGCTTTCTCGGTTTTCCCTTTCCGCTCGGACGCCTTTGTCGAACGCTTTTTGATTTAAAAAATCACGGGCGGTAATCTTTTGCGCATACACTTCCGTAGGCGGAAAATTTTCTACAAAGCAAAGCAGCATGCCGTCGACTTTTTCTTTTCCGAATTTTTTATCAAGCGCTTCCAAGGCTCCAAAAAAAGCGGCTTTGTATTTGTCCCGCCGGTAAATCATGCTTACGATATGAAAAATTTCGTCAATAAGACCCATGGCGTTTAAATTTCCTGCGGAAATTTTCAGCTCCGGAGTTTTTTGCATGTCAAAAAGCGCATTCAGTTTTTGTGCAAAAAGGCGGACGGCGCGAATATTCCTAAAAACGACGTTGCCGGAAGAAGAAAAAAGGGAATCGGCGAAGCCGCACATATCTCTTACAGTTTTACTTACATGAAATTCGTTATACGATACGGGTAAGTCTTTTTTCATCTCTGGCCGCCTTTATCTTTGTGAATTTCAGAAATTCTTTTTATCGAATCGCATAGGCTTTTATTTTTGGAAAGATCTTCTACGGATACGGGCATACGGTACACCCAATTGGCGTTTGTAACCGTGCCGGGCACGTTTATGCGCTCGTCGGAGCTTTCATTAAGATAATATTCCTTTGCAAGGTATAAAAAATCCTGCAGAGGATGTATGCACCAGAAACTTGCGCTGTGCGCGGTTTTTTCAAGGATCAGATACGCAGTTTCCGGTGAAAAATCGGAATCTAAATCTTTATTCAAAGCGAAGGCCTTTATAAAAGCTTCTACGGAATCCTTTTCGGTTTCCCACCATTGGCGCAGCGTGGAAGAGTCGTGAACGGAGCTTGCGGTAACCGAATACGGCGGATATTCTTCAAAGGGAATGAAAGGCTGCTTTTCTTGCACCCAATTACGGCACCAGCGCACTACGCGAAGCGACAAAATTCCGCAAAGATTCATAACGGCGGGAACGCATTCCAGCGAAACGCCCAAATCTTCGCCGCAGGGTATCATATTAATCGAAGACGTGAGCTCTTTAAGAATTTCAGAAGCTTCGATCTGCCACAGTCCGTTTTGTTCGGCATCTTTTTTTTCAAACAGATTTTCAAGCTTTTCCCGTTCGTCAATGTTCAAAGATTTCCATGCCGTAGAATCCTTGTATTTCCATACGGGAACGAACATGTCTTTTTTAACCTGTAGAATGCACCTGTCCGTCCAATATTTACAAAGTTCGTCCTTTATGCGTTTTTCCGCATCCTGAGCGCACAAAGACGAAAAATCCGAAGAATAAATTTCCTTGCTGCCTTCCAGTTCTTTTTTGAGATTCCAAAGTTCTTCGCTTCCGATGCGGTTTGCAACTGTTGAGAGAATCCTGTGGGCGCTTTCATGATTCCATGTGATATCTTCAACTACTTTTGTGGGAATGTGCGGTTCACTAAGCCAGTGAATCCTGCCTTCGTCGAATCCCAACCGTTCAAGTTCTTCTTTAGTACAAGGAACAAAAGGCTCGGCATGTCCCAGTTCTGCCGACACATCGCCTTCGGGAACGGCCCAAATTCTAAAAAACCCGAGTATGTGATCAAGTCTGTAGGCCTTATAATACTGAGAGGCAAAAGCAAGCCGCTCCTTCCACCATGAATAATTTCTTTTTTTTAGCTGTTCCCAGTTATATACGGGAAAGCCCCAGTTTTGCCCGCTCGGGTTGTCGCCGTCAGGCGGACTTCCCGCCCTAAAACCGTGATCGAAAACATAGCTGTTTTCCCAACAGTCGCACGAATCCTCATTCATCAAAATCGGTATGTCGCCTTTTAAAAGTATCCCCGCATCGGCAACGGCGTCCGCCGCTTTTTTAAACTGAACGTGGCAGACGAATTGCACCCACGCGTAAAAAAGCTGCAGTTTACGACGAGTTACGTCTTCGGTATTCCATAAAAGCTCCGCATCGGCTTTACGGTCTTTTTCAGGCCAAGTCTTCCATGAGGCCTGCAGGTGTTTTTCTTTTAAGGCTTTAAATACGGCATAGCCTTTTACCCAGCCGTTTTTTTTAAGCCATAGAGAAAAGTCCTCATATTCCGAGGCTGCGGTTTTTAAGCCTCTCCCGTCCGGCGAACAGCGTTTTGAACCGACATGCCCGGCGGCAATTTCACTTTTTTCAAAGATGCGTTTCAGAAACGCGACCTTATTTTCAAGAATTGCTTCGTAATCGTAACGATTGTTTTTTTTAGACGCGGGTTTTGAATGTTTTTTTATAAATCGATCATAATCGTCGGCAAAGTCTTTATCACTCTTATAAAGCTCAGAGAACTCCGGAATTTCCGGAATAGAAACGTAAACAGGATGCAAGGCGAAGGCCGAAAGCGCGCTGTAGGGAGAAACGTGAGTTCCGCTGTCGTTTACGGGTAAAAGCTGTATGATTTTAAGCCCCGCTTTTTGGCAAAATGGTATAAGATCGATCAACGATAAAAATTCACCGATGACGGGACTTTTTTCAGTGCGGAGCGCGCCAAGGGGAATTACAGTCCCCGTAAGACGCTGAAGTTTTTTACCGGCAGCACTTTCCATGTATAAAAGTATATCATGATTAGTAAGTTTTGTACGGGCATGAATAAAAATTTAAACGCAAAAACCTGTCTTCCAGTGCCAGAACGGCCTTGCAAGCTCGTTTGAAAAAGGCTGCGCGCACTTAAAGTCCGGAAGCCAAGACGTATCGTTTGAAAGCTCTTGATAAAAAAGATATTCAAAATCGTAGGCTTCTATGAGATCCTTCAGGTCTTGATCCTCTTCGGCCGTAACAAGTCTGTTTTCTATGGCGGAAAGAGAAGCCTTACGCTTTAAAAGCTCGTCTTCAGCGCCTGCAAAGGGAACGGGAGTGTATTGCGACATAAGGGAAATCACGGCTTTTTTATCCGCATTGTGCTTAAGCCAGTCCAAGGTATCCGCCGTTTCTTCAAAGCGCCCCGGAAGGAACAAATGCCGTATTATGACCCCGCTTTGTATTTTTTCTTTTGTTTTCCCGTCCGAATTCTTTTCAACAAGCTTTAAAGGAGACGCTTCCATCATCCATAAAATCGCCTTTACGGCCACTTGAGGGTAATCTGCCGCTGCAAACAGCCGGCCTGCAAGCGCAGCGCTCAAAGTCTTAAGATCTGGAAGCCATACCGTAACTGTCCCCCGTAAAAGCTCAAGCATTTCGACATTTTCATATGCGGAAGAATTCCAGCAAAACGGGATTGTAAGACCCGCACGCCTTGCGTCGCGTAAGTATTCGGCCAGTTTGGGAATGCAATGACTTGCCGTAACAAGATTTATGTTTTCCGCTCCGGCGTCCTGAAGCTTCAAGCATATACTTATAAATTCGTCTGAAGAAACGTCTCTTCCCATTCCCTGCTGCGCAATCTGATAGTTTTGGCAAAAGGCGCATTTAAGCGTGCAGCCCGTAAAAAAAACGGTTCCGCTTCCGCCGTAAACGGTGACGGGCGGCTCTTCGCCGAAGTGCAGGCAAGCGGAGGCTATTCTTATGTTTTCACTTTCGCCGCATACCCCTGTTTTTTTGCCCGTCCTGTCGGCTCCGCATTTGCGCGGGCACTGAAAACATTTTTTATATAAAGACAAACGGTTGTGCATATGAAGCTCGAATATGCGCTGAATAACTTAAAGCGCGTCTTTGTCGACGACGATCGCCATCATCCGCTCCAACAGGTCAAGCGGAATATCCTCGGCTTCAAACCTGACCGCTTCGGACAATTCTTTCCAATCCCGTTCACAAAGAATTTCATTTTTATCGTCAACGCCGCAGAGAAAATTTTTCATTGCGCAGAGCCTGTAAAGATTTTCCTCCGTAGGTTCAAGGTCGATGTTCAAAGAGGAATCTACGTAAGTCCTCGTCCAATAGTCAAAAACCGCAGCGGCAAGCGAAGGCACGAGAGGATTTGCTCTTGCAAAAAAATCCGCTATTTTTTCGCAAACGTCATGAATATTAAGTCTGCCGCCGTTTTTTGCGCGCTCGTATTTAACGATGCGCCTCAGGTCGGCAATAAATTTATCGGATTCGTTCATTAAAAAGAATGATAGCAATACGACGGTAAAAACGCAATCGGGAACGTTCAAGGCCTCGCTCGCCACTCCAAAGTAAACGTTTTCTGTTTTTGTCTGAAATTCATTGCCGATAACCGAATAAGAGCCGTTATTTTCTTGACTTTTCCAAAAAGTAAACATACACTTATAACATGGATCTTAGAACTGTTTTAACAACCGATATGGTAAATCTCCACCTCAAGGGGAGCACAAAAGAAGAAATTATTGATGAAATGTTGGATATTCTCGTAAAGGCCGGGAAAGTTACAGATAAAAAGGCTGCGCTTGAATGTGTGTTGGATCGTGAACGCAAAATGTCGACAGGAATGAAGCACGGTATCGCTATTCCTCACGGAAAAACCGATACCGTATCCGATTTGGTAGCCTGCATAGGCATATCCGACAAACCCGTTGATTTCGATTCGCTCGATCAAGAGCCTTGCCGCATCTTTATTATGACGCTTTCTCCCGTAAATAAAACGGGGCCGCATCTTCAATTTTTGGCGGAAGTAAGCCTTCTGTTCAAAAGCGCGGATAAACGCCAGCAGATCCTGAATACGCAGGACAAGGCCGACGTCATAAAGATTTTAACGGAATAGACCTCGCCGCTGTAAAAGCTGTCTTTTATCAATTGTGTGCACGAAAACGCCATTCTCGGAAATTGAAATTTCTTTGCATGTCGTTTTTTAAAAGACGCTTTGGGCGGCTTTTTTTATTTTCGAAAAAAGCATGAAAATCGAAGCGAAATTCACCGTAAAGTCCAATAAACTGTTCAGCGCCGACGGCCTTACTGAAATTTCCATTTCTTCGCCCGTGCGAACGGAAGCAGCCGACGCCTGTAAAAATACGCTTGCTGTCGATATTTTAAAAAAAGCCGAAGGCGAAACGACCGCCGTAAAAAATAAATTTCTTTTTATAGACTTGCCGCAAAGTTTTATGGAAATTTCTTCAGGCGCGTATAACGAAACCGCTCTGGCTTCTCTTAGAGACTTTCTAAAAGCGATAGAAAAAAGCGAACTCAACGCCGTCATCGCGCCTCAATTTGAAGACGATTTTGACACACCGTCATTGCAAGCCGATTCGAGCGATTCTCAAGGCGTCGAATCGTTTATCGCCGCTGTGAGCCACGCTGCGCGCCGCATAAAGGATTGCGAGTCGGTGATAGGCTTTGCAATTCCTGAAAAACTATTGGCCGGCGGGCTGGGTGAAAAAAGCTGTGCCGCCGAATATATTTCGGAATTGAAAAAGAAGCACGAACATTATATTTTTTTTGCCGGCCGAAATGAAATTGAAAGAGTGCATTGTATAAACGACGTGGCAAATACGGATATCGTGATGTACTAAAAGCGTTAAAAGTTATAAAAACGCACGGTTTTCATGATAATGCAAAATTTTCATCAAAACTGTTGATAAAAATTGAATTTTATGTAAATATACACATGTTTATGCGAATGGAAAAGAATCAAACGTCGAATAATTACAGACACTCAAATATGCAATTATTGCTCCTGAAAACGATCGGGTTTTGCGTTTTCTTTGCGGCAGCCGCTCTTGCAGTTGCGTTTTTTTTGCCGGCGAAGATGCCGTCGCCTCAGGAAACGTTGGGTAAGCTGATCACCGGCGATAATTTTTTTGCCGAAGCCGCAGCAGATCTTTCGGAAAATATCTTTTCTCCTTCCAACGCTGTGCTGCAGCATTCACAGCGTGCGGACAAAGGATTGGAGCTGTACAGACAGGCGCGTTCAAAAACTGCCGTAGAGTGGTTTTACATAAACATCACCGGAAATAAAGAGATAGCTTATGCAATCTTGCAGGAAGCGAATAAAAACGACATTCCTCTCTCTCTCGCATTTGCCTTGGCTTACGTCGAAAGCCGCTTCAATCCTAAAGCCGCAAATAAAAACACGAATTCTTCGGTCGACAGGGGTTTGTTTCAGCTTAACAGTTATTCTTTTCCGCACCTAAATGAAACGGATTTTTTTGATCCGGCCGTAAGTGCAAAATACGGAATGAAACACCTTCGCTTCTGCCTTGATCTCGGCGAAGAGGAAGTTACGGCTCTTGCAATGTATAACGCCGGAGCAAATAGAGTCCGAAGAAACAATACGCCCCGATCCACTCTGAACTATGTGGATGCTATAATGCGCTACCGTTCCGGGCTGGAGTCAACCTTTTCAAACGAAATAGCGAGGCTATATCAACCTGAAACATCCAAGAGCATAAAACTTGCGATGATAAAATAATCCGCCCGAATCTTTTGCATTTACTGTGAAATAAATCACAATAAACGATAAATTTCAGCATTTTTTTTGCATTTCCCTTAAAAATCAAGCGAATTTCGGATTTTCGATGTTGACGCCGTTCACGCCAAAATCTAATATTCATTAGACATGAGGCAGATACCCAAAGCGGCAAAACGGCGTTTGGTCCGGTTGGCGGCGCTTTTGTCCGTACAAAAGTCCGAAAAGATAACTTCCAAAACCATACAATCTTTGACGGGATGGTCGGATTCTCTTATTCGAAGAGATATCTTAACGCTAGGATACAAGGGCGGAGTTTCAAACGGATATACCGTAAAAGATTTGTACGACGCGATATGTACGGGACTAAAAATAAGCGAAGCTGCCGACGGTAAAAAAAACTGCTGCATAGTCGGCTTGGGACGTCTCGGAACGGCGCTGCTTGAAGTCCGGCTCTTTGAAGGCTCGCTGTTTACGCTCATTGCAGGTTTTGATTCGAACGTAAACAGGACTGAAATTCTGCGTTCAACGTTTCCTCTTTATCCCGCGTCAAAGCTGGAAACCGTAATTGCGCAGCAGAACATAAAATTTGCGCTGCTCGCCGTGCCTGAAAGCGACGCGCAAAAAATGGCGGAACGGCTGGTAAACGCCGGAATAAAGGGAATCGTCAATTATACGGCGGTGATGCTTTCGTTGCCCGTAAATATCGCAGTTGAAAACGCTTCGCCCGTAACGGCGCTTACAAACCTTGCTGCGGAAAGCGCGACGGATGCCGACGGCAGTTGTCGCCGGCAGCGGCGAACAAAATATACAAGGAGAGAGGTAAAATGAAAAGAGTCTACAATTTTTCGGCGGGACCGTCCTGCCTTCCGGAAGAAGTGCTCAAGGAATGTGCGGATGAAATGCTCGACTATAACGGCACCGGTCAGTCCGTCATGGAAATGAGCCACAGGTCAAAAGATTATAAGCCCATAATCGAAGGCTGTGAAAAAAAGGTCCGCAAGCTAATGAACGTTCCTGACAACTACACAATCCTGTTTTTGCAGGGAGGAGCTTCGACACAGTTCGCCATGGTTCCGATGAATCTGGGTGTAAAAAAAGGCAAGGCCGCTTATGTAAACACCGGCATCTGGGCAAGCAAGGCGATCAAAGAAGCACAAAAATTTGTGGACGTGGACGTAATCGCAAGCTCGGAAGACAGGAATTTTTCCTATATTCCCAAACTTGAAAAAATAAGCGGCGATTACGATTATGTTTATGTGTGCTTTAATAACACCATAAAAGGAACTCACTTTGAATACATTCCGGACACCGGCGATATTCCGCTCGTAGCCGATATTTCGTCCTGTATACTTTCGGAACCGCTTGACGTGACGAAATTCGGGATTTTGTTTGCAGGTGCGCAAAAAAATCTTGCGCCGGCAGGAGTTACCCTCGTCATAATCAGAAACGATCTCATAACAGGAGCTCCGCTCAAAGGAACTCCCACGATGCTCAATTACAAAACGCACGCCGACGAAATGTCCATGTATAATACGCCTCCGTGCTACGCGGTATACGTTATGGGGAAAGTTCTTGACTGGATTGAAAAAAACGGCGGCGCCGAAGGCATGAAAAAGCGGAATTATGCAAAAGCCCAACTTTTTTATGATTATCTGGATAACAGCAAATTTTACCGTTCAACCGTAGAAAAGGGCAGCCGATCGATAATGAACATTCCTTTCCTTACAAAAGAAACGGACGCTGAAAAAGCCGAAGCTATAAACAAAAAATTCGTGTCCGAAGCGGCGGCTCAAGGTATGGTAAACCTTGCCGGACACAGGACCGTCGGAGGAATGAGGGCTTCGATATACAATGCTATGCCGATCGAAGGCGTTCAAAAACTTATTGCCTTTATGGAAAAATTTGCAAAAGAAAATTTTTAACCGTTTTTGAGCGGTCGCTTATTGGCAGCTGTACGCTTTCGTCGAGTTTGCTGCGCAAACATCGTGAATTAGGAGAAGACAAATGTTTAAAATACAAACCTTAAATAAAATTTCGGCAAGGGGGCTGGATAAATTCCCGCGGGACGACTATGAAATAGCCTCGTCCATTCAGGATCCGGACGCAATCCTGGTGCGTTCGCAGGATATGCACAATATGGAAATAAAAGAAACCGTAAAAGCGGTAGCCCGCGCCGGAGCCGGTACGAATAATATTCCCATAAAAGAGCTTACGAGCAAAGGAATAGTAGTGTTTAATACGCCCGGAGCGAACGCAAACGCCGTAAAAGAACTTGTCATTCTGTCGCTGCTGCTTTCAAGCCGGCCCGTCTTTCAGGCGACAAAATGGATAAACGGCCTTGCCGGTAAGGGCGATGAAATTGAAGAACTGACGGAAAAAGGAAAGTCTCAATTCATAGGCAATGAGATCATGGGTAAAAAGCTCGGCGTCATAGGACTCGGCGTCATAGGAGCGATGGTTGCAAATTCCGCCGTAGAGCTCGGCATGGAAGTAATAGGTTTCGATCCGTTTATGTCGGTTGATTCGGCATGGCGACTGAATCAAAACGTAAAACACGCAGAAACATTGGACACTCTTCTTTCAAAGGCGGATTATATCACGATTCATGTTCCGCAGACGGACGATACGAAAGGTCTCATATGCGCGAACACGCTGAAGGCTATGAAAGACGGCGTAAAGATAATCAACATAGCGCGCGGCGGGTTGGTAAATAATGCGGATATGCTTGACGCTATCAAAAACGGAAAAGTTTCGTGCTTTGTCACCGATTTTGCGTCTGAAGACATACTTAATAACGAGAAGATAATATGCATGCCGCACCTTGGGGCGTCAACTCCCGAAGCGGAAGAAAACTGCGCTCTGATGGCTGTAAAAGAGCTCCGCGATTTTTTGGAAAACGGCAACATTACCAATTCGGTTAATTTTCCGAAATGCGTAAGTGAAAATCCGATTCCAGGCGGGGGAACAAGGCTCTGCATCTCTCACATAAACGCGCCTGCGATGGTGGCAAAATTCACGACAATTCTGGGCGATGCAAATCTTAATATCGCGGGACTTATAAATCAAAACAAGGGAGAATTGGCTTACAATATCATCGATGTGGACGGAACTGTTCCGGAAGAAACGCTGAGAGCCCTTGCGACAATTGAAAACGTAACAAAAGTTCGCCCGATTTTTGCAAAAAAATAATTTGCGGATATTTATTGAGGTATATCGTCGTCGGCCGGAAAAATTTCTTCCGGCTGTTCTTTTTTGTCTTTTTTTGCTCTTCTTTTGCCGGCGGACGATTGTCTTGTCGGCGACGCAAGAAATCCGAACATGCTTCCGCATATACCGCCGGCTATGTGGGCAAAGGTTGCGATATCCGAATCGCGGCTCCTGTTAAACAGCTCTCGTCCTATGTACAGTCCCAAGATCAACAAAAACGAAAGAGGTATCTCGTGCCGCGACATAGTCGCAAAAGAAGCAAGCAATATCATCATAAACGCTATGCCGCTTGAACCCATCAAAGGAGAAGGGATGAGACAAGCGTTTATGATACCGGTAACGAAGGCTGTAACGAGTATCATGATAAAAAGGACGACCGAGCCGTACCGCACTTCAAGGATCGGCCCCAGCAGCAGGATAAATCCGAAATTCGATAGGAGATGATTCCAGTCGCTGTGTCCGAGGATGTGTGAAAAAAGCTTAAAATAATCAAGTCCGTTATGCCAATCGAAGGCGTAGACCGATCCCTGACATCCGGGCGAAACGAAAAGCGCGGTTATGAGCCTGTGGTTAAAAATCACTGAATCCGAAATCAAGACTATTGATGACAACAGCGCAAACGTAAGCGTAACGGGTGCATTATATGTGATTTTGAATTTTATTTTAGTCTTTTTTTGCGAGGCTCTGCCGCCCATAAAACGCTCCGTTAAACTCTCCTTAAAAAATGACATGCGAGGAAATTTCAATTTCCGAGAATGGCGTTTTCGTGCGCTCTTTGCGCACAGTCCAATTTAAACTACCGTTTTTTGAAAGTTTTGTCTATTTAAAAATTTGCGGGAAACAATCCTCTCAGCGGTCGGATATGAAAGTTATGAGCTGATCAACCGACGGCGGTTATTATTAAAGCCGTATTGTGACGGTTGGTAAGCCGAAATTACTGTTTGAGAGGTGAAACTTTAGATTATTCCCCATCAAAACTTTGGAATTTCCCCTGTGTTGACTTTAGGATTTTCGTATATTATACTTTAGATTATTACCGGATAGACTCAGGGCGGATTTACAAATGGAGAGGAGCTATGATTAAAAGAACAGCGGCAGATACGTTGTTGCGTCTGGCTTCACAGTTTCCTGTTGTCGGCATAACAGGGCCGCGGCAAAGCGGAAAGTCGACGCTGGCAAAAGCCGTTTTTCCTGATAAAAGCTATGTCACTTTTGATGACCGGACGATGCGTAACCTTGCGGCGTCAAATCCGCATGACTTTATCATGGCGTTCCCTGAGGGTGCGGTGATCGATGAAGCGCAGAAAGTACCGGAAATTTTTGACGCGATAAAACTGCATGTGGATCGGGAACACAGCGCTCCCGGAAAATTTATATTGACGGGTTCCAGTCAATTCCGCTTAAAAGAAAATATGACGGACAGCCTGGCGGGGCGGGCCGCGTTTTTGAAGCTGCTGCCGTTTTCCATTCACGAGTTAAAGAGTGCCGGCATGCTGCCGGATAATCCGTACGAACTGATTTTTTCGGGACAATATCCTCCTCTCTATGATAAAGACAAACATTTTATTCCGGAAGATTGGTATGAAAGCTATATCGATACTTATTTGGATTTGGATATACAAGATCGGATTAACCCCGGCAATCTTTCTCTTTTTAAAAAGTTCGTTCAGATATGCGCGGTGCATAGCGGGCGGCTGCTTTCTATGGACAGCATTGCGCGGGATGTCGGAATTTCTGCGCCGACGGTAAAGAGTTGGCTTTCCGTCTTGGAGGCTTCTTTTATTATTCACTTTCTTGAACCCAACACCAATAATCTTGGGAGAAGCATTGTAAAAACACCGAAGTTATACTTTGTCGATTCCGGGCTTATGTGCCATCTGTTGCGATTGGAAACAAAAGAGGATTTACTTCTGAGCAGGTACAAGGGTGCGGCTGTTGAGACCTTTGCCGTTGCAGAATTGCTAAAAGCTAGAATGAATCGGGGTAAAAAAACGAACCTGACATTTTTTAGAGACAGCAAGGGCTTGGAAGTGGATACGATTGCGGATTGGAAGAGGACTTTTGCGATTGAGATAAAAAGCGCCAATGCCCCGGACGCAAAATTGTCGAGCAGCTCAAAAAAATATTTGCAGCTGCTTAATGATGAAACGGCGAAAAGCGCGGTATTTTATTTGTCCGATATCAGCATGGACATTAACGGGACTTCCTACGTGAGCTGGCGCGATTGGGAAGATTTCGTGAAATGATACGAAATGGCAAAGTAAGACTTTGGATTACTCCCTGCCAAAACTTTGGAATTTTCCCTGTGTTGACTTTAGAATTTTCGTATGGAAAAAACATACGATTGCTGCTAGAATGAGGGCATGAATGCAATTATTACAGTTGTGGGTTCCGACAAGGTAGGAATCATAGCAAAAACAAGCGCTTTTTTGGCAAAACATTCAATAAATATTGCCGATATCACACAGACCGTTTTGTCGGGAAATTTCGTTATGATGATGATGGTAAACCTTGATACCGCCGACATTTCCATCGACGATCTACGCAAGGAAATGGATAAGATCAGTAAAGAAATGCAGGTTGAAATCAACGTCATGAACGAAAAAGTATTTTCCGCAATGCACAGAGTTTGATCGATCTATCGATCGATTTTAAAAAGAAATTATTTCCTGATACACGGTTGTCGCATACTGGTCGGTCATTCCCGAAATGTATTCGATGATGCACTTTTTAAAAGATTCGTTGTCGTTTACAAAAAAAACAACCTTCGTATCGTATTTCAGAGTCCCGAAAATGCCGTCATGTCCCTGTTTTTTATAATCCGAATATTTTAAAAGCCATTCTTCAAAGGTTTTGCACAGATTGGGATAATTTCGCAGCGCAGAGGCGATTCTTCCGTTTTGTGCGTAAGGCTGCGTTCTTAAAAGAGTTCTGTAAAGAGTTTCGATAATGTTCGTGGCGTACTTTCCGAATTCTACCAGGCGCCAATGTTTATATATGTGCGCAATATTGAATTTTTTCAGCTCAAGAAGAAACGAAAAATATTCCGGCGAAAAACACAGTCCCTTTTCAGGCGAGCTTTGTTCGCACAGATCGACGATCAAATCATTGATCAAAACGGTAGTATTTACCGCCTTCCCGCTCCGCAAAGCCTTTTTTCCCTTATCGTTAAGACCGAGCGTAACAAGAACTATCTCCCGCAGGCGCCTGTAAGCCCCCATGTCAAGGATATGGTAAGTTCTTGCGTCTTCAAGGTCGCGCCCAAGGTAGGCGATCTTGTCCGCCACTTTTACAATACAGCCTTCCCACGTATAAGGCTGTATAAGCCCCGGACGTTTCATAGAGTACAGATCTATAGCGGAAGTCCGCGGTTTTATTCCCTGCTGGTCGATTTCACCGCAATGACAGATAATTCCGTCCCTGACGGCATACGTGAGATCAAGACGCCTTTCAACCCCGTCGGGGTCGGGCAATGTTTCAATATAATCTGCAAAAAAAAGGCTGTTCCGTTCGTGCCAGAATTTTTTAAGACCGCCGGCTCCGGCGCGGGTTTTCAAGAGGCCGTTAAGACAATTTTCTCCGTGGTGACCGAAAGGCGCATGCCCCATGTCGTGAGCAAGCGCTATGGCTTCGACAAGTTCCGTGTTGAGTCCCAAATATTTTGCAATGGTGCAAGCTACCGACGCCACGTGCTGCACGTGTTCCATGCGGGTGCACACGTGATCGTTATGAGGCGAAAAAAACACCTGAGTCTTATGCTTTAAGCGTCTGTAAGCCTGACAATGCAGAATACGCGTATAATCGCGTTCAAAATCGCTTCGGATATCATTTCCGCGCGAATAAAGCCGGCTTTCGCGTAAAATGCATTGCTCCCAATTTTTGTTTTCGGGGCCGCAGCGGACTTTGTTGAATAAACCTTGCATATTAGTCGTCGAAGTTACACAAATATAATGCGGCCGCTGCGGCGCGGTTTTGCTTCGTCCATAGCGCCCGAAGGATGTCCCACTATGCAGAACGCTATACCTTCATATTGTTCCGGAATTTTCCATCCCTGTTTGATCTTTTTGCCTTCAAGGGAACGGAAAACCTCATACGCCCTGTTTATCCAGCACGTAGCAAGGCCTAAAGAATAAGAGGCCAGCATCAGATTTTGCATTACAAGAGAGCCGTCCTGAACGTAAAGAGGACAGGTGCTGTCGCCTAAAACGGCTATTACGGCGGGAGCTCCGTAAAACGGATCGCCGTCGCGCCCGAGAACTTCCGCATTAAGGCAGGACAATTTGTCGCGGACGGCTTTATCGGTAACGCAAACCGTTACGGATGTCTGGTTGTTTTTTCCGCTGGGAGCGTAAAGTCCCGCGTTTAGAATGGCCTTTAACTCTTCCGATGTGGGCATTTCGCCTGTATAAGAGCGGCAGCTGCGCCGTGACAGCAGGGCGTCCATAACCTTGTTTTCCATAAAAACCTCCGTAGCTGATATTTTTTGTTCGTTAAAACAAATTTACATTGTATTCGCTTTATTGTCAAAATTATTACGGCTATTCTTGACGGCGATCGATAAAAAAGGCATACTTTATCCATGGCAAAGATCCAGAGGAGATTTGAACGCTTTAATACTTTTGCACGCGTCGAAGCTCCCGATATATGTCAAATTCACGGCGCTCTTGCGGACATAAGCAAGTCCGGCTGCAAAGTGCGTTTCCCACTTTCTTTAACGATAGATATGGATCTTGACTATACGCTTAAAATAAAATTTACGCAAATGGATAAATCGCTTTTGTTCGTACTTATATGCCATCCCCAATGGCTTAAAGAAGACGACGGTTCCACTTTGATAGGTTTTGAATTCCTTCGATCACCCGACACCGCCCGTTTTAACGATTATATTCAAAAGCTTGCGGATGACGAAATGGATTTAAAAAACGATTTTATAAACTGAATTCTATGTCCTGCCGCACAAAAAAACTACCCGGAGCAGCCTTGTTAGCGTTCCACGGAACGGAAGATCTCCTTTTAGACGAAATAAAAGACCGGCTGGGAATAAAGCGGCCGCCCGACGCCGTCTACGGCGATCTGCTTTATTTTGCCGATTGGCCCGCTGACAGTTTGCCTTACTGGTGTAAAACCGCAATGACGGAACCGTTTTTGCTGTATTTCGATTCCTGCAAAGAAGCGGCGAATTCTTTAAAAGAAATTCAAAGAAACTGGGCGCCGTACACGTACAGGCTGTTCAGACGCTCGAATTTCATTCACGAAAGCCTTCCCTATATAAATTTAAAGCCTAAAAAGTTTCCTTTTTGCATACCAAAAAGTCCCATAGGCTTATACACGCTCATAGACGAACATACTATCATTGCTTCCGCAAAAACGACGAGCTTTTTGCCGGCAGGAACGATAAACTTTGAAGAAAATCACAAAGATCCGCCGAGCCGCGCTTATTTAAAACTTCAGGAAGCCCTGTGCGCGGCCGATTGTCTTTTAGACACGGGACTGCCTAAGACGGGAGAGCGCTGCCTCGACGCGGGCGCCAGCCCCGGAGGCTGGACGTGGGTGCTTTCAGAGCTCGGCTGCTCCGTCCTTGCGGTAGACCGGGCGGAGCTTGCCTCCGGATTGATGAAAGATCCGCTTGTAAAATTTATAAAACACGACGCATTTACCCTAAAACCCGAAGAATTGGGATCCTTCGATTGGATATTCAGCGACGTCATATGCTATCCGGAGCGTTTGTATAAATGGGTTCAAGTTTGGATCGAAAGCGGGCTTGCAAAAAACATGATCTGCACTATAAAGATGAAAATAAAAACGGAAACGCAGGATAAGATCGATTGGAATCTAATAAAAGAATTTGAAAATCTGCCTGAAAGCCGCATAGTGCATCTCAATTACAACAAACACGAACTTACGTGGCTGCACCGCGCCTGTAAAACGTAAGAGTTAGTTCTGAGATTTTTATTATTCACGACAAGGACATGATACGTCGACTCACCGAATAAAAGCCAGCTAAGACGCCGAAAAAAATCATTCCAACTCGCCGAAAAATATCTTTACAAAACGCCGAAAAATGCAATAATAAAAATATGAATGAATATAGAACTCGTATTGTTGATACAATCTTACAAGATAAACTCGAAGCAAAAGGAGCTGTTCTCATAGAAGGCCCTAAATGGTGCGGTAAAACAACAACTGCTGTACAGAAATCTGCAAGTGTTTTGCGCATGGACAATCCTACAGAAAAAGAGCAGTATCTAAACCTTGCAAAATTAAATCCGCTGAGACTCTTAAAGGGGGAAGTTCCCCGCCTTATTGATGAATGGCAGCTAGCTCCTTCTCTCTGGGATACAATAAGATATGAAGTAGACCGGCGTGCTAAAATGGGACAGTTCATTCTTACAGGCTCGGCGGTTCCTCCGGATACTAAAGAAATCACTCATTCCGGTACAGGCCGATTTTCATGGCTTTTGATGAGGCCAATGTCTTTGTTTGAATCAGGAGAATCATCGGGTGAAGTCAGCTTAAAAGAACTGTTTAATGGTAATCTTGATGTAGATGGAGAGAATCATAATAATATAGAGAAACTCGCTTTCTTAATTTGCCGTGGCGGATGGCCTGGAGCAATTGATTTGTATGAAAAACCGGCTTTACAGCAGGCATTTGATTATTATGACGGAGTTGTAAAATATGATATAAATCGGGCTGATGGAAGCACAAAAAATGAAGAGCGCGTAAAGCGGATAATGCGTTCGTTTGCACGTAATCAAGGCAGCCGGATTGCAACAACAGTAGTTGCAAATGACATTCTGGCAAACGATGCTTCCAGCGTAAATGAAGATACTGTTCACACCTATATAGAAGCCTTAAAAAAAATCTTTGTGATTGAAGATATGACAGCATGGAATCCTAATCTACGCTCAAAATCTGCAATCCGAACATCTGATACTCGTTACTATGTTGACCCTTCAATTGCCGTTGCAAGTCTCGGAATCGGACCTGAAGATTTGCTGAATGATTTGAACACCTACGGGCTTTTCTTTGAAACTCTTTGTGTCCGTGATTTGCGTGTATTTGCAGAAAGCCTTGACGGTTCAGTTTATCATTATCGCGATAACACAGGTTTGGAATGTGATGCAGTTATTCATCTGAGAAATGGTAAATATGGTTTAATTGAAATAAAGCTCGGTGGCGATAATCTGATAGAAGAAGGTGCAGAAAATTTGAAAAAGCTAGGCTCCAAAATTGATACTTCCAAGATGAAAGAGCCTTCGTTCTTAATGGTTTTAACCGGAATTGGCCGGTATGCGTACAAAAGAGAAGATGGAGTTCTGGTTGTTCCGATTGGTTGTTTGAAAAATTAAGGGTTGTGCTCTCATTTTAAGGAATCTATTGACTATAATCCGTATGATCCTTAATTTAAGAGTATAGAGGTATCTTGAAAAAACCGCTTTCAGCAATTTCTTAAAAGTTTCCATAGGAGTTTTCGATGAAAAAAGGAACAAAGCTGCTTCTTATCGTATTGGCAGCGATAGCGATAATCGGCTTAAGTTTTTACAGATTTTGGACGGGCAATTACAACCGTATGGTAGAAATGGATGAAACCGTCACAAGCCAATGGGCGCAGGTTCAAAACCAATATCAGCGGCGCATGGATCTTATTCCCAACCTCGTGGCGACGGTAAAAGCTTATGCCTCCCACGAAAGCGAAGTATATGAAAATGTTGCAAAAGCGCGCGCCGCGGCGGGCGGAACGGTAAACATAGACAGTAACGTTTTGGACGATCCTGAAAGTTTTAAAAAATATCAGCAAATTCAAAACAATTTAAGTTCAAGTTTGCAGCGGCTTTTGATGATAACTGAAAACTATCCGGCTCTTAAAGCCGACTCCAATTTTTTGGCGCTTCAGGATCAGCTGGAAGGAACCGAAAATCGTATTTCAACGGAGCGAAAGCGTTTTAACGACGCCGCCCAGCAATACAATACGTTCATCCGGCAATTTCCGCGCGTTATCATAGCGAATATGTCGGGCTTTAGGGCAAAACAGTATTTTACGGCATCGGACGCGGCGCAGACGGCTCCGCAGGTTAGTTTTTAATCCGTTTTTTCAGGTAAATCGGATAAAATGAATTCGATAAAAACCGACAAAATGTTAAAGGATCTCGGATTGAACGAAAGAGCTTTTGCAGTTATAAAAAGCTCCGTTCAAAAGATCGAAAGCGCAACGAGCGGTGAAATAGCTTTGGCTCTGACGGCGGAAAGCTCTTCCTATGCGTTTTGGGAACTTTTTGCAGCCGTAATAGCTTCGGCGGTATTTTTTGCGCTCCTTTTACCCTTTGCAAAAAATATCCTGCAGTTTTCCGCACGGTTTTTTTGGGTAGTTCCCGCATGGTACATGCCCTTTGTATATGGATGCGGAATTTTATCGGCGATCATCGCGGTTTTTTTTCTTGCAAATATCAGAGCGATCGACCGCCTGATAGTGCCCAAAAGCGTCTTTAGGCAAAGCGTATATGAAAGAGCATTGCGCTATTTTTCCGAAAGCGGCGTATACAAGACAAGCGACAGATCGGGAGTGCTGATCTTTGCCTCTTACCTTGAAAAACACGTCTTTATTTTGGCCGACACGGGAATTGCGCAAAAAATAGAACAGGCGGTATGGGATAAAATAGCGGCAAAACTCGCTTCGGATTTGGGAAAGGGATCGGGCGAAAAGGCCTTTCTCTGCGCTCTGGAAGAATGCGGCGTTCTTTTGGCAAAGCACTTTCCTAAAAAAAATGAAGGCTGCTCCGAATTGCCGGATGGCTTAGCGGTTTTGTGACTTGCCCGCCAACGTTGTGCCGGCGGAATGCGGCCGCACACAGAGCGAACATTAAATCTCGCGAGGTTAAGATGAACTACAGGCAAAAACTGAATATGATAATTTTAACTTTATTCATATTTACAAGCGTACATGCAAAAGAAAATTCTATACCTAAAATGGAAGGAGCCGTAACAGATACCGCAAATATATTGACCGCAACGGCAAAGGAAAAGATGTCATCTTACCTCAACAATGTAAACGAAAAAACGGGAATACAAGTCGCTCTTTTAACCGTCAAATCCCTAAACGGAGAAGAAATAGAATCTTTCAGCATGCGCGTGGCGGAGAACTGGAAACTCGGACAAAAAGAAAAAGACAACGGCGTTCTCATGTTACTTGCGCTGAACGAACACAAGGTGCGCATAGAAGTTGGCTACGGGCTTGAAGGAGTTCTTACGGACGCATACTGCGGTCTTATAATAAGGCAGGTTATGATTCCGTACTTTAGACAGGATGCGTACGCAAAAGGACTCGAACAAGGGCTTCGCGCCGTAGTACAAAAAGCGGCGGGGCAAGATATTCAAGAAAATGAAGATTCTCTTAATCCCCTTATAACCGGGACCGAAGAAAAAGACGGCCTTCCGCTGCCGGTTTTCGCTTTTTTGGTAATATACTTTTTAATATTCATAATGGGAATAGCTTCCAAATTTAAGACAAGTTCAAATCCGCAAGGAACATTTGGTTCATCCGCCTCGAGAACTGGATACGGGGGATTAGGCAGAAGCGTTTTTTTAGGAGGTCTCGGAGGGTTCGGAGGTTCGACAGGATTTGGCGGCTCGAGACATAGTTCGGGAGGCGGTTTTAGCGGCGGCGGCGGAAGTTTCGGCGGAGGAGGAGCCAGCGGCAGCTGGTAACAGGCGTTTTACAGTTTATAAGTATTTTACAGGGCGACTGCAGGCCGGAAAAAGCGTTGCTGTGCGCCCGACGGCACACGCTTATTCGGCAGCGATTATTTATTTATTCGGCGGATGCTTTTTTCCACGCGGCTTTTACGTTTTTAATGTATGATTTTTTTTCGGCATCAGATAGGAAGGTTGAATTAAAACCGTTTATGATAAGCTGTTCGATTTCACCCATAGTAAAATTCAACTTGCTGTAAAGATTCCAGTATTCGTCTATAAGGCCGACTTTAAAAAACACCGGATCGTCCGTATTCACGGTTACAAGAACATTTTTATCGTAAAGCTGCCTTATAGGATGATCTTCAATCTTTTTAACCACTTTTTTTGTAAACACATTGCTTGTGGGGCAAATTTCAAGCGGAAGCTGCGTGTCTTTTAAATAATCTACAAGCTTAGGATCCTCTACGGACGTAATTCCGTGCCCTATTCTTTCGGCATGCAAAAGATTTATTGAATCCCACACGGATTCCGGCCCTACGTCTTCTCCCGCGTGAGCCACAGCGTGAAAACCGTCCTTATGCGCCTGTGTAAAAACAGGTTCAAACTCTCGCGCAGGTCCTTTTTGTTCGGCTCCGCCGAGCCCTATGCCTAAGATATGTTCGCAGGGAAATTGCTTTAAAAGACTGTAATTCCGCATTGCGTTTTCACAGCCGAACGTTCTCGACACGTCGAGAAGAAGCTTTATCGTTATGTTTTTTTCCCGCTTTATCTTTACTATATTTTTGGTAAAGACGTCGATCATGTCCTTGTAGTTAAAACCTTTTTTTATAAAGGCTGAAGGAGCAAAGAAGGCTTCGCAATAAACGATATTATCTTCAGACAAGTATTCGGCAAAATCTTCAAAAACCAAATTAAAATCGTCGACGGACAAAAACAGATCCTGAACTTTTAAAAAGGCCTGAATAAAACCGTTAAGATCCGTATATGAAAAAAAAGAGTCCCGTTCGGCATCCGTTATTTTTTTTCCAAATCGTTTTTCATAAAGTTTTTCTATGGAATGAAGTTTGGCTACGGCTTCAATATGAAGATGAATTTCCGCCTTCGGTATTTTTTTCATAAAAGAATAAAATAATTCTTTTTCCAACGAATGCCCCCGTGAGTTTATACAGACTTGTATATCTATAGCATCGGTATAACGGTACTAAATCTTGAGCATATTTTCAAGCTGCGCAATTAATTGCGTAAACACGTCAAGCGCGGCTTGCACCGGAGCGGCACTCGACATATCCACCCCTGCGACTTTTAGAGTTTCTATCGGATAATAAGTTCCGCCCGCCTTTAAAAATTTGAAATAATCGTCTTTTTCTTTTTCTCCGCCGTTCAACACCCTGTCCGCAAGAGCAAGCGCAGCCGATATTCCCGTAGCGTATTTATACACATAAAATGCGGAATAAAAATGCGGTATTCTAAGCCCTTCCATGTCGCTGTTGGGCTCAAAACACATTTCAGGACCGAAATACTGTTCCAATAGAGCTCGGTAAGTTTTTCTAAGAACTTCTGCGGAAAGCGGTGTTCCGTTTTCCACAAGTTCGTGCGCTTTAAGTTCGTACTCTGCGAACATAGTCTGCCGGTAAAGAGTTGCCGTAATGTCGCACGCCCTCATAGCCGAAAGGTAGGTTTTCATTTCGTCGTCTTTTGCGTTTTTAAAAAGATACCTGAACACGAGCTCTTCGTTAAACGTAGACGCAACTTCCGCTTCAAAGATCGTATAATTATACTGCATAAAAGGGTTGTTGTGCGCGGAATACCAAGAATGCATTGAGTGTCCGCCTTCGTGCGCCAGTGTAAAGACGTCGCGTATGACAGTATCCTTATAATTCATAAGAATGTAAGGATAACCCGTGTAAGCTCCCGACGAAAACGCGCCGCTTCTTTTTCCCTTGTTTTCATAACGGTCTACCCAGCCGTTTTTAAGCCCGCCGCAGAGAATATCGGTGTACTCGCCGCCCAAAACGGAAAGAGCATTTTTACAAATATCGACGGCCTCGTCATATGAAATTTTAACGTCCACCGTTTTTACAAGAGGAGCGTACACGTCATAGTGGCGAAGTTCGTCAAGTTTAAGAACTTTTTTGCGAAGCGCGTAAAACCTGTGCAGCGCGGGAAGGTTTTTATGAACGGTTTCTATGAGATTGTGATAGACGCTCGTCGGAACCTTATCCTTGTACAAGGCCTTTTCTAAGCTCGATTTGTAACCGCGAGCGCGCATTTCAAATACGTCCTGATTGACGGATCCCGCATACAATTCGGCTAAGGTATGCTGATGCTGTTCAAATACGCCGTAAAACTTTTTGTAGGCATTTTCGCGGACTGATCTGTCGTTGCTGTCCATAAACCGGCTCCAGGTTCCCTGTGTAAGAGGTTCTTTTTTGCCGTTTATTTCAATGTCGCCGAAAGAAAGATCCACGTTGCTAAGCACGCTGAAAGTTTTTTGAGGAGCCTCCGCCGCTTCCGATTGCAGCGCCATGATGCGCTCTTCTTTTTCGGAAAGGACATAGGGCTTTAGATACAAAAGTTTTTCAAGATATACCTTATAATCCGCAAATTCGGGAAGCGCCGTCCACACGCGGATTTTTTCATCCGGTATTGAAAGAATTTCCGCATCAAAAAAACTGAGCTTTGCGGAAGCTTTTGAATACGCCATGGAATAGCGCCCTACGCGGTCGGTTGCAGCGCTGTCGCTCTCGTCGGCCGTGTGCTGAAGCCCCGCATAATTTCCGACGAGTTCCGCGTTTTTCCAAAGATCTTCGCTTAGCTTTAGAGCGGAAAGGAAATTTCCGCTTGAAAGCGAAAGTTTTCCTTTAAATTTTGAAAGCTTTTCGGCCGCAGGAACTATCTGCGAAAGAGCCTTTTCCCAATCTTCGTCCGTTTTAAATAAGGTTATCAGATCCCATTTATTGCTATCCGGAACATCTTTTCTTTCCGGTATACTGTTATTCGCCATGATAATAATTATAACAAATGAAAAAAATTAGTCCATAGCCGATAAAATACGGCTTTCGCAGTTTCAGGGCTTTCGGATCCATTACGACAGATACGGCACTCCGCCATTCAGGAACCGTCGTCGCGCGTTTTCAGGGCAAAAGCATTTGTCTAAGGTTCCGCGTGAATCAAGAACCAAAAGAAGCGCCGCCGAGCGTCTCCTGTGCAGGCATACGATGAGGCGCCAATGTTGCGAGTTTTTACAAGCCGCCATATGACTTTTTCCGCCGTATTTGCTATCATAGAAGCATGAAATTCCGTATCTATCGTTTATCTGTCATCGTTTTTTTAGCCGTAATGTTTTTTTTAAGTTCATGTTCAAATATCACCGGCTATTCCGTGCTCTTATGGGGAATCCCTGAACACCGCCTTCAAGACGGCGACATAGTCCCCGTCTATATAAAATCGAATATTTCACAAGTTTACGTCATAGGCTTACCGGACGGCAGTAAAAAAGCTGAAGTGGCTCTGTGGAAAATCACGGAACCCCAGTCAAAAAGAAAGGCGTCGAAAACTGCGCAAAAATACGCGGAATTCAAACATCAATACGCGCATGTAAAACTTGACGGGCTCCCGATCAGAAACGAACCGGTGAATACCGCAAAGCAGGTGTACAGGCTGCGGAAAAACGAAACCGTAAAACTTCTGTATAAAGGCAAGGGACAGACCGTAATGGTAGGGAATGTTCCGCTTGAAGGCGATTGGCTTCGCGTTCTCACCCAGGACGGAACTTCCGGCTGGTGTTTTTCTTACAACCTTCAGCAGTATGAAACCGACGCTTTGGGTAACATAACAGGCGGACAAATTCAAGAAATACAGGAAGAAGATACCGTGCTTAAAGATATGCTCTCAAAACGCTGGTATCCGGATTCCTACACGGCGATGATCCGCTCGCAAAACATCGACATAGCAAAAATGAATTCGTCTTACGGCTTCGATACGGGCGCAGGATCCGGAACGGTAACGCTTAATATGCCGGGCATTTCGGAGAGCTGGCCGTATAACGGCGTAACAAAAACGCCCGAAGACGTCTATCAATACAATGATATTCCCATAGAGATAACCGTGCGTAACGAAAATTTCATAGTAGTGCGGTACACCGATGAAAGCGGAAAACCCCAGGACTTTAACATGGTAACGGTGGAAGAAAACATAGACGAGCTTGTTTCCGCAGAGATAAAGCGCAGAAGCGACGAGATAGAAAGGCTATGCGCGAACGGCGGACGCTTCAGAAGCTCGAATTACGGACATCTTACCTTCAACGAAGGCGGAAGCTTTACTTGGCGGGGATACAATCTTTTGGTTCCGTCTTTGATAGTCCGCAATGCGGGAAATGAGGGCATCGTGTCCATAAAATATTTTATTTCCAATCCACTTAAAGCCTCCTACGATGGAATTCTTACGTTCAAATTTGACAGGATGAATAAAGAGCTCAATTTTTTATATAAACTTGAAGAAAACGGAATACGGCTTACGGACGCCGGAGGGGCGGTTTTTAAAGGCCTCTCCGTACAAAATCCGGGAGCAAGCCCTCTCGTGCTTTTCTTTGCGGGGCAATGATGGCCTTTGTTCAGTTTTCTCAAGTTTCACTGGCTTTCGGCGGCCGCGACATATTAAAAAACGTTTCGATAAACCTGCAGACAGGTTCGAAGGCGGCCTTAACTGGGGCAAACGGAGCCGGAAAATCGACTCTCATAAAGGTAATGGCAGGGCTCACAGCTCCGGACAGCGGCAAACGCTCGCTGCAAAAGGACACAAGGATCGCCTATCTTCCACAGTCTGGGCTTACACATCACGGCTGCACGCTAATGGAAGAAGCCGACAAAGCCTTTGACTTCGGATACAAGATACAAGAGGAAATTGAAAACATAGGCGAAAATCTTGCCCGAAACGACAAAAACACAAAAAATCTTCTTGAGAGGCATGCGTTTTTGATGAACGAACTTGAAAGCTCCGGGTGGCACATGAGAAGTGCGACGGCAGAGTCCGTATTGTTGGGACTGGGCTTTACAAAAGAAGATATGCATAAAAAAACCGAAGAATTTTCCGGCGGATGGCAGATGCGCATAGCTCTTGCCAAGGTTCTTATGCAAAATCCCGATATCCTGCTTTTGGACGAACCAACGAACTATCTGGATCTTGAAGCCCGCAGCTGGCTTGAGCGCTTTTTGCAAAACTACAAGGGCGGATTCCTTTTAGTGAGTCACGACCGCTATTTTTTGGACGTTACCATCAACGAAGTTTACGAGCTTTTCGGGGGAAATTTAAAACGCTATCCCGGAAATTTTTCTCACTATGAAAAAGTTCGTGAAGTAGAACTTCAAACCCTTATTGCCCAATACGAGCAACAGCAGGAAGAGATTCAACATCTTGAAGATTACATACGACGTTTCGGCGCAAAGGCTACGAAGGCTTCTCAGGCGCAAGACAGACAAAAGCGGCTGGACAAAATAATACGCATAGAAATTCCCGAATCGCTTAAAAAAATACATTTTACGTTTCCTAAAGCGCCCCATGCCGGAAAAATAGTGCTCAGGATGAACGGAATCTCTAAAACCTATGACGGAAAGGTCAATGTTCTTAACAACCTTGATCTGGTTTTGGAAAACGGGGAGCGGCTTGTTGTAGCAGGTTACAACGGAGCCGGAAAAACGACGCTGCTGCGTATCATTTCAGGAGAGGACAAAGATTTTAAAGGTGAAATAATACCGGGAGCCGGAGTAAAAATAGGGTATTTTTCTCAGGACATCGCAGAGACGATCAAAGGCGGCGAGTCCGTAATGGATTTTATGGAAAAAGAATCGCCGCTTGAGCTTATTCCCAAACTGCGCGGCATGCTCGGAGCATTTTTATTCCGCGGGGACGACGTGTTTAAAAGCCTTGACGTGCTATCAGGGGGCGAAAAAAGCCGCCTTGCCCTGCTCCGTCTTCTTTTGCATCCGGTAAACCTGCTGGTCCTCGACGAGCCGACAAACCACTTGGATATGCATTCAAAAGACGTGCTTTTACAAGCTTTAAAAGACTTCGGCGGGACGGTAGTATTCGTAAGCCACGACAGAGGGTTTATAGAAGGCCTTGCCACCCGTGTGCTTGAGCTCAAGCCCGGACGCTCAAGAAATTTTCCCGGCGATTATCATTATTATCTTGAGCGGCTGGAAGCGGAAAACCGTGAGGCGGCGACTGACGCATCCAATGCGTCGGCGTCAAGAGCCGCAAAAGGCGCGTCGGCCGCAACAGGGGCACAGGGCGCGAAGACTCCGGCTGCATCAAGTGCGGCGGAATTGCCGGCTTCTTATGAAGAGCAAAAAGCTCTCCGCTCTCAAAAACGCAAAAAAGAAAACAAAGTCAACAATATTGAAGCCTTGATTCTTCAAAACGAAGATAAAAAAAAACAGCTTGAAAATGAAATGGCGAAGCCTGAAATTTACAGCAACGGCGAAAAATGCAAGTCGATTCAAACTAAAATAAGCGAAATCGACAATCTGCTTGACGACCTGAATTTTCAGTGGGAAAAGGCGATGGAGGATTTGGAAAAATATCGATAAACGCGGCATCCGCTCATTTCAATTTATCGGCGCCCTGCGGTTCTTACTCGCACCCTTGCCGCAAGCGCGCTTATTGATCAGCTCTTAATTGAGCGAAGGCGCAAAAAGATATATAATTCCGAAAGGAGACATGATAAAAAGCACCGTCTGAAATATCGCCGTCGCTTTTTATCTCGAGTTTGCATGGTTGTTTGCGTAAAGCATGTATACATATCGTTTTGAAAAAAATTAATATGATACATTACATTTTCGCAAACTCGATTATTTATTGCGCTTTCTCAACTGATGTTTGCGAAAGCGCGGAAAAAACTTTTTCGGAAGTTGAAACTTCCTGTAAAAGTTTTTATGGGAGAAAAAATGAAAGTATTGGTTATAGGCGGTGCGGGATATATAGGCAGCCATGTCGTAAAAGAGCTCATGAAAAACGGACACAAGATTTGTGTCTTTGACAATCTTTCGACGGGGCTTATCCGAAATCTTTTTCCGAAAAACGACTTTATAGCCGGTGACATAATGGTTGAAGAGCACGTAAACTCCGCGTTTTCGCAAGGCTTCGATGCGTTTATTCATCTGGCGGCTTATAAGGCTGCAGGAGAATCTATGATCGTTCCGGAAAAATATTCATCTCACAACATAAGCGGAACGATCAATATTCTTAACGGCGCATTGGCTCACAACTGCGCGAACATGGTGTTTTCGTCGTCCGCGGCGGTGTTCGGAGAACCCAAATATTTGCCGATCGATGAAAAACATCCTACGGAACCTGAAAACTATTACGGATACACGAAACTCGCCATAGAACAGATATTGGGATGGTACGCAAGATTAAAAGGGCTCAACTTTGCGGCATTGAGATACTTTAACGCCGCAGGCTACGACCCCGAAGGCGTCTTATGCGGTCTTGAACAGAATCCCGCCAATTTGCTGCCGGTAATAATGGAAGTTGCCTGCGGCATGCGCAAAGAACTGAAAATTTTCGGCAACGACTATGAAACGCGCGACGGCACCTGCATAAGGGATTACGTTCACGTGACGGATCTTGCCGCCGCTCATGTAAAAGCGCTCGATTACATCGTTAAGAAAAACGAAAGCATAACCGTGGGGCTGGGCAGCGAAAAAGGAATAACCGTGCTTGAAATGCTCGAAGCCGCCCGCAGGATCACAGGCAAACTGATTCCCGCAGAATATGCGCCGCGGCGAAAAGGAGATCCGGCTGCCCTTGTGGCTTCTTCTTCGTTTGCCCGCGAAAAACTCGGCTGGAAAGCCTTGCATTCCGACATAGAAACCCTTGTAAGCTCAACGTGGAAAGCTTACTTAAAAAACGCTTAAAAGTTTATCCGGAGCTGCCGAAAGCTTAAAATTTCGGACAGCCCTTGATATTTAAAATACACGGAGGAAAATATGGCAAATTCTAATGAAGAGCTGAAAAAGCTGAAAGATTTTATAAAAAATTCCCGCAAAGACATGATAAATCTGGAAACGCTTCTTACATCCGTTCCCGCATTGGCGCCGGAAAACGGAGGCGTAGGCGAATACGACAAGGCGGAGGCCTTGATCAAATGGCTTTCGGACAGGGGATTAAAAAATATCGAACGCTATGACGCGCCCGATAAAAGGGCAAAAAACGGCGTCCGCCCGAACATCGTGCTTACGATTCCCGGAAAAAGTGACGAATACTCGCTGTGGATAATGTCGCACTTGGACGTAGTTCCTCCCGGAGAAATTTCTTTATGGAATTCCGATCCGTGGAAGGTTGTCGAAAAAGATGGAAAATTGATCGGCCGCGGCGTGGAAGACAACCAGCAGGGGCTTGTTTCATCCGTTTTTGCAGCTCTGGCACTTTTTAAAACGGGGATAATTCCTTCACACACAGTAAAGCTGCTTTTTATAGCGGACGAAGAAGTGGGATCGAAATACGGAATTAAATATCTTCTTAAAGAACACAATCTGTTTAAAAAACAGGATCTCATCCTTATCCCCGACGGAGGAGATCCCAAGGGCGAAACGATCGAAATCGCCGAAAAAAACATCCTGTGGATGCGCTTCCACACCGTAGGAAAACAGTCGCACGGTTCCATGCCTAACAAGGGCAAAAACGCCTGTGTTGCGGCGGCGGATTTAATGCTCCGCATAAACGATCTTGAAAAGCGCTTCGATAAAAAAGACGATATTTTTGATCCGCCGTATTCAACCTTCCAGCCGACCATGCACCTTGCAAACGTTTCGGGCGTAAATATAATTCCCGGGGACGACGTAAGCTGTGCCGACTGCCGCATACTGCCCTGCTATAAGATAAAAGATGTCTTAAAAGAAGTTGAGGCTATTTATACCGAAGTAGAAAAAAAATACGGCGTAAAAATCGAGCTTGAACTCCTCCAGGCGGAAGAATCTCCGGCCACTCCGGCGGACGCCCCGATTGTAAAAAAACTTTCAAAAACGCTCAAAGAAGTACACGGAATTAAGGCGAGAACCATAGGGATCGGAGGGGGAACCGTAGGCGGCGATCTCAGAAAGGCGGGATACAACGCCGCTGTGTGGAGCACATTGGACGAAGTGTGTCATCAGCCAAACGAATACAGCGTCATCGCCAATACGGAAGCGGACGCATATACAATGGCGGCTTTGATGCTCGACTGAATCCGGACGGCATAAGGAATTGCACATGAAAAAAGCCGGGCACCTTCCTATATCACTTCTCGTTTTATTTTCAGGTTTCGCTCTTTTTTCATGTGCCACAACGGCGGATTACGATTTTTCAAGCATAGACGCTTCGTTAAAAAACGCGGACTATGAGGCCGTCTATTCCGAGCTTGAAGCCGATTCTAAAAGGCTTTATTCAAAAAACGACATTGTTTTGGAAAATCTCGACAAGGGAATCGTATCTCACTATGCAGGGAATTCAAAGCGGTCCAACGAGGAATTATCCTTAGCGGAAAGAAAAATAGACGAATTTTACGCAAAGAGTATTTCCCAAGCCGTAGCGTCTTTTTTGGTCAACGACACTGTAAAAGATTACGCTGGCAGCACTTATGAAAACATATACACGAATATTTTTATGTCGCTGAATTATCTTAAAATGAACAAATTCGACGACGCTTTCGTGGAAATCCGGCGTTTTAACAATAAGCTGCAAGAAATAATATCGCAAAATCAAGTGGCCATTGCAAAAGCAAAACAGTCTCTGGCCGAAAACAACGGCGAACTTCCCGATTCCGATATAAAATTTCATAATTCGGCTTTTGCGCGTTACATCAGCATGCTCATATACCGTGCCGACGGAGATTCCGATAACGCGGGAGTCGATCTTAAATTGCTGAAGGACGCCTTTGCTCTTCAACCCGACCTGTACGATTTTTCGCTTCCGTCTTCCGTCGATTCGGAGCTGGACGTTCCGCCTAAAATGGCGCGCCTTAATGTGATAAGCTTTTCAGGGCTCGCTCCGGTTAAGACGGAAAACAATTTCAGGCTGTTTTTAGGGGACACGTACTATAAACTGTCTTTGCCAGAAATGCAAAAAAGAACATCAGGCGTCGCCGGCGCAAAAATTTTTGTAGAGTCCAAAGCCGTCTCCCAAAAGACGGAGGGAAGCCTTGAAAAAATCGAGAGCATTGAAAACATTGCACTGGACACGTATAAACAAGAATATGCGATGCTTTTTGCAAGATCGCTTTTGCGCTCGATTTCAAAAGCGACGATGACCGGTGTGTTGAAAAACCAATCGGAAAAATACGACGGAGCTGCGGGGCTTGCGCTCAGCCTGCTTTCGTTCGCTTCTTCTATTTCAACGGAAGTTACGGAACGCGCTGACGTCCGCACGGGAAGGTTTTTTCCCGCGAGCGTTTACGTCGCAGGGCTTACGCTGGAGCCCGGAACATATGATATAAAAATCGTCTATTACAACAGTAACGGATCTCCCGTTTGGGAGCATGACATATACGGCTATCAAATAAGTGCGGAAAAACTCAACCTCATAGAATCTTTTTGCTTAAAATAAACAATATACTGCGACCTGTGCGGCCGGCTAGTGATGTGCGCGTTTTGCTTTTCAGCGGACTTTTAAGAAGACGCCTATGAGCGCAACTGTAATCAAAAGCTGCATGATCATAAATTTTACTAAAACCTGCGTAGGAGACCATCCTCTGTTTTTCCGCATGTGATCGTGCAGCGGAAACCGTATGCTGTTCAGCACGTGTATGTGACAAAAACGTATGAGAGCCACCTTTACAAGCCCCATGCCGCCGTTCACAAAGATCATTGAAGACGTAGCTAAAATTAAAAAAGGGTTCCCCGTAACCATAACGCACACGCCTATATAAAATCCCAGCGCACGGCTTCCCGCGTCGCCCATCAACACCTTACTGGGATAAGCGTTGTGCCACAGATATCCCATTAAAACTCCCGACAGACAAAATGTCATCACGGCCCAGTTGGCGCCCGCAGCCAGGTGAGGAACCAGAAGATATGTAGCTATTACCTTGTGTCCCAACACAAAATAAAAAACACAGCTAAGCGTTATCAGTGCGATGAGGACTAGCGTCGAAGAAAGTCCGTCGACTCCGTCGGTGCAGTTGGTAGTGTTTATGGAAACCCACAGCATGAGGGTTGTTATCGCTATGTACAGCGCTCCGGGAATACGCACGGGATTTGTTATAAAAGGAAGCCAAAAATGAATTCCGTCGACGCTGCTTTCTGCGGTAAAAAAATATAAAACAAAGGCGGCTGAAAGACTTATGATCAGGTCAAGAAGCCCCTTTTTGTATTCTCCCCAGCTTTTTATGCTGGCGTCGTCAAAAAAGCCTGTAAGCATGGTTACAAAAGTAAGAACCAATATGCAAAGCTGGAGCTTTGTTACGGGAGCCGTAATAAGCGTCAAAATGATAAAAAACGTTATAAAAACGCTGCCCGCTCCGGTAGGTTTCCCCTTGGAAGCTTCCGCCGCCAGCGTAAATTCTCGGCCGCGATCGGCCGGTAAAATTCCGTAAAATTTAGGCAAAAAAAACTTTATGGATAAGAAACCTACGTATAAAGCGATGGCAATAAGAACCGTGTACGACTGCAAAAGTCTTGCGGGACCGAAATACTGCTGTAAAAAAGAGCCTATGTGATAAAGCATACTTCCTCGGTAATATCAGTTTCAGGATCTAGTGTTTGAAATGCCGTGTTCCTGTAAATACCATCGCTATACCCAGTTCGTCGCAAGCCTTTATGGAATCTTCGTCGCGGATAGAACCGCCGGGCTGAACTATGGCCTTTATGCCGTACTTTGCCGCAACGCGCACGGTATCGTCGAACGGAAAGAACGCATCGCTTATGAGCACTTCCGCATTTTTGTTGTCCGAAGTCGCACCGGATTGGACGACTTTTTGCGCCCGTTCCAAAGCCTGTTCCGCAGCCCAGATCCTGTTCGTCTGTCCGCAGCCTATGCCTATAGCCATTTGGTCTTTAATGACCAAAATGGCGTTTGATTTTGCGAACATGGCGATTGTCATTCCGAATGCCATCTCGTTTACTTGAGCCGCCGTGGGCTTAGCCTTTGTCACTATGTCCCACTTTTCAAAAAGCGTGTCGTCGGAACTCTGAATCAAAGCTCCGCCGTCGACAGAAAGATAGCTGTGTTTTTCATCCGCCGGAATTTCGGCGACGATAAGACGAAGATTCTTTTTTTCTTCGAATACTTTAAGAGCGCCGTCGGTAAAGCCGGGCGCCACGATAACTTCAAGAAAGCATTTTTTCATCTCAAGAGCAGCGTTTTCATCGATAACGGCGCTGCATCCTAAAATTCCGCCGAAAATTGAAACGGAATCGCAGTTGTATGTTTTTTTGTACGAATCCAAGACGTTTTTTCCTAAGGCGGCGCCGCAGGGCGTGTTGTGCTTTAATGCGATCGTAAAAACGCTGCCTGAAACGGAAGCAAAATTAGCGGTAACCTCATTGCCGTCTCTGTCTTTGCCCTTTACGGGAAGCGCGTTTTTAACGAACTTCGAATAAGCGCAGACTCCCTTCCAAGCGACGTCCAGATCACGGATGTTGTTATAAGAAAGCTCTTTGCCCTGAAGCTGCTTCATTCCGCCGAAGGCGCCCTTACGGTCTGCAGAAACGTATAAGCATGCGCTTTGATGACTGTTTTCGCCGTAACGCAGCATCTGCTGTTTTTTTAGAGAAAGCGCATAGTATTCCGGATATTCGTCTTCTCCCGTTTCGCCGAGCATAAAGCGGGAAATCGCTGCGTCGTACGCCGCCGTAAGGTTAAACACCTTTCCCGCCATCCTTCGCCGGAATTCGATGGAAAGATCGTCGTTTTTTATTCCTTTTATAGCCTTGGCATAATCCGCAGGATCGGTCAAAACCAGAACATCCTGATAGTTTTTTGCGGCGGCGCGCAGCATAGTGGGACCGCCTATATCGATAAATTCAACCGTATCGTTAAACGAGAGATCCTCCTGCACTTTTTCAAAAAACGGATAAAGATTGACGCAGACAAGATCAATTAATTTTATGGAAAGTTCTTCGAGTTTTGCAATATGAGCGGCGTTATCGCGCCGGGCAAGGATACCTGCGTGAACAGAAGGGTGTAATGTCTTTACCCGCCCGTCCAGACATTCGGGAAAACCTGTAACGGAACTTACGTCAGTTACAGGTATCTTATTTTGAGCCAGATAAGAGGCCGTTCCCCCTGTAGAAAGAATTTCCCAGCCGGCCTCATTCAAAAAAGAGGCAAGCTCAAGTATTCCTTCTTTTTTGAAAACGCTGATAATAGCCCGTTTTTTCATATGGCACCCCTGCATCGCAATAGATGTAACATATTACCAAAAAACACTCACATTTTCAATGAGGCAGTTGAGATGTAGCTGAAATGCGCCTAGGCGACTTGCACGCACACAAAGCGCGAAATTTCCCGGCAACCGCCGTTGTCGACCGTATCAGTGTCCGTGTCAGCCGGAAATAAATTTCTGCACGGTTTCTTTCAGTTTTTCGTAAGCGGCTTCGGGCGAAACGCCTTCAAGCATTACGCCGTTAACGGCGGTTTTAAGAGCGTCCTGTATTTTGTCTGCGTTTTCGGCATAATAGACTATGTGTCCCCTTTCCATATCCTTGATAAAAACTTCCGAATACGGCAGGCTCTTGTAAGTTTCGCTGCTAAGCAGCGCAAGGGTGGGCTGTATGATGTTTACTTCCCTGAGATATTCTTCGCTGTGGCTCAGCATATAGGCGATCAAAGCCCATGCGGTTTCCTCTTGCTGTTTTGTAGCCGCCGAGTTAACCACGTAATAATGCCCGTAATGACATGCGGAAACGTCTTTTACGGCGTCTTTAAATTTAGGATAAGGAATAACAATCCAGTCGCTGCTGCTGTAAAATGCCTCGTTTTCAGCCTTTATGCGCGCAACCTGATACAAACCGCTTGAACACATTGCCACATCGCCGCTTGCGCTATTAAACAGCCTGCGGGCGGCCGTATATTCGGGAGAGCCTAAATTCTGCCCGTACGGGCCCCATTCTCTTAAAAAACTGAGAACGTTTACCCACGCATCCTTGCCGACGATAGCTTCTTTTTCGTCTACGCTTATGAGATGCCCGCCAAGCTGTTCCACCATGGGAACGATATTTTCAAGCTGATACTTGTAGCGAAAATCGTAGCCACGATGGGTAATAGTATTTCCTTTCCGCTTGACGATTTTTTTTGAAACTTCCATCATATCTTCCCATGTTTTAGGCAAGTCGTTTACGGGATCCAGCCCCGCTTCTACGAACATTTTTTTGTTCACGAAAATCGCCCAATTCGTAAGTTCAAGCGGAAGACCGTAAACATGCCTGTCTATAGTCACAGGGTCAAGCATGTTGGGCGCGTAAGATTCGATGAGAGCCTTTGCGTCCTTATATCCGGCGGCCTTGTAGTTCACATGGGCGATGCGGCCGTTCATTATATGGGAATACTCGTCGTTTATCGAAAGATTAAACATCGTAGGCCCGGTATTATTATCTAGAGCGGATTTTATAATATCGGCCATTTTTTCAGAGTCAAATCTGCTAACGTTTACAGTGACATGAGGGTTGGCCTGCATGAATTCTTTTATGTAACGGTCTTCGAGCCTCTGGCGGTTTACGTCTTCGTGCGTCCAAAATTCAATGACAACTTCTTTTGCTTCGCTTTTTGTTTCGCTTACGCCCGACGCTAAAAGCGCGGACGGTATATACAGCAATACGGCCGAAAACAGAACTGTGACAATCTTTTTCATACTCCTCTCCCCCCGCTGCACAATGCACGCGCGCAGCAAAAGCATACAAAAAGAATTTTTGTTAAAGAATTCGGTTCTGCGGATAAAACAAAAAAATCCGCTTAAAGAAAATGATAAGGCAATAAAACGGATTTTACAAGAAAAAAATTCAGTAAAATATCAGCTGATAATTTTACGCTTTCGGCGAAAACGCGATCGGCTTAACTCAACGGCGGCTTAAAGAATCCAGCAAGACGTGAAGTCCTTTCAACAGTTCCGGTCCGTCTTTGATTTTAAAAACCGAAGAGCATAAAAGTTTTGAACGCACGCTGCGGCAATCGTCTTTAAGAGAGAGCCCCTTGTCCGTAAGGCAAACGACGACCGTCCGTTCGTCCGAAGCGGAGCGCGATCGCGTTATAAGTCCCTGTTTTTCCATTTTTTTTAAAAGAGGCGTAAGCGTTCCCGAGTCAAGAAAAAGTCTGCGACCCAATTCGTTCACCGTGATATGATCTTTTTCCCAAAGCGCCATCATCGTTATGTAAGAAGTATACGTAAGACCTAAAGGGTCCAAAAAAGGTTTATACAGACGTATTATCTCTTTCGAACAGACATAGAGCGTAAAACACAACTGATTATCAAGGTTCAAAACATCCGAAGTTCCGGACATATTCACATTATAAAGATCTTAAGCGATAATTTCAAGCACAATTAAATAGCGTGCAATATAAAAATAATATTGACAATCCTTATTGTTTTGTTCTACTGTTTAGACATGAAAACTGTAGATTTTAAGACCAGCGGAACTTGTGCGACTGTAATACATTTTACGAAAACGGACGACGGCCGTATAACAGACGTTTCGTTTGAAGGCGGCTGCAACGGAAATCTTAAAGCCATTTCCAAACTTGTCGAAGGGATGACGGCCGAACAGATCCGCGACAAACTTGCCGGAAACATCTGCGGCAAAAAGAATACCAGTTGCGCCGATCAGTTGGCAAAAGCCGTAATGAGCGAATAGAATCCGATATTCTGCGCATTTTTTATTATGCAACCTGTGCAAAAAAAATCCAACAGAAATAAGACCATAGATATAGACCTTGAAGAGGGGAAATTCTATCTTGACAGATGTATAAAATTCAGCGATGCGGGCGATACGATTCCTTTTAAAATAAATGAAATTTTAGATAAAACCTTATGCGGCGATACCTTTTCCGTTTTGCCGCTCTTGCCGTCTTCTTTTGCGGACATTGCTGTGATCGATCCTCCGTACAATCTGTATAAAAACTACGGCGAAACGACTTTCGGAAAGCTGGAAGCCGAAAAGTATCGAAAATATACGGAGGCGTGGCTTAATCTTTTGTTGCCGCATTTAAAACCCGACGCATCGCTTTATGTCTGTTGCGACTGGAAAAGCAGCGTACAGATCGCGGAAGTTCTTACTTCCTTTCAGGATGAAAAAAGGCTGTTTATTAAAAATAGAATTTCATGGCAGAGAGAAAAGGGACGGGGTGCGGCGCGCAACTGGAAAAATTCCATGGAAGATATTTGGTTTTGCACGATCGACAAATCGGCATACACTTTTAATCTGGAAAATGTAAAAATACGAAGGAAAGTAATAGCTCCTTACAAAAAAGACGGGCAGCCCAAGGATTGGGAAAAGACGGAACAAGGAAATTTCAGAAACACGTGCCCCGGAAATTTTTGGGACGACATATCGATTCCTTATTGGTCTATGCCGGAAAATACGGCTCATCCTACGCAAAAGCCTGAAAAACTCATCGCAAAGCTGATATTGGCAAGCTCTTCGCTCGGCGACACGGTGCTCGATCCGTTTTTGGGTTCAGGAACAACTTCCGTCACTGCAAAAAAACTCGGCCGCCGTTACTGCGGGATCGAACAAAACCCGCAGTATTGCGTTTGGGCTGAAAAGCGCCTTGAAAATGCGGAAAAAGACAAATCCATACAGGGCTTTTCAGGCGGAGTGTTTTACGAGCGAAATACAAGGCCGGTATCCTGACGTTACTTCATTACCCTCGGCAGAACGATAAGCCCTGTGATAAATAAGGCCAAATCCGCAATCCAGCACACGAGAAGGCTTTCAAAGATGCTGCCCACAAAAAAGGCAAACAGAACGCAGACCGCTACAAAACTCGCATAGGGCAATTGCGTAGCCACATGCTCAAGGTGCGGGCATCCGGCGCCGGTAGAAGACAGTATCGTAGTGTCCGAAATTGGAGAAGCGTGATCTCCCCATACGGCGCCGCTCAATACTGCCGCGATAGAGATCATCGTAGCCTGAACTAGGGCGCTTTGCGGAAGTCCGTTTCCTTCGGCAATGCCTGTAACGATAGGCATCGCAAGCGGAATCATAATGCCGAACGTTCCCCAGCTTGTTCCCGTAGAAAAAGCTATGAGAGCACTCAATATAAATAAGATGCCCGGTAAAAACACTATGGGAAAACCGCCTTCCCTTACTGCGGTTGAAAGATAAATACCGAGCCCCAGTCCGCCGTCCGTCCGGGGCGATTTTATTATAGTCCCGATCGACCACGCCATGGTCAAAATCACGAGGGCGGGCACCATACTCTTTATTCCGTCTCTCAGAGCTTCCCCTGATTCCTGAAGCGACATAAGCCTGCGAAGCAAATAGTATATATACGTGAGCGCTATCGTAAAGATAATCGAATAGCACAAAGCTACGGACGAGTCGGTGTTGTTAAACGCTTCTTTTAAAGACATGCTTGTTACAGCCTGCCTGAAAGAAGTTATACTTTCACCATCGACGGCGCCGATCCACGTAGTTACGGGGAAAAACGACACGGCGCTCACAATCAAAACGATGATCGGAAAAAGCATGTCGAAAGGTTTCGCTCTGGATTGAGATGCTTCGGGAACGTTCCCGCTCACGGGGCCGTATTTCTTTTCATTATAAAGAATGCCGGTCTTTGCCAATTCTTCCGAAGCCTTCATGGGGCCGAAGTCGCGCTTAAAGATGATAAGACATAAAACCATAAGAAGGGTTGTAAGCGCATAAAGATTGTACGGTATGGAACGTATAAAAAATGTAAATTCCGTCATGCCGAGTTTTTCAAATCCTTGGGCGTCGCGCACTATGGACATTACGGTTACCACCCAGCTTGAAATAGGCGCGATTATGCATACGGGAGCTGCGGTGGAATCCAAAATGTACGCAAGTTTTGCGCGGGGAATCTTCGTCTTATCCGTGATCGGACGCATAACAGTACCGACAGAAAGTGAATTAAAATAGTCGTCGATAAAGATAATGATTCCGAAGACAAAGGTCATAAACTGACTTCCGCGGCTGTTTTTTAATCTGGAAGAAGCCCATCGCCCGAAAGAACCGGCGGCGCCCGTCTTTGTAAGCATACCGACCAGCCCGCCCAAAAGCGCGCAGAATAAAAAAATACGGATATTCCATCCGTCGGCAAGGGAGCCGGCCAAAAGATCCGCGAGCTTCATAAGAGCGATAAAGGGATTACCGCCGCCTATTATCAGAGCTCCCGATAAAATTCCTAAAAACAAAGAAACAACGACATCCTTTGTTACAAAGGCAAGCAGGATAGTAAGCACGGGAGGAATAATACCCCATAAGCCGTAATGTTCCATAAAACACCTCTATAAAAAATGATTGTATCACCAAACGATTTCTATTTAAAGTTTTATATGATAAAAAGATTGACAAACGGCCGGCTTTACAATATATTCGGTTTAGAACGGCGTCATACCCAAGTGGTAAGGGACAGGTCTGCAAAACCTCTATGCATCGGTTCAATTCCGATTGACGCCTCTTTTTTCCGGACGGCAAGGCTAAAACTCCGTCCGTTTTTATATACGCGCGGCGGTCGTAATTTTTTTACGGCCGCCGTTATTTTTTTCCATTTTGCAGTCCTCCGCGGCTTTAAGAAGGTTTAAATTGAACGTCAGGAATGGCGCCGTTCAATTTAACTTTGAGTTTCCCTTCAGGAAACTCATTTTTAACTGTGCGCAAAGTGCACACTAATTGCACTCAGTCGAAAATTGAAATTTTCTCACTCGTGCAATTTTAAGGAGCCCTATTGTTGCATAAATCGGCTCCATACAAGAAACATTACCGAACAAATTCTTTCCGTCATAAAAGATAGCGAAAGTATAAAGTTTCATATATAATTATAGCGAGTTGAATGTTTTGTTCGCTGCGGCAAAAAACTGTCAGCACTACTTGTAAGTCGCACATCCTGTGCGCACTTTGTAGGAGGAAACAATTATGAATTATGAAGCAGTTTTAGAGCAGCTCCGCTCCGTTCCTGTCGAATATCTTGATGAAATTTCGGATATAATCAGTTATGTGATGTATAAGCACGAAAAAGAGGAAAAAAATCCTTCCTCTCAACTTGCAGATGCAATGACTGAAGCACTGCAAATAAGCGGTGATTCATCTGTAAAAGCGTATTCTGACACAAAAGAACTTTTTGAGGAATTGAATTCATGAGTTATTTTGTTAAAATAACAACCCAGTTCAAAAAAAGCTATAAACTTGCTATAAAAAGGGGGCTTGATATTTCCTTGCTTGAGGACGTTGTGAAAAAACTAAAAAATAATATACCTCTTGAAGAACACTTTCACGACCATCAGTTAACTGGCAATATGAAGTTGTTCCGAGAATGTCATATACAACCAAATTGGTTGCTTGTCTATTTAAAGCAGGAATCTATTTTGACTCTCACCCTCGTTGATACAGGAACACATTCGGATTTGTTTGGAAAATAATGAATTCATCATAATTAATCCTTAGCTCTGCTTTTTGCCGTTACGCACGGAACGTCTATGCGTATGACCGCAACCGATTTTGTCATCTGTTCGGATATTTCGAAATCTCTGCCGGTCTGCGTTTTCATCATGAGCTTTAAGCCGAAAATCTTTTCTTTTACGTCGTCAACAAGAACTGCCGTGCCGTCTCCCATAACGCTCGCATATTCCGAACTGTATTTACACGGAACTTCGCCGCCTGAAACAAGCGCGACATCTGTTTCAAGTTCGATAAAAACGCGCGGATTTTTTTTGATAACGTCGAGTTTCCGCCCTTCCTTTGCGCTGTGCAGGTATAAGGTCAGCTGTCCGCCGGTAAACACAAAACCGTATTGCATCGGCACCACATACGGCCGGCCATCGTCGATCATCCCGAGATGTACAACCTTTGACTTCTCTATAATCGATTGTATTTGCCTGTTATCCGTTACAGCTCTGTCGATCCTTCTCATAAATAAAACTCCTTATCGCACAAATTTTATCCGTCCCTGACTTGACAGATAACAAAGGTTCATTATCGCGCGTCTACAAGCTAGACCAATCGATTTTCAATCATTCTAACCCATTCGGCATCCGTTTTTATCAGCTGGTTCTTTTTTAAGTTTTCCTTCATAATCCATTTGATATGCTTACTGTTTTTTTGGAGCAGCTTTTCAAAAGCCTTTTTCCCTTCAGTAGGCGCATGAACAATTGCAACGCTCCAGCCGTATCCGAGCGCCTTTTTAAGCGCATCTTCTTCGTCGGTGAGCTTATCGCTGTGAGCAAGCGTTGCCGTTATTTCATCTAAAAGACGTATCACTTGAACGGCGACAGTTTTATCTTTTAACAGCTTCGGTTCACACAGCCCTGCGACAGCGGCTCTTTTTTCGTAACTGTTTCCGTTTTTCAAATTCACGATATTTTTTAAAGTTGCCGTTATATCTTTTTTTGCCAGTTCCTGCACAGCAATCGCAACCGCTTCCCGAATGCGCCAGCTTTTATGGGACGCATAACGGGCAATAAAATCGATTGCAGCTTTATTGTCATTTTGATGATACAGCGCGTATGCAACAATACCGCACATGCCGGCAAATTCGTCGGGAGAATTTTCAGTATCGTTTCGGATAAGCGCTAGGCATTCATGTATTTCATCTTCCGTTGCCGTTTTTGAAAAAGAGTACAGCAATTCCAAATTGGCTCTCGGACCGGGAAGATGCGAATTTTGTTTAAGCTGTTGAATTGTATCCATTTTTTATCCTCTTTCATTTAATTATCAATTAAACATTATTCCTTTCCCATTACAAATTATTTTCCGTTACTTTACCGCGCGCGTCGCAATGAATGACGGAATGTGCAGTTCGTGCAGGCGGCCTTCGCCGTTTGTGTCTTCGTAGATATCGGTAAGCGTAAAACCCGCGCGAATCTGAGAGCCGATCTGTTCGGCGATCGTGTGAGAAAACTGCCAACCGCCGCCCGACGATTCAAGCTGTTTGCGGTGTTCATCGTAAACGAGCGGATTGAACGGAAGCGCGTTGATAATCCGTTCCTCGCTTTGATCGACAATATAGTTTATGCCGATATCCAGACCGCAGAGCAAAACGCCGCCTTTTTTAAGCACGCGGAAACACTCCGAGAATACCGGTTCAACTTTTTCGATATAACAGTTACTCACCGGATTAAAAATGATGTCGAACGAAGCATCAGCAAAGGGCAGCGGCTTTGACATATCGGCGCGTACGATGTTGATCCGATAACCTTCGTGATTTGCAACAGCCCGTTCCGATTCAAGCTGTTTTTCAGAATAATCGAGCACGGTACATTCGGCTTCGGCTGCGATAAAAATCGGCATTTGCTGACCACCTCCCGATGCGAGCCCTAAAAGCTTTTTGCCTTTTAAATCGCCTAACCATTCGCGCGGTACGGGCTTTGTCGGTGTCAGTAAAACCGACCATTGTCCGCTTTTTGCCTGCATGTAAGTTTCGTGATCGACGGGCTTTCCCCATTCCCAGCCTTCTGTAATCCATCTGTCGATTACCGCCGCGTTTTCATCTTGATATGAGTCCATAAAATTCTCCCTGTTTTTCTGTAGGATAAATCGAATCTTTCAACTGCATAATTCTTCTAAAACCGTTTCAAGCGCTTGTGAAAAATTTATCCTGCTCAGTCATAAACATATAATACGCATTTTTATTGCGAATATCTATTTATTGATAAACTCCGCTATCTTTTGTAAACATGTCCGTAATGGTATACTGTCTTTATGGATCCACAGGAATTCGATTACATCATAATCGGCGCGGGAGCCGCAGGGCTTTCGGCAGGACAGTATGGCGCCAGAGCGGGACTGAGAACTATCATACTTGACACGTCAACCGGCGGGGGACAGGCCTTGCAGATCGCGGAACTTGAAAACTATCCGGGCGTATACCCTCCGGTAAACGGCGCAGATTTTGCCGTCAATATGATAAAACAGACAAAGGCCTTCGGCGTAGAAATTTTACAGGTAAATGTGATTTCCGTCGATAAAATAAAACGGAATTTTTTTGTTAAAACTTCAAAAGGGATCTTTTCATCTCTTGCGCTTCTTATTGCGACCGGCGCTACGCACAATACTTTGGGAATCCCGGGTGAAAACGAATTGGTAGGGCGCGGAGTTTCTTATTGCGCAACGTGCGACGGACCGTTTTTCAAAGATAAAAAGATAATAGTCGCGGGAGGCGGAGATTCCGCTTGCACTGAAGCCGCATATCTTTCCACAATATCAAGCGACGTCACTCTCGTACACAGGCGGGCAAAACTCGGCGCGCAAAAAGCCGTAGCGGATAAGGTTGTAAAGACGGGCATAGCCATACGCTATAATACAAACATTCTCGAAATCCGCGGCAAAGACAGGGTGGAATCCGTGCTTTTGGAAGATACGCAGTCGGGAGAAAAAACCGAACTTCCGACGGATGCCGTTTTTATATTTATAGGAATATCGCCGTGCACGGAAATCGTTTCTACCTTGCCTGCGGATAAAAACGGATATTTAATCACAAACGAGAGCATGGAAACCATAGTTCCGGGGCTTTACGCAGCTGGCGACGTACGCGCAAAACCTTTCAGGCAGCTTATCACTGCAGCTTCGGACGGAGCCACAGCGGCGCATGAAGCGGCAAAGTACATATACGATCTTAAAACTTCCGAAAAAGGAAGCATTTAAAAATGAAAAAAATCTTTGCCCTTTTTGCGCTTCTTGCGTTTTGTCTGTCGGCGGTTTTATTCACAGCCAAGCGGGCGATCGTAAAAACGTCGACAAGAAATTCCGAAGCCCAAACGAATTTCGCGCCCGGATCCGAAACCTCTTCAGAAAGCGCCGAATTTCCTGTCGAAAACCGTTCAGGCGGCGCCGCATATCGAAAAGATCAAACGGAGATTGCTTCTCTTGCCGACCGGCTACCGCCCGACATTACATTTTGGAGCGATTATCCTTCCGACATCCTTTCCGAAGCCCTCATACGGCGCATGGAAGATTCGGAGCTTTTGGCGCAGATTTTTATGTTCGGGTGGGCGGGAGCCGAACCGTCGGAGCTTTTAAATCAATGGGTGTCGGACAGAGGGCTCGGCAGCGTAAAAATTTTCGGATGGAATACGGACGACATAAACCTTGTGGCAAAGTCGGTTTCGGAAATACAAAAAAAAGCTCAAGGACGCCGGTATAAAATTCCTTTGTTCGTCGCTACCGACCAGGAAGGCGGCTGGATAAGACACGTAAAAGGCGCCACGGCGAATACTCCGGGCAACCTCGCAATAGGGGCGTCGGGATATCCGTTCGACGCATGGTACAGCGGATATTATATCAACAGGGAAATTCATGCGCTCGGAATAAACATGAACTTCGCTCCCTCGGTGGATCTATACACAAAGCATAATTCTACGATCATAGGTACGCGTTCTTTCGGCGAAGATCCGGACAATTCGGGCGTTCTGGGAGCGGCCTTTGCGGCCGGAAGTATGGCCGCAGGCGTTATTCCCACCGCAAAACATTTTCCGGGCCACGGAGCGACGGATGAGGATTCTCACTTGCACCTTCCGGCTATAGATATAGATTTTGAAACATGGTCTGAAAGGGAACTTGTTCCTTTCAAATACCTTATCGCCGAAAAAATTCCCGCCGTTATGTCCGGCCATTTAGGATTCCCCAGGATAACAAACAACGGGGAACCGGCGTCGCTTTCAAAAACTTTTTTGACGCAAATACTGCGCGAAAAGTTAGGCTACGAAGGACTTATAATTACGGACGACATGATGATGAACGGCGACACCATGTACGCAGGTTCGGTTTCAAACGCATTCAGAATGGCAATAGAAGCGGGAAACGACATCATAATATCGTCGACGACGGCTCATTTAAACGAAGGTCTTTGGACTTCAAATCTGGCAAGGATGAAAAGCGATCTTGCGTTCCGCGAAACGGTGACAAAGGCTGCAAGGCGCGTAATAAAAGTCAAACTCGACTATTTTAAAAACAAAAACGCAGCTCCTCTTTATCCGGATACGGCGGCCATTCCGAAAAGGATTCCGGATGAAGACGGCCGAAAATTCTTTTTGGAGCAGGCCTGCCGCTCGATAACGCCGTATAAGGCCGACGGGCTCCCGTTAAAACAAGAAGACGCAGGCCGCGTGCTTTTGGCGGGCGCTTTTCCGTCTTATTTTGCGGAAGGAAAAAAGCGTTTTCCCGATGCTGCGGAATTCCGTTTTAATTATGAAATAGGGCCGAACGAAACGCAATGGATGATAGACAATATTCTTTACACGGCGGCAGCTTTTGACACCGTTATTTTTTGCGTCCATAACGGGCGGACAAGGCAGATCGCCGAGCGTCTTAAAAGTCTAAAAGAGTCGGGTAAAAAAATAATAATTCTTTCAATTATGTCGCCTGAAAATGCCTTCAGCCTGACGTGGGCGGACGCAATTCTGATGGGTTACAGTTATTCGGAATATACTTCGGCAGCTCTTTTCGGCGCCCTCGCGGGGGAATTTTCTCCAAAGGGAGTACTTCCAGTCCTTAACGAATAACTGCCTTGCGCTCGTGCAAAAGGTTTAATACACCGCCGCTTTTATCTTCGCTGCGAATCTGCGGCGAAGTTCTTGATTGCGTTATAAAAGAACATCTCTTTTTCTCTTATACTTCCAATCATAGGCGTGCGTGCTCGGAAGTTTCCCTTCTATGCGGGCGTTTTCGGATTCAATCTGAAAGTTTATCATCCGCTTAAAAACACCTATGAGAGGCTCCGGATCGGCGTCGCGGGCGGCAAGTTCTAAGGGCTGCAATTCTTTTATCAAATAATAGCAGGATTCTATTGTAGAAATATATTCCGGGCGGGGCTCTCTTTTAAATGTAAAAATCGACCGGTAGCAACCTGAAAAAGAGATGCGCGGAATTTTCATAAGATTTGGACTGTGCTCGATTATTTTACGCGAACAAAACCACGTCGCGTCTATCACAAGGACTAAGAGTTTCTTTTTGTCTACGGTCTTTACAAAACCTTCTTTTTGTGAAGACCAAGCGTCTTTCCCCGGATACAAGAGCAGCGGAAAAAATTTCTTGTCGCAAAGAAGCTCGGACAGCCTTTCGTTTTTTGTAAAATCAAGGCCTACGAGAATTTCGGAATTTATTAGGGTAAGATGAGACAGGCGGCCGGTGCCCGTTCTTTGGTGTTTTGCTTCTTTGGGATGCATTAAAAATACGAATTTTATTCCGGGATCAAAGGGGAATATGTATTTGCAAAAGCAATTTCCCAAAGGACGGAAACATTTTACGCACCGCTTGCTCATACTAAGGCTGAAAAAAGGGTGTTAAGCATTGTCCAAGGCAAATTTCTTAAGATCGTCTTTGCTGCGGCCTCCGACGATTTCGGCAACCTTTTTTCCGCCTTTAAAAACCAAAAATGTGGGAATGCTTGAAATTCCGTATTCCTGGGCAAGGCCGCTTTGCTCGTCGACGTTGACTTTTCCCACTTTTACCTTTCCTTTAAGTTCTTCGGCAACTTCATCTACGATCGGCCCCATCATTCTGCAGGGCCCGCACCATGAAGCCCAAAAGTCGATCATAACCGGAACCGAAGATTCACTTACCTCGCTTTTAAAATTTTGCTGTGTTATTTCCATTGCCATAATCCAATCCTCCAAAATTAAATTGTATACAATCAATATACGGTAAAACGCAAAAAAAAGCAAATAAAAACTGCAGTACACGACAAGTAAGACAATGCGGCCGACCACCGTATTTCCTCAAATAAAAATCTAACCCAAAGGATTTAGGTTCCTCAAGTAAAAATCTAACCGTAGCTATTTTGACCAAGGGACAGCCATAGAGATAAGCGTACTTTGGAGCTGTTGTGTTTTCTCAAGCAACAGTTGCAAATCCAAGTTGACCATTCTCCGTCTCAGTTCCTCTTTTTCAGCAGGGCTCAGTTCCTTGCTTTCCATAAGCCTTCGGTAAGGAGTCTTAGCAGTATCATATTTTTTTATAACCTTTGCGTCTATTCGTGCCTTAGCGATAATCTTCATCGAGGGGAAAAAAAGTTGACGAGCTTGTTATAGTATTCATACAGCTCTGCCATGACTTCTCGAGTTTCTTCTCCTTCAAAGCGGTAATAGCCGACAATTCTTCGTACCACACTGTCATTTTTCTGCTCGACAAAGCAATTGTCATTCTTTTTGTATTCTCTACCTCTGGTAAATACAACCTTATGCTCTTGGCACCATTGCAACAGCTGAGTATTTTTGAACTCACCTCCGTTATCACTGTCGATGCCTTTCATCTTAAACGGTAATTTTTCTTTTACATCAGCGACCGCTTCTTTTGTCCAGCGTTGGGCTTTGTTCAACAGAGCCCTGTTTTCCGTCCATCCTGAATGCACGTCGGTGAGTGTGAGCGTACAAACATACTGACCTTCGCTCCTCATACCACAATGAGCGACCGTGTCGGCTTCAAAAAAACCCGGTTTTTTCTCGTCCCAATTGAAATAGGTGCGTATGGGAATAAGCTTATTCAGATTTTTTGCAGGACGTGTGGTTGAAATACCGCAGATTGAATGTTTTGGGATTTCCGGCTTGAGAATCCTTGCGACCGTTGCGCTTGATATGGCGCTTAGTTTAAGCTTGAGTTGTTCATCATAGCCTGCCTTTTGAGCAAAGTAGTCGATGTTGTCGCGGATGAACGGAACAAGGCGTTTTGCACACAGATACATCGATAAAATCCACAGGCGAATAACTTCCTGTTGTACGTTTTGACAGTAGTATTTTTCATAGCGCCGCTTTTTGCGTACTTTCGTAATGACCTGCACGCTCTTTTTTTCAACGTTGTTAAAGTGTGTTATTTTTATGTACGCCGTGTTTTTCAAAATGTGGATGGCATACTTTCGGTTGTAGCCGGTGGTTGCAATGAACTCATCGATGATTTTCGTCTTGTGCTTTTTGCTTGCCGTACAGTAGCGTTTTGCCGTTTCTTCGGTTAATTTCTGTTTCGTTTTCATGTCTAACCCCATTTTGCCCTTCCTTCGGGCTTCTATTGTGACTCAGATTTGGGTTAGATTTTTACGTGATTCACCGCTTTTTTTTCGGTTAGATTTTACGTGAGGCAATGCGACCACTCGCGATTTTTGCTAAAACAAGCTATAATTTTCTGCATGACGAAGGATTTAACTCGGGGATCGCCTCTGTCTCTCATTCTGGGGTTTTCGATCCCCGCGCTTTTGGGTTATCTGTTTCAGCAATTCTATAACCTTGTGGACACCGTTATAGTAGGAAAATTCCTCGGTATAGACGCTCTTGCGGCTGTAGGTTCTACGGGTTCCGTAAATTTTTTGATAATAGGATTTGTCACGGGACTGTGCAGCGGCCTTTCGATTCCCATAGCGCAAAAATTCGGCGCGAAGGACTACAGAACCATGCGCCAGTTTGTCGCCAACGCAGGATATCTTTCCGTGATTTTTTCTTTTTTTATGACCGCCGTAACCGTCATATTTTGCCGCCCGCTTTTGATTTTAATGCTTACACCTCACAATATACTCGATCGGGCCGCAAACTATATCCTCATAATATTTTACGGAATTCCCTTCGTTTTTTTATACAATATAGTTTCCGGCATAATACGCGCAATGGGCGACAGCAAAACGCCTGTTTATTTTTTGCTTTTTTCATCCGCAATAAATATAGGATTGGATCTGTTTTTTATCTGTTTTCTTCACACCGATGTGGAAGGAGCTTCTCTTGCAACCGTTATTTCACAAGCGGCGGCAGGCGTTGCGTGCCTGTTTTACATGAAAAAGAAATTTAAGATATTGAACATGACAAAGGACGACAGGCGCATCCGGACGCATCATTTTACCACTCTGTGCGGAACGGGCGTTCCGATGGGGCTGCAATATTCCATTACGGCAGTCGGAACGGTAGTTCTGCAGGCGGCTGTAAACACTCTCGGTTCGGGAGCGGTGGCGGCGATCACGGCAGGCAGCAGGATAGGAGCGTTTTTTTGTACTCCGTTTGACGCACTGGGAACTACTATGGCGACTTATGCCGGGCAAAACACGGGCGCCGGAAAACTTGACAGGCTCAAGACTGGAATGTATTCGAGCAACGCTCTGGGCTTTGCATATTCCGTGCTGGCTTTCCTTGTCATGCTCTTTTTCGGTAAAGAGCTCACTATGTTATTTTTAAATAAAGCGAAGGCAAGCATACTTGAGCAGTCACAGCTTTTTTTGATAGTTAACAGCGCATCTTATATTTTACTTACAATGGTCAATGTAATCAGATTTACGATTCAAGGAATGGGTTTCAGCAAATTTGCGATTTATGCAGGCGTTCTTGAAATGTTCGCACGTTCTTTCATAGGCATTGTTTTTGTTCCGATTTTCGGATTCGCGGGCGCCTGCTTCGCTTCTCCTGCGGCATGGCTTTTTGCTGATTTTTTTCTTGTTCCCGCGTTTTATGTTTGCCTTAATAAGCTGAGACTTTGGGAAGAAAAACACGATGTCAGAAGAAGAAAAACGCCCGATCCAAAAGCAAGCCGTAAATAAAGCGGAAAGATTATCTAAGCCATTTCCGCCGCACATCGCCGCGCATGTTCGGCGTCGCACGCCTCAGAAAAGTGCGTATCCGGCTAACCTTATGTCAAAACTTACCGCGCCCCGACGGAAGGCTGCGCGGCATTATGACAGTTACGGCTCAAAAAGCGCCGCTGTCTAGCTGTCTGTTTTGTCAGTGGACGGCAAAGATCCGCGTGATCTTGTGTGAACAAGTCTTTCAAGTTCCGTAAGCTGTTTTTCCAACTCTTCGGCGCCGCCGCCTGTAAGCACAACTTCGCACGAAGAGCTGGCGCAAGTTATTTTCTGAGCGATCGCCTGTTCAGCTTTTCCGGCAGCGGTAGACAAGTCCGGTTCAAGCATATGCATTTTTCGGTTTAAGTCTTTTATTCTTAAAGACAGTTCAGGAAATTTTTCAGCCAGACGGCCGTCCGCCTTTTGTGCGAATTTATCGATCGCAGAACAAATTCCTTTTAACGATTTTTTTGCAAAAGTCAGGTCGGGATCATTTTTTGCCTTGTTCCCAGAAACGGCGGAAACAATCTTTTCTAACAACGGAATTTCATACTTCATAAATTAAAGCATTTTATCACATAAAAATATTTTTGTAAAAAACCGGAGGGAATAATGAAGATAAATGATTTTCAACTTAGCCTACATCTTTCTTAGAATTGAGTCAAATTGATTTGTCAGCTTTTCAAGATTATCCGTATGCATATGATGCTGTCCGGGGAAAATTTCGTGTATCAAGCGGTCTTCAGCATTATAAAATGAGTAGGCTTTGCGTAAAATCTGCAATTGCTCTTCTACATTTTTCAATCCGCGCGGGCCGTTAAGGGCATCCTCAGAACACGTCTGGATTACCATAGGCTTTGGCGCAATAATCGAAGCAATATCGCCGAGGTCGAAGTGCCGCCACAATCCCGGCACATAATTGCAGCTGCAATTGCCGTTCAAGAGCATAAACGAGTCACGTGCCCCGTAAAAATACCCGCTTATGTAAACCTGCTTTACGCGCACATCCATGGCGGAAAGCCATAACGTTTGCATACCGCCGCCGGAAAAGCCGATGCTCCCTAGGTTATCAAGACTCCATTCTGCTCGCCGTTCCAGATAATCAATAAGCCGCATATTGTCCCAAACCTGCATTCCCACTACAGTCTCGCCCATACCCTCCGCCATGTGAGCTAATTGAAAACAAGAACAGGAAAGCAATTTTTCAGGCGTATTGCCCTGAGCCGCCGCATCTCTTCGTTCTCCGAAACCCCGTGTTTCAGGGCATGCAACTACATAGCCCAGTTTTGCCAGCTGATACCCGTAATCATAATTATAAAACTCAATCGCACCGTCAACTGTAGAATTGACGTGATGCCCCGCAACCGATTCTTTTCCGACGCCCCTATGTCCCGACATTGCCAAAAAAACTCCTTTTGGCGTTGTTTTCGGTATCAGAATCAAAACAGGCATGTAGATATCTGGTTCCGTCTCTAGCAGAATTTTTTCAAAAGATATCCCGTCCGTATAAGGACCGGATTCCAGCATTTGAGGATTTAATTCTGTTCTATCCATCAAAGATAATCCCAAAAGATTACACAGGATATTTTTGCTGTTAATTTTCCATTTTTGAAAGTCCTCCAGCCCTTTTCCCAAAAAGCGGCTTTTCCGCGAATACTTATCATATTTGAGCAGCATACCCTTTAAGCTGTCATAATAAACGGTACTTTGCTGACTACTCATAGTTCACTTCCTTTTGATGATAAATGCATATCCATGCACGGGCGCAGCATTGCATACAAATTTATTTTACAGTTCACAAGCGGCCAGGCCGTTTGCCCTCTATTGCCAACCTTGCGATTTCATCCGGCATGATCGGGTCATAGGCTTTCATAAAGATACCGACTCTCGGACCACCGTGCCGCACTTTATTCGAATAGCACAGCCATTCGGCATAGGCCATCATACAGACGCCGACACCCTTTTGCTCATCCTCAACGACATCCTCAGAAATGTAGTACTCCGCCGAGCCGTCGCGTCGGAAATTGCCGTCCGGACCAAGGCCGGCGCCTTTACAGATTCCTCCAAGATGCAACTCGTCCCCTGCCAGTCGAAATTCATTCTTTTCCACACTCATTAAAACTTCGGCTCCCGTTCTGCCAAACTCCGCAGGCAGAAGACCGAACCTTGTTCCTTTCATCAGGCTGTAAGCGATCATCAGTGTTCCGCTGGTTTCAGGATAGTTGCCCTTCGTGTCCGGAAGAGCAGTGAGCTGCATAAACATACCGCTTTTATCATCCCGTCTTTTAATGACACCGGAAGCGCACTCCATATACAACTCACCCATGCGTTCTTTCAGTTTCCCATTGGGCATCATCGCATAGATATCCGCAAAGGCCATAAGATGCCAGCCAATTGCGCGTGTCCAGAAATTCGCGGAACAGCCCGTTTTTGGATTTGCCCAAAAAATATCCTTTGTAGCACAGAATGCATGATAGTACAACTTCTGTTTTTCATCGTAAAGATATTTCCTTGCATTTTCAAACTGCATAACAATATCGTCAAGACTGCCGTTGCTGAAGCGCAACTGATACATCGCATAGTACGGCAACGCCATGTACAGCCCGTCTAACCAGACTTGATTTGGATAGATTGCTTTATGCCAAAAGCTTCCGTGTTGAGTGCGCGGTTGTCGACGGATCTGTTCCATCAGAGTTTCGATTGCTATGAGATACTTTTCCTTTCCTGTCTTTTCGTGCAACAGGTATAGTACGCGCCCTGCCGGTATAAAATCCACATTATAATCTTCCATCCGGTAAAGGCGGATGTGTCCGTCCTCTTCGATATACCGATCCATAAATGTCTTGATGCAATCAAAGTAGGTCTCGTCTCCGGTTGACTCATAAAGAGCATTTAAACCGATCAACACACAACCGTCTTCGTAATTCCAGACATTCCTGTCTGTGTTTGCAAAAAGTCCGGCGTATTCCTTTAGATAGTACTCCATCAGCATGCCGCTCAATCTCCTTTTGTATTTTGTCCGCCTTGTTTTATGCTGCGCCAACGCGCAAAAGAGTATTCTCCTCGATAATTGGACGAATTATAGGTCGGATATTTTTCAGGAATATACTCCTTATCGGTTGTGCTGCAGGGTCTGTCCTGTGTGTAGATATACATCTTTTTATGATCCCAGAGAACGATCTCATCACGCGCATCTCCGGTAATATTCAACACTTCGCAGCACATTTCCGGATGTCCGTCATCCGGAAAAACGACGACCCTGTCTCCTTCTCCGTCAAGCATTCCGCCGAGCTTAACATTACCGTTCAGCATAATCAGTTCCGTCCCGTCGCCCTGCCAATTGACCGGTGCGATGATATTTCCGTTTGTAGATGGCTCCATATGCCAAATCTCGCGGCCTTTCCCATCATACAGATAAATTATTCCTTGATTTTCCCAATAGGTTGTTGTGCATATTTCCAAGCCGGCCCTATCCGGACAGTAGTTGGCGGCGCTGATGCGCTGTGCGTGCCCGTTGATATGTCTGGTCAGGATATTACCCCTAGTGTCAACGATCATAAATCCTCGCCATCCTGAAACGATAGCGATCTGATCCTCGTTCATGTCCGGATCGAACCGTCCAATAATGATCTCGTCGGTATGATCGTCGGGAATCGGCAATTCCCAAAGGAGCTCTCCATCTGCAGAAATCATGTTATAGCAGCTGAAGATCTCATCTCTGCCGTCACCGTTAAAGTCGTATGCATACGGAAAATGCCCCGTATTGTTATGACAGAATTTCCAGATCGGTTCCAACCGATCGTTGTAAACGTATAGTCTAGCATATCGATCCTTTATGAGAATATCGCTTGGCCGATCCTTGCCTGAGACATTGACGATACGGATGGCATCCACATTCAGGCGGTCAAACGCATGTTTTTTGAATTCTATTCCTTGGATCTCTGAGGGGTCTTCCGTGTTAAACGGTACGTCTATCCATTGAATCGTTTTTCCCGTTCGCCCGTCAAGGATCATCAGCTTGAAATCGCGAGCTAGGATCACTTCATCGAATCCGTCATTATTTATGTCATAGATCTGCATAGGCAGATCGCAGGTTGTATCCTGATTGTCTTCCAATTCGGAGGGTTCCCCCCATTGCCAAAGGATCTTTCCGCTTTCAAAGCTCACTGCGGTTAGACAGCTTATATTGCAATAGCGTTCTTTGTAAACGCGTTTTTGATGCTGCGCAATAAGGAAGAAGAGTTCATCCGTACCGGCGAGGTGACCGAATCGGATTTGGCGCGATGCACCGTAATTACCGAGATCAAAGATCTTATGTAGTTTCGGTTGGGCATAGCGGCTTCTTTTTTCGGCAAGAAGTTTAGAATACTTATCCCTGTGCGATAAAAGCTTCGCATACTGAAAATCCGAACATTCGACGCGAAGTCTACGATACTGCACCGGCATGAATGCGCCGAGTGCAATACAGCCATGGCGATAAGTTTCGTCGTGAATGAAAATCAGCTCTCTTCCATCCGCAAAGCAGCGAATTTCGTCTCCCGTTACAGAGACACTCAATGTGTGAAATATATCGCATGTATATTCAAAAGGCGCGGACGCAAGTATCATCCGTTCTGTTTTATCGACTTTTATCAGCTGTATCTCCTGATTGCACAGGAACAGCGCGTAATGATGCAAAGATGTTTGGTATCTGAACAAAAGGCCGACCTGATCCGTAGTGCAAAGGGCACGGATATCGGCTCTCAAGGTATAGTCTGCCCAATCTTTTTCTCCGGCAACCAACGTTGAGCAGACTTCGTGCGTCAGAGGGTTTCGGACACGCATCTGCTCCATAGAATGAGTTCCGTCTTCGTGCGTTACGATCCAGCTGGGACCGCGAAAAGCCCAGTTTGTGATAGGATCGTACCATCGGCCTGAATCGCCGGGTTTTACGCAATAGTGAAATTCACCCATGGCGGAATGTTCTCTGTCAAAAGGCAGCGGTCCTATCGGAAACGAGGAAAAATCATCCTCAAAAAGAATTACTGTCCGTTTCATCATTCCGGCTCCTTTTACATACAACTTTTCGGCATATGTTCGCTTTAAAACTCTTACAAATAATGGACGTCACAACCGACAGCAGCTTCACAGCGCAAATCTGAAACTCTTCTGTCAGCTGCAGCGTCCGCATCTGGGTTATTTAAACCACAGAGCAATGAAATTATCCCACAAGAATGACTCTTGTATAGCCGGATTAAAGGCTTGCCAGATATTCAGCTTGATATTCGTCGATCTGCTTTGCCCACTTGGCGCAACAGTCTTTAGCAGTCATATCCCCAAGAAGAACAGCCTGGAAGTCAGCGGTCATATCGGTGGTAATCATCGTGGAGAAATCGCTCAGCCAATAAGGGTTGAGGATCTGCATGTAGTTTTTATCCGTTAGATAATCGGCATAAAGCATCATGTTAACATTGTTCTTATACCAGTCCTGTTCAACAATCTGGGTGTTGCAGGGAACACGGCCCACCTTTTCGCAGAGACCGCCGTCGATCTCGGCACTCAGCATCCAATCGATCAGTTTCACGGCTCCGGTGTAGTCATGTTTAGGATTTTTGTTTTTAGCTATGCAGTATACGTTCGGCTGCAGACCGGAAGCATAGTAATGGCCGGCAGCATTGGCAAGAACGCGGGCAGAAGCAAAGTTTCCCTCGCCCAGATTTTTTCGGTGAGTGGATTCGGAAGAAGAATTGTGAACAATATACATAGAAACGCCGGAGCCGAACTCGGCAACGATCTCCGCATAGTTGTTGTTCACAGAGTCGCTGGAAACCCAGCCCTTTTTGTAGATGTCGGCATAGACATTGAGAGCTTCAACAAACCGGTCATCGCTGAGGATGCATTTGCCTTCTTTGTTGAACCAGCTGCCATTATAGCCGCAGCCGTCGGTATAGGTGAAAAGCCATGCCAGCAGGCTGTCATACGGGCGAACACCGCGAAGGCTGGCAAAGTAAGTACCTTTTCCCTTGTTTGCATACTTTTCGCAGAGAGCCAGGAACTCGGACTGTGTTGCCGGAGCGGCTTTAATTCCCATTTCCGCAAACTTGACTGTGTTGTACCAAGCAACCTCCTGATTGTATGCATACGGCAGACCGTAGATAGTTCCGTTCCCCAGAGAAATAAGGTTAGCCATGAGGTTTTCATCGATGTACTGATAGTTATCCATTCGATCAACCAGATCATTCAGCGGGAGCAGGGTATTCTGCGCGGTAAAGGTGGCAATGTTGGAAAAACCAAGGGACACGACGTCCGGCATGTTGTCGGTCATAACGGCCATTTGAAATTTTTCTTGGAAATCAGCAAACGCAAAACTGGTGTAAACAAAATTGTAATCATTCTGAGAAGCGTTCAGTTCGGCAAATTTGCCTTCGAAGTAGGCATCAGTTACCGGATCGGCAGAATGATACCATAAGTTGACAGTTTTCGGCTTTGCCCGGGAGCAAGCGGCCAGCACCAGCATGAGTGGCAGGGCAAGCAGAACAGAAACAGTCTTTTTCACGGTTAAGACCTCCTTAATCTTTATACTCTTCCTTATCCTTTGACTGCGCCGGCAGTTGCGCCTCCCGACAGGTGTTTCTGGATAAAGGCAAAGATCATGATAACTGGTACAAGTGCGACTACACAGCCGGCAGAAAGGCTGCCGTAATCCGTACCGTATTCTCCTTGGAACATCTTAAGTCCGAGCGGCAGCGTATAGACCGCTTTATCGGTAATGAACGCCGTCGCATAAACATACACATTCCAGGTATTGATGAACGCGTACGCACCGGTCGCAATGATGTTGGGTAGCATTGCCGGAAGCAGAATGAGGAAAATCGACCTGAGCAGTGTACAGCCGTCAATCTGCGCCGCTTCTTCAAGCGATACCGAAATAGAATTGAAATACCCCATCATCATGAACAGACAGAACGGCAGATTTGTGCAGGTGCAGACGATGATCAGAGAAATAAGATTATTGATAAGGTTCATGTTGTTCATCATCTGGAATAACGGAATCATCAGTACGACCGCCGGCAGCATCTGTGTAATAAGCAACAGAATATACATGAAAACCTTACCCTTGAACTTATAACGACTCATTGCATAACCGCCGAGCAACGACATCACTGTAACCAGAAATGTTGTTACCGACGCCACGATTACGCTGTTAACAAAGAATGTTCCGAAACCGAAGCGAGTAAACAGCCCTTGAAAGTTTGCCAGCGTGGGATTCAGAGGCCAATACAGGATAGGTGTGGCAAAAACCTCAATACTGCCCTTCAATGAAGTATTGATGATCCAATAGAACGGGAACAGCGTAAAGACTAGAAAAACTGCAAGAGGAATGTTTCGGAAAGCGATATCCGAAAGTTTTTTCTTCGTAGCGATTGTCATCCGTTTACACCGTCCTTTCCGAGCTTACCCAGAGTAATATAGACGAATGCAAGCAACATCATCATCGTTGTCGCGATCACAGCAAGGGTTGATGCATATCCGTAGTCAAACTCGCCGGAGAACTTGTTCATGATATACAGTGCGAGCGTTGTTGTGCCGCGGTTCGGGCCGCCGTCGGTCAAGCTTATGATGAGATCTACCGCATTGAAAGTCCAGATTGCCCGGAGCAGCGTCGTAAGAATAATGGTGTCTTTAATCATCGGTATGGTAATTGAAAAAAGCATACGGATAGGACCCGCGCCGTCTATAGTTACGGACTCGTAGAGATCGTCAGGGATGCTGGAAAGTGCGGATAGATAACTGATTGTAAAGAACGGAATCCCGCGCCACACATTGGAGAGTATAGCCGCAAACATCGCTTTACCCGGCGTAGAGAACCAGGACATATTTACGGAAATGATATTCAGACGCTTCAGTATGTCATTGAACACACCGAAGGTCTCACCGAGTATGAGCTTCCAGATGATGCCGACCATAACGCCCGCAACTGCCCACGGGACAAGTGCAAAGGCACGGATAATACCGCGCCCCTTGAATCGCTTGTTAAGCAAATACGCCAGCCAGAAGCCTAATACAGTCTGAAACAGGACACTGACTATAACCCACTTGGAAGTGTTGCTGAGAGTCTTTATAAACATTTTGTCTTTTGTAAAGATCTTAACGTAATTGGCAAAACCAACGAATGCGCGGGCATTCGGCCTGGTCGCCTTATAATTCTCAAGACTCATGGAAAAAACGCTGCAAATCGGATACAACATAAAGCAAACAATCATCAGTACTACAGGGAGCAGCAAAAGATACGGCGTAAGTTCTTTACGAAACACTCTGGAACTCCGCAACCGGTTTACGTTAATGGTTTTTTCGTTCATCGACATTACCCCTTTGCACGTAATTGTATATTTGTATTTGGCTGATACTTCATATTACAAATCGAACAAGCGCCTTTTCTTAATTTATTTTAATTGCTTTTATCAATACCGTCTAATACCAATAGTATTATCTCATCATAACTCACATCTTATGATATTCTTTACATTCTTTTTCTCTCTATGATATGATTGAAATATGGATGGATGTACATGCATAAGCGGGATTACGAACAGCTGAACTATCTGATTACTCTTGCAGAAGAACTGAATATCACCCGTGCGGCAGAGCGGCTTTACATCTCACAACCTGCGCTGACTTCCTATCTGAACCGACTGGAGGCAAGCTTAGGAGTAAGGCTCTTAGACCGAAGCAAATCTCCTTTGCGCATAACTCCTGCCGGGCAGCAATACATCACGATGATGAAAGATATCGAGTATCAGAAGGATCAGCTTCTGGAATCGATTCGGCGGCTCGATCAACCTGCAGAGGAAACCCTCCGCATTGCTATCGGCCGTAACCGTGGCGAGCTTATGCTACCTCGTATTCTTCCAGGTTTGTATCGCCGTTTCCCGGGCATTCACCTTTCCGTTTTTGAAGACCGCGATGAAGTTATGGCGGAAAAAGTTCAGCACAACGCAGTTGACATAGCGATCATTGAGTCGTTTCTTTACGTTGGTTCGCTTAGTTATCTTATGCTTGCGGAAGAATCGCACTGCCTTGTAACCGGCGCGCAGAATCCGCATCTTGTAGGCATGGATATACAAGGGAACGATCCTTTTCACCCCTTGGACGTCCCTTCGGAATTCATCAACAACCAGACTTTTTTCTCCCCTTCTACAAAAAACGGTCTGAATTTCTATACGCAGCAGCTCTTTTCGCAGCATCGCCTAGCGCCAAAGGACATCGTCTTCATCGCCAACAACAATACCGCCTATCAACTTGCTCTGAAAGGACTCGGCACCACCTATCAGTCCGTATACTACGCCGACGTCGTCAAAACTGATGAGAAGCCTGTTTTTTTAATGCCTGGCGGTGTTCCATCTATTCTGAAGATCTTTATAGTTTTTAAAGAATCGCCAATGACAGATGTCAAGCGCTGGTGTATCGATCACACTATGGAGTCCATTCGCAGTTTTTATGCCGAGCCGAGGATGTATACATCTTTTTAGGTTTGCGCCTAAAACACAGCGTGGTTGGCTTTTACTGTCAATCATGTCAGCTTAAACCGTCGCTGCGCGCTCCGGAACACGCTGCGGCAGGATCGGCGGATTTAAGGCAATAAAAGAAGCGTCCAGAGTAAAACCGGAAAAAATCACAAGCGGTAAACAGCGACAAATCTTTGTTTTTTGGAGATGATCGGACTTGAACCGACCCCTTCGTTCAGGCGCTTTCTGCGCCTTCCTCAGGGCGCCTCCGTACGCTGCCGGCGGCATCCGTGCCGCCTATCCCTCGCATTGGCTCGGCGCGTACTTCGGTAGTCGGTTCTTTAAATTTAAAGTCGCTGCGGCAGGATCGGCGGATTTAAGGCAATAAAAGAAGCGTCCAGAGTAAAGCCGGAAAAAATCACAAGCGGTAAACAGCGACGGATCTTTGTTTTTTGGAGATGATCGGACTTGAACCGACTACCTCTTGCATGCCATGCAAGCGCTCTAGCCAGGTGAGCTACACCCCCGTTTGTGTTAATATATAAAAAATGTTTCACGTAGTCAAGACTCAAAAAACGTGTTATATTTCAATATCATGTTCCGCATAATAACGACGCCGCGTCTTTTTCTGCTTTTTATTCTGTATAGTTTTTTAGGATGGGCTTGCGAAGTTTTTTACGTAGGTATTTTTTTTGAACGGAAATTTGTGAACAGAGGTTTTTTACACGGGCCTGTCTGTCCGATATACGGATTCGGAGGCCTCATTGTTTTACACGGTCTTGAAAATTGGAAGGGAACATGGTTGGAACTCTTTTTTGCTTCGGCCTTTTTTTGTTCCGTCCTTGAATATGTAAGCAGCTGGCTTCTTGAAACACTGTTTAAAACAAAGTGGTGGGATTATTCCGATAAAAAATTCAACCTTCACGGACGAGTGTGTCTTTTAAATTCAGTTCTGTTCGGATTGATGGGCGTTCTCTGCGCTCACTTTGTGCAGCCGCTGTTTTTAGCGATTGTATTTTCTTTGTCGGAAAAAGGCGCAAGATGGTGCGCGGCCTTTATAGCCGTCTTACTTTTTGCGGATTTGTCGAACACTCTCCGTCGGCTTGTCGGATTCAGTGAAACGATGGTAAAACTCAGGGAATTCAAAGAGGAACTTGAAGAAAGATTTTCTTCGGAAAGCTGGTTCAAAAAAGGCGGTCTGAACGAAATGCTCCTGTCAATAAAAGAGCGTTCAAAGCTGCACCGCGAACAGTTCAGCAAAAGGCTTCTTGAAAAAATCGAAGACGCACGCCGGCGGCAAAAAAATGCTGAAACCCTGCTGCGTCATTTCCCCTCTATGACCAGTAAAAACTACGGAGCTTCCATTGCCCTTATAAAGGAAATGCTCCGCGAAGCTGCAGCGAACAAGGCAAAAAAGCATGACCGGTCGGCTTCCGACGCCCAATAGATCGCCCGATTATCCGATCAACTAATTGCCTGGCCGCTCGACTGATTTGTCTGCGTACTTGCTCGACCGATTTTGCCGGGCAACTGCCCTGCAATTGCCCGGCCGGCGAAAGGGATCTCCACAAAAGCCGCATATTATAAGGCAGCTGTCCGAAGACTGAAGTCTTCGGACAGTTTCCCTGCAACTGCCCTGTGCCGGATCAGTCGTGCCTATTTATTTCGAACAACGGCTTGAGCCGCGGCCAAACGCGCTATGGGAACGCGGAACGGAGAACACGAAACATAGTTCAGCCCCGCACGGTAGCAAAAATCTATAGTCTCAGGATCGCCGCCGTGCTCTCCGCATATGCCGCAGTGAAAATTCGGTTTTACCGACCTGGCCTTTTCAACCGCATACTGCAAAAGTTTTCCGACTCCGTTTTCATCAAGAGTTTTAAACGGATCAGAGGGAAGTATGTCTCTTTTGTAATATGATTCAAGGAATTTTCCCGCGTCGTCTCGACTGAAAGCGAAGGTCATTTGGGTAAGATCGTTTGTTCCGAAGCTGAAAAAATCCGCATGCTTTGCTATTTCGTCTGCAAGCAAAGCGGCTCTCGGAACTTCTATCATCGTACCGATTTCTATATTCGCCTTTTCGCCCTTTTTCTTTTCAACTTCCGCGATAACTTTTTCACATTCGGCGCGGATTACGGAAAGCTCTTTCGGGTCGCACACAATCGGGATCATAATGTAGGGTAAAACTTTTTCTCCCTTTTTTATACACTCTATGGCTGCAAGGGCAACGGCTTCCGTCTGCATCTTGTAAATTTCAGGATAAGTAATTGCAAGCCGGCAGCCGCGGTGTCCGAGCATGGGGTTGAATTCTTTAAGACCGTTAAATTTCATTTCCAGGGTTTTAAGGTCAATTTCAATTCCTTCATCTTTAAGAACGGATTGCACTTTTTTCGTTCCCTCTTCGTCATGAGGAATGAACTCATGCAAGGGCGGATCAAGGAATCTTATTATGACCGGATTCCCTTTCATAGCTTTAAAGATACCTGTGAAATCTTTTTTTTGCAGCGGAAGAATTTTTTTAAGAGCTTTTTCCCGCATTTCAGTGGAATCGGCGCTTATCATAGCTTGAAAATACACAAGTTTTTCAGGATCAAAAAACATATGCTCCGTTCGGCAAAGGCCTATTCCTTCCGCTCCGAATTTGAATGCGTTTTTTGCATCGATCGGTTGATCTCCGTTCGCGCGCACGCCGAATCCTTTAATTTTGTTTCCGACCTTCGGCGTTCTCACGGACTTGTTGCGGATCTCGTCGCACCAGGCCATAAAGGTGTTCAATTCTTTTGAAGAAACCGCTTCTACCAGAGGAATTTTTTCGCCGTAGACTTCGCCGGTAGTTCCGTCAATAGTCATCCAGTCTCCCTCTTTGTATGTTTTTCCGTTGACGCTTATCTCTTTTGCGGAAGTGAATTTTATTTCTTCCGCGCCGGAAACGCAGGGCTTACCCATACCGCGGCATACAACCGCCGCATGGCTTGTCCTTCCGCCCGTTGCCGTAAGAATTCCCTGAGAAACGTTCATGCCGGCGATATCGTCCGGGCTGGTTTCCTTACGGACTAAAAGAACTTTTTTGCCTTCTTTCGCCCACGCTTCGGCATCCTCGGCCGTAAACACGATTTGTCCGCAGCCGGCTCCGGGAGAAGCGTTAAGGCCCTTTGTGATTGCGCCCGAAAGTTTTGCCGCCTTTGCGTCGATGCCGGGGTGAAGAAGCTGATCCAAATGTCCGGGTTCAACTCTCATGACGGCAGTCTCTTTGTCTATGAGCTTTTCCGTAACCATGTCGACGGCCATTTTAACCGCCGCGGCGCCTGTTCTTTTGCCGTTTCTGCACTGTAAAAGAAAAAGCTTTCCCTGTTGAACGGTGAATTCCATGTCCTGCATATCGTGATAGTGTTTTTCAAGCCTGTCGCGTATTTCCAACAGTTCTTTGTAAATATGCGGGTTTTTTTTGGCAAGCACGTCTATTTCGTCGGGAGTTCTGATTCCCGCAACTACGTCTTCACCCTGTGCGTTTACAAGATATTCCCCGTAGAATTTGTTTTCTCCCGTCGCCGCATTCCGGCTAAAGCATACTCCCGTACACGAATCTTCGCCCATATTGCCGAAGACCATGGCCATAACGGTTACTGCGGTTCCCTTGAGATACTTTATGTTATTGAGTTCCCGGTATTTTATTGCACGCGCGTTCATCCATGAACCGAACACAGCGTCGATCGCATACCACATCTGTTCGATAGGATCCTGAGGAAAGTCGGATTTTTTTTCTTTTTTGTAAAGCGCTTTATACTTGGCCACAATTTGCTGAATTTCGGAAGTGTCAAGTTCCGTGTCGAGTTTTTTGCCTTTGTGTGATTTTACTTCGTCAATGATGTGCTCGAATTTGTCGTGATCTATACCCATGGCCACGTTGCCGAACATCTGGATAAAGCGTCTGTATGCGTCCCATGCGAAGCGCGGATTTTCCGTCTTTTTTGCAAGGCCTTCCACCGATTTATCGTTGAGTCCCAGATTTAAAATCGTGTCCATCATGCCGGGCATTGAGGCGGCCGCTCCGGAGCGAACGGAGACTAAAAGAGGATCCTTTTCGTCGCCGAATTTTTTTCCGAAAGCCTTTTCGAGTTTGCAAAGATTTTCCGCCACTTCGCTTTTTAACTGAGACGGATATTGTTTGTCATTTTCGTAAAAAAGTTTACAAACCTCCGTAGAGATCGTGAATCCCGGAGGAACAGGAATGCCTATATTCGTCATTTCGGCAAGATTTGCGCCCTTTCCACCAAGTTCCGAACGCATGTTCGCATTACCTTCGGACTTGCCGTTGCCAAAAAAATATACAAGTTTTGCTGTTTTAGCCATGTATTTCTCCGTGTATTTATAATAGGGTTAATTTCGAGTTTGATAAAACTCGAAATTTTCCAACCCTTTAGTGTGCCAACTGAATGGCGAGCTTTGAAAACGAATAAAACTGTGCGGAGGTGAGGTTCCGGCTGCGTGACGCTTCGAGCGTTATGCTTACAGAATTCTTCTTAAAAAGCTCGACCGCGGCTAAGCAGACGGGTTTTCGCCGAAAGCATAGCACTACTGGCTGATATTTTCAAAATTCGAAATTCGACCAAATAGATAGAGGATTTTACACTTTCTGTTGTCAGTTGTCAAACTTAAATACTCGATTGTCGGCGCTTTTATTTTCAGTTGTTACGCCGCTGAAAAACTGCTATATTTTTTTTATGAAAAACAAGGCAAAAAAAGAACTCGCCGTCTGCGGATTTGAAGCGGTTCTTGCCCTTTCGCGTATTCATCCTGAAAAAATAACACGGCTGTATTTTGCGGAAAACCGTGTGCACAGCTTCGGCGGCACATGCAAATTCCTTGCTCAACATAAAATCCCCTACAATACTGTAAAAGACACCGAGCTTGAAAAACTTTGCGGAAGCGTACATCACCAAGGGGCTGTGGCTATGATAGCGCAGCCTGAAATCGAACCTCTCACTTCCGAAATTACTGACGATTGGCTGCACAAAAAACAGAGCGCGCTTCTTCTTGACAGAATAGGAAACGCAAACAATTTCGGCGCGATAGTCAGAAGCGCAGCCTTTTTCGGTATGAAAAATATAATCATCCCGCTCACGGAAGAGCAAACTTCCATTACGACAAGCGCTTATCGCATAGCCCAAGGCGGTATGGAGCTGGTAAACATTTATTCCGTCATGTCTATTTTGAAGCTGCTCGAAGCCTTAAAAGGAAAGATGTTCAGGCTGGGCAGCGACGTAGGAGCTAAAACGCACATTTCTCAAATACACGCTCTGTGTAAAACAAAACCGGCTCTGATAGTGCTCGGAAATGAAGAGACGGGCATTTCACGGGAAGTAAAAGAAAACTGCGATGCTCTTGCCGTCATTCCTTCCGCCGGAATGTTTACGGATCCGGACAAAGCGCCACCCGTTGAAAGCCTGAATGTTGCGCAAGCCGCTTCCGTCATACTCTATGAATGGGCTAAAGGGAATGCGTAGCGTTTTTAGGAGAAGTAAATGAAATACCTGATATTTTCGGATATTCACGGTTCGGCTACGGCCTGTGAAAAAGTTATAGAACAATTTTCAAAGATGAAAGCGGATTACATTATCTTGCTCGGTGACATTCTGTATCACGGTCCAAGAAATCCTTTACCTGAAGGACACAATCCCGGCCGTGTTGCAGAAATACTTAATCCGCTGGCAAATAAAATAATATGCTGCCGCGGCAACTGCGATGCGGAAGTCGAAGAGATGGTTTTAAAGTTTCCGGTGCTGGGCACATATTCCCTTGTGGTTGACGAAGGTGTCCGCCTGTTCTGCACGCACGGACACGTGTATGCGCCGGAACGCGCCGACGGCAATATCGCCGTGAGTGGAAGCAAGACACCTCCTATTTCGGATTCGGCCGTGATCTTTTACGGACACACGCACATTCAAGTCCTTGAAAAAAACAAGTCGGGCGTTCTTGTCTGCAATCCCGGTTCCGTATCGTTGCCTAAAGGAGGTTCCCCTGCGGGATTCGCCGTATATGAAAATAAGACGGTGACCTTATACGACATGGAAGCGAAAATACTGAATTCTCTGCATTGCTAGATTTCATCTTTTCGTATAATATTTTGTCATGACCGACTCGTTGACGGGAAACCTGCTTTGCCTCTTTCTATTAATTCTCATAAACGGCCGTATCTTTTTTTCAAAGCATAAAAACAGCATAACCGTTACGGTTCTGTCGCCCGTCGTCCTGATTGTCTCTTTTTTTCAGATCCTTGCACAGGGCTGTACCGTTCCTGCATTGCTTATATTCGCCCTTTCACTTGCGGTATTCATCCTTAACATACACGCCATATCGCGATTTGCTTCACACTTGTATGTAGACAGATACAGTCCCGTTTTTTATATTTTTTCACTGTTTTTTTTTATTTGCACGATTGTATTGACGGTGCTGATCGTCTATTTTCGTGAAGTGCCCGTTGACGCTTCTTCTTACGGTGTGACGGAAACCGCCGAAAGGCTTCAAGGATACGGCAAGGGAGCTGTTTTATGGACATTTAAAGAAAAAGACGGTACGGACGAACAAAGGACGAGCGAAAAGCCCGTCATTCTTTTTAGCGCCGACAAAAGGGGCGACACAAGGTCGTACAGGCCGTATCTGATACTCCTTGCGCGCTCCGGGTACACAATATATTCCTTGGATTTATACCAAAGCGCTTTGCCCTATGTTTCTTCAAGGCTGGACTTGCCGTTTTTTCGCCGAAGCGGCCTGATCTATCTTTCTGTAAAAAAACCGGACGAATTTATAAAAAACGAATGGAAATACACAAAATCCGTCTTAAACGAATACGAAACTTTACTAAAGATCGCTTCGGAGCGGCAGGGTTCAGAAACCCGCTATTTTTACATCGGCGACCTTATGCAGGAAAAAGCTCTTCTAAAGCTGAGTGAAAAAAATTCCCCCGGTTTTAAAGGCGTCTTTTCTTTATCTTCCGTCGATCTTTATAAGAACAAGGGATACGGCTGCGTAGCGCAGACCGATCCTTTTACCGCCTATGTTTTAGGTGCGAAGAGGGAACCGACTTTAATCGTGCCTTCGTATATGGCCTTACGCACACGACAGGCGTTGGAGGAAAAATGACGTTGACGGAATTGGACTCTTATTTTAACGGTTTTTTGCGCAAGGAAGATTTTATTAACGATCCTTCCAAGAACGGCATACAGATCTCAAATTCTTCGCCCAGCGGCAAGCAGATAGCAAAGGTTGCCTTTGCCGTCGACGCCTGTGCCGCTACGGCTTTGCGTGCTGCAGAAGAAGGAGCGGAGCTTCTTTTTGTTCATCACGGACTTTTTTGGGGACAATGTGATACTATAACTGGCGTACACTACGAGCGTATAAATATTTTTTTAAAAAACGACCTTGCCCTTTATGCAAGTCATATTCCCCTTGATTCAAACAGCAGCGTCGGTAATAATTACGGAATAGCTTTTCGGTTAGGACTTACCGATCTGAGCCCGTTCGGGCAATGGAGAGGGATGACGATAGGCGTTAAAGGCGCTCTGCCAAACCCTCTTACCGTAGAAGAGTTGTCTCAAAGGGCCTTGAACAAGGGAGAAAAACCTTTGTACGTTTTGCCGTTCGGTGTAAAAAAAATAAGGACGGTCGCTATAATTTCAGGATCGGCGGGAGAAGATCATGTTCAGGCTGCAAATGAAGGAATCGACGCCTATATAACGGGAGAAATCGGTCACGAAGTTTTTCATTCCGCAAAAGAACTTAAACTTAATCTTATTGCCGGCGGTCACTATCAGACGGAAACGGTCGGAATAAATCTTGTCCGGCAAAAACTTGAAAAAGAAACCGGAGTTAAGACCGTGTTTATCGATTTTCCTACAGGATTGTAAACAGGATTATAAAAATGGCTGAAATAAAATTTAAACAAAAACTCATTCCCTTGGTTTTGACGGCCGCGGTTTTTATTTCGGATCAGCTTTCAAAAGCGCTTATCGTAAAGCGGATTCCGCCTTTTTCAATAGGAGCGTCGTTTTTAGGAGATTTTTTACGGATCATCCATGTTAGCAACCCGGGAATCGCCTTCAGCGTAGGCGGAAGTCTGCCCTCTCACATCCGTGCGGCGCTTTTTTCCGTCATGCCGTTTTTTGTGATTTTGCTAGTGTTTATCATTTATTTTAGGAACAATGAATTTTCAAAATTGCAGCGTTGGTGCATTTGCGGAGTTCTCGGCGGAGGCTTAGGGAACCTTTTTGACAGAATTTTCAGAAGCGAAGGCGTTGTAGATTTTATCGACGTCAAGTTTTACGGCCTGTTCGGAATGGAAAGATGGCCTACGTTTAACGTAGCTGATTCGGCCGTAGTCGTCTGCGGGGCAATTTTAATATTTTCCTTTGTCTACGCGATAAAAAAAGAAAATCCGGAGGATAAATGATGGACGAGGTAAAAATTACCGAATATCAGCGCAAAAAAAACACGATTATTTTTTCCATAGCCGTAGGAGTGTTTAATTTTATTTTTATGATTGTCCTGCTCGTCGCGTTGTTTATCGTAGCGGTTCTTGTGATTTACAAAGTCTTTAATTTTTCGTCTTCTTTGCCGCTCCACATAGTTATGCCGTTCATTTTGGCGGCGGGCCTAATACTGGATATAATCTTATCGGTAAAAATCATACGCTTCGTTATCGTTAAATTCGATCTTAAAGACAAGATAAACAAAAAGATAGCGGATCAATATTTATACAGTAAAAAAAGTTCACGCCCCTAAAATGTGCGCTTATGCCGCACTGCCGCGACCGACGCGCCGAGGCAGTTTTTAAGCAATTTGACGGCAAAGGCAAAAACGAAGCCCTCTCTGTAAAAAAATCAATATCCGTCCGACATGGCACGGTTTATATCTTTTTGATAAAGTTCCGCATAAGCGAGACTTCTCTTTTTGAGCTCGTCTTTGAGACTCTGCGGGAAGGGAAGGTGTCTCCAAAAAATTCCCCGAACGGTCTTTTCAAGCCGCTGGACGCCGGTAGATTCCTTAGTCATCCATAGGATATAATCTTCGATAAAAAACGATTTGAGGTCGCCTTTTAATTTTTGGGAATCTATCCACTGGTAATACTGTCCGGTCAGTCCTTCTTCCATCCAGTAGTAAGAAGCTTTTTCTTTTGCGACCTGCCAGCGAAGATCCGCAACGGCGCGCAATATTGAAATTTGAAGGTTGCGCGGATACATGGGGATCACAATGCGGCCGCGGCTTGTGATACGGTTGTAGCGGTCAAAGGGTTCCCAGCAAAAGCCGAATTCCCCGTAAGAAGGAACAAGGAGCACAAAAGGCACAATCCTATTGGGAACATTCTTGTGAATCCGGCAAAAGGCTCCCGGATCTATGGATTCTATCCAAGACAGTATTGAAATAACATTTTCACGAAAACCCGTTTCCTTGGGAAGACAGTGGAAAAATTCCCTTGAAAAGATCGGGAATTGATTGCCCTGCCGTCCTACGGTCATTTTTACCATTTGGCGCACGGTAGTCATTTCAGTATCAATATCCGACTTCCTTACTTCGACAAGCTGCGGTCCGGCGGCTATCTTTTCCTGCAGGCTTGTCTGTATTTCTTTTGCCTCTCTGAAATCCTTAAAGTTGGCGGACAGTTCTTTGTCGTTCCTCGAGAGAGCGCGCAATCTTTCATTTATTTCGGAAAACAACTTTTTTTGTAAATCGGAATAAGGCATCTTGTGCGGCTCAAGCCCGATGGCCGGCTGGTGTTCCAAAAGCATGTCTATGCGGTTTCTGAGCTCGGATTCAAGCATGCTTCTTTCGTTTTCTTTTACGCTTAAAAGGCTTTCCGAATTTTGCAGCTTCCCGTTATTTTTAGTTTGCAGCTGTAAAAGATACTGTTGTTCTGCGGTATCCACTTCGGCGGGCGAGGAAGCCTTGTGGGCAGGACGGGCTTCATCCGTTGCCGATATGGGAAGGCGTCCTGATGCTATTTCTTTAAACCACTCGTCTACGTAAAAAACAGGTTCGTCCGACGTGTTTTCAATAAAGGCCTTGGCAAACATTTGTTTTTGTTCGGGCGTAAACAACGACGGAAGAAGCACGCCGTATCGCAGCAAAAGACGCTTAGGCATCGGCGTAGAAAGAAGTCTCATCTTAGGCGCGATCGAACGGAAAAATTCCCAATACGCACTTACAAGGCGCTGCCGAAAAACCGTTCTGTCTTGGGCGTCGCGACATTTTAAATACTTTGAGAGAACCGAGTGAAGTCTTTGCGCCGATTGGTCTTCTCCGGACAGTGCAGTCTTATAATACGACGGATCGTCGAAAAAATCGGCAGGCACGTCTTGGAAAAATTTTTCTATAGGAGCAAATTCTTTTTTACTTAGATCGACTTTTATAGGATCGCTCGTGCTTCCTTCAGCTGCTTCCAAAGGTCCTTGTTCGTCGGTAAAAGCGTCATTTTCGGGTGCTCCTTCGCCGCCGTTTCCTTCCTGCGCCGTAGATTGGGTAGCCTGGTTTAATAAAGCCAAAATAGAAGGATCTAATTCGGAATCGCTCATGAAACTGGTCTCCTACTTTTTTAATATTACACGTATATATAACTATATCACAGACTTGAGTAAGTTTACAGTAAAACCTTTGTGAGAAAATCAAAAAGATAAAAAATTTTTTGAATATAAACTCACTTCGCCGCTTTGTAATGTCTGGTAAGTTCCGTCGCTTTTTTTTACAACTAAGGCCGCGTCTTCCGTTATGTCCACGGCTTTTGCCGTATATTTTTCTTCTACGCCTATGACGGGAGTTATTTCCAGAGTCTTACCGAGCAGAAAATTTAATTGCTTGTATTCACTTATTATATCTTTTGCTTCGGAAGAAAGAGGATCGTTTTCCTGTTCGGCGTATATGTGTGAAAGTTCCAGCGCAGTTTGCGCTGCAAGCTCGTTGCGCTTTGCCGGCTCTCCTTTTGTTCCCAAAATAGATCCTGCGGTATCCGCTATCCGTGCCGGAAACCCTTTTGCATCCTCGTATATGTTGATCCCTATCCCTATAACGGTGGCTTCAATTCTTCCCGTTTCAAAGTCCGTAATTCCTTCGGTCAAAATTCCGCATACTTTTTTGCCGTTTACGAAAATATCGTTTACCCATTTTATTTTAGGTTCCGCTTTATACAATCTTTTAAAAACACGGCACACCGCTACGGCAGCTGAGGCTGTCATCTTTGCCGGATGAACAAGGTTTTTTTGCGGAATGTAAATCATGGATAAATAGACTCCTGTTTTTGCCGGCGAATAAAATTCTCTACCCAAGCGGCCGCGCCCAGCCGTCTGTTCATTTGCGATTATGACCAGTTTGTGAAGCTTTTTCCCTTCAGGCGTAAGAGCCCCAAGCGTGTCGCGCAATATTCCGGCCTGTGCACACAGGCGCTTTGCTTCAAGATTCGTGGAATCGAGCCGGTCGTAAACACAAAACCGTATGCCATCCTTCGGTAGAACAAAAGATTCCATCGCAGACAGGGATAAATTTTCTTCACTGTTCTCCAATCGGTATCCGCGGTTTGTGACGCCTTCGATCTTTATTCCGTCTTTGGCAAGAGCCTTTATCGCCTTCCAAACCGCCGTTCTGGAAACTCCGCATTTTTCAGCCAATTCCTGTCCGGATATGAAAACTCCACTTTCCTGCGCTGCAGAGAGCTCTTTAAAAACGAATTGTTTCGTTGAAATCATATGTTTGCCGATCAAAATAACTTTATCATTTTCTGCACGAGAGCCGCGCTCATTTTTGCGGCGTTTGTTTCGTTAAAAGAATAAACGGATTCATGTCCGTCGTCCGCCATGTCTGACATGCAGCGTATTATCACAAACGGAATATCGTTTACAAAGGCCGTATGCGCTATCGAAGCTCCTTCCATTTCGACACACAGGGGATTACAAATTTCACGGATACGGTTTTTTACCTGCTTATCGGAAATAAACTGGTCCCCCGAAGCGATTCTTCCGCTCATAAGCTTATGTCCCTTTAATTCGGGAATACCGTCAAAGGCTTTTTGAGCGGCACGGATCATCGTTTTATCGGCTATAAAACAGCTGGTTTGCATCTGTGGAATTTCCGTAGGCTTATAACCGAAGCCCGTAGCGTCCATGTCATGGTAAACGGCTTGCGTCGAAACCACGAAGTCCAGAACGTCAAGACCCTTTCCGACGGCGCCGGCTATTCCTGTATTTATAATATGAGTTACGCCGAATTTATAAATCATCGTGAGTGCGCAAAGCGCTGCGTTTACTTTGCCCACGCCGCTTTTTGCCACAACGATGGGAATTTCATCTATAAGGCCTTCAAAATACTCAGTGCCGCAGTATTTGGCGGCGTTTATCCGCTTTGCTTTTTCATTCGGGGTCATAAGGTCTTTTAATAAAGAAATTTCCACTTCCATGGCGCCTATAATACCTATCTTTTTCATTTTATCTCCTGTGAAAATTTTAATGATCGGTGCAACAATTACGGAAATCCTGCCGATCGGCGTATCATATACTTAATTTACCGAATTTTTGTTTCAAACCGCAAAAAAACGCATTATATGCGAAAAATTCACACAATTGCGATTGACATAATTTTTATAATTATATATATTACTCTTACCAGCAACAAACAACTTAAAGAGCCGCATTCTTCCTCCTTTTTGCGGCTCTTTTTTTATGCCCCCGCAAGTACTTTATGGTTCAATTTCGAGCTTTTAAAGTGCGATGCTCAAAGCAAGACCCGTCTGTTTTTTTATTGTCAAATTCAGTATATTTATATCACATTCAGAACACAATAAAAAGATTTGTGTATTACAAAATGCATGGAGCGACACAATGATAACATATGCGGATAAAATACCTTATAAGGATTTAGGCGGCGGAATAGCGCGCAAGGTCGTTACGTATTCGGAAAATCTCATGCTGTGCGAACTTACATTTAAAAAAGGTGCCGTCGGAGCGCTTCACAAACACGTTCACGAACAAATAGGATATGTTATTTCAGGTTCGTTTGAAGTTGAAGAAGCCGGCGCGGGTAAAAAAATTATAAAAGCCGGAGACGCTTATCAAATCGCGCCGAATGTAGAGCACGGAGTAGTCGCACTGGAAGATTCCGTCTTGTTGGATATATTTAATCCGATGAGAAAAGATTTTGTTTAAGTCTGAAATCTGACGTCCCGCGTCGGGCGATCGCCGTGCGGGGTTTTCTACGCGCATGTTGATTTTTGCGCCGGACTTTCGTCATGCAGGAATTTTGGCACAGTGGATACTCGCCGCGTACTATAGGCTGGGCTAAAAAATTCAAAACCGGATAAAATATGGATATGAAACAAACAAATAAAAACTTAAAAGCCCCCGAGTGGGATCTGAAAAGCATTTATCCTTCATTGAAGAGCAAAGAATATAAAGACGCTCTTAGGGATTATGAAAAGGGAATGGATGAAATCGATTTGCTGTTTAATTCCGCAAATACGATTTCGGAAAAAAGCAAAGACAATTTTGACTTTCCCATGTGGCTTAGCATGTACATCTCTTGCGCCGATAAGACAGGCGCCCTTGAAGAATCGCTTGCCGCCTACGCTTACATAATTTATTCCGTCAATACCGTAAATAAGGAATACCTTGACAACCTGTCCCGCATGGAAGAACTGCAGCTTAGGTCGAAAAAACAAGAACTCATCTTCCGCTCGGTATTAAAGAAAAATATGCGACGTCTTCCGGAATTTTACAGACGCTATCCGGAATTTTCCGACTATGAATTTTTTATAAACGAAGAGCTTGACGAGCTGTCTCACCAGATGAGCGATGATGAAGAAAACCTCGCTTCTGACTTGCAGCGTACCGGAGGGGACGCGTGGGCGCGGCTTCACGAGCAGCTTATTTCAAATTTGAAGGACAAGGAAACCGGCAAAACCTTTAACGAATTAAGAAGCGACGCATATTCGCCTGAGGCAAAGACAAGAAAAGATTCCTATAAAAAAGAGCTTTTTCTGCTTGAACAAAACAGGATCGCTTTTGCCGCGGCGCTGAATAATCTGAAAGGCGAAACCGTTTGTCTGAATAAGCGCCGATCTTGGAAAAACGCCGTCGACCGCTCGCTTTATTCGGCCAGGATGAGCAAAAAAACTCTTTCTTCCCTGATCGGCGTTATAGAAGAAAGTCTTCCCATGTGGCGCAGATACATGCGTTTTAAAGCCGAAATTCTGTATAATTCAGGCGCCGCCTCAGCCGGTAAACAAAAAGGGCTTTCGTTTTTCGATATGTTTGCACCCATTCCGGTTCCCTCCGGATGCAGCGCCGTTGATTCGGTCTTTGACCGCCTGTGGACATTTGAAGACGCAAGGACATATATAATCAAAGAATTTAACTCTTTCAGTAAGGACATGGGCGGTTTTGCTGAAAAAGCCTTTGAAAATAACTGGATCGACGCTTCCGTCCGAAGCGGAAAGGTCGGCGGAGCTTATTGCCAGGATTTTCCGGCGCAAAAAGAATCGCGCGTTTTATCCAATTTTACGGGCTCTTTTTCGGATGTCATAACCCTTGTTCACGAACTGGGGCACGCATACCACCATTCGTGCATAACCGAAAATCCTTATTTGCTTTCATCTTATCCCATGACTTTGGCGGAAACCGCCAGCACCTTCGCCGAAACCATTGTAAAACAGGACGTCGCTTCTTCGGCAAAGGGAGCGGACAAAATCCGGCTTCTTGAGTTCGACTTGCAGGATTCGTGTCAAATTTTAGTCGACATTCTAAGCCGCTATTATTTTGAACAGAGCGTATTTGAAAAGCGCGCTTCCGAAGAACTTACCGCCGATGATTTTTGCGCTCTCATGAGAGATGCTCAGGAACGCTCGTACGGCGAAGGTCTTAATGAAAACCGGCACGAGTATATGTGGGCGGTAAAAACGCATTATTACAGCACTTCTTTGGACTTTTATAACTTTCCGTATGCCTTCGGACAGCTGTTCGCCCTGGGGCTTTATGCCCGCTACAAAAAGGAAGGACCGGATTTCGCAAAGACCTACCGTCTTTTGCTTTCGGATACCGGAAAAATGAGCTGCGAAGACTTATGCAAAAAAGCGGGTTTTGACATTACGGAAAAAGATTTTTGGCGCTCCGGCATTTCAATCTACGAAAAGGAATTCAAAGAATTGGAAAATCTTTTTGTCTCTAAAAAACAGCAGTTGTGATTTTCAGGTTCTACTTCCAGCTGTAAATATCGCAGGCCTTAAATCGATTTCGCTTTTTTTGTTCGTGTCTTTTTTTCGCTTACGACCAAATAGCGGATGCGGCATTCGACGATCGCAAAAAGAATCACCGGTATGATAAACCAGTAAAGAAGTCCTGAGTTGCCGGCAAAAAAATTATATAATCCGTGAAACAACACTGCAAAAATAAAGGACGTAATATTCGAAGCTTTTTTGCGGAACGACCAGATATATAGGCCTGAAAGTCCTGCGCAAAACGTGTGTATGATTACGGCTGTAAACATCCTTATCAGTATAAGCTTGTACACTACGCCGATTCCGCCTGAAGATATTTTTTGCAGATAGACCAGCATGTAAATCACCGACTCAAAGCTGCCGAAAACAAGCCCGCATAAGACGGAACAGGCAAAAAACGCCGGTAATTTCAGCTTTTTATAAGGGAGCAGGAGCATAAAGATCATCTTAAGGCTTTCTTCGATCAAGCCGTTAAAGACGAGAGCCGTTATCAAAACCGTAAAAAACGTATGAGCCGTAAAGATGGGCAGGCTGAGAACAACATATTCCGTAAAGGCAGTAGGCAAAACCGCAAGCAGCCCGAGAAAAGAAGCCCAAAGCTCATGGCGGATTTTTAAAGAGGGAACAAGAACTGCGAATATGATAAAAATCGCAACATACATTACAAAGCAAAGGGCGATAGGAGCCAAAACGTTCATAGTATCAGCATATCTCAACAAAAATTCTTTTGCAATTGAAAATTATTCGTGCATATCTTATGCTCTTGCCTAAGGAAAAAAGCTTATGTTCTGCCTCACAAGATCCGTCGTTCTCATGGGAATAAAACACTGCGGAAAATCGACACAGGGAAAACTTCTTTCAAAATATTTTAACTGCCCTTTTTTCGATACAGACGATCAGATACTGAAAATCCGCGGCATGTCCGCAAGAAAAATATACTTGGAAAAGGGCGAAGACGAATTTAAAAAAGCGGAAGCCGACGCATGCAAAGAGATATGCAAAAACATTGTCTTTTGCCCTGCCGTAATTGCGACGGGAGGAGGAGTTTGCGACAACGATCCTGCTTTGGAAACGCTGCGTTCGTCAGGCGGACTTTTCGTATTTTTAAACGTCACCGAAAAAACCGCTTTCGACAGGATATTAAAAGAAGCGGTTTTTGAAAACGGCAAAATAAAAAACATTCCCGCCTACATAGCAAAAAAAAGTCCGCACACCGAAGAAGATGTACGGACAATTTTCCATGGTTTTTATAAATGCAGGAACGATAAATACGCGTCCCTTGCGGATCTTACGCTCTCTTTGAGTTTTCGTTCTGCAAACGAAAACTCAAAAAAGCTCGTTTCCCTGCTACTCGTCGCAGGAGCCGCCGCACCCTCCGCAACTACCTGAACATCCGGAGCAGCCTCCGCCGCAGCCTGAAAGCGGTTCCATGTCTTCCTTTGTCGCGTCGCGAACGCTTATGACCTTTACGTCAAAATGCAACTGCTTACCGGCTAATTCATGGTTTGCGTCTATCGTAATTACGTCATCCGTAACTTTTTTTACCGTGACGACGGAAGGTCCTCCGGGGCTTGAAGCCTGAAACTTCATTCCCTCTTTGATTTCCGTCCCTTCATCGAAATTTTTTCGGGGAACCTCTATAAGCAGAGACTTGTCGTATTCTCCGTATCCGTCTTTCGGTTCGATCACGGCGCTAAAAGAATCGCCTTCGGATTTTCCTTCAAGAAGAGCCTCTAGGCCGGAAATAATCTTTCCCGTGCCGTGAACATATTCAAGAGGGCTTGAGTCTTTTGATGAATCTATGACGGCGCCCGTTTCATCTTTTAAAGTATAGTCGATGCCGACAACTTTGTTTTTTGTTATAGTCATTTTAAAATTCCTGTACAACTTCCTTTACTTCAGGAACTGCATCTTTTAAGAATTCTTCTATTCCCATTTTTAAAGTCATGGTGGACATGGGGCAAGAACCGCAGGCGCCTACCAAGCGTATGTGCACACGATTTTCGTCATCGAGAGACAAGTATTCCATGTCGCCGCCTTCCGACTGCAAGTAGGGACGAAATTTATCTAATGCTTCCTTTACGGATTTTTCAAGCGGATTTTCTTTACTGTTTTCCATAATGCCTCCTTGATTTTCATTGCGACGTTTAAAATTAAGTCATTGCAATATAAGGACCTAATTTTAAACGTCGGGGATGGCGAAAAAGTAACAAACTTTTGAGACATCCCCTTTAATTCCTTACATTAATATATATAAATCTTTGCCGGAAGCATAGATAAAAAATGTTTTTTTTACTTTTTTACGAAAATATTTTTAAGTTTGCGGCTTTTGTAGTACAGCCTTTTGTGCCGCAGCTTTTGCGGTTTTTATTTCATAATTTTACGGATCGTTTCACCCGGCGTAATATCGTAATAAAGCCACCCGTATATCGCCGCAGCAAAAACTATCTTTCGCCCGTATTCGCGCGTTTCCGAAAAAGGAATCGTCTCCAAAAAAAGATCCATCGGAAGCGTTTTTGAAATTTCCAATTCTTTTTTTGAATTCGACACCCATCGCCTGACACGCGATATTCCGCTGTTGTAGGCGAAGGCTGCAAGCAATATCGAAGAATCCAGCCTTCCTATAAGATTGCTGAGATAATAAGCGCCGAAGCGGACGCTTGTTTGAGGGTCCGTCAGATCATATTCTTTGACTTTGAGACGATTTGCAATGTCCTGCCCCGTGCTATGCATAAGCTGCGTTAATCCTACGGCGCCGGCGGAACTTCTTATGTCGGGATCGAAAAAACTTTCGCTTCTTATAAGCGCATATAAAACTCCTTCATCCAAGGAGAATTCCTTACACGCGTCGAAAACCAAGTCGGAATAATTTTGCGGGTAAGCTTCTTTTAAATCTTTTTTTGATAGAATTCTATCGCTTTCATTTACGGCGATCGAAGCTATGCGAAGGCTTTTGTATAGATTGCCCGGTATTTGTCCAGAGCATTTGTTTATAAAAGAGGAAACGGAAAGAAGGCAGTCCGTCCCCAGCGGTATTCTCTGTAAATAAAATTGTTCCCATGCCGAATATATCTTTTGAGGGAACCCGTAAGATGCATATCCCAGCAAAAGGTTTTCTGCGTCCTTGTCAGCGTCAAATGAATCTCTTCTTTTCAAAGAAAACAATGCATTTTCCAGTTCCTGCCCTGAAAGGTTTAAGCGCTCCGCGGCCAAAAGTTTGTAATAAGAAACGGAACCGCCTTTCAGCGCGGCACGAAAAAGTTTTTGAATGTCTTCTTCGGTTTTTTGATCCGCCGCCGATTCGATAAGTTTTGTTTCGATAAGGCGTGCGCTCAAATAAGCGTACTTTGCACAGACGTCCTCGTCGGCAACATCTTTGATTATTGTATAAACCTTGTAAAAATCACTTAGCTTGTGCCCCGAAAGCAACAAGACAGACATTGTATAAAAAAGGTCGGAAAAATATTCGGGGTCGTTCCACTTTGTGCAGTAGGTCTCTAATCTCTGTATTGCCTTATCAGTTGAAATTCCAAGATCCAAATTTAAAAGATACCACAGAGCGTTATCGTACTGATTTCCTGTTACGGAAGCTTCCATGGCTTTTAAGTACCGGTCTGAAGCGAGGGTATGATGACCGCCGGCTTTTTCATACAGGCGGGCGGCATAAAACCATGCGTAAAAAGCCGTTTCCGAATCTCCTTTAGAAGCGGACAGGATTGCAAAATCGTCAAAAAGAGAGGCTTGGGCGATAAAAGAGCCTATTTCAGACCCGAAAAGGCAGGCCTTGCCCATGTCGGATATGAGCTGCCTTATAAAGCGCGGATCTTCGCCATTAGAGATTGTGTCTTTTATGAGCGAAGATATTTCTTTAATTTGTTTGTATGCGAACTGATAGTTCTGCGTAAAAACCGCCGTCCTAAAAAGCAGTATGTTTTTTTTATTTTCGTCCGAAACGGCTAAAGGGTTTTCTTTAAAAAATCTGAAATGCTCCTGCGTATATTGCCGCAAGACAAACCACTTGTATACGGTGTCTTCATAGCGGAGATCCTGTTTTTCTCTCATAGCGGCAAGCCGTTGAAAGGCAAGAACGTTGCTGCACGTTCTTATGTCAAGATCGTCGGTTACGGCAATGAGCTTGGAAAATTCCTTTCCTTCGTTTAATGACGAGGCAAGCAAAATAAGAGAGCGGTCGTCGGGGAATTTTTTTGCAAGATATTCACAGGAAGCGATACGCTCCTGTATGTTCCCGAACCTTGTCAATTCTTCAGCGCAGAGGCGGGCGGTATATTTGCTTCCCTCTTTTATTCCTTTTCTGAAAAAACGCTCCGCATTTTTTACGTCGTTTTTTTCAATGCTTTTAAGTCCCTGAAAATAATAAGAATCTTTTCCGTATTGTTTTTGCAGCTTCCCGCTCTCGGAACTGCAAGACAGAGTTGAAAAAATTAACGAAAAAACAAGAAATCTTACCGTTTTGCTTATGAGGCATGCCACAAGATTTTCCGGCCTTATTCTGCAGGAATTATTATTGTTGTTCCGGCAATGATGTGATCGGGATTTTTTATGCGATTATAATTTGCGATCTTGCGGTACTTCCACGGGTTCCTGTAATATGCGTCCGAAATATCCCACAGGGTGTCTCCCCACTTTATCTTGTATGAAATATTTTTTTTGCTCTCGGGCTTTGCAGCGGGAACGACGGGTACTACCTGAGGCGTGGGCGGCACTACTATTTCGTTTTCTTTTGCAGGGGAACGAGCGGGCGCGGGTTTTTCCGGCGGCGGAGCTAAAGGCTGCTCTACGGCCACAGGTGTGATCTTGACAGCGTCTTTATTTGCTTTTTTTGTGCGAAGGTTTAATTTTGAAGGAACTACGAACAGGATCAAGACTGTAGCCGTTATGCAGATAACTGCGCAGATAAGGCAAATTATTACGTGCCGTTTTGTCTTTTTTACTTCCTCGCTGCTCACACCTGAACCTTCCAGGGTTTCTTTATCGTAAAAATCGTCAAAGCTCAGTCCGTCTTCCGTCCTGCTTTGCCCGTCTTTGTCAAAATTTTCAGTCGAATTTATACCGTTCGTTTCACCGGATTGATCGGATAAGTTGCTCCGGTCGGCAAAATCGGGTTTGTCCGAGTCTGCATCGAAATCGGGCAAATCAAAAAAGTTATCGTCGTCGCTTTTTACCGCATCTGCGGCGGCAAGCAATCCGCCCTGTGTTTTTTCGGCCGCAGATTCCGAGCCGAGACTGTCTCCGAGATCAAAGTCAATGTCGGGAACTTCCGACTCCGGAACTAGTTCAAAATTGGCCGGTTCTTCGCGTTCTTCTGCAGGACGGTTTACAAGGTTTATGGATATATTGTTCTTTTCTCCGGACTCAAGATCGCTGATCAGAGCGGACAACTTATTGTTTTCGTCAATCGTTATGTCAAAGGATAGGGTAGGTTCTCCGTTCGGGCGTGCGGCAAGGTTGTTTATCTGCAGGGAATCGACGTATTCTGCATCTTGCATGGTTTGGCTTTCAGACCGGTATAGGTCGACTTGAACAGTCTCCTGATTGTCCTTGACGGTTGTCAACTCCATTCTTTTCTTTTGAGGTTTTCCTTCTTCAAGTATAGGATAAAAAGATCCGTCCGCAAGTTTTATGCCGATTGTTTTACTCATAACACACCTTCATCTATAATATTCCGATTTCTTTATCGACATAAAACACATATTTCTGAAGTATTTTATTAAAGGCTTTTTTACCGGAAATTTACCGAACTTTCCTCTTTTTTTGCTGCGATTTTTTTACGACGGGTTTTGCCTGTGAATTTTCGGGCGAATTTCGGCGCGGCTGCCAATCGACTTTTTGCGGCAGTTGCCAATCGGCTTTTTGTGCAATTTGCATTTTTTAAATCGAGCATTTATAATTTTGCCGTATGAGAATGATGGATCCTGAACCTAAAACCGACTCGTTTAGATATAAACGAAAAGTAAAAAAAGGCTCAAAAAAGATCATAAAAGTCCGCCGTAAAAGCAAGAAAATTCTGACATACTTATTGTTCGGGCGGCTGCTTGTCATATTATTTCTTCTTGCAATACAATTTCTTTTTTTGTTTTCAATAGGACGCTTTTTAAACCCCATATTAAGCTATGTCGTAAACGGCGTCGATATATTAAGCTTCATATTCATAATTTTCCTTGTAAATAATAATTCAAAGCCGGAATTTAAACTTGCATGGATGATTCCCGTCGCAGTCATCCCCGTTTTCGGAGTCTTGTTCTACATATTTTTTAAGACGAATATCGGAGCCGTGGGATTACGCAGAGCTTTGGAGACGACCACAAAAGAAATGAAAGATTCTCTGCAGCCCGATCCCGAAGTTCAAGTTATCGTAAAGCACACGCCTCTATTAAAAGATACCGCTTGGTATTTACAAAATTCCGGCGGATTCCCCGCCTATATGAATTTTACAGCGTCCTATTTTCCCAGCGGAGAAGCCAATTACAGTGACATCATGGCGGAATTGAAAACGGCAAAGCATTTTGTCTTTATCGAATACTTTATAATCGGAATGGGAAAAATTTGGGATTCCATTCTTGAAATTCTCATAAAAAAAGCGAAACAAGGCGTTGAAATCAGGGTTATGTACGACGGAATAGGTTCAATGATGTTATTGCCTTCCGGTTATCCCGAGTATCTTGGTACCTTCGGCATAAAGGCAAAAGTTTTTGCGCCGTTGATCCCAATACTCTCAACGCATCAAAACAGCCGTGATCACCGAAAGATTTTTGTCATTGACGGGCGAGTAGGATATACGGGCGGAGTAAACATAGAAGACGAATACATGAACTTGCGCCATACCAGGTTTGCTTATTGGAAGGATACGGCAGTAAAGATAAGCGGACAGGCCGTAAAAACTCTTACGGCTCTGTTTCTTCAGACATGGAATTTAAATGAAAAAAAACCCGACGATTGGGATTTTTATACTAAAATGTCGGACACGCCCGATGTTGTTCCCCCTCTGTCGCTTTCCGGAACACTCGCTTCTTCCGTTTTATTACAACAGAATTTATCAAAGCTGGATGCAAAAACGCCGCCCGAGCGGACGGGCGGATTCGTAATTCCCTACGGCGACGACGGGGTAAACCTGGAAGACATTGCTGAAAACGTTTACTGCGATATTTTAAACAAAGCGCGCTGGTATGTTCACATTACAACTCCATACATGATATTGGACAACACGCTTGAAACCGCCTTGACCTTTGCCGTAAAACGTGGAGTAGAAGTCTCGATTCTGGTTCCTGCAAAGGCCGATCACTTTGTTACCTTCTGCATAGGGCGCACGTTTATAAAAACACTTATCGACAAGGGCGTTCGCGTCTACGAATACGTACCCGGCTTTATACATGCAAAGATGTTCATTTCGGACGGAGACCGCGCAGTTATCGGAACGATCAACTTGGATTATAGAAGCCTGTTTCATCATTTTGAATGCGGCGTCTTTATTTACGGAAATCCCGTTATCCGAGATATGGAAGACGATTTTAAATTGACGCAAAAAAACTGCCGCGAAATTACCTTAGCGGAATATAAAAAAATACCGGTCTATCAAAGAATGATAGGCCGGGTCGCAAGAGTGTTTTCGCCTCTTTTATAATTCAGCGTGCCGTCATTTTTCGTAAGCGTACTCGCTCATAGCGATCAATTCGTTTACGATCGTGTCGAATTTATTTGCTACATTATACGTTGTAGTTCTGATAAGATTTCCGTCTTCGTTATAGCGATAAAATTCCCTTTCTTCAGCGCCGGTAACAAAGTCGTATACCGCAGTCTCCGTGACCGTTCCTTTTTCGTCAAAACGATATTGGATTTTTTTTACGGCCTTGCCGAATCCGTCCGAGCTGTTGACTTCCGCAAGTCTTCCCTCGTCGTTATAAGTGTATTTTTGTTTTTGATCCAAAGTGCCGTCGGCAAAATATTGATTTGTTTCGATTTTTCTGCCGGAAGAATCGAATTTATGGATGTTTTTCCAAATGAGCTGTCCGTTTACATTGTATGACGATTCTTCGCACTGGGTTTTGTCGTCGGAGTATTTTGTAATCGTTCTTCCGGAAAGCGTGTCGTTTTTATTGAATTCCGATTCGTCTATGACAAGACCGTCGTCGTTATATGTAAACGATATGCGCCACTCTGTAATATTGGCCGCATCCGTGCTTATCTTTGAAGCGACGAGGCCTTTTTCGTTGTATGAGTTGGTGATCTTGCTTAAAAGAATACCCGCCGCCGTGATTTCCGAAACGTCGGTTTCCCGCCCCTGTTCGTCAAATTTATAAGTATACCTTATGTCCGGCGTGCGAAAATAATCGCCGAATTTTTGCGTTATCACATAGTTCGTTTTTGTATAAGACTTCACTTTTCCGTTTATTTTAAAAGACGGCGGATCGGCAAAAATTCCCGCCAGAATTGCAGATGATAAAAATAAAGCTAAAAGACAGATCTTTTTCATAGAAACCTCCAAAATAAAAACATTCCATATATCGAATTTAAATAAAATCTTGCAGTTACTACTATCGGCCGGTTTCTCTTGAGGCTTTACTTTTTATTTTGAGATATTGTTGTGGATAGAGTGACGAAAACATTGTTTTGCCAATATTTACTTTGAATATGTTATCAATTTCCTTATAGCTTTAGTTCCTTCTCTAGAGTTTTAATTTCAGATCCTCTTTCATTTACAAAAGAACAAAAATCCTTTTTTACTTGACAGAAATTACTTGTCTTATTCGTTATAAATGATCTTTCCATACTTACGATTAAATCGTTATATTTTATTTTTAAATCATTTACAAAATTAAAAGTGTTTTTATTAAACAAGAACTCTGAAATTTCTAACAAAGTAATTTGCTTTTCAAGTCTTTTTCCAATCGCATTAAACAACTTCATTGTTGTATTAACATCATTAATATGACTAAATTCTTCCCATAATATTTCTGTTTCCCATTTTCGTTGACACCAAACACTTAAAAGAGCAATCGATAATTGTTTTTCAGTAGGATTATTAGGAAGGCCTTTTAAGTTTTGCACAGGTTCTGCAAATGCAACTATTTTCTTTATTTCTTGATAAACTGCAAAACGTTTGTCAAAAATAGCGATTTTGTTTTGTTTTTTCATTATCCGCCAAGGTATAAAAATCGCTGTAAACAATGAACTTACAGATATAATTGTTGTAATTATGAATTGTATGATTAATGATACCATCCTTGAGATCTCCTTTTATCAATTATCATCTCCGAAAACTTTCTGTTCTATTTCATTCAAAAAATCCTGAATACCCTCAAAATAAAGTCCTTTCGCTTTCAATCTCTTTATGATTTTATTTAATTTCCATTTTATAAACCAAAAATTATGTTTTATTACAGTTTGTAAAATTCCAACTCTTGCATAATCCATTAAATATCGCCTTCTATCGTTATCTTTTTCCATAGAATATTTGTATAACTGATAGTATTTATTCAACAGGCGCATAGATTTTTTAGATTTTCCAAATAAAGGTGTATGAAAAGTCAGATTAGTATTAAAATTTGCTCCATCAAGAAATTCATCTATAAGCTTTATTATTGCTTTTTCATATCCTAATTTTGCAAGATATATTTTGACATTAGATTCTGCAATCCGATTTTTTAACAAAACAATGACTGTATTCTTTTGTTCTTGATTTGCCACTTTACAGAAATATTCCAAAACCGCCTTTCGACAATAGTTCACATCATTAGAATCGTATTTTGAAAAGTCTATATATGAATAAATTCTTTCTACAAAGTTTTCTCCGGTTTCGTACCAAAATGAAGAAAGAGCGCCCGCATTCATAATTGATGTGTGATTATGGTCTTTATAATCTTTTCGTATTTCAATAATCGTTTTATCAAAGATTGCACCCAACATATCCTGTCTATATACAGATTCCGATTTTACGTTTTTAACAAATATTGCAATGATTTGGGTCTGAGATTGGTCAGACTTTAACTTCGGAAGTAAGGTTAAAGCTTCTTTTATAACAGCATCGGAAGAAATTCCAGCAACTTCTTCTATCCAGTCAAAAACCGAATTCCACTTTTCCCATTTAAATTCACTGTTAATATGACAATAAAACTCGGTAGCAAGTTGCCATGCAGGAAAGGCTATAAAATTTAAAACTTTTATTTTATCAACCCATTTGGGTAATTTATTATTGTATAAACGATTAATATAATGAACAAACGGAACAACCCAAAAACGATTTTCTCCGTCATCATATTTATCTATGCTGTCATTTTCCAAAAAGCAAGAAGCTTCCTTTTCCATTGAATTAGTAATTTTCTCAAGTAATTCAGGATATTTTTTCAAATAACTATCTGTTTCTTCTTTTTTATGACAACAAATATACAACCAAAAGAAATATCGCCAAAAATATTTTTCATCTGAAAACCAATCTTCTATATTTTTAATTGCTTGCATGCGATCCAAACGGCGATCATCTCTTGTACAAGCAAATAAATATTCAAGTACAAACTGAGAAAATATGGGCAAATCGGAATGATTTTCTTCATAATCGTATTTTATTTTGCCACCTATATGATCAATCCTTAAATCCAATAATCTGCTACGGGCAGTATCTTTTTTAGAAGAATCTACAGTTTTATCAAGATAGTTAAAAATATGATTTATTTCATTAAGGAGATTTTCTTTATTTAAAATAATATCTATTTCCTTATTAAACATCGTTTGTTTTTCAGCTTCGAATTCAGCAATACGTCGATTGCAAATTTCATCTTTTTTTAATTGTTCGGGAAATAATTTAGGGTATTCAGATACAGCTATTCCATATAGCGGATGTTCGTTTAATTTTCTAGCATAGATATACGCAATACAGTCACGATATATGTTATCAATTTTTTTTAATTGCTCAAAAAGCAAACAAGAGTCTTCTTTTTTTGTTATATCAAGGAGTATAACTATAGACTCACGCAGCATCCACAGTTTACGCCATTCCACTTTTTGTCTTAAATCTTTCGCTAATAAAACAAATAACTGTTTTTTCCGATTATCATTTAACGGCTTTATATATTCGAAAAAATCTGAAATATATATACAGGACTCAGTGTTTATATAAGTTACAAAAAGTTTATATAATTCCGGCATTTCAACATCGGTAATACAATGGATATTATTTTTAAACTGATTGATAATTTCTATATATATTTCTTCCGTCTGATACGGTAAATTATACTGTATATAATTGCAAGCACAAAAATTCAAAACATGTAATATATCGGATATGGAGATTTCGTAGGTTTTTAATATGTGATAAAAGTATGCAATATCATTATCGAAATGTAAAATAGGAGTTTTAAATTCATCATCAACTTCATGTGGTACAACGGAAGCCATGTCCGTATTATTTCTTTCATTTTCTAAAATCTTTTTTGCGAGAGGTACAAGAAGACTCCTGATATAGATATTTGTATGAAAATGAATAAACAGTTTTAATTTGATTCGAAATTCAGACTCGGATTTAAAATCATAAAAATCTAAATGGATATCGTTAAGTACTTTCTTTATAAAAGATAGCCATTCTTTTTCACCCCATCCGGCCGTCCAGTTATAATCTTGATACCAACCCAAAATTATATCTTCGGACAGAAGACCTTTCATTTGTTCGGCAAGTTCATTTTCTCTGAAGAATTTGATTAAAGGAATCGATATTTCTTTTAATAAATCTTGCTGTTTTTCCTGCCAAAAAGTGTTATGAACACCTAACAGAATAACTGCATTTTCAAATGTTACTATTTCATCAGCTACAGGATTCTTTATGAAATTTAAAATTATGTCGCAGTGAATTTTTATAGCATCATCGTAAAAATATTCCGGTAAAAGTTTATGCACCGCATCAGATAAAGAATCTATATTTTTCAATAAATCTTTTTGATGTTTAAAAGATAAATAATAAATAATTTTTTTTCTGTTATTATATTCTTCAACAATTTTTTTATAAAAATGAAATCGCTTTTCTATAGGCAAACAAACATAATCTGTTAATAATATGTAAGCGCCGGTTTCCTGCTTCAGCTGTTTGGAAATCTTTTTGTATAATTTCGTCGTATTAGAAATATAATTCATCAATATCGCAATAATATTTACATACTGAACTTTGACTTTACCGGTAGAAATAAATAATTCCTTTCGAGCCAGCGAATAATTTTTCTTTGAATAATATTTTGCAACAAAGAATTCGAAATAAATGTTTGAAAAAAAACTGATAGTGTTATCATTTTTATAATCGAAAATGCAGGATTTTAACACGAATGAATATTCTGTGGTATTAAAATATTTCTTTATATCCTCTGTAGAAAAAACTCTTTTTCCGGATTTAAAAAGATCATAGGAAAATTTTGCCAAAGTATTTTGAATATGATTTAGATCTATACCCATTCCTGTCGAGGATAAAATATTTTCACTTCTGTCCGATTTTTCTTTATCCTGTGCCAACCTAGATGTTATTAATGTCATAATAAATTCTTTGTACGTTTTTATATTTTTAAAATTTGTAGAACAAAGAAAAAGTCTATAAAAGGGAATTCCGACAAAAGGTTCGAAAACGGTTCCTTTAAAATTGTATATTAAATTCTGTAATTCCGAATCGATATAAAATGACAATCGCACATCAATATGTTTAAACCCGTTTATTTCGGAAGGAAAAGCCGCATCTCTACCGGAAATAATAAATTTAACCGATGAATTCTGGGATTTCAAATTTGACAAGTCTTTTATAAAAGGGAGCAGCTTTGAATTCTGAATTTCATCTATACCATCAAGAAATAATATCGGGTTTTCATTTCCATTTATTTTGAAACAACCTTCTTGATAGTTTTTTAATTCAAAGAAATATGGCGTAGGCAAAAAATGAAACTCCCGATAACAATCTTCGCCGGAGCATTTCTCTAAAAGTTTATTATATGCGATTTTCATTTCTGTAGATTTTCCAATTCCCGCTACACCACGAATAAAAATATCGGGAAAACTATGTAGCTCACTATTTTTTAATTGATCGAGTATAAAAACACTTAAAATATTTTTTCCAAATAAAGGCTGCTCGTTGTTATTTATATATATCGAAGTTGAAAATATTTTATTTTCAAGTAAATCAATATCTTCTTTTTGAATTTTTTTTATTTTTTTATAATATTCATTTGTATTACTATTAAAAAAATATTGCGTTATATCTGCATTTTTGATTGTTACAAATTCGGATTCAAAATAACTTTTGGTCTTCCATTCAATTTTAATTCCTTTCTTTAATGCATATTTTTCAATATCGTTTTGAACCCTAGTTTTTCTATCACGGGTTATCGATGACGGTGTCCATTCGCGATTTGTATAAAAATAAAGAATTGTTAAATTAGGATATGTAATTTTTAAATCACTTATAATTTTTAGTATTTGCCCTTTTCGTTCTGAAAGATTTACTGTATAAAATTTTGCTTGGAAACCTATAATATCGTTATTATATTCTATCGGTTCCGTTTCTAATGTCGGCTGATTGTAAAACCGAAAAATTCCTTTATCTTTTCCAAACTCTCTGCAAAATAACTGATAACACATCCACTCAAAATTGCATTCTGAGCTTTCAGGAAAATTAGATTTAAATATATCCCAATCAGGTTTTATCACCATATTTTATCCACTATATTTTTACAGACACGGTATTATATTGAACTTTTTTCACTATACTACTTTAGATCATAGATTATAATCTATAAAATAAAAGTAAAAAACTTACATATAATTCCGGTCTTAGTAGAATTCCTACGATACATTTATGTCATTCGCTACTAGCCTGAATATTCTTGAAGAGTTGCTTCCGGCTTTGTCTTACGCGCCTTTTAAGCCAGTTGAAATATTTTTACATTCTGTTTTTAATTTAAACTACCTGTTCCAGCAGGTCTTTTTGTCTTCTTCCGTAATAGGACGAATTACTTTACAAGGATTGCACGCCGCCTCCGATCCAGACATTATTACCGACCGTGATAGGGTAGGCGTATTCCAATCCCTGATTTCGGCGCTCAAAATCAATAGGATCCCCGCCGTATAAAAACCGCATTTCAGCACTATAAACACATTGCCGCAGAATACGACTTTTGCACCGTCAAGGACGATAAGGTTATGGTTTGCGTAAATTCTTGCTGAGTTCCATGTTGTAACCGTAGTCGCACCAGAACGGAGCCGTAATACGGATGTTTTCACCTGCCTTGCCAAAAAGACGACGTAGAATTCCCTTCTGTGCGGTTTCATCGGAAGGATGAAGCTGATTGTACTTAACCTGCGCCCGTTTCGTTTAGCATATTCGGCATTCGGGGCTCTATGTCCGCTCAATTAAGTTTTAAATGTAAGATGACCGTTCTTCCGCCGTCGTCGCACACTTTCATCGCTATGCGGGTATACAGCTTCAGTTTACGCTTCAACATTTTTCGCGCGGCGGTATAAAACGTGCGCCGTTCGATTAGCTCCATATCGCATTTTTTTGCAAAGGCTAAACAATCGTTTACGTAAAAATACATATGCGCCGAAGCGTTGCCGGTTTTTTTAACGTACTTATTCGCGTATTTTATGCCGATCTCATTCGTCGCATCAAAAATCAATTCTCCGGCAGGAAAACGTTTTTTAACATCCGACAAAAAAGACAGAATCTTTTCTTCATGGAAATACTGAAACACGCCTGAAACAACCAGCAAAGACGGAAGGGAGGCGTCTATGTTTTCAGCCCATTTCAGCGTAAAAAGATCGGCTCCTATGAGAGTCTCGTTTCCTTTTTTACCCAAGATATTTTTGCGCAGTTCGATAACTTCGGGCAAATCGATTTCGTAAAAAATTGCGCCGCCCGTATATGTGCCGGCGGTACGTATGTCGACAGTATGGTTGCCGGATGCCTGTACATTTGCCGCTTGTAAGTTGTCTGCTTGTATGATGTTTGCCTGCGTCCCGGTTGTCTGCACACTTTCTGCTTGCAGCCGAAATGCCGCAGTTTCAAGTCCCGCGCCCAGATTAATGATGTTGCATTTTTCATGCGCGGCAATAAAGTTTTTCGTTATCTCGTCAAAATTGTGATAGCGGGCTACGGAAGCCAGCATAGTGTATTCAGAAGATGATTTCCAAATCCGCTCAAGCGTTTCTCCGGGTATTTTTTCTTCCAGAGACAAAGCCGCTTCGTCATAAAAATATTCCGGAAAACGTTTTGACGCATAAATCCGCGCCGCCATAGGTATAAGCATTGTATCGGCCACACCGCTAAATTCGCTCATAGTTATCCTCCCGATAAAGGTTATTCTAAAAGTCCGTTTAATTCTATCTTTCAGACAGATATTTTTCGGCTTCCAAAGCGGTTAATTTTCGTACTTCCGTATTGGGAAATTCAGAGTATTCTTTTACGGAAAAAACCGGCTTTTCTTCTTTGCAGCTTTTATCGGGATTTTTCTTTAGATATAAAAGCAAGTCGTCCTTTCCTGATAAAATCTTGTACGAAATTTTACTTTTTGTATTTTTTATTTCATAGACGCCGCAGCAATTTTTCACCGTATAATCCGCCGTCCTTAAATACAGCTTTGCGATTTCCAATGTTCTAAAAGGAAAATTCCACCTTTGCAGGCCTCGTTCCGTATGCTCTATGCAAATACATCTTCCGCAGGAACCGCATATGTACTGAGTATGATTTTTTAAACATTCCGCGGCATTAAGCAAGGGAGTCGCTCTGTTTTGTTCGGAATAACATTCTTTGCATATCACGCTTTTACGCCTGTGGGATATAGTCGGCGTTTCCGCCAAGGGAATAATTCGCTGCAGTTTCCATACGATAACAATACCGCGAACGCGCCCGTCAGTCAAATTCGCGGGAAGACATGCGCCGTGTACATAGGATGAACGCGCGCCAAAGACGCGAGTAACTTCGGGCGCGCCCTTATGACGGCGTTTACGGCTCAGAAAAAATGGAGTACAATTATTTTAAGAAAGCGCCGCGCTTTTACAGGAGCGGCAAAATAATACAAAATAATTATTAAAACGGGAGTTTGCTATGGCGATAATCGGCGCGTTTATGGTTCCGCATCCTCCGCTAATCGTGCATGAAGTGGGGCGCGGCAGGGAAGATGATATTGCGGCGACGGTTGCCGCATATGTGCAGGTTGCAAAAAAGATCGCGAGTCTAAAGCCCGAAACGATCGTCGTCACGTCTCCACATGCAACTTTCTATCGCGATTATTTTCATATTTCCCCTGGCACAGAAGCATTCGGAGATTTTTCCGAGTTCGGCGCACCGGAAGTGAGCTTTCACCTTTTTTACGATACCGGTTTTGTTAAAGCCGTCTGCCGCGAAGCCGACGCGGCAAAGATTGCGGCGGGTGCGAAAGGGGAGGTACATGCGCCGCTCGACCACGGTACTGCTGTGCCGCTGTATTTTATCAATAAGTATTACACAGATTATAAGCTCGTGCGCATCGGTCTTTCGGGGCAGTCGTACAAAGCGCATTATGCGCTCGGCGAGTGCATCCGTCGGGCTGCGGAAAAAACGGAGAAAAGAGTTGTCGTCGTTGCAAGCGGAGATCTGTCTCATGTGCTGAAAGAGGACGGGCCATACGGATTTCGCGCGGAAGGCCCCGTATACGATGAGCGCATCATGAACGTTATGGGAAATGCAGATTTCGGAAAGCTACTTTCGGCCAGCTTGTTCAGCCCTGATTTTTGTGAAAACGCTGCGGAGTGCGGTCACCGTTCGTTTATCATTATGGCGGGAAGCCTCGACCGCACGGCAGTCCGCGCGGAAAGGCTTTCCTACGAAGGGCCTTTCGGCGTGGGCTACGGGATTTGTATCTATGGCGTGACGGGGAGTGACGAAGCGCGCAATTTTTTGGAGCGGTACGAAGAAGACGAACGGCGAGCTTTTGATGAGCGGAAAAAAAGCGAAGACGAATATGTCCGCCTTGCAAGGCTTACGGTTGAAACCTATGTGCGGACAAAGCGAATGCTCCGCATCGAAGGCGGCGCGGCCGTGAGATCAAGCGGTTCCGATCCGATGATGAAGCTTTCTGGCGATTTGCTAGATAATCGCGCAGGAGTTTTCGTATCGCTTAAAAAAGACGGCATGCTCCGCGGCTGTATCGGAACGATCGCCCCTGTGTGCGCAAACATCGCCGAAGAGATCGCTCACAATGCGGTAAGCGCCGCCGCTTTCGATCCGCGGTTTTCCGAAGTGGAGGAAGACGAACTTTCATCTCTCGTATACAGCGTTGATATTCTCTCGAGCCCTGAAAAAATTTCGTCGAAAACCGAGCTCGACGTAAAGCGCTACGGCGTCATAGTGACAAAGGGAAGCAGGCGCGGCTTACTTTTGCCGAACCTCGAAACGGTAAACACAATTGACGAGCAAATAGGAATTGCGTGCAAAAAAGGCGGCATCGCTATGAGCGAAAATCCCGAAATCGAACGCTTCGAAGTCGTGCGTCATTATTGATTTCAAGAGCCTGCTATGAAAGACGATGTAAGCGTAAAAAACGCTGGTCTTCAAGCGCCGGCCGTGTGCGATACGTGCTTTTACCGCTGCTCGATCGCCGAAGGCCGAACTGGAAAATGCCGCTCCCGAATGAACAGGGGCGGAAAAATCGTCCCTCTCAATTACGGACGGCTCACAGCATTAGCCCTCGATCCTATCGAAAAAAAGCCGCTCTACCGATTTTTTCCCGGAAGCGTGATTTTGTCGGCAGGAAGTTGGGGCTGCAATATGCGCTGCCCGTTTTGCCAAAATGCGGAGATTTCACAGAGCGGCGGCGGCATCGAAACGGTGTATGTTTCACCCGAGGCTCTTGCCGAAAAAGCTTTATCGCTTATCCCCTGCGGCAATATCGGCGTCGCCTACACGTACAACGAGCCGCTTGTATCGTGGGAATACGTGCGCGATGCATCACGTATCGTGCGCTCTTTCGGTATGAAAAACGTCGTCGTCACAAACGGCTGCATCAGCGCCAAGGTGCTCGAAGCAGTGCTGCCGTATGTCGATGCGATGAATATCGATTTAAAAGGGTTTACGCATGAGTGGTATGAGACCTTGGGCGGCAATTTGGATGTCGTCAAAGATACGATTGCTCGCTGTGCGAAGAGGACGCACGTCGAACTTACGACGCTCATCGTTCCCGGAAAAAACGACGGCGAAGATGAGATTCGCTCCCTTGCGCAGTGGGTTTCGAAAATCGACAAAACTATTCCCCTTCACGTCACGCGCTTTTTCCCGCACTGGCGCATGAAGGATGCGATCGCGACGCCGGTCGACACGGTGTACCGCACGGTTTCGATTGCGCGCGAATACCTCGAATACGCATTCCCTGGCAACTGCTGAGTGCAATGCTTTTTCGGTAAACTTCGTATAGCTTAATTGAAGAAAAATATTTTCACAACAAAAACACGGCTGCAAATAAAACGGCAGACTGCGGACTCGCCACAACCGAACCCCTGTGTCTAGGTACCGCGCCGTTTTACAGCTTAACCCTGATTTAAAAACCGAAACCGGCAGTAAAACTTACTACCGGTTATTAGGAGGACAAAGAGTTCAATATAGACGGGAAGATTGATGATATTGTCTGGATATCAAAGCGGAACTTTCCTTTGCCCATATATATATTACACCCGATATTTAAAAATTTCAAATTCGGATTAACTATTCCTTAAAATGTGCCGCTGCAGAAAGAGTTGCCCTCTCGAGGGCGGCGCCGTAGTGCCACATGGCGCACAATACGCGACGTTTAGGTTTTGCTACGTTTTGTACTATCAAATGACTTAAAACACGTTATTGTAGTATACTTTCTATATGCAAGACGGCTCGTGCCTTATATCCATAAAAAATTGCCGCATACAAGACCGCGGAAAAGCCCTCGTTCAAAATCTAAACTGGACCATGAAAAGCGGCGAGGCGTGGCTTGTGACGGGCCCCGGCGGCGAAGGGAAAGAAGTGTTTTTAAAGGCGCTTTCGGGAAACGGTGTATCCGGCAGTGCATCTTGCGAACCGAATGAGGACAGCTCTTATTATAAAAACGTTTTCTCTTCTTCCGTAGAGACCGTTTCGCTGGAAAGAGCCGCCGCGCTCATCGAAGAGGAGCGTAAAAACGACGACAGCGAATTTTCGCCGGACGGCGTAGACGCGGGCAGAACAGGGCGCATTTTTCTTGCAGAAGCGATTCTTTCACGCAGCGTAAAGAAAAACGAAATTCTTCCTGAAAATATAAAATGTCTTGAAAACGACCGATATGTAAAGCTCTGCGGAATAGAAGATATTCTGGACAGAGGACTAAAATACATGTCCACCGGCGAAATCAGACGCACGCTTTTGTGCCGCTCTCTTTTTTCCAAGAAAAAACTGCTCATCCTAAGCAACCCGTTCGCCGGCCTGGATTCTGAAAGCCGCAGCGTTTTGTTTAAGTTTTTTGACGAAACGGTAAAAGAACGGTCTTCCCGCATCGACGACACTTTGCCTTATATAATTTTATCGTCGGACAGATATTCCGAAATTCCCGGCGCGATAACTGATGTGATCGAATTTACCGGAGCAAAGATAAGTTTTTGCGGATCGAAAAACGATTACGAGAATTTGCTTTTTAAGCGCGAAAAAGAAAATAATTCCGAACTTAAAAGCCGTAAAAAAACATTTATAGCCGAAGTTTCTATGTTAAACGATGAGTCTTTTAAAACGCGGTCTTTATGTCAAACGGCCGGCAATGCAGACAAGGCGTCACGGGCAGAGCGCAAGATCCTAGTTGAAATGAAGCGCGTCAATGTGGCTTGGAGCGGTCATGTCGTTTTGGACGATCTTACATGGTCGCTTTACGAAGGCGAACACTGGCTCATAAGAGGCCCGAACGGCTCGGGGAAAACAACTTTTTTGGAGCTTATAACGGGCGACAATATGCAGGTTTTCTGCAACGACGTTTCCTTGTTCGGAAAGCGCCGCGGATCGGGAGAAACCGTTTGGGACATAAAATCCAAGTTGGGAATAGTGTCGTACAGAATGCACGTAGAATATCGGATGCTCGGCGGAACAGATCTGGAATCGGTAATCATTTCGGGCTTCCGCGATTCCATAGGTCTTTACGAACATAAAACCGACCTGGAAGTTATCACGGCTGAAAAATGGTTAAACCTGGGCGGTTTTTCCGGCAGAAAAAAAGAACTTTTCGGGAATTTAAGCTACGGAGAGCAGCGGGCGCTTTTAATACTGCGCGCAGCGGTTAAATGTCCTAAAATCCTTATTTTAGACGAACCCTGCCATGGGCTTGACAAATCGTACAGAGAAAATATATTGAATTTGCTGGAAACCATAGCCGAAAGCGGAACCACGACATTGCTACATGTAACTCATGACCCCACTGAAGTTCTGCCTTGTGAAAAACACATCCTTGAGTTTCACCCCAAAGAAAGACCTATGTATAAGATTATCGATAATTCATAAAATAAATTGAACTGTGCGCAAAGTGCGTACGAATTGCATTTGGTCGAAAATTGAAATTTTGTTCGACTGTTGAATTTTAAGGGAGCTTGAATGCAGGTTGTCTTTGATTTTATTAAACACAAAGCATACGTTTTTTTGATCTTATTGTTATCTGTTTTTACAGGTGTTTTTGCAGGATTGGTGTGCGCAGTTTTCGGGAGAGGGCTTTTGTTCCTTGATGCGCTTCGCGTATCGCACCCGCTGTTTTTTATTCCGTTTTTGGGCGCCGCAGGAATTATCATAGTATCGGCTTATAAAAGTTGGGGCGGCTCAAGCGCTGAAGGTGTTTCTTTGATTTTCGAAGTGGGATACGGCGAAAAGCCTTCCGTCCCTAAAAGGATCATACCGTTCATCATCATCTCTACGTGGATTTCCAACTTGTTCGGTGCAAGCGTGGGGCGAGAGGGGGTTGCCATACAGATCGGAGCGGGGCTGGGTTTTAGAGTAGGAAAAATTTTCCGCAACGACAGAATCGCCCGCATTTTATTGATAGCGGGAATTGCAGGCGGATTCGGAGGGCTTTTCAGAACTCCCATAGCCGCAGTGTTTTTTGCCCTTGAAGTGCTCATAGCCGGAAGTCTCGCCTACGAAGCGTTTCTGCCTTCTCTGATCACAGCTTTTACGGCTTCTTTTGTCTCAGGTAAATTAGGAGTGCCGATGGAAACCGTTTTAATTGATGCGGAAATATCGTTTACCGCAGTAAACATATTCCGCATAGTTATCGCCTCTCTCGCATTTTGTATGGTAGGCCGGATTTTTTCGACTGCGGACAAAAAAATGCGCCTTTTGCTGCAGAAAATTTTACCCAACGACTGTGCCAGGATTTTTATTGTCGGCTTGGTAATAAGCGCAGCCTCCATAGCCTTATACCGGGGACGCTATTCGGGGCTCAGCCTCGGTATAACCCATTCGGTATTCCACGGCGGTAAAGTATATTTATGGGATTGGATCTTAAAAATTCTTTTTACAGTTATCTCTTTAAGCGCAGGGTTTCAAAGCGGCGAGATTTCTCCCTTGCTCTGTATAGGATCTTCTTTCGGCTATGTTTTTGCGGGTATCGTAAAACTTCCGCCGGTTTTATGTGCGGCGCTGGGTTCCGCCGCAGTTTTAGGCAGCGCGACAAATACCTTTCTAGCCCCCATGTTTATCGGCTGCGAAGTTTTCGGCTTTAAATATCTTCCGTATTTTTTTATCACATGCGCAATAGCTTATGCCTGCAACGGAAACAATACGATTTACGGAAAACAAAGACTGTCTTCCATGCTTTAATGTTAAAGTTGGTCTACGGGGCAATCATTCATTCTCGCCCACCGCAAAGCGCTATTCAGACGAGATTGATAATCTTTTTTGCCCACGCTCTGAAGCCAAGCCAAATTATCAACATCGATACGGATTGTAATGCTTTTTTTTGCAGGTTTCCAATATTTAAAGTGTCCCCTTGCAAAATCCGATTCCGTGAGTTCGGGAATGTCTGAAGTATCTATCTGCTCGTCGGAAACGGCGTTCTCTTCACATTTGGCTATAAATTTCTCTAACTCTGTCATAATACATTTTCCTTTCCTGCGATGTAGCAGGACGAGCTGAAATTATATGCGTCCGTCCGTTTTCCGTGTATGCAATTTGCACCACCTGTAATTTACCTTTCGCATATCCGAGACCGTTGTATCTGGTTTGATTAAGCTCCGAATGTTTAATGTCATAAATTTCATAAAAATATGGGTCGTCAAATACATCAAGAATTTCATCAAAGACAAATCCATGCTTTTTATTTACTTCGCTTTTTTCGCTAAACCACTCAAATTGCTCTTTTATGACTAACTTACCTTTCGGCATTTTTACTGTCCTGTGTAATTATAAAACGTAATTACAATAATGTCAAAAATTATACAAAGAAGTATGTCCTGCGGAACGTATCCAATGGAACGAACTCCGAATAGATAATAATTGTCCGCCATTTATTCTTACCGTTTCTTTAATGTTAATATTTGATATATTCTTTGCGTTCGGATATGATGTTTAAAGTTTACTGCTACGGGGTTAATATATGATTTTTTCACCGGTCGAAATTCAAGAAACGGTCAACATGTTCATGCGGCAAAAACTGGATATACGCTGTATAACGATGGGCATTTCGCTTCGCGATTGCGCCTGCTCAAGCGGAAAAGAAAGCCGCACAAAGATATACGACAAAATCATGCGCCGCGCCGGAAATCTTGTAAAGGTAGGCGGGGAAATTGAAAAAGAATTCGGAATCCCTATTATAAACAAGCGTATTGCGGTTACGCCTATCTCTTTAATTGCGGAGCCCAGCGGAGAAAAAAGCTATGTGGAATGGGCCGTTACACTGGACAAAGCTGTAAAAGAACTTAACGTCGATCTCATAGGCGGTTTTTCCGCTTTGGTTCAAAAAGGGATTACACCCGGAGATCTTGCGCTCATAAATTCCATTCCGGAAGCTCTTGCCGTAACCGACAGGGTCTGTTCTTCGGTAAACCTCGGAACTACAAAGTCCGGCATAAATATGGACGCCGTAAAACTTATGGGCAATATAGTAAAGAATACTGCGGAACTCACAAAAGAGAAAGACGCCTACGGCTGCACAAAATTGGTAGTCTTTTGCAATGCGCCGGAAGACAACCCGTTTATGGCGGGGGCCTTTCACGGGCAGGGAGAAGGCGACGCCGTTCTTTCCGTCGGAGTTTCGGGCCCGGGTGTAATTTTAGCCGCCGCGCAAGAATATAAGGGCAAACCCATAGACGTCCTTGCCGACGGCATTAAAAAAACCGCCTTTAAGATCACGCGCATGGGGCAGCTTGTAGGAACCGAGGCCGCAAAAAGACTCGGCGTAAGTTTCGGCATTTTGGACGTTTCTCTGGCACCTACGCCTGCCGTAGGCGATTCCGTGGCGCGTATTCTTGAAGAATGCGGACTGGAAAGGGCGGGAGCTCCCGGAACTACGGCCGCGCTCGCGATGCTCACGGACATGGTAAAAAAAGGCGGCGTTATGGCAAGCACAAGCGTGGGCGGATTGAGCGGAGCCTTTATTCCCGTCTCCGAAGACGAAGGTATGATAAACGCCGTAAAAGATCATTCCATCACTATAGAAAAACTTGAAGCTATGACGACCGTTTGCTCCGTGGGCTTGGACATGATCGCTGTCCCCGGCGATACTAGCGCGGCGACGATAAGCGGTATAATGGCGGACGAGCTTGCGATCGGCATGGTCAACGGGAAAACCACGGCTGTAAGGATTATTCCCGTTCCCGGCAAAAAAGAAGGTGATTGGGCCGAATTCGGCGGTTTAATGGGAGGCGCGCCGATAATATCCGTAAACAGGTTTGGTTGCGAGGATTTTATAAATCGGGGAGGAAGAATACCCGCGCCGATTCATTCTTTCAGAAACTAGGGCTTAGCCGGCGTTTACAGCCTGATGTAATAAAAGCTATGATGAAAACACAAAAAGTTCCCGGATTTTATAAAAACTTTTTTTTAATCGCCGTTCCCATAACTCTGCAGCAGCTCATGCAGACCTTTGTAAATATGCTCGATACCATTATGGTAGGTCAGCTCGGCGCTGTGGAAATAGCTTCCGTAGGGCTGGGAAACCAAATATTTTTCATATTGAATATGATACTTTTCGGCATTGCAAGCGGAGGCTCCATATTCATAGCCCAATATTGGGGGAAAAACGACGTACGCCGCATACGGCAGGTTTTGGGCATAATGCTCTCCGCTTCAGTCGCGGTTTCTTTGATCTTTACCCTTGCCACGCTGTTCATACCGGAAATTCTCATAGGTTTTTATTCAAAGGATCCCAAAGTAATCGAATGCGGAGCAAAATATCTTCGCGCCGTGGGGCTAAGCTATCCTGCGACGGCTATAAGTTTTGCATACCAGTTTTCATTCCGGAGCACGGAGCACGTGCGCTTACCTATGTTTTCAACGTTTGTTTCCGTTATCCTAAACGCGTTTTTTAACTTGATCCTCATTTTCGGGCTGAATCTGTCTTTTTTAGGCGTACGCGTTTTTATTCCTGCCTTGGGTGTTTTGGGGGCGGCCGTCGCTACGCTTATTTCACGCAGCATAGAGATGGCTATCATTTTATGCTATTCGTATTCAAAAAAATACGAACCCTGCGGCACGTTAAAGGAGCTTTTAAGCTTCGACCGTTCGTTCGTAGCGAAATTTATAAAAACCGCGCTTCCCGTATTGTTTAACGAAACTTTATGGGGCACGGGAATCACTTTTGAAAACGCTATCTTCGCGCGCATCGGAACAAAGGCCATAGCAGCCTTTAATATCACCGGAACTATCTCACAGCTGTCATGGGTTTTCGTCATAGGCTTCGGCAGCGCAGCAGGAATCATAATAGGAAAACAGATAGGCGCCGGAAATGAAAAAAGCGCCCGCGCATACGCAAAGCACTTTGCCTTTTTCATACCGGCTGTAGGATTTGCAGTGGGCTGCCTTTTGTATCCGTTTTCTTTGTTTTTGCCGTCCTTCTTTAAAGTGGGATCCGACATACTGCGGCAGGCCCGGTTAATGCTTTGGACCCTCATATGGTTTTATCCGTTTAACTCGTTTAATATGCTGTTTATAGTAGGTATTTGCAGATCCGGCGGGGACACGAGATATGCGGCGTTTCATGATCTGTTTTGGATGTGGGCGATCATAATACCGATGGGCTTTGTAACTGCGCTTGTCTTACACTGGCATCCTTGGCAGGTATACGCATGCCTTCTGTGTGAAAACATATTTAAGTCAATTGCCGGAATAATCCGCGTACGCTCGGGAAAATGGCTTAATAATGTAACAACATAGCGTTAAAATTATAGTTTTTTTATGTTATATGTTTTATAATTCTTTATTGTGAGCATGGAAACAGTAAATAGCGAACCGCATAACAAAAAATTTCTCCTTGCCCGTATTTCTTTGTTTGTTTTTGTTTTTTTTGCGCATTACATATTTTTTATGCAACTCAAGACGCCTATCGCACAGGAACTTTTAAATAACGGCCGAATACAGTTTATTTCTTCGTTTTTTTCCGTTTCGAGCCTGTTTCTTATATTCATATTCTGCTTTGTGGTTTTAAACTTTAAATGTAAAGGTTTTATCTTTATACAAATTTTAAACGGAATCCCTTTTTTATTTGCTCTTGCAATATTGATCAAGTATAACGTATTTGTTCTTCCGGGAATTTTAAATCCTTTGGCTACCGCCGGTTTTTTATTCTTTATTTATTACCGACAAAAGAATTTGATTTGTCAGTTTAATAAATCAAAAGTCGAAATGGAACAGCTTCTTTACACGGATGAATTGACCGGCCTTGCAAGCAGAAGAAAAATATCCGATACGCTTAAAAACATGACGGATCCTCAACTTCCCGCATCTTCTTTTTCAATAATGTTTATTGACTTGGACAATTTTAAAGTCATAAACGATACGCTCGGGCATAAGATAGGCGATATTTTTTTACAGGAAGTCGTGCACAATATTGCCTGTTATGTAGAACCGAACATGCTTTTGGGACGTATGGGCGGCGACGAATTTCTTTTGATAGTTTCCGAATCTCACACGGATGAACAACTGCTTTTAACGGCCGAAAAAATAAAAATCGGTATAACACGGCCGTTCATATACAAGAATAAAAATTATTCCGTAACATGCAGCATAGGTATTGCGCGCTTTCCGGAACATGCGCAAAACGATTCTGAAATTCTTCGATATGCGGACATGGCCTTGTACGAAGCTAAAAAACGCGGTAAAAACCGTATCGTCATTTTTAACAACGTGTTACGAAACAGCATAGCTTTGGAAACGGATATTCATTACACGCTGGAGGATCTTGACAGCGGAATAATGCCGGTGCAGGCCCTGGACGAAAATGAAAAAGAGTTTCAAAAGATTTCAACTTTTTCGCTTTTATTCCAGCCGCAATTCAATACGGATACAAAAGAGCTTCGCGGATTCGAAGTTCTCTCGTATTTTACCTCAAAGGATTTCGGCGACATCCGACCTTCAGTCTTTATTCCTATCATGGAAAGAAACGGCGACATCATAACGTTCGGAAAGTGGGTTTTACGGGAAAGCATAAATCAATATCTTAAAGTCATAAAGGACATGTATAATTCTCCCTTGCTCTCGGTTAATATTTCACCGGTACAATTTGAACATCCTCTGTTTATTGAAAATTTAGCCTCCGTTATAAAAGAAACCGGTATGCCGTCCGATAAACTTGAAATCGAGGTTACGGAATCTATAGCTATAAATTCCTTTGATTCCGTAATAGAAAAACTAACGGCCATACATAATATGGGAATTCATATCGCTCTTGACGATTTCGGAACGGGTTATTCGTCGTTTAATTACCTGCGCCTTTTGCCCCTTGACCTTTTAAAAATAGACAAATCATTTATAGATCCGATTCCCAAAGACAAGTCCGGCGTAAATATCGTAAAGGCGATAATAGACATGTCCCATAGATTGGACATTAAAGTAATAGCCGAAGGAGTTGAAACGGATCATCAGTTCGATCTTTTAAAAGAATTGGGCTGCGATTCCATACAGGGTTTTTACCTTGCAAAATCTTTGCCTTCTCAAGCTTTATGAATTTTATTCCGGTAGACCGTGAAGATAAAGCCATACATGATTTTTTAAAAAAACATGAACCTTTTTGCGTGGCTCTCATTCAATCCTTGAAAAAAAAAGAAACTTCCGTTTACGCGCTTTATAACCGGATAAAAGGTGAAATAAAAGGCGTTATCGCTTTATCCGGCGGGAATATGCTCATGCACTATATTCCTAAAGAATTTCAAACGGATCTTTTAAAAAATGACGTCGCCGCAGTATTAAAAAAACATTCCGTTTCCGGCATCAACGGCGAAGCTGTCGGTTCGGCATATCTTATTTCCGCTCTTGAAAAGATAAACAATGTAAAATATAAAATAAAAAATTCTTACCGTCTGATGGAATTAAAGAACAACGGTTTTTGTGAAAGCGAAAAAAAAATTTGTCAGGCTTTTCTCGATGTAGAAATCAGACGCTGTACACAAGCGGACGTCTTAAATCTTTTGCCTCTGGAAACAGCGTACCAGGAAGAAGAAGTTTTGCCTTTCGGGCGCAAGGCAGATCCTGTGATCTGCCGATACATGCTTTCCGGCCGAATGAAAGAGCAATATATATTTGCAGCCTTTACAAAAGACGGTTCCGCAGTTGCAAAAGCCGCAACGTCCTCGCTTTCTTGGGAATGGGCTCAGCTAGGCGGGATATACACCGTTCCCGAATACCGCAGAAAAGGACTTGCCTTCGCCGTTTTAAAAAGCCTCATTTCTTTTCTTTTTTCAAATCAAAAAAACTGCGTCCTCTTTGTAAAAGACAAAAATACGAATGCGTATGAGTTATATAAAAAATGCGGTTTTAAAGAGATCGCCGCTTACACGATAGCTTATTATTCCGATGTTGTTTAACATGCGGTTTGCCTTTCGGGAAACGTCGTAATCCGGTTGCGCGTCCTTTCGCACACGGGGAACTCTTTCCGATAAGCCCAGGATCGCGCCGTAACAGTACGACTTCCAGGACAGTCCCTTTACCTTTAGCCTTCTACTTTTTACTCAGGTTTTTTGCCTTATCGCAGACGACACTGACGGCTTCAATCACAGCGCTTCGGAACCCGTTTTTTTCAAGACAAGCGACCCCTTCTATAGTTGTGCCTGCGGGAGAACAAACGGCATCCTTTAATGCAGCCGGGCATCTTCCGTCTTCCAATACCATTGAAGCCGCGCCCTTTACCGTCTGCGCCGCATAGACATAGGCTTGCTGACGCGGCATTCCGTAACGCACGGCCGCATCCGCGAGCGCTTCGATAAACATAAACACGAACGCCGGGCTTGAACCGCTTACGCCAGTAACGCAGTCCATCAGACTTTCGCTGACATTTTCTACCTTGCCCGCGCATTCAAGCAGTTTTGTTACAACTTCAATGTCGTCTGCAGATACGTCGGCGGAACAACACAGAGCCGTTATCGCCTGTTCCACGAGCGCGCTCATGTTAGGCATTATACGCATGACGGAAAAACCTTCCGCCGCCGTCTGGAGTTTTTCAAGAGGAATTCCCGCCGCCATTGATATTATGACCGAAGAATTTCTTAAAGAAGACTTTATTTCGTTTAAAACCTGAAAGACTACGGACGGTTTTACTCCCAAAAATAAAAAATCCGAAAAAGAAGCGACTTCCGCATTGGTTTTACAGACCGTGCATCCTGTTTCATCGGAAAACTTTTTTGCGTTTTCAAAATTAAGGGAAGAAACAAATATTTTTTCAGGTCTTATGATTTTTGTCATAGCTTTTAAAAGCGCGCTTCCCATTGTTCCGGCTCCTATACAGCCTATCGTAATGTTTGCAATATCTTTCATACTTCCTCCCAAATTGTGTTATAAAATCGGCCGAATACTATCCTCTTCCGACCGCGCGGATAAGACATTTTTCATCCGCCAAAAATAATGTTCCTTTTCCGCGTCCGTCGGCAATATGCTCAAGGCTGTCGTTTTGTTTTCCGTTAGCTAGGATCATCGGAATCCCGTATGATGTCGTCTTTTCGGCGGCTTGGAGCTTGGTTTCTATTCCTCCGGAACCGAAATCGTTCGCGCTTCCGATTTTTATATTTTTCCTAAGATCTTCTATGTCGCTCACGGTTTCTATAAGTTTTGCATCCTTGTTCGTCTTAGGATTATCGGTGTATATTCCGTCGATATCGCTGAACAATATGAGCAAATCCGCACTCCACAAAATTGCCGTCAAAGCGCTCAAATTATCGTTATCGCCTATACGGATTTCGTCAAAAGAAACCGAATCGTTTTCATTTATAATGGGAATAACGCCTTCGTCTACAAGCGTGAACAACGTATTTCGGATATTTAAAGTGCGGTGATCGTCGGCAAAATCGTCCTTTGTTAAAAGAAGCTGACCTATGTGCAAACTCTGTTCGCCGAAGGCTTTTCTCCAGTTATTCATAAGCTCGACCTGCCCTATGGCGCACAAAGCTTGCCGATAATGTACGTCCCTTTTATGAGCCCAGCCGGATATAGTTGAAATACCGCTTACCTGCGCCCCGGAAGAAACCAACACTATCTGTTTTCCCCTGTTTATCAAATTCTTACATTGTGCGGAAAAGCTCTGCATAAATTCAAAATTTGCAGTGCCGTCTTCTTTTGCAAGCGTATTGCTGCCGATCTTTATGATGATCTTTCTTGACCGCGATACAACTTCGGCAAGTATCTTTCCGTTTCCCGAATCGCTCATCTGATCTGTCCTTCTCCGTCAATCAGGAATTTTGTAGTCGTAAGAGCTCTTATCCCCATGGGGCCTCGTGCGTGAAGTTTTTGAGTGCTTATTCCAAGTTCCATTCCGAACCCGAATTCCCCTCCGTCCGTAAAGCGAGTGGAAGCGTTTACATAAACGCATGCGCTGTCTACCTGCTGCTGAAATTTACGGGCACTGACAAGGTCATTGGTTATTATGCAATCCGAGTGTTTCGTTCCGTGTTCGTTTATAAACGAAACGGCTTCTTCCAAAGAATCCACCGTTTTTACGGCGCAAACTAGATCTAAAAATTCAAATCCGAAATCTTTGTCATCCGCTTTTATTACACAATCCCTTCCGTTTTTTTTAGCTTCGGAATGCAAAATTTCAAAAGCCCTTCCGTCGGCGCGAAGCTGTACCCGGCCTGCAAGCTGCCTTTCCAAAAGCGGCAAAAATTCATCAGCTTCATCTTTATGAACGAGAACGGTTTCAACGGCATTGCAGGCACCTGGACGCTGTATTTTGGAATTTTCCGCAATACGGGCGGCAATTACATTATCCGCTGTTTTGTCTACGTAAATGTGACAAACGCCGCTCCCCGTCTGAATGACGGGAATTTTTGCTTTTTCCACAACCGTTTTTATAAGGCCTTCGCCGCCCCTCGGCAGAACTACGTCGATCAGGCCGACCGCGTTAAGTATCCGGTCAACGTCGCTTCGATCCGAACAATCCGCAAGCTCCACCGCACCGGAAACGCCGTCCGGGCAAGATGAGAGTCCTTCTTTTATCGCTCTTATTATTTCTTTATTTGAAAAAAGCGCGGAAGACGAACCCCGCAATAAGATCGCATTACCGCTTTTGTAAGCAAGACAAAACGCATCTGCCGTTACGTTAGGACGCGACTCGTAAATAATGGCGGCTACTCCGATCGGAACACGGATTTGACGGATATATATTCCGTTGGGCATCTTCCACCCGGAAATTTCTTCTCCTATCGGATCCAACTGCGCTATGACTGTCCGTATGCCGTTTATTATTCCGTCGATCTTTTTATCGTCCAGAGAAAGCCGTTCTATGAGCGCTTCGCTCATTCCCGCGAGAGCGGCCTTTTTTATATCTTTTTCGTTAGCTTTAAGAATTTCTTTTCGACGTTTTTCAATAGCCTTACAGACCGAAGCGAGGGCGTCGTTTTTTTGTTTTGCCGTTTGCCCTGCCAATATCTTTGAACTTTTTCGCAAACCCTTACAGACAGCCGTAATATCCATATTTAACCATTTTACATAAAAAAACGGAGCTGTAAAACTCCGGACTGTCGAATTCTAGTAATTAGCCAGAAAATACATACCCAATAAAATTATAATCCTGCATTTTTCCGACGTCCAATCCGTTTCTTGGGGCAGCAGCTGGATATACCACCAAAAAATCCCGAATCCGGGATCTATGCGGAAAGCGTATTCAAGAAAATCTTCCTGTTTTGCCTGACTGCCGAACATCAGATAAACCGCATCGTATATTATTTTTAAAAACGGAGAATACGCTTTGTTCCACGTATCAAAATCAATGAGAGAACAAAACTGCTCAAGCTGATATAAAACCTGCTCTTTAAGTTCCGCATCGGATTTTTCCACCCAGGTTTTTTGGATCAAAAGCGTCATATTATCGTTAAAACTGGCTATCAGTTTTTTTTCATCGGCAAATTCGGAAATTGAAACGGAATCATTCACTCCAAAGGCGCCCGCTATTTTAAGAGCGAATTCCTCGATCTTTGCGATATTTTTTTCCTGTAAGATCTTCCTTCCGGCGTTGAGAACTGATTTTTCGATAAATGTTTCTGTAAGTGTATCCGTCGCGAATACATCTACGGTCTTAGCCATAATTAATAATAAATTTTTAACTCATATTATTCAAGTAGGGAATGATTTTTTGTATTTTTGGGCTTTGGATCAAGCTTTTGGCATGCCCGCGGCGACACGGGGCTGCAGCGCGCCGGGTACATCCGCGCGACCGGAGCTGCGATCCTTCGCGTCCTGTTGGGCGTGTCAGGGAGCGCTGGTGGGCAGCGGAAAATATTTTTAGCGCGTTTTTATAAATCGGTGCTATACTGATAAACGATATGGTACAAAAGATAAAAAAAGAGCGCGAAGAAAAAGTTAAAGTCTTTCGCATTCTTAAAATCGACGAAATTATCCGCAGCGGAAAATTTCCGAATGCGCCGTATTTATGTAAAGAATTTGAAGTTTCGCGCAGCACGATTATGCGCGACATCGACTTTTTGCGAGACCGGTACAACGCGCCGCTTGAATATGACGAAGAAAAACGCGGTTATTATTATACCGATCCGACATTTTTTATAAAGAGCGTCATGCTGTCCGAAGGCGATCTGTTCGCGGTTTCAGCGGTTATTCCGCTGTTGGAACAGTATCGAAATACGCCGCTCGAATCGTCCATGAAAAATATCTTCGATACGATTATAAACCTGATGCCCGAAGAAGTTTCCGTCGATTCGTTTTTTTTATCGAAGGATTTAAGCTTTATAAGCGATCCTTTGCCGCAGATAGAAAACGGTGTTTTTTATGCGGTTTTTGAAGGCTTGAAAATGCAGCGCACGCTCGCTTTTGAATACAGATCGCTCGGCGATAAGACATACCGCGCGCGGGTCGCGCAGCCCTATCACGTGATATGCCAAAAGGGAAACTGGTACATGCTCGCCCATTGTTTAAAACACAAAGAGTGCAGGATATTCGCGTTTTCCCGAATGAAAAATCCGAAAACGACGGAAGATCGTTTTGAGCGCCCGAAAGATTTCAGCCCCGAAAAATATTTTGACAGCGAATTCGGCGTTTGGAATACCGACTGCGCTCCTGTAAAAATAGAGCTTTTGTTCGACGAAAAGATAAGTACGTATATTTTAGAACGTAGCTGGCACCGGACGCAGCATCTTCGACACAACGGCGACGGCAGCGTGTATCTTTCATTTGAAACGAATCAACTGCCGGAAGCGCTGCACTGGGTTATGAGCTTCGGGAGCGCCGTTACCGTGCTTAATCCGGCTGAGCTTATCGAAGCGGTAAAAGAGGAAGTGCGGAAAATGAGTAAGCTGTATTGACGGAATACGGTAAACCTAAAATTATTCCGAGAAAAAATCGGCAATATGCCGCCAACGATTTTTTTAACTTTTTACCCGTTTTGATCGAAGAAAAAAACTTTACCTGTATCACTCCCTGACACATCTCTCGTTATATACTTCTTATATACAACCACGCAGCCGATGTTTTCGTCATGCGACAGAATATTCTATATTGGAGGTTTATATGACAAACATGAAAAATCATAGCGATGCGGATGTCATCGTTCTGGCGACAGGAAAGACGGATTCCCTCTACTGGGGATTTAACCGGACGCGCGCCGGGCAGCTTGATTTTTGCGGAAAACTTGAAGGCGTAGAAGACGGCGTACTTAACACGATGCAGACGCTTGACGGAAGCCCCTATTTTTCGAGCGCATGGTACACCTACATGAACGAAGATCTGTGCCGGGTTATCCGCGTGTATCTTACAAACGATTTTGAAATCACGGATGCCGATACGTTTGCTTTTTTGACGCATGTCGGCGCGCTTTTGATTGCAGTTGAAAACGGCGATTCTTTACTTGCTGCGGAACTGCTTGCGCGCCGGACGGCTCTGTTTATGAATTTTCCGCAGCTTACGCTCTTTATCGTAAAGCCGGTTGCAGCCGAAGCGCTTTTTGCGTGGATATACGGGCGCACTCACAGCGACGCCGCTGCGTTTGCCGCGCTGTATAAAAAGAATGCGATGCTTGGCGCAGGTAAAACGGATACCGGGTTTTTGTTGTATTGCGCGGCGAAAGATGTCTTAAAACCGGATGTCACAAACGAAACGCCCGAACAGATGTTCATACGGTATTTTAAAAATCACAATACGGCGTTTACGATCGGCATAGTCGGGACGAACTTTTACGGCTGGAACGACGGATCCGATTTCCTAGACGATGCTCTTTCTCAAAAAATCGGCGACGATATTTTAAACGGAACGCAAAAAGTGCGAGACGCAAAGAAAAAGCTCTATGCCTCGCTCCGTGTAAGCGTCCAAGCCGAACCGTACAATCCCCATGACGCCAATGCGGTTTCCGTTTCGGTGGAAGACGTTTGCGAAAAAGCCCGCGGCAATGCGGGGTTGCAGCGCGCCGGGTACATCAGGGCGACAGGAGCCGCGATCCTTCGCGCCGCCAAGCCGAATACCTTTCGTTTTAACGCAAAACTCGCGCGCATCGGCGATACGCAAAACGGGCGTGGCGGTATCGTCGTGCGGGTGGAAGTGTGAAAAATATAGTATAATATACGGAGGGGAAATTCGTTTATTGGACTGTGCGCCGCTCGAAACTTCGCGCTTACGCGCTCGTTGCGGGGCACGCACACGAATCCAACAGTCTTTTAAAATTGATATTTTGTTCGACTGTTGAATTTTGGAGGACAATATTTTTAATACCGTAAAAAAAATTATACATAAAATTTTACGCGGATATAAGGATATAAGCCGAATTTCAGGCGGCTGCGCTTATATTCCTCCCGGATGTCTTACTTCGCCCGGCAGAGAGCAAAAAGAAGTTCGCGCTCAGGAAAATGCCGCAAAGCATTTAGAGCCGAAAGAAAACAAAGCGGAACGAAGCTGATCGGACGGGGTGATCTTTAAGATCTTTTTGTTACAAAGGCCATCCATTCTTCAGGTTCGGGCGATTCAAATGTCATAAGCTCATTTGTAAAAGGGTGATAAAAACGAAGAGTCCGCGCATGGAGCATGAGCCTTCCGAACGGATTTGTTTTTGCCCTGTAAGCCTTATCGCCCGACAGCGGATATCCTTTTGACGCCAAATGCGCCCGGATCTGATTTTTTCTTCCTGTCTCCAAGCTTAGTTCAAAAAGCGTATGAGTTTTGCCGCGTGCGATCACTTTATAGCGTGTGACTGCGGGAACGATTTTTGCCCCGGATTGTCCGTTTTTAGAGGCGGGAACAAATCCTATATTGTATTTGTTGTAGGATAAAGGACTGTCGATCGTCCCTGTATCGGGGAGCGGTCTTCTTGCGGAATTTTCGGCTACGGCCCTGTAAAGCCGTTCCGTGACCATTGTATTCCAATTATTCATTATTTTTCTTTGCGCGGTTTCGTTTAAGGCGAACATCATTACGCCCGATGTGTCGCGGTCAAGCCGGTGTACTGCGTAAGGTTTATGCCTTGATGAATAGGCGCCGTTTTTGTGCATGATATCTTCAAGCGTGTTTATGACGGTCTTTTTGCTGCTCCCCGCATACGGTACGGACAGCATTCCTTCTGGCTTAATCACTACGATTATGTGTTCGTCTTCAAAAAGGATTTCAATTCTTCTATTTCCGCTTTTTCCGTGATTTTCACGAAATGTCTTTTTTCCCACTCTAGGAATTTCCATTTTTTTCATATATGTTCGTTTGAAAATCCTTATTAAATTTCATAGATAGGTTAATAATGAGGCGGTCTTTTATCGGGAATTTCTTCCATTCTGTCCGATATGCTGCGCAGCTTTTCCAAAATCAATTTATTTTCGTTTTTTAAAGCTTCCATTGCGCGGCTTTGGCGAAGAATTTCTTTCTGAAGACTTTCGGCAAGATCTTCGAGATAGGAAAGTTTTATTTCAACGGCGGTATAACGCTCTTCATCCATGATTACATATTCTAATGATTTTTTTTGTAGATGTATATGAGAAAATACGGGAATTACGGATCGAAGATTTCGTGAAACGGTAATCTAGCGTATTGCGACATCCACGATTTCTACAGTGCTCAATAAAAATAAAGAGCCGCCTCAAAAGTACATTACTTTTAAAGGCAGCCCTTTTAATTTCCAAGCTGTTGTTAAGCCTTAAAAAGCCTTTGCACGGCAGCTTTTTACTTCGTTTCTATAGCGATCCGTTTGGGAGAGGGCAAAGCCTTGCGCGGGATCGTCACAAGAAGAACTCCGTTTTTAAATGTAGCCGCAACTTTTTCTCCGTTTACATCGTCGGGAAGCGTAAACCGCCTGCTGAAATCGGAAACCCTGCGTTCGCGGATAAGCCATGTTTCCTTTTCGTTTTTGCCGGAATGTTCTTCTTTTGTGTCTTCTTTATGCGAAGAGATCGTAAGAACATTGTGATCCAGCTCAAGGTTCACGTCTTTTTCGGTGCGGCCGGGAAGATCCATCTCAAGAAGATAATTGTCTTTGGTTTCTTTTACATCAACTTTCGGAACTGCGGGAGTTGCGTGGAAGTTGAATTCGGGAAGTCCGTTTGCACCAAAAGCGTCGTTAAAAAATGTGTTAAAAAGTGATAATTCGTTCATAAAATCCTCCGTTCGGACTTTTTACATCCGTATAATATTTAAGTTTGCAGCGGCTTTATTTTGCCGATGTTCGGCGGCGCTCTTTCGTTTCTGAAAGGGTTTCGCCTTACACTTACTACTTAGCAAATACCGTGCCAACTTTTTCCACTCTGCAAAATAAGCAAAATATGCGGACATGGAGTAGAATAAGCGGCCGAATCCGCTAAAAATGCGAAAAAAAACGGATAAAAGGAGGCACAGAACTTGATTTTTTTAAGTTGTGTTAGAGTTGCGCTGCGTAAAGAATCTATTGTGTTTATTTGACACAAAATAATGTATCTTTTTGACACAGTGATCTTAACTGAAGTGTCGCCAATGAATCAAGATGTCCTTTAAAATTACCTGTGTCTCGCTTGAGCACGCCATTTTTAAGGAAGGTTTAACTTCGACGGCTATATGGCGCCGTCTCGTTAAACTGCGAGTTTCGGGCAAAGCCGAAACGTCGCTTATCAACGGTGCGCGCTCGCGCACGAATTATACAGCTCCTACATCTGAAGATGTACTCGCCGTATAATTTTAAGGAACCTTAAAACTGCCTTTAAAAACCTATTTATGACTTTTTATTATTATGATATAATGGGAATATGGAAAACATGAAAAGATCAGGCATTATCATTGCTTTTTTGGCTGCCGTAATAGGGGTTATGGTTCTTACGTCCCCGCAAGAATTTATAAAATCGATCGTCATTATTTTAGGCATAGGAGCCGTAATCGACGGAATCATAAATTTCGCAGTCGTAAGAACTCTTATCGACGATCCTTATTTTAAAAAGAATATTTTAATCCGCGGCCTTTTATCGATTGTAATAGGTTTTGCCGCCGTATCGCTGCCGCTTGTCCTTGCTGCAACCGTATGGACAATAATGCTATACATTCTTGGAGTATATCTTATTTTGTCGGCTCTTCTGGAAATATTCGCCGTATTTAAGCTGAAAGCTGCGGGCATTCCCGCAGGTCCGTACGTAATTGAAATTATAATTTCGATTTTACTTTCCGTTTTGCTTTTTGCGATTCCGGGCAGAATAGGCGTTTTAATAGTCAGAATTCTGGGAATCCTTCTTATTGCCTTTGCGGTTTTTATTGCCCGGTATTCTTTTAAGAATGCGCCCATCGTTATGGAAGCGGATGAAGTATCAGACGACGATAAAGCCGAAAACATGGAGTAGGTGATGTCGCATTGTGTAGTTCCGGAAGCGGAAAAAATACTTGATAAGGAGTTTCCCGTCCTTGATAAGGGCTTTGTTCGCTTAGTAGATTATTTAGGCGGCGATCAGCGGATCGTGCAGTCGGCCCGCGTTTCTTACGGCGCCGGCACTAAAACGGTGTCGGAAGATTCCGCTTTGATCGACTATCTTTTAAGGCACCAGCATACTTCTCCGTTTGAGCAGGTCGTTCTTACGTTCCACGTTAAAATGCCGATCTTTGTTGCGCGTCAGTGGGTGCGCCACAGAACGGGCCGGATGAATGAAATATCTGGGCGCTATTCCATAATGGAAGAAGAATTTTACGTTCCATCGCTTGAAAATATCGCTCCGCAAAGTCCCGATAATAAGCAGGGTCGTTCTAAAGAAGCTTTTCCGGCCGAAGAAGCTCAAAAAATTCAAAATAAATTTATCGAGGGACAAAAACGCGCCTATGAAGAATACGAAAGCCTTATTGACGGCGGCCTTGCGCGCGAAATAGCCAGAATAAACCTGCCCCTTTCTTTGTATACGGAATTCTATTGGGAGATGGATTTACATAATCTGTTTCATTTTTTAAAGCTCCGCTTGGAAACCCATGCGCAGTATGAGATAAGAGAATACGCAAAGGTTTTGCTTGAACTTACAAGGAAGGTCGCTCCTTTGGCGGTAAAATCCTTCGAAAATCACATGGAAAGAGGCGTAAGATTTTCCGGTGAAGAAATGAAAGCGCTGCAGGAAATTCTTGAAGGCAGACCGAATCCTCTTGAGGGAAAAAAACTTTCCAGATTCCTTGAAAAAATAAAGACGGGCGTTCAACTATAAGAGCCGCGGGCGCGCTGCCGTTGCGCGGGAAACTTCGCGCTTTGCGCCCCTTGCAAGCCTCCGCGACGCGCTGCCGCTCTTATGTCTGCTTTTTTTTGTTTTGCTCCGCGGTCAACTTTTTGAAGTTTTCAAGAAACAGTTTTTGCTGATCGTCTCTTAGCGTTACCGTAAACAGAGGCCCTCCGTCTTCAAGCGAAACCCGATAAAATTTAAACTGATCGCATTGATAAGCAGGGCTGTCGCCGTCGTTTATCCACCAATCCAAAACGGCGCAGATGCAAAGCGTGTATTTGATGAGATTTATGTTCGTTGCGGTCATGCCCTTGCCGGTACGGTTGGCCATCAACAAGACGTCAAGTCTTTTGGATACCGTATTAGGAATGTCGAAACTGTAATGATCCCACGGATTTTGAATGCCTGTTATGGACGCGTTTTCGGTTTTAGCCGTTATATCCACATTATGGGCGAGTTCGGTAAAAAAATCACAGATAAAGTTCGTCCTGGAATGTAAAGGGCGGTATGTATTGTTGTGCTCAGGACGTTCAAGTACGAGTTTGTCAAATGTATAAAGCGGCAGAAAGTGATATTTTATAAACCAAAAGAGTTTGTTTTGCATAGCCCTGCCGTATTGTGTGTGACAAAAATCCCTCTTGGTGTACTGTTCCGTCACGAAATTTCTTAGTGTATGACAATATGTTTTATCAAATAAAACTTCTCTGTAAGCGTTCCATTCGTTTAAAACCGTGAGTATGGAATCCTGATCGTCTCTTTGGCGCGCGTCGCTGTCGAAAACAAAACGTATGTTGCGGCATCCCTGAAACAGGTCTTCCATTATGCGAAGGAGAACCACCAGCACTTGAAGCGGATTTTCAGGTGAAAGAAGATTGAATCCGTCGGGAAATTCAAACAGGGGCTGAAAATACGGATACATGTCCGGATGTGTTTCAAGCTTTGTAAATCCGGCGTCCGGGAAAAGGGTGTCAAGGAGTTTTATGCCGGTCTTAACAAGTTTTTTTCGAACCTTTTCTTTTTGCTCTTTTTCTTGAGTTTCCTTTTCCTCCGGCGCAGGCGGCACATCTTCCTTTTTTTGTTCCGCTTGTTCATAAGCGGGAGGAATCGTAGCTTCGGCTTCCGGCAGGAGGATGTCAAAACGCGATTTTTCGGTGAATTTAAGGATTGCTGCCGCCCTGTTCGAAAAGAATGTCTCGAAATTCTGAAACGGGCCGCCGCACATGCAATAGAGCAAAGGATAAAGGCCTTTCACTATTTGAGAATATAAATAAAGCCATTCGCGATGGGTATCTTTCATCGTCGCTGTGACAAGAGGTTTTTTTACGTCCGGATAAAGCGAAAGGTCTTCGTAAATTTCTTTTAGGAGCATTGTAACTCGACGTTCGCCTAAAAAAAGTATTTGGACAAGCATGCTGTAGATTGCCTTTATAAACGGCATTAGGTCCGGGATCTGCACATGGTATAAGTTAATATCGTTGTACAGCGATCTTAAGGCATATACGTCCCATTTTTCCGCCTTGTTCAACAGTCTGAATCTGGAATTGTCGTCGGATCTTATTCTAGCCTGATAGGATACCGGAGAAAGGTTGATTATTGTCCGTATGAGCGTAACAAAGGCTTCCATGTGACTTATGTGGCGGTCGAGCGTGTTTTTGGCGAAATTCCTGTCTATCCGTAAAAGTCCGTCTTTTTGCAGAAGGCGTATAAAGTTGAATATGCCGTAATCCGTTTTTATTTTGTATTCGGGCGACATCATCACTTTATCCACTGCAAGCCAGTCCTGGGGAGAAATATTGGGCATGCCGGAAGTTTTTTTATTTGAAACTGGAGCGCTTTTTGAGGCGCGGTTTACGGACATTGTAGAAAGCATGGCGGCTTCCGCCGGCGTTCGCACCGCTTCGGGCCGTGGCGAGCGGGGTTTGGGAGGTTTTGCGCTGCGGGAAGCCGTAGATGTGAATTGCAGGGGAGACGTCACAGGCTTTTCTTCCAAAATCTCACCGCCTAAAACCTTTATCATTTGAGCGGCTTCTTCTTTGTTTATTGTTCCTATGTTTTTGCGGGTATTTTCGAGAGTCCCGGGTTCAAGGTATTTTTTTTCATCAGCCATAAAAATTCTCCCTATAGACGAAGCATAGTTGCCTGAACGATACCCGGAAAACTCTTAAGAAAAAGTTTTTCGCCGTCTTTTGTTAAAAGCGTTCCTTCAAAAAAACCGTATATAGTGTGATAAACCGTTCTGAACACCACAGTGTTCATTTTGCGAAGATTTTCAGAAACGGGTGTAAAAGTGAGATCTATCATATTTTCCGTGTCTTGAATGATCCATCTTTTATCCATCCCGAAAGGATGCGTGATGAATACTTGGGGCAAAGGAGTAACTTCTTTGTCTAAAAACAAAAAATTGGAATTGCAGTTGTTTGTGTTTCTGGCGTCAAAGGAACTTGTTGTCAATCGGAACGACAAGCGCCTGTTATCGTAATTGCCGAGCCCCGTTACGTTATTGTATTTTACGTGCAGTTTATAATAACAGCGGTTTATGGAGATGATTGCATAGCCGGAACAGTTGTTTGAGAGCTTTGCCTTGCTGTCCTTGTTTACAAAGAAATTTCCATGGACGGAAAAAGTGTTTAACCATGTCGCCGAACATCTTCTGAGCGTAGGAGCCGGCATTACGGAAATAATGTCCGTAGAATCGTCGGTGTTTGCGGTGAGCAGCGCTCCCGCGTTCGGTCGGGAAGGATTTCCGGCAAGGCTGAAAAACATGGAAATTCTTTTGTGTGCCCGGTTCCATCCTATTTTTATATAATGCGATTTTTTAAAACAAATGCAGATTCCTTTTTTAAGATTTTTGGGAATAAGACGTTTTCTCGGCCCTATAAAAGCGTTGTACACGGATTTTGCGTTTGTCTGTGTATCCCAGAATACGACCTCGCAATAACCGAACAGCTTTGCGTCAAAAAATGCGATCTGTCCTATATAATTTTCGGTATTAAAAGCGACAAAGAGCTGGCTCCGTATTGCAAAATTTGTTATGAACGTAGGCAGCGGAATTATGCCGAAAGGAAATTTTACTCCTTTTATGTCAAGCTTTTCGGTAAGTCCCGAATAGGTTCCAAAAAGAGGTTTCCCGTTGCGGATAAGTTTTTTCGGCGCTTGCGTGATCTGTCGTGAATACAAAATTACCTCGTATACATCGTAAAATTATACAGGAAATGAGTAAAATCTGCAAATCGGCTCTTGTTGCAAGTCGTTTGTAAGTTTAAACTGTAACCGACAGTTCAGGAGGGAACATGGGAATATCTTTGTATTCGCTGGGCGCCGCCCAAGAGGTTACGGGCTCAAAACATATTATTGAAATGAACGGACGCTCGTACATGATCGATTGCGGCGCCTTTCAGGGCAAAAGAGCCATTTCGGATGAAAAAAACAGGAGTTTTTCTTTTCCTACGGATAAACTTGAAGCTGTGATTTTGACGCATGCGCATTACGACCATTGCGGGCTCTTGCCGATTCTTGTAAAACACGGTTTTGAAGGCAATATTTACGCAACCCCGGCAACGCGAGATCTTGCAAATCTTGTTATGATGGACAGTGCCCGCATACAGGCCCGCGACGCGGAATATTTAGCAAAAAGGGCGGCAAAAAAAGGTGAAAAATTTAATTGGAGCCCTTTGTTTAATGAAGCCGACTGTACGAAGGCTGCGGATCAGATCATAACTCTTTCTTATAGACGAAAAATGTATATCTCGCCGGACGTTCAGCTTGAATTTTTTGACGCCGGGCATATTTTAGGTTCCGCCTATGCCTATGTTACGATAAAGGGCAGGCACGGAGGGCTTAACGCTCCTGCGGCTTTGTCCAAGAGCGGCAGCAATGAAATACGCATTTTATATACGGGAGACTTGGGACGCCCCGACAAAGCTATAATCAGAAATCCCGAAAAAGACGTTCCCGCTCCGGATTATATTTTCCTTGAAAGCACATACGGAAACCGTTTGCATGAAGACAAAAATTTTGCGATGCAGGAACTTGAAAAAATTGTAAACAGTGCCGTCGTCCGTAAAGGCAAGATAATAATTCCTTCGTTTGCGATAGAACGCGCCCAGGAATTGGTTTACTATCTTCACCTACTGGTGGATCAAAAGAAAATTCCTCAAATTCCGATCTATGTGGATTCTCCAATGGCCGTGAGCGCGACGGGAATATTCGGTCTTCATCCTGAATGTTATGATAATGAAACGCATGAAGCGTTTTTAAAGCACCATAAAAACCCGTTCGGCTTCGGAGTCATATCGTATATAACGAGCGTAGAAGAATCCAAGTCGCTTAACGACAAGAGCGGCCCCATGATAATAATAAGCGCGGACGGCATGTGTGAAGCGGGGCGCATTCTCCATCATTTGGCAAACAATATAAGCAATCCCGACAATACCGTTTTGATCGTAGGCTACATGGCCGAGAATACTTTGGGGCGAAGGATTCGGGACGGAGAAAAAGAAGTTAAAATTCTCAACGACTGGTACCAGGTAAGGGCGAAAGTTGAGCAGATAAACGCATTCAGCGCTCATGCGGATTATTCGGAAATGATAAATTGGCTCAATTCTATCGACAAAAGCCGTTTAAAGCAGATTTTTATTGTGCACGGCGAAGCGGACGCTCAAAAAAGTTTCATAGAGCATCTTTCCGAGGCGGGTTATAAAGATGTTACGATCGTAAAATACGGTGAAGTTTACGATATTGAATAAACTGAAACTTTTACCGCAGCGTTATCATTGTCCCGTTTGCACCGGTTCTGCGCGTCTAATGTGAGCGCGCGTTGACAGCCGATTTTTTATAATTTATATTTTTATTGTTGAGATCGTAATACGGCAAATTAATAAAATTGCGGGTAAGGTCTTTTAGGCCTTTATAATAGATATCTTTGGAAGTTAATATGGAAAAACGTACGGCTCAAATTCACAGGCTGACTAAAGAAACGGATATTTCACTTACTTTAAATATTGACGGAAGCGGTAAATGCAAAAGCGATACGGGAATAGGTTTTTTTGACCACATGGTGGACGGTTTTGCGCGGCACGGTTTTTTTGACGTAGATTTGCTCTGCAAGGGCGATCTTCGTGTGGATTCCCATCATACAGTAGAAGACTGCGGAATCGTGCTCGGTGAAGCCGTAAAAAAAGCTCTAGGCGACAAGAGCGGGATTCGCCGGTATGGGCATTTTATTCTTCCTATGGATGAAGCTTTAGTCTTATGCGCCGTAGATCTTTGCGGCAGGCCTTTTTTGGTTTTTGAAGAAGAATATACGGTTCCTAAAATCGGCGACATGGATACGGAGCTGATCCGCGAATTTTTTTACGCCTTTTCATATTCGGCTATGATGAATCTGCATTTGCGCTGCATTTCGGGAAACAACAATCATCATATCGCGGAAGCAAGTTTTAAAGCTTTTGCTAAAGCGCTTGAAGCGGCGGTTCAATACGATGAAAGGATAAACGGAGTGCTTTCTACCAAGGGCGTTTTGTAAAGTTCACAATACGTTTCTTGCATAAAGTACGGAGCATTTTTTAAGCCAAAGAGCTTTTTCCTTGTCCAAAAGATCTTCGCCCATGCGCCACTGCCAGTTTGTTCCTCCGGCCGTTGAAGGCATATTCATTCTGGCCTCGGTTCCGAGGCTGTAAACGTCCTGTAAGGGAATTATAGCCCAATTTGCAACGGAAGCAAGAGCCGCTCTCACGAGTTCACGGCATAGCTCTCCGTCCGCACATCTCTTTTGGGCTTCGCCTTCCGAAAAGCCCAGATACGCCGCTATCAAGCGTTTGTCCTCAAGCGGCAATTTTTCAAGCCAGCCCTGAACTGTGTCGTTGTCGTGAGTTCCCGTATATACTACACAGTTTTTATCGTATGTGTGAGGCAAAAAAGCGTTGGTCATGGCGCCTTGAGCCGCTTCGTTTTTATCGAAGGCAAATTCAAGGATCTTCATTCCCGGTAAACAAAAATGATCTCTGAGTTTTCGTACGCTGTCGGTAATAATTCCCAAATCTTCGGCTATTATTTGTATGTCGCCGAGCGCGCTTTTGACGGCGTTAAAAAAATCGTATGCGGGGCCCTTTACCCATTTACCGTGTACGGCCGTTTTTTGTCCGTAAGGAACGCTCCAATATTCGTCAAAACCTCGAAAATGGTCTATACGCACGTAATCGGTTTGCTTTAACACTGTTTTTATTCTATCTATCCACCATGAATATCCGTCTTTTTTCATTTCGTCCCAGTTGTAAAGCGGGTTGCCCCAAAGCTGGCCGTCTGCGCTAAAATAATCAGGGGGAACGCCTGCGACAAATTCCGGAAGACTTTCGGGCGTCAGGCGGAATAACTTTTGGTTAGCCCAAACGTCGGCCGAGTCCGACGCTACAAAGATAGGTATGTCTCCGATTATTGAAATTCCTTTGCCGTTGGCATATTTTTTAAGCGCATTCCATTGTGAAAAATAAAAATATTGTATCGCTTTTTGAATTTCGCAGTCGGTTTCGTAATCTTTTTGCCATTTTTCAACTGCATCTGCATTGCACTTTTTCAATTCCTCTGGCCAGTATGCGTTCCACATGGAATTTGCGACGCCTTCCTTTTGCGCCTTTGCGTCATAAATTTCTTTTATGCTCATAAAGACCGCGTAAGTGTCAAGCCAAAAAGCGTTTTCAGCCTTAAACAGTTCATAGTTTCTTTTTGTTTTCAGATCGGCGCGGGTTAAAAATTGAACTGCGGCCGTCTTTAAAAGCGGTTTTTTCCAATATACGACCGAGCCGAAGTCTACGTTTCCGTTTGTGCGTATATATTCCGGCGGCGACGCCTGATCTTTATCCAAAACGCCTTCTTTTACTAAGATGTCAAGATCGATCAAAAGAGGGTTCCCCGCAAATGTTGAAAACGATGCGTACGGAGAATCGCCGTAGCCCGTAGGCCCTGACGGAAGAATTTGCCACAAGGTTTGGTTTGCTTCGGAGAGCCAATCGATAAAATCAAAGGCGTTTTTTCCTATTGTTCCTATTCCGGGACTTCCGGGAAGGGAGGTGGGGTGCAGTAAAATTCCGCTTGCGCGCTTAAGTTGCATATTATTTTATGATTCCGCCTTTGTAAAAAACAATTTTATTCCTTCGTTCTTGAATTTTTCTTTTACGGCCTTTATTACGGCCTTTACCGCAGGAACCTTATCGTCTTCAATATATGAGATTACAAGAAAATTTGTTTCAGGCCAAGTCGTCGTTCCGAGTTTGCGGTTTTCTCCGCCGCGTCCTTGAACCGACGGAACTACGGTATAAAGAATTTCAGGAACGTTTTCTTCAAGGGCTTCAAGAATGTCGTCCTGCACTGATTGATTTGCTATGATTTCGGCACGGTGCATACTTTTTATCTTTCTCCTTTTTTACTGTCGGTCTCTCCGCTCAAAAGCACTTGAATCTTACTGTGTTTTATTTTGCCGCTGTTCATTATCAATGAATATAAGACGGGTATAAAAAACAGGGTGACAAAGGTACTCGACGCGAGGCCTCCTACGACGGCAAGCCCTATGGGCTGAACTACCGCAGCCATACCTTCCGTTGCAAAGCACATGGGAAGCATACCTAAAATTGTGGTAAGCGTTGTCATAAGTATCGGGCGAAGTCGGCTCGATCCCGCTTGGATGCATGCGTCCTTCATTTTTAATCCTCTATCTATCAGCAGGTTCGTGTAATCGACAAGGATGATTCCGTTGTTTACCACTATGCCTACGAGCATTATAACACCGATCATCGACATTATTGAAAGAGCCTGTCCCGTGAGCTTGTATATGAATACAACTCCTATTATGAGAAACGGTATTGTCGTAAGATTTATGATAGGCGCTTTAAAAGACTCGTACGTTCCGGCCATAACGCCGAAAACGAGTATTATCGCAAGCAGGATAATAAGACCGTAAACGGAGCCTTGCTTTTGTATGTCCTGCCACGAACCTTCATAGTTTATAGTTACGTTATCTGGAACTACGAATGTCTGTGACACCTTGTCTTTGATCATCTGTTCGACGACATTTGCGTTTGCAGCGCTCACTATGTCCGCAGTAACATGGACGATTCTTGACTGGTCTTCGCGGTTTATGCTTACGGGCCCCAAGCCGCGCTTTATACTGGCAAAATTTGCAACGCTTACAAGCCCGTTCTTACCTTTTACATAGATTGATTCCAAATCCGTTATTTTCGCTCTGTCGTCAGGCCGGAGCATGATCTCAACTTCATATTCGTTTCCGTTTTTGCGGTAAGTTGTCGCTTTGTAACCGTCTATGGCGTAATAAATTTCATTGGCGACGCTTGTAACGTCCACGCCGAAGGAATAGGCTCTGGGGCGATCGATAACTATTTCTACTTGCGGAAGGCCTTTTTCCGTGTCTATGCTCGCTTCCCCTATGTCTTCTATGCCGTCCATAACTTCTTTTATTTGATCGGCTACCTGTAAAGCGGTATTTAGGTCGTCGGAACGAATGGCGATGTCAAGATCGTCGCCCGCCATCTGCCGCGCCATTCCAGCGCTGAAACTGAATTGCGCGTCGGGAAAGTCGTTAAAAAACTGCCGGAGTTTTTGTTGTATTACCGGAGCGCTGTCGATCTGTTCTTTTGTTTCGGGAAGACGGATCGATATGGAGCCCTTATAAGTTGTGTCGCCGGATGACCGCCTGCCGCTCCCCGTGCCGATGCTTGTGATGAGGTTTTTATAGCCTTTGACTTCTCTTTTTACAATTTCTTCCCATTGCTGTACGACAAGGGTTGTCTCTTTGAGACTTGTGCCTATGGGCATTGTGATGTTAAGCGTAACCGAATCGTCATTGCCGTGGGGCATCATGTTTATTTGCATCGTGCGCAATGCTGTGATCGAAAGGAACAATGCGCAAATAGAGCAAATAATGACGGTGGGCCTGTGATTGAGAGCAGAAGTAAGAGCTTTTTTATAAGCGGCGGTAAGATTGTCCATACACAGCGCCGAAAATGAATAAAACCTTTTTAAAACAGAGTTCCGTACAGGATTTTCGGTTCGGTTTGAAAGGGGAAGAAATTTTCCTGCAAGAACGGGGACAAGAAAGATAGCCACGAAGAGACTTGAAACTAGGGCTATGACGACCGTAAAAATTATTCCTTTGAACATCTGTCCCATCATTTGTAGTTCCGAAATAAACAGCAAAAACGGAAGAAATACGCAGATAGTGGTAAGGTTTCCGGAAACTACGGACATGATCATTTCTTGAGAGCCCAGAACCGCGGCTATGACGGGCTTTGTACCGCGTTGTCTGTACCCGTAAATGTTTTCGATCATAACAATGGAAGCGTCTACTACCATTCCGAGTCCCAGTATGAGACCTGTCATTGTCATCATGTTAAGGGAGAGCCCCGCAAAATGCATTGCAAGCAGGGTTATGATCATTGAAAGCGGAATTGAAACTGCGATTATTATAGTGCTTTTAAAATTACACAAAAAGACGAACAGAATAAAAACGGCAAGGACGAGCCCCTGCTGTAAAGAAGTCAAAAGTGTGCTTATTGTATCGCGGATGGAAGTCGTATCGTCCATGATAATGTCGAGCGAAATGTCCGCGGGAAGGGTTCTTTTTAACTGATCCAGTTTTTCGTAGACGGCGTTGGCAACGGTGACTGAATTTGTTCCCGACTGCTTTGTGACCGAAACATAAACGCCTTCTTCACCGTTTATATAAACTTCGGAAGACCTGTCTTCGTAACCTTCAAAAGCCGTTCCCAAATCGCTCAGTTTTACGTCGTAACCGTTTACGGTTGTTATCACGGCATTATTTATGTCGTCTATGCTGGAATATTCGCCCGTCGTGCGTACGATAAAATCCTTTGTGCCTTCGTTTATCTTTCCGCCGCCCAGTTCGAGATTTTGTTTGGAGATCGCGCTTATGACGGAACTGATATTGAGCTTATAAGCTGCAAGCCGGTTCTGAGAAAGCTCTACGCGCACTATTTTTTCTCGACCGCCTGAAACGCTCGCTTCCGCGACGCCGTTGGTTTGTTCGAGCACGTCCACTATCGAATTCTCTGCGATTTCTTTCAGATCGTCGTTTGAACGGTTACCGCGCACGGCAATGCGCATTATCGGCATTGAATTGCTGTCGATTTTAAATATCGCGGGAGTTCCCGCATCGCCGGGAAGGCTGCCCTTCACTCTGTCTATCTTGTCGCGGATATCGTTTGTCGCCACATCAAGATCCGTTCCGTATTCAAATTCAAGCGAAATGGAACTTGAACTTTCCGAAGAACTGGAGGTGATATTTTTAAGGCCGTTTACGCTCACGAGGGAACTTTCAAGAACCTTTGTGACGGATTTTTCAACCGATTCAGGGCCGGCGTTTTTGTAACTTGTAGATATCCATATCATGGGAAAATCCACGTCAGGAAAAAGGCTTATGGCCACGTTTTTAAGCGTAAAAAGGCCCATCACTCCGAGCAAAACAAATATTATGAGCGTAAGCACAGGGTGTTCAAGTGTTTTTTTTGAAATGCTCATCTAGAGCCCCCGTTAGTGCTACTGCCGGCGTCAGCGTTGTTTTTCGGTTTTCCCTTGTCGGATTGATTTATGGAATCCGCCTTGTTTGAATTTTCCGGCATATCCTTTTGTCCTGCGGAAACTGAAACATCGCGAATTCTTACGCCGTCCGAGAGCGATTGCACGCCTTCTATCACGATTCTTTCGCCTTCGGCGACTCCCGACAAAATCTGCGTAAAGCCGTCGACGGACTTACCCAGCGCGACTTCTCTCTGTTTTGCAAAAGTTCCTTTCGTGCCTGTGTCGTCGGACGCGACAAACACATATTTTTTATCGCCCTTGGTAACTATTGCGTTATTTGTTACTACGATGCTGCCGCTGTAATCGAGGGTGTATAAGGTCACATTTGCAAACATTCCGGCGTTTATGCGCGTGTCGTCTTCGTCGAATTTCAATATTATCTCTTTGGTTCTGGATGCGGCGTCCACTACGGGAGAAACGCGCGTTACTGTCGCCGTAAACACAATATCCGAATAGGCTTGCAAAACAATGTTTGCCTTGAGCCCCGTTTTTAAAACGGCCGTATACCTTTCCGGTATTTTGGCGGTAACCTGAAGGTTTTTTATGTCGCCTATGATCGCTACGGTGCTTCCCGTCGTCACAGTTGTTCCGGATTTAAGCGGCGTGGAAATAATGCTTCCCGAAATCGGAGCTACGACGGGGCTTAAAGCATAGCGGGCGCCCGGCTCGGACGGGTCTATCCGTGCTATTACATCTCCGCGCTTTACGTTGTCGCCCAAAAGCACGTTCACGCTTAAAATTTTTCCTCCGATGTCGGGATAGACGGCGACGGAATTGAGCGCTTCAATTTCGCCGTTCGTTAAAACGTAGTCGTGAAGCGTTCTTATCTCTGCAGCCTGCGTTCTTACGGCAATCTCTATTTGGGCAGAATCCTTGCCGCCTTTTCCCCTTGCGCCTTGCGAGGCGTTTTTACCGCCCGTGTTAAAAAATAATGCGGCGGCAACGGTTATTAAAATCACGATTAAGGAGATTATAAAGGGGCGTTTTGAAAATATCATGTTTCCCTCCGAAACTCTTTATTAGGCAAGCGTTCCGAACGGTGATCCCGATACGCTTTCCAAATTAAGTATGGTTGAAATAAGTGTGTAAAGTTTTGATTTTACGGAAAGTCTTGCTTCGAACAGGGAATCGGAAGCGTCCTGTAAGGTAAGATAATCCTTTGTCCCTCTATTATAGGCGTCAAGGGTCATCTCATAAGTTCTTTCCGCAAGTTCTTCGTTTATCTGTAAAGATTTTATAGACGATTGCGTCTGCTTGATTTGCCGCACGTAGTTGTTTATGGAAACGCTTGCGGAGCGCTTGGCTTCGTCAAGCTTTATTTTTAATGCGGCGATATTGTCCTTTGCGCTTGCTACGGTATCGGCTTTGGACGACCACGGAAGCAGTCCGTCCAAGGGAATCGATACGCTTAAAGAAAGTGAGCCCCCGTCCGTCGTTTTTCCTTTGGACTTATCCGTGAGCGAAGGCTGATAATTCCATCCGGCATTTATCGAAGGACCGAACACCGCTGCACGGGACGCCGTGAGGGCGGCCTCAGCCGCTTCCAACTGCTTTTCAAGCGAACGCACGGAAACGGAAGCGTTTACCCAGTCTTCCACTCTGCCGGAAGCGATATCTTTTTCGACAAGGTTCATAATGTCGTCCAAAGATCCGGACAATGTGAGATCCGTGTCTGCGTCTATGTTTAAAAGCTTTTTAAATGTGTCGACGTTGTTCAAAAAGGTAATATCCGCTTCTTCTACCTGAGGTTTCAGCTTTTCGTATTTTACTCTGGCCGATAAAACGTCGATTTCCGGAATTCTTCCGTTGTTGTATTTTACGCTGTTCTGATCATACTGCCGTTTGGCCGTTTCAAGGCGGCGTTTTTGTAAAGAAATATATTCCTGATCGTATAAAAGCGAATAAAATGAAGTGCGCACGGATAGTTCAATGCTGCGGCACATTTGCTCGTAGGAGATAAGTTCTTTTTCATAATTGAGTTTGGCCGTCTTGATCGACGTAAACAATGACGGAGAAAACAAAAGCGATATTCCCGCCGTTCCTGAAATTCTCCAGTCGTAAGAATTCGTTTCGTTGGGCTTGGAATAAGCGCCGCCCAGCGTGAGAGACGGACTTACACTGTTCCATGAATGCGCTTTTTCGCGCTTTGCGCTTGAAAGGCTGATCTTGCTCTGTTCGATAGAAGTATTTTGCTCTAAAGCCAGTTTTACGGCTTCTTCAACTGATAAATTTTGATTTTGCGCTGTGAGCGGAAGAATACAAAAAGCGATAAAACCTGCCGCTGCGAAGTTTTTTAACCTCATAAAATGTCCTTTGAAATTCCTGTATGTTAAAACAATTCCGCAATAAACAGTTACGAAATCCCTTTCGTATTAAACCGTCACAAATAATATATATTGTAAGGCTTTTAAAGCAAAAAAACTTTGTTATTTTTTGATAATTTATTGTTATTCCTCCTGCATTGTCCGTCCGGAGGATTTTTGTTATGTTTTACGTATGGATAATATAATGAATGAACCGTCCGAGAGCAAGGAAGCTCCCGAAGATCTCATAAATTCGTTTTTTAACCGTTTCCCTTATTATAAAGACGATGATAAAATGCGCATTGAAAAAGCGTGGAATTATCTTGTAGAAAAAACCGCCGGCGTTCGAAGCGGAGGCAGTCCGTATTACGTTCATTCGATTAGAGTTGCAAATATCCTAGCGGAAAATAAAATGGACTGTGACAGCGTTATCGCAGGGTTTTTTCATACGCTGCCGGTATTGTCAGAAGGTTCTGAAATTACGATCGCCGATGTGGAGCGCAATTTCGGCAAAAACGTCGCTTCAATCGTCGCCGGCACTACCAGGATCACAAATATCAACATAAACAATAAGACTTTGCAGCAGGCCGATTCTACCAGAAAGATGCTTTTTGCCATGGCCGACGACGTGCGCATAATCCTCGTAAAGCTTGCAGACCGCCTTGACCGCATGAGGGATTTGGCGAGCGTCGCGCCTGAAGAACAAAGAGCTGTGGCGCAGGAAGTTCTGGATATATGGGCGCCTCTCGCCGACAGGTTCGGTATGTCTACCGTAAAAAACGAAATGGAAGACCTCGGATTAAAATACATTAATCCCGATGTTTTCAGGCAGATTAAGGCTATAGTTTCTCAGAAAAAAGACGAAAGGGCGCAGTACCTTGAAAGAGCGGTTCAGGCGATCCAAAAGTCCGCAATAAAGCTCGGTATCGACGTCACCATAACGAGTCGTGCAAAGCATTTCTATTCGATCTATCAAAAGATGCGTAAACGCAATAAGGAGGCAGGAGAGCTTTTCGATCTGCTTGCGCTCAGGATAATATGCCGTACCGAACCGGAATGTTATACCCTCGTAGGGATAGTTCACGGGCTGTGGAAGCCTTTGGACGGACGCTTTAAAGACTACATCGCCATGCCCAAGTCCAACGGTTATCAGTCTTTGCACACTACTGTAATGTGCGAAGGAAAACCGCTTGAAATACAGATCCGCACGGAAAAGATGCATTCGATTGCCGAACACGGAGTTGCCAGTCATTGGCTTTACAAAAAAGGAATGAGCCGCGATTCTGTGGCTGCGGACAATCTTACGATCGTAAATCAGTTAAGGGAATTAAAAAACATCCATCTTACCGACGAAGCTTTTTTTGCCGCAATTAAAAACGAACTTTTGGGAGATTCTATCTTTGTGTTTACCCCCAAGGGAGAAGTAGTGCAGCTTCCGGCGGAGTCCACTGCGATAGATTTTGCTTATCACGTTCATTCCGCTATAGGCGAAAAGATAGTGGGCGCAAAAGCCGACGGAAAGATAATCCCGCTTTCAACGCCGCTTAAAAACACTCAAATCATCGAAATTCTGACGAACCCGCAGGCGCATCCTACGGAAAATCAGCTGTCTTATGTAAAGACTTCTAAGGCAAGAAGCAAAATACGCGCTTGGCTTACGCAGCACGCCGTAAATTTTACGGATCCTTTGCTGCATGGAAAACCTTCGGCGGAAATTGCGCCTTTACAGCCTGTAAAAAAACAGAGAACTCGGCACAAGGCGGCAGGAGAAGCGAGCACAGCAAAGCGCAGCACCGGCAAGGTCAGAATAGGAAAGACGACAAATTTTCTTGTAAACATTGCAAAGTGCTGCAATCCCGAGTATCCTGAACCCATAGTAGGTTATGTTTCAAACGGGCGCGGAATAATAATACACAGGGCGAATTGTCTTACCTTCCAGCGCATAAGGAACGTGGAAAAACGGACGATCGACGTTTTATGGGACGAAGAGGACGCCGCAAAGACGGACGACACAAAAAACAAGGCGGAACCTAAGTAGCCGTGCCGCCGGACGGATTTTGAATTTTGCTTTACTCAAACTTTTAAGTTACGCGGATTTTTCCTGAGACGTAGCCTGAATCTTTTATGCGTATGAGGGCTCCGGTCGGAATGTCGTCCGGAGCGTATAAAACACATTTATGCCCGTTGCAGACCCATGTCCGTTCAAGACCCGTTTCAGGATCCGCAATTTTCCACGAACCCGATTTCAGTATAAGGCTTACGGTTTCAGGCGTTATAACTTCAAGGTCCATACTCGGATCGAATTTGTTCAGCGCCTCCAGCCTGTAAAATTTCCATCCGCTCTTTTTTTTCATGCTTTTTTGCCCGGAGGTTATGTCTTTTTCGCCGCAAGACGTCTTTTTTGTTTTTACTTCTTTAGCAGCTGTCCCGGATATTTTAAAAAATTCTCTTTCAAAATCGTCCGTAAGTTTTTCTTCGACTATTGCGCCCAATTCGTAGGGACTGTCGCTTGCGCCGTACGCGGTTTTGTCCGCTTCGGTGCGGTCGTAAAAAAAACCGGTCGTAGATTCTCTATGGCTGACATTTTCAAGTTCCGCAATAAAAGGCGCCGCCTGAACCTTTGAAATTTTTCCTTCAAGAGCGTCCAGAGCTTTGCGGTAAGCGCGTGTGACAAGTGCGACGTAGTAAATGCTTTTCATACGGCCTTCGATTTTTATGGAATCCAAGCCGGACTTTTTCATGTCGTCCAAATGTTCAATCATGCAAAGATCCTTGCTTGACAATACCGCCGTAAAGTTTTCGCCTTCAAAAACAGGAAAATATTCGTCCGGACGTTCGTGTTCGCGCAATAAGAGCGTTCCTGATTCGGCGATAAGTTTGGCTTGCTCTGCGGAAAGATTTTTTTTGCCGGAAGCCTGTTTATCTTGATCGGCTTTTTTTGTCGTCATTACGTCGAAATTCCAGCGGCACGTGTGCGAGCAAAAACCCGCCTGCGCAGACCTTCCGGTAAGATAAGCGCTCATAAGACAGCGCCCCGAATAGGCGATGCACATTGCTCCATGGCAAAACGCTTCAAGTTCCATGTCCGGAACAAAATCTTTTATCTTTCGGATATCGTCGAGAGACGCTTCCCGCCCTAAGACAATACGGCTGAATCCCATGTTTTTATACATTTTGACCGCGCTGCCGTTTACACAGCTTGCCTGTGTGCTCAAGTGAAGTTTTGCCTCAGGAAAATGCTTTTGCAGAACGGGAAGAATTCCAATGTCTTGTATTATAAAAGCGTCTATGGGATACAGGTGAAAATAATCCATATCCCTCATAAACTGTTCTATATCGCTGTCATGAAAACTTATGTTCAAGGCGCAGTGAAGTTTTTTATCGGGAAATTGTTTTTTTAATTCGATAACGCGCTTGTATTCGTCTTCATAAAAATTATCCGCTTTTACGCGAAGAGAAAATTTTTTTAAGCCTATATAGGCCGCGTCCGCCCCGTAAGCATATGCGTAATAAAGTTTTTTAACGTTCCCCGCGGGCGACAAGAGTTCCATATATTACCTTAGACCTCGATATTCTTTTGCGTCTACCGCGGCAAATCTCCGCCGGCTTTTGAAGCGCCGCCGGCGCGGCTTTTTGCGGCGGATTTCGAATAATCGGCAAAAAAATCTTCAGGGCACGATTTGCGCGCGGTTATGAGTTTTCCGATCTTTTCGAGCGCGAGATGAGGAGAGGACAAGTACTCGTCCGCCATCTGAAACATAAACATCATATCTTTCCACACGTCCAGCGTACAGTTTATACCGTTTTCTTCAAGTTTATTTTTAAATTTTATCGCATCCGGCAAGAGAATTTCTTTTTCGCCCATCTGAATAAAAACGTCGGGAAAGCCTTTTAGCATTTCTTCTTCGGCATACACGGGTGAAACGAGCGGATTTTGCAAATTTGATTCATAGGTGTAAAATTCTCCGCTTTTTCTTAAACAATCGGCAGAAATAACTTCATCGCAAGATCTTTTTTCCTGAAAGACTTGGGACGAAGGAGAAAGATCAAGCCACGGAGAAAACAGTATCGTCTGTTTTACGGATTTTTTATAACGTTCCTTTAAAGTGAACAGAACGGCCAGCGCGAGGGTCGCTCCGGAACCGTCGGCGGCAACTATTATTTCAGGTTCCGCTCTTTCACCGGGAACTGCATCCAACGAGAGCGATATCTGTTCTTCGGTGTACAGACTTCTAAAACATAATTGAATATCTTCCATAGCCGCAGGGAAGGCGTGAGCCGGAGCTAGGCGGAATTCCGGCACGACGACGCGGCTCGAAGCCGTATTTGCTATACTCGCACAGAAATTTCTCCAGGAAGCGCATGAACCTCCGGCAAAACACCCTCCGTGTATGTAAAGAACTATGCGCCTTGAAGAATAAATTTCAGGTATGAGAACGTCGCATTTTATATTCCCGTAAACATGTTCGGAAAGAGTAACTCGGTTCGGAAGGATCGGGTTTTGAAACGCAGCTTCAAGTTTTTTTCTGAATACGGAAATTTCGGTCTTGGAATTAAGCACAAGATTTCTTAATTTTTTGACGGCAGCTTTTCTGTTATCTGAAAAAAACATAATTCAAGTATAGCAAAAATGATCTCCGGATGCTATACTCCGTCTTATGCCTATAAAAATACAGTCGGGACTGCCTGCATGTGAGATTCTCGGACGCGAAAACATATTCGTGATGACCGAGCAACGTGCGACGACTCAGGACATACGTCCTCTTAAGATAGCGATTCTCAATTTGATGCCTACGAAAATTTCTACGGAAACTCAGATTTTAAGGCTTCTCGGCAACACTCCGCTTCAAGTGGAAATTTCACTTGTCCGCATGGAAAATCATGTTTCAAAAAACACGGGCGAAGAACATCTTGAAAAATTTTATATAGGCTCTAAAGAACTCTTTAACAAATCTTTTGACGGAATGATCATCACGGGAGCGCCGGTTGAACAACTGCCTTTCGAGCAGGTCGATTACTGGGAAGATCTGTGTAAGATCATGGATTATGCAAGGCAAAAAGTCTTTTGTACGCTGTATATATGCTGGGGGGCTCAGGCGGCTCTTTACCATTTGTACGGAATTCAAAAACATCTTTTAAAAAGCAAATTATTCGGTGTATTTAAAAACACGCGCATGACGTGGTCGGATCCGCTTTTGCGCGGATTTGACGATGTTTTCCTTATACCGCAGTCACGACATACCTGCGTTAAAACTGAAGATATTTGTGCCGTACCCGATCTGACGGTGCTCGCTGAATCCGAAGAATCCGGAGTTTCAATCATAAAGTCAAACGATAACAGAATAGTTTTTATAACCGGACATCTGGAATACGACGCACACACTCTAGCCGATGAGTACCTGAGGGATAAAAACAAAGGCCTTCAGATAGACTTGCCTAAAAACTATTTTCCTGAAGACAACGCGTCAAATCCGCCCCGTTCCACATGGCGGAGCACGGCGCACTTGTTTTACAGTAACTGGCTTAACTACTATGTCTATCAGGAAACACCGTTTACTTTTGCGTAGCGGCCGTCCTAAAAAGGTTTTCTTCCCTCCGCGAGCCGAAGCTGCCCCGACAAGTCTTTGTGAATTTTAACGTCCGCAAAACCTTCGCTTTTCATAAGCTTTGCAGTTTTTTCTACGTTGTATTCTCCCGCTTCGAGCAAAAAAAGCCCTCCGGCCGACAGCCTCTCATACGCCTGAGGAATAAGCCTGCGTATAATTGCAAGTCCGTCGTGAAAATCTTTTTTGCATGAATTTTCATCGCAGAAATCTTTACTCTGTATAGCCGTGACGTCTCCGTCCAAGGCGACGCGGGGTTCTTTTCTGCCGTCTTTTAAAAGTTCCGTTACCGTTTCGGACGGTACGTACGGCGGATTTGACAAAATCAATTCGAATCGAATTTCCTTGGGGAAGGCGTCAAGCAGATCGCCTTGAAAAAAATCCATAGCCTTTTTTGCCGCCGGATTGTCCGAAAGAATGCGGCAAGCGTTTTTTTTTGCCACGGCCAGCGCTTTTTTGCTTATGTCGGAGGCATAAACGGCAAGGTTGATAAGGGCTGCATTTACACCGCTTGCGGCGGCTTCGTGCAGAAAAGAAACGGCGATGCAGCCGCTTCCGGTACATACGTCCGCTACACGGTAAGCGGCATTTCGGGAATTTTTACGGTCTTCGGGTTTTGCCGCAAGGCCTGCCGTAAAATCCGCTGTAAAATTTGCCGTAAAATTTTCTCTTGAGGCAAATTTTTGGGCAGCTTCCTTTAGCGCATGTTCTACCAAAAGTTCCGTGTCGGGTTTGGGAATTAAAACGTCAGGTGTTACAAGAAAATCAAGTCCGTAAAATTCTTTGACGCCCGTAATATATGCTACGGGAAGTCCTTCTCTTCGCTTTTTTAAGGCATTTTTAAAAACGGACGTTTGTTTTTTTGAAAGCTCAGTGTCGCCGTGCGATAAGATAAACGTTCGCGATTTTTTTAGCGTATGCTCTAAGATACAGTTTACGTCTAAAACCGGCGTGTCAAAAATCGGTGTCGTTTCCGGCATAAAAATTTTTCGGTCGATTTTTTTTTCTTTAAGATATTTTACGCCGTATCCGACGGCTTCCGAAACTGTCACAAATCATCCTGTTCGCAGCACGGGATGTCAGTCATTGTTCATCTCCGTAATGTCCGCTTTAAGCTGCTCTTCTTTTGCATAAACATTAAGAGCGTCGAGCATTTCATCCATGTAGCCGAGCATAAACTGGTCCAGTTTATAAAGCGTAAGGTTTATGCGGTGATCGGAAACACGGTTTTGCGGAAAGTTATACGTGCGGATCCTTTCCGACCTGTCTCCGGCGCCTACCATAGACTTGCGTGCGGCCGAACGTTCGGCATTTTTTTTAGACTCTTCCATATCGAACAGGCGGGCGCGTAATACGCGGAACGCCTTGGCTTTGTTTTTTATCTGGCTTTTTTCATCTTGCTGTATGACTACAAGACCTGTGGGAATGTGTGTGAGCCGCACGGCGGAATCCGTCGTGTTTACGCATTGTCCGCCGGGTCCCCCCGCCCTCATTACGTCGATCCTTACGTCTTCGGGTTTGATTTCAATTTCGGTTTCTTCCGCTTCGGGGAGTATCGCCACCGTTACCGTGCTTGTGTGGATTCGCCCTTGCGCTTCCGTCGTCGGAACTCGCTGCACTCTGTGGACGCCGCCTTCCCAGCGGAGAGTTCCGTATACGAATTTTCCGCTTATGGAAAAAGTGATTTCCTTGTATCCGCCTACTTCCGTAGGACTGGAATTTATGACTTCGTATTTCCAGCCTTTGCGCTCCGCAAGCCGCGTATACATCTGAAACAGATCCATTACAAAAAGCGACGCTTCGTCGCCGCCTACTCCGTTGCGTATTTCAACTATAATATTCTTTTCATCAAGAGGATCCGGCGGAATAAGCTTTAATTTTATCTCTTCTTCAAGTTTAGGAAGTCTTTCTTCCAATTCCCGCAGCTCTTCTCTCGCCATTTCCCTCATGTCGTGATCGTCTTCCGACGTTATCATTTCATGTGCGTCGGAAATACCCTTCAAAACCTTTTTATACTCGTCGTAAAGAGCTGCAATCGTACTGAGATGTCCGTGCTCCCTCATAACGGCTTTGTATTTTTGAGGATCTTTTACCAAATCGGGATCGGCGACGGTTTTATCGAGCTCCTTTAACCGGACGGAGCAATCTTCGAGCTTTTTTAACAAATCCATAGAAATTGATTTTACATATTTTACGTTTTTTTTACAATTGGATCGCCGTGCGTTTGTTCGGAGGCGAAAACCGCACACTGAAACTGCAAAAGTTATCTACCTGAGATAAACCATCAAAAGCATAATGTCGCTGTTTCGTATTCCGCTTATGCGGCCTGCCTGTCCGAGCGTTAAAGGGCGGATCTTTTCAAGTTTTTGCCGCGATTCGCTTGAAAGCGAAGGGATAGATCCGTAATCGAAATTAACGGGAATCTTGGTGTTTTCCATGCGGCGCAGTTTTTCGACTCGCTTGTCCTGTTTTTCTATATAGTATTTGTATTTGAAGTCTATCTGCGCCGTTTCCCATACTTTTTGAGGATATCCCGGATTTTGCATTTTAGGATTTTTTAATAGCTCCGCTATTATCCTGTCTTCAAGAGCGTATTTTTCGTTTACGGCGTCAAGCTGCGACCGAGTCTTTAATCCCGCGTAAAAACCGTATCGGCAAAGCCTTTGGTCGGCCGTATCAAAGCGGAGTTTCAATCGGTATTCCGCACGAGCGGTAAACATACGGTAGGGTTCCTTTGTTCCCAAAGTTACAAGGTCGTCGATCAAAACGCCTATATATGCTTCCGAACGATGAAGTATGACGGGCTTCCATTCAGGAATTACGCGGAAATTTGTAAAGCCGGCCTTTTTTTGGAATTGTTCAATGCGTTCATTAAGCGGTTTTCCATCCGTATCCTCATTTAAGGCGCACAAGGGGCCGCAAAATTCTTTATGCGCCTTGGAGTACAGGGCAGCGTTTATTCCCGCTATAAGGCCTTGACCTGCGGCTTCTTCATAGCCTGACGTTCCATTTATCTGTCCCGCGTTAAAAAGCCCGGCCACGCGTTTTGTTTCAAGGGAAGGATAAAGCTGCGTCGGCTCTACATAGTCGTATTCTACGGCATAGCCGGGCCTTGCCACAACGGCGTTTTCAAAGCCTTCCATAGTTCTTAAAAAGGCGTCCTGCACCGATTCCGGCAAAGAGGAAGAAAGACCGTTTAAATATATTTCGTCGGTTTCAAGCCCTTCCGGTTCAACGAAGATTTGATGCCGCTCCCTTTCCGAAAACCGCATAACCTTGTCTTCAATCGAAGGGCAATACCTTGGCCCGATTCCTGAAATTTTTCCGCTGTATAAAGGGGAGCGTCCTATGTTTTCTCTTATGATGTCGTGAGTCTTCGTATTTGTGTAGGCTATGTGGCAGGAAACCATGGGCCTTTCAATTTTTTCATTATCAAAGGAAAAGGGAATAATGTCTTCATCCGAAAGCTGCGCCGCAAGTTTTGTAAAGTCTACCGTGTGACGCAGAATTCTCGGCGGCGTTCCCGTCTTTAATCTGCCTATTGTAAAGCCCAGCCTGCTAAGCGAGTGTGTAAGCCCGAAAGCTCCTTCTTCACCTAGCCGCCCGCAGGGAGCGTCGTAATCGCCTATGAAAATTTTACCGCCTAAAAACGTACCTGTCGTAAGGACTACGGCTCGTACGGGAATTATCCTTCCGCGTTCGGTTACGATTCCCGTAACTTTTTGCCTCATTCCGCTTTTTGCAGCTTCGCCTGTTTTTATGCCGCGTAATTCGCCGGGAATGGAGCCTTTTTCCGCAATGCTGTCGGACTGGGGCGGAAGTTTTGCAGAAGAGATTGCAGTCAAAATATCCGTTACCGAATCCATCAAGGTTGAAAGATTTTCCGTAGTTTCTACCGTCTTTCGTGCGATTTGCGAATAAAGAATTTTATCGGCTTGTGCGCGCGGCGCTTGCACTGCAGGTCCTCTTCGGCGGTTTAAAAGCCTGAATTGGATCATAGACTTGTCGATGATCTTTCCCATTTCGCCGCCCAGCGCGTCGATTTCGCGTACGATGTTTCCCTTCGCAATTCCGCCTATGGACGGATTACAGGAAAGCTTTCCTATGGAGTCTATGTTTTGCGTTATAAGTACGGTTTTCAGCCCCATCCTTGCGGAAGCAAGAGACGCTTCGATTCCCGCATGTCCGCCGCCTACAACGGCGACATCAAAAAAATCATAAAATCCGGCCATGGTAGAGCGATTATAGTGTAATCGGGTATTTTAGAAAAGTGCTGATTAAAGCGAGGAGCGCATTTAATCAGCGCTTCCTCTTGTTTCTCATAAGTCTTTAATTTTGGCAAACCGCCTGTAAAATTGTAAAAATTTACAAGCGGTTAAAAGCTGAAACGTCGCCGATAAAAAAGCCCTTTCGTAAGGCGGATCGCCTTACGAAAGGGCTCCTGGTTGTATGCGCGCTCTAATGCGCGCCGCAAGTTCCCTTTTGAAAACTCGCGTACTTACATATGCGCTACTCTCATGCGGCGTTTTAGAAAACCGTGTCCTGCAACGCCGCACTTCAAGCTCGCTTATTTGTACAATTCAACCAGTCTCTGCAAGTGCTCGAAGCGGGCTTTTGCCGTGTCTTCGTTTCTCTTGAACAGAACGCTCGCTCTTTCCGGGAATTTTCTGGTAAGAGCGGAGTAACGCGTTTCGTTTGCAAGGAACGACTGATAAGAGCCGTCTCCGAGTTTTGAAGAAAGCGTAAACGGATTTTTGCCTTCCGCTTTCAGAGCCGGGTTAAAGCTGAACAGGTTCCAGTAGCCTGATTTTACTGCAGACTTCATTACGTCCTGACAGTGATTCATTCCTCCCTTAATTCCGTGAAGTTCGCACGGAGAGTAGGCTATGATCAACGACGGACCTTTATACGCTTCCGCTTCTACAATTGCTTTTAAGCTTTGCGACGGATTTGCGCTTAGGGCTATCTGAGCAACATAAACATATCCGTAGCTCATTGCGATTTCCGCAAGAGATTTTTTACCGATATCCTTACCTGCCGCGGCGAACTGACAGATTTCACCGATATTCGAAGCCTTTGACGCTTGACCGCCCGTATTCGAATACATTTCGGTATCGAAAACTATGACGTTTATGTCTTCTCCGGAAGCAAGAACATGATCAAGGCCACCGAATCCTATGTCATAGGCCCATCCGTCGCCGCCCATTACCCATACGGATTTTTTTGAAAGATATTCTTTCTTTTCAAGAATTTCCTTGGAAAGATCGCAGCCGGATGCAGCGGCTTTTTCAAGCTCCGCGATAAGGGCTTTGCACGGTTCCGCATTTGATCTGGTATTATCCTTTGTCGCCATAAATTGAGACAAGGCCTCTTTGAAGGATGCGCTCGCCTTATTGCTTTTTCCCATTTCTTCAAGCTGAGCGATTAAGCCGTTGCGTATGTATTTTTGTCCAACCGCCATACCGAAGCCGTGTTCGGCGTTGTCTTCGAACAAAGAGTTCGCCCATGCCGGGCCTTTTTTCGAATCCTTGTTGACGGTATACGGACAGGTAGCGGCCGGTCCACCCCAAATGGAAGAACATCCTGTGGCGTTGGAAATATACATGTGTTCGCCGAACAGCTGTGTGATAAGCCTTGCGTAAGAAGTTTCCGCACATCCTGCGCATGAACCTGAAAATTCCAAAAGCGGCTGATTGAACTGCGAACCTTTCGGCGTAAGGTCGTCCATACCCGCATCCGTCTTTTTGCTTACGTGAGAGACCAAATAGTCGAATACAGGCTGTTCCTGAACGCGCGTTTCCTGCGGAACCATCGCGATAGCCTTTGTAGGACATACGGTTACGCATTCGCCGCAACCCGTACAGTCAAGAGGCGATACCGAAAGGGTATATTTGTACTGACTCGGTTTCGGTTTGGTGTCCGCCGTAACAAGATTTGAAGGAGCGCCTTTTACTTCCGCATCGGACAGCAAGTAAGGACGTATCGTCGCGTGCGAACACACGAACGCACAGTTGTTGCACTGAATACACTTCGACGCGGTCCATTCGGGAACCATAACGGCTATACCGCGTTTTTCATAGGCGGCAATACCGGTTCCGAACTGGCCGTCGGCAATATCTTTGAATGCGGAAACGGGTAAGCTGTCGCCGTCCATGAGCGCGATGGGCTGCATAAGATTTTTGACCATTGCGACTGTGCTCTTTTCGCCGAACAAAGCGGGTTTCGGTGCGTCTGCCGGAGGATTCTTCCAAGAAGAAGGTATCTTTACTTCATGCAGCGCGTTTACTCCCGCGTCGATCGCCTTGCAGTTCATGTCGACGATGTCCTGTCCCTTGCTTGAGAACTTTGCCACAACTTTTTCTTTCATGTACTTAACGGCATCGTCCGCGGGAAGAACCTTCGCCAATTTAAAGAACGCCGACTGAAGCACGGTGCTTGTGCGTTTGTTAAGACCGATTTTACCTGCAATGTCGACCGCGTCAACCGTGTACACTTTGATATCGTTGTTTGCAATATACTTTTTCGCTTCCGCGTTGAGGTGCTTGTCAAGTTCTTCATCGGACCACTGGCAGTTGATAAGGAAGATACCGCCTTTTTTAACGTCTTGAACCATCTTATACCCTTTGACGATATAGGACTGGTTGTGACAGGCTACAAGATCTGCCTGGTTGATATAGTACGGGCTTTTGATCGGTTTGTCGCCGAAGCGCAGGTGAGAGATCGTTACGCCGCCGGTTTTTTTGGAGTCATATTGAAAATAGGCCTGAATATACTTGTTTGTGTGGTCGCCTATGATCTTTGTAGAATCCTTATTTGCGCCTACGGTGCCGTCGCCGCCGATACCCCAGAATTTACATTCGACCGTGCCTTCAGCCGAAGTGATGGGGGCGGGTTTTATTTCAGGCAGGCTTAAATTGGTAACGTCGTCAACTATACCGACAGTATAACGTGTTTTCGGAGAAGCTTCGTTAAGTTCCTTATATACGGCGAATATGCTTGACGGAGGAGTGTCCTTTGAGCCTAATCCGTAGCGTCCGCCGGTAAGAATGACGTCGTGCTTTCCCGCTTCGCGCAAGGTAGTCGCTACGTCCAGATACAAGGGTTCGCCTAAAGATCCCGGCTCTTTTGTCCTGTCAAGGACAGTGAGTTTTTTACAGGTGGCCGGCAAAACTTTAAGGAACGCTTCCGCAACCCACGGGCGGTACAGGCGAACCTTTATCAAACCGACTTTTTCGCCTTTTTTCATGAGATAGTCTACGACTTCTTCCGTTACGTCGCAAACGGATCCCATAGCTACGATTACGCGATCCGCATCTTTCGCTCCGTAATAGTTAAAAAGATCGTATTGGGTGCCGAGTTTTACATTTATCTTTGCCATGTATTTGCGTACGATTTCGGGTAAAGCGTCGTACACAAGGTTGCATGCTTCGCGGTGCTGGAAGAAAATATCGCCGTTTTCATGCGAACCGCGCATCGACGGATTTTCAGGATTGAGCGCGTGCTTACGGAATTCCTTTACCGCTTCCATATTGCACATCTCTTTCAGATCCGCATAATCCCATGCGTCAAGTTTTTGAATTTCATGCGACGTTCTGAATCCGTCGAAAAAGTTAAGGAACGGAACCTTCCCTTCAATCGCGGCAAGGTGAGCTACCGGAGCCAAGTCCATGACTTCCTGCGGGCTGCTTTCCGCCAGCATCGCAAATCCCGTTTGACGGCAGGCATATACGTCGGAATGATCGCCGAAGATACTCAATGCCTGAGTTGCGACGGTACGCGCCGAAACGTGAAAAACAGCCGGCAGCTGTTCCGCTGCAATTTTGTACATATTCGGGATCATCAGAAGAAGCCCCTGAGACGCGGTGAACGTTGTGGTCATTGCGCCTGCGGCAAGGGAACCGTGCACGGTGCCGGCGGCGCCCGCTTCAGACTGCATTTCAATGACCTTAGTCTCCGTTCCGAATATATTTTTCAAATTATTTGCCGACCATTGATCGACAAAATCCGCCATTGGCGATGACGGAGTTATGGGATAAATACCTGCAACTTCCGTAAATGCATACGCAACATGTGCAGCCGCCTGGTTACCGTCCATTGACTGCTTTTTTCTGGACATAAGCCCTCCTAAAAGAATATTGGGATAAGTTATGGGATAGTGGTAAAACCACCAACAATAGCTGCTTATAGATTATACCGTTCCTGTAGATTTAGCAATATTGATGACGTGAAAAATATCGGTCTGAAAACCATATTTTGCTTTATACGGAATGTTAAATCGGAAAACCGCTTATTTACGGCAACAGGGCCGCGTCTTCAGGGCTGAAACCGACACGGAGGAACTTATTGCGCAAAAAAATCCAGCATTGCCTGAAGCGATTGCAGCTTTTAACGATCCGTAGAATTATTTTTTTGACTGAAATATGGTAGAATAGTTTTAATATACATATGAATTACCTGGTTTCGGAATACTATCTCAACCGCGGATTTAAAACACGCGACATTGAAAAGGCGAGGCTTTATGAGCTTATATGTGCCGAAGATGGAACGTCGCGCAAGCGGATGAATCAAAAACTCAGGTTAAGGCCCAATAATGTTTCGGATTCGGTGCAGCAGCTTACGGAAGACGAACTTGTGTACGAGGACGCGGAAGTGAGAATTCAAGGAAAGGGCAGACCGGAGGTCATACTTCATCCGCGCTTTGACAGGCTTGTGGCGATTTCCGTCGGAGTTTCTTCAAACACCCTAACTGCAGATCTCATCGACATGGAAGGGAAAAGCGTTTGGCAAAAGAGTTTACCCGTTCCCGACGATGCGGATAACACGGTATTCCTTGAGTCTCTCGTTCGCCTGATCATAGAGCTGGAATACTGTATCACCAAAAGGCAAATTCTTGTAGGAATCGGAATTGCCGTTCCCGGAATAGTCAGCGCGAACGGAACGAGGTGGGTGTTCAATTCAAGGTGGCCTGAGGTTTCAAACCTTGATTTTTCAAAACTTTCGGTACGCTTCAAAGTGCCCGTAAGGCTTTATCGGTTTTTGGACTCTCAGCTGAACGCCTTAATTTTTAGAAATGTCAGCATTAACGATTCTTCCATAATCCTTGTTCACTGGGGATACGGGATAGGCGCCGCTTATTGCATAAACGGAAAGATCCCCTCTCTCGTGGCAGGAAGTAGTTCTGAAATAGGCCACATGAAGATCGTGCCGCCCAAAGATGCAACGCTTTGCAGGTGCGGAGAAAGAGGCTGTCTTGAGACTGTCAGTTCAGGCTGGGCTTTACAGAAGCATTTGGAATCCGTTTTAGGCACATTTCCATCCGATGAAAAAGAGCTTGGCCGACTCATGGCAAGCTGCGATTTTTCCGGCGATCCTGTGATTAAAAGAGCCGTTGAAAGCGTAGCTTGCGTCATCGATAACACGCACAGGGTTTTCCCTGCAGACAGAATTATCGTGTATGGACCGTTCATAGGCAATCAACTTATAAGAAGGGCGCTGGTTGAAACGATTCGGGAAAAGCTTCCGTGGTATTCAAAGGCTTCCGTTGAGATAGAGATAATGACCCGAGATTTTGAAGATATAACCGCTCTCGGCTGCTGCGCAGATTTCTTCAAGACCAGGCTTATTGAAATGCTTGCTTTCCGCGGAACAGACAATAATTAATATCACTTTATGATAATAGTTGTGATATTAAATGCTTTGATTGCCGGATTATTGCCGGTTATTGCGATGATTATTATCGTTGACGGCTATATTTGCGCGTGTTATGATATTAACACCAATCGTTTATAAATAAGGAGGAAAGTATGAAGAAGATCTGTATCGTTTCTTTGGTTCTCTGTTTGACCTGTACGGCTGTGTTCGCTAAGGCTGCAGGAGAAAAGCCTTTTCCTTCGAAAGACATTACGTTGATTGTTCCGTGGGGAGCCGGCGGATCATCGGATTTAGTCGGCAGGCGGGTTACCGATGAGATGTCTAAAATTTTCGGAGTAAAAATAAGCGTAGTCAACACTCCCGGCGCAACGGGAACGGTCGGCATGAACGACTGTCTGTTAAAACCTCACGACGGCTATACTTTAATTGCAAATGCGACGCCGCATACTCATTATGTGAACGGTCTTGCAGACTGGTCGCCGAAGGATTGGGATTATTTGGCCGCCTACTATGTGCCCTGTGTAATTGCCGTCTCAAAGAACAGCAAGTACAAAACGTTTAACGACCTGTACAAGGCTCTTAAAGACAATCCTGCAAACACAATCAAAAACAGCGTCGCCGGCATAGGTTCTTCGGGATACAACGCCGTTATGGTTCTTTCCGCAACGGACGCCGTTATGGGCAAGGGGCTTAACACCCCTTATGCGGGCGGAGCCGATGCGATTAAAGCGCTTCTCGCAGGCGAGGTAGACTTTACGTCTCAGCTTTCAAATGAAATGATCGATCTTCTCAGGTCGGGAGACCTTGTCGCTCTATGTTCTCTAACGGAAGAAAATCTTGTCCTTGAAGGCGTTTCCAAACCGATTCCGTCAATAAAGACGTTTATTCCGGAACTTGCAAAATCCCTGCCGATCGGAGACGCATTCGGCCTTATGTTCCCGTCGGACGTTCCGGACGCCTCGAAAAAAGCTCTTGAAGCTGCGTTCGTGAAGGCCTGTAAGACGGATAGCGTAAAAGCTTTCGCCGGTCAAAAAGGTATGATCCTTCTAGGTTCGACGATTGCGGAATCCAACGAACTCAAAGACAAAGCGGCCGCGGCCATAGGCTTTACTCTATATGACCTTGGAATAGCAAAACGATCTCCTCAGGATCTGGGATATAAGAGATAGAGACTTGACCCGGGTCGGTACGGTTTTCCGTATTGACCCGACCTTTAGTGCTTTATAAAAAAAGTGTCGTTGAAAGATTCTCCGTAATTTCTACCGTCTTTCGTGTGATTTAAGGAAGCTAATCATGGATGATCAAAAACCGACGGATCAAAAGAGCAGGTTCGGTATAGACCTCGTCGCAGGAGTCATAGTTCTTGCGGTGTCCGTTTACGTGATGTGTAAGAGCATAACATTCTGGAAAGAGGACTTTGTAGACGTATTTTATTATTCTTCGGGACTCATGCCGATGATAATAGGCATATGCCTTTTTATATTTTCGGTTATATACATACGAAGAACTTTAAAGGAACATCCGTTTAAAGAATGCCTTTTCGATATAAAGACTTTTTGCGCTGAATTCGTAAAGAGTAAGAATGTGCACAAGGCATTGATCGGTATTGCGATATTCTGGGTTTATATCTTTATCATGCTTGGAAGACTTCCCTTCTGGATCGCCACCTTCATTGCCCTCTCTACTTTGCTGATATTCATTAACTGGGAAAAATCGTTCGGAAAGATTGCGAAGCTGCTGCTTATATCCGCCTGTGCGACTTTTGCCATCATTCTGGTGTTCCAAATAATCTTTAATGTTCCCATGCCGTAAGAGGAGGAATGAAAAATGGCAGCTTTGGGTTACATAGGTGAAGCGTTTGCTATCGCCCTCACCCCTACGGGATTACTGGCATTGGTACTGTCTGTTTTTACCGGCCTGATTTTCGGAATGCTTCCGGGACTGACTTCGACAATGGCGGTAGCCTTGCTCACCGGATTGACATACAATTTTAACGGTCCTTTGGCCATTATGTCGCTTTTGTCGATATATATCGGCGCCATATCAGGGGGAAACCAGAGTGCGATTCTTTTGAATATACCAGGAACTCCGGCTTCCGCGGCTACAGCGATGGAAGGTTATCCGTTGGCGCTTAAGGGCAAAGCCGGGCTTACAATTTTTGTGGCGACAGGCGCCTCGTTTTTCGGAACTATCATCAGCATTGTATGCGTTGCGCTGTTCACTCCCATGTTGACGCAATTTGCCCTAAAATTCATGAGTCATGAAATGTTTCTTCTGGCTGTTTTCGGAGTCGTAATATGCGGAAACCTTACCAGCAACGGAGATCCGCTTAAGGGGTGGATATCGGGTTTTATAGGATTGCTCATGAGCCAAGTCGGAATGGACACCATATATTCATACAGGCGCTTTACCTACGGCAGCATTAATCTTGCAGGAGGGATATCGCTGCTGCCGGTCATGATAGGGCTTTTCGGATTTCCCGAAGTTGTCAAAGCTTTTAGCGGCGGCGCAAAGGCTATGATGCAGCAGAACAATAAGTACAGCGTTAAGGAAGGACTCATCATACTTTTAAAAAACCGCTTAAACATATTGAGGTCGAGTATTCTGGGGATGCTTATGGGCGCAATTCCCGGCGTAGGAGAAGATACCGGCGGATGGATATCTTATTGGTCAGAAAAAAAGGTTTCGAAGACGCCTGAGCTCTGGAGCAACGGATGCATTGACGGCGTCGTAGCTGCGGAAGCGGGAAACAACGGCGCGATAGGAGGAGCTATCATTCCCGTGCTGTCCCTTGCAATCCCGGGATCGACTTCCGCCGCGGTTTTGCTTGCGGCGTTTTGGATGCACGGATATAGGCCGGGACCGCTTCTTATGCAGGATACTCCAAACTTTTTATACTACGTTATAGTCTTTATGTTCCTTGCGTCCTGCCTTATGTGGTTTTTAGGAATGGTTATAGCAAGGTTCAGCGTAAAAGTTCTTGCGGTAGACGCAAAGATACTTATGCCGATCGTGTTTGTGTGTTGCGTAATAGGCGCCTTTGTAGTTTCAAACAGATTATTTGACATAAAACTCATGTTCGTCTTCGGACTTTTGGGAATAGCTATGAGCTATTTGAAAATGCCCGGCGCGCCGTTTCTTTTGGGAATCATACTCGGCAATATGGCCGACGAGAATCTGCGGCGAGCGCTTTTGCTTACGCACGGAGACATATCCATATTCTTTACTCGGCCGATATCCGTTTTCTTTATGCTCCTGATTGCGTATCTGATTTTCACACAGACTCCCTTTTATGAAAAACTTGTTTACAAATTCAAATCGAAAAGGTAATTTTTAGGAAGGCTTAGCATGTTTACGCTTACGGGCTTTGCAGACGAACTTGGTCCCGATTTTGATGCTCAGATGGAAATATGGCGGCAAATGAAACTTTCATGGTTTGAATTGCGGTCCGCGTGGGGTTCCAATGTGATGGAGCTGACGGACGAACAGGTTAGCCTGATCGGAAAGACAATTAAAGGATGCGGCATAAAAGTCTCGTGTATAGGTTCCCCGATAGGCAAGACCTTTATAGAAGATCCTCTTTCACTTGAGATGAAAAGGCTTGAAAGGGCTGTACGGCTTGCAAATTTCTTCGGATGCGGAAGGGTGAGAATTTTTTCCTTTTACTGCAGGAACGGCAATATCCTTGAACACCGTGACGAGGTTCTGTTCAGACTTGGAAAAATGACGGAATTTGCGTCAAGGGAAGGAGTTACCCTTCTTCATGAAAATGAGTCTGAAATTTACGGACAGTTAAGCGCGCAAAGCGCCGAAATTGCCGCAGCTCTTAAATCCGATCACTTCGGCCTTGTTTTTGATCCTGCAAACTATTCCATAGCGGGAGAGAACGCATTGGATGCCGAAAAAGTTATGCATAAGTATATAAGCTATGTCCATGTTAAAGACTATTCGGGACATGCGCTTGATATGAGCGTTCCGGGCGAAGGCGTCTCTTGTATTCCGCAAGTGTTTGACAGATTGCGTGACAGAGACATTTTTATTTCCATGGAACCGCATCTTGACGTCGCCGGCAGGTTCGGAGGCGGCACTTCGCCTGAAAAATTTGCGGTTGCAGTCAACGCCGTAAGGAAGATCCTTGACGGGCTCGGCATTGAATGGAAATGAGATGAAATACGGCTACTGCACAGGTTTTTCCACGGAACCTCGTTTCGGGCTCGGCCTTGAGTTCCTTGACATGATTAGGGAAGCGGGCTTCGACTATGTGGAATTCCCATTGATGAATTTTTACGAAATGCCGGAATCCGAATTTTCTAGCGTTGTCGAAAAGACGGAAAAATCGGACATCAAAAGCCTTGCAGCCTGTAACTTTTTTCCGGCGGATATCAAACTTGTGGGAAAAGGAATTGACGTTAACAAGACGGCTTCATATTTGGACAGTATTCTTCCAAGACTTAAAAGGCTTGGGATCCTAAAAATAATACTCGGAAGCGGCCCTTCAAGGACATTCGGCCCGGAGCAGACAAGGAAAGAAGCTTTCGATCAGTTCGTAGGGATACTTAAAGACGTCATTCTTCCTAGGACAAAGCGTGCGGGAATGCTTGTTTGCATTGAACCGTTTGATAAAACCTGCTGCAATTTAATCGTTTCGGCTTCGGAAGGCCTTGAGCTTGTGAGGACTGTGCATGACGACGGCCTTGAGATGATGGTCGATTTGTTTCACATGATGTCCAACGGAGAATCCCTTGATTCTCTTAAATCCTGTGTTGACCATGTAAGACATGTACATATTGCCGGTTTTAACAGGCGTATTCCCGAAGAATCCGACGAATACGTTTTTAATGCGCTCAATATTCTTTTTAAACTCGGTTATGAGGAAACCGTTTCTTTTGAAACGGAAAAGCCTAAGACATGGAAAGATGCAAGCCGGGCGCTGTCGAAGATTAAAAACCTGTTTGGTAGGTAAAGCGATGAAAAAAAAAGGTTTTGGGATAATAGGACTGGGAATGATCTCGGAGTTCCACGCAAAGGCGATCGAGCATATTGACGGCGCCCGGCTTATAGCCGGGTTTGACCCTGTTCCCGGCAAGGCGGGGGCGTTTGCCCAAAAGCACGGTTGCATGGGATATGAAAATTTGGCGGATTTTCTTAATAATCCTGAAATCGATATTGTGACGATTGCCACCCCTTCAGGGCTTCATCTTGACGGAGCCGTCGCTTCCGCAAAAGCCGGAAAACATGTCATTGTTGAAAAACCGCTTGAAGTAACGCCCGAAAGATGCAAGGTCATTATAGACGCCTGTAAAAAAAATAAGGTAAAATTGACAGGCGTTTTTCCTTCCAGATATCACGATGCTTCCCGAATAGTAAAAAAGGCAATTGAAAGCGGAAGATTCGGCAAGATCGCATTTGCGGACGCTCAGATAAAATGGTGCCGGAGTCAAGAATATTACGACAGCGGAGCTTGGAGGGGAACATGGAAGATGGACGGGGGCGGCTGCTTGATGAATCAGGGCATACATGCGATAGATCTGCTCCAGTGGTTTATGGGGCCTGTCAAAGAAGTGTCCGCTTTTATCGGAACCGTAGGACATAAGAGAATCGAAGTTGAGGACACCGCCGCGGTTGCCCTTAAATTCGCAAACGGCGCGGTGGGAACTATAGAAGGCACTACGTGCGCATATCCGGGTTTTTTTAAGCGAATTGAAATAATGGGCACGGAAGGCACCGCCGTCATGGAAGAAGAAAATATTGTAAAATGGGAGTTTTCAAACGAAACGGATGAAGACGAGCGGATTAGAGCGGAGTACGGCAATGCGACTTTAACAGGAGGCGGAGCTCCCGATCCGTCTGCTATAGGATTCCACGGCCATCAGAGGCTTTTTGAATCGTTCATAAACGCCGTTGACACCGACTCCGAACCGGACATAACCGGCGAGAGCGCAAGCCGTGCAGTCGAAATAATATGCGCCGCATATAAAAGCGCCCGGCTCGGTAAAAAATGCTCTTTGCCCTTGGAACGAAAATAAGTTGAAACGTTCAGTCCGCCGCTAGTCACAGTGCATTCAGCCTGCCGTTGCGCGGGAACTTTGCGCTTTACCGTACTAGCCTGCGCTCATTCCAAGGCGTCGCGGCCTGCCGCATTAGCCCGCGCCGAATAGCGCCGAATAACAACCAAATAACTGCGTCCAAAAACATAAAATTCTTTCGCTTAGACAACTTTAATTTTTTTTCTTTTGACCATACAACTTATTCCAAATACATTTAATTTTTGTCTTGTTTTATGACAATTGCACTTTATACTGAAACAAATAAATGAAATTGGAGGGTTTTATGAAAAAAGTTGTATGGTTTTTAACCGTGTTTTTGCTAGCGTCGTCGGTATTTGCCGGCGGACAAAAAGAGTCCGGAACCTTAAAATGGCCTGAAAAAGAAATTACCGTGATTTGCCCGTGGGCCGTCGGCGGCGTTGCCGATATAGTAAACAGAAAAATGTCAACTTTCGGTTCCAAATATTTTGGAGTTCCCGTAATTGCTACCAATGAATTGGGTGCCGGAGGGAACATTGCATTAACGAATTACTTAAAAAACGAACCCAATTCTTATAATTTAATTTTCGGAGGAGAAGGCGGTTTTTCAATTGCCCCGAATATCGCAGGATCCGAAGCTATCCGATTCAAGTATTCCGATTTTGAACCTATTGTAAACATATATTCGGCTATATTTGTTATGACGGCAAATGCAAAACTCAATATCAATAACCTTGATGACCTTAAAGCCTACGGACAGGGAAAAAAACTCAAGATTGCGGTAAACGGCGCGGCCGGATCCGAAGCTTTTTTAGTAAAGGCCTTATTTAAAGAGCTGGGTATTGAATATGAACTGGTAAGCTACAACGGCGCAAATCTGGCTCTGGATGCGGCGGCAAAGGGAGAAGCCCTATTTGCAGTTTCCCACCAGTCGCAGGCAAAGGGGAATGTGGAAGCCGGAATTTTAAAACCTATCGTGGTGTTCAACAAAGACGGCGTAAACAACAACGTTTATAATGTTAGAGGCGTGGGTTCTTACGGAATCAAGGCCTATTATCCTAACACTTGCTGTCTTTTTGCCAGAAAAGGAACGGATCCCGCAGTTATCGGCAAAATTCGCGACGCTTATTTAAAAATTTTGCAGGAACCGGAAGTCGTCGAACTTTTTAAGAACTTAATGATAGAAGCAAACCCCATGGACAAGGCTGAATACGACGCTCATATTCAGAACGTAATAGACATTGTTAATGCTAATAAATAACAAAAAAAGGCTGTTTAATTAGACCGCCTTGAAGCGCGATAATTAGGCAGCCTTTTAAACCGGGGATATTCAATGAATAGAATAACTGTGTTTTTTGATAAAATAAATAAGGGCTTGGACGATATAGGTGAGCGCCTGGAGGGGAAAACAATCAGCTTTAATGCGAATATTCTAGGTTCCCTTTTGTTTATAATATTTTCTTCCGTCTTTATTTTTATCATGCCGGAACAAATAAAAATTACCGGCTCGTCCGCTATAAATGCGCAGACGTTTCCTCTTTTACTGCTTAGAATAATATTATTCTGTTCAATTTTTATTTTTGTAAAAGAAGTGATAAAGATCATCGCAAAGAAAAAAACTGAAAAAGTAACGATTGAAATTTTAACGGAATTAAGGGCGTTGCTCATTTTTATAATTTTGCTGGCTTATTTTTTTACGATAAAGCTTTTGGGTTTTATCGTAAGTTCAATGATTTTCGGCGTTGCCATGACTTTTTACTTTAGAGTCAGAAAATGGCATTATTACCTGATAGTTTTAGCTTCTGCAGTAATAATCGGCTTAGTGTTCCGAGAAGTTTTACACGTTCGTTTACCGTAAAAGAGGATAAAATGGATCTGTTTATACAAGGATTTAAAGTTTTTTTTAACATCCCGAATTTTATATGGATGAATATAGGGCTTTTATTGGGAGTCATTTTCGGAGCGGTCCCCGGCCTTACCGTAATATTGTGCATAGTTTTATTTTTACCTCTCACTTATACGATGAACCCGATCGAATCCTTTATGTTTTTGCTCGGAATTTATTGCGCCGGAGGCTACGGCGGCTCGATATCCGCCATTCTCATTAAGACCCCCGGTACTCCGCACGCTGCCGCTACCATGATTGACGGATATCCCATGTCTCAGCGCGGGCAAAGCAGAAAGGCGTTAAATATTGCGCTCCAAGCTTCCACGTTCGGAGGATTTTTTTCAGCGTTAGCTCTTTTATTTTTTGCTCCCCAGTTTGCAAAATTTGCTCAAAAGATGGGCACGCCCGAATATTTTTTGGTCTGTCTTTTCGGCCTTACGATCATCGCCGGGGTTTCAGGCAAAAGTCTGGTAAAGGGTATAATTTCAGGCGCTTTGGGACTTTTTATTTCTTCAGTGGGACTTGACCCTGTGAACGGACAGCCGCGCTATATTTTCGGTAATATAAATTTGTATTCGGGATTTGACATTGTTATATGTTTGATCGGAATTTTCGCTTTAAGCGAAATACTTGCGCGCGGTAAAAGAGAAGAAATTCTTAAAGCTGACGCAAAAATTCTTAAACAGGACAAGGGTAAAATCAGCAAAGCCGAATATAAACTTATGGCGCTTCCCTCTCTTATTTCCGCGGCGATCGGTGTGGTCATCGGAATTATTCCCGGAACGGGAGCTACTATGGCTTCTTTTTTCAGTTATAACAACGCAAAAAACATGTCTAAAACTCCTGAAAAATTCGGCGATGGGGCGATCGAAGGAATTGCCGCTGCAGAAACGGCGAATAATGCGGTTACCGGCGCCACTTTGATTCCTCTTCTTACGATGGGAATACCGGGCGACGGCTGCGTTGCGATTATGCTAGGCGCCTTGATGGTGCACAATTTAACTCCGGGACCTAATTTATTTGTAGAACACGGTGTTACAATGTATGCGATCATGATAGGGCTGTTGTTCGTCAACTTGTTTATGTTCTTACAGGGAAGATATTTGACGGGTGTTTTTGCCAAAGTTATCAACATTCCTCTTGCGATACTGACGCCTATCATAGTCATGTTCTGTTTTGCAGGTGCATTCAGTGTAAACACTTCCACGATAGACATTTTTATTTCTCTTTGTTTTGCGCTTTTGGCTTACGTTCTTATAAAAGTTGATTTTCCAACCATTCCCATTTTGCTGGGATTGGTACTGGGCGACATAACCGAAGAAAATTTTAGGCGGAGTTTGGTTTTGTCAGACGGCTCGTCGAAAATCTTTGCTTCAAGCCCAATATGCATCGCTTTTATAGCTTTAATAGCGCTTACGCTTGCAATCGTTATTTACGGTAAAATTAGAGATTTTAAAAAGGACAATTAAAAAATGGATAAAAAATATAACATAGTATTTTATTTTTCGGATCAGCAGAGAGCCGATACCTGCGGATGTTACGGTCAAAAACTTGATATAACTCCGAATCTTGACCGGTTTGCGCAAGAGGGTGTTTTGTTTGAAAACGCCTTTACGCCGCAGCCCGTTTGCGGACCTTGCAGGGCAATATTTCAAACGGGGCTTTATGCTACTTCTACGGGATGCTTTAGAAACAACAAGATGCTTCCCATAAATTTTAAAACCGTCGCTAACTATATGGAAGGAGCGGGATATGAAACGGCTTACGTGGGTAAGTGGCACCTTGCCAGCGAAGGAGCGCTTGAAAGCAAGCCCGTAATAGACTATCAGACAAAAGCGATTCCTCCCGAACTCAGGGGTGGATATACCGGCTTTTGGCGGGCAAGCGACGTTCTTGAATTTACTTCGGACGGGGAAGGCGGTTTTGTGTTTGATGAAAACATGCAAAAGCACGAATTCAAAGGTTACCGCTGCAGCTGCATCACCGATTACGCCCTTGAATTTTTAGAGCAATATAAAAAAGATAAACACAAACCGTTTTTTTTAACGGTCAGTCATATCGAACCCCATCATCAAAACAACGCCAATCACTATCAGGGCCCTGCCGGCAGCAAAGAAAAATATAAAAACTTTATTCCGCCGGAAGATCTCAAAGCTATTTCGGGCGGGGATTGGCAGGAAGAATATCCGGACTACTTGGGCGCTTGTAATTCCGTGGATGAAAATTTCGGGCGAATTATTGCAAAGCTTAAGGAAATAGGCGTTTACGACGATACCGTCATTATTTACACTTCCGATCACGGATCCCATTTTAGAACGCGCAATAAAGACGCTAATTTAAATGGTCACGACGATTATAAGAGGACTTGCCATGAGTCTGCGATTCACATACCGCTAGTAATTTCCGGGGGACCGTTCAAGTGCAAAGGGAAAAGGATAAAAGAACTTGTTTCCACCGTTTCCATTCCTAAAACCGTAGTTACGCTTGCCGGGCTTGACGTGGACAATTATATGGAAGGAGAGCGGCTTCAGGATTTGGCTGCCGGAAAGACGGACAAATTAAAAGACGGCGAACCGAAGGGATGGCATGCACGAAAAAACGAAGTATTTTTGCAGATAAGCGAGAGCCGCGTCGGGCGCTGCATAAGGACGCCGGATTGGAAATATTCCGTCGTCGCTCCTAATTTAAACGGCGGCGAAAAGGGCGGAAGCGATTACTATGTGGATGATTTTTTGTACGATTTGAAGTCCGATCCTTATGAGCTTACCAACCTTGCTCATAATAAAGATTATGTTAATATTAAGAGCGAGCTTAGAAAAAAATTGATCGGTTGGATCAAAGACGTTGAAGGACTTGAAGTAAATATCGGAGATTGAACGCAGCTCCATGAACACGCGAATCAAACATTTGGTCGTTTATGAATATTTAAGGATTTATATCGACCAAAATAAATTTTCCTCGAATACGAAGCTTCCGAGTGAAACTTTTTTAACGCATAAATTTTCCGTCTGCCGTGAAACCGTCAGACGGGCCATTAAGGTGTTGGCGGATAAGGGACTTGTCTATTCGATAAGAGGAGGAGGCACTTATTTTGACAGAGCTAAGGCCATATCCTTTGAAGACAATAAAAAAGGGGATAGATATTTAATTTCTTTGATAATACAAGGATATGACCGGGAAGCCAATTCCGCACTGATAAAGGCTGCAAAATCCATGCTAAACACCCACAACGCAGACATAAGATTGTTTTATACCGACAACAAGATCGCAAACGAGAGGAATTGCCTTGAGTTTTGTAAAACGGGATTCGACGGCATGATAATAGACGGAGTAAAAGCGAATATAGTGAACCCCAACTTGGATGTCTATGCTTCGCTATACGCTAAAAACATTCCGTTCATATTCTACAATAATTATTATTCCGGCACTAATTATCCCAAGATAATTATAGACGATATGGAATGCGCTGACTTGCTTGTAAAAGAACTGGTGGACAACGGACACAGATATATATGCGGCATATTTTTATACGATAATTACCAGGGTATAATGAAATATCAAGGGTATATAAAAGCCATTTTAAAATATAATGCGGTTTTTGACGATAAATATGTAAAATTTTTGATTTCCGACAATATTGAAAGAGGAACAGGCTTTGAAAGGATAATTTGGAATTTTCTGAAATCCATACCCCGCTGCAGCGCAATAGTATGCTGCAATATAATGATCTACAAAGCGATTAAAATAGTTCTTGCAAAACATAAACTTTCAATTCCAGAAAACTATTCGGTCGTGTGTTTCGACTATTCGGCTAACGATTATGAAAGTGAAAGCATAACTTGTTCTCTGCACCCCGGAACTGAAATAGGCCGTTTGCTCGGTACAACCATTATCGAAATGATAAAAAATCCTAACTATAAGGCAAAAGACTATTCCTGTCTTTTAAACCCCAAAATTTATAAAGGTACTTCCGTAAGGAACATAACGTAAAACGTTCAGTACGCAGGCAGGAGCCCTAAAACACGCATTTGTCGCTTCTGTAGCGGGCCCAGACGTTTTCAAAAAAATCGTCGTTTTTAGGTATTGGCCGGGGAGGCCGCCTTGAAAATACGACCTTGATTGCTTTATCGTCGGTTCCTAAAACGAGACCTGCCTCTTGTATTACGGAAGGTTCCCTTTCATCTTCGAGATTGTAAATAAATCTGTCGTCAAGGTTTACAGGATGAATTTGGCCGCGGGGATCGGTATAAAGAGACGCCCCCCTGCTTTTACCGCCGTTTTCAATATAGTCAAGCATTGAAGCAAGGTATACTTTTTGCGTTAAAAGAGCGTTCCTGAATTCGAATAATATCCATATTTGAGACTTTCGGTCGACTTTAAATGTCTTGAAATTTTCAAGGGAAAGGCAGACAAATTTTAGCGCTTCGCGGATTGCATCGGCGCTCCTTATCGCCGAACCTGAAAGGCTCATTCTTTGCTTGGCGTTTTCGTAAGCTTCCCGGGCGTCGGATGAACCGCTCAAGGCGTCCGAAAGCAAGACGGAAACGCCGCGAATTTGATCGTCAAGACCTTTTGTGTCGCATTCCCAATTGCCGGTTCTTTTTGCCAATATCCATGCAGCCGCTCGTCTTGAACCGCACTGGCCGGCATTTAATGCGCTTCCGCCGGGCCTGTAGACGCCGTGACTGGCTGCGCATTCGCCTACAGGAAATATTCCTTCGACATTAGACTGCCACCAGGCGTCAATCGAAAGGCCCCCGTTATTGTGCTGCGCCGATAAAGAAATTTCAAGATATTCTTTTTCAAGGTCTACGCCCTTATCAAGATAAAAATTGTAGGCCGGTTCGTTTAGCTTTCTGAGCCGCTTAATGGGAGTATCCTCCGTCGCTCCGGAAGATTCAAGGTAGCTTCTCGCTTCTTCGGAAAGTTCTTTCCACGGAATTTCTTTGCCGTCGGGATTGTGAGTGTAATCCAGGTATACCTTTCTGCCCTTTTCAATTTCGAGGTGGCAAAGCATATCTATGATCGAAGATCCTTTTTCAAGTTTTCTTATGTCAAAAGGCCATTGATAACCTTTTAAAAAGACCCTTGAAAGCATTTCGGGTCTTGAATACGGATAGTCGGATAAAAAGTCATATTCTTTATCGTTTTTATCTACCGATACGAACCTCGGTAAGACTTGCATATAGGAACCTGAAACGTTCCATCTGGGTTTTACAGATGCGAGTCCGTATTGCCATTCCGTAAGATTTTTTCCCCTGCAACCCGCTTCAAAAGCTATTCCCGTGGCGCCGAATTGGCTTTCGGGATATACGCTCATAGAATAAATTCCTGCGGGCCCTCCCGTGGCAAGCACAAGGGAACGGCAAAATATTACGGAAAGTTCGGCTGTCTTTCGGCTTAAGACGACTATGCCTTTGACTTGATTGTCTTTTACGAGAATCCTTACGCACTGAAGGCCGTCGGCTATTTCAATACCGTCGGCAAGAACGGCTTTTTCAAGACATTCGGTCATAAACTTTGAAGTGTACGGTCCTGCGGAAGTCGCTCGTCTAAACGGGTCGTGATCGGTCTTGTAACCGATGTATTCGCCGTATCTGTTTTGCGGAAACGGAACGCCCATGTCCGCAAGGCGAAGAAAGGAAGGAGCGGATAGAGATGCTTCGCAAAGAGCGATATCGCCGTCGACGCATCTTCCTTTAAAAAGATCGTCGGCGAGAGCTCTTATACTGTCCGGGTCGGATCCTGCAAGGGACAGCTTGTAATATGTTTGCTTGTCAGATCCCGTATTCCTGCTTGTTCCCGCCCTTATGCTTTCCGTTACCAAAACTATGTCTTTTGCGCCGCCTTTATGTAAAAGGTCTGCCGCATTAAATCCTGCAGCCCCGCTTCCCAATATTACAGTTTCGACGCGATACGCTTTAAGGTTTGAAATTGTTCCGCATGCTTTCATTTAAAGCCTCTTTATGTGAAAGCCTCCGTCGACATCCACGTAGTTTCCGGTTGTGTAAAGAAAATGGTCGTCGGCAAATGCCGAAACTGCCGCGGCGATATCTTCCGGGCTGCCCCATCGCGCGATAGGGAAAAGACCGTCCGCTATGAGTTTGTCATATTTTTCGGTAACTGCTAAAGTCATATCCGTAGCTATCACTCCCGGCCGTATTTCATGAACCAGGATACCCTCTTTTGCAAGTCTGTCTGCGTATAATGTAGTGAGCATGCTCACTCCGGCCTTAGAGACGCAGTATTCTCCGCGCGATATTGAAGAAACTTCTGCAGAACACGAAGATATGTTTATGATAGTTCCTCTTTTTTTTCCAAGAATTTTCTGCTTTAACATTTGCTTTGCGACGGCCTGCGTGAGGAACATAGTGCCTTTTGTGTTTATGCCGATAACTCTGTCAAAACTTTCTTCCGTCATTTCAAGCAGATCGGATCTTACAAGAGGCGCTACGCCTGCATTGTTTACAAGAACGTCTATTCTGCCGAAGGCGTCGACGGCCTCTCTTACTATCCTAAGCCGGTCGTCACGGTCGGCTATGTTAGCCCTGACATATGCCCATTTTGTTTTATCCGCCGTGAGAGTATCCATGTTTTCCTGATTTTTTTCTTTAGAACCGGTTGCAACGATAACAATATTAAAGCCGTCTTTGCCGAGCTTTCTTGCAATGCCGAAGCCGATTCCGCGGCTTGCTCCGGTTATTACTGCCGTTTTTTTCATAAAACTCCTTTATCCCCTGAAATTGGTAGGGAGTGATTTTTTTTCTTCGATAAATTCTTTGTAGAAGGGCATATATGTCTTGCTATCCCTTATGACGCAGCCTGTGGGCTTGTGGGATCGGATGAGGTCTCCGCACTTGCCGCATGTAAGACAGACTCTTTTGGGATCAATTCTTCCTTTTTTTACGATTTCATTTGCAAAATCGGGATCCGCAAATGCCATTCTGCCGAAAAGAAATCCGTCGCAAATTCCTTGTTCTACCGCTCCCGCTGCGTAAAGATCGGAATATTCTCTGAGATAAGTGGGAGCCGAACCTAAGACGGCCATATCGGGGACGGTTTTTTTTATTTCATGTGTGGCAAGGAGAATGCGGTAAAGGCCTTCAAACGGATGCTCGTCCGGAAGATATTTACCGGCGTCGAAAGGGCGCGTAACATGGGTTGTCGCATAGGGATTGCCCATAGTTATGTTTACGAGGTTTAGGCCGAGGTCTTTGTGAAGTTCCTTTATAAGCCGTTTGGGCTCCGTCAGATCCATAGATCCGTCGGCTCTTTGTCCGAATCCTCTTGATCCTGAGGGATATCCGTCATAAATCCCTATCCTGGACGTGATCATAAAAGTATCGTCTTCATACACCTTTGCCGCTTTGATTGAATTTTTAAGGAGCCTTGAGCGGTTTTCGTAAGAACCTCCGTATTCTCCGGGACGGTCATACGCTGCAATTACTTCCTGAAAAAGGTATCCGTGGCAGGATTTAATGTCCACTGCGTCAAAGCCCGCTTTTTTTGCCAACAGCGCGGATTTTCCGAATTTTTCTTCAAGCTGTTTAAGATAATCGTCGGAAACTATACAATCGTCGTTCGCCGCTCTAAAGGACTCAAGCCAAGCGTTGCGTTGTGCGATGAGAGGAGAAGGTTTATTGTTGGGATTTGAATAACGTCCTGAATGATTGGCCTGCATTACAAGATACGGGTAAAATCCGTTTGCTTTAAGCCCAGCCTCCTTTACTTTTTCATTCATCTTTTTAAAATCGTCAAGCGTTTTTTCCGTAAGAAGAAGCTGTGTTTTTGAAGAGCGTCCTTCTTCTACAATTGAGATCGCTTCGTACCATATGACGGCGACGCCTCCGACGGCTTCGTTTGTGTATCGTCGTTCAGTATAATCGGTAGGCCTCCCGTCGGGAGTGGAATCGGCGCCTTCCATCGGCGCTATGCCCAGTCTGTTATGCAGCGTTATGTTTTTGACTTTGAGAGGTTCGCCTAAGATTTTCGTGTTATTCGCAAAAGGAAGATCGATGCCGAGTTCCTTACATTTTGCTTTTATCTCTTCGAGGGATTTATAATGAAATTTTTCATGTTCCATACTTTTTATCCTTGTTTGATCAGGATCTTATTTCTTTATCCCAGTGATCCACGACTATCTGCGGCGCATAAACGAACATCATAATCATTTTTTCTTTTCCGGTATTGACAAGGCTGTGTTTTTGCCATGCTTCCATAAAGACGTATTGCCCCTTTTTGATTGGCAGCGTTACTCCGTCGACTGTAATTTCGCCTTCGCCTTCGAGAATCGTATACGATTCAACTGTTTTATGATTGTGTTCGGGAATTGATCCTCCCGGAAAGATTTCAACAAAGCCTTGACAAAATTTTTGTCCCTTTATTGCACCGTTTTGGCCGATCATTACATGCGTCCTTCTTCCCGTAGGAAATTCCATAAAGGGGATGTCTTCAAAATTCTTTATTTCCATCTTTACACCTCATCGGTTTCGGCCGCCGCATTGTATGACGATCTGCGGCGCATAAACGAACGCTGCACTTTATCCTCCGAGATACGCTTTTCTGACTTCGTCGGAGTTTAAAAGTTCTTTACCCATGCCCGAAAGTTTTATTTTTCCGTTTTCAAGCACGTAGGCATAGTCGCAGATAGAAAGAGCTTTTTTTGCGTTTTGTTCGACTAACAGAACGGTTATTCCCGAATCCCGTATCTTTACGATCAAGTCGTAAATTTGATTTACTATTATGGGTGCAAGACCCATTGAAGGCTCATCCAGAAGAAGGATTTTCGGATGCGACATCAAACCTCTGCATACGGCAAGCATTTGCTGCTCTCCGCCGGAAAGGGTTCCCGCAAACTGGTGTTTGCGTTCTTTTAAGATGGGAAAAAGCTCATATTGCTTTTGTAAGTCTTCTTTTATGATCTTTTTGTCCGAAAGATATGCGCCTATAAGAAGATTGTCTTCTATCGTTAGCCCGGAAAATGTCTTTCGACCTTCAGGAACGTGTATAATACCCTTGCTCACGATTTTGTAAGCTCTTTTGGGGAGCTTTTCATTTTCAAAATAAACGGAACCGCGCAACGGCTTTACAAGGCCGCTTATGGATTTTAACAGCGTAGACTTTCCGGCTCCGTTTGCTCCGATAATAGAACAGATCTGACCCTTTTTTACTTTTATGCTTACGTCTTTTAAAGCTTCTACGTGGCCGTAGTTTACAAAAAGTCCTTCTACGTTCAGCATTACGTGATCATTCATTCTTCCGCCCCCAAGTATGCTTCAATCACCGCCGGATCGTGCCTGACTTCATCGGCGGTTCCAACGGCGATGGTCTGTCCGAAGTTTTGCACGTGTATAAGATCGGATATCGACATGACAAGATCCAGCCTGTGTTCTATGAGTAATATTGCGAATCCAAAATCAAGAGAAATCTTTTTTATGAGCGCGGTAAGTTCACCGACTTCGGTCGGAGTAAGACCGGCCGCCGGTTCGTCAAGAAGAAGAACCTTTGGCTCGCACATGAGAGCTCTGGCAATTTCGATCTTTCTTTGGCTGCCGTAAGAAAGGTTTTCAGGTTTTTCATTTTTTTTGTCCGCCATTCCGACTACTTCAAGGTATTTTTGAGCAAGCTGACGGCCTCTTTTTTCTTCTTTGAATCTGGCGGGAGTAGGAAGAAGTCCTCCGATGATGGAATACTTGCTTTGAGGATCAAAGGCGCACAAAACGTTTTCTTCAATAGTCAGACCTTTAAAAATTCTTATGTTTTGAAAGGTTCTGCCTATCCCAAGTCTTGTTATTTTGTATTGAGGAAGTTTTGTTATATCCTGCCCGTCAAGGATTACCTGTCCGCCGTCGGCTTGATACACGCCTGAAATGGTATTGAAGACGGTTGTTTTTCCTGCGCCGTTAGGACCGATAATGCCGTGAATCTGGCCGGGATCGGCTTTTAGGGAAAAATCTATGATGGCCTTAACTCCGCCGAAATTCTTACTTATGTGTTTTATTTCAAGTAATGCCATTTAATTTCTTTCCTTATTTTTTGCGGATTTTGCGAAGAGTCTTTTTAGATTCTTGCGACTGAGTTCCCATTCTCCGAAAATCCCATTGGGTTTAAAATTCAGTATGAGCAGCACAAGGATGGCGTAAACAATATACCTGTATTTGTTCAGACTTTGCATGTATTGCGGCAAAAATGTTAAAAAGGCTCCTCCGAAAATCGATCCTGTAAGGCTGTTGACTCCGCCGAAGAATACCATGATCACCCAGTCCGCTGATTTTTTCCATCCGAAGTCTGTTGGCCCTACATATCCTACATAAAAAGCATACAAGCAGCCTGCAAAAGCGGTCATGGCGCATGATAAAAGAAAGGCGATCATTTTCACTTTGGGTGCGTTTATACCCATAGCCTTTGCCGCAAGTTCATCGCTCTTTATTGCAATGCATTGCCTGCCGTACTTACTGTTTTTAAACCATGCCGTAACGCTGATTGCGGCTATTGCAGCTGCAAGGGTAAACCACACGTTCACCTTCCTGGGGACTCCTATGAGCCCGAACGCCCCGCCGGTATACTGACTAAGCTGCAGTATGAGCTGAGCTATCGATTCGCCGAAGCCTAGGGTGACGAGGGAAATATAATCTCTTCTCAGTCTTACCACGGGATAGCCTATTATAAAGCCTACGCACACGGAAAAGGCTATGGCAATGACAAACGCAAAGTACATGCTGATGCCGAGCCTCAGGACTAAAAGCCCCGAAACATATGCGCCTATGGCCATAAATGCCGCCGACCCTAGGGAAAACATGCCTGTAAGTCCGGTGAGTATATTGATTCCGCAGACGGATACAAGCGTGATACATACCTGTGTAAGAACATAAAGAAACAATCGCATAATTCCCCCTTACGCTTTTTCCTGAATATTGCTGCCGGCAATGCCTTGAGGCCTTATGAGCAAAAAGACAAGCATTACGGCAAAGGATGCGATGGTCGCCCAACCGGAACCGATCGTGCTGAGAAACACGGCTTCCATTATTCCTAAAAGCATTGCACCTATTACGGCTCCCGTAAGACTTCCAAGTCCGCCGATGACGGAGGCGATAAAACCTTTTACGACAAGGGAGCCAAGAGTTGAAGTAAGCGTATATTTAATTCCGAGAAAGCAGCCTGCCAGCCCGCCGAATATACCGGAAATAACAAAGACAATTTGAATGATGAGGGTTGCATTTATACCCATAAGTTCCGAAGTGTTGCGGTCAAAAGATACGGCGCGAATAGCTCTTCCTATGCGGGTCTTTTGAATTACAAGGGCAAGCGCTACGAGTGCGCCCGCGCTTATTACCAGCATTAAAATGTTTTCCTTGGAAACTACGGCGTTTAATATGTTTATGGAAGCTTCTTTGAAAAAATTCGGGTACACATAAAAATTTGTTCCAGTTTTAAGAGTTACAATGCCTTCATATAAGGTGCCGAGTGTGATTGATGACACAAAAAAATACGTTGACGGCGAGTGATTTTTTAAAAGAGTTCTAAAACCTATGAATTCGCCTATGACGCTGATAACGGCGCCGGCCAAGGCGGAACATATAAGAGAAGGAACAAGGCCTACTCCCTTGGATGCTACAAGAAAGTAGGCGATAAAAGCCGAAGCAGTCATAGTAGCGCCGTAAGAGAAATTTGAAAACTTAAGTATGTTGAATACCAGCGCAAATCCTATGGCAATTAAAGCGTACACTGTTCCGGTTGAAATACCGTTGGTCATGACCTGAAACGACATAATATTTTCCTCAAAAAACTATTTATGGCGGAAGTCCAACCGATTGCCGCGCCGGTCAATGCCGGTTAGACTTCGCCTTTCTTTTTCCAACCGGGGATCGGTGTAACGTTATTTCCCGGCCGGTTTTACTATCCTTGTCTGCAAAATTGCAAAACGCGGATTTTATTTTGACGCAGGATATTTTTGAAGCATTACGGGTTTTATTCCGTCGTATTTATACATGAACATGGGAGTTCCGAGTACGGGCATGTGTGTTGCAGGATCCATCTTTATTGTGCCGGTAAGCCCCTCGTACTGAGCCGTAGAAAGCGCCTTAGCGACATCGGCTCCCTTTGTTCCCACCTGTGCCATCACTTTTGCAGCCATACGCATGGAATCGTATCCGAGGAAGTACTTATTCGGGGCTCCGACGTCGGAACATCTATCCGCAATGGCTTTTGCGGTTGCAGCTTCGTATACGTCAATATTGTTTATATAGTAAACGTTGGAACAATCCGAGCCTACTTGTTTATTGAATGCGGGAGCGCCGTCCAACCCTGAAATGATAGCTCCCTTATAACCGAGTTCGTCGCAAGCCTTTTTTATAAGAACGAGCGGAGCCGTGTAATTGGGACAATAGATGGCGTCGACGCCCGCTTTAATGATAGGTTGGATGAGTGTTTTTATATCGGTTTCGGAAGAGTTATACCCGATGATGTTTTTATTTTCAAGCGTAGCGCCTTTCGACTTTGCGGTGTCCACAAACGGGTTAAGCAAAGACACGGAATACGAGTTGTCCTGAGTATAAAAAACGCCGAATTTTTTTAAGCCGTTTTGAATGGCAAATTCAGCCATGATTTGCCCTTGGACGACGGTTGAAGGCTGCGCACAGAAAAGATACTCGTAGATTTTACCATTGTTATCCGTATAACATTTAGGATCAACGGCAAAGGTGATCATAGGAACGCCGTAAGAAGCCGTGGTTGCTTTAATTCCGGATACAATATTTGCGATGGGCGGACCGAAAAGAAAGTCTACCTGATCGACGGTTACCGCTCTGATATAGGCTGCGATAGCCGTGTCCACGTTTGCCGCCGTATCGTATTCGATATACTTTACCTTTTTACCGGCAATACCGCCTGAAGCGTTAATGTCCGCAATGGCATCCTCAACTCCTTTTTGAACGGATTTACCGAGCGTCGCAGTTGCGCCTGTCGTGTCTTGAAGAATACCGATTGTGACGGTTCCTGAGGACGCGCCTTGTTCTTTAGCGCCGGCGGCAAAGGTTGCCGTCGCAGCCGTAAGGGCAAATAAGATTGCAAGGATTTTTTTCATTTTTCTTCTCCTAAAAAAAATTCGGCCAATGATAGCCGGAATAGATCTTTGCAAACGTTTGCAAAGCATAGTTCATTTTATACCCTCATTTTGTAAATTGTCAATTCTTAAAATGAAAATTTCCGATAAAATCCGTAAAAAATCACCGGAAAACAGCTATGTAACCGTATTTTTGGAAAAAACAGCTTTATACGAGGTTTTATGTTTGTTTTATGATCGAAAGAACAAAAAAAATAAAAAAATAGTTGTTTTATTTGAATTTGTGTTATAAGGTTCTATTATGGTCTAAATAATCAAGGAGTGTTTAAAAGACGCTGCTGAATAAGCGCAATTATAAACCGACGTACCTCCTGTACATTGGTTTATGGTAAATTTTGGCAAAGCCAAAATATCGCTTGTGTGTATTTTGCCGCCGTCCGCGGCGGTACTTAGACTTTGAGTTTTCTTTTGAAAACTCGGATTTTATAGCTGTGCGTAAAGTGCGCGCAAAAGCGGCATATTCGGAAATCAAAATTTCCTCGCATGCCGCTTTACAAGGAGAACGATATGAAAAAAAATCTATGTTTGGCGTTTTGTGTTTTGCTTTGTTCGGCTTTAGTGTTTGCGTCGGGAGTAAGTGAAAATAAGGGACGTGCTGAAGCCGATTATCCTGTAAATGCGATTCAGTTTATTGTCCCGTTTCCGCTTGGCGGATCTACGGGAACGATAGCTCAGTCCTTTGTGCGTTTTCTTGACAAGGAATACTCCGTCGATGTTGTGTTGAACAGCGTGACAGGATCCGGAGGTTCCGTCGGCGCAAGGCAGGTTTTGAATTCCAAAGCGGACGGTTACAATTTTCTTATTGCGGTTCCGGGTTTTGCGGTTCAAAGAGTTTTGCAGAATTTGGATTTTACATTTAGAGATTTTGAAGTTGTTGCGGCCTTTGCCTCATCGGAACAAGTTTTAGTAGTAAAAAAAGATTCCCCGTATAATTCGTTTTCGGAACTTATTGCCGATGCGAAAGCCAACCCCGGCAAAGTAAAATTCGGAGCGCCTATGGGGACATCTTTGTTTATGGGTGTTCTTGCGATGCAGCAGGAATTGGGCGTGAAATTCAGCATAATCGATATAGGCGGCGTTTCCGTAAAAGCCCCCGAACTTATGAGCGGCCGAGTTGACGCTTATTTCGATTCAACTGCAAAGACCATCCCGTATATCAATTCAAACGAATTTAAAGCGATAGGCGTTTGGGGGCCTGAAAGAAGCGCATTCCTTCCCGATGTTCAAATTTTAAAGGAATCCGGATTTAATACTCTTTTGGAAGAGGTTATAGGCGTATGGGCGCCGAAAGGAACTCCGCAGGCCGTAATTGATTCCATGAATTCCGCAGTCAAAAAGATTTGTGAAGATGCGGCATTTAAAGAGGAAATGAAAAAGATCTACACTAAGGTATCATATAAAAATACGGCGGATTATAAATCTTTCCTTGAAAATTACGAAGCCGATGTCAGAAAAAATGCGGCGTTTATAAAATAATATTTACTGAAAAACTGTTTTTTATGCCGTAATTGATGTGCAGTCAAAATCGGAAAAATTAAGCAAGGACAGATTTCGACTGCACCGTTCGGTAAATTTGCGCACATACGGCAGCTGTCAACGCATCATATATTGGCGCGGCGGTTGCCGTCGCAACTAAAACGGGTGTGCACAAGAGGTAGCAAAACGATGGAATATATTTTTCTCGGCATAATTGCCGTTTTTTCAATCTTGTTTTTAAAAGAATCGATGTCATACGGAGTTGCATCCTTTGATACTTCAGGCGGTCCGGGGCTTTTCCCGAAGTATATTATTATTTTGCTTTTGATTGCCGTCTTGTGTTATGCGGTTTGGAAAATTTTAAAAAAGGATAAGACAAAATTCGAATTTGCAAGTTTGTTTTTAAAAGAAAGAGGCGTAATTCTGTTGAGTTTGGTATTGTATCTGGCGCTCTTGCAGATACTGGGATTTACGGTCTCAACAATACTGTTTTTGTGTTTTACCACTAATTTTTTGTATTATAAAACCAATGCGGCCATTGGAACAAAAAAGGGTATAATTTTCAGGGTTCTTTTTTCCGTAGCGGCCGCCTTTTTCGTTCGTTTTATATTTGTCGGTCTGATGCATGTTATCCTGCCGAAAGGCCTCTTGTTTTAGAATAAGGAGACGGTTGTGAATTTTATTATCAATATAGTATGTATGTCCTTTGCGGTTTTCTATGGGATAATATTCGGAGCGATTCCGGGGCTTACTTCAAGCGTCGCCGTGGCGCTGCTTATTCCCCTCACATTCGGCATGGATCCTACGCTGGCGATCAATGTGCTTATTGCCGTTTATGTAGGCGGCGTTTCAGGCGGGCTGATATCCGCAATACTTTTAAGAATACCGGGAACGCCTTCTTCCATTATGACTACCTTTGACGGTTATCCCATGGCGCAGTCGGGCAGAGCGGGAATCGCGCTGGGTCTGGCGATAATCTCGTCGTTTATAGGCGGAATATTCAGTTCCGTCATGTTGCTGTTTTTGTCGCCGCTGCTTGCAAAGATAACCATCGCTTTCAGCCCCTTCGATTATTTCGGGATCACCGTATTTTCATTGAGCCTTGTAAGTATGCTGATAGACGGAAATCCTATAAAAGGTCTTATCGCTACCTTGTTGGGCATTTTGTTTTCATTTTTCGGCACCAGCCCCATAGACGGCAGAGCCAGATTCACTTTCGGAAATCATGATCTGGACAACGGTTTTAATGTCATTACCGTGATAATCGGCGTCTTCGCAATTTCTGAGATGCTCTCACAAGTAGGAAATATTTCTCAAAAAAACCGTAAAGCAATAGAATTTTCTAAAAAGGGCGGCTTTTTTCCTAAGCTTAAAGAAATGAAATATCTTGCAAGGACTTTTTTAAGGTCAAGTGCGATCGGAACGATAATCGGCATACTTCCGGGTTTGAGCGGCCCTGAAGCGGCTCTAATTTCATATTCGCAGGCAAAAAGAACTTCCAAAGAACCTGAAAAATTCGGCAAGGGCAGTATGGAAGGGCTTGCTGCGTCCGAGTCGTCGAACAATGCCGTTTCAGGCGGAGCTCTTATTCCCATGCTTGCTCTCGGCATACCGGGAAATGCCGTCACTGCGATCATCATGGGCGGGCTTACCTTACACGGTGTCGAAGTCGGACCTCTTTTGTTCGGCGCCAATCCGGAGCTTATCAGAAATATCATTATAGGAATATTTGTTGCGAATGTTCTTATGCTGGTTATAGAGTCTTTTGCCATAAAGGGATTTGTTAAGATACTGGCAATTCCAAAGTATTTTCTTTATCCGCTTATAATCGTATTTTGCGTTGTCGGCGTAAGCAGTGTGAATAACCGTTCGTTTGACTGCTGGGGGATGCTTTTTTTCGGTATTCTGGGTTATGTTTTGGAAAAAAACAAATATCCTTTAGGACCTCTGATTCTGGGCTTTATATTGGGTTCGATAATTGAATTGAATTTCCGCAGATCTGTCATGGCCTTCGGATCTTTAAGTTCGATTTTGGTAAACAATGTTTTTAGAGCGGGGACGGTGTTTTTAATTCTTGCAGTAATTATCCCAATCCTTAATGCAAGATATAACAAAAGAGCAAAAGAGAGGAACGATGTCCTGAATGCCGCCAAAGCGGATATCGATCAAGGCGAATAAGGTATAGAAAAAGGAGAAAAGTGTGAAAGCGATATTGGTCTTGATGGACAGTCTGAACAGAAATTATTTGACATGCTATAACGATAAAAGTCAAGTTTTAAGTCCCAATATAAGTGCTTTTTCAAAGGAGGCCTGTGTTTTTGACCGGCACTTTATCAGCTCGGCGCCTTGTATGCCGGCAAGACACGATCTTTTGACGGGGAGACCCGACTTTTTGGAAAGGTGCTGGGGACCGGTAGAAGCATATGATATAACGATACCGGATCTTTTAAAGAAAAACGGGATATTTTGCCATATTGTAACCGACCACTGTCATTATATGGATCGCGGCGGTGAAAACTATCTTCAAGAATACAGCACATGGGATTATATAAGAGGGCAGGAGTACGACCCGTGGATATCTACCGTTTCGGCGCCTACCGTCGGTGAACATTACGGGAAGGTTTTTACACAATACGAAAGGAACCGTACCGCCTTTGTAAAAGAGACGGACTATCCGACTCCGCGGACTTTTATGGCTGCTTGCGACTGGCTTGAAAAAAATAAAGATGAAGACGATTATTTTTTGCAGGTAGAAGTATTTGATCCTCATGAACCGTTTGAAACTCCTCAAAAATATCTTGACGCTTATGACGACACGTATTCCGGCCCTCGCTTTAATTGCTCTTCATATGATGAGGTGACCGAACCGCCCGAAGCAATAGAGCATCTTAAAAAGCGTTATTCCGCCTGCATTACGATGGCGGATCACTGGTTCGGCAAATTGATAACAAAACTGAAGGATTTGGGTCTTTATGACGAAACCCTCATAATATTAACGACGGATCACGGACACCTGCTGGGCGAACACGGCTTTACCGGCAAGAATTTTATGCACGGTTATAACCAGCTTTCCAACATACCTTTTATGATGAAAAAGCCTAAGGGCGAAGGCGCAAAGAGCCGCATAAGCAACCTTTCGCAGACGATAGATATTCCGGCGACGCTGCTTGATTATTTTAACGTACCGGCTCCCAAGACCATGCTTGGCACGTCTCTGCTCGGTCTTGAAAAGGCAAAAACAAGAAAGGAAATAATATACGGTTGGTTCGGCGGAGCCGTGAATGTTTTTGACGGGAAACATACATATTTTAAGGCGTCCGTGCGAGAAGACAACAGACCCTTATATAATTATTGCTCGATGCCGATGACGCTGCTGAAATTTATGGGACAGACGAAACGAGACGAAATAGAAATGGGGCGTTTCCTTGAATACACGGATTTTCCCGTTTATAAAATACCGGCCTATTTTCCCATAGGACATTTTAAATCGACAAAGTTTATCAGGGAGTCGCTTTTGTTCGACTATGAAAACGATTGGGAACAAAATTTCCCTTTAAAAGACGATAAACTTGAAGCTGAAATGCAAAAAAAACTTGTAAGGTTGATGAAATGGGCATGCGCTCCGGCCGATCAATATATCCGTTTGGGGTTACCCATAAAGGAATAACCCCTCGCATAAAGACCGTACTGCAAGATTTAAGCCTTATTGACCGAACTTAGGCGGCGCACGGCGTGCCGCTTAAATTCTGCTATTTACTTTTTTTCGTTCAATTTTATCAGTTCGTCTCTTATAGACTCGAGCAATACGATATTCGGAGCCGGAGATGCGGGCTTTGCTTCTTCTTTTGCTTTAAATTTGCTGAATATCTTAGTGAAGACAAACACACAGGCGGCTATGATTAAAAAGTCAATAATGCTTTGAATGAATTTGCCGTAACCGATAACGGCGTCGCCGTATTTAAATACCAGGTCTTGAAAATTTATTCCTCCGATAATTATACCGATGATGGGCATAATGACGTCGTTTACTAAAGATGTAGTGATTTTTCCGAAGGCGGTACCTATCACGACGCCTAAAGATAAATCGATGATGTTTCCTTTGCTGATGAATTTTTTAAAATCCGTAAGGGTGTTTTTAACATTTGTACCTATTTTTTTTGCTTCCATTTTTTTTCTCCCGCAGGCCGGCATGCAAACATGAAGTTTAATTTACGACGTAAATTTTTAAAGATAAAATCACCGCATTTAGATGATTTTTCTTTTTCGCTATTCTATTGTTATTTTGATATTTTGCAAGGCTTTTTTCGGGGTTAAATACCGAATTCTTTAAATTTATTTAAAAGCTCTTCGTCGTATTCGGGAATTGCGCCCTGATGCGCGCAGACATAATCCGCAAGGGTTGATCCGAAGGCCAGCGCCTGTTGTAAAGAAGCGCCTTTAAGAATCATGTACAGAAAACCGGCGGACAAACTGTCTCCGGCGCCGACCGTATCTACGACGGTTATGTCTTTACAGTCCTGCCGGAAAATTTTTCCATCCTTTGTACAGCAAACCGAACCTTTTTTTCCGAGAGTTACTAAGATTATATCGAGCGGGTATCGGCGAAAAAGCTCCTCTATCGTTTCATCGAAACTCTTTTTACCGATGTCTACGGCGTTTGCTATAACGTGAATTTCGTCATCATTAATTTTAAGGACTGTGGCGTGACGAAGCCCTTGATCGATTATTTCCTTGCTGTAAAAATTTTTACGGATATTTACGTCGAAAAATCTTACGGGGACGTCGAGAGTGTTCCATATTCGGCAAAGGGCTTTTCGGTTTTGTTCGCTGCGTTGTGCAAGAGTTCCGTAACATAAAACGTCGAACGGCCCTTTTAGCTCATCGGAAATTTTTATGTCGTCCCAAGCGCACGGCTCGTTAAAAGCGTAGTCGGCTATTCCGTCAACAAGAAAAACTTCAGCCTTCCCGGTAGGAAATTCGCTTATATGAATATGCTCGGAGCCTATTCCGAATTTTTTAACCGTGTTCAACGCCGACCGCCCCAGTTCGTCATCTCCTACCGCGCTGACGATAGTTCCCGTTGCGCCGAGTTTTTGAAAATGCGCAGCCACATTTAACGGGGCGCCTCCGATTCGCGCCGAATCTTTGAATATGTCAAAAAGTATTTCTCCGAAACAGATAAATTTCATATTATTCAATCATTATAACATAACAGTCGCTATAAGGCGACCATTTCGTTGCCGTATTGTTGCCGCCGAAGCGGCGGTGCAGGCCAGTTATTTGCGCGTGCCCGTATTCAAAAATTTTTTTTGCGGGTATAATGAATGGGTCCCGGAGGATGAAATGGACGATTTTAAAAATGTTTTTTCATTTGAAGGAAAGACGGCTTTAATTGTCGGCGGAGGCGGAATAGGACTTCCCATTGCTCAAGCTCTTATGGAAAACGGCGCCGATATTATCCTTGCCGGCACAAAGGAAAAAAAAGCTGAAAATCCTTTACCGGAGATCGCGAAAAGAAAGCATAAAAAGTATTTTTTTGTAAAGGTCGATTTACTTGATGCAAAAAGCTGCGTGAACATGGTGGAAGAAGCTGCTTTGAAAACCGGGCGTATAGATATTTTGGTAAACGCGGCGGGCGTAAATAAGCTTAAAAAGGCGGAAGAATACGATGACGAGACTTGGGACTATGTTCTTGGAATAAATTTAAGAGGATTGCATTTGGTAACTTCCGCCGTGGGAAAGCATATGATCAGGCGGCGGTACGGAAGAATCCTTTCCGTGTCGTCGGTAAAGTCGTTGATCGGTACGGATCAGGATTACATCGCATATTGTGCGTCAAAGGGCGCCGTGAACATGTACACAAAACAGTTGGCTTGCGAATGGGGAAAGTACGGAATAACGGTTAACGCGATAGCGCCCACTTTTACGCGGACGGCCATAAATTCTTTTCAACTGGACGATCCTGTTTTTTATAAGAATTTGATAAACAGGATTCCATTGGGTAGAATCTGTACGACAAAAGATTTGGCCTATGCCGCCTTGTTTTTTTGCAGCGACGCGGCCGAATTTATTACGGGGCAGATTCTCTTTGTGGACGGCGGCCTAACTTCAAAACAGTGACGGTACTTAAACAGCGAGTTTTCCTTCGAAAACTCGATTATTGAATTGTGCGCTTATGCGCACGTATAAAAACTTTTTTGTAAATCGAAATTTCCTCGCATACCGTTTTGTAAGGAGTTGTTTAAAAGCCGTCGCTGTATGCGCGCGACGCTTTTAATTTCGAGTTTCCCTGCGGTAAACTCGTTTCATTTAACTGTGCGCAAAAAGCGCACGAAAACGGCACGCTCGGAAATCGAAATTTCCTCGCATACCGTTTTGTAAGGAGTTGTTATGATTATTTCAAAACTGATGCTGCAGCGCGGAGCGCTTAACGAAGTCTCAAGGGCTTTTGCAGAAACATTTCCCGGTAAAAAACCGTTGGTAATAGAAGATACGAATACGAAAAAAGTCGCAGGCGACTATGTCGTAAAAAAATTCGGCGGATGCGATGCGCATGTTTTTGACGGATCCGAAGTTTATGCGGACGACAAACACGTGGACATTGTCCGCGATCTTCTTTTAAAAGACAATGATTATATTGCCGTGGCCGTCGGCGCGGGAACCATAAATGATTTATGCAAAAGAGCTTCTTATGTCGCGGGAGAAAGGCAATACATGTGCGTTGCCACGGCTCCTTCCGTAGATGGTTTTACAAGCAACGGGGCTTCGATTACTGATAAGGGACTTAAAGTAACGCTTTCTTGTCCTGCTCCGCTGCTCGTTATTGCGGATCCCGACATTTTGTCCTGCGCGCCCATGCCTATGATCGCATCGGGTTACGGCGATCTTGCGGCAAAGGTGCCGGCCGGCGCCGACTGGTTTATTGCGGACATTCTAGGTATAGAAAAAATCGACCGCAAAGTATGGGAAATGGTACAGCCCTCGCTTAAGGAAAAACTTTCCTCCCCGAAAGCTTTAAAGACAAGAGAACCTTCGGCGATAGGGGCGGTGTTTGACGGTCTTATTCATACGGGATTTGCGATGCAGGAATACTTTGATTCAAGACCTGCAAGCGGATACGATCACTTGCAAAGCCACGTTTGGGAAATGAATGACAGCTGCGAAGTCGACGGAAAAGCCGCTTCCCACGGATTTAAAGTTGCCATAGGAACCCTTTCAAGCACCGCCTGCATGGAAGAGATCCTTAAACTTTCAAAGGAAGACGTAAAAAAGCAAGTTTTATCCTATATCCCTCAGACATGGGAAGAAAGGCAGGCTTCGATAAGGCAGGCGGTAAAAGTTCCTTCGGTGCAGGACAGGCAGATTGAAATTTGTTCAAAGAAATTTCTTGAAGGCGAAAGTCTTAAAAAGCGCCAGCAGGAGATAATTGAAAAATGGGATCTCATAAAAGAAAAAATAAAAGACCAGATCATCCCGTTTGATAAACTGAAAAAAATGTTTTCGGAAGTGGATTGCCCTACCGAGCCTGTGATGATCGGGCTTTCCAAAGAAGATCACATTTACGGAATGCGCGTAGCGCAGATGATGAGGAACAGATACACGGTATGCGACCTCCTTTATGAAACGGGGCTTTTGGATAAATTCATATCGATCGTCACGGATCCTGCGAGCGGTTATTTTTCTTCTTGGAGATGATAAAAGCGCCGGTTATTCGGGAATCAATCGGCGACAGAAACTGAAGCGTCAAAACTTACATATTTAAGCGGCAAAGCTATGCATTCAAGCGGCGGGACTTACATCTTTAAATGTCGAGCGCATGCGCTATAAAAAAGACCCGGAGGCGTCCGGGTCTTTGGTTTATTTGCTTATTCTAGCCCAAAGGGTGTTCCATTTGTCGAGCATCGCGGTTTTGCCGTCGGTTACTTTTTTTACGGGGCGGTTTACCCATTTTATATCGGAAGAAGCCTTAAGCCATGCGCCTGAAGGAATCTTGTAGTTGCGGTTTGTAAGGCGTAAGGTACCTTCCATGTATTTTGCAACTGCGGTTTGTCCTTCCGCCGAGCAGATAAAATCCGCAAAGGCTTTGGCAGCCGCCATGTGAGGCGCGTTTTTAATGACCGCAACACCGTATGCGGCGGCGGAAGTTCCTTCGTCGGGGTACTGAACGCGGATGTTTTTAGCTCCGTTTTGCAAAAGTTTTACGGCGCCGTCTTCGTATGTAAGACCGACGACGTATTCTCCGTCATGTACGGAATTGAAGCATACGGACGATGATTTTACGACGATTAAGTTGGCCATAAGTTTTTCCATATAATTCCATGCTTCCGGAGTGTCATAGCCGAATACGGAAAAAATATTGCATAAGTTATTCCATGCGGCGGAAGAGCTGTTCGGGTTGGAAAGGACTATCTTTCCTTTGAGTCTCGGGTCAAGAAGGTCCGCATAAGAAGTGATCTTCATACCGAGTTTTGCTTCCAATTCGGTGTTAACGCAAAAACACACGGTTGAAAGGTGATCCATAGAATAAAATCCGTTCGGGGTAGAATAACCTTCCATCGCATATTTTGTTTCATCGGAAACCCAGTGCTCGAAAAGATCCGAATATCTGTCTCCGTCGGAATCGCACAGCCCGCCCCAAGTAACGTCTCCCTGGGGATTATTGGCTTCGGCCTTGATCCTTGCAACAAATTCACCTGCGGCTCCGCTCACAACTTCGACATTGATGTTGGGATACTTTTCATTAAAACATGAAAGAAGAGCTTCAAGATCGAATTCCGTCATTGAAGAGTAAAGAACGAGCTTTGTCCCAAGCCCTGAAGAATCCTTCTGTGAAGAAGTATCTTTGTCACCCGCGGCGAAAACAAGCGCACCCGCAAAGAATAATGTCAATATGACAGTTAATAATTTTTTCATCGTATAAACCTCCTGTGATGAAAATTAATTTAAACCAATATGTTAGAGAAGTGCTGATTAAAGCGAGGAGCGCATTTAATCAGTAGTTCCTTTTAACTCGCTTTTCGTCAGAGGTTTACGTCTTCCGACTTGCTTATAGCAAGATAGAACATCAGCGAAATACCTGTTATGACCGTAAGTATGGCTGCAAACGCCGAAGCCAATCCGTAGTTGCCCCGTTCTATCGCCACGTACGAAGACATCGTAAGCGTAATCGTTTTATTGTTGTATAAGATGATGGCGGAACTTACCTCCGTTACTATGGAAACCCAGCTTAAGATAGCTCCCGCAAGAATTCCATTTGACATCATGGGTACCGTTACTTTAAAAAATGTCTTCATTTTGCTTGCGCCCAAACTTATTGCGGCGTCTTCTATGGACATGGGAATCTGCATTAGGTTTGCCGTTGTGGAACGAATAGTATAAGGCATCCTCCTTACTACCAAAGATATTATCATTATGGCAAGAGTTCCCGTAAGCGCAAAAGGTTTTTTTCCGAAGGCGAGCAGCATGGCAATACCTATTACGGAGCCGGGCATAATATAAGGCATCATGGAAATGGTGTCGATCGTATTATTGATAAAATTGCCGCGCCTTACAACAAGGTATGCGATGATAATGGCGATCAAAATTATTATCGCTAAAGAGCCCACGCCGAGAATTGCCGTATTCTGTATGGATCGTACTAAAAGTTTTTTTACCGCCTGTTGGTAATTTCCCAATGAAAATCCCGGAAGAAAAACGGAACCTTTGCTGTTTCTAAAAGAAAGATAGATTATAAACGCCTGAGGAAGGACTGCAAGAAAAATGATTACGTAGCTGTAAAGGTACATAAAAAATCCCGCGATACCTCTAGGGTCCTTTTTATCTACCGAATGAAGAGCGTTTATGGAAAATCTGAATTTATTTGTAGTCCATTTTTGAACAAAGAATACCAAAGCCGTCACTCCGATCGCAATTACGGACATCGCGGCTGCAAAGTTGTAATCCTGTCCGTTTTCACCCAAATACTGATCATATATCAGAACGGGCATGGTTTCGTAGCCTTCGCCGATTATCTGTGGGGTTCCGAAGTCCGCGAAAGCCCTCATAAAAACGATAAGAGCGGCGGCAAGAACCGTAGGCATGGAAAGAGCTATTACGATTTTTCTGAATCGTGCAAATCCCGTACAGCCCATGTTTGCGGACGCTTCCATAAGAGAATTATCAATGCTCTTAAAAGCTCCGTTCATGTAAATAAACACTAGAGGAAAAAGTTTTAAAGACTGCGCAAGCACTATTCCTTTAAATCCGTAAATGGAACCTATGTCGATTCCTATATTCCTCAAAAAACTCGTTATGACTCCGCCGCGTCCCAAAAGCATTACCCAGGCATAAGCTCCGAGGAAAGGAGCCGACATACAGCAAAGAATGCTTGTTACAAAGAGAACTTTTGCGCCTTTAAGTTTGTAAAAGGAGTAAAAATACGAAAGCGGAATACCGATCAACAGCGAGACAAATGCGATCACTATCGAGCTGTGAAAACTGTGCCAGATTGTAATCATATAGTAAGGAGTATTAAAGAATTTTTTAAAATACGAAAAAGTATATCCTCCTTGCGGATTTCTTATAGATTCTTTTAGAAGTCCGTACAAAGGATAAACAAGATAAAGACCGAATACGCAAAGGATGCCTATGGACAGCAACGTCCAAATTTCCATTTTTTTGTGTTTAACAGTTCCGATATTTTTTGTATTAGCCATATGACTCCCGTCCTTACAAAGCGGCATGCGAGGAGATTTCGATTTCCGCCCTGCCGTTTTCGTGCGCACATTGCGCGCTGTTTAATTCCTTATTGGTTTTCCAGATCGTTATTAACGCCTTGAAGAATGTTTTTGCTGCCGTCTTCGTTAAAAAGATTTACTTTTTGAGTGTTGACGGAGAGTTTTATTTCCGTTCCTGGCTCAATGGTTGAATCAATTGTGGATTCTTGGATTATCACGACTTCTTCGCCTGTGGAAAGATGTACAAAGTAATGAGTGTTAAGGCCGAGGAACACGCAGTCGTCTACGGTTCCTTTTATCCCGTAAGCGCTGTTGTCGGATGTGAGAAGCAATTCTTCAGGCCGTGCGGAAATAATGATATTTTGCTCGCGCTTTTCTTTTGGATCTATGTTTTTCATTTCAGCCTTATATCCGCACTTGGTGACAAAATACGCTTTATCGTTTTCGATTTCAAGCTTTCCGTTTAGAAGATTTGATCGTCCTATGAATGTTGCAACAAAGATATTTGCAGGCCGCTGATAAAGATCTTTGGGTTTTCCTATGTGCTGGATAACTCCGTTATTCATTACGGCTATCCTGTCGGAAACGGCCATGGCTTCTTCTTGATCGTGGGTGACGTAGACCGTCGTAATTCCCACGCTGTGTTGGATGTTTTTGATTACCGTCCGCATTTCTATGCGCAGCTTTGCGTCCAAGTTTGAAAGAGGTTCGTCCATCAAAAGCACGTCGGGTTCTATGCAGAGGGCGCGCGCAAGAGCGACTCTCTGCTGCTGACCGCCTGAAAGCCGTTCGGGCATTCTGTCTGCAAGTTGATCTATCTGCATGAGTTTCATGAATTTTTCAGCTTGGGACGGAATTTGTTGTTTTGTAAACTGGGGCTTATTCGTAAGGCCGAATTCGACGTTTTTACGCACCGTAAGGTGAGGGAAAATCGCGTAGTTTTGAAAGACCATTCCGATATTCCTTTTGCCCGGATCCATATCGTTTATTCTTTTATCGTTAAAATAAAAGTCTCCGCCTTCGATGGAATTAAAACCTGCGATCATTCTTAAAAGAGTCGTCTTGCCGCATCCGGACGGGCCGAGCAGTGTAAAAAACTCTCCTTGCCGTATCTTCAAGTCGAGATTTTTTATTATAACGGCGTCCCCGTATTTTTTTACCGCGTCTTTGATAGTAATAGCTACGCTCATTCTTTACCTCTTGTTTTAGTGTTTTATAATTCCGTAGAATCTGTGGAAGATAAATTTGTAGGGAATACGATCTGCTCGTATTCCGGCTTGCGATACTTTAATTATTTGAACTGATATCATTTAAGTATATAAGCTTAAAAAACCTTGCGTCAAGTAGATTTTTAACAGAGGCGACAATAAATGGTGTGATGTAATCGCATTTCAATTAATCCTCATAATGTCCACGGCAGGAAAGAATTTCTAAAGTATTTTTGCTCGCTCGATACACAAGCCTGTTCACTTCATCAATACGGCGGCTCCAAAACCCGCTCAAGTCGCCCTTTAGGAGTTCAGGTTTTCCTATACCGTCAAAGTTTCTCTGCTTCGATAAGCTCATGTTCTACCCCTTTTCCGGCGTTCAGAGCTTCAATGCCGCAGCGTAAGTGCGTCATGTTACTTTCACTGTAGAACGGATCTGTTGATATTTCGAGCGGCCGTCGCCCCTGTCATTCAATCATCAATTTTATATTTTGAACTACGGAATCAATTTCTTCATCTGCTGCTTTTTCTATGAAATCGCAACTTCTTTGTTTCCAATCAAGGTTTTTTATCTGATCGCTTAATATGCATCCGTTTATAGAATGTTGATTCAACACGATCTCAAAAGGATACCCCTTTATACGGCTCGTAATCGGACAGAATAAAGCAAGTCCGATTTTTTGATTATAGCTTTTATGAGAAATACAAATTGCAGGACGGCGGCCTTTCTGCTCATGTCCTGTTTGAGGATCAAAATCAAGCCAGACCAGATCTCCTTTTTCAGGAACATAATTTGAATTTACCATTCTTCTTTACCAACGGCATATCCGGTAGAAACTTCCGAATGTATATTCTCTTCATTTACCAGAGCCAGCATATAATCAAGAGATTTTTTCTGCGGAAGAATAACGATCTTTCCTTTTTCTATAATCACTTCAACTTTACTGCCGTTTTTTATATCATTATCTTTAGCCCAAAGCGAAGGAATTCTGAAACCTAAACTGTTACCCCATTTATGAACTATAGTCTGCACACGATACTCCTTGACAACAAGTATATATATTGTATATACTTGTTGTCAAGGATATGCATTTGGGTTAGATTTTTATGTGAGGAAATATGGTATACGTATTAATCTGTATTATTTATAACTAAGTATGTAATTATAATAAATAATGATAAAAAGCGCCGTCTGAAATATCGCTGGCGTTTTTTATGCCGAATTTGCTTTGCGGCAAACATAGCTTTATAGGAGAAAAATATGCCCAGACCTAAAACCAAATCCGATTTAATTTTGGCGGCGAACGCGCAATTTGCAAAGCTGTGGGAACTGATCGGCGGAATGAGCGAAGAAGAAAAGTGCGCCGACATTTTCCCGAACGAGCGCGATAAAAACGTGCGCGATGTGTTGGTTCATCTTTATGAATGGCACTGTCTTTTACTCAATTGGATAAAGTCGAATGCGAGCGGGAAATCCGTCGCATTTTTGCCTGAGCCCTATAATTGGAAAACCTATCCTGCAATGAACGTTGGGTTTTGGAAAAAGCATCGGGGAACGCCGTATGTCGACGCGGAACAAATGCTAAAAAAGACGCATAAAGACGTCATGTCGCTTATCGAAACGTTTTCAGATGACAAACTTTTTTCAAAGGGCGCCTTCGATTGGACGGGCACGACGACGCTCGGCAGCTACTGTGTTTCCGCAACGTCTAGCCATTACGATTGGGCGATAAAGTGCTTAAAAAAAGCGCTGAAAAAACACAGAGAAACGTAAACCGCTCGGCAGCGCATAATAATTAATCTGTGCCGTAGATCTTTTTCCGTTCACAACGACTTTCCGCAAAATGGCGTTTATTCTTTTGATAACCGCGGAGGCTTGACTTACACCGAACTTCAACTTGTATAATAAAAACGTAAAATGTGTTCTGCTCCGTTTTGTTCAGCGGCGTGGCTTAAGAAAAGCGGAGTAGCGGTAAAGTGATAAAAAAACATCGCTCTGAGAATATATTTACGGGGTATAATAACGAATGCTAAACAAAGCAGATAAAAAAACACTCACAGAATTAAGAAGGATAACGAAGGACAAAAAAGCTTGGGAAACGACAATCGATGATGTCGCAGCTAAACTCGACGACCGGTATTCAGCGTATATAAAAGCAAAAGTCTTGTGGCTTCTCGGTGAAATGGGCTTGCGCTGAAAAATACGGAGTTCGCCTTTCGCCGTCTTTAATGCAGATACTGGATATAAAAGTCGGGAACAAATTGTTGGCAATCCGAAGCAGCGATATTGCCTTTACCTTAGGCGCCAAGGGCTCCTTGATACAAAAAGCGCATGAATACACGGGAGAAATCGAAGTTTTTTAACAGGAAGGCGCTCGTTCATAGAATGTTTGAAGATATTTTTCTGCATAAAAAAGTAATTCTCGAAAAGCTTGCGGCATACGGTTTTAAAAAAGAAAACTCTGCATACAAGTACAGGGTCGATATTCTGAACGGAGAATTTCAGCTGGAAGTTGCTGTCGGTGAAGGAGCCGTTCCCGATACGAGGCTGACCGAATATGTCACAGAAGAGGAATATGTGCTCTATAAAATGGATATCGCCGGTACGTTTGTGGGTGAAGTCAGAGCGGCCGTTGCATATGTCCTTCAAAATATTGCCGACAAATGCTATGAAACGGCGATTTTTAAAGCTGAGCAGACTGTCAAACTCATTGACTATGTCCGCAAAAAATACGGTGATGATCCGGAATATTTATGGGAAAAATTCCCTGCCAATGCGGTATGGAGACGAAAAGATAATCAAAAATGGTATGGAGCCCTGTTGACAGTATCTAAACGCAAACTTGGTATTGAGTCCGATGAAACGGCCGAGATCATCGATCTTAGAAGCGAACCGGCGGCATTGGAAAAACTGATTGATGGCGAACGCTATTTTCCCGGCTGGCACATGAATAAAAAGCATTGGTATACCGTCGTTTTGAACGGTTCCGTTCCTATGGAAGAAATTTGTCATAGAATAGATAAAAGCTATTTACTGGCAAAGTGAATAAAATTCGAGCGGCCGAAATAGTTTTTATCGCTTTTGTTGCGGCGGCAACAGCATTTGTTGTTAGCTTATGCTAACTTTTAGCAATGCCGATACTTCCGAACTATAAAACAGACGAACATATTCCTCGCCGCGAATCTCCCGTTTTATTCGGTCTTTTTTTGTTCGCTTTGCCGATCATCGCAATGATCGTAAGCTTATCTATCGGAAGATATTCCGTTCCGGCGAGCGACACGGTTCGAGCCGTAGTTCAACTTCTTGTCAATAAAAGCGTAGCGCTGGCAAAGGATGATGTCGAAGCGCAAATCATTATCGGCATCAGGCTTCCCCGCATTCTCTTGGGGCTTTTGTGCGGCTGTGCGCTGGCAACGGCCGGAGCAGGACTGCAGGCGCTATTGTCGAATCCGCTGGTTTCCCCCGACACTCTGGGGATAGCTTCGGGAGCGAGCTTCGGCGCGGCGCTGGCCCTGCTTTTGGATCAGCGATTGCTCATAGTGCAGTTGAGCGCAATGACGTTCGGTCTTCTGGCTTTGTATCTTACGTATCAAGCGGGAAAAATGAAGAGGCATCAATCCATGGTTATGCTGGTGCTGGCCGGCGTCATGGTGTCCGCGCTGTTTCAGGCGATGGTTTCTTTGATTAAGTATACGGCGGACTCGGAAGAAAAACTGCCTACGATTACCTATTGGCTATTGGGCAGTCTGAATAACGCAACATGGAAGGGCTTGGCCGTAGGCGCTCCGATTATTTTTGCGGGAACGCTGATTTTAATTCTTGCGCGCTGGAAGTGCAATGTGCTGACCTTATCCGAAGACGAAGCTAAATCCATGGGCGTCAATCTGCGCAAAATACGGCTGCTGATTATCATCGCATCGGCGGCGATAATCGCATCCAGCGTTTCCATGTGCGGGCAGATCGGTTGGGTAGGCTTGGTGGTGCCGCACATATGCCGCATGCTGTTCGGAAGCGACAATCAGAGAGTTATTCCCGCAAGCGCCAGTATCGGCGCGGTATTTATGCTGCTGCTGGATACTTTTGCCCGGAGCGCAACTCAGTCCGAAATACCTCTTTCCGTTCTTACGGCCATAGTGGGCGCGCCTTTTTTTATCATCCTGCTCAAGCGGACAGGAGGCGGCTGGAATTGAAATTTGAAGTCCGCAGCGGAACCTTTTCGTTTAAAGGCGCAGCTCCGATTTTACAAAACATAAACTTTTCTATAAAAGGCCGCTGCGTGCTGTCAATCCTCGGCCCCAACGGAGTCGGGAAAACGACCCTGCTGCGCTGTATGATGGGCATGCTCCCGTGGCAGTCAGGCGGTAGTTACGTCGACGGCCAAAATATTGCGGAGATTTCCGAGAAGGAGCTTTGGCGGCAGATTGCATACGTTCCGCAAGCAAAATACATGCCTTTTGCCTTTACCGTAGAAGAAATGATTTTATTGGGACGCAGCGTTCACACGGGATTATTCGGCACGCCCGGAGAAAAAGACCGGCAGTTTTGTGAAGAAGCGATGGCCGCCGTGGGAATTACGCATTTGAGAACCAAACACTGCAACCGTTTAAGCGGCGGAGAACTGCAGATGGTGCTTATTGCCCGTGCGCTGTGCAGCCGGCCTAAGATGCTGGTGTTGGACGAACCCGAATCGAATCTGGATTTTAGGAACCAGCTTATTATTTTGGAAACCGTCCGCCGCTTGTCAAAAGAGGACGGATTATGCTGTGTCTTTAACACCCATTATCCCGCGCACGCCCTGCGGATATCCGACCTGTCGCTGGTTCTGTCACGCGACGGCGAAAGCTTATTCGGCCCATCGGATGAAGTCATCACTTCAAAGACGATGGAGGACATTTTTAGGGTTCACGTGGATATTTTACAGGCTTCCTATTTGGGAGTGAATTATCATGCGGTAACGGCAGTCTCTTTATTGTGACTGAAATATATTACAGCAAGGAGTGTGGAATATGAAAAAAATATTTGCAGCTATATTATTTTTTTCTGTGGTATTGGGCGGAATGTACGCATCCGGCCAAAAAGATGAATCGGCTAAAGCGGCCGAGAATAAGGTGAGTGTCGAAACAGGCACTCACACGGTTGTAGATTTTAAAGGAAATTCGGTTGAAGTTCCCAATAAAATTGAGCGAATAGTCGTTTTAGGGCCATTGCCCGCGCCGACCGTTTTGACGGTTTTTCAGCAAGGCAAGACGAGCAACATAGTCGGAGTTTCTCCGGATTCCGTCAACGGGGCCAAGCACAGCATATTTTCAAAGTATGCGCCGAATTTTCAGAATATTTCGTATTCGTTTTATAACGGCGGAAAAGTGAATTTGGAAGAGCTGGTAAAGCTTAAACCCGATGTCGTCTTTTATATGGATGTGGCGGTTGCCGATCCGCTTCGCCAAGCGGGCATTGCGGCGGTAGCTTTAGTACACCCCGCAACCGGAGGAGATGCAAGTCCGCTTTTAACTTTAAAGTCGTGGATGGATACGATGTCTCAAGTGTTTCAAACAAAAAGCCCCGCAGAGGAAATTATCGCCTACGGTGAAAACGTAGAAAAAGAAATTAAGGCTCGCATCGCCACAAATCCTCTTTCCGAACAAAAGAAAATATTGTTCATAAGCAACTATACCGACAGCGTGTTGGCGGCTATGGGTAAAAAATCGTTCGGTCAGTATTGGGCAACATTGGTAGGCGGAATAAATTTGGGCGGCACTGCGGCTAAAGGCGCGCTGAATATGGAACAGGTATACAGCTGGCAGCCCGATCAGATTTTTATCCTAACCTTTTCCGATAAAACGCCCGACGATCTTTACAACAACACGGCCGCGCCCGGACATGACTGGAGCGGAATAAACGCCGTAAAAAACCGGCAGGTATTTAAATTCCCGTTTGGCATGCACCGCTGGTGTCCGCCAACTACGGATACGCCGCTTGCGATGTGGTGGGTTGCAAAAAACGCCCGCCCCGATCTTTTCGGCGACATAGACATGAATCAAAAAATCAAAGATTATTATAAACGGTTTTACGGAATGAATCTTTCCGACGAAGACGTGGACTGGATTTTGCATCCCCGCGCGGCGTCAAAGAGACAGTATTTTTAATTACAAGGACGTCCGGAAATTGGAATTCTTGAACGGTTTGCTTTTTGTGTGCCGGAGGTTGAAATACCTCCGGTTTATTTTAAGTACGATGGATTTCCGGTACCTAAATTGAAGTTATGGTATGACTACGATTGTGACGCTAAACTAAGCGACGCTATCCTTATCTTGTTGTTCTGCGGGATGATGTAATAAAAGGTTTTGCGTATTCTGGAGAGTTTGTTGGGAGAGCGGCTTATGGTTGGTCTGTGAAATAGCGATTTATCTTGACTACAATGTACAAAAACAGGCAGGGGCATTTTTTGCAAGGTCCAATTCAGAAAAATCATCCAGAACAGTATATTTATATTCAGATTAGCAGTTTTTCTTTGGGCAAGTAGTTGTTAGAACAGAATAGTATATTGCGATAAGAATTTTCACAAAAATAATGACAAAAAGATTTTATAAGATCCGTTTGAGCGAGTCTGTTTTTCTTGACAAATATTGTATATACATAACATAATGTACACAGGATGTATAAATGATATTTGAGTGGGATGAAAGTCGCATAAATAAAGAAATTCATGACGGTATTTCTTTTGAATATGCGGCGAGAGTTTTTTTAGATTCTAAAAGAATTGAAATTATTGATAAAAATCATTCTGATGAGACTGAGGAAAGATTCAATGTTATTGGTTGTGTGGAACGGATATTGTTCGTAGTTTATACAGAACGCAACGACAATAAGATTCGGATTATTTCTGCACGAAGGGCAACACCAAAAGAGGAGAAATTGTATTATGAAAACTATGACATTAGATGATTTAATTAAAAATCCACTTACCGAAGAAGATAAGAAAATTATAAATTCCGCTAAACCAGTAGTTACTGAGGAATGTCCAGAGGTAACTGATGTGCAAATGAAAAAATACAAGCCTTGGTATGAAGTTCATCCAAACGGGAACGATATTTATAAAGTTTCCGTAAAGAAAACCGCCGTTAGTTTACGAATTGATACAGATGTTTTGATGGCTTTAAAAGAAATGGGAACAGGGTATCAGACAAGAATCAATGATATTCTAAGGAAAGCTGTTTTTGGATAAGAAATAAAATCGTCCGTGATTTTATTTGACACACAGTTTTACAAAAATTGTCTACATTTTATTGATACAAAAGATAAAATTATGATGGCGAAGTAAGAGCTTTCAATGATATAAAAATGGAGAAGTATATGGCCATTGGCTACGCCTGTTTGACTGTCGGCGTGGAAGGTGTAAATTATAAAACCTGCCGCAAAGAAAATGCCGATGAAAAAACGCTGAAAGAGATTATCAGTGTAAATCTGACCTCTTTAGACAGAATGCTCGATTATAACATTGAAAACGGCATCAAGATGATGAGAATCACGTCGGACATCATTCCGTTCGGCTCTCATCCAGTTAATCAGGTAAAATGGTGGGAGATATATGAAAACGAGCTTTTTCTTCTGGGAAAAAAGGCTAAGGATAACGGAATCCGGCTTTCTATGCATCCGGGGCAGTACACGGTGCTTAATTCCCCCGGCGAAGAAGTTGTAAAAAAAGCGGCGGAAGACCTTTTGTATCATGCAAGATTTTTAGACAGCCTCGGCCTTGATCAGAGCGGCAAAATGATTCTTCATATAGGAGGAGCATACGGCAACAAGAAAGAAGCGCTCAACCGCTTTGCAGAAAACTATAAAAAATTGGATGAGCGAATCAAAAACAGACTGGTCATAGAAAATGACGACAAAATATTCAATATAGAAGAGGTCTTGGATTTAGGGCTTGCTTTGAAGATTCCTGTCATTTACGACAATTTACATAACGCGACGAATCCAAGCGGCGAAGAGACCGATAAATACTGGATTGAAAAAGTGAGCAAAACTTGGACCGCAAAAGACGGCAGGCAAAAAATTCATTATTCCGAGCAGGCCGAGGATAAAAAGCCGGGTTCACATTCTCAAACTATCAATGCAAAAATATTTACCGACTTTTACAAAGAAGTCGGCGGCGATAAAATAGACATCATGCTTGAAGTCAAAGACAAAAATCTTTCGGCGGTAAAGGCTATAAATGCCGTGCAAAAGTCTAACATCGTGGAACTTGAAAAAGAGTGGGCTCGATATAAATATCTTGTACTGGAGCATTCTCCTTTAATTTATAACGAAATAAGAGAATTGTTAAAGGATAAAAATACTTATCCGGTTTTGGAATTTTATGATTTAATTGATAAGGCGCTTTCGCATCAAGCCTCTTCCGGTCAGATTGTAAACGCCGCGGAGCACATCTGGGGTTATTTTAATAAAATTTCGGATAAAAAGACCTGCGATAAGGTTACAAGGCAAATCGATAAAGTTGCCGGGGGAAGCAAATGCAGGCAGCTCAAAAAAACGCTGTGGTCGCTGGCTAACGAATACAATCAAAAGTATCTGCTGGAAAGTTTGTATTTTAAGGATATATTCTAATAAAAAATAAAATCGGAGGTAAATATGAAAAATATTTTAATTGTAACAGGGCATACTCACGCAAAATATTCAATCGGAATGTTCAATACAGGCAACAGCACCCCGGAAGAAAAACTTTCAATGGAAAACCTTGCAAAAAAACATTGTGAAGATCTTGTAAACCTTATAGATTCTGTTTTATGAGAATTAACAAGCTGGCTTAATAAGGAGGTATCGTTTTAGTGGGTCTGTCGCTTTTGCCTCCGACCAAATGCAGCGGCAAATCGATTGTTGTAGCTGCGAGGAAGATGGCATAAATCGTGTGGGCGTTGCTCACAGAAAGACAGGACTTTGATTCAAAAAGATGATGGGCACATATAAGCCTCTGACTCTTGCTGAAAAAGCCCTTGCGGCCATAAATTAAACAGATTAGAAAATCACCTTGTTTGTTGACTTTTTATGGGAGGAAATTATGCATAAACTTATTGTAAAGAAAGATAATGTATCATTACGTCCATTTTTATATTTGCAAGATAAACGTAATAAATCCCAAGAATTCAGTAATACAACTGTATGTAATTACTTTTGGAATAATTATAGAGATATTTTCCATACTGATTATAAAGATAGAAAATCGTTTCAATCAGGGTATGCAGGCAATTTTTCATTAATTTTTGATTCCAGCGAAAGTCAGGAAGGTAAGACTAATAAGTTTACTAAAGAAATTCCTCCAGAACTCAAGAAAATAATTCCTAAGCTTTATAATTTACAAATTGATATACGAGATGATTATTGTTACATCGGAAACATCCCAGATGGAAATACTTTTAGGATACTTTCGGTGTTTTTTTGTCTGAAGCGAATAAATGCAAAAATAAATGATATTGTAGATATTAGAGAAAAGAAACCTGATAATTCCTGGAAAGCGCTTTTAGCAAAAAAACTAAATTGTAAAACAGCAGATTTTCCAGCTAATAGACTTCAACAAACTGGGCGTGGTGATATTGGAAGAAAGTCTACTTTAAATAGATATACAATCTATAACATGGGTAATAATTGGTTTGATGTTATTAAACCTAATTATTACAATTTTAAGAATTTACGATATAAGATCCTTCTTCATAATTTAATGATTGAACAATCAAATGTTTATTTTTGTATAATCAAAAGTAAATTCTATAATTTTGATTATAATGATGTATTTAAAGATGGAATTGATTTTGATGGAAATGGCGAACCTCAGTTAGTATTTGAATGGATTAATCAACAAATAATCTTAGATGATGTTATTCTTGTAAAAAAAGATGATTTACGGGACTTGATATTAGAAAAACTAGAAGTGCCAACAAGCTACCAATATACATTTAACAAAATAGAGGATAATACTCTTTTTTTTGATGATGGAACACAACTTGATTTAAATTCCATAGTTATTACAAAACATCAAACGCTAATCGATTCTCAAAATTTCAACCCTAACATTACATTTAATAAAGAACTTGAAAATGAATTATGTGAAAAAGCCAAAGACAGAATGAAGAACGTAATAAATCAAGGTAAACATATTGTTAGTAGAATCAGTAAGGGTGAAGAAAGTAATACGATAAAAAAATTTCTTGATTTAAGTCATGATGGATTATTAAAAATCAAAGATTATCACCGGATAACAACGGATGATTCAATTGTAACGGGTAAAGAGAAAACATGTTTAATTATTTATAATGGAACAAAATATCCAGATTTAATATGTGTCTTTCTTGAAGACGCGGAAAGAATCGAAAAAAAAGGTAATAGAACAATTATCGAATATTCTAATTATATAGAAAAAAATGCATCTCGATTTAAGCATATTATGTTTGAAGTTGAAGCAGAATTTAATCTAACATCTTTTGGAGACCATGATACAACTAAAACTAAAGTTTTGTTGAGTAAATATGTTTTTTGTGAAAATGCCTCTTCTGGCTTTTATGAATCTCAATTTGGTATTAAAATTCCAGTTATTTCTATAAAGGATTTTAGCAATGAATCTAGCTAATGATTATCTAACCCGGCAAATAATTGCGTACATTGGCAATAAAAGAAAACTCTTAGGATTGATACTAAAAGCAATACAACAAACCGGAATTGAAATAAAACCGGGTTTAAAGTTTTTTGATGCTTTTGCAGGGAGCGGTGTTGTTTCCAGATTGGCAAAAATGCTTAATTTTGAAATTTACACCAACGACTGGGAATATTATTCGTATATTATTGCAAACTGTTATCTTAAAACTAACAAGAAAGACATTGTTACTCTTTTCGGCTCCGAAGAAAACTTTCACGCTTTATTGGATAGAATTAATACATTACCCGCCCCAAGAGAAAATGAACAGTATATAGCCAAATATTATGCTCCTAAAAAAGATGATATCGATGCAGCGGATTATAAAACGGAGAGACTTTTTTACACACATCAAAATGCATTAAATATTGATAAAATTCGTAATTATATCGAATCAAACTTTCCGCTTAATGACAATTCGGAAAAAAAATTACAGATAAGAAATATTCTTTTAGCTGAACTTATTTATGAGGCCGCGACTCACAACAATACTTCCGGAGTATTTAAAGCATGTCACAAAGGATTTGGCGGTCATAATAAAGATGCATTAACACGCATCCTTGGTGAAATTAAATTGAATGGACCGGTATTGATTGATTCCGATTTCCCTGTTCATGTTTTTCAAGAAGATGCAAATAAACTTGTTGAAAAACTTGAAGAAGTAGATATCGTCTATTTAGACCCCCCTTATAATCAGCACCAATACGGTAGTAATTACCATATGCTTAATACAATCGCAAAATGGGACCATATTCCTGCAGAATTGGAGCTAAATGAAAAAGGCGAATTAAGGGAAAAAGCCGCTATTAGACATGATTGGATAAATACACGTTCTCATTATTGCTATAAGGAAGAAGCAGCTTTAGCTTTTGAAAACTTAATTTCTAAAATTAAAGCAAAATCTATTCTTATAAGTTACAGTACCGATGGAATTATTCCTTTTGAAGAAATGCAGAGAATCTGTATGAGCAAGGGAAAAGTATCTATTGTTACAAATGAGTACACAACATACAGAGGTGGAAAACAGAGTAACAAAAGACAAAACACGAACATTGAATTTATCCTTTGCATCAATACTGCAAAAAAAGCTTCTAAAACAACAGAAGAACAATTAGATTCTATCTTTATTAGAAAAAAAGCGATGTTGTTATTTAAGCAGACTTTTAATGAACGAAAATTAAAAGAAGTTTGTAATTCTTTTGATAAAGAATCTTTGTTATTTGTAATCAATGATCAACAGATTGTTATAAAAACAAACAGTTTCTTCACTATTGAACAGCCCGATAATATTAATGAACTGTCAAATCAGGCCTTGTCACTATTACATTCTCGCTTAGAGCTTTGTGTTTGTGATGATAAGGAAGAAGAGTTGGCTGAAATCATTTCAAAACTGAACGGTGATAATGATAAAAATATAAAATTTATTAAACTAATTCCAAATACATTGAAAAAACTTGCACATAAGAAAAATAAGCTTATTTTTTATAAATGGCTGTCAACAATCAGAGAAATCAAGAGTAAATATCCTGAATTATATACGCACATTGACGGCAAAATAGAACAAGTGGCCGGTTTGGCTGAGCTGAGATTTGCTATCTAATTATTTGCTAGGCCTTGTAAAATTTTGACCCTGTAAAATTTTCTGTGTAAACGGCACAGTTTAATTAAAACAGGGACATCAACGTCACACAATTCCTCAAAGTTTCCAGCCTGCGGCTTTTTGGCGGCTTTCTACAAAGCGAGCATAGATTCCGCCTTTTTGCATAAGCTTGTCGTGTTTTCCCATTTCGGCTATTTTGCCGCCGTCTATGACGACGATATTGTCCGCATTGCGCACAGTTTTCAGTCGGTGAGCAATCATTATTATCGTTTTACGCTTTGTAAGTTCTTCGATTGCGTGTATTAAATCCGCTTCGTTTTCAGGGTCGACATTTGCCGTCGCTTCGTCCAAAATTATTATAGGGCTGTCTTTCATTATTGCCCGTGCAATCGAAATGCGCTGTTTTTCGCCTCCGCTCAAACTTGCGCCTCCTTCTCCGATTACAGTGTCGTAGCCGTCAGGAAGATTTGTTATAAATTCGTGGCAGCAGGCTTTTTTAGCCGCTTCTATTATTTTCTCTCGAGACGCGTCGTTTTGTCCGAATGCAATGTTGTTTGCAACCGTGTCTTTAAAAAGATATACGTTCTGGAATACGAAACTGAAATTTTTCATCAGATCGTCGTATTTGTAATCTTTTATATTTTTGCCTTTAAGATAAATCGCACCTTCGTCCACGTCCCAAAATCTGCTTATCAAATGGCAAAGCGTCGTTTTTCCGCTTCCTGAAGAGCCTACAAATGCGGTTGAAGTTCCGAGAGGAATTTTTAAGCTTATGTCATCTATGATTTTTTTATTTTCATAACTGAACGAAATATCTTTGATAAAAATGCTCCTGTCGTCGCTTATCGTAGAATCTTCGCCCTGCCCCTGCTTTCCTTCCAAATCCATTGTAGGCGTTTTTAAGACCTCGTTTACCCTTTCCATACAGAGATTCACATTCTTTAAAAGCGCAGAAAAACTTCCTGCAGAATCGAGATGAGAATAAATTATAAAAGAACATATTATCATACAAAGCGAGTCGACAAGTTTCATCGTTCCTGCAAAATAAAATCCAAGAGATGCCAAAATCATTGCAACGCCTGTAAGTTTTATAATCATGCCCTGCAAACACATTAGCGGAACAAAGGTAAGTTCCAACTTTATATTTACGTCCTTGTTTTCGTTATTTGCGTCGTTAAGTTCTTTCCTTGAAGAACCTGTCATGTTGTACGCCTTGACTTCCGCAATTCCGAGGATATATTCGATTGCTTTTGCGACAAGATTCGAATCGGAAGTATATTTTCTGTTTGCCAAAAGACTTGCCTTTTTTTGCATATATGAGTTTACAATAATAAAAAAAACAATTCCGCACAAAAGAATAAGTCCGATTTTCCAATTCCACAATAAAACCATAAGAGTAACTACCGCCGTGGAAAGATAGCCTTGAGTGCTTATCATAACAACTCTGGTCGCCATGCTTGCCAATAGTTCAAGGGTGTTTGTCGTAATGCTTGTTATTGTGCCGAGCGAGTTTTTATTAAAGTAGCCCATAGGCACGTAGCGCAGATGTTCTGCAATTTCCATTCGTTTGTCGGCGCAAGTTCCGTAGCCAGCCTGGCATTGCAGCATTGTTATTCGGCTCTGAATTATCGCAGAGCCTGCAATACTTAAAATCATTACGCCAAGGCATTCAAAAACAACGGTGTAGGTAACGCTGTTTGAAAGAAGGGCTCTGAGCATTATGTAAACGGCGGGAATTCTAAGCGCCTCAAACACGGACTTTAAAACGCCCAGCCACATGGAAGCGACCATTTTCTTTTTATTTTGCTTTCCGCAAAAATTAAAAAAGTTTCTAAAAATCTTTATCATAAAATTCTCCAAAAATACGTATCTTCAAAACTTTACGGGCGGCTTTTGCTTCACTGCGTTCTTGTCGCACACGGATGTGCCATAAATCCGCCCAAACCCTATTCATCTTTTACGCCTATGTGACTTTGCCACATAGTTTTATACAGAGCGCATTTGTTCAGAAGCTCTGCATGCGTGCCGAAGTTTTCTATATTCCCGTCATTTATTACATAGATTCTGTCGGATTCGCAAATCGTGGAAAGCCTGTGGGCAATTACGATCAGAGTTTTGCCTTTTACAAGGGATGCTACGGAGGCTTGAATAACCGCTTCGCTTTCAGGATCCGTGTACGCCGTCGCTTCGTCAAGAATTACGATCGGAGCGTCTTTAAGCATTGCCCGTGCAATACAGATGCGCTGTTTTTCTCCGCCGCTCAAGTGCCCGCCGGATGTTCCGCACATTGTTTCAAAGCCGTTTTCAAGGCTCACTATAAAATCGTAACAGCCCGCCTTTTTAGTAATTTCTTCAACTTCCGCGTCGCTTGCACCGGGTTTCCCGATTCGTATATTTTCACGTACGGTTCTGTCAAAAAGAAAGTTGTCTTGGTTTACATACGCCACAAGCTTGTTCACCTCTTCAAGCGGAATCTTTTTAACATCAACGCCGCCGATTTTTATAGAACCTTTTTTAACGTCCCACAAACTTGCTATGAGTTTTGCCACGGTTGATTTTCCGGAACCGCTCGGCCCCACAAAGGCGGTAACTTTCCCGGAAGGAATTTCCATGCTGATTCCATGTAATACTTCTTTTTCTTTGTAGGCAAAATGAACGTCTTCAAGGGTTACGTTTAACTCTTTGCTTTTGAGCGACTGTTTATCATCGCTTACCAAAACTGCAGGCCGTGTAAGTTCTTCGCTTTGCAAAATATCGGCAACTTCGCCTACGATAACGCCTATCTGCGCAAGATCATCCGTATATGTCGCTACGGTTAACAAAGGCTGAACGGAACAAATACTTAAAATAATTCCATAAATCAGTTGATAAGGTTCAAGCGTTTCGTTGATTATCAAAATTGCGCCTAAAGGCAAAACGGAAACGAGCGTTGCAGGAAAAATCGACATCGCAAGAGAGAACCAAACGTTTACGGATTTTTGCCAGTCCACAAAACACGCGCTTCCTTCTTTTGCGGCAAGAGCAAATTTTTCGTATGAACTGTCGGCTTTTCCGAAGGCTTTAATCACTTCAATTCCGTTTATGTATTCAACGGCGGTATCGTTTAAAGCCTTTGTGCTTTTTACGGTTCGTTCAAATTTCGGCTTGTAGTCGATTGTCATAAACGAGTAAAACAAAAAGCCTAGCGGAATTGTAACAAGGGATGAAAGTCCGAGTTTCCAGTTGATATTGAAAATCAGAACGAAAACCGCAATGGAACCTAGGATGTTCGCCGTAAATTCGGGCGTAACGTGAGCGAGAGTAGTTTCCATTTGATCTATGCGTTCGCAGATTGTGTTTTTTATGCTTCCGCTTGATTTATCAAGAACATCTCCGAGCGGCATACGAGCAATTTTATCAAGGCAAAGCGCTCTCGTCCTTGCAAGCACGTTAAAAGTTGCAGTATGCGAGCATGACGTGCTGAAGCTGTGAAAAAGTCCGCGCAAAACCCAGCATAAAGCCATAAAACCGCAGCGCTTTAGGTAGAAGCTCCAATCAGTGCCGCCTTCAAGCAATTTGACAACTATTCCGCCTAAAATCACATACGGAATAACGCTGAACATAACGCCGATTATTGCAAGAAAAACGGAACAGATATAAAGCCGTTTTTTCGAACTTGCAAAATCCAAAATCCAACTGAAAGCAGATTTCTTTTTTTGAACCATAAATTTTCCCCTACCGCCACAGACGGCGGCGCCATATAGCCGCCGAAGTTAAATCTTCCTTAAAATTCAACAGTCGAACAAAATATCAATTTTGGAGACTGTTGAATTCATGCGCTCTATAGCGCATACGTTAATTCGCGACGTTTCGGTTTTACCCGAAACTCGTCGTTTAACGAGGCGGCGCCATATAACCGCCGAAGTTAAACCTTCCTCTTTTCATCGTTAGCTATTGCTAACTTATTATGTATCTACAAAGGAATTTATGCAATGTGTTAAGTTACTTATGATAAAAGAATTTTATAATCCGGATAATTGACTAGGTAATTAGTTTTTGCTACTCTCTGTTAGCACAGATAAACTTTATGAACTTTGTATTTATAAATCCCGTTTCTAAAAACATGTACGACAAGAGTGAATTAAACAACTTTATCTCGGCTAAGGGTTTTGAAATTGTCGAGTGTAAAACCGACTGGATAAAGAAAGTTATCAATAAATACAAACAAAGGGTTTCGTCTGCAAATAAAACCGTAATAGATATGCGCTGCCCTCCTGCCGTTCAATTAGTAAAAAATTCCTTTCCGAACTTGGATGTCAGATATCCTTCGATAGAACCGATTTTGATTCACTGCGCAAAAGAAATATCGCAAAACTATGCGGATAAAGGAAAAATATTTATAACCACGCCGTGCGAATCTTTAGCGGAATACGGTAATGCGCTCAATCTGCAAAATACAATCTTTATTACGTGGAATGATTTTGCTCAAAAGCTTGACTGCGGTTTAAAAAAAACAATTCTCAGCGAAAGTCCCATTCCTCCGGGCTTTTTTTCTCCTCTTAAAGTAAAGACAAAAAGCATAACCGGAAGCGAAGAAATACAAAATTTTTTTGAAAAAGAGGATGTGTCCGGTTATAGGTTAATTGAAATGCTCTACTGCAAAAACGGCTGCAACAACGGAGACGGCGTTTTATGAAAAAAATAAAAGCCGATTCTTTAAAATTTATTCCTGCGGTACTCACTATTTTTTCAATTGTGCTCCTTTGGTATTTTATATGCAAACTTGGAATAATAAGCCCTTATATTCTTCCTTCGCCTGAAAAATGCTTTAGAAGCCTTGTCGCAATGATAAAATCGGGAGACATCTTTATTGATATCGGGATAAGCCTTTCGCGAGTGGCAAGGGGATTTTCGCTGGCGTTTATAATCGCCTTTGTTTTGGGGATGATAAGTTCAGTAGTTCCGTTTTCAAAACATTTTTTTGAATACTTAATTCAATTTTTTAAAAACGTTCCTCCGATCAGCATGATTCCTCTTCTTATTTTGTGGTGCGGAATCGGAGAAACTACCAAGACAATAATAATCATCCTTGCCTCGTTTTTTCCCATATATATGAATATCGTTAAAGGCTTTACCGGCTGCGACAAAAAATTGATAGAAGTCGGAAAATCATTCGGATATTCACGCTTGGAATGTTTTTCAAAAATCATTCTTCCAAACGCAATTTCCGACATTTTAGTGGGAATGAGAGTCGGGCTCGGTTACGCGTGGAGAGCGATAATCGGCGCGGAAATGGTTGCAGCCTCTACAGGGCTCGGCCATATGATTTTGTTTTCTCAGACAATGTCCAGAACGGACAGAGTGATAGTGGGCATCGTCGTAATTGGACTTGTCGGATATCTTACGGACAAGGTTTTCGGAATCGTCTTAAACAAAGTTCTAAAGGGAAAGGCAGAAAATGGCTGGAATTAATTTAAAACACATAAAAAAATCATTTACTGTCGATTCAAAAAAAATTGATGTTCTCAACGATATAAATTTGCAGATTCCGGAAAACAAGATAACCGTACTGCTCGGAAAAAGCGGCTGCGGTAAAACAACGCTCCTAAGGCTTGTCGGCGGGCTTGAAACCGCGGATTCCGGAGAAATTGAGTTTAAAAAGGATTTTAAGACAACATTTGTTTTTCAAGAGCCAAGGTTAATGCCATGGCTCAACGTGCTTGGAAACACAAAGTTCGGTCTAAAAAAATCGGAATACAAAAAAGAAGAAGTATTCAGGCTTATAGAAATGGTAGGGCTCAAGGATTTTATTAAAGCGTATCCTTTCCAACTTTCAGGGGGAATGCAGCAACGGGTTGCGATAGCAAGAGCGCTTGCCTATAAGGCCGATTTTATAATGCTTGACGAGCCGTTTGCCGCCTTGGATTATTTTACGCGTGAGCAAATGCAAAAAGAGCTGATTTCAATAGAAAAAAAGGAAAACAAGAGCCTTCTGTTTGTGACCCACAGCATAGACGAAGCTATAACTTTGGCAGATAAGATTGCCATAATAGAAAAGGGCAGGGTTAAGCGCGAATTTGATATTGATTTTGAAAAAGAGAATAGAAATCTCATGGACGAGTATTTTTTAAATCTTAAGCGGCAGGTTATGGCGCAGTTAGATTTTAATTAATAAATAAATTTTTTATAGGAGTTTATATGAAAAAACTTATCATTGTGTTGTCGGCGGCAGTATTAATGGCAACGTCGTCAGTAGTTTTTGCCAAGGCAAAAGAATTAAAGAAGCTTACGTTCACTTATGTAACTTCTCCGCTTAATATTCCTTCAATCATTGAAAAAGATCAGAAGATTTTTGCAAATGAGTTTAAGGGGACTCCGGTGGAATACGCGGAAATCACTTCCGGCGCGGAACAGACCCAGGCTCTTGCTTCAGGTGACGTACAGGTTTTGTACGCTGTAGGCGGTTCTTCCGTAATACTTTCTGCAGCAAACGGCGCGGATATCAAAGTTCTTAACATGTACAGCCGTGCGCCTAAAGCGTTCTGTCTGTATTCAAAGGACGCTTCGCTCAATTCCCCTGAATCGCTTAGAGGAAAAAAGATTGCAGGTCCCGCCGGAACAAATCTTCACGAATTTTTAACGGCATATCTGGCTTCTGCAGGAATGAAAATCACGGATGTCAGCTATGTGAGCATGGGAATTCCCGCTGCAAAAGCCGCTTTGGACGGCGGCAGCATCGATGTAGCGCTTCTTGCCGGCGCCGCAGCCTATAATGCGGGTGCTCAGGGCTACCATAAGATTACGGACGGCGACGGATACATTGCCGCAATTATTGCAGTTGCAACAACGGAAAAATTTTATAAGCAAAATCCTGATGTGATAAAAAAAGTGGCTTCGGCACAGAAAAAAATTGCAGACTACATAGCAAAAAACAAAGACCAAGCGTTTGCAACAACGGCAAAATATCTTGGACTTACGGAGCAGGCTGTAAAAGACATGTCTTCAGCTTACGATTTTTCAACGGAACTTACGCAGGCGGATATGGAAGGCTGGCAAAAAACTGCTGACTTTATGTACGCTTCCGGAATGATTGACAATAAGTTTGACGTAAAAAAACTTTTTATAAAATAAAATACGAAGCTTCAAGCGGTATCATCAGAATTTCCGACGGCAGTGAAATTCGGCCTTTTAGGTTCGATTTCGAGTTTGACAAAACTCGAAATTTCCCATTCGTCTAGCTATGAAGGCTTAATGGAGTGTAACGGCGGTGAATTTTCTGACGGTACCGCGCTTGTTTTTAAAATAATGGTGTGGATTTTTATTGTAGCACGGTTTTCTCAAAATACAAACGCAAAGTTACCGATTACTATATAGCACTTCGTCTATAGCATGTAAAAAAGGAATTGCGTCTATCATCTTTATATCATATTATTAAATGATGACAACATGTTGACAACAGACAGAAAAACAAGCATAATGTATATATAAACGGGGGCTAACAAGTGACAACTACAAATCTCAATATTAGAACCGATAAAGATATTAAAGACCGTGCGGAAGCGCTTTTTTCTGAGCTTGGGCTTACTATGACGGCGGCTGTAAATATGTTTTTGCGAACGGCACTCAGGGAAAATGGCATTCCTTTCACTTTAAGATTGGATATTCCGAACAATCTTACGGAATCGGCAATAACAGAAGGAAGAAAGATTGCTTATGATGACAGTGTAAAAGGATATTCAAATATAAGCGATTTAAGAAAAGCACTGGAAGTATGAAATATGAAGTAAAATTTACAACTCAATTCAAAAAAGATATTAAACGTGCAGAAAAACAAAATCGAAACTTAAATAAGTTGTTTGGCGTTATCGATTTACTTGTGCATGGGAAACCTCTTGAAGCAAAGTATAGAGATCATGCCTTGTCGGGAAAGTATAAGGGAACAAGGGAGTGCCACATAGATCCTGATTGGCTTCTTGTGTATGAGCATCTAAATGACGTCCTTGTTCTTATGTTGCATAGAGCCGGTTCACATTCTGAGTTATTTAGAAAATAAAAGTCAGCCTGAATGGTGCGTAATTATGAAAAACGCAATCATATACATACACGGAAAAGGCGGGAGCGCAAAAGAAGCCTCGCATTATCAAGCGCTTTTTGCAGACGGCGATGTTATCGGTTTTGATTACAGGTCCCAATCTCCGTGGGAAGCAAAAAAAGAATTCCCGCCGTATTTTGATTCCGTTTTTAAAAACTGTAAATCCGTGACGATCATAGCGGACAGTATCGGCGCGTTTTTTGCCATGCACGCTTTATCGGATATGCCGATAGAAAAAGCGTATTTTATTTCTCCCGTTGTGAACATGGAAAACCTGATTATAAACATGATGACGAAGGCAAATGTAAACGAAAACGAACTCCGCGATAAAGGCGAATTCGATACACCATTTGGGGAAAAACTTTCGTGGGAATATCTTTGCTATGCAAGGGAACATCCTGTCCATTGGACGGCGCCGACACATATTCTCTACGGCGCAAAAGACAATTTGACATCTTTTAAAATAATTTCCGAATTTGCACATCGAATCGGTGCAACGCTTACTGTTATGAAAGACGGGGAACATCGGTTTCATACGAAAGAGCAAATGCACTTTCTTGATAATTGGATACAGCGCTTTATTTCCAAAAGGACGGAAAGTGATGGAGAAAATTATGCCGTCGAGTAAAGAATATTTGGATTTTATTTTAGACCAACTGTCCGAACTGGAAGATATAAACTGTCGGGCGATGATGGGAGAATTTATTATCTATTATCGGGGTAAAATCGTCGGCGGTATATACGATGATCGATTGCTCGTAAAAGCGGTACCGTCGGCAGTTATGTATATGCCGAACGCTTCTTACGAATTGCCGTACCCGGGCGCAAAAGAAATGCTTTTAGTAGACGGAGTTGAGGACAAAGCATTTATAACGGGCTTGTTTAACGCGATGTATGATGAACTGCCGGTACCGAAAATGAAAAAGAAAAGATAAAAAGTGTGGGGTAGGTATAAAAACAGAAATCTCTCTTTCTTTCCATAAGCAAAATGCAGCATTAAAGTCTAAAATTCAATTATTTTTTCAGTAATGTAAATTAAATCAACGGGTAATCCACCTAACATCTGTTTAACACGTATTGCTGTGTCAAAAGTAATGTCATGTTGAAGCAGGTGTTATGTGAGTTTACATAAGTTTTATACTTTTTAATGTTTTATCTTTGTATTTTTTTAAACATAAAAACAATTCTTCCCAGCAGAGCCAATATAAACCAATTTCAGGTGATAATTTTTTCCGAGTTTTTTCCAAACAAGTTTCAACATCATAATCTTTCAATGTTAGAAAAATGATATTTTTGTTTTTTTTCTCGGAATAATAATCTTCTATGATTGTCGAATATCGCAAAAGTTGATTTGTGTAATCATTCTCACTTTCTGAAAAATTTTCATCCAAAGGAGAATGGTACTTACATTCTATTATTAAAATACTATTCTTATCTTCTAAAACTAAATCAGGTTCATTAATCTGAGGATTGTGTCAATTTTAGTTCGCAATTTTGTTTTTGAAAAAAGTCATAAATCCATCATGCTGCGTTAAACAGAATTTCCTTTTGAACTTTTATTGAAGTGGCATTTATGTAGCAACGCTCAGTCTGCCAGTCCTCTGAATACTCAAGCAGATAGCTTGTTATCAGCCTTATATAAGCATTCGTTGACGGAAAAATGCCGACAACAGATGACCTTCGCCGGATTTCACGGTTAAGCCGTTCAAGCGTGCTAGTGCTTGAAATCTTACGACTGTCCAGTTCCTCAAAAGCGTAAAATTGAACGGAATCTTCAAATCCTTCTTCAAGACATTCTACTGCCTTGGGAAATGATTTTTCATATTCCTCGCAGAAATCATCCTTCAGTGCTCTTGCCGATTTTTCATCAGGAACTTTCCGGATAAGCTTCAGCCTTGCACCAACTTTTTCCTTGTCTTTCTGCCGAACATATGCAAGTATATTCCGCATGAAATGAACCTTACACCTCTGCCATGTAGTTTCAGGCATGGTTTTGCGTATCGCCGCCTGAAGCCCCTTGTGTGCATCGGAAACGCACAGCCAGACTTTCTCAAGTCCGCGTTCCCGGAGCTTTCTGAAAAGAGCTGAATATGTCTCTTCAGATTCATTTTCCATAGGCTCCACAGCAAGAATTTCCTGCTGCCCTTCAAGATTTACCGCCTTAATTACCATCACGGCCTTGTTGGTAATTCTGTGGTTGTCACGAATCTTTTCATAAAGAGCGTCTACCCAGATTACCGGATACTCTGCTTCCAGCCTGCGCTTACGGAACTCATCGACCATCTGGTCAAGAGAACTGTTTATCCGGCTGACCTCAGAGGCGCTCAGGCTTTCAATTCCGAGTTTCTTCGCTATATGCTCAATCTTGCGCGTTGATACTCCGTTCAGCCAGCATTCCTGCACGACCTGAATGAGCGCCTGTTCGCTGCGTTTCTTCTCCGTCACAAAGAACGGGATATAGCCGCCCTGTCGTATTTTGGGAACCGAAAGATAAACTGTCCCGAGCCGTGTATCAAAGCGGCGGATTCTGTAGCCGCATCTGTAACCGGTGCGGCTTTGCGCGTGAATCCCTTTTTCAGCTCCGGTCTTATGCGCAACTTCAATCTCCATGAACTTGTCCATTACCCACTGGAGCATTTCCAACATAGGATCTGTTGACGTTACAAAATCCAGTAGTTTTTTTTCAAAAAATGCAGTATCGTTCTTCTTGGCCATTGTTTGTTCCTTTTTTGTTAGTGTGCTAACCAACATTCTGGAATTTTCAATGGCTTTTTTCTACCCCAAATTGCGAACTTTATTGTACAGTATCAATCTGAGCTTTTGTTTTATTTGAAAATTTCTTCCAAAAATTTATTTGGATATTATCTGAAAAATGGTAATTAAAACTATTACCTTTTAAATCAGTTGCTTTTGAGAGGAAATCATTAATTAACGAACTTGAATTAAAATATCTTATATTTCCAAAGACAGTACTCGTCAGAATATCTTCAGAATAAATAAAACTGCTATTTTGAGGTATTTTTCCATGCAACTCGTAAATCATAATTTGTTTTATTTTTCATTGTTTTTCTCCCGCTGCTTATCTTGACTCCCTTTTTGCTGCAATTTCATATACTTCATTGTCTTCTCGCACGGAAATCACAATGATTTTCATTATATTATCTAAAGCCTCTTGTTCTAACTTATAAACTATTCTTAATCCTAACCCTTTTAGTTTAATCTTGAATAATCCACTTAAATTATTTCCACCTTTATTTCCAAGCGGTTTACCATAACCGCCTTTCATATTAGACTCAGGATTTTGTGCAACCTTGATTATTGCTTTTAATACTATTTTTTGTTGTGATCCATCTAATTTTTTTAGTTCTTGTTTTGCCTCTGGATGGTATAATATTTTCCACATTGATTACTCCAATTCGACATCAATGTTTTCTAGGTCTTGTTCATTTATGTTTAAATCGCTTAGAATATCATTATGTGAAATATACACTACATTATTTGATAATCTATTGTTTGCCTCAGCCATCAATAAAGCGTCTTCATATTGCTCGATTAGCGCTTGATAGTCTTTAGGACTTATCAAAACACATTCCGGAGTATTATTTTTTACAACGATTTTTATTCCGTTATTTTTAACTTCTGTAAATATTTTATTCGCCTCACCTTTATTAAAACGACTTATAGGAATTATGGAATCTAATATATTAATTGAATTTACTGCATTCATAGATAAATCTCCATTAATAATATAACACAAAAGACAAGTATTGACAAGTATGTTGGTATATTTGTTGGCATATTTATTAATAAAAAATTTTCTATTTATTTATAACGCTTAAAATAAGACGTTAATATATACAGTTTTATTCGTGCGGAGGGGTTAATATCCTATGCTCTTCGTAGGAGAGGGATTCGCTTTGCTGTCCGAAAGGCAGTCATCCTAACATTTGCTTAATCTGTGTTTGTGACATTTTTTCGAATTTATTCATGTTTTTTCTGCTGTGCGAAGCGATGTACAGAAAAAGAAAGAAAGTATTCTGCCTAGAAACAGCCGGGATCGCTATGCGTTGGTTTTGCTTGCTGGACAAGGTTATAAGGTACCGATCTTTTGTAAGACGACCCATGTAACGCAGTAACTGAATGAGCAATGCAATAAATCCGAGCGGCGATTCCAACTTTTCTGCCGTATCGACCAGCATTGTTTTGAATTTACCGGGAGAGTATCTAATATATATGTACAACTTGACTATGTTGTACATAAACGGTATTATATTTGTATGAAAACATTACCGGTAGCAAAAGTACGAGCGAATTTCTCTGCGCTTTTAAAAGAAGTGGAATCGGGAAGCGAAGTCGGTATTGCGTTCGGTCGAAAACAGGAAACCATAGCTGTAATTGTTCCGATCGAAGAATATAAAAAAATAAAAGCACGAAAACTCGGTACACTGGAAGGAAAGGTAAAAGTCGAATTCAGCGAGAATTGGGCTATGTCCGATGAAGAGCTTATTAATATATGAAAATTCTATTGGATACGCATTATTTATTATGGGCTTTTATCGATACAAGTAAAATATCTCCTTCCGTTTATCCAAAACTATTGGCGGATGAAAATGAGGTTTTTTACAGTCAGGCCAGTTTATGGGAAATCGCAATAAAATATAATATGGGAAAATTATCCTTAAAAGGAATGAAACCGGAAGAATTCTATGAAGAAGTAAAAAACAGTTTTTTAAAATGCAGGCTACTAAAAAATGATGAGTTAATCAGTTTTTACAAATTACCGATAGAACACAAAGATCCGTTTAATCGCATTATGATTTGGCAATCGATAAAATCCGATTACTGTTTTTTATCCGTTGACACTCAGGTTGCAAATTATAAAAAATACGGCCTGAAAACTTTATCCTGACAACCGCTGCTACTTATGATATTATGGGGAGCCTTATACAAAGGAGACTGCAAACCATGCGTTTATTTTTATGTTCACATTTTTCAAGTGTCGGCTCCGCCGTTGAAGAGCAAATTGCGGGGAAAAAAGTTGTTTTTATTCCTACCGCATCGCTGCACGAAGGGTATACGGGATATGTCGGTTCGGCGCGTAAATTATTCAAAAAAGCGGGCGCCTTGCTGACGGAAACCGATATTTCGACCGAAGAATTTTCAAAAATAAAAACGCTGTTTGACGATGCCGATGTTATTTATTTTACCGGAGGTAATTCGTTTTTCCTCATCGACTGCTTAAGAAAAACCGGAACGGATAAACTTTTAAAACGGCAGCTGGAAAAAGGGAAATTATTTATCGGAGAGTCGGCAGGGGCTATCGTATGCGCACCGACAATTTCTTATATTGAGAAAATGGATCCGATTCCGGAAGATTATTCGCAAAGCGACTATGCGGGACTAAAGCTTATCGATTTTTATATCCTGCCGCATTATCTTACCGCGCCGTTCAAAAAAGCTACTGAGCAAATCATGCAAGCCTTTCCGACGCTCGAAATATGCGCAATCAACAACTCCCAAGCGGTCATTATTGAAGATGATAAAAGAAACATAATCAAGGTATAATTAAACTACCTCTCCTGATAATTTTTACGGTTCCTGCGGCGCTTACGTATATGCCGAACGCTTCTTATGAATTGCCGTACCCGGGCGCAAAAGAAATGCTTTTAGTAGACGGAGTTGAGGACAAAGTATTTATAACGGGCTTGCTTAACGCGATGTATGATGAACTGCCGGCGTCGAAAATGAAAAAAGAAATAATGAATTTTGCTTGATATTTCATGCAGATCGTCATATACTATACACAGGGGTATGGTATGGCAATATTACAGGTCCGTGATATGGATGACCGCTTATACGACAGATTAAAATTTGCTGCAAAACGCGATAACCGTTCAATCAGTCAGCAAGTCGTTAATATTTTACAAAATTATTTTACTTCCGTTCCTGTAAAAACAAAAAATGCCACGGAAGAATTTTTAAAACTTTCAGGCTCATGGGAAGATGCAAGAAGCGCAGAAGAAATTATTGACGACATAAGAACATCCCGTCGCAATTCACCAAGATTTGAGGCTTTAGATGGCATATTTGATTGATACCGACATCATAATATTTGCACTGCGAGGCGACAAGACCGTATTGTCTAAATTCGAGGAAAACAAAAATATTCCTATTTCCATTTCGATGATTTCTTATGCAGAGCTTGTATTCGGCGCAAAACATTCACAGAATGAACAAAAAAATATGATAAAAGTAAATCGCATTCGTGAAATCTATCCCATTGAAGAATTAAATGTCGGTGTTATGGAAATTTTTGCGGATATAAAAGCAAAAATGTATGCAAAAGCAATACGAATAGAAGATATGGATTTATGTATTGCAGCTACGGCAATTTACAATGACTTGATTTTAGTAACGAACAACACAAAGCATTTTAAGAATATTCCGCTATTGAAATTGGAAAACTGGAAAAGTTCGAAAAAAAATTAACATCTGCCGTTATATGATAAGGAAAATAAGGAATATCCGCGCTTCGGTAAGCCGCGCGCCATGTGTGTAACGTTGCTGAAATTTTTGTTCCTCGGCGCGGCCAATTGCCGCACCCGACCGGCGCGTGCAGGTTACTTACACCTTAAACTTTCCAACTTCTTCCGCCAATCTCTGAATGCTCTCCTTATTTTTTTGGGTGGCCGTGTTTACTTCCTGCACGGCACACACCTCGACAGCTCAACCGAACTGAAGCCGCTCAAACTTGAACAGGCGATGTATACAAAGCTCTCTAACGATGTGTCGTGCCTGATCGATAACAAAATCATCGTGCTTGCAGACCGTTGGAAGAATACAGTATGTTTGTAGGAGCCGTGCGCCGCCATACTGCGCTCGACAGAGAACGCGGCTTTGAAAACGCAATAAAAGAGTGCATACAAAATGACATTTTAAGAGAATACCTGCAACGAAAATCACGGGAGGTGATGAATATGTTATTGTCGGAATATGATTATGATACTGACATTGCAGTCCGATGCGAAGAAGCAGCCAACGTAATAATTGAAAAAAATTTGTATTTGGGCTATAATTTATCAGTATACCGATAGAAAGCCTTTGTCTGCGTCGTGGTTTGGCAACTAGCGCCGTTTTTGATGTGTTTTGCAGGCGTAAAGGCGTAAAATATTGTTTGGAGGTATTTTATGAAAAAGCCTGCTATTATTACGGTTTTTGCGTCGGCCGTTTTTTTGCTTTTTACATCGTGCAGCAATTTGTTTCAAGCTCTGGGAATTGAAAACAACTCGGGGAAAGGATCTCTGAGAGTTGTTTTGCCGGAAGCTTCGCCGCAGACGGGAAGGAGCGCCGCAGGAGCTTCAAGGCTTGCGGTAAACACGGATGATATTAAAACCTATACCGTAACTTTAATCAAAGACGGCGCCGTGGTAGCGGAGCAAACCGCAGCAGCCGGATCTTCGGTTACTTTTTCAGATATAGAAGAAGGAACCTATACAATAAGAGGATCCGCATACGACGGCAGAGCCCGCTTGGCGTACGGCAGCATTACAGCCCGAGTTTTGGCGGGAAAAACCACGAACGCGGCCTTTCCCATGTATACGACCCCGCCGATCGTTCTGTGGAATTCTAATAGCAATGATATGGATTTCTATATTGCAGATACGGCTGCAAGGACGCTGTACGGTCTGCCATCAGTCAAAATTCCCGGTATTTTTTATGTAATGGAATTTGATGCGGCAAGAAATTTATATACCTATAACAGCTTTTTATCCGCCGCGTCAGGGTACAATCCGGTTGAATTGGATGATGAAATAGAATTATTTGATCTAGCTCAACGACCTATAAAACGTATTTACTGCGCCGATGACAATGTTTTATTTATAGCTCGAAAAGCGACCAACACTGACACATTAAATACCGTATATTTTTGTGATCTTTCTTCTGCTAGGAATGGTGACGGACATCTGGTAGTGAAAACAATTTCGTCTGCGGAGATAAAGATTTCTGGCGACGAATTTATGGCGGTTTCAAGGGCCAAGTTTGACAACACACTCACGCCGCCTGGCGATTCAAGGCTTTTTTATACGGTAAAGTATGATGAAGGTAGTAACCAAATTGAGATCAAAAAATATAAGATCAGTCAAACCTATGACTCGGATGGCGAGATTATATCTATGGCAAATACTACGCAGCCTCCCATACCTACCGCTAACATCCCGCTCGGAACAGGCGGCTACGGGCTTAATGTTATTGACAAAAAACCCGGCGATCCTTCTACTACTATTAATCCCTCAGGTTATTTCTCAGGATCACGAAAGGTTACGGACGTGCGCATACACGAAGACGAAATGTACATTCTGTATTCTTATCCTAGTGGACCGATTTATTCACTCTCATCCCAAACGAATGACGTGTCCTCCGGGGCGCTGTTAAAAGTTAAATTGGACGCTAACGACGCTCCTTCGCGTGACGAAAGTTTTGGCAATAAAGGCGCCTTGGGTTGGACGTATGATATAACTAAGTCTTTTGCTGACTTTAAAATGGCTTATAATCTCAATACGTATGATCCTGATAATGACACTACATATTTCGTTATAAAAGACTTATACGGACAGTGGCCCAGCGATGAAAACAAGGGCTTTTTCGGGCCGCAGAAAATACTCGCTTTAAAATCAAAGAAGATTTGGATAGCGGACGACGGCGCCATTTACGATGAAAACAAAAATAATACAAGACCTGATGAAGTTGGAAGTATTGTGCAAAAAGACCGCGTAGTCGTAATAGACCTTGAAAGAGAAAGCTTTGAAAGCGTTTACTCGTTTGACGGGATAGGTTTTTCAACCACCGTCAAAGGAAGCGGTTTTTAATATCGGTTTTTTTCAAAAACTGTCGGCATTATTTGCAGGCCGCACGTCCCGTGCGGCTGCGCCATTATTATAGATCGAACGGTTTACAGTGATCTGAAAGTTATTTGTATAAGAGAAAAACTGCCGGCACTCTGTCTATTTCAGGAAGTTTTGTTTTTTTCCATTCGGCTGCGGTTTTTGTTTTTACATATTCTTCAGGGCAGGTAATTCCCGCTGCGACACAAACCTTTGTAGAAGGGGAGCACACGGCAAGAATGGACTGCATCATCTGTCTGTTGCGGTACGGGGTTTCAATAAATATCTGAGTTTGACCTTCTTTGCGCGCGCGGTTTTCAAGCTGCCTAAGCTTAGCTTCCCGCTCGGGCGTCTTAACGGGCAAATATCCGTTAAATGCAAAATTTTGCCCGCTAAAACCGCTGGCCATAAGCGCCATAAGAATTGACGACGGCCCTACAAGCGGAACGACTTTTAAGCCTTTTTTATGAGCGATTTCTATAATATCCGCACCGGGATCCGCAACGCCGGGACAGCCTGCTTCGCTTATGAGCCCCATAGGCTGCCCGTTTACAAGAGGATCAAGATAGTCTTGAATCGAATTTTTACGGGTGTGTTCGCTGAGCTCATAAAAGACAAGGTTTTCTGTGCGGACGCACTTGTCCACCCTTGAAAGAAATTTGCAGGCGGAGCGTACGTTTTCGACTATAAAATGCTTTATGCCTGTTATTATGTCGTGATTATAAGGCGGTAAAACTTTTTCGTAAGGCGTTTGCCCCAATGTTACGGGAATAAGATAAAGTGCGCTTTCCATTTTGCTTTGATTTTTTGATTTCTCCCGGCGCATTGCCGCAGCACCGCCCGGTACTGCGGGGCAAACCCGCTGCATCAGACGGCACATGTGCAGTTTTTGCGATCCGGCCTAAATTCAGCCTTAAATTCAACAAGGCTAAATTCAGGCGGGAAACTTATTTTACATATTTTTCAAGGGTTTTTCTGACAGCTCCCGGACCTGCCACAAGTTCCGCAAAATATCCGGTTACGGTGTCAGCCAAACCGGCCTTGTAAAGGTCTACGCCGAATAAGGTTTCGTCGCTCAGCAAGGGCTTGAGAGCTTTGTCAAACGGGCCTTTGCTTGAAAGCTTTATGCCTTCCAGATATTTTTGCGAGGATTCAAGGCGCGGGTCGCTGGAAGGGGTAAAAGGCTTTCCTTCGTCGTCCACTGCAAGAAGGTAGCGCAGCCAGCCTGCAAAAACAAGCGGAATAAGTTTTAAGTCTTTTACGTTAAGTTTTTTATCCGCAAGATACGCCTTTATGGTTTCTCCGAAACGTATGGACAGTTTTTGGCTCGTATCCGTCGCGATGCGCTGGGGCGTGTCGGGCATAAACGGATTTGGAATGCGCTCTTCGAGAACTTCTTTTATAAACTTCTTAGGATCGAGAATTTTGGGATTCACGACTACGGGCATTCCTTCTTTATAGCCTATGATGTTGACCATCTTGTTGAGCACGGGATCTTTCATTTCGTCGGCGATGAGGGTATAGCCTAAAAGGCATCCGTAAACTGCAAGGCAGGTGTGCAGAGGATTTAAACAGGTGCAGACCTTCATTTTTTCAACTTTGTTTACGGTGTCTCTATCCGTAAAATATACGCCGGCTTTTTCAAGCGGCGGCCGTCCGTTCGGAAAATTGTCTTCGATGACAAGATATTCGGGTTTTTCGGCATTTACGAAGGGCGCGATATAAGTATTTTTGCCCGTAACTACGACTTCCGTATCGTCAAACCCGTCTTTTTCAAGCATAGCTTTTACGGAAGCGTCCGGACGCGGAGTTATCTTATCGATCATCGACCAGGGAAAAGAAACGTTTTTTTCAAGGTAAGTGATAAATTCTTTTTCGCAAAATTTCTTTTCAATCCATTTTTTTGCGACGGCTAAAACTGCGTTTTGCAGTTTTTCGCCGTTGTGCGAACAGTTGTCCGTGCTGACTAAGGCGACGGGCGCTTTGCATGTTTTAAAGCGATGATAGACAAGTGCGGTTATCTTGCTCATCATGCTGTTGAGCTTACCTTCAGGCCCCGCTTCAAAATCTGCGGCAACAAACGGAAAAAAATTATTTCCTTGACCCAGCGCATAGCCTTTTTCAGTAATTGTAAATGTTACCATTTGCAAAGACGGATTGGCAAAAACTTCTTTGAAAGAATCCCATTCTTTTTTAAATGAAGAATCGCATTTCCACGCTTCGGCTATCGACGCTACGATCTTTTTGCTTATGCTGCCGTCGGCGTTGAGCGTTACCAACAGCGAAATATTGTCGTAGGGCGTGTAGATTTTGTCTATGATGTCGTAGTCGAAGCCTTCGCCTACGATAATTCCTTTTTCCGTTTCGCCCTTGTCAAGCAAGGTTTGCATTAAAACGGCGGAAAATCCGCGGAAAATATTTCCCGCTCCGAAATGCACCCATACGGGCGCTTTTTTCGTTGCAGAAATCATTTTTTCGTGATCAAAGGCGGGCACAAAATATTTTTTTGCTTCCCATAAGCTTCGGTCTTTGATGCTTTCTTTAGATAAAGTCATTAAATTCTCCTCCTTAAAGTATTGATTAAAATCAGAACAATTAGGCTTCAAAATAGTCGGGATATTTTTTTGTCATAATATCCAATTCCGTGAGCAGTTTGGTAAGATGCGCTTTTTCAAGCTCCAGAGCTTTTTCGCCGTCTTTTTTTGAAAAAGCTTCCATTATCATTTCGTGTTCGTCTAAAATTTTATTTAAAACTCCGGGAATATTGCCCGACAAAAAGCGTATGCGTCTGTAATTGCCCGACTGATTCTGTGAAATATTCCACAGTCGCTCCATTCCTGTTTCGGTAAATATTATTTTGTGAAACGAATCGTCGTTATTTAAAAATCCTGCGTAATCTTTGTTTTCCAGCGCGATTTTTTGGGATTCGATCGCCGTGCGCATTTTAAACAGATGTTCCTTCGCGCAAATTTCCGCAAACGACGGGACTACGGCAAGTTCCATCGTTAAGCGCATAAAACGTTCGACTTCCACCTGCTTAAGGTTAATTTTTGATATGCGGGATCCCCTTTGCGGGAAAATTTCGACAAGATTATCTTTTTGCAGTCTTAAAAGCGCATCTCGTAGAGGAGAACGGCTCATGCCCGTCTGTGTAAGGAGTTTTTGCATATTCAGATCTCCGCCGGGTTTCAATTCCAAAAAAAGGATCTGCGAGCGCAATATCTCATATATCTGATCCGAGGCGGTAAGTCGTTTCATTTGCATAAGCGTTTCTCTTACAGACTATAATAACATACTAATATATCAGAATGCAAGTTTTTTATTTTTTTATGCGCGTACATTTTTGCAGCGCGCGTGCGGCGTTCTGCCGTTTGTACGTGAACTTTGCACCCGCATGCTTTGTGCTTGTTGCAAGGCGCTGCGGTCGCCTGACGAATGGTGGTGGGCAGCATTTGCCGCGGGCTTACAGGTGTAAAATTGCCGCGGGATTTCCGCGACAACTGTTCCGTCGGGTACGCCGGAACGAACCGGCTGCCCTGCAGGCGGCGGTTAAGGCCGTGCCGGCATAGCTTTCTTATCCGGCCTCGAACGCAATAGGAATTTGCAGGCGTAAAAACAAGTCCCGCTCGCTTTTCCATGCCATAGCGATGTCGGAAATCTCTTCACAAAGATAGTCCCCTGAAATGACGTAACGCCGTTTGCGTATTTCTTCAAGAAGGCGGTTTATATAGTCCTTTTCTTTATAAAAATTGTCGCAATAGATGCACAGATACATGCCGGGATTTAACACAGTGATAAATTCTTCGGGAACGAATTGCCGGTCGACAAAGACAAACACTTCCGACGAATAAAAATTTTTTTTCAATAAATTTTCTTTTCGTAAAACAGTTCCGGCATTGTAAAAATATGTCTGCGGAAGACAGTGCGTTTCCAATTCGTTTTTCAAATCCCGCAGCATCTTTTCGTAAGTGCCCAAATCGTGGTCGTATACGTTTATTCCCGAGTCGACGATGTACAGAAAACGCTTTCCGATATACTCAAGAATGATCGTTCCGTCGGGCGGCGCATAACTGTAACGCTCAAAACTTTCAAGCGTGCGCTGCACCGCGCGCCGCTGGCATTTCAAATCCGCTATAGCTCTGTCTATCTGATTTTGCCGCTGCAACAGGATCTCATGCATACAGTACATATCTTTTTCGTTGAGCTGCATCTTGATCTCTTTAAGATTCATTCCGAGCGCCTTCATATAGCGGATCATGTCCAAAACGGCGCTTTGGCGTATATCGTAAAAGCGGTAGCCGGTCAATTCGTCCCTTGCCGCAGGAACTAAAAGTCCTTTTTTTTCATAAAGGCGCAGCGTCTGTTCGGAAATGCGATTAAGCCTTGCCATTTGCCCGATCGTCAAATAATTTTCCATAATCGCCTCCTTAAAATTCAGCGGCCGAAATTATGCGCATGCGCGCACGCTATATGCGAGTTTTTTTGAAAACTCGCGGTTAAACATATTTGACGCACCCGTATTTTGTGTCGCGCCATAAAAGAAAGTTTTCTATGAGCTTTGCCGCTTTTTTTGAAATGCAGCTAAGGCGTTTTGCATTGCACGTGCCGCCGGTTCCCGATCCGCCGCATAAAACAAGCGGGTCTATATATCGTTTTTTTACGTCAAGGGACACGCAAAAATGATTTGGGAGCTCTTTTTCAGTATGTTTGATGCGCGTCATCGTCCGGAACGTGCGGTAGAGTTTCATAAATTCTTCCATACGGGAAAACCTGTGCGAAAAATCTCCGGCTTCACGGATGAAGGCAGCGTGCAAGGTTTTGTCGGCAGCGAATTGCGGCGGCTGTCCGGCGTTTTTTTTCGCATAGGAATCGAGGCCGGGATCAAGGCACGAATCAAGACGCAAAATAATCTCGCGTTCCGTTTTTTCGTAGCAATCGCTTTCCTTAAGCAAGCCTATCTCTATCGCCTCATCGACAATTTTTGCAAGAAGTTGCAGAGCGAGTTTGTTTTCGTTCAGCTGCAAAAGATGCCCCGTGCGGCAGAATTTTTTGCAATATGTTTCCGCAATTTCTTTTGTCTTAAATCCAAGCTCGGCTTCTCCGTCTTCATTTACGCAGGGAACGATATCGTTGTACGTTTTTGCAATTTCAAAAAGATTCCAGCTTCCTTCAAGAGCGGCGCCTGAAGGAAACATGTATTCGAGTCTGTCCGCAGAAAGGCGCGGCAGTTTATTGTCCGCCAAAGGATAAATGTGATAGTCGGCTACGCTGTCGGGCGGAATGCCGTCGGCATGAAGGCGGCCGCATAGTTCTTTATCGCTTTTTATCATTTCGGCATTTATGCTTTCAGTCGATTCCTGTGTGAGCGCGTCGCCGTTTCTGAAATCCGCAACATGGCTGAAAGCCGGCGTTGAAACGTCATGTAAAAGGCCGGCCAGCGTCTGTATTTTGTCGTGTGTAAAATGCCAAAGTATAAGAGCCACGCCGACACTGTGATCAAGCCGGGAATAATAAAATCTGTTTCGGTAAAGAGGCGTCCAATCGGTGCCGCATAAAAGTCCTACACCTGAAAGCCGCTGTAAGATCGGAAGCCGTATGTAATCGTCAATAAAATCAGGCGATTCGGGCGATAATATACGGTGATAAGCTCTGATCGACAGCGGCTCCGTCTTAGGCGCGTACATATTGCATTTTTACTTTTTGCCTATTTCGCTCACGGCCGACACAACGCCCGCAAGATTTTGAAAATCCGCAGGAACTATGATCTTTGTAGCCTGTCCATTCGCCGCTTTTTCAAGCGCTTCAAGGCTGCGCAGTTTGACGACGGCTTCGTCTATGTGAACGTCTTTTATCATCTGCAAACCGGCGGCAGTAGCCTGCTGCACTTCGCGGATAGCCTGAGCTTCGCCTTCGGCTTTGCGTATCTGCGCTTCTTTTTCAGCTTCCGCGTGAAGAATCGTAGCCTGCTTTTGCGCCTCGGCTTCAAGGATGCGCGCCTGTTTTTGGCCTTCGGCAACAAGAATTTCGGATTGTTTTTGCCCTTCTGCGATCAAGATCTTTTCCCGGCGTTCGCGTTCCGCCCTCATCTGCTTTTCCATCGCTTCGCGGATCGCTTCAGGCGGCATGATGTTCTTTACCTCAACGCGGTTTACTTTTATACCCCACGGATCGGTCGCTTCATCGAGTATAGAACGCATCTTCGTGTTGATGACGTCGCGGCTCGTAAGCGTCGCATCCAAGTCCAATTCTCCGATGATATTGCGCAGCGTAGTCGCGCTTAAGTTTTCGATCGCAAGCATGGGGTTTTCAACGCCGTAGGTGTAGAGCTTCGCATCTGTAATCTGCATGTAAACGACGGTGTCTATTTTCATCGTAACGTTGTCTTTTGTAATGACAGGCTGCGGCGGAAAATCGAGCACACGCTCTTTAAGAGACACCCTGTTTGCGACGCGGTCTATAAACGGCGTCTTTACATGGAGCCCGGTCTGCCAAGTCGTAATATAAGTGCCGAGCCGCTCAAGCACAAAGGCTCTCGCCTGCGGAACGATTTGAATATTCGTGATGATAAGAATCATCACCACAATAACCAACGCTATGACAACATAAAAATTCATGTTTCTCCTCCAATTTTTTTCACAACTGCGGTATTGCCTTCAAACCGCACGATTTTACATTCGGCGCCTTCTTCAATAATATCTCCGTTTTCCGACCTCGCAGTCCACACTACGTCTCCTGCTTTTATTGCGCCCTTTTCAAATTCCGTTATGCGCTGCACGACAAGGATTTTTTTACCGATAAGCCTGTCCGCATTAGTCGGTGTTTTTTTAGCAAATTTCTTTGCCGCAAGAGGCCGCGTAAAAACGAGCAGCAAAAGCGAAACCGCAACGAAAATAAAAAGCTGCCACTTAAACGGAAGCGGCGCGAGCGACAAAAAAATCATCGCAAAAGCTCCGCAGGCAAACCAAATCGTCGTGAGCGCCATAGTAAGCGATTCTATCACAATGCAGAGAACAACTACGATGAGCCAAAACCACGGTAAATTATTTAAAACGAGCAACGGCATGTTTTAAGTGTAGCATAAAAAATGTTGTTTGTGTATGCGTCGCGCCGCATGCTCCCCACGCATTACAAGCCTTTTATATTATACGCCCGGCTATTTTCCTCGCTGTTAATTACAATAAAAGCGATCACACAGACGATCACCGATACAAGAGATCCTGTTGCGGTGGCAAGTCCCATCGGCAATAGTGTAGTCGGGAAGAGTTTTGAAGTTAGATATACGCCGGGAACCCGCACCAACAAAATTGCGATGATGTTATGCAGGAATGACAATCCCGATTTTCCGCAGGCGCAAAAATAACCGCTGAAGCTGAAATGGATTCCCGCAAAAATGCAGTCCCATATATATCCTCGCAGATATTGTCCTCCCGCCGGTCCCAATTGAAAAACGCCCATAAAAAGATAATCAAGCGCAATATTGACAACACAGGCAACGGCAATAAAGCACATGGGGCTTTTAGAATCGTCCATTACACGGAATATGGAGTTGATAATATTATACGCCGTAATAAAGGGAATACCGATAAAGCAGATTGTAAGATATGCCGTCGTACCTGAAGCAGCTTCTTCCGGCGTCGACATAGCCGAAACAATCGGTTTTACAAGCAAAAGCAGTACGGCCGTCAGCAGAACCGACAGCGCCATGAAAAGCGACACGGAATTGCTGATGTTCAATGCCGCCTGCTTTTTATTTTTGGCTCCGACGGATTGTCCGATACTGACCGTTGTTCCCATCGCAAGCCCCACGATTATAACCGTCAGCATATGCATTACCTGGCTTCCGATCGACACCGCCGTTGTGCTTGCCACGCCTTCAAACTGCCCTATAATGAACAAATCCGCCATGCCGTACAGCGTTCCGCTTTTGCACTGCTTTTACGGCGCGTTTTGCCGGCCGCAACGCTGTTTATTTTTCATTAAAACACATATAATGTTTCCATTATGAAAATATACGATACACTTATCATCGGCTTCGGTAAAGCCGGAAAGACGCTTGCCGCAGCATTATCGAAAAAAGGAGAGAGCGTCGCCCTCGTTGAAAAAGATTCGGCTATGTACGGCGGCACGTGCATTAACGTCGGCTGTATTCCCTCGAAACGGCTGATCACCGAGGCGGCTCTTGCTCCCGAAGAAAATTTTGCGCTGCAAAGGCAATACTATAAAACTGCGGTTGAAAATAAAAATATGCTGACCGGCGCGCTGCGGACAGCCAATTACAATAAACTGATCGAAGCGGGGGTGGACGTCATCGACGGCACGGCTTCATTTTTAAATGCTGCTTCCGTCGAAGTGACCGGTCCCGACGGAAAAATACGGCCGCTTGAAGCAAAAAAGTTCGTCATAGACACGGGTTCGTATCCGTTTATCCCGCCCGCTTTACGGACGGAAAACAATCCTCATGTCTACGTTTCTGAAAGTATCATGGACTTAACCGAACTTCCGGAGCGGTTGACCGTCATCGGCGGCGGATATATCGGTTTGGAATTTTCTTCGATGTATGCGAACTTCGGTTCAAAGGTAACGATCGTGCAGCGGGAAGATACATTTCTTCCTAGAGAAGACGAAGACATTGCACAGAGTATCAGGAGCGCGCTTGAAAGCAAAGGCGTTAAGATTATCACCGCTGCGCAAACGGAACGCATCGACGGCGCAAATCTCACTTATATAAAAGACGGGAAAAAATGCAGCCTTGCAGGAGACGCCGTGCTTTTGGCGGTCGGCCGGAGGCCGAATGTCGATGCGCTGCACGCGGAAAAAGCGGGCATTACACTCACTGAAAAAGGTGCGATCGCGGCGGACGAGCATTTGCGGACTTCCGCTCCGAATATCTGGGCGGCGGGAGACGTATGCGGTAATCTGCAGTTTACGTATATTTCGCTCGATGATTCGCGGATAATTTTATCGGATATGTACGGAGCAAAAGATCGTACGACTAAAAACAGGGGCGCTTTTACGTATTCAGTTTTTATCGACCCGCCGTATTCCAAAGCAGGGATCGGGGAAAAAGAAGCGGACGCAAAAAAACTCGATTACCGCGTTGTGAAAATGAAAGCGGCGGCTGTCCCGAAAGCGAAAGTTTTGAAAAAGAGCGAAGGCATGCTCAAAGCGCTCATCGACAATAAAACCGGTTTGATTTTAGGCGCCGCGCTCTTTTGCGCGGAATCCCATGAAATCATCAATGCGATAAAGCTCTCCATGGACAACAATCTGCCGTATACGGCGCTTCGCGATTTTATCTACACGCATCCGACGATGTCGGAAGGTTTAAACGACCTGTTTTCGCTCTAGGATAGCGGGAGAATAAGATATGAAGAAGAAAATAAAATACGCTGATGCTCCTGAAGAAGTAGCAGAATCGATATCTTTATCGGAAAGGATAGACGATTTTTTACCGCCGCCTGATCGATTAATAAGAAAATTCGGAAAAGTAAAAATTACGATAACGCTGGACAGCGAAAGTGTTGCATTTTTTAAAGCGTCGGCAAAGAAAAATAATGTAAAATATCAAACCATGATAAATGAAGTATTAAGTAGTACGCTGAGAGATATAGTTACACCGTTTAACAATTGTAATATTCGCGTTGTACATGCACCGCATTGTTGCTATGGAATGGCGAGCCCTGCATAAAAACAGATCGCGCCGAAACGCTTTTATGTTTTATAAACTAAAAATCTTAATGAAAAATAAAAAGATTTTCCTTTTCATATTACAAATCATGTGATTATATTATTATAGAAAATAGGAGAATATCATTGAAATTTTATGCGTTATTATGTAGACTATTTACCCCCCCCCCCCCCCGAAAAATGAGCCCGTTACTGTAGATAGTACGGTAAAGAATTATGACGATTTAATTTCTTCTTGTAACCGCTTATTACAAAGTTATCAGAACCTAGCTTATAAATACAGCAATCTTCTTGCAAAATATCAGGAGCTTTTATCAAAAAACAAAGACCTTATCAATTCTTGCCTTTCTATCACCGAACGGAAATCTTTTAGTACAAGCTCTGTAAATACAAAAGAAAAACCCATTCAATATCGTCACTTATCAGACGATCAAGGCGAAATACGCATACGCAAATTTAAATAACAATCATTTACAAATATTAGGAATTCTTGTTTTGGAGGCTTTATATGAAAAAGAGATTTTCCTTACGTTACAAACTCATCATTGTTTTCGGACTTTTAATCGCCCTGTCATCGGCGGTTGAAATTTTACTCGCAGTCCTTTCGGCCCGCAAAGCGGTCATTGAAAAGGTGGAAACACATCTTATCGATAAGGCAACCGATACGGCTGAAATTGTCGACGGGCGAGTGAACGCTTTTTTTCAATTTTTCGAAGGAGTATCCCGTTCCCCCATTCTGCTGGATCCCGGCGTTTCGTACAGGGAAAAAACAGCATATTTAAAAAAGGAAGCGGCGTTCAACGACAAAATTCACAGGATGGATTTAGCCGACATGAACGGAAAACGGCACACAGCCGATGGACAAATACTGGATGTTTCTCAACGAGATTTTTTTATTGCAGCATCTCAAGGAAAAAACTTTGTTTCAGAGCCGCTCGTTTCCCGCTTGGACGGGGTATTTATCATCGTGTTTGCAGTTCCCATCTACAATAACGATCATAAAATAACGGACGTTTTGCTTGCTACCGTCGAAGCATCCAATCTTTCTAAAGAAGTTGAAGATATCGTCGTAGGTAAAACGGGTTTTTGTTTCATTCTAGGCCTTACGGGAACTACCGTTGCAGTGAAAGATTTTAATCGAGTACAAAGTATGGAGAATGTACTGGGGATGGCAAAAACCGACGCAAGTTATAAATCCCTTGCAGACTTCGAAAAAACGGCGATAGAAATCGATGACCCGTCGGTCGGCTTTTATGAATATAACGGCGTTCGTAAGATCGCTTCTTACGCTACGATGAAGACAACCGATTGGACAATTATCATTAACGCTCCTGAAGAAGAGTTTATGGGTGCCGTAAACGCATTGTGCGTTTCGCTTATAACTATCGGTGTAATTGTCTTGGTTATCGCACTGATTGTCGTGTATTTTGTCGCCCGTAAAATCGTAAAACCGATATCCGTCGCCGTAGGAGCCTTAAAAGACATTGCTCAGGGCGAAGGAGATTTAACGGTGCGCCTAGGCGTAATCGGTAACGATGAAATTACCGACATGGCTGAATATTTTAATCAAACCATAGCTAAAATCGGCTCATCAATTAAAACGGTAGGCAAAAACAGCAGCGTTATGGAAGAGATAGGTAATACTCTGGCTGCCGACATGACTGAAACTGCAAGCGCGGTACACGAAATCAGCGCTAACATCGACGGCGTAAAACAGCAGGCTCTGACACAATCCGCAAGCGTTACGGAAACCGCCGCTACGATCGAAGAAATAGTCCGCACGATAAATCAATTGAACTCAAGTATCGAAAATCAGGCTGCAAGCGTAACAGAGTCTTCTTCTGCAATAGAACAGATGGTAGGCAACATAGCGTCCATAGGACAGACGCTTGAAAAAAACGACAGCGTAATTAAAACTCTTGCCGACGCTACGGCCGACGGTAAAAGCACCGTCGTCAGTGCAAACAGCATAACTCAAAAGATCGCAGAAGAATCCGGCAGCTTAATTGAAGCGAGTACTGTTATTCAAAACATAGCTTCACAGACAAATTTACTTGCGATGAACGCCGCGATCGAAGCCGCTCACGCAGGGGATGCAGGAAAGGGCTTTGCAGTCGTCGCAGACGAAATAAGAAAGCTAGCCGAAGATTCTGCAGAACACGGTAAAACGATAACCAACACTCTTAAAAATCTCTCAGGTGAAATTGAAGCTCTGTCTAACTCGTCTAAGACGGCGGAAGAAAAGTTCAATACTATTTTTAGCCTTGCCGAGCAGGCAAAATCGATGAGCGACCGCGTAACGGAAGCCATGCAAGAACAGGAAAACGGCAGTAAGGAAATACTTACCGCAATCAGAGACATAAATACCGTAACGATAGAGGTAAAACAGGGCTCTGAGGAGATGCTTAAAGGAGGGGAAGGGGTCGCTCAGGAGATGAGAAAACTGGAAGAGCTGACAAGAGTTATCACGGAGAGCATGAACGAGATGGCTGCAGGGGCCATTCAGATAAACAACGCCGTGCAGGAAGTAAACACGGCCACCCAAAAAAACAAGGAGAGCATTCAGAGCCTGGCGGAAGAAGTTGGAAAGTTTAAGGTGTAAGTAACCTGCACGCGCCGGTCGGGTGCGTGGCTGACCGCGGCGGTTTCCGCATTGGTGGAAAACCGCCGCACTGATTTCAAAATACGGCCGACATTCAGTTTACATACAGATGCATCGGGTAGGACAGATATTCAAGCGGACGAAGCAGATCTACCGTTATATAGCCGGGCGGCGCTTCCAGCACGCTCGGAATTCTGTTTACGATCGTTGCGCATGTGTGTTCAACCGTCGCAGGTTTTTTGACAAAGAATGTCGTGTCGGGTTCGCCGAATATTTTCCAGTCGCACATGTCGCCGTCGTCTTTTCCGTACACTTTGCCGATGCACTGAGTTTCAATGATCGGTCCCTGGAATGTTTCAGTCGTTACGACTGCGCTCATGCCGATGCAGTTGCCTTTCGGTATCGTCTTTCCGAGCGTATCGGAATACAGATCGGTATCATAAAAATACGGCACGCATTTTTGCGACTGCGATTTGATCGTCCATCCCATCTTGTTGCACAGACATTCGTTCGAATTCCACACGTACGACGGTTCGAGCGTTTCAGGATGCGCTATCTGCGCTTCGAATTCGGCAGTGGTCAATCCGACTCCGTGCGCTTTTGCAAGGGCGAGTCCGTAATCTTCCACGTTATAGCTTACGGCGCCTTCAATCTTTTTGATTGTATGAACGCCGCCTGTCACACAGGCAATCATGTTTATCCAATAGATATCCTGCATTCCCGCGCCGACTATCGTGCATCCGTTTTCTTTTGCCAATTTATCGAGTTTATTTGTGATTGCAGAGGCGGTTGTCCACGGATAAATCGCTTCTTCACAGGTTGTGATTATGTTTATGCCGCGCTTCGCGCATTTTTCCATGTGCGGATACATGTCGCGCATAAAGCTGAACAGCGTCATAACGGCGATGTCCGCGTCGCATTCGTCAAGCACTTTGTCGGCATCGTCGCTGATAACCACTCCGATCGGGAATCCCAAGCCCGCATATTCGCCTACGTCTTTTCCGACGACGGCGGGATTGACGTCGATCGCGCCGACGATTTCGGCGCCGTTTTCATACAAGTAGCGCAGCGTCCACTTGCTCATCTTGCCGCATCCGTACTGTACTACACGAATTTTCTGTTGACCCATACTTACCCCCATAAGAACTTTTGTTCAGGCGGACTGTTACAGAGGCCGACTTTCGGCGCTCTTATTCATAACGCCGCCCGTCGGATATTATTGTAAAGTTTATACTAAGTATAAGGTCAAGAAAAATTTAGCAGATGTGCTTTGCCTGCCGTACCGAATAAAGAAAAACTTAGAGGTACGGTTTTAGGCTCGTGCCGTGTCAAGCCGAAAATCAGGAACTTTCCAAAATCAAGTCGACGCATTGCGCATCGGCGACTCTTATCAGGTCATGTGGAGAAAGGATAATCTGTTCGCCGCGAATTCCTGCGGAAATGCAGATCTTTTTGCAATCAAGCGCGGATTTATCTATAAACGTGCGGTATTTTTTACGCATTCCGAGCGGAGTGCAGCCGCCCCGCACATAGCCTGTAAGCGAAAGCAGCTCTTCCGACTTTACGGGAAAAACCTCCGAGGCCCCGCAAGCGGCTCGCGCTTTTTTCAAATTTATTTGATGCAATGCGTTCTGACAGAATATACAGATTTCCTTTGTGTCCGTACGCATTACTATCGTCTTAAATACGCACCTTGCGTCAAGCCCCAATTTTTCCGAAATTCGCTCTGCGGCTCCTTGTTCCAGATAGTGCTCTCCGTCGTCGTCATAGCTTTTTACTTCATAAGGAATTTTAAGGCCGTCAAGAATTCTCATTGCGTTCGTCTTTTTCATATTACAAGTGTCCGTTTTTGATTTTTTTGTAAGCCGAACGTAAACCGCCCGGAATATCTTTTTCACCTAATCGGGAAAGCGCTTCGATCGAACCCGCTTTCCGCTGCTCGCCCGCTTAACAAAGGGCAACAGTCCTTCTTTTTCATAATACCGCAAAGCCGACGGCGTCGTTCCCAAACGCTTCGCCGTACACTTCTGCGATCAGAGGAAAAGCGCTCCACGCTTTAGGCCATCCGCAATAAAAGGCCAGCTGCGTAACCAGTTCCACCGCTTCCTGTTTAGTAACGCCGTGCTCTTTTCCTAAAGAAAGATGACTTTTAAGCTGCGGGTACAGCCCTGCCGAAAAAAGCGCGGCTATCGTGATCATGCTGCGGTCCCGCGCTGACAGCCGATCTTCCCTTGACCATACTTGTCCGAACAATACATCGTCGTTCAGTTCTGCAAATTTCGGAGCGAGTTTTCCAAGCCTCTCTCTGCCGGCGGTAAAACAGGAACGGTTTTTGCTACCCCATATCGGCAAAGACTTCTTTGAGCCGCTTTGCGCTTGCTTCCAATGCAGACTGTTCTTCAGGGGGGAGAACGCCTTCGATAACCCGTTCGGCGCCGTTCCTGCCTACGACGCACGGCACGCTCAAACAAACGTCTTTAAGTCCGAACTCTCCGTCAAGCGTCATCGAAACGGACAAAATGCTGCGCTCGTTTCGCAAAATGGCGCCGGCTATCCTTGTGAGAGCCAAGCCGACGGCATAATAAGTTGAACCTTTGTAGTCAATAATGTGATATGCTGAATTTCTGACCTCTTCAAGAATTTTTGCTTTGTCGAAATACGGGCCTGAGCTGCATACGCCGCCTGAGCAATATTCGTCTATGCGCCTTCCTCCGACGGATGTCATTGACCATGCGGCAAATTCACTGTCGCCGTGTTCGCCCAAAATGTAGCCGTGAATATTGCGGGCATCGACGCCGCATTCTTTGCTGAGCGTGTAGCGAAAACGGGCGGTATCCAAAACCGTTCCGGAGCCTATAACTCTGCCGCGTTCCCAACCCGAAGCCGAAAGCGCCGCCCGCGTTAAAATATCCACAGGGTTGCTCACAATAAGCATGACGCCCTTGCAGCCGCTTTCGGCAATGTCTTTTGCAATGCCGGTTATAATAGCGGCATTGCGTTTTAATAAATCAATACGGGTTTCGCCGCTCTGCTGTTTCGCTCCCGCCGTAACCACGACAATGTCGCTGTCGGCATAGTCGGCCTTGTATCCCGTGTGTATGTCGACCTGCGACAAAAAAGGCAAACCTTGAACAAGATCGAGCGCTTGTCCTTCGGCAAAATTTTTATTCATATCGGTTATCGCAATTTCGTCCGCGTAACCGCTTTGCGCCAGTGCGTAGGCAAAAGTCGAACCCACAGCGCCCGCTCCCACTACGGTAACTTTGCGTTTCTTTTCATCCATAAGGGTAGTACCTCCGCCTAAAACATACTGATATGCGTGTTTTTAGACAAGGGAAATGGTTCGCACAAACTTCCATTAAAATGAGTTGCCCTAGGCCCGGAAAGCTCATGATTGAAGGACGATGTACCCGTGCGCTCTTTACGCCGGTTGATAAAGGAATTTAGGAATCTTTTTTCCTTCCTTGCAGCCGCTTTTCCCCGTAATGCGCCGAGGCGGCAAACAGCACAACGATCGCAAGGTTGTCCGTAAAGAAAAGAACATAACCTTTTCCCATATCCAAAAAGAAAAATTGCTGCTGCAGGATGAGGTAGCGCCACACTCTGCGCGAAATAAACGCATAAAGACCGTAAGCGCATACAAGAACAAGCAGCACATAAAGCGCAATCGATTTGAGCCGCGTAAGGCCCCTGCGTAAAAGCGCGGCTGAAAAAGTTCCTGCGCAATCGGCGATCCAGTCGTATACTGAAGCGTCGCAGCTTAGCTTCAAGGGGAAATGGCAAACCGCTCCGATTCTGCAATAAATGCGCCTATCAGCTCCGCGGTAAAATATGCCGATGTTCAGCGAAAATAGGCGCTGCGATAAGGCAATGCGCAATTCTTCTGCTCGCGGAACTGAACTCTTATCTGGTTGACTGGCGCAATATGATCTCAGTGGGTAAAACTATCGTTTCGGGCGGAAGAAACGAGCCCGTCTGCTCTTTGTGATTTATCTGTTCAAGCAGCCTCTTTGCCGCGCATGCGCCCATTTCCCGCAGCGGCTGATATACTGTCGTCAAAGACGGCGTCATGTATTTGCCCACTTCAATGCCGTCGAACCCCGTCACAGAAATATCCTGAGGGATGCGCAGTCCCATATCCGTCACCGCTTGCGATATGACGAATGCCCTAAAGTCATTGGAAGCTGCGACAGCGTCAATTTCAGGGTGATTTTTAAGCAGGTTTTTGGTTTTTCCGTAAAGAGAGTTGGGATCCCCGTTGTCTTCCATTATATATTCTTTTTTGAACGGGATGTGAGCGTCCTGCAATGCGTCTTTATAGCCGCAAAAACGCTGCTCATACAAAAAAAGATCGGGGTCCGCCGAAGCGTAGGCAATGTGTTTGCAGCCGCCGGAAATCAGCACATTGATCATTTTGTAAGTCGCTTGATGATTGTCTACGATGACAGTATCGAACGATTTGTCATATGCGCGGTTTGTAAGCACAATAGGAAAATTTTCATCTTTAAATTTTTTTATCTGTGTGCTTTTTTTACGAAGCGTCGCAACTATCAGGCCTGCCAGCCCCCTGTTAAGAAACCTGTTAATAAAATGTGTTTCTTTTTCTTCGTCTTCATCCGTGTTACAAATCGTAACTATATAGTTTTGTTCGTTTACTACATCTTCAATGCCGCGGACAAGCGGGGGATAAATAAGGTTGTCGATGGACGGTACTATTATGGCAATGACGCTGTTTTTTCCCAGTTTAAGGTTTTGCGCCATGATATTCGGTCTGTAACCGGTTTTTTCTACTGCTTCCAATATTCTTTTACGCGTGCTTTCTTTTACGTAAGTTTTTCCTGAAAGCACGCGGGATACCGTACTTATGGAAACGCCGCATAGTTGGGCAACGTCTTTTGCTCTATTCATCGTGTCATCGTACCGTCCTTTTAAAAAATACGCTTTAAAATCTTAAGTGCGTTCGTATAGCGAAGAGCGTCTTTTTCTTTTTCACTTATCGGCAGATTCGCTATGTCGTTTAACGTTCTTCTTACATACCCGAATCCGTCTTCGGGATCAAACGGCATGTCGCTGGCAAATACCATGTGTTCCGCCCCGAAGAAATTTATTCCGCATTGTATCGCCGCCTTACTGCCGAATGTCGCGCAATCGGCGTAAAGTTTGCGGAATTCATCGATTTGACATTTTTCTTTAATCGGGGATTCCGTTAAATCCTTTTTGTCCTGTGCGGTACGAGTTCCGTACAGCTTTAGTCCGTTTTCCAGTCTGCCTTCCATCATGGGAAGCATTCCTCCTGCATGATGTAGGATTACTTTTAGGCGAGGACACCTTTGATTTATACCTGAGTAAACAAGACGCGATGCCGCCATAGTTGTTTCAATAGGCCACATCATCGTCCACCATAATTCGTAACGTTCTTCCGTTTCATTTTTATAGTAGGGTTGACTTTGTGTCCGAGCCGGATGTACCCATAAAGCTGCTTCCAATTCGTCTAGAACCTTATATAATTTGTAGAATTCGTCGCTGTCGATCGCTGATCCGCCTTGGTTTGTAAAGATCTGCGCGCCTGCGGCGCCTAACTGCGTAACTGCATACTCGGCTTCCTTTGCCGCTTTATCCATATTGTCCAACGGCAGAACGGCGACAAAGGACGGAAATTTATCCGGATACTTTTGACAAAGTTCATAGAATGATTCGTTCGCGCTTCTTGCCAGCTCTGCAGTCTTGTTTTCAGGCACCAGTTGTTCTACGCTCGGACTTACTATGCACGGAATTTGTTGATAACCTTCAAACGTGTCCATAAGACGCAGGCGGTAAGACAGGTCGCTCATTGCGGGCATACGGGAAGCGCGTGTCATCATGTGGGCGTTACCGCCCAAAGCCGTTATTTTTTCGTAAAAGCACTTCGGAAGATAATGATTAAACATATCTATACAGCGCATCAGGATGTCCTCTTTTTAGTATCTGCGATTCTGCTCAGAAAAAAGGCGATAAGCATAAGTATCGCTCCGATAATATCGGTAATACTTCCGGGAATCAACAGGAGTACGGCGGCTAAAGCAAGAAGTATTCTGGACACTGTTATCCATGAGCGGAATATATACCCTTCAATTGCGCCTGTAAGTGCAAAAATTCCTATGATTGACGATATTACAGCCATAACTACAATCGGTAAGCTTCCTGTAAGGAGCAAAGCAGGATTCAAAAGAAAAATGAACGGGATTATGTAGGCCACAAGCCCCATGCGGAATGCGCGGTAACCGGTCTTATTCGGATCTGATTTTGCAATTGCCGCCGCCGTATACGCTGTAATAGCTACCGGAGGAGTAAGAGCTCCTATTGAAGCGAACATAAATATAAACATATGAGCAGAGATAGCGGAAGCTCCCATCTTTGTAAGAGGACCGACTAAGACTGTGGCTAAGATTATGTATGTAGGCGTAGGCGGCATGCCGCAGCCGAGAATTATTGTAATAAAGGCGACAAGGACGGCTGCTATATAAATGTTCCCATGCGCAATATTGATCAAAGTATAACTTAATTTTGTAGCAAGGCCGGTCATAGAAATTACGCCGACTATTATACCTGCAGACGCGCAAGAGATTACAATACCCGAGACATTTTTTATGCTGCTTTCCAAGGCTTCAAGAATACCTTTTAAAGTCGGGCGGGTTTCTCTTTTTATACAGGCGACCAAAAGCACGGAGACTGTGCCCCAGAAGGCGACTTTCATCGCGCTCCATCCGATTATTATACCTGCGATTACGAGAACAATAGGAAGACAAAGTTGTCCTCTTTCTTTCATGATGCTTTTTGCGTTCGGAAGCTCATTTTTTGGAATTCCAAGAAGATTGCTTTTTACCGCAATAGCGTCAACGACTAAAAAGATTGATATGTAGTATAAGATAGCCGGAAGGATTGCAGCTTTCGCTACGCTTGCATATGAGATATTCAAATACTCCGCCATTAAAAATGCCGCAGCGCCCATTATAGGCGGAGTAAACATTCCCCCTGTGGACGCGACAGATTCTACTGCGGCCGCTTCATAATCCTTGTACCCCATGCGTTTCATCAGCGGAATTGTAAAAGCCCCGGTGGTGACGACGTTTGCCGCAGGAGAACCTGAGATCATGCCCATTAATGCGCTGGATATGACGCTTGTCTTTGCAGGGCCGCCGCGATAGTTTCCCGTTGCGGCGTAGGAAATGTCTACAAACCATTGTCCTGCTCCGAAACGTTCCAAAAAAGCCCCAAAAATGACAAAACTTATTATGTATGTAGCGGCGATACTTACGGGAATACCGAAAATACTTCCTGTGGACACATACATAAATTGAGCTATCCGGCTCCAAGATTCTCCTCTATGTGCAATTACACGGGGTAAATACGGACCGAATTTTGCGTATAGCAAAAATACAATACAGGTAATCACTAGCGGCAAGCCTGTTGTCTTGTAAGAGGCAATGAGCAACAGCACAATCATTAAAATTCCCATCCATATGTCGATTTGCGGGGCTCCTCCGATTTTGCTGGTTCTGGAATTCCAGATACACATGATGTATATGCATGCAGTTGTAAATCCTATGGAAAACAGCCAGTCAAGCATTCTTGTAAAGAAGTTTTGCTTTTTATCCTTACCGATTTTAAACGGTTTTTTTAAAAACACTGAAAAACCGCATACCGCAACAAGCAGAGCGCGATGCGTCATTTCTGAAAAGGAACCGAAGCCCGATGTGTAAAGGTATAATAGCGCCGCAACGATAAATACGTAACGGCAGAGCTTTGTTCTAAGTTTATCGTCAAACATAATTATTTCACTTTTATTTCATTAAAATATTTTTGTGCACCCGGATGCAGGGGAACGGAGGTTCTTGCAGCGTCCTTTAGCGTAATACCGCTGGCAGCTTTGTGAGAAGCTTTTATGGTTTCAATATTTTCGAACAAAGACTTTGTAATATTATAAACCGTATCTTCGGGTAAGTCTGCGCGGACGATCATCATGTTTATTATATACATTGTCATAGTGTCCGAAGGGTTGTTTTGATATATTGCTTTTGGCAATTTCCCGTAACCGAAGTATTGGTACTTATCTGAAAGCGTCTTTGCGACGTTTTCAGATACAGGAATCAGACGATATGCTTTTGAAGACGCCGCCAGCTCTTGTATGGCCGCTGAGGGAATTGCCGCCTGAACTACAACCGCATCGCAGTTTCCGTCGGTAAGCTGTCTTATGCCGTCGTCATATGAAAGATAGGTCGCTTTTACATCGGTAATGCTGAAGCCGTGTGCGCCCCATATGGTTTCCGCAACCGAAATCGCGCCGTTACCGGCAGGCCCCATGCATACTTTTCGTCCGATCAAATCCATCATTGTCTTGATGGGGCTGTCATTCATAACCACTATCTGGAAAAAACCTTTTGAAAGCCCGCCGAATAAGGCGTTTATATTTGTATATCCGTTTTTTTCATAGGCTTCCTGTGCGGAATTTCCCATAGTAATTCCAAGATCGATAGTCTTGTTTTGTACGAGTTCGATATTTTCCAATGCGCCTCCGGTAACCTGCGCCGTAGCGTCAATATCCAAATTGTTTGTTATAACGGAGGCAACCGCTACGCCTATGGGATAAAATGCTCCCCCTGTCGCTCCAGTACCGACTGTGATGAATTTCGGCGTACCTGAACCTGAGTCGGGTTTCCCGTTTGCAAAGGCAGCGAGTGTAAAAAGTGCTGTCAACAATACCGTAATTGTTCTTTTTTTCATAATCTTTCTCCTGAAAATTTTGGCTGATGGCCGGAATGGGTTATGCAAACGTTTGCATAACATACTTTATTTTATACCCTCATTTTAAAAATTGTCAATTCTAAAATTAAGAATTTTTGCCGGAATTCCATAAAATATAAGTCGATATGCTAAAATTCCGGTCGACCGATATAAAATTTCCGCCAAACTATGTCAAATTTCCATCAAACGATTGAAAATTTGGGGCAATAGGGGTATCCTGTTGTTGAAATTTCCCAAGGAGACAGTGATGGCCGATATCATACATTTTAATGATTTTACAATTGAACAGTTGGGACAATGCAAAGTTCCTTCGCCGATCGAACTTTCGCATACGCACGGCGATTTTAGAGCGAACTATGTAAAGGATTCCGCCTTTGTACGGCAGAATATAAATATTTTTTATGATTCCAAAGTCGAAGACGATCTTACTTCGAATAACCTTATGCAAAAAGCGGGCCCGCGTGAAAAAATTTATTTTGATCCTGTTCACGTAAATGCGGCTATATGCACTTGCGGAGGTCTTTGTCCTGGATTGAATGACGTCATACGCGCCGTCGTCCGTTGTCTTTACATGCGCTACGGAGTGCGTCGCATTATGGGTTTTCAGTTCGGCTACAAGGGCTTTTTAAGCGAATACGCTTTTAACACGATACCCCTTACTCCTGAAAACGTTGATACAATCCATAAGATAGGCGGTTCGTTTTTGGGAACCAGCCGGGGCGGCGGAAACCGTGTAATAGATATTGTAGACTGTATAGAGCGCCTGAACATAAATCAGCTTTATGTTATAGGCGGCGACGGAACGCTTCGCGGTGCTTACGATATTGCCTGCGAAATTGAAAAACGCGGTCTTAAAGTTGCAGTAATAGGAGTTCCGAAGACGGTTGACAACGATATTGAATTTATAGACCGTTCGTTCGGGTTTGAAACGGCCGTCGAAAAGGCAAGAGAAGCGGTGAGCAGTATTCACATGGAAGCGCATTCCCAAATAAACGGTATAGGCCTTTTAAAACTCATGGGAAGGGAGTCGGGTTTTATTGCCATGGCGACGTCTCTTGCGAGCCATGAAACAAATTTCTGTCTTATTCCCGAAATACCTTTCGACCTTGACGGTCCCAACGGATTTTTGATGAATCTTGAAAAACGTCTTGAACGGCGTCATCATGCGGTGATCGTGGTTGCCGAAGGCGCGGGACAAGAGCTTTTAAATGCGACCAACCAAAAAGACGATTCGGGCAATAAGAAACTGGCGGATTTCGGCACATTCCTTAGGGATAAAATAAATTCATATTTTGCAAATAAAAAAATCCACATAAATCTCAAGTATATTGATCCCAGCTATCAGATCCGCGCCGCCGTAACAAATGCTAACGATTCTATCTATTGCGAACGACTCGGTAACAATGCCGTTCATGCGGCGATGGCCGGAAAAACAAAGATGGTAGTAGGGCTTGTTCACGACAAATACGTGCATTTGCCGATAAAAATGGTAACAAAGCAGAGAAAGAGAGTAGACCCCGAAGGCTCCATGTGGCGCGATACTCTGGACGCAACGGGGCAGCCCATACTCATGGTGAATAATATGAAATCCGCTCTTGAGCGTATGGAAAAGATGAGTATGGAAGGAATGTCCAAGGGGGAATAGATCTGGGTAGAAAGCGCTTTGGTATGCCGGAACGATTTGCACTTGTTTATACCGGCGGCGCTCCGGTTTTAGCCCCGTAGTTTTTAGGTAACCGGTTTGTGTATACAAATAATGCCGGTTATGCAATAATTTTAAGGAAAGGAGGTGCTGTTGAAGGAAGACGCGGACGGTTTTATGCAGGTGCGCGTACCGACTTTGACACAAGCAATTAACGATGATAGACAGCGAAGATGCCAACGGCCGTATTTTATATGAAGATGAAACGCATAAATTCATATGGCTCGGTATAGACAAAAACAATCACAATGATGAAATACAGACTATGCAGTATCTGATCATTGATCACGGCAAGGGAATTGTGCTTGATCCGGGCGGAGTTCACATTTTTGCAAGTGTAATTGCGTCCATAAGCAGATACATATCTTTGGATAATATACATACGATTTTTTATTCACACCAAGATCCCGACGTTTCTTCGGGAATAGCTTTGTGGCTCGGCATTACGCACGCCAAAGTGTATATCTCGTCTCTTTGGGTGCGTTTCCTTCCTCATTTTGGTATAGTGGATTCCGAGAGAATTATTCCTATAAATGATGAGGGAATGACTTTAACTACCGAAAACGGCGCGTCATACGATTTTATTCCTGCGCATTTTATGCATTCTCCGGGAAATTTTAATCTTTACGACAAAAAATCCCGTATTTTATTTACGGGAGACATTGGAGCCGCCGTATTTGACGAAGGACACGAAACCGTTTTTGTGGAAGATTTTGTTTCTCATATTCCTTTGATCGAAGGATTTCATAAGCGTTATATGGCGTCGAATTCCGTCGTAAAAAACTGGTGCGACAGAGTGCGCCGGCTTGATCCGCAAATGCTTGTTCCTCAGCACGGCGCCATATATAAGGATGACGCCATAAATGAGTTTTTGGACTGGCTTTCTGTTCTCAAATGCGGTATAGATTTAATGGATTGATGCTTTTATGGATGAACAGATTATACAAAATTACGAAGACTTGTTGCAGAACATTTCCATAGGATTCAATAAGGGAATTACTACTTCCGCCGTCACCATGAATTCTTTGGGAGTTCTCAATTACGCAATAGAGGTTGTGAGCGGCGGCTTGGAATCCATAGTCAGCACGTTTGAGCAGATGCAGGCTTCGAGCAAGGGCACCGCCAACAATATAGAACAGATAAATTCCATGATGGGCGGCATATTAAACGCCAACAACGCTCTAAAAAAAGACATAAGCGACCGCATTCAGGAAATAGAATCCACTTCAAAGGACGCGGAAGTTCTTTCCTCTTCCTTTAAAGATTTGGAAGAGCAGACAAAAAAGATTGCAAAAATAACCGGCGATATACAAAATGTAGTTGACAAAACTAACGTTCTTGCAATAAACGCTTCGATAGAAGCGGCACATGCCGGGGCTTTCGGCGCGGGTTTTAAGATTATCGCAAACGAAGTACATAGCCTGGCTTCTCAGACGGGGGATTTTGCAAAGCAGATAACCGAAAGCACGGAAGCCTTTGAAAAAACCGTGGAAAAAATAAACACGCAAATGAATCAATTTACTTCTCTTATCTTGCGTTTTAATGTTTCGTTGAATTCCGTTTTGACCAATTTTACGAATAACGACAACGCAATCAATACTTCGGGACAAACCCTCTCTGAAATCACGGCTGCCGTGCGCGAAGAATCTCAGGCGCTCACTGCAGGCCTCGCGGCACTTGAAAAAGTAAACGGTTCCATGAAAGACACTCATACGATTTTGGGCGCGATAGATTCCGTGCACCGCTTTTTGGATAAGATGTTTCAGATAAAAAAGAAATAAAAGTGTTTAATTTCGGCGGCTATATGGCGCCGCCTCGTTAAACGGCGAGTTTGCCGCGCAAACGTCGCTGATTATAGCTGTGCGCAAAAGCGCACGAATGCGGTATTTTCGAAAATCGAAATTTTCTGCAATGCCGCATTTTAAAGAAGATTTAATTTTTTCTTCGCGCCTTGAATTCTATTTCAGGAATTTTCGTATTTGTGTCGGCTGTCTTTTTATATTTTAAATACAATTCTTTTTGCGCATGTTTTAAAATAGTGCCGTTTTTCGTTTCCACCCATTTACCCGAAGAAAGCAATGTGTGCGAATGAGTGTTATCCGTAAAATACAAGTTTAAAATTTCGAATATGTTTTTAAACAATGTTCTGTCGGTTACGGGAAACATCAGCTCTATACGACGGTCGAGGTTCCTAGGCATCCAATCTGCGCTTGAAATATAAATCTCTTCAGCGCCGGAATTTCTAAAATAGAATATGCGCGAATGCTCCAAATATCTGTCCACTATGGAAACCACCGTAATGTTTTCGCTTATCTTGTTTACGCCGGGCACAAGCATACAAATCCCCCGTACATTAAGAAGAATTTTTACTCCCGCCTGACTTGCTTTGTACAGGGCTTTTATGACTTCTTCGTGGGATAAACTGTTCATTTTTGCAATTATAAGGCCCGGATTTTCAGGCGTAGAACGATCGATTTCTCTTTGAATCATTGCCAGAATATTTGTTTTTAGGTTTATAGGCGCCATCGACATGTGGTTCATGGTTTGTATAGCTGAGTACCCTGAAACTATGTTAAAAAATTGCGTGGCGTCGTTGGCAATTTCAGGATTTGCCGTCAAAATTCCCAAATCCGAATATTGGCGCGCGGTTTTCGGATTGAAATTCCCCGTTGAAAGATAAACGTATCGCACTATTGCGGAATTTTCCCTGCGCATGACCATGAGGATTTTCGAATGAACCTTGTAATTTACTATTCCGTAGATTACAGTCACATTTGCCTTTTCAAGCTGTTCAGCCCATGCAATATTGCGCTCTTCGTCAAAGCGGGCCATAAGTTCTACAAAGCAGGTTACCTGCTTGCCGTTGTTGGCAGCTCTTTTGAGCGCGTCTATTATAGGCGATTCATGACCCGCCCGATACAAAGTCATCTTGATTGCAAGTACATCCGGATCGTCCGCCGCATCCGAAATGAATTTTATGACAGGATTATACGACTGATACGGAAAATGCAGCAGGATATCTTTTTGTTTTATAGTATCCCAGTAGGCGCCTTGTGCAGGCAGGTCGGCCGAATGAAAATGGTGCCACACAGGGTAGTGTAATTTTTCCGTGTTTTCTATTTTAGTTATATCCAGCAAGGTTGAAGGATCCATAATTCCTCCGACCTGGTATATATCGTCTTCTTCTATTTCAAGTTTTTCCGAAAGGACTTTTAAAATGTCGCGGCTTGACTGTGTGCAAAGCAGTCTTACCGCAAACGAAGACTGTCTTTGAGCGATTGCCTCTTCCACAGCGTCTATAAAATCGTTGTCCGCGCTGTTTACTGAAAGATCGGCGTCGCGGGTTATTTTAAACAGCATGGTCTGTTCCACTGTAAAACCGGGGAACAGCTGAGTTCCGTATTGAAGCACAAGATCATCCAAGAGACAAAAAGATTTTTTCTTATCGTTGCCGCCGAAGGGAATTACGCGCTGTATTACGCTTGGAATTTGCACGATGGAAATAAAAGGTTCGCTCGTTTCCTGCTGCGGCATATTTTCCAAAGGCGGAATACCTTCCATGCGTTTAAGCAAAAAAGCCGCGTGCAGCTGCAAATTTCTTATGCTCGGAAAATTTTCCGTGTCTATGCGTAAGGGCGTTAAAAGAGGGAATATCTGCGTGTTAAAAAGATGTTTTGTAAAAGCTTTTTGATAAGTAGTAAAATCCGACGGAGGAACGTATTCGATTCCGTTTTGTTTAAGGCTCGGAAGAACGTCGTTTACAAGACAGTCATGCTGCACGTGAACAATTTCGTGGCACCGTAGTGAAATTTTTTTAAGAAGTTCCCTGGGATTGAGACCGGAGCTGTCTTTTATGTCGGGAGCTTCTTTTAAAAGCCGCTTTATTGCCGCCACTCTTATTTGAAAAAAATCGTTAAAGTTTGAAGAGACTATGGCTAAAAACTGAAGTTTTTCCATGACGGGAATATCTTTTCTGCACGCTTCTTTTAGAACCCTTGCGTTGAATTCTATCCAGGAAAGTTCGCGGTTAAAAAATGGAATTTTATGCTTTTTTTTCATAAATCGTTTTCCGTTTAGCAATTTCTAAAAATTGCGGTTTTTACAGGTCGCCCTTTGATTATTTTACATCATAATTATCTTATATCCGAAAAAAGATTCGAACATATCCGCTTTTTGGGCGAGCGCAACGTTTTCAAGCGTGGTATTATGATCGCCGGACGTTATTATAGTGATTGTATCGTCGTCCGTCTTTATGGAAAAATCGGTAAATTTTTGCATATGGCTCCTGTCCAAGGCGTCCGCGATGCGCAAAATCGCCGTAAGTTTTAAGATCGTCATGCGCTCGGAACTCGGCAGCATTTGAAAATATTTATCGTCCTGAGGCTTTTTATTTTCACGGTGGTAGAGCGCGATCAAAGAGATTATAGTTATATCTTCTCTTCCCAAACCGAAAATTTCGGAATTTGCGATTATGTATTGGGAATGCAGGTTGTGGTTTTCAGCGCGTATGAACATGCCGATGTCGTGCAGTATGGCTGAAATTTCCAAAAGAAGCCGGGCTTTGTCGGGAAGAGCTATTTCCTCTTTAAGCGCGTCATAAAATTTCAGACTTATCTTTCGCACAAAATCTGCGTGCCGTTCGTCTCCCCTGTATTTTCTGAGAAGATTTTTTGCCGACGCCGTAATCTGCGAATAAAAATCCTGCTGCAAGGACGTGTCGGGAACCGTTTTTGAAATGATAAGACCTTCGCGTATGCTTGTTTCCGCGACGAGAATTTTTTTTACATTTGTGAATTTTAAAAACAGCTTGTATATCAAAAGGCTTATCTGCAACGATTGCGCGTCGCTGTAAGAAATTCTAAGCTGCGCGGCGCATTCGTCTATCGTGCATGTTTGAAGCTTGTCAACAAAATCGTCGAACACCTGTCTGTCCAATTCCCACACGGAAGGCGAAATTTTTTCTCCGATATTTGCGGCTGCGATGCGGGCGTCCGAGCCTACGGCTATAAATTGCTTTATTTTTTGCAGAGCGAGCTCGGTATCCAGTGAACCCTTTGTGTTAAATATAAATTCTTCTATGTAGCGGTACGCATCTTCCATAGTGCCCAGCATGGAACGAAGTTGCTGCCCTACTATCACCGTTCCGATGCGCATGCTGTGCGCGCCCGCCATTTTTCCTTTTTCAATGAGCATGAGTTCGGTAGAACCTCCGCCCACTTCAATAATTATCGCGTCTTTTTTAAGATTTACGGCGGCATTTCCCTTTAGGCAGTCCGTTACGGCAAGATACGTAAGACGATTATTTTCAATTCCGTCTATTATCTGAACATGGAATCCCGTTCTTATCTGAATACGGTCTACGAAGGGGTCTCTGTTTTTAGCTTCTCTTACGGCGTTAGTTGCAATGACGGAAGTTTTATCCGGCTGTATGTTCCAGCTTACAAGCTGTTCACGGAATCTTAAAAGAATTTGAATGCAGCGTAAAAGCGTTTCGCTGCTTACCGAACCGGATGTAAAAACATCGTGCCCCAGCGACACCGGCATTTCGGAACGGTCCAATGTGTTTCTTTGCCCGCTGTCGGTTATTTCGGCAACAAGGAGCCTTATCCCTGTAGAGCCGATTTCTATTACCGCTTCAAGGGATGTCATATTTGCTCCTTAAAGCTACAGCTTGTCTATAAGCATTGAACACTTACCCGAAGGTATAGGCAACGTTTTCTTTTTTTGGTCAAGAATATTTATGGTAAAGTAATACAATTTTTCACTCTCCATTTGAATTTCCCATCCGCGAAGACTTTTGTTGCTGAGTATCGTGATCAAATTTCTCTTGAGCGAAAGCTTTTCAATGCCCATTATTTCAAGATTCGGAATTATCCAGTCTACGGTCTTTCTGGGCAGGCTTATCGAAAGCCCTATGATGTTTTCTATCATCAAAGCTATGGTAGAAAGTCCTACGTACGGCATGTAACGCGCGCGCGGAAAATCGGGATGACCGGTCAAAACAGCCTTGCCTTCCTTGCACGGCAGATACGCTTCAAACACGTCGCCTTTTTCTTTTTGATCGTTCGGAAGAAGAGCTTCCAAAATATAGTAAAGGTGGCGGATCGCGCATTCGCGCGCCATGTCGTATCTTTGGTATTTTTCAAGCCCCTTTATTATCATAAAATTCAGCGGAGGGAATACGCTGCCGCAAAATCCTTCTCCGGATTCTTTAAAGTCCGGACTGTCGGCCGAAAGCGACGGAAACGGGTGGCTTGTTCCGAACGTTTTAGGATCGTTTAAATGCGAAATAAGAGCGTTTGCCTTATCCGCATTGGGCATTTCGGCTAAAAGCGGCCAAAAACCGGCGATGGTCTTTTGAGGAAGGCGGTGCTCTTCGCTGTCCAGATCATGGTAAAATAAGGTAACGTTATCCCACATCATTGAATTAATGCGCGTCTTTAGCGAAAAATACATGCGCTTGTACTGAAAGCTCAAATCCTTGTCGTTTAAGATATCGCCCAAAGCTGACATGTATGCGGCGTTTATTGCCATTGCGGCATTAAAGTCTACAGGGTAAAAAACTCCCCCTCGGGGAGAGTTAAACATACCGCCTGCAACCGCCGGAACGGAAAAAAGCCCGTTTTCTTTTTTAAAAGCGCCGATTATCCAGTCCATATACTTTTGAAGGACGGGCATAATTTCGCGGATACGCCTCTTGTTTGCCGATTTATGGTACAGGTTAAATTCCGCCCACGCAAACAGAGGCATCCCTATGCCTTCAGGGTTTTGCTCGTCCGTAACGGGTTTGTTTGTCCTTATATCGTACTTCCATCGAATGGCGCCGTTTTCTTCCTGGCGGGCGTAAAAATAATCTATGTTTTGATTTGCAGGATAATTGCGGTTCGAATAAACCAAAAAAAATGAAGAAAAAATGGATTCGAATTGTTCGATAATTAAGGAATTTCCCTGGGGATAAATAAAATAACCTTCCGGATCTTTTTCTTCCGTCGCCGGGTTTATCCAATAATCGTTAAGCCAAGACCAAGATTTATCATAAATATCTACAAAATCCTGATCGTAAAAATGGATTTTGGGAAAATCACGTCTGTTCACAGGTACTCCTCTAAAAGCTACCTTTAAGTATATCACAAAAAAAGCGAAAACGGTATTAAATTTTTAATTTTTAATAAGAAGCCTCATTCGCTTTGACTTCCGAATTTTCAAAAGAGTCTGCGGGTTTTGCGTTTTGCCCTTCGGTGTTTTCCGCGCTCACTCTCTCTGCCGCCGTCGGTTGGACGATTTGTACGGGATTATTGTAAAAAATACTGACGTTTTCCAAGTTGTTTCTGTGCCGCGATTTAAGAAGCAGGATGTCGGTATCTTTTAAATGAACGTAACCTGAAGAATTGTACGTTTCAAATCTGGGATCGGTTCGGAAATCCATACCGTATATTTGAATTTTTCTGAAATCCGGAATACCGCCGAATATTACGTAATGCGTGAGTCCTTCCGGAAAAACAATGTCTATAAGAAACGTGCCGTCTTCGTCTTTTTTGTATGTAATGTTTTCGGCACAAGTCCATGCCCAGACGGTTCGAGAGTCGTTTTCGCCCAGATAGATAAAATGCGGATAATACGGATTGTCTTTTACAAGGATCGGATATATTTCCGAATATGTGTACAGATCCGTCGCCGCAATGTCTTCAAAAGAAGAATTTATAAGCGAATATCCCGTGTCGATTACAGAACGGTTGTTTGTCATAGTTCCGTAACCGAGCAAGACGGAACCGATGTTTACGGCGCCTGCGGGTTTAAGGGGAATCCCGTTTTCTGATACGACGAGTTTTTCTCCGTTGGCCTGCGTCTGCAATGAACAGGATTGTTCGATTATTGAAAGGCACGGTTCGATCGAATTTTCGAGCATGTCGGCTAAGGCCGGAAATTTATCTATCAAGCTCATGTAAACGTAAATAATTCCCGCCGCTTGAGAAGTGCTGACGGCGGACGATCCGTTTGCGGAAGACAGAACGGTGGAAGGAACGGAAAGAAGATCTCGGATATCCTGAAATTTGTTATTCTTTATTATAAAGTTGCTTAAATTGAGAAGAGAGAATATTTCACAGCTATTTGCTTTAACGGCCTCGCTTACCATGCGGGAAGTGTTGTCAAACTGCATTTGAAGCGTCGCGAACATCCTTTCGAGCGTGTTAAAGTACGGGGCTGAAACATATGTGCGTTTTTGTCCTCTTTTGAACAGGTCGGGAACGCCGTCGATCGCTGCGTTGTATTGACCGTTTTTTGCCATAACCGCAACGTATGCGACGACGCTCTGTTCCGTAAGAGGCAGAGGAGAATTGTTCTGTACGGAATCTCTAAAAAGCGTGATTATATTGTTTTCAAGCTTTTTGATGTTTTGTAAATAAGCTGCCGAACTTGCCGCCGCCGTTTTTCCTACGGAATCGAAGGAGAAGATCTTTTTGTCCTTAACTACGGCGTAAGTTACCGCCGATTGACCTTTGTTAAGCGAAATTTTATTTTCACCAATATTCGATGCACTTAAAACATACTTATTGCCTTTTGCTTCTATTTTTACGCCGTACGCGCCGGCTCCGGATTCTCTTGAAAAGTTGTATCCGCCGGCGGGTTTGTAATTTAACGTTACGGACTCAATATTGCGCGGAAGATCCGCCTGTATAGTCATGCCGGCGTCGTCGCCCGTTCCCGTAACGGAAAACAGGAGCGAAACATTTTCGGTAAAGTAAAGGGCGAAAGAAAGGGGACTTGCCTTGCTCCATGAAATTAGTGTAATGTTTTTTACCGAATCTGAGCCGGCCTCTCGTACAGTAACCGGATCCTTATCGTTAAAATAGATGAGCAGCCCCTTGAACAGCGCTTGCAGGCTGTTTTTTAAAACTGGATTTTGCTGCGTTCCCGTTTGGGCGAATGTGAACCTGAGAGCTCCTATATTTTCCGAAAAAACGGATTCGCTTTTAAATTGAACGATAAAAATACCGATAATAATAGCGGTATAAAGGACAAGGAGACCTATGATTTTTTTTATAGGATGTGAATACATTGTTCGTAGTTTACTTAATGAAACAAGGAAATTCAACAGATGAAAGAAAAAATTAAAAAGGAACAGTTAAAAATAAGACTTGTTTTAGCTCTTACTGTCGTATTTTTATGTGCGGGATGTCTTACGGCAAATACTGCCGGCGATGCTTCCGCAACGGGTGCCGGCGGAGCTGCAAAAAAATCCGACGGAGTTGTCTTTGCAGAAAAACTTAAAGCCGCATTAAAGGCCGGCTCGGCGGATGAAGCGTTAAAGCTCTTTGAAACCATTCCTCCGTCGCTTGAAAATAATATACAAATTTCAATATTAAAGTCTTCGCTTTTGTTATCCGCGGGAAGAATAGACGAAGCGTCTCATCTGGCGGAAGATCTTTTAGCGCGGGATCCCGGCAATATTGAAGTTTTAGAACTTTTGCTTATGATAGCAAAGACGTCTAACAACACTTCCAAACGGCAGGAGTATATCAAAAAAATCATAGCTTCCGATCCAAATAACGTTCGGGCAAACATTGAGCTTGCGAGCGACGCAATGAAAGTAAATAATTACAATCTTGCAAAGACTCTTTACGACAAGGCGCTTTTAAGCGACTCCGAAAACGAAGACGCCCTGTTCGGACTGGGGCTGAGTTCGTATTTTTTGTCCAAAACGGACGATGCAAAAAGCGCTTTTAAACGCATCCTTGAAAAAAACGCTCATGATCCTTGGGCGCTTTTGTATCTTGGAAAAATATCGGCCGACGAAGACCGCTACCGCGAAGCTCTCGCATATGTTGAAGAAGCTGCAAAATATGACGCCAAAAATTACGACATATATCTGAGTTTGGGAACTTATAGACGACAGCTGCTCGATCTTAAAGGCGCGGAAGAAGCGTGGACAAAAGCAATTTCGCTTGAACCCGATTATTTTCTCGCCTATGCGTACAGAGCAAGTTTATACGACGAAATGAATAAGCTCAGCAAAGCGTATTCGGATTATAAAAAAGTCGTCGAAACGAATCCTAAATATTTTTATGCATACGAGTCACTCGGTATGCTCGCCTGGCATGAAAAAGATTACGAAGGCTCTCTAAAAGCGTTCGAAAAAGCGCTTTCAATGAATCAAAACAATATTTCCTATGTCTTAATGATCGCCGCCAACTATAAAAAACTCGGAAAAACCGGTGAATTCAAGGATTTTCTTGAAAAGCACATGAAAAAGCTCAATAGATCAAGCGTGGAATATACGGTCGTCCGCCTTTTTTATGACGGAAAGGGAATAAACGCCGAAAACGCGGCTCTTTTGCAGATAAAAAAAGAAGATAACAATACCAAACGCGGCAGATTTTTGTATTATATGGGATTATTTTACGACTTGCAGGGTAACGATGCGGCCGCCGCGGAACTTTATTCTCAAGTTTTGGCTATGAAAGCGCCTTTGTTTTTTGAATATAGGCTGGCGGAATGGAGTATGCAATCATGAGTGAAATCGACAGCGGAGCAAGCGGAACAAACAGAACGGAAAAAAGACTCTTTCTTAACGGCCGGGAATTTATTTTGATAGGAACGGCGCATATTTCACCCGAAAGCGTTGAAGAAGTGCAAAATGCCGTGAGCAAAATTGCTCCCGATTGTGTGGCCGTGGAATTGGATCAAAAACGTTATGAAGCAATGATAAATCCGTCTTCGTGGCGCAACTTGGACATAGTGAGCGTTTTAAAAAAGAAAGAAGGATTTCTTCTTTTGGCAAATTTGGTTCTTTCTTCTTTTCAGCGCCGAATGGGGCAGAACATAGGTATACGTCCGGGGGACGAAATGAAAGCTGCGGTGGAAAAGGCCTCTGAAATGAATATTCCCGTTGCGATGGTCGACCGTCCAATACACATCACATTGCGCCGTGCCTGGCTTAAAAATTCGTTTTGGGGAAAAAGCAAACTCGTTTCGGCTCTTTTGGCAAGCGCGTTTTCAAACGAAAAAGTTTCTGCAGAACAAATAGAATCGTTAAAAAAATCGAATGAAATGGATTCAATGATGGCGGAACTTGCGGAATTTATGCCGGTCGTAAAAGAAGTTCTTATAGACGAAAGAGATCGTTTTTTGGCGTCGCACATTTGGACTGCCGACGGCAATAAAATTCTTGTCGTAATAGGAGCGGGACATCTTGTCGGGGTACAAAAACACCTTGAAGCTATTGCGGCAGGGAAGGAAACTTCCAATACGGCGGATATTGAAACGCTTCCGGAACAAAAGATAAGCGCAAAGGTTTTAGCTTGGATAATTCCCTGTGTTATCGTCGCTCTCATAGTCGCAGGTTTTTTATTCGGCGGCATAGATACGGGTAAAGCTATGGTAGGCTCATGGATACTGTGGAACGCTCTTCTTTCCGCCTTGGGCGCCGCTCTTGCGTTCGGACATCCTCTAACCGTAATTTGCGCAGGCGTAGCCGCTCCCATAACGTCGCTTTCGCCTTTTATAGGAGCTGGAATGGTTTCTGGCCTCGTACAGGCTATCGTCCGAAAGCCCAAAGTTTCCGACATGGAAAGTATTCAGACCGATATAATGAGTTTAAAAGGAATTTATAAAAATAGGATTTCAAGGGTTCTTTTGGTCTTCCTTTTATCGAGCTTGGGAAGTTCGGTCGGAACATTTGTCGCAGGCGCGTCTTTTGTGGGCCTGAGCGGCTTATTTTTCAAATAAGGCTTTTACCATGTCTTTTACGGTCGCCGCTACAACAGCGCCTTCCTCTTTTTCGGGCGCATAGATTTTTGTATAACCTAACGTCTGTGCCGCCCTTATCCTTTGCCGGAGCCGGTTTACCGGGCGTATTTCACCTGCGAGGCTCAGCTCGCCGCATAAAGCGGTGTTTGCAGGAACTGCTATGTCGGTGCGCGCCGAATAAAGCGCTGCCGCGAGTGACGCGTCAATGGCGCTTTCGGAAAGCCGTATTCCTCCTGCGACGTTTATATAAATGTCCTGATCGGAGAATCTTATACCCAATCTTTTTTCAAGCACGGCCGCGATCCGGCTTACCCGTGCTGAATCTATCTTTTCGCTGTATACGCGCGTGATTGCGGCTTTTGCGGGAACTGTCAACGCCTGAATTTCAACCAAAAACACTCGGCTGCCTTCAAATACCGCTGCCGTCGCCACTCCTGCCGGCTGCTCTCCCTGCCTTTTCGTAATAAACATTGATTCAGGGTCTCTCGCAGCTTCAAGGCCTTTTTCGGTCATGGAAAGTATTCCCAGTTCGTCGACGGAACCGAACCTGTTCTTTTGCGCGCGCAAAAAACGGAACTCGTTGTTTATTCCTTCAAAGGAAATCACGGTGTCGACCATGTGTTCAAGCGATTTCGGCCCCGCAATCGATCCTTCCTTTGTGATATGCGCGGTCATTATCATTACGCCGTCGCGTTCCTTTATCCAGCTGATAAGCTCGTTTGCACAGTATTTGAGTTGATTTACAGTACCGGGGATAGCGCCAGCTTCAAGGGAATTTACGGTCTGGATTGAATCTATGATTGTGAATACGGGAGACGTCCTGTCAAGGGCGGAAAGTATGTCTTCAAGCCTTGTGGAACAAAGAATTTCCACCGTAGGAGCTCTTAGGCGGAGCCTTTCGGCTCTGTCTTTTATCTGCGACGCCGATTCCTCTCCGCTGACATAGAGAGTTTTGGCGCCCGAGCTTTCAGCGTATTTTGCGGCCGCCTGCAAAAGAAGAGTGGATTTTCCTATCCCCGGTTCTCCGCCGATTAAAATCGCCGACCTCTTTGCGGCCCCTCCGCCTAAAACCCTGTCAAATTCGCTTATGCCCGTAAAAATCCGCCCTCTGTCTTCGGTTTTTATGTTTTCAAGCGGAACAGGTTTGATTTTAGGCGACGGAGAGCTCGCTTTGTTCGAAGCGGAGATTGAAGAGGGACTTTCGATATATTCTTCAAGCGTGTTCCAACTTCCACATTCCGGGCAGCGGCCGAGCCATTTGGGATGGATGTACCCGCATGACGAACAGCAAAAAATGATTGAATTTGATCTTTTTGCCATATTACTCCTGTCTTTTAACTTTTTCCGAGCGTGCCGCAGCGCATAGACGGAATTCGCACCGCAGTCAAAGCGCCGCACCGCCGCCCTTAGTATGGATAGCTCGATCGCCTTCAGTAGGCCGCCTTCAAAACGACATAGCGTCTACGCCGTCCGCGCTTTTAACGTCTCCCGCCTTTTTGTTTTCATTAGCGCCGAGTTTGCCGTCAGTACGGTTCGAAGAGGAACCGGAATTATTTTTCCTTCCGGCTCCGCCGGCGTGCGGAACGTCCCTGTCTTCTATGTGAATAAAAACCTGATTCGGCATGCAGGCCAGCCATTCGAAATTTTTACTTATCGGAGCGCCGCTTACGCAGGTTTGATTGGGACACGGAGACGAATCAAATTTTGCCTTTCCGTTTTCAATTTTTATCACTGAAATTCCGATCAAACCCTTGATCTTAACTTCCCTGTCTTTGTCAAGTTCGTAAATATATTGGCCGAATGGCGAATCTATTATTAAAACGGGATCCCGTTCAGGTGTATTGCGCAGTGCGAGTATCGAAAAAAACAAAACCGCCGCAAAAATTGTCAAAATTACGACGTCGAGAGGCCTAATCCTTATATATTTAAAAAAACTTGACTTATGCATATTTAGGGGTTATCCTTAACTTAGCTTGTAAATAAGCTGATAAACTCTCTCCAACGTTCAGCCTAGCTGGACGATAGAGCTTCCTTGCAGCGGCTTTGCTTGGAGGCTCTATTTTTCCTGTAAAAAAGTTGTCCCCGGCGGAACGGATTTTGTTACCCAAGTATTGCCGCCTATGGTGCATCCCTTGCCTATGATTGTCTCTCCTCCTAAAATCGTCGCTCCCGAATAAATAGTTACGTCGTCTTCGATCGTGGGATGCCGCTTTTTGTTTTTCAGTGACTTGCTCACGCTCAAGGCCCCGAGCGTTACTCCCTGATAAAGTTTGACGTTTTTTCCTATTACGGTCGTTTCGCCTACTACAATTCCTGTGCCGTGATCTATAAAGAAGGATTCTCCTATTTCCGCCGCGGGATGTATGTCTATGCCGGTTTTCCCGTGTACGTATTCGCTCATTATTCTGGGAATGATGGGAATTTCTTTTTTGAACAGGAAGTGCGCCAATCGGTAAATTAAGATTGCTTCAAGCCCTGGATATGAGAGTATAACTTCTTCGATGCTCTTTGCGGCCGGATCGCCGTTTAAAATAGCCTGCGCGTCAAGATTTATCGCTTTACGTATGTCGGGAATGGCATCTACAAGAGCCAAAGCGGTTTTTTCTGCAAGTTCAAAACAGCGCGGCTGCTTGGAATCTTCGCAGCGTTTATTTGCCGCCGCATATACCATAGCTTTTTTTATTTCCGCCGTGAGCATTGAAATTACGCGGTTTACGCGAAGACCGGCAGCGTAACACAAATTTTCGCCTTCGATAAAATCCGCCGTATTAAATCCCGGAAAAATAAGCCACTGCAGGTCGTGAAGAATAAAAACAACGTTTTCTCTGTTCGGGAAATTTTCGGTTTCCGTGCGGTTTACGCCGCCGTATTTATCGTAAGAATCAAGAATTCTTTCCACTAAAGTATCGATATTCAAAATTGACCTCTGAGTATTTTAAAATACAGCGTCCAGACAGCGTCCCGGCGCTGCCCATGCATGATGCATTTTAAACGTTTAGAGCCTTTGTAGGCAATAGGTCGCATCGGCTCTGACTGATGCCGTACGATATTGCCGGCTGTGCGTAACCGCTGACACGTTGCCGGCGTTTATGGCGTCGTACTCGTGCCGCCATGGCGCCTCCCTTGTGCGCCGCATACCTAGCGCGCCGGTGACATGTGCTTTCGTTTTCGAAGCATTCTTGGCGCCGCTTTGTGCCCACGTCCGGCCTTATCGGCTGTCTTTGCGTCACCGGTTGAATAAAAATGGAATTCAACTTACATTATGGTCGAATATCAAGATTTGAAAATATCATCTAAAATGCTATGCTTTATGCGAGAACATCGTTCGGCCATAAAAGCTTACGGAACTTTCGCCGGGCAATTTTATAAACCGATGTACCTCCGTGTACATCAGCTTATGGCGAATTTTGACAAGGCCAAAGTATCGCTTTTACATATTTTGCCGCCGTCCGTAGCGGTACTTTAACTTCGAGTTTTCCTTCGGAAAACTCGTTTATTTAACTGTGCGCTCCCGCGCACGAATTGCCCAGCTCCTAAATCTGAAGATTTACTCGCTGGGCAATTTTAAGGAAAATATTTTGAATTTGCCTTTAATAAGCGTTATCGTTCCTTTTTATAAGGCCGAAAAGACTATTCTTAACTGCCTTGAAAGCGTCGCCGCTCAGACATATCCGTCAATAGAACTGGTGATTTTAAACGACGGCAGTAAGGGAATACTTTCAGAATCTGATCATTTTTCCTGCGCTGAAGATGAAATATATGGAATAATTGAAAAATTCTCTAAAAAACATGCTTCCCGCAAAGAGTTTTGCGTACGCTATATTGAACATGAAAAAAATGAGGGCACCTTTCAAGCAAGGCGCACCGCTCTTGAAAATTCTTCCGGGGCGTATTGCTGTTTTTTGGATGCGGACGACGCTCTTACAGAACAAAGCCTTTCTTTACTTTATGAAGCGGCCATGTCTTGCGATGCGGATATTGTGCACGGCAAGGCCGAAATCATCCATGATGAAAATTTACCGGAGAACCGCCGGCTTTCGGTTCTTAAAAAGATAGAGCTGATACACGAAGGTGTTCTTGAGGGGGAGAGAATAGCGGACGACTTTCTTTGCAATAGAGGACATTCGTTTTTTTTGTGTGGAAAACTTTTCAGATCCGAAGCGCTTAAAAGCGCGTACGCCCTCCTGCCGAATTTTTACTGCACTACCGGTGAAGATTTTCTTCTTTATTATTTTATCTGCATGAACGCAAAGCGCTATGTCGGCATAAACGAAAAAGTATATCGCTACGATATAGACACAGGCATAACTTCGGAAACTCTTATTTCAAGTCTTGACAGGTGGAAAAGAGTCTGCTCCGTCGCTTCGGCGTTTACGGTTTTGTATTCGGTTTTTAAAGAAAGTCCGCCTGAAGATCGCCACAGAGCCGCCGTTCAAAAAGTATGTATTTCATATCTTGCCAATAATATCAAGCAGCTCCGCGCGTGCGTCGTCCCCGAATTATATGACAAGGCTTATTCGACGCTCTGCGAGTATTGGGGCTCATCTTTTGTAAAAAGAGTAGAATCGATGCTTGCCGATTACAAAGGCGAATCCGTTGACACATAGCACCCTGTCGATCGATGCAGGCGTCTTTTTACTCCTTTGCGGGACACTGGGTCGGAAGGACTATTATCAATCAATGCAGGCTGCTTTTAGCTTACTTGCTCGTCATGCTCATAACGCCGTCCCAGTTGTCGGGAACGCCGGTTTTGATCTTTTCTTCGCATCTTTCGGAAAAGATTTTTGAAACTTCGTCTTGGGGAAACATCGTATCCGCTTCATCAAAAAATTTCTTTGCGTTTGCAAAATCCTTTGCCAGATATAGATCCAAACCCTTGTGGAAAATTTCTACGGAATCGATTTCTTCTTTAGAAAGTTCTTCGGTAAAGCCCACTATGTTGTAGAGCTGAACGGGCGTATTTATTCCTATTACGCGCACCTTGTCGAGCCTTCGCGCAATCATCTTGCCCGAATTTTCTCCGGAATTTGCGGCGTCCCAAGTCGATTCCGAAACTAAAATCCAAGTGTGATACACTTTGTTTACGCCTTCAAGCCGCGCGGCAAGGTTTACGGCGTTTCCCATCATCGTATAGTTCATTTTTTTGTCCGTTCCCATATTGCCTACGACCATTGCGCCCGTGTTTATTCCTATGCGGGTATTTATTTCGGAAGAGATTATTCCCGCTTCGGTCATTTCTTTATTAAAGATTTTTTCCGCCTGTTTCATTCTTATTGCGGAATAACAAGCCCGCCATGCGTGGTCTTCAAATGAAATCGGCGCTCCGAAAAATCCTACGATCGCGTCTCCTTCGTATTTGTCTATCGTGCCCTGATGCTCAAGGATAATGTCGCTGAACAGCGTAAGATATTTGTTTAGAAACGAAACAAGCTGGGTCGGCGTTACCCGTTCGGAAATGGTAGAAAAACCCTTTATGTCCGTAAAAATCGCGGTAAGATTTTTTTCTTCGCCGCCGAGGGTGAGCTTTGAAGGATCGTTTACGATTTCGTTTACGACGCTTTCAGACAGATAGGTTGAAAACGCATTGCGCAAAAAACGCTTGTCTTTTTCTGAAAGCAAAAATCGCTGTATGGTTATGGCTATGTACCCTGCTGTCATGACCAAAGTCGGAGCGAGCACGGGAATGTAATACAGTTTTAACGAAAACATTGAAAAACTGATAAGCGGAAAAATAATGCATCCGCCTATGCCTATGAGGCTCTGCATAAAAGCCTTCGCTTTGCGGCTTGCAAATATTATTATGATAAGCAAGACCGCCGATATTGCAAATCCGTAGCCCCAGCTGAAAGGCGTTATCATCTGGCCGGTCATTATCGTATTGAATATGTTTGCGTGCGTGCCTACGTTCGGGAACAGCCGCTCGAACGGCGTAACGCCGAGATCCGTAGTGCCCGAAGCCGAATTTCCTATGAGACAAAAAGCTCCGTTGTATTTTTCTTTTTTAAGTTTGAACGTAAGCTGATATTCGTCGTAATCGGTTTTTAAAACTTCAAAAGTGTTTTTGAACCAGTCTATGTTTTGATCGATCGCTTCGCTTGTTTTTTCAGTCCGGTAGCTTTCAAGAAAGTCGATTATCTGTTTTTCATATGAGCCGTCGAATAACTGTCCGCATTCTTCAAAGAAAATTCTGCGTCCTTCAAAAAGCTGTTCAATTCTCGGATCGGCTAAAGAATCTTCGGCGGTAAGCTCTTTTCCGGAAGCGTCTGTGGTTTCGTTAAAGATTTCAGCCTTTAGATGTTCAAGTTCCGAATATGTCTGTAAAAGATATTTTGCGCCGTCGTAATAGTCCAAATATTTTCCGTTTTCATAGCGAAGGGGAGAATCCAGAAGGGTGCGGAGGTTGTTCGTAAAGCTTTTTTCCAAGTCGTCAAGGTATTTCAAAAAATATACAGGTTCGCCTTTAAAATATACCAGCTCGCCTGTGTGGCCGTCTCTTTCGTTAAAAAGCTGCTTTACCCAGTTTATGAGCATGCGGCCGTGTTTGTCCAAGGGAATCTTTATGTCGCGCCGTTTTGTTTCTCCGGGTAAAAGAGCGTTTTTTATTATCAGATGCCTTTTTGTGCGCACAAGGCTCTGAGTGTCGAGCATGTTGAGCATAGGAGCGAATAGAAGCTGGGCGATGTATTTGCCGTCTCTTTCCTGCAACAATTCCACCCGCCGTCTCGAACCGTCGGAGTCTACGACGACGTTAGTAAAACCTGCTCCGCGGGCGTTTTTAAGAAATTCATACAGAGCGGGTGAAAACCCCGCTTTTTGGTCGTCTTCTTTTTCCTGATATTTATTCCCTGCGGCTATGAGCCCGTCAGGATCCGTAACGTCCGAAAGCAGAAAGCGCTCCTTTGCAAAATCTTTCAACTTTTCATCCACTTGTATAAGCACTTCTCGCGCGTTGATCGTAAGCCACGTATTGCCGAAAAAGCGGATCGCTTTGGAAAAATAATCGTCGTTGTCGCGGAACACGCCTTCCGTGACCGACCTTTCAAGCGTTTCAAGTTGGGGATCTATGTATTCGTTTACGAGCATGTCCGTCATATCGGGGAGTTCCTTTAATGAAATTTTCCCCTTAGAAACGGAATCGGACAGTTCGTATATGAGCGACAAAAGCTCTTTTCGGTTTTCGGAAAAATTTTCAGGTATAGTCGTAGTTATGGAAGGATTTATTCCCATCTGAGACGGAGAAAGATATTCGATATCGAACGTTGCGCTGTAAGCTCCGAGTTCCCTCATTCTTATAAGCGCGTCTGCAAGAACGTCGCGTGTCCACGGCCATGCGCCCATCTGTTCAAGCGATTCGTCGTCAATGTTTACAAGCATCATCTTGTCCTGCATTTGCGGCGCGGGCTTGAATTTAAGCATAACGTCGTAAAGTCTGTATTCGATCTTTTCAAATACGTTGATAAGGGTCAAAAAGCCTATTACTATTATTGTACAAAGTGCGACGATGATATCAGGTGATTTAAAATTTGAACTATTCTTGCGTTTACTCATATTCTTTACTATAATACATAAAGGTACAAACTGAAAGAGGCTTTTGTGTTTGCATTTGCAAGCGAATAAATTAGTATGGAGTGCGATGATCATGAAAAGGATTATGCTGTTTTTTACGGTTCTTTTTTGCGGCGCATATTTTACCCTTTTTGCACAGTCCGCCGAAAAAATGACGGAAACAATCTCTGCAAAAGAAATTACTTTTTCACAGGCCGCTTATTTTGCGGCTGCATGGCGGGGGCTCATAAACGACGACGCTTCCGGAAAAGAAGCTCTTTTGCAGCTTGAAAAGGAAGGAATTTGGTCTGTAACCGCGGCTCCCGAAGACACTGTCAATCTGAAGCAGTTTTCGGCTCTATGCCTTAAAGCGTGGAACATAAAAGGCGGACTGTTGTACTCTCTTACTCATTCCGATCGCTATGCGTTCCGTGAATTGCAGGCCAGAAAACTGCTTTCCAGGACTGATGATCCTGAAAAAAAGGTTTCCGGCCGTGAAGCTCTTAGAATTTTTATGCGCTGCTCTGAAATAGCGGAAGGTGAGGGCTCGTTATGAAAAAAAGAATTTTTACAGCCGCTTTGTTTGCGTTCTTAGCGGGAAGTGTGTTTTCCATTGATTACGGGGCTATTGTTTCCGATGAAGTAAAATCGACGTTTACCGAAGATAAGAAATTTAAAGACGGTCTTAAAAACGATTTCAACACTTCCGCATGGCTTAGAATCCCCTTGTCGGACGACGGTCTTAATTATTTTATAGCTGAGGGATATTACAATTATAGGTGGGTCAATTCGACCGACAAGACGGACGACGTGCTGGATCTGTCGCTGTTTAAAGCAGAATTTGTAAAAGAATTTCCCGACAGGCTTTTCGGGATTTTTAAGTCAGGGGTTTTTGATTTCGGGCGCTTTGCGCTTTCAGACGCATCGGCTACGGTGTTTTCTCAGGCGGCGGACGGCGTAATGGCAAATTTAAAAACTCCGTCTGCGGAAATTACCTTTTACGGCGGATATACGGGGCTTTTAAATGCCAAATCCACCTTGTACAACATGCAGTCCTCCGACGGAATAGGAAAAAAAGATTTTTACGTCCTTGAAGATCCTTATGCTGTTTTCGAAACCGCTGTTACACTCCCGAATATTTTTAAGTCGCAGACTCTGTCATTTGAATTTTTAGGCGCGTTTGATATGGAAAATTCTTATAACCGTATGTATTTTACGGCGGTTTCAAACGGTCCGGTAAAAGGCAAGGTTTTTTATATTCTATCATCGACATTCGGGGTGAGCCGTCTCGATTCGGATAAGGATTGGGAAGCGTCCAATCTGTCAAAGTTTTCTCTAATGATGTATCCCGAATTTTATTCGTCGTCGGTCAGTTTGAACGGAATTTTTGCTTCAGGCGACAAGGGATCTTTGGGGAGCTTTAGAACTTTTACGCCCGCTACTGCTTCCGTCGCAGGGCACACATGGGAAGATCTTTTAAAAATAGGGCCTATGGTTACGGTTAAACCGCTGGACTCTCTGCTTGTAACGGGATCTCTGGATTCGTTTTTCATTGCGACAAAGAGCGCCGATTATGACGGCACGCAGTGGAAATTTACGGTTTTGTGGCAGGCTCTAAGCGATTTGCAATTTTCAGGTTCCGCAGCTCAGTATGTTCCGGAGTCGGGAAATTCTACGTTTGAATTTACGTTTAAAACGGCATTGTCGTTCTAATGCCAGGAGGAAAATATGTTAAAAGCGAATTTTAATGCGGTTTTTGCCGTAGTTTTGGGAATATTTTTTGCGGGAACAGCCTTTGCGGCGGATACTAAAGCAGTTCCGGCCGCCGGCAAGAATACGGAAGGAAAAGTTATTTCCGCAACCGGCAAAGTTCAGGTAAAAGACGGCGCTGCTTGGAAATCTCTGGCGGCCGGAGATTCCATCAAAAAAGGCGACGTCATTTCTACGGGATTTAAATCCGAAGCGAATATAAAATTCGGAAATTCCGTTTTTGTAGTGGAGCCTCTTTCCCGCATAACGATCGAACAGCTTGCGGAAAAAGACGGAAACGAAGCATCTCAGATGTTCCTCGACACGGGAAGCGTCAGAGCGAACGTTAGGGCAGCTGAAAACAAGCGAGTGGGCTTTTCGGTACGCAGTCCCGTTGCAACGGCTTCCGTCCGCGGTACTGAAGGAAGAGTGGTTTCCGACGGAACGGTTTACAGCACTAAAAGCACTTGGGCTGTGTGGCCGACTCCTCCATCTCAGCAGCAGAGTTCCGTAGTTGCGGATGCGCCTGAAGGGGAAGGCGGCGGCGACGTTATGAGTTCCGTAAGCATAACTCCTTCGGACGGCGTAAAGGCCGTAGCCGTAGGCGAGGGAACCAGCGCCGAAGTTTCTTCTGCGGGAACAGTCACTCCTCCGTCGCAGGTCGCCGCCGCGGCCGCCGTGTCGGTGGGCGGGTCCACAACGTCCGCGTCGTCAGGAGAAACAAAGGCTACAACTTCTTCTGCCGGTTCTTCAGTAGGCGCCGCTTTGGCTTCTTCGCCCGCCGCTCCCACTAAGGGAGGTTTAAACATCACAGTCTCCGTTAGGGAATAATATCCCGTTTTCGATTGAGAGCCTTTTTATGTAATGGTGCAGCGCGGTTTATGCCTTGACATAAGAGGGCGTCTTTTGTATATTTTTCAGACAACCCCAAAGAGATTGCCCTTGTAGCTCAATCGGTAGAGCGTAACCATGGTAAGGTTAAGGTCTGCGGTTCGATTCCGCACGAGGGCTGAGCACAGGATCAATTTTTTTTAGGAGAAGCTTATGGCTAGCAAAAAGAAAGGTGCCGTAGAGATCATAGGATTGCAGTGCACCGATTGCAAAAGGATCAATTATACAACAACAAAAAACCGTAAAAACTTGCAGGGTAAACTTGAATTGATGAAATACTGTCCTTCGACGCGTAAACACACCTTGCACAAAGAAGTTAAAATACGATAGAGATTGAATTTATTCGCACAGCGGAGATTTTCCAAAAGGCGGATTATATATTCTAGGTCAGTAGTTCAGTTGGTAGAGCATCGGTCTCCAAAACCGAGTGTCGAGGGTTCGAGTCCTTCCTGGCCTGTTATTCTTTTTATTTTGAGGAAAAATATGGCAGCAAAGGTAGGCGGTTTTTTACGTGAGTGCGTCGCGGAGCTTAAAAAAGTTGTGTGGCCCAGCCGTGATGATGTTACCGCTTCTGTAAAGGTTGTGATCATCTCTACGATTATTATTGCAGTATTATTGGGCGTGCTTGATGCCGGGTTTACGGCCGCATTCCGCGCTGTGATGAGATAGGGGTATTAATGTCTAAACAGTGGTATATACTTCATACGTATACCGGCTATGAGGGAAAAATAGAACGCACGCTCAGATCCATGCTCGAAGCAAAAGAGATAGATCCTGCAGTTCTTACAAATGTAAAAGTTCCCGTTGAAGAGATCGTCGAAATAAAAGACGGTAAAAAACGTTCCCGCAGTAATAAATTTTTACCCGGCTACATAATGCTGGAAATGGATTTGCCCGATCTCGGCTGGAAAAACATATGTTCCAAAATCCGCCGCGTTCAGGGAGTGACCGGCTTTGTCGGGACGCCCCCAGATGTGCGTCCCAGACCTATTTCAGGGGACGAGGCAAAAAATCTGCTTCAAAAAGCCGGCGAAATCAAAGGTGAAAAACCCGTTCACGTTAAGCAGAGCTTTGCCGTGGGCGACCAAGTGAAAATTACGGACGGACCTTTTGCCACCTTTACCGGTACGATTGAAGAAGTAAATTCCGAAAAAGACCGCCTTCGCGTCATGGTGCAGATCTTCGGGCGCGCTACGCCGGTTGAAGTGAGTCTTTTGCAGGCGGAAAAAGTTTGATTTGAAAATTGAAGAACGGAATAAAATCAGTTCCGTTTTCCGAATTTTGGGAGAAACACAAGTCCGTCGGACATAGGTGTTTCGCTAGAGTGAAGGACGGATCCCGTTAGGGATCTTAAATTCATTCATACCAATTTAAGGAGTTATATATGGCTGTAAAAAAGGTGACGGCTGTCATTAAACTGCAGTGTCCTGCAGGTTCTGCGACGCCCGCTCCGCCGATCGGTCCCGCTTTGGGCCCTCACGGTGTGAACGCGCCTAAATTCGTACAGGAATTTAATGACAGAACCAAGTCCATGGAAAAAGGGCTTGTGATTCCCGTCGTTATCACCGTCTATCAAGACAAGTCTTTTACGTTTATTTTGAAAACTCCGCCGGCGGCGGTTTTGATCAAAAGAGCGTTAAAACTGGAAAAGGCTTCAGGTAATCCCCTTCGCGACAAAGTTGGAACTCTTTCTAAAAAAGATCTTGAAGAGATCGCAAAAACAAAGATGCCCGACATCAATGCGAACGATATCGAAGCGGCAAAAAAAATTATCGCCGGTACTGCCCGCAGTATGGGTGTAGAGGTGGAGCACTGATATGAAACACGGAAAAAAATATCGCGCGTCACTTACAAAGCACGATCTTACAAAAAAATATCCGGTTTCCGATGCTTGTAAGATAGTCGGCGAGTTGAGATACGCAAAATTTGATGAAACGGTAGAGGCGCACGTTTCGCTTCGCTTGGGCAAAGGTCAGACAGTTCGGGATACGCTGGTTTTCCCCAATCAGTTTAAAGCCGAAAAAAAGGTTCTTGTGTTCTGCAAAGAAGACCGCGCCAAAGAAGCTTTGGACGCAGGAGCGGCCTACGCCGGAGCTCAGGAATATATCGATAAGGTTAAGGACGGCTGGCTCGATTTTGACGTTGCCGTAGCTACTCCCGACATGATGAAAGATGTGGGACGCTTGGGTATGGTTCTCGGACGCAAGGGGCTTATGCCTAATCCCAAGACCGGAACGGTAACGAACGACATCGTTCAGGCGATCGGCGAACTTAAAAAAGGCCGCACCGAATACCGTGCCGACAAGGGCGGCGTAGTTCACATTGCCGTAGGTAAGAGTTCTATGGACACGGCTAAGCTTGCGGAAAACATCACGGCGCTTTTAGGCGAAATCTGGCGCAAAAAGCCTTCTGACGCAAAGGCCGGTTTTATTCAGAGCGTTTCCGTAAGTTCGACTATGAGCCCCGGTGTATGGGTCGACTATAAGGAAGGAGAGTGATTATGGCTATGAGGGCAAAGAAAGTTCAGCCTGCAAAGACTGAGGCGATCGAGTCTGCAAAAAAGACGTTTGAAGGCTATAATGATTTTATTTTTACGGATTATCGCGGTCTTACGGTTGAACAGATTTCAGCGTTGCGCGGTAAGCTCCGTGAAAAAGATTCTCAGTTCAAAGTCGTAAAAAATAATTTTGCAAAGATTGCGTTTGACAGTCTTAAAATTGAAAATGTTTCGGAATTCCTCAAAGGGCCTACGGCTATCGCCATGGCTAAAGAGGATTCAAACGATATCGCGAAAGTTTTGTTTGATTTTGCCAAAGAAGTGCCGGCCTTGAGCGTTAAGGCGGGGTATATCGGAAAAGAAATCTACGATGTGGCTAAAATGGAAGCCTATTCGAAGATTCCGGGCAAAAAAGAACTCATCGCAATGCTTATGTCTGCGATCAACGGGCCTGCGCGTAAATTGGCCGCCACATTGAAGGCGTATGCAGAAAAAAAAGAAAAGGACGGGGGAGCGGCTGTTGAAGCTGCAAAAAGCGGCGCGCCTGAAGAGGCTTCCGGTGCGGCTCCTTCCGAGGCGGCGGCTCCCAAGGCCGAGCCTGCAGAAAATGCAGCTCCTGCGGCCGAAGCTCCCAAAGCGGAAGGCGCAGCTCCTGCAGCGGAAACGGCCGCGACCTAAGGGTTTGCGCCTGGCTGTGGAGGCGGCTCTAAGGGGCGACCTTTCAGCTTCTGTTTTTGTTTTTAAGCGCGGTCAGGCTTCATCGCTGTCGACTGTCCGTGCTGTGGGGTGTTGTAAAACTTTTGTAAAAAGCTTTAGCGCCCTTTATAAAATGCCGCAGCACGGCGATTTGAGTGCCTTAAAGCGGCGAGAAAATGCTTAAGCGGGGTAAAATATGCCTTGCGGCGGCTAAAAATTTTTATTTTTGGAGAAGACAATATGGCAGCATTAACAAACGATCAAATTCTTGACGCGATCGCAAACATGACGGTTTTGGAGGCTTCGGAGCTTGTAAAGGCTATGGAAGAGAAATTTGGCGTAACGGCGGCGGTTGCCGTTGCTGCGGCTCCTGCAGGCGGTGCGGCTGCTGCAGGCGGCGGAGAAGAGCAGACTGAGTTCACTGTAACTCTCGATTCTTTTGACGCTGCAAAGAAAATCCCCGTCATCAAGATTGTGCGTGAAATTACGGGGCTCGGACTTGGAGAAGCAAAGGCGCTCGTTGAAGGCGCTCCGAAGACCGTTAAGGAAGGCGTAAGCAAAGCCGACGCCGACGAGATGATCAAAAAGATCACCGAAGCCGGAGGCAAGGCAAGCAAAAAATAAGCGGAATGATTACCGTCTTATAAAAATCGTGCTTGAATTCGGCTCCTGCAAGGGCGTAAGAGTCTTGAAGCTTCCTTGCGAGCCGTTTAAAAGCCGGTCAGGTTCTTGTCGTTTGCGGTCTTTCCCGTTTGCGGCGAAACTTGACTGATTTTCGGGCTGCTCCTTGAAAATTTTCAGGGCAGCCCCGATTTGTCTATTATAAAATATTTGTGCAATGATTTTGTGCTGTGAAGGAGTTTCTTTCATGTAGCAAAATAAGATTGCAATGTTTTTTTAGCGAGGTTTTTGATGTTCGCAAAAAGCCGGACGATTAACCGTCAGTACATTGGAAAAAACATCCAAAAATTTATGGATGTTCCCAACCTAATCGACATTCAGTTGTCATCTTATGAGAGTTTCCTGCAGAAAAATAAAGTTGAAAAAAAAGAGCCGCTTGACGAACAGGGGCTGCAGGAAGTTTTTTCATCTACCTTTCCTATTGAAAGCCCTAACGGGGACATGGCTCTCGAATATGAATTTTACGATCTTGATATGCATAATATCAAATTTTCGGAATTTGAATGCAAGCAAAAGGGTCTGACATACGCGGTTCCTTTAAAAGCCAGGATAAATTTAAATTTTTTGCAGACCGGCGCGATTTTGCAAAAAGATATATACATGGGCGACATTCCGCTCATGACTGACCGCGGAACGTTTATCATAAACGGCGCCGAGCGTGTAGTAGTTTCTCAAATTCACCGCTCTCCCGGCGTTATATTCAGCCACGACAAGGGCGTTTACGGCAGCCGCATTATTCCCTACCGCGGTTCATGGCTTGAATTTGAAATAGACCAAAAAAAAGAACTGATTTTTGCTAAGATCGACCGCAAAAAGAAAATTCTCGGAACGATTTTTTTGCGGGCTCTAGGTTACAATACCCGCGAAGAGATCATTCGTTGTTTTTACGAAGTGGAAAATGTCAAAATTAAAGACACCCGTGAAGACAGAGACGCTCTTGTAGATAAGGTTCTGGCCGAGCCTGTAGTAGTAAAAGACAAGGATTCGGGCGAAGAAAAAAAACTTTACCGAGCGGGCGTTCGCCTCTATCTTCATGACATAGACGAGCTTATCGCTCACGGAGTTAAGTCGATTTCGGTAATTAAATTCGATACCAGAAAAAATCCCGGCGATAAAAACAATAAAGAAAAAAATCTGTCGCTCAATTCCCAGATAATCATAAACTGTTTTGAACGCGAAGACATACGTTTTGCCAAAGAAGGCTCCGAAAACGAAGAACCTACCAAGGAAGACGCGCTTTCGGCCGTTTATTCGGTTCTTATGCCGAGCGAACCTATTACCGTTGACGCGGCGGAAAAAGATTTGAATTCCATGTTCTTTTCTTTGCGCCGTTACGATTTGGGGCGCGTAGGCCGCTATAAACTGAATAAGAAATTCGATTACAAGGAAAACGTTGAAGAACATACGCTCGTTAAACAAGACATCGTTGCGACGATGAAATTTCTTTTGAACGTCTACATAGGCGAAGAGCAGATCGACGACATAGACCATTTGGGAAACCGCCGTATCCGTTCCGTAGGCGAGCTTATGACAAATCAGCTTAAGACCGCATTCAGCCGCATGGAGCGCATAGCGAAGGAGCGCATGAGCCTTAAAGAAACCGAAACCATGAAGCCGCAGGATCTTATTTCCATTAAACCGATCGTTGCGTCCATTAAAGAATTCTTCGGTTCGAGCCAGTTGTCGCAGTTTATGGATCAGGTAAATCCTCTTGCGGAACTTACGCATAAAAGGCGTTTAAATGCTTTAGGACCGGGAGGACTTTCACGAGATCGTGCCGGCTTTGAAGTTCGCGACGTACACTATTCGCATTACGGGCGTATGTGCCCTATAGAAACTCCCGAAGGTCCGAATATCGGTCTGATTGTTTCGCTGGCTATTTATACTCACATAAACGAATACGGATTCCTTGAAGCTCCGTACCGGAAGATAGAAAACGGAAAGGCTACTAAGGACTATGAATATCTGTCGGCTATGGACGAAGACAAGTATTACATAGGACAGGTGAGTGAAAATCTTAAGGCCGACGGATCCTTCAGCACGGAACTTATTTCCTGCCGGCACCGCGGCAACTATACTCAGCGTTCGCCGAGAGACGTTCAGTATATGGACGTTTCCCCGCGTCAGGTCATTTCCGTTTCGGCCGCGCTTATTCCGTTTCTTGAGCACGACGACGCAAACCGCGCCTTGATGGGCTGTAATATGCAGCGTCAGGCAGTTCCTCTTTTGTTCCCCGAACCTCCGTACGTAGGAACGGGTATGGAACAAAAATGCGCTTACGATTCGGGAGTTCTGGTTACTGCAAAGAGAGCCGGAGAAGTCGTGTGGGTTTCAAGCGATTGCATTAAGGTTAAACCCGACGGAGGTTCCGAAAAAGAGCTTGACGAATACACTCTTTTAAAATATCAGCGCACTAATCAGGATACGTGCAATCATCAAAGACCGACGGTCGACGTAGGTGAAAAAGTGAAAGCCGGCGACATTCTTGCCGACGGACCTGCAACCTTTAACGGCGAGCTCGCTTTAGGGCGAAACCTCCTGGTCGGCTTTGTGCCGTGGAACGGTTATAACTATGAAGACGCGGTTCTGATTTCTCAGCGTGTCGTAAAAGAAGACATGTACACTTCCATTCATATAAAAGAGTTTTCAACGGAGATACGCGAGACAAAACTCGGTCCTGAAAAAATCATCCGCGACATTCCGAATACTGCCGAAAAGACGCTCGACAACTTGGACAGCGAAGGTATTATCCGTGTGGGAGCGAAGGTTCGCTCGGGAGATATTCTCGTAGGAAAGGTAACTCCTAAAAGCGAAACGGAAACCACTCCCGAATTCAAATTGCTCAATTCTATTTTCGGCGAAAAGGCAAAAGAAGTTCGCGATTCGTCGCTCCGCGTTCCCCACGGTGTGGAAGGGGTCGTCATAGACGTTCAGCGTTTGCGCCGTACCGAAGGGGATGATTTAAGTCCCGGCGTTGATGAAGTTGTAAAAGTTCTTATCGCGAACAAGCGCAAACTCCGCGAAGGCGATAAGATGGCCGGCCGCCACGGAAACAAGGGCGTCGTTTCAAGAATACTTCCGGTTGAAGATATGCCGTATTTGGAAGACGGAACACCTCTTGACGTGTGCTTGAATCCTCTCGGCGTTCCTTCCCGTATGAACATAGGCCAGATTATGGAATCGGAACTCGGCATTGCCGGAAAGTATTTGAATCAGTTCTACGAATTGCCGGTATTCCAGTCGCCGTCGCAGGAAATGATTGCGAAAAAACTTGAAGAAGCGGGGCTTTCAAAGGATTGTAAACAAATCGTTCGCGACGGGCGCACGGGAGAACCGTTTGTAAATCCTATTTTTGTAGGCGTCATATATTATCTTAAACTGCACCACCTTGTAGACGACAAGATGCATGCGCGCTCTACCGGACCGTATTCTCTTGTTACGCAACAGCCTCTCGGCGGAAAGGCGCAGTTCGGCGGACAGCGCCTTGGTGAAATGGAAGTATGGGCTCTTGAAGCTTACGGCGCCGCCAACACTCTGCAGGAAATGATGACGATCAAATCCGACGACATGAACGGACGATCGAAAATTTACGAGTCGATCGTAAAGGGCGACCCGTCCACTCCTGCCGGCGTTCCGGAATCTTTTAATGTTTTGGTTCAGGAAATGCGCGGTTTGGCGCTGGATTTCACTATTTACGACGCCAAAGGTAAACAGATCGCTCTTACGGAGCGGGATCAGGAGCTGATCGACAAAGCGGCTTCCGGTTTTGACAAGGAGACTACCAATGCGTGATATTCAAGATTTTGCGAGCCTTAAGATAAAGCTTGCTTCCCCCGATACGATCCGTGCATGGTCCTACGGTGAAGTTAAAAAACCCGAGACTATAAATTACCGCACGCTCCGCCCTGAAAAAGACGGCCTTTTCTGTGAGCGCATCTTCGGTACTACAAAGGAATGGGAATGCTATTGCGGAAAATTTAAATCTATTCGCTATAAGGGCGTCATTTGCGACCGTTGCGGCGTTGAAGTTACGCATTTTAAAGTAAGGCGCGAACGTACGGGGCATATAGAACTTGCCGCGCCCGTGAGCCATATATGGTATTATCGTTCGGTTCCAAGCAGAATGGGATTGCTTCTTGACCTGCAGGTTGCGGCATTGCGGTCGGTTTTGTATTACGAAAAGTACATAGTAATCGATCCGGGCGACACGGATCTTAAAAAGAGGCAGCTTTTAACCGAAGAAGAATACATTGAAGCTCAGGAGCGTTACGGTCAGGCGTTTACGGCCGGAATGGGAGCGGAAGCGATCAAAACCTTACTGGAAGGACTTGATCTTGACGCCCTCGCCGCGGAACTCCGCACAAAGATGATCGAAAAAGGTGCAAAAAGCGACAAGCGTCTTTTAAAGCGCATTGAAATAGTCGAGAGTTTTCGCACTTCGGACAACAAAGCTTCGTGGATGATCCTCGACGTTATTCCCGTAATTCCGCCCGAGCTTCGCCCTATGGTTCAGCTTGACGGCGGCCGTTTTGCAACTTCCGACTTAAACGACTTGTATCGTCGCGTGATAAATCGCAATAACCGCCTTAAAAGACTTCAGCAGCTTTCCGCGCCGGACATCATTATCCGCAACGAAAAACGAATGCTCCAGGAAGCTGTGGACGCTCTGTTTGACAACAGTAAGAGAAAGCGCGTCGTAAAGGGAGCTTCGAACCGCCCGCTAAAGTCCATAAGCGATATGTTAAAGGGAAAGCAGGGGCGTTTCCGCCAGAATTTGCTAGGAAAACGCGTCGACTATTCCGGCCGCTCCGTGATCGTCGTCGGTCCAGAATTGAAACTTTGGCAGTGCGGTCTTCCTACAAAGATGGCTTTGGAATTGTTTAAACCTTTTATAATGAAAAAGCTTGTGGACAAGGACGTCGTTTTCAACATCAAAAAGGCTAAGATGCTTGTAGAACAGGAATCGCCTGAAGTTTATGCCATTCTTGACGAAGTTGTCCGCGAACATCCGGTTATGCTTAACCGCGCTCCCACTCTTCACAGGTTGGGTATACAGGCTTTTGAGCCCGTTCTTGTAGAAGGAAAGGCTATAAAATTGCATCCTCTGGCGTGTAAGGCATTTAACGCGGACTTTGACGGCGACCAAATGGCTATCCACGTGCCGCTTACTCAAGCTGCGCAGATGGAATGCTGGACGCTCATGCTTTCGGCAAGAAACCTGCTTGATCCGGCCAACGGCAATACGATAGTTTACCCATCTCAGGATATGGTTTTGGGTATTTACTATATGACTTCAATAAAAACTTCCGGCAAAGGAAGCGGCAAAAGGTTTTCGTCGGCCGATGAGGTAAGACTTGCCGCCGAAGGCGGAAGCATTGAATGGCAGTCGTTAATCAAAGTTCCCGTAGAAAAGCGTCCTTATAACGGTACGACCATAGAAACTTCGGCCGGACGGCTTGCGTTTAACGAAGCGATGCCGGACGAGGTCGAATATGTCAACGAGCAGATGGACGACAAAAAGCTAAGAAAGATGATCGAAAAAGTTTATCATATCAACGGGCCCTGGCTTACCATTCAAATGCTCGATGCGATTAAGTCCGTAGGGTATAGGAATGCAATGTTCTACGGCGCCACTCTTTCGATGGATGATATTATCATTCCCAAAGAAAAGAAAGATATGATGGACAAGGCCAACAGGGAAGTTGAAGAGATCGTAGGACAGTATTCAAGCGGTCTTATTTCGGACAAGGAAAGATACAATAAGGTTACCGATATTTGGCAGCGCACCAACGAATCTTTGACAAAGGTCATGATGGAAAATCTTGCCAAAGACAAAGACGGGTTTAACACTATCTACATGATGGCAAAGTCGGGCGCGCGCGGTTCGCCTAAGCAAATTTCTCAGCTGGCGGCTATGCGCGGCCTTATGGCTAAACCTAACGGCGAAATCATCGAGCTTCCCATACGTTCCAATTTCTACGAAGGTTTGTCGGTTATCGAGTTCTTTATTTCTACGAACGGAGCCAGAAAAGGTTTGTCCGACACCGCTTTGAAAACGGCGGATGCCGGTTACATGACGCGCCGTCTGGTAGACGTTGCTCAGGATGTAGTAATAAACGAGGACGACTGCGGAACAATAAACGGCATTGATTATGCGGCCATAAAGAACGGCGACGAAATCGTTGAAACCCTTTCTTCCCGTATCGTAGGGCACTATACCATTGAGCGCGTAGTTCATCCTATTACCGGAGAACTTTTATGCGACGTCAACGAGTACATCGACGACGATTTGGCAAAGAAAATCGAAGACGCCGGCGTTGAAAAAGTCAAGCTCCGCACCGTGTTGACCTGCGAAGCCCAGCACGGTCTTTGCGTAAAGTGCTATGGTAAAAACCTTGCGCGCAACAAGATCGTTGAAATCGGGGAGGCCGTCGGTATAATCGCCGCCCAGTCCATCGGTCAGCCGGGAACCCAGCTTACCATGCGCACCTTCCACGTGGGAGGCACCGCGTCCAAGGTTACCGAAGACAACCGTATTTCTCTTAAATACGACGCCCTCATTGGAGCTGTGGAAGGTTCCCGCGTAGACACAAAAGACGGAAACTGGCTGTTCACGCGCAAAGGATATATGGAAACCACACATCTTTTAGCGCATTACGATATGGAAAAAGGCGATAAACTGCTGGTTTCCGACGGAAGCCTCATCATGAAAGATACGGCTATAATCAATCGTAAAGGCAAGGATATAACCGCTTCTGAGTCGGGACGCATAATAATCGTAGGCGACGCCCTGTATATAGGCGTTGCAAATTCCATAAGGGTGGAAATCGGCAACGGTTCGACTATCTATGTCAAACCGGGCGATGTAGTTAAAGCCAACGCGGTTATAGGCGAATTTGACGCCTTCAGCGAGCCGATTATCGCCGAGTATTCGGGTTACGTTCACTTTGAGGATGTTATCATAGGCTCTACTTTGGAAGAAAAGATCGACGCGAAAACCGGTTCGGTCGAACGGCGCATAAGCGATCTGCATTTGGACGTAAAACAGCCGCGCATTCTCATCACGGACGAAGCCGGCAACGAAATGGGAAGTTATCACCTTCCTTCAGGAGCGATTCTTCAAGTGGAAGATAAGCAGAAGGTCGAAGCCGGCGTAACGCTTGCAAAACTTGCCAAGGAAGTTGCAAAGACTAACGATATCACCGGCGGTCTCCCGCGCGTTTCGGAGCTGTTTGAAGCGCGAAAACCCAAAGAACCTGCCGTCCTTTCTAAGATTTCAGGAATCGTGAAATTCGGCGGCGTTACAAAGGGAAAGCGCCTTGTGATAGTGGAAGATATCTACGGCAGAAAATTCGACCATCTTGTTCCCATGACAAAGCGCATGCTTGTCCGCGACGGCGACCACGTCGTTGCAGGAGAATCTTTGTGCGACGGATCTCCTAGTCCGCATGACATACTTGCGATACTCGGTGAAAACGCGCTCCAAAACTATCTTATGGATGAAATCCAGCAAGTTTACCGCGCGCAGGGCGTAGACATAAACGACAAGCACATCGGTATTATCGTTCGTCAGATGCTCAGAAAGGTGGAAGTTATGGCCGTAGGCGATACACACTTTATCTTTGGCAAGCAGGTGGATAAATACAAATTCCATGATGAAAACCGCCGCGTAGTTGCCGAAGGCGGACAGCCTGCGATTGCCCAGCCTATGTTCCAGGGAATAACCAAGGCTTCGCTGAACGTAGATTCCTTTATATCTGCGGCCTCTTTCCAGGAGACGACGCGCGTTCTTACCAATGCGGCAATTTCCGGAGCTACCGACGGTCTGCACGGTATAAAAGAAAATGTGGCCATCGGTCACATGATACCTGCCGGAACCGGCATAAGAAATTATAAAAATGTAAGGCTGTTTGACGAGTCGGACAAGGATCTTGACGTGCAAATGGAAGAGATTGTCGAACGCCGCAGGGAAGAAAAGGCTCTTGCGGAACAGCTTGAAGAATCCGCCGGCGCAATGATGGCCGACGACGCGGACTGATAGGCTAAATTTCGGGTTTTATTAAACTCGAAATTTTCCAACCCTTTAGTATGTAAACTGAATGGCAAGTTTTGAAAACGAGGTGCGGAGGCGAGGTTCCGGCCGCGTGACGCTTCGAGCGTTATGCTTAGAGAATTCTGCTCTAAAAGCTCGACCGCGGCATACACAGCGAGTTTGCGATGCAAACTCGTAAGTGAGCGTAGCGAACGGAGTTCTCGCTGAAAGCATATTATAACTCGTCGAAACCTCGAAGAAATCGCTGAAGGTGAGTTTTTCGAGATGTCCTTAAGTATTTGCGGAACCTGCCTTTCAAAAGGCTTGACTTACGTTTCGTGAATTTTGTAATATATAAAGCCTGTATGGTTTGAAATTTTGCCCGGAGTGCTGACCGGCAACAATTATAGAGGAGAATAGGCCGATGCCTACAATTAATCAATTAATTCGTCAAGGACGTAGAACTGCTGCAAACAGAACCAAATCTCCCGCGCTTGAGTCCTGTCCGCAAAAACGCGGCGTATGCACCCGTGTTATGACAGTTACGCCCAAAAAACCGAATTCGGCTCTCCGCAAGGTAGCCCGTGTTCGTTTGTGCAATGGAATAGAAGTTACTGCATATATCCCGGGAATCGGACATAATCTGCAGGAACACTCTGTGGTTTTAATCCGCGGCGGTCGTGTAAAGGATCTGCCGGGCGTTCGTTATCATATCATCCGCGGTGCGAAAGACGCTCTCGGCGTTGAAGATCGCAAGCGCGGCCGTTCGAAATACGGCGCAAAAAAGCCTAAGGCATAAAGGAGTGTAAAGATGGGAAGACATAAAAAAACTATCGACCGTCCGATATTGCCGGATGCAAAATACAACAGCGTAGTTATTTCTAAATTTATAAGCCGTATGATGTTGGACGGAAAAAAAGCTTCATGTACGAGAATCGTGTATGAAGCCTTGGATAAGTTAAAGGCAAAGACCGAAACGGAGCCTTTGGAAGTGTTTTTAAAGGCAATAGACAATGTAAAGCCCGTTGTAGAAGTAAAGTCTCGCCGCGTCGGTGGCGCCACGTATCAGGTTCCCGTAGAAATCCGTGATTCCAGACGTGAAGCATTGGCTATGCGTTGGGTGATCACGGCTGCCCGTTCAAGAAGCGGACACGGAATGGCCGACACGTTAGCTCTTGAATTGTTTGACGCTTTTAACAACACCGGCACTGCGTTTAAGAAAAAAGAAGACACTCATAAAATGGCTGAGGCTAACAAGGCCTTTGCCCATTACAGATGGTAGTTTTCGGCGATTAGGACTAAAAGTTCGTCGCCTGAAAATTCAGTTATTTTTGTAATACGGCACCTTTGAGAATTTTAAAATTGACTCTTAAAGGTGCTTTTTTTGATATTTTTTAACTTTGCTATTGCAATTTAATTATAAAAAGTGTATAAATAATTTCACTGCAAATTTCATTTTATGACATTGCAGCAGGGTTCTTTGAGAGTCAGGCGGGTGTTAAGCCCGGTGCAGCCGTAAAGTTAATTGTTTTTTCAATTTTCAGGTTTGTACGACCCTTTAATGTGCTGATTCCGCCGTCGGCGGGATCCGTAAAGATGATTGATGACATTAAGGGTTTCTGACAGGTCCGTAATATGTGGACGTCAGGCTCATGGATGCCAGACCAGTCGTCAGGCGGTTAAGTTTGATGGTGATAGGTGGTGCCGGCCATTGATATTCCGAATAGATGGAATGTCGTGCGAGATTAATTTCTGTTCCGTTTCCAACTCTAAAATCATCTCACAGGCATTAACCGATTTAAGTGTGTATGCGAATATGGCGTTTTCGTCAGAAAACCGTCATGTTCTGGCTTAAAGTGCATCACATAAAATTATGTATGCCGGCAAAGAGGATAGTCCGGCAAGGAGAAAAACATGGCGAAGGAGAAGTTCGTTAGAACTAAGCCCCACATGAACGTTGGAACCATCGGTCACGTTGACCATGGTAAGACTACTTTGTCTGCAGCAATCACACAGTATTGTGCAAAAAAATACGGTGATCACGCGCTTAAGTATGATGAAATTGATAACGCTCCGGAAGAAAAAGAGCGCGGTATTACGATCAATACGCGCCACCTTGAATATCAGTCGGACAAACGACACTACGCGCACATCGACTGTCCCGGACACGCCGACTATATCAAAAACATGATCACCGGTGCAGCTCAGATGGACGGAGCTGTTCTCGTCGTTTCCGCTCCCGATTCCGTTATGCCCCAGACGCGCGAACACTTGCTGTTGGCTCGTCAGGTAGGCGTTCCGAAGATCATTGTTTTCCTGAACAAGGTTGATCAGGTGGATGATCCGGATCTTCTTGAATTGGTAGTTGAAGAAGTAAAAGACACTCTTAAAGAATACGGCTTTGCCGCGGAAACTCCGATCATAAAAGGTTCCGCGTTTAAGGCTTTGAACGAAAGCGACAAGGCTGAAAACACCGCCTGCATCGAAGAACTGCTCACGGCTATGGACACGTGGTTTGATGATCCGATTCGTGACGAAGCAAAACCGTTCCTTATGCCGATCGAAGACATCTTCACTATTTCCGGACGAGGAACCGTTGTAACTGGACGCGTAGAGCGCGGCGTTGTAAATATGAACGACGAAGTTGAAATCGTAGGTATCCGCCCGACGCAGAAGTCAACCGTAACAGGTATCGAAATGTTCCAAAAGACGCTCGATCAGGGTATTGCAGGAGACAATGTTGGCGTTCTTTTGCGCGGTATTGAAAAGAAGGATGTGGAACGTGGTCAGGTACTTGCGAAGCCCGGTTCCATTCATCCTCACACGAAATTCGAAGCGCAGATTTACGTTTTGTCAAAGGAAGAAGGCGGACGCCACAGCCCGTTCTTCTCAGGCTATCGGCCTCAGTTCTATTTCCGCACGACGGATATTACCGGAACGGTGACCCTCGAAGCGGGAACGGATATGGTTAAGCCCGGCGATAATGTAAAGATTATCGGCGAATTGATTCACCCGATCGCTATGGATGAAGGTCTTAAGCTTGCTATTCGTGAAGGCGGTCGTACGATCGCTTCCGGTCAGGTTACTAAAGTAATAGAATAGTCCGGTTTTGTTATAGATAATGCCTGCGGCTTTTAAGCTGCAGGCTCTATTTCAAATCCATTGGAGGAATAATGGCTAACGGAAAGATTCGTGTCAAACTCCGCGCTTTTGATGTTGAGTTGATCGATCAGAGTGCAAAAGCCATCGTGCAGACTGTGCAGAAAGCGGGCGCAAAGGTCTCAGGCCCCATACCGCTGCCTACTAGGATAAATAAGGTGACTGTATTGCGTTCTCCTCATGTAAATAAAAAATCACGTGAGCAGTTTGAAATGCGTACACACAAGCGCCTTATCGATATTCTTGAACCGACGTCCGATGTTATGGATTCGTTGATGAAACTGGAATTGCCTGCCGGTGTGGATGTGGAAATCAAGCAGTAGTTTTTATTGCTTTTAAACGGTATCGGTCCTCCGGATCTGGGATGACGGCCGTAAATTGTTTAAGGAGAACATCAGAATGAAAGGTCTGATTGCAAAAAAAGTGGGGATGACCCAGGTTTTTGACGAAAGCGGTAATCTTATACCAGTAACCGTGATCCACGTCGAACCTAATGTGGTTGTTTCCACGAAGACAAAAGAAACCAACGGGTACAATGCCGTAGTTTTGGGTCTTGAAGATATTAAGCCTTCAAAGGCCAGCAAGGCATATGCCGGACAGTTTCCTGAAAATATTTCACCGAAACGTTATTTAAAAGAATTTCGCGATTTTGACAATGACGTAAAAGTAGGAGACCTCGTAGGTCTTGAGCTCTTTGAAAAAACACGTTTTCTTGACGTGAGCGCAACTTCTAAAGGCAAGGGTTTTGCCGGCGTAATGAAGCGGTGGGGCTTCCACGGCGGACGCGCTACGCACGGTTCCAAATTTCATCGCGAACCGGGCGGTACAGGGCATTCCACAACACCCGGGCATTGTTTTAAGAACACGAAGCTCCCCGGCCGTATGGGTTCCGAAAAAGTCACGGTGCAAAATCTTAAGATCATTAAAGTTGATCCTGAATTGAAAGTTATTATGGTTCGCGGGGCAGTCCCCGGGAATAAAGACTGTACGCTGATCGTCAAGTCCGCGGTAAAGAAATAACGACGGAGGAAGATAACTATGGAAAAGAAAGTCTATTCTGTCGATGGTAAAGAGCTGCGCACTATTATGCTTGATGATAAAGTGTTCGGTCTTCCTGTGAATGAGGATGTCATTTACTATGCCATCAATAATGAACTGGCAAATAAGCGCGTGGGTACGGCTTGCACGAAGGGCCGTTCCGAAGTGCACGGCAGCAATGCAAAGCCGTATAAACAAAAAGGTACCGGACGTGCCCGGCGCGGCGATAAAAAATCTCCGCTTTTAGTCGGCGGCGGCGTTATATTTGGCCCGAAACCGAGAGATTTCAGCTATTCCATCCCTAAAAAAGCAAAGCGCTTGGCGATGAAGTCGATTTTGAGCCTTCAGGCGCAGAGCGACAGGCTCACCGTGGTGGAAGATTTTACCGTAGAAAGCGGAAAGACAAAGGATTTGGTAAAAATTCTTGATAATTTTGCCAAAAATGAAAGGACTGTTATCATCCTTAAAGATGATGACGCAAAGATAAAGCAGGCCGGAAACAATATTCCCAATTTATACTTCCTTTCTTATAACCGATTGCGTGCGCACGACTTGTTTTACGGACGCAAAGTCATTTTGCTTGAAACGGCTGCGAAAAATATTTCACAGTTTTACAATGCTGACGAAAAGGAGGCTGAATAATGTTTAACGAAGACGTTATTATAAAGCCTGTTATTTCCGAAAAGGCAAATGCATTGCGCGAACAGGATAAATATGTATTTATTGTGCGTTCCGATGCTACTAAAACACAGGTTAAGGATGCGGTTTCAAAACTTTTCAGTGTAAAAGTTATAGGCTGTACGACGATGAATGTGATGGGAAAGATTAAACGTCTTCGGGGCAGACCCGGGCGTACGTCTTCTTATAAAAAAGCCGTAGTGCGCATAGCACACGGCGAGACGATTAAGGTGTTCGAAGGCGCTTAAGCCTTAGACTGCGAATTAAGGGGAATCAGATATGGCTCTGAAAATTTTTAAGCCGGTCACCGCAGGGACCCGAACACGTGTTGACCTGCGAAAGGATGAACTGACTGCCGACAAACCGGAAAAAACTCTGGTGTCGGGCAGAAAGTCTTACGGAGGACGCGGCGCCGGAGGACGTATTTCCGTACGTCATCAGGGAGGCGGACACAAGCGCAGATACCGTGATATTGATTTTAGACGCGACAAACACGGAATTCCGGGAACCGTCAAGACTATAGAATACGATCCGAACAGGAGTGCGAATATCGCATTGATTTTCTATGCCGACGGCGACAAGCGTTATATTATTGCGCCTAAAGGTTTGACCGTAGGGCAAAAGATAATGTCCGGAGAAAATGCGGATCCTTCCGTGGGAAACGCACTTCCGCTTTCGGTAATTCCTGTGGGGTTTACCGTGCATAATATTGAATTGACGATAGGCCGCGGCGGGCAGTTGGCCAGGTCCGCAGGCGCAAGCGCGCAGGTCGCGGCGAAGGAAGGAGACTATGTAACTCTCCGCCTGCCGTCAAGCGAACTCCGCCGCGTAAACGGAAAATGCTATGCTACGATCGGCGTGGTAGGAAATGAAGACCACATGAATGTTCAGCTGGGTAAAGCCGGACATTCAAGATGGCTCGGAATTCGTCCTTCCGTGCGCGGTATGGCGATGAACCCTGTGGATCATCCGCTCGGCGGCGGTGAAGGCAGAGGTAAGGGACGTAACCCCGTTACTCCTTGGGGACAGCCTTGCAAAGGCTATAAAACCCGCAACAAGCGGAAGACGTCGGACAGATTTATCGTTTCGCGTCGGAAGAAATAGTTGTATAGGAGTTAATGGTGTCAAGATCTGTTAAAAAAGGCCCTTTTGTTGAAAAGAGCCTGTATAAAAAGGTTACGGAAATGAATAAAGAGTCTGACAGGAAGATGATAAAGACATATTCCCGCTGCTCTACAATCATCCCTGAAATGGTTGGCAATACGATTTCCGTCTATAACGGAAAAACATGGATTCCGGTTTATATCACGGAAAACCTTGTCGGGCACAAGCTCGGCGAGTTTGCTCCTACGCGTATATTCCGGGGACATGGTGGTACTGATAAAAAAGCTAGCGCCGGCGCGGCTCCGGCAGCTAAATAATAGGTGGATATTATGACTGTAAAGAAAGGTTATGTAGCCACTGCAAAATTCCTGATCGCATCTCCTACTAAAGTTCGTCCTGTAGCGCATGTGATCAATCAAAAGTCCTGTTCGAAGGCGATGGCGATTCTTGAGAATATGCCGCAGAAAGGTGCGGAACTTATCCGCGGCACGTTGAAGTCTGCGGTGGCCAATGCGCTGAATGCTAACAACAAACTGGATGAAGACATGCTGTTCGTTAAGGAAATTCGTATTGACGAAGGTCCTAGGCTTAAAAGAGTTTGGTTTCGTGCGCGCGGCCGCGCCGATCAGCTTTTAAAACGCATGTGTCATATTACAGTGGTCGTTGACGAAAAGGCGGAGGAATAAAGTGGGTCAGAAAGTTAGTCCTATCGGTTTACGTCTTGGAATCAACAAGACATGGCAGTCCCGCTGGTATGCATCTCCCCGTGAATATGCAGACCTGGTTTTGGAAGACATGAAGATCAGAAAAATGATCTCCGAGTTTCCGGAATGTAAAAATGCGGACATCGCACAGATTGAGATTATTCGTCATCCTCAGCGGGTTACCATTGTGATTCATACGGCCCGCCCGGGAGTGATTATCGGTGTAAAAGGCGCTACGATCGAAAAGATCAGTACGGACATTCAAAAGCAGCTGACAAAGAAGGTGCAGATAAAGATAAAAGAGATCAAACGCGCCGACGTTAACGCTTCTTTGATTGCGCAAAATGTAGGCCGTCAAATGATGGGGCGCGCTTCATTCCGTAAGGCTATGAAGCAGGCGACGAGCAACGCTATGAGGGCCGGCGCTCAGGGTATAAAGATCCGCTTGGCCGGACGTCTGGGCGGCGCCGAAATGAAGCGGAGCGAAGAGCAGAAGGAAGGAAGGGTTCCTCTTCACACTCTTCGCGCGGATATTGACTATGGTGTCTTTGAAGCTCTAACTACTTACGGCAAAATCGGCGTAAAAGTTTGGGTGTACAACGGCATGAATTATGGTCATGAGCAGAACGAAGATGCAGGACAGCTTGTCCGAAAGCCTCGACGTGAAAGACCTGCCCGTGCAAATGCGGCCGGACAAGACGGTGAAACCTCCGTCGAAAAAGGCGCCGAAAACGCGGACAAGGCTTCAAGGAGTTAGTCTATGCCACTTAGTCCTAAAAGAGTAATTCACCGTAAGGTGCAGCGCGGCAGACAACACGGTTTTGCTACGCGCGATAATAATATTGATTTTGGAGACGTCGCGCTTGTGGCCATGGATCCCGTCTGGCTGCGTGCGACTCATATCGAAGCTGCCCGTGTTGCGATCAACCGTAAGATAAATCGCGCCGGACAGGTTTGGATTCGCGTCTTTCCGGATAAGCCGATTTCACGGAAGCCTGCCGAAACCCGTATGGGTAAAGGAAAAGGCGCTCCTGAATTTTGGGCTGCGAACATAAAGCCGGGCATGATACTGTTTGAAATAGGCGGAATCGAAAAAGGTCTTGCTGCCGACGCTTTAAAGCTTGCGGCCAGTAAATTGCCCATAAAAACAAAAATTGCTTATAAGCCTACAAAAGATTAAGGAGGTATAAGATGGCAAAGTCGACAAAAAAAACAGACAAAGAACTGTCTTATGCTGAATTGGTAAATCAGCTTACAGAGCAGAAAAAGAAATACATGGATTTGCGCTTTCAGATGATCATTTCCCATGTTGATAATCCGATGCAAAAACGTACTATGCGCCGAGAGATCGCCCGCTTGAATACGTTTATCCGGCAAAAAGAACTTGCCGGAGAGAATAAGTAGGAGCTGAGCCGTGGAAGAACAAGCTGTAAAAGCCAAAGCGTCGAAACGTTCTTTTGTAGGACTTGTCACAAGCGATAAGATGGATAAGACGATAGTCGTCACTGTTTCTACAAAACGAATGGATCAGCTTTACAAAAAATATGTTACGTGGACTAAAAAATATAAGGCTCATGATGAAAAAAATGACGCCCATATCGGTGATACGGTCCGTATTGTGGAATGTCGGCCTTTGAGCAAGGATAAGTGCTGGCGTTTGGCCGAGATCGTTGAACGCGCTAAATAAGGAGAAAAACTATGATTCAGATGCAGTCAAACATGACCGTCGCTGACAACTCCGGCGCAAAAATCGTCCAGTGTATTAAGGTCATCGGCGGATCTCACCGCCGCTATGCCGGAATCGGTGACATTGTTGTCGTAGCCGTAAAAGAAGCGATTCCTACGTCTACTATAAAAAAGGGTTCCGTTGAAAAGGCCGTTATTGTCCGCCAGGCAAAAGAATACCGCCGTCCGGACGGAACTTATATCCGTTTTGACGATAACGCTTGCGTCATCGTAGACGAAAATAAGAATCCCAAGGGCAAGCGCATTTTCGGACCCGTCGCCCGCGAGCTGCGCGATTTGGATTACATGAAGATAATCTCGCTTGCTCCGGAAGTTTTGTAAGGAATATTGACTATGGACAAAAAATATAAAATCCGTAAGGACGATACGGTCCAAGTGCTTGCAGGTAAAGACAAAGGTAAACGCGGCACCGTCGTACGCATCATTCCGAAAAAAAATGCGGTGATCGTGTCGGGTATAAACATTGTTAAAAAGGCAATGAAAAAGCGCTCTCAACAGGATCAGGGCGGTATCGCCGAAATTGAAGCGCCGCTGCATATTTCCAATGTTGCAGTCGTTGACAAAAAAGGTAACCCGACGAGGGTCGGATATAAGATTGAAGGCGACAAGAAAATTCGTGTCAGCCGCAAAAGTGGAGAAGCACTGTAATGGATAATTACGTACCCCGGCTTAAGAAAGTCTATAAGGACACTATCGCGCCAGAGCTTTTTAAAGAGCTCGGCTATACTTCAGTCATGCAGATACCCGCCGTAAAAAAGGTAGTTGTCAGCATGGGTGTAGGCGAAGCTCTCACAAATAAGAAACTCCTTGATGCCGCGCTTGACGACCTTACCCAAATAACCGGTCAGAAAGCTGTAAAAACAAAGGCGAGGAAAAGTATTGCGAACTTCAAGCTTCGTGAGGGCAATGAGGTAGGCGTAATGGTAACGCTCCGCGGGAACATCATGTATGAGTTCCTCGACAGACTTATCAATGTCGCTCTGCCGCGTGTCAAGGATTTCCGCGGAATCAAAGCTACCGGCTTTGACGGTCACGGAAATTTTTCTCTTGGTATTACAGAGCAAATAATCTTTCCGGAGATCGATTTCGATAAGATCGCTAAAATTTCCGGATTAAACGTTGCTATTGTAACTAGTGCCAGAACGGATAGTGAAGCCCGTGCTCTGCTTGCCAAGTTCAACATGCCCTTCCGTAAATAAGTGAGGAGTTCATGGCTAAAAAATCAATGATGATAAAGGCATCCCGTACGCCTAAGTACAGCACACGCAGATATAACCGGTGTCCGCTTTGCGGCAGGGCAAGGGGTTATCTGCGGAAATTCAAAATGTGCAGAATTTGTTTTCGTAAATATGCAAGCCAAGGCTTATTGCCGGGCGTCATTAAATCCAGCTGGTAGCGTGGTAGGAGAGTAAAATGAGTGCATCAGATCCCGTAGCAGATATGCTTACAAAGATCCGGAATGCGGCACAGGCCCGCCACGAAAAGGTAGATATTCCTGCTTCCAAATTAAAGTTGGAAATCGTGAAAATCCTGAAAACCGAAGGGTTTATCAAAAACTTTAAAAAGGTTCAGGAAGAAGGCCACAGCGTGATCCGCATATTCTTAAAATATGACGATCAAAACGGTTCGGTAATTCACGGGCTTGAAAAAATTTCAACGCCCGGACGCCGCGTTTATTCGGGTTATAAAGATATGCCGCGTGTTTTTAACGGCTACGGCATAGTTATCGTTTCGACATCTTCCGGCGTTACCACCGTTCGTAAGGCGAGAGAGAAGATGGTGGGCGGCGAGCTCGTCTGTAAGGTTTGGTAATAGGAGTACGACATGTCAAAACTTGGTAAACTTCCTGTATCTATTCCCGAAGGCGTAAGCGTAAACGTTGCTCCTTCTTTGGTTACCGTAAAGGGGCCGAAGGGTGAATTGAAACAGGATTATACGAATAACGTTTCTATTGAAGTTAAGGGACAAGAGGTGTTGGTGACGCCTCTGGAAGAAACGAAGGCTGCAAATGCCGCACACGGACTGTACCGTAATCTGATCCATAATATGGTCATAGGCGTTTCGAAGGGTTTTTCAAAAACCCTTATCATAACAGGCGTCGGTTATCGCGCTGAAGTACAGGGAAAAACGCTCGTTATGAACTTGGGCTATTCCAACGACTTTGTCGCTATGATTCCGGACGGTCTTACTGTGACGGCCGACGCACAGGGGCAAGTTACTATTTCCGGCATAAGCAAACAGCAGGTCGGAGAATTCAGCGCTCAGATTCGTAAATTGCGGAAACCCGAACCTTATAAGGGAAAGGGAGTTCGTTATTCTACTGAAGTCATCAGACGCAAAGTCGGTAAGACCGGTGTTAAATAAGGTGAAGCGATATGTTAAAAAAACTTGACGATAAAAGAAGAAAACGTCTGCATAGAAAGATCCATATCCGTAAATCCGTTTACGGAACGGCTCTTCGTCCGCGCATGACTGTGACCCGCAGCAATTGCAATCTTTATGTTCAGGTAATTGATGATGATGAGGGAAAGACCCTTGCTTCAATTTCTACACTTGAAAAGGATTTTGCCGCTTTTAAGCCCAACACGGACGGAGCTGCAAAACTTGGAGAAGCTTTTGGGGCACGCCTTAAAGATAAAAAAATTACTACGGTAGTTTTTGACCGGAACGGTTATCTTTATCACGGTGTTATTAAAGCCCTTGCTGACGGAACCCGTAAAGCCGGGATCGTATTCTAGGAGAGGCTATGGAACATCGGAAAAATGTTGATAAGGAACCCAGAGAAAAAGAGTTCATTGAAAAGCTCGTTACTCTTAACCGCACCGCGAAGACAGTAAAAGGCGGACGCCGTATGTCGTTTGCGGCGCTGACCGTTGTCGGCGACAGAAAGGGGCGGGTCGGTTACGGTTTAGGCAAGGCCAACGACGTAAGCGAAGCCATTAAAAAGAGTATAGATAAGGCGAAAAGAAACCTCGTAACTTTGCCAATAAAAAACGGGACTATTCCTCATGAAATTATCGGCAAATACAAGAGTTCTTCCGTGCTGCTTAAGCCGGCGTGTTCCGGTACCGGTATTATTGCCGGCGGTACGGTGCGTGCGGTTTTGGACGCCGCGGGCGCTACCGACGTGCTTTCCAAGTCGATCGGTTCGAGCGCTTCGGTAAATGTCGTGCGTGCGACTTTCAATGCAATAGCAAAAATGCTTGATGCGCGTACTGTGGCGGCGAACAGAGGCAAGACTCTGGCCGAGTTGTGGGGGTAATTTATGGCAAAGAAGATCAAAGTTACTCTTATCAGAAGTACGATCGGGCAAAAAAAAGATAAGGTCGCTACGGTGAGGAGTCTCGGCTTAAGAAGAATCAGTTCAAGCGCGATACATGAAGACAATGCCTCTATACGTGGAATGATAGCAAGCGTTTCTCATATAGTAAAAGTTGAAGAGGTGAAATAATGGCGGATTACAATCCTGTTTTGAACGCTCCCGAGGGCGCAAATAAAAAAGATAGAAGAGTCGGCCGAGGTTCATCTTCTGGCCGCGGTACTACGGCAGGGCGCGGCAATAAGGGACAGCAGTCGCGTTCCGGCGGGAAAACCTATATCGGATTTGAAGGCGGCCAAATGCCCTTGTACCGCCGTATCGCTAACAGAGGTTTTTCGAACGCCCTTTTTAAAAAGGAATACGCGGTCTTTAATTTATCGGAAATCGAAGCGAAATACGGCGAAGGCGAAACTGTGAGCAGGGAAACCCTGATCGACAAGGGATTGATCGGAAAATCCGCTTATTCGGTAAAGATCCTCGGCGACGGAGAGCTTACGAAAAAACTTTCGGTTAACGTGGATAAGGTTTCCGCTTCCGCAAAAGCGAAAATTGAAAAAGCCGGCGGAACAGTTACGGTAAAGGATTCAGAGAAAAAATCTGAAGAAAAAAAATAAGCAACGGAGTAACAGATGGCAAGCAGTCCTATTGTAAATATTTTTAAACTTAAAGAATTGCGAAACCGCTTATTCTTTACTTTTATTATCCTTGCTGTTTTCCGCATGGGCAGCGTTCTTACCGTTCCCGGAATCGACGCAGCCGTTCTGCTTCAGTATTTCGATAATTTGGCAACACAGAATAGAAACGCCTTTGCCAGCTATATGGACTTTTTTGTAGGCGGCGCGTTTTCGCGTTTTTCAATATTCATGCTCGGCGTTATGCCTTACATCTCGACGCAGATTATTTTGCAGCTTGCGCTTATTATCTTTCCGTCGTTGAAACGCATGGCGCAGGAAGACGGCGGGCAGCGCCGCGTAGCGTGGTGGACGCGCGTAGGAACTATCGTTGTGTGTCTCATACAGTCGTTCGCCGTAACGGTGTACGCCGACAGCATTCCCGACGCTTGGAGCGGCAGCATACAGATGAAAATGCTCGCCATGCTCACGGTTTCTACGGGAACTATGGTGACAATATGGCTGGGAGATCAGATAACGGCGCGCGGCATCGGCAACGGAATTTCGATGTTGCTTTTTGCGGGCATAGTTGCCAGATTGCCTTCGGCGGTTCTGGACCTAGCACAGATGGTCGGCAACAATGAAATAAATGTCGTCTTTGTCGTGGTCGTCTTTGTTATGTTTATCGGAATTATCGGGCTTGTTATTTTTGAAGAACGGGGAGAGAGAAAAATTCCGGTGCACTATGCAAAACGCGTAGTCGGCAGAAAGATGTACGGCGGTCAAAATACGTATATTCCGTTTAAGATTAATCCGTCGAACGTTATTCCCGTAATTTTTGCATCGTCGTTTTTAACATTCCCGTTGCAGATCATATCAAGTATAGGAAGCAACCAGAATTCGGCGCGATGGATAGGAAAGCTTTCCGCTTTTTTAAATCCGGCCGGCTGGTGGTATAATATTCTTATGGTAATCCTTATAGTTTTCTTTGCATACTTCTACACTCAGGTATCCCTGAACCCCACTGAAATAGCTAAGAACATTAGGGAAAACGGCGGTTCCATTCCCGGAATACGCACCGACAAGACTGAAGAATATTTACAACGGGTGTTGAACCGTTTAGTTCTTCCGGGCTCTTTATTCCTTGCGGCTATAGCCGTATTGCCGACGGTAATCCAAAATTTATTCGGATTTCCTCAGTCAATTTCAATGTTGATGGGAGGAACGTCTTTGATAATTATGGTTGGCGTCGACTTGGATACTATGAGTCAGGTGGAAGCTCTTCTCAAGATGCATCATCATGACGGATTGACAAAGAAGGGCAGGATTCGGTCACGAAATCTTTAGGTTTTGTGAGCTTTTTGTAGAATAAAACGGGAGAAGATCTTACCGGTGCAACTCATTGCGAGCTGCCTGAGCCGGACGAGGTCTATCCCAAGGGGACTTTATGAAAGTACGAACCAGTGTAAAGCCTATTTGTGACAAATGTAAGGTTATCAAACGCAACGGGATTATCCGTATAATTTGTACAAACCCGAAACACAAACAGAGACAGGGCTGAGAGGAGTAACAGATGGCTCGAATTGCGGGAGTTGACCTCCCAAATAAACATGTCAGGGTCGCTTTGACTTACATTTACGGAATCGGCAGGTCGTCGGCAAACGCTATTTGCCAGAAGGCTAAGGTTGATCCCACGGCGATGATAAATGACCTTTCAAACGAGGATCTCGGTAAGATCCGTGAAATTCTTGATAAAGAGTATAAGATTGAAGGTCAGCTTCGCACGGAAATAGGTCTTAACATCAAACGGCTTATGGATATAGGCTGTTATCGCGGACTTCGCCATCGAAGAGGTCTTCCCGTTCGCGGACAGCGAACACGTACGAACGCCCGCACTCGCAAGGGAAAGAAGAAGACTGTTGCAAACAAGAAAAAGGCAGTCTAAGGTGGAGGGTAATTAATTGGCTACTGTAAAGAAAAGAAAAGAAAAAAAGAGCGTTTTTGAAGGTAATGTATACATTCAGGCTTCCTTCAACAATACTATCGTTACTATTACGGACTTACGGGGAAACACACTCGCTTGGTCGTCTTCCGGCGGGCTCGGTTTTCGCGGAGCAAAAAAATCCACTCCGTTTGCAGCCCAGTCTGTTGCTGAAACGGCCGTGCAAAAGGCGGCAAGTTACGGATTGCGTGAAGTTCACGTGTTCGTAAAAGGGCCCGGCATGGGACGTGAAAACGCGATCAGGTCTTTGGGGTCTTTGGGGCTAAAGGTAAAGTCGATTTCCGATGTAACCCCGATTCCGCATAACGGATGCAGACCGCGCAAGACCCGCCATATGTAACGCATAAAAGCTGCATATGTGAGTTGTTGAGGAAATCAGGAGCTTAAAAACTCTTGGTTGAAGTAATTTTATAAATTAAAGGAGTCCAGATGGCTCGCAAAAATCTGCTTAAAGGTTTTAAAAAGCCCAAAGGCATTACATTTGAACATCTTGAAACCAATCCCAATTACGGTAAGTTTATAGCCTATCCTTTTGAAACCGGGTTTGGAACTACGGTGGGCAACACGTTAAGACGCGTATTGCTTTCTTCCATTCAGGGATATGCGATCACTTCCGTGAGGATAACTTCATACGATGCCGACGGTGTTCCTCACGTTATTTCGAGCGAATTTGAAGCTATTCCCAATGTTGAAGAAGACGCTCTTGAGATATTGAACAGCTTAAAACAGATCCATTTAAAGCTTCCCGAGGACATCGAACAGGATACACTGCTGTACGAGTTTACAGGCCCGGGAACGGTAAAAAGCGATGATTTTGCAAAAGAAGGCAGCTTGGAAATTATGTCCAAAGGTCAGCCGATTTTCAAAATGATGGAAGGCGCGCGCCTTGATTTTGAAATCCAAGTTGATCTGGGGCGAGGATATGTTCCTGCGGAAGTAAACGAACACTATATCGAAGTCGTCGGCACCATTCCTATGGATGCGATATTTACCCCCGTGCCTAAGGTAAAATATTCGATCGAACCTTGCCGTGTGGGTCAACGCAATGATTATGACAAACTTGTTTTGGAGATTTGGACTGACGGGACTATAAAGCCGGAAGACGCTCTTGCCGAAGCTGCAAAGATCGCGAAAGATCATTTTTCGATATTTGTGAACTTTAACGACAGCGAATATTCCGGCGGAGACGATCTTGAAGAAGGGGACGAGCATATTCGCACATTGCTCAATACGCCTGTCGAAGAGCTTGAACTTTCAGTGAGATCTTCCAATTGTCTTAAAAACGCCAATATTCGCACGATCGGAGAATTAACGAAAAAGACGGAAGATGACATTGCGAAGACCCGCAACTTCGGTAAAAAAAGTCTTACCGAGATCAAAGAAAAACTCCATGAATGGAATCTTACGCTCGGTATGACCGATTACAGTCATCTTAAAAATGCCGTCAATTTAACTAAGCAGAAGGAAGAATCAGATGAATCATAAAAACGGTTTTAATCCGCTTTCACGCACGACAGCCCATCGCCGTGCCATGTCACGGAATATGGTAACGTCTCTCTTTAGATTTGAACGTATTACCACAACAAAGTCGAAAGCTTTGGAAGTGCGAAAGGCTGCAGAAAGAATTATCACACGCGGAAAAGAAGACACGGTTCATAACCGCCGTCAGGTTGCGAAATTCGTACAGGACGAAAAGATCCTGAACAAATTGTTCACCGATATAGGTCCGCGCATGAAGGATCGCAACGGCGGATATACGCGCATTTTAAAAATAGGTTTCCGCCAAGGCGACGCCGCGGATATGGTCATTCTTGAATTGGTAGACTACAAGCTTGATACTGAAGCCGAAGCGAAAAAAGCGGAAAAAAAGGCTGCCAAGGCTGAAAAAGCCGCCGCACCCGCTGAAAAGGCGGGCGACAAGACTGAAGCAGCTCCGAAAGCAAAGGCCAAAAAAGAACCGGCTGCAAAAAAAACCGGCGGCGGATCTGCAGCAGCGGAAAAGAAGCCGGCTCCGAAAGCTAAGGCTCCTAAAGCGGAAAAGAAACCTTCCGACGGGAAAGGGGAAAAGTAAAAGATCTGTGGAAGCGTCGATTGATTCGTATGCGGGCTGATCGGTGTATTTTGTAAAATGGAATTGCCTTAAACGGTGTTCCGTAACTTTGTAAATGCGATGTTGTAACTCGTGACAATACGGCGGGTTGCAACCCGCCGGAATCTCGAAAAAAAATCCTAAAGGCGGGTTTTTGAGATTCCCTATTATAAATAAAAAGCGGATGTGTAAATTTACGTTTATGTTCGACTTTTTATGGGAGTAGAAAATGTCTAAAAATCATCGCGGAAGCGGTTTGCGCGGACAGCCGGCTCACGGAAGAGGGAAATGTCCTGTCTGTCAAAAAGAAAATATAAAAGTTATTTATGAGCAGGAAATTGACGGAAAACAGGTAAAGATCTGCAAATTTTGCAATGCGGCGTTAAAAAACAAAGCGCGTGTAGCCGCTCGCGCGGCAAAACCTGCGGCCGCAGCCGTCGCTGCGGAAGCTGAAGCCGCTCCTGCAGAAGCGCAAGCATAAATTGACCGCATAAAAAAATTATCCGCACAAAGCCGCTCTCTAAAAGAACGGCTTTTTTTGTTTTGTCCGTCGATGAAAGTTTAGTTTCGACCGCTGAAATAACGCCGCAAAACAGGCGCGAACCGCGCGGTTTGTAGTCTTGAACAACTTCAATTTTTTGAATATATTTAAGTATAGTTAAAACTCGCAAAAATCATGAAAAAATCGTTAAAGACGAGTTTTTCATGATGACTTTAAGCGGAGTTAAAGAAAGAATGAAATCGGAGGTTTAATATGAAAATAACCGTAAAATTTATAGGCGCAGCCTTGTCGGCATGCGTCATTTTTCTTGCATCGGGCTGTGCAAAAAAGCAGAGCAGTCAGATAAAGATTGGCGGCATTTTTCCGCTTTCGGGAGGAGTTGCAGTTTACGGTGTAGAATGCAAAAACGGCATTGACCTTGCAATTGAAGAAATAAACGCTTCGGGCGGCGCAAACGGGAAGCAATTTGTTCTTGTAAGCGAAGACGACGAAGGAAATCCCGATAAGACCGTAAACGCTTTTAAAAAGCTTACAACAAAGGATAATATAAAACTTATAATCGGTTCTTTGACTTCGGGCTGCACCCAGGCGATCACTACCTTGGCGCAGGCGAGCAAGGTTGTTCAGTTTGCACCGGCTGCTACGGCTCCCGCAATTACGGACGCCGGCGATTATATTTTTAGAGCGTGTTTTATAGATCCTTTCCAGGGAACAGTCGGCGGACGTTTCGTTTCCGAAAATCTCGGTATGAAAAAAGCCGCGGTTTTATATGACGTCGGAAACGATTATTCGGTAGGCCTTACGGACAATTTTATTTCCGCATTTACGGCCAACGGCGGGACTATCGTCGCCAAAGAATCCTACAGCACGGGTGACAAAGATTTTAACGCTCAGCTTACAAAGATCAAAAATGCAAATCCCGAGGTGGTTTATCTTCCGGATTATTACGGAACGGTCTCTCTCATAGCTACGCAGCTTAGAGCTCAGGGAATTAAGGTTCCAATCGTAGGAGCCGACGGGTGGGACGGCTTGACCGGTAATTCCGGCGACGAGGTTTTGAACGGTTTTTATTCAAACCATTATGCACCCGATTCCACTTCTCCGGCCGTTCAGAAATTTGTCGCTTCATTTAAAGCCAAGTATAATAAGGAGCCGAATTCCTTTGCCGCACTCGGATACGACTGCGTGTATATGTTCCGCGACGCTATTGTCAGAGCCGGCAGCGACGACCCGACGGCTGTCCGAGACGCTTTAAAAGCTACCAATTCCGACTATGTTACAGGCCGGTTAAGTTTTGATGAAAAGCGCAATCCCGTAAAGTCGGCCGTAATGATTGAAATAGTAAAGGGCGCCGACGGTAAGCTCATGCCTTCGTATAAAGCTACCGTTAATCCGTAATGTAAAAGACGCCGCTAAATAAAGCAAAGAACCTGTATCGGACACGGATAAATCTCATAATAGCGGTTATAAGGGCATCCGCCGTCAAAGGCAGGTGCCCTTTTTCAGTTATTTACTAAATTACTGTGCTTCTATAATATATACATATTTGATTGTAAAAATCTATGCCGCGAGACGTAAAAAGCTTCGGGTCGCCGGATATTTTAGGCGGAGCCTGTGTTTTGTGATAATGCCGGCAGGAGGATGTGGTGAACACCGGAATTATTTTTTTACAGCAGCTCATAAACGGACTTTCCTTGGGCAGCATTTATGCGCTTATCGCTCTTGGCTACACGATGGTCTACGGAATAGTAAAGCTTATAAATTTTGCGCACGGCGACATTATGATGATAGGCGCTTATACCGGGTATTTTGTCCTTAAGGCGTTGGGCACCAATTCTCAAGGGATGATAGCGGCCTTTGTCGTTTCAATGGCGGTTTGCGCCTTGCTTTCAATTGCCATAGAGCGCTTTGCTTATCGTCCGCTGCGTACTGCGCCTCGCCTTAATTCACTGATCACCGCGATAGGAGTTGAATTGATACTGCAAAACACTATGCGGGTTTTGCCCTTCGTCGGACCGGATCCGCGTCAATTTCCTACTTTTCCGATCAAAAATTTTAGAATAGGTTCCGTTTCCGTTTCAAACATTCAGCTTGTAGTGATCATATTGAGCGCTTTGCTTATGATAGCGCTCAGTTACATTGTTGACCGCACAAAGACGGGAAAAGCTATGAAGGCCGTCTCGTACGATCTTCAGGCTTCAAGCCTTATGGGCATAAGCGTAAATAATACTATAGCTTTTACCTTTGCCATAGGATCCGTTCTTGCGGCCGCAGGAGGAATTTTATACGCTACGGCCTACCCTCAGATCGATCCGTTTATGGGATACATGCCCGGTTTAAAAGCCTTCGTCGCCGCCGTTCTAGGAGGAATCGGATCGATCCCCGGAGCCATGCTGGGCGGCATTATCCTTGGAATAGCGGAAACGCTTACAAAAGGGTTTTTGTCGTCGCAATTTGCGGACGCGATTTCATTTTCAATTTTGATTATCATTCTTTTGGTAAAACCTTCAGGAATTTTGGGCAAGACCGCAAGGGTAAAGGTCTGACGGCTATGATAAGTAATTTGGCATTCAGGAGTTTTTATGAAAAATAAGGTAATCCGTAATATGCTTATTCCCGGCGTTTGCGCCGTTTTTGCAGTAGTCGTTCCGGCGGTCTTGATAGAAGTTTCTTTGATAGATGCGTATTCGGCGCAGATTTTAACGCTTGCAGGAATAAACGCGATCATGGCCTTGTCCGTGAACATCATATGCGGAATTACGGGGCAGCTCTCGCTCGGGCAGGCAGGTTTTATGGCTATCGGAGCGTATTCTACGATACTCTTTTCTTCCAATATGGGGCTTCCCCTGCCTGTCGGCATTATACTTTCCGGGCTTGTAACGGCTTTTTTCGGTTTTTTGATCGGCTTTCCGACTTTAAAACTTGAAGGTGATTACCTTGCGATAGTCACGCTGGGCTTCGGCGAAATAATCCGCGTTATCTTGGTAAACCTGCGCTCCGTAACGGGCGGGCCTAACGGCAAACAGTTTCCGACGCTGATGACGTTGAATCCTACCGTCGCTTATCTTGTGATAATAGGAAGTCTTGTTTCATTGATAGTTTTGCTGCAGAATTTTATACGATCGACCTACGGCCGCGCAATCCTCGCCGTCCGCGACGACGAAATAGCCGCAAATTCAAGCGGAATCGGAGTTTTTAAATATAAGATGATCGGTTTTGTGATAGCTTCATTTGTAGCGGGAATAGGCGGCGCCTTGTATGCCCCGTTTATCGGCTTTATTAAACCGGACATCGCTTCGTTTAACAGAAGCATCGATTATTTGATATTCGTTGTTTTGGGAGGAATGGGATCGACTACGGGAAGCGTTTTATCCGCTTTTGTCTTAACTTCTTTGCAGGAATTTTTGCGCTTTTTACAGAATTATCGACTGCTTTTTTATCCTGTGATTCTCATCCTTGTAATGCAGTTCAGACCGCAGGGCTTGTTGGGAACAAAAGAATTTTCATTCGTAAAGCTGTGGGACGATCTGCCGCTTTTCAAAAAAAAGATGTCGGCCTTTTTGAGTAAACGGCGCGCCGGCCCCGAGAATGTCGGAACAAAAAACGGAGATAAAAGATGAGAGACGAAAAGACGGTTTTACAGGCGTCCGACATATCTATCGTATTCGGCGGGCTTAGAGCGGTAAGCGATTTTTCATGCAAGATCTCGCACGGAGAACTTGTAGGACTCATAGGCCCTAACGGCGCCGGAAAAACTACCGTGTTCAATATGCTGAGCGGCATTTACCGCCCCACGGAAGGGCAGATAACCTTTTGGGACAGAAGCGGTAAGATCAGAATAATAAATAAATCGCATCCCTATCAACTTAATAAGATGGGAATGGCGAGAACGTTTCAAAACATAAGGCTTTTTCCGGGCATGAGCGTGGCGGACAATGTGCGTGTCGCATTGCATTCAAGCAGGTCGGTAAATCCTCTGGACGTGCTGCTGCGTACGCCGCGTTTTAGGCATGACGAAGAGCTTATGACGGTTCAGGTAAACGAGCTTTTAAGCCTTTTTAAGATCGACAATAAAAAGAATGAAACGGCAAAAAATTTACCGTACGGCGAACAGCGTAAACTTGAAATAGTGAGAGCGCTTGCGTCGAACCCGACCTTCCTTTTGCTTGACGAACCCGCGGCGGGCATGAATCCTCAGGAAACGGCGGAATTGATGAAGCTCATAGCCTTTATACGCAAAAAATTCGATTTGACGATACTTCTTATCGAACACGACATGCGTCTTGTCATGGGAATTTGCGAGCGGATTATGGTTCTTGATTACGGCAGAATCATCGCCGAAGGATTGCCCGAAGAAATAAGGTCGGATCCGCAGGTAATAAAGGCTTATTTGGGACAGGAGGCTCTGGATGCTTGAAGTAAAAGATCTGGAAGTTTCGTACGGAGCGATCAAGGCTATTCGTAAAATTTCTTTTTCCGTGGAAAAGGGAGAAATAATTACTCTTATCGGTTCAAACGGAGCGGGTAAGACTACTACACTCCACGCCATTTCCAACATAATAAAAAAGCAGTCAGGAAAAGTTTTTTTTAACGGCGAAGACATCACCGACATGGAAGCCGATAAAATTGTTTTGAGAAATCTTATTCAAGTGCCGGAAGGCAGACGTATCTTTGCAAATCTTACGGTTAAAGAAAATTTGGAATTGGGCGCATATAAGAGGAACGATAAGGCCGGCATAAAGGCGGATATGGAAAAAGTGTTTGAATTTTTTCCGCGCATGAAGGAGCGACTAAAACAGGTGTCGGGTACTTTGAGCGGAGGAGAATTGCAGATGTTGGCGATAGGAAGGGCGCTAATGGCCAACCCCATTCTTCTTTTGCTTGACGAACCAAGCATGGGGCTTGCGCCCATCCTCGTAGATGAAATATTTGAAATAATTCAGCGGATCAACAAAGAAGGAACTACGGTTCTTCTTGTAGAACAGAACGCGTTTAAAGCTTTGTCCATAGCGGACAGAGCCTACGTTTTGGAAACCGGGGCGATCACTAAAACGGGAGCCGCCGCCGACCTTGCAAAGGATCCGGCCGTAAAAGAAGCGTATTTGGGCGGCTAGGATAATGCTGCGCCAGCAAGATTTGCCGCTTGTGTTTTACGCGGGCTCGATTGTGCAGTCGATTGTGTGTGCAGTCTGTGCGCAAAAATGTGCTATAATGTAGCTTGAAGATTAATTTATCCGGAGGAATTATGAGAGTTAAAGATATAATGACGCGAAACCCGGTTTATATTTCTCCTTCCGTGTCCGTGACGGATGCGAAGGCGCTTATGATGAAGCAGAAGATCAGCAAGTTACCGGTTTTGGACGAATCGAAACGCCTTGTAGGAATTATAACAAAAAATGATTTGAACAGGGCGAGCCCTTCGGCTGCTACGACATTGGACATGTATGAAATAGGCTATTTGCTTTCAAAACTTACGGTTGAAAAAGTCATGCATAAAAATGTCCGCACAGTGTCGGAGGACGAAGTTGTGGAAGAGGCTGCAAGGATAATGATAGACAACGGTATAGGCTGTCTTCCCGTTATGAAGGGAGATCTGCTTGTCGGCATAATAACGGAAAGCGATCTGTTCAATGCGCTCATAAACCTCTTCGGCGTGCGCCAACCCGGCGTGCGCGCAACGTTTATGGTAAGCGACCAGCCCGGGATCCTTGCAAAAATAACGCAGGCTATAGCGGATCTGAACGGAAACATAATTTCGCTGATAACTTGGGAAGGCGACGATCCGGCGCACAGGCGCATAACCATAAAAGCGTCCGGGATAAATCTTTCGCAGTTGGAAAGTATCGGCAGCGTAGTCAACGCCGAACTGAGAAGCATTCGTGAAAACTAGTTAAAAGATCTTCATTTCGTAGATTTTTTTATCGGCCTGTTTTATTTTGTGGGTATTCATAGTATCTTATATATATGTATGTTTCATCGGAAGCGGTCATAAATCAGTTTCTCAGAACTTATCCCTATCCGTTTACAGCCGAAGCGCTTCAGGAATTCCTCATAAAAGGAAAGGGTAAAATAAGCTTAAAGGATTGCAAAGATTATCTTGAAACAAGCCCCTTTGTCTTTGAACTTCACAAAGGCGTTTATATAACAAGGGCGGGCGCCTTTACCGGAAAAAAATTTTCATTTAAACTTACTCAAGAAGAAATAGACAAAAACATGTTTATTCCGGGACACAGGTTTATGCCCTTTGCAAACCCCGAAACGCTTTCGTTTTCGCTGAATTTTTTATTTAACGGAGCTTCACTTTACAAAACGTCTAAAGAATTTGACAGCTTTTCGGCTGCTAAATTCTTTTTACTGTTCGGAGAAGAATATGTGAGCCAGTATATAGCCGCCGATCCTGCAAACGAAGATTTGGATCTTGCAAGTTTGGATTTTGAATTGCCGCAAAAGGTATGGCTTACGGGAATTTCTTTGGAACCGTTCCAAAAAGCTTTCGGCATTCATTACGGGGATAGAATTCTCTGCGAACTCATAGACTGGGATGCGGGCACTTTTTCAGTTTCACCTATAAAAACGAGCGATCACGGCCTTAAGATCCGTAAGGACGACGTAAAAAGGCAGGAATGGTACGATAAACTTGAAAAATATCTTCTTGAAGGTTTTGACGATATCGGGCCGTTAAATTCTATTGAAGAACAGCTGGCTAATGTTTTTTTCAAACACGGCGACGAGCTTTCGTGTGAAGAATGCGGTTCCGTGGAAGAACTTTTACAAAGGTCTAAAAAAATCGGCTTTGAAAACTACGGGGTGGAGTCTAGGTTGTGGCGGATCGGAGAAGACGTTCCGGCAGTAGGCGCATGGAACAGCTCTTTTAAGGAATTATCGGCGGAAGATTGGCTTCCTTCGATTGATTTTCTGATAGATACTTACATTAAAGATCTTATGTATCAAAAAAAGAACGATACGATCGGCCTGGAAGAATCACTTAAATCGCTCCCCTTTGAAAAAAAAGAGATACGAGACGTCAAACAGCGCATAGAAAACAGAAAAGCGGAGATCGCCAAAACATATAATTGGTTTGCAGATTTTGTTACCGGAGCGGTAAGGCACAGCGCTCTTAAATTGTACAGGGAAGCGTGTTCTCTTATGTGCGATATCATGTCGGAAGCCGTAGATTTGGAAAAACTTCCGCAACAGGAACTGGTAATATTAACACAGCTTTATACTCATCTGCTTCACATGCTTGAGTCGCTTGAGATGACGCCCGCGTACATCAATGAAGAATCGGAAGCTATGATGCTTTCGCTTGAAGGAATGGAATTTAATTTTTATGATATAAGACCTATTATACGGGCTTCGGTTATCGAACAGAGTAAAAAAGGTTTTAAAATTATAGGGAAGCTCTAAAAACTGCAGTTTTTAGAGTTAACTTTAAAAATGCGATGTTGTAACTCGCGATAATACAGCGAGTCACAACTCGTCGAAATCTCGAAAAAAAATCGCTAAAGGCGAGTTTTTCGAGATGCCCTATAAAATAAGATAAAAGAGAGGTTTTTATGAATCAAAAGGGAATTGCCGCAGCTGCATTGTCCATACGAAGTTTGTCGATGGATGCCGTTCAAAAAGCGAATTCTGGACATCCCGGAATTGCTATGGGAGCTGCCGAGCTTGCAGCCGTCTTATACGGCGAAATAATGAAACACAACCCCGAAAACTCAAAATGGCCCGACAGGGACAGATTTGTTTTATCGGCAGGACACGGTTCCATGCTTTTGTATTCCATATTGCATCTTGCAGGATACAAGGTGTCGCTGCAGAATATAAAGAATTTCAGACAGATCGGTTCAAAATGTGCAGGGCATCCGGAATACGGTTTAACCGACGGAGTTGAATGTACTACCGGGCCTCTGGGGCAGGGAATTTCAATGGCCGTAGGAATGGCTATCGCCGAAACAATGCTTGCAGCCCGCTTTAACACCTCCAAACACACTGTAGTCGATCATTATACTTATTCCTTGGTGGGTGAAGGCTGTTTGATGGAAGGCGTTTCTTCCGAAGCTTCAAGCCTTGCGGGGCATTTAAAACTTGGAAAACTCATCGTATTTTACGATGAAAACCGCATAAGCATTGACGGTTCTACCGACATAACGTTTACCGACGACATCGCCAAACGCTATGAAGCCTACGGATGGCAGGTTTTAAAAGGCTCGATGTACGATGTTGAGGGGATAGTTTCTCTGACGGAAGAAGCAAAGAAATGCAAAGATAAGCCGACTTTAATCATGCTTAAATCCGTAATAGGCAAGGGCGCTCCCAAAGAAAATACTGCAGATGTGCACGGTTCTCCGCTCGGCGTGCAAGGCGTGCTTGAGGCTAAGAAGAAGCTCGGCTTACCCGAAGACAAACAGTTTTACGTAGTTCCCGAAGCTTACGAGTATTTTAAAAGCAAAAAAGAATTGTTCGCGAAGGCCGAAAAGAATTGGAATGCGGAATTTGAAGCATGGTCCAAAGAAAATCCCGAACTCAGAAAAACGTGGGACGCCTTTTTTAAAGGCAAAGCGACAGGCAAGGCTTCATATCCTGTTTATAAGACCGGAGATAAAGCCGCTACCCGCGATGTGAACGGAAAAGTTTTAAACGTTATGGCAAGCCGATACATGAATCTTGTAGGCGGATCCGCAGATCTTACAGGATCCAATAAGACGAAGCTTGAAAATTCCGACGGCATATACACTTTTTCAAACAGAAAAGGTCGCTATATCGAATTCGGCATAAGAGAATTTGCGATGTCGGCCGTTTGCTGCGGCATTACCCTGCACGGAGGATTGCGCGCATTCGGAGCAACGTTCCTTGTGTTTGTGGATTATATGCGCGCTTCGCTTCGCCTTGCGGCATTGCAAAAAATAAATCCCATCTACATACTTACGCACGATTCCATCTATGTGGGTGAAGACGGCCCTACGCACCAGCCGATCGAAACCTTTGCGGGTTTGCGTGCTATTCCCAACGTTCAGTTTTTGCGCCCCGGAGATCCGCAGGAAACCGAGCTTGCATGGGAGATGGCAATGGAAAGCAAGGATCATCCCGTCTGTATGGCGTTTACGAGGCAGGCCTTGCAGGTTTACCAAAAGGCGGATCCGGATTGGAAAAAGACCGCCCGCAGGGGAGCTTATGTAGTGCTTGAAGGTTCGGCAAAGCCCGGCATAACTATTTTGGCCACAGGATCGGAAGTGAATATGGCGCTTGAAGCCGTAAAACTCGTTCCGAATAAAAAGATCCGTGTGGTTTCCGTTACTGATTTGAATTTGTTCGGAAGACAAGACAAAGAATTTCAGGACAGGATAATCGGCTCTGCAAAACGCGTAGTTACGGCTGAAGCCGGTATCAGCATGGGCTGGGACAGATTTGCCACTTCTCACGAGGATATTTTCTGTATTGACCGCTTCGGAGAATCCGGTCCTGCCGGAAAGGTTGCAGAGCATTTGGGCTTTACCGCCGAAAAACTTGCGGAATTATTGAAAAAATAGTTTTTTGTTGTAATTTGACTCTTTTGAGAGCTGTCCCAAAACTTCAGTTTTCGGACAGCTCGCTTGATCTGACCGGCGCTCTTAGGGCTTTGCAGTTTTAAGGCGCCGGTTTTTTGATTTTCCGCGTTTAGCCGGATTTTTGTTTGCCGGAAGTTCCTATGATACGGACTGCGACGAACAAGAGGCTCGCCGCCATCATGATAAGGCATAAGATTTGCCCCGTAGACAAATTCATAAGAGACGTGTTCAGATAAATAGGCGCGTTGCTTTCTTTCATTATGCGGTATCCCAAATCCGCATCGGGTTCTCGAAAATACTCTATCACAAATCGAACGGCGCCGTAGCCGAATGTATAAACGGCCGCTAAAAATCCGTCAAAAAGTTTTTTCTTTCGCAAAGCCCATATAACCGCCCAAAGAATCAGCCCTTCAAAAAAAGCTTCGTAAAGCTGGCTCGGGTGACGCGGCAGGTTTACAAGGTTTGACGCCGCCGTAAGATCAAGTCCCGCTTTTTGCGCAAAATCCTGTAACCAATCGAGTGATTTTGAAAATCTTTGGGCGTGCGGAAAAACAACTCCCCACGGCATTGTCGTAATGCGCCCGTATAATTCGCCGTTTAAAAAATTGCCCAATCGTCCGAAAGTGTATCCGGCCGGGATCACGCAAGATGCGGCGTCGGCCCACCTTAGAACCGGCTTTTTTTTTCGGACACACCAAAAAACGGAGCCTAAAAGCGCTCCTATAAATCCTCCGTGGTAAGACATTCCTGCCAGTCCCGTAAAATTTCCGTTTTCGGAAAAAGGCCAAAAAATAAGCCACGGTTTAGACCAATATAATCCGCTTGTGTCATAGACTAGCGTAGAAAAAACACGGGCGCCTATTAAAAGGAACAGAATGACGGTAGTGAAAAATGAAAAAATATCTTCCTCGCTTACCTTGTATTCTTGAGTATCCAAAAAGCCTTCTTTTACCAATCTTTTAAAAAGAGTGTAAGCGACAAAAAACGCTACTATGTACATCAGTCCGTACCAACGTATGAGTCCGAGCACCGGTATTCCGGGAAAAATTTCCGGATGCAGCCATGAGGGGTATGTGATCGAAAGAGGCAAATACATTTTTACACCTTAAAGCCTTGTTCGGCAGCCTTTACAAGTTTTGATTTTAGAAGAATATTTTCTTTTTTTAATTGCGTCATGTCGAATTGAAGAGTCTTTATCATTTCCGAAAGTTCGCCTGTGGAAAAAGTTCCTCCGCCTATGAGATCTTGAAGGCTTTCCATTTTTTGCGTGTAATCTTCTTCGGCTTCTTCGCTTATGGCATTGAAGGAATCGTTTTGATCTCCTCCTTCGCCTGAACTGAGGTCGGCATCAAAACTGACCGTTTCGGACGTTATTATTTTTTCCGCAATTCTGGAAATCCCTTGAGAAAGGATGCTTTGCGGTTTATAAATTATCACCGGCAGCCTTGAAGAAAGCGCCTTGTCCTGATAGGCGTCGCGGTACATCACGCCCAAATACTCTATATCGAGTCCGAGGTACTGTGTACAGGATCTTCTTATTTTCAGAGCCTTTTCCGTATCTTTAGGATCGTCTATCATATTGATTATAAGGCGCGGACAGAATTTTTCCATGCGGCGCTTAAGAATGACGGTGTTTTCCGCGTCGACATTGCCTAGTTCCTCTATCATTTTAGGGATATAAAGCCGCTGCATCGACTGAGAAGTCTTTTTTAGCTTATTAAGCCACTTGCGTCCCGGAGAACCGTTTTTAAAAGTCGAATTTATCAGTTTAAATACCGCATTTTTCAAAAAAAGGTATGCGTTTAGAGTTGCCGTAACCGTGGGAGCCGTCACGACGATACCCTGCGGAGAAAGCAAGAACATGTCAAGTATGATTGAATGCGTTCCCGCTCCCAAGTCAAGCACGAGGTAATCGGCCTTTATATTCAGCAAGTTTGAAATGAGTTTGCGTTTTGTTTCCAGTCCCAGCGATGAAAGACCCGGAATTTCACTGTCGCCGGCGATAAAATTGAGGTTGGCGTAATCGGTAACGGTAATTATGCCGTCAAAATCGCTGCGTTCCGAAATCCACGTGCCGATCCCCGTTTTCGGAGAACTCTGACCGAGTACAAGGTGAAGATTCGATGCGCCGAGATCCAGGTCTGCAAGAACGACTTTCTTGCCGGACTGAGCAAGCGCGATGGCCATGTTCGCCGACAAAAGGCTTTTTCCGACGCCGCCTTTTCCGCTTGCAACAGGTATGATTTGCATAAAAGCAGTATAACATAATATCGCTTGCCTTGACAAATCCTTTACGTAACATAAAATAACTTATATGGACAATAAAATTTTAAGACGCTTCGTAGGCGCCGTTTACTTCGCTTTACTGCTTTTGATATCTTCTCAGTGCTTTACTCAATCTGCGGCTGTATCGGCTTCTGAAGCTTCGGGTCAGACGAATGAGTATTTAAGGCGTATAAAAAACGCTTTGAAATTTGTCGATCAAAACTATGTGGATGAAATAGATCCGAAAATATTATACGAAGGCGCCATAAAAGGAATGATGAATGCGCTTGAAGACCCGTATTCGATTTATCTTGACAGCAATTCCGTGCGGGAGCTTGCCGATACCACTGTAGGAAAATTCGGAGGAGTCGGACTTTCCATAACAAAGATCGTCTCAAATTCTCCTGAAAAACCGGCGTATGTCGAAGTTGTGTCGCCGATAGAAAACACGCCCGGCTCCAAAGCGGGAATTCATGCAGGAGACCTTATCACCGCAATAGACGGACTTTCTACAGTCGATATGACAATGAATGAGGTTCTGCTTCACCTGCGCGGCAAGGTAGGAGATCCTGTAGAAGTTTCATTTTTGCGCGGCAAAAACATGAATTTTACGAAGACTCTGGTACGAGAGCTTATAGAAGTTCCTACCGTAAAATATGCTATGATAAATTCCTTGGGTTATCTTAAGCTCATCGAATTCACGCCCGAAACCGCAAAGCGGGCTGAAGAAGGTTTGAATGAATTTAAAAAGAACGACTTTAAAGGCCTGATAATAGATCTGCGAAACAATCCGGGAGGACTTATCACAAGCGCCGTCGATGTAGCGGATAAATTTATAGATAACGGAGTAATAGTTTCTACTAAAAGTCGCGTTCCTTATGATACTTACGAATATACGGCGAGCCGCATAAAGACTACAATGCCCAAAGACATTCCTATCGTGGTTCTTATTAACAAGGGGTCCGCCAGCGCTTCCGAAATCCTCGCCGGCGCGCTCAAAGACTATCATTTGGCCTATCTTGTGGGACAAAATACTTACGGTAAGGGATCCGTCCAACAGGTGATACAATTGGGTTATGTTGACGGCTGCAAGGTAACGGTTGCTCGCTATTATACGCCGAGCGACACGAATATCGACAAGATCGGCATTCCTCCCGACCGCGAAGTATTGCACCCTGAGCTCACGGAAGAAGAAGAGAAAAATTTTTCCGAAATGATGAAAGATAATACAGTCGCCAAGTATGTCGAATCTCATCCCGATATGTCCGAAAACGACATAGCTTCTTATGCGAATGTTTTGTATAAAAAATATCCGTTTGACATACGTACCATGCGGCGAATTATACGTATGGAAGTTTACCGCACAAAGGGAATGCCCGCATACGATCTTGATTATGACATTCAGCTTAACGAAGCTATCGGTATTTTGGAAAAAGAAAATTTCCGGGAGTTGATGCGGTCTTCAAAAACTCTAAAAGAATTGCAGGAGGCTGCTTCCGAAAAAGGAATAGCCCAAAGCGCAAAGGAATGAGACAGTTTATAGCTTCCGTTTCTGTCGATCCGCACGGAATTTTACGCATAGAAGGAAAGGATTACCGCTATTTTAAACAAGTTCTACGTGTAAAAAAAGGAGATCTCGTATCCGTGCGGCTTACGAATGGAGATCTTCAAGACATGAAAGTGTGCGGCATATATGAAAATAAAAGATTCCTTGAATTGAAGGCGTGCGACGAGGGAAAAAACATTACGCGCGGAACTCAGGCGTCCTTAATCGAAGATTTTCAGGCGGAGTATTGGCTTTTTCAGTTTATTGCACGGCCGCAAAAAATGGATATAATTATAAGACAGGCTACGGAATGCGGCGTAGCGCGTATAGTACCCGTAATAGGCGAATATACGCAAAAAGCCGGAACGTTTTTTAACGCATCGCGCAGAGAAAGGATATTGCGTATAATAAAAGATGCCCGCCAGCAAAGCGGTTCCCCTGTGAACACCGTCTTTGAAAATCCGTGCGGTTTGGACGAGGCTGTAGGTCTGTGGCAACAAAGATCCGCCGAAGTAAAAAACAGCGCGGCCTTTGCGCTTACGGAACAAACTTATGACACGCTTGGAATGGACTATGCCGTATTGGGTTTTTATGACAGCACGGGAAGATCGCCCCTGCCGCGCGGCGAGAATTGCGAGGATCGGCGGATAAGACTTGCGGGGCTTGCAGTAGGCTGTGAAGGCGGAATAAGCCCCTCCGAAATGTCTTTTTTGAAAGAAAACGGTTTTATACCGGTTCATTTTCGAACAAATATTTTAAGATGCGAGACGGCCGCCTTGTACGGAATTGCAGTCTTGCAAAATTTAGTGACAGGAAAAAACTGATGTCTTTACAGCGTATAGAAATTTTGGGAGTGCCGGTAGACGTTTGCCGTCCGGAAGAAATGGAAGGGAACATTCTTGAACTTTTAGCAAAACCCGGTACTAAACAGATAGTGTTTTTGTCGGTTTGGAATTTATTAAAGGCGCGCGGTCAAAACGATTATGCAGAATGCGTTCGAAATGCGGATCTCGTTATTCCCGTTTCAAAAAGCATACTGCGCGCTGCGGAATTTCTTAAAAAGCCCGTTCCTGTAAGATATAATCCTTTTACGGCGCTCATAGAAATTCTTTCCATACTTGAAATTCACTATAAGACATTGTTTTTGCTCGGCGGGTACAAAAAACAACTTGACGATGCGGAAAACAATGTGCGTTCAACGTTCCCCAAACTTCACATAGTGGGCCGCTGTGCAGGGAAATATACCGAAACCTTTGAAAAAGACGTAGTCCAGGCCGTATTTAAAGCTTCTCCGTCGCTTGCTCTTTTGTGCAGCGGCATAAAAGAAAAAGACGTATGGGCTTACCGCCGCAGGAATCAGTTTTCTTCAAGCATATTCTTGTATTACAAAGACGCGATAGGAATATTTTCAAAAAGGCTAAAGCGCATAAGTGACGACGCATTTGATAAAGGTTTTGAGATATTTCATGAAATTTTACATAATCCGTTAAAATTATTTCTTGTTTTTCCCTTTTTATGGTTTACAATACTGCTTGTCTGGTATCGATTGAAGCCGAAAAAGTAAGGAGGATTGAAAGGGGGAAAAATATGCTTTCCGCTGTTTTATCCAGTGAAATACATGTTTATACTGCGCGGCCTGAGATTGCAAATTTTTTCAGGAGGCGCCTTTACGCAGGTACGGAAGTGCATTTTTATTCGGATCCTAAATTTATAAATGCACCTTTGTTTTCCGACATTTCCGGCTCGCGCGGCAGACGGCGGAATGCCTTATTTATAGATCCCCAAATAGCGGATAAGGCGGTTTTAAATAAAATACAAACTTCGTTTTATCAAGAAGACCGAGTGAAAAAAAATACGCATTTTATAATGCCTCAGGATGAAGTTTTGTCTTTTTTACAGTCTACGGAAAATCCCGACGCTTCGGTTATTCCGCTTCCCTGCGACGAGGATATTCTTTTGCGATCCGGTAAAAATCCGCCGGAATATGATCCTGCCGAATCCGTAGAACTTTCCGATTTTGAGAATTTCATACTCTCGGAAATTATAGGCGGATCTCCTGCCGCAAAAAAATTGAAATTCCAGCTGGCATTGGCGGCGCGCTCGGATTTGCCGGTCATCTTTTTAGGGGAACCGGGAACGGGTAAAAGTTTTGCTGCTTCGTTTATTCATAGATTATCCAAACGCAGAAAATCTCTTTTTTGCGTGCTCGATATGGGAACGCTGTCTGAAAATTTAGCCGATACCGAATTGTTCGGGTCGAGGCACGGAGCTTTTACGGGCGCCGTAGATTCTTCGGGGCTTTTGCTTTTGTCCGACGGAGGAACACTTTTTTTGGATGAGATAGCCAACACGCCTCTTTCAGTGCAGGCTAAGCTTTTAAGATTTTTGGAAACAGGCGCTTTTCGTCCCGTTGGAGCGGTAAAAGAAAATACGGTAAATTCACGGCTGATTTTTGCGACGAACGCGGATCTTCAGTCGCTCATAGAACAAAAATTATTTCGGGAAGATCTTTACGACAGAATAAACGTTTTTCCGATACGCTTAAGGCCGCTTCGCGAACGTGTCGAAGACATAGCTCCCCTTGCTGAAAATTTTTTAAGCAAAAATTCCTGCCGTATTTCCGATGCGGCGCTTTCACTTTTAGAGTCTTACGATTGGCCCGGTAATGTCCGCCAGCTCATGCACTGCCTTTCCCGAGCGATGGTTTTTTGCCGAGACAAGCTTATCGATGCGGACGATATTTTATTCGATTGATCTTAATGCACATTTATCGGCGGTTCAGGGAATGGTAGAATGCGATGTTTTAACTCGCGATAATACAGCGAGTTAAAGCTCGTCGGCATCTCGAAAAAACACACAAAGACAAGCAAAGTCGGATGGAACATAAGCGGAGCTGTAAGCTATGATGAGAAGAGGATAACCGTTGCTGAAAGGCGAATGCACTTTGTAGAAGGGGAAAAATATAGAATCTATAAACATTAGCGGAAAAACAGATCAACACGACGCGACGGCTTGCTAACAATGCGCATAGTGTGTATACTATAAATAGAGATGAGATGACGGTAAAAGAGATAGAAAAAATACTCAAGGCTGACGGGTGGTATTTTGTTACAGCAAAGGGCTCTCACAATCAATATAAACATAGTGTAAAATCCGGAAAAGTTACGGTACCGAATCATAAAGGGGATATACCCATCGGAACGGTAAAAGCAATCCTAAAGCAGGCGGGATTGAAATAAGCATAACGGAGGAAAAGAACATGAAATTAGCATATCCGGCGATTATAACATACTGTGAAGAAGATACCAGTTATAGTGTGGAATTTCCCGATTTGAAAGGATGTGTTTCTGGAGGGTTTTCTCTTATCGAGGCGATAGAGATGGGCATAGATGCGGCTTCAGGATGGATACTGACGGAGATGGAGGAGGGAGAAAGCATACCGAAAGCAAGCGATCCGGCAAAAATAAAATTAACAGATGATAAGAGTTTTATAACTATACTTATATTGGATATGGATTCATATAGTGAAAAGTATTCAAGTAAATCCATAAGAAAAAATATAACGCTTCCGAAATGGGTAAATACGCTTGCAGAGAAAAATCATGTGAATTTTTCACAATTATTGCAGAACACGATAGTAGAAAAATATATAGGGGTTGTGTAACCTTAGCTAAGGAAAAGATACGGCTATCACTTTGTTGGAGAAACTGAAGGCGGTTTTGCTTTGCCTAGAACGCTGATGGCGCTTACAGTTATGCCGGTATGCGTTTCGGAAATGCTTTCGTTGCTTGCATCGGTTATGAAACTTGCCGCATATGAGTACGGAAAGCTCGGAGAAGTTATAAAAGAAAAGCGAACGCTTAAAAGACACATACCGTCACATGAGAGTGAAAAGACATCCGTAATGGAATATGTAAGCGACTACCTCGGCCGAATGCAGAGCATTACATATCCTGACAGGGAAAAAGTTACTTACGGCTATGACGAAGGAGGACAGGTCAGAAGTATAAAAGGCATACACGACTCTCAAGAGTACACTTACATAGAGAACATAGGATATGACGAATACAGCCAGAGAGTGTATATAAAATACGGAAACGGAGTTGAGACAAACTACACGTATGATGACGATATGAGATGGCTAAAGCACATAAACACCGAAAACAAATTCGGGATGCAATATCAAAACATAGACTACACCTTTGACGATGTAGGTAATGTATTAGGCTATGATAATAACTGTATGAACGGAGCGCGCTACAGCACAAAGCAGACATATACCTATGATTCTCTTTATCAGCTTATTTTTGCAGAAGGTACTACGGAAGACAACCCCTACGGTATTATAGGATCGCCTGATTATCTAAGCTCTTACAGTCAAAACTTCTCCTTTGATGAAATCGGGAACATGATAAATAAGAAGAGTACTGAAATAATCACTCCTGCAATGCAGAAGAAGAGTGGAGACGATTTAAACTATGAGTTTACATATGAGTATGATACGGACTATGCACACCGCTTAAAGAGAGTAGGAAGTGAGAAGAAAGGCTTTAGATATTATACATATGATAAAAACGGGAATGTTACATCCGAAAGCGACGGAACATCTCCTAATGAAGACACGACGACTCTTACACCCGTAACCGTAACCTCACACACGAATGAAGAGGGAAATCCCGTCTATGAAGCCGACTATGCATGGGCATGGCCTTGGGGCAATAACAATACGGGAAAAAAGCCTGTCTCAACTAACAAACGTACCTATGAATGGAACAGCAGAAACCTTTTAAGCCGAAGCGTAAACTCTGTCTATGACACGCGCTATGCATATAGTGCGGACGGAAACAGAGCTGCCAAATGGACTCTCTAACTCAAGTGAGACATTATACTTTAACACTATGTGGACATGGCACACTGATACGGGACTTCCTGAAGGGCAGTATTCAAAGCACATCTACCTAGGTGAGACAAGGATCGTAACCAAGCAGACAAGTAAGCTTGATATAAGCTATGGGCAAAGCGATGAGTATCACCACAGGTATTACTATCACCCTGACCATCTAGGCTCGGCACAGCTTGTAACAGACTATGAGGGAAACGAGTACCAACGTATTGAATACACGCCGTATGGAGAGCTCTGGGTAGAGAAGAAGTCAAAGACGGAAGAAGGCTTACGTTTCCTGCCATACAAATTTACTGCGAAAGAGCAAGATGAAGAAACCGGACTCTACTACTATGGAGCGAGATACCTCGATGCGAAGTACAGTAGGTGGTTGTCGACCGATCCGGCGGTCGGGGAGTACATTCCGCAGACTCCTGTAAGTGATGAGGCGAAGAAATACAACCAAAGCCTGCCGGGACAGGGTGGTATCTTCAATATTGTAAACTTACAACTATATCACTATGCGGGCAATAATCCTGTGAAGTATACCGATCCGGATGGGAAAAAATTAACTTTGACTGTTGATAAGTCAGAACAAAGTATGAATACAAAATTTGAAATAGGAGGAGCAACTTTAATAAATTTTAATTCAAAAGTAACAACACATGTTGTTCCTGATGGGGATACAACACAGGATCCTGCTGCTAATGTAAATACTAATCAACGGGACGCCTCAGATGGTAGTTTTTGGACCCAATATCCTAATGGGACTTGGAAAATTACAGAAGTAAAACAGTCCGATAAGACAAAAAAAGATTCTCAGGGGAAAACGGAAGCTGATAAATACGGTTCACAACAATTAAGAACATCTGCATCTCAATTGTTACCAGTATATGATTCGGATGGTAATCCTGTTTTAAACGAAGATGGTTCACAAAAAACAACACGTTCGAGCGGATATAATGTCCACGCTACAGGCTATAGTAACACCGCAGGTTGTGTTGGTGTTTTCAGTAAGTTTAAAATGTGGTTAAACGTAAAATTATTTCAATTAAACGAAAAAATTGAAAAAAACACCTCAATTATTACAGTTCAGGACTAACATATGAAAAAACTAATAAGTATTTTATTTTTGATATTTTCAAGCTTTTGTATCTTCGGAGAAAACATAAATTTATGTTTTAATGCGGAAATCAATAAATATTACTCAAAATTCAATCGAAAAAATAAACTGTCCGAAAAAAATATAATACTCAATTTTAATGAAAGTGGATTATTAACAGGTTTAACTAATGGGTTTGATAAACTTTCCGGTTATTATGGGAATAATTTAATTATCAAACAGAGTGATGATAAAATTCAAGTTTACTACGATGACAGGTTATTGCTGATTTTTCAAAATGACAATGAAAACCTCATAGTAACTAAACTCTTCAATAAAAAAACTGAAACGTCAAAAATTATTTTCTCAGAGAATGAAATTTATTGGGATAATAGAAAAATAGAAGTAATGACAAATAAAATTTTAGGAAAAAAGAATGATGCTATATTTTTACACTATAGCAATGCAATTTTAGAAGCCTTTTTTAAAGAAACTAAATCTAGAATGTATAAGTACGAACGGAAAGAAGATAGTGTAATTATATGTTGTTTTAAAATAGGACCTGAGAACAACTGGGATTTAATGTTTGAGAATAATAATGTTCGTTGTCTTGGTGCTTTTAATTTTAAAAACAAAAAAAACAATTTTATTTCTTATTATATTTTACGAACATATAATGAGACTTTATCGGACATATATTTAGGCTTGATTGGTTTCACTTTTGAGGAACTGAAATGACGATACTGTACAATAAAGTTCGCAATTTGGGGTAGAAAAAAGCCATTGAAAATTCCAGAATGTTGGTTAGCACACTAACAAAAAAGGAACAAACAATGGCCAAGAAGAACGATACTGCATTTTTTGAAAAAAAACTACTGGATTTTGTAACGTCAACAGATCCTATGTTGGAAATGCTCCAGTGGGTAATGGACAAGTTCATGGAGATTGAAGTTGCGCATAAGACCGGAGCCGAAAAAGAGATTCACGCGCAAAGCCGCACCGGTTACAGATGCGGCTACAGAATCCGCCGCTTTGATACACGGCTCGGGACAGTTTATCTTTCGGTTCCCAAAATACGACAGGGCGGCTATATCCCGTTCTTTGTGACGGAGAAGAAACGCAGCGAACAGGCGCTCATTCAGGTCGTGCAGGAATGCTGGCTGAACGGAGTATCAACGCGCAAGATTGAGCATATAGCGAAGAAACTCGGAATTGAAAGCCTGAGCGCCTCTGAGGTCAGCCGGATAAACAGTTCTCTTGACCAGATGGTCGATGAGTTCCGTAAGCGCAGGCTGGAAGCAGAGTATCCGGTAATCTGGGTAGACGCTCTTTATGAAAAGATTCGTGACAACCACAGAATTACCAACAAGGCCGTGATGGTAATTAAGGCGGTAAATCTTGAAGGGCAGCAGGAAATTCTTGCTGTGGAGCCTATGGAAAATGAATCTGAAGAGACATATTCAGCTCTTTTCAGAAAGCTCCGGGAACGCGGACTTGAGAAAGTCTGGCTGTGCGTTTCCGATGCACACAAGGGGCTTCAGGCGGCGATACGCAAAACCATGCCTGAAACTACATGGCAGAGGTGTAAGGTTCATTTCATGCGGAATATACTTGCATATGTTCGGCAGAAAGACAAGGAAAAAGTTGGTGCAAGGCTGAAGCTTATCCGGAAAGTTCCTGATGAAAAATCGGCAAGAGCACTGAAGGATGATTTCTGCGAGGAATATGAAAAATCATTTCCCAAGGCAGTAGAATGTCTTGAAGAAGGATTTGAAGATTCCGTTCAATTTTACGCTTTTGAGGAACTGGACAGTCGTAAGATTTCAAGCACTAGCACGCTTGAACGGCTTAACCGTGAAATCCGGCGAAGGTCATCTGTTGTCGGCATTTTTCCGTCAACGAATGCTTATATAAGGCTGATAACAAGCTATCTGCTTGAGTATTCAGAGGACTGGCAGACTGAGCGTTGCTACATAAATGCCACTTCAATAAAAGTTCAAAAGGAAATTCTGTTTAACGCAGCATGATGGATTTATGACTTTTTTCAAAAACAAAATTGCGAACTAAAATTGACACAATCAAGAATGAACATATAATTCTTGAGTATTATCTTTCATCTAAATTGAAATCAATATGTTCCCTGCCTGATTGTAATTGTTTATCCTCTGGTCTCATAAAATGTATTGTTAATTTGCATAAGAGTAGGTAGAATCCCACAAGATTAAGAGAATGTTTTATACACATTTGATTATTTTTTCTGCCATCAATAAAATATTGTTTTGGCATAGATTGAATATATGAAAAATCAGCAAATATTTCTTCTTCAGATACATCAGGAAAATACATTTTTCCAAAGAACTTATTATTTTTTAATTCTGTTATTTGCGATTTTGAAAAGCACCCCTCATCAAAAGAATAAAATGGTGCAATTAAAATATAATCATCATTCTCTATATCACAAGAATTTGAAATTATTAAAACGGTTCGTTTAGCCATATTAATAGAACCGTCAATTCCTATTATTGGAACATTAACATTTTCAATAATATCACCCTGGCATATGCCATCGAGAAGTTTGTTATTATAACATTCAAATGTTTTTCCATGCTCATAGAACTGTTTTAAACTATGTTTTGTTTGTTCTTGTACATATGGATTTATTGAAGGAAATAGCGATGTTACAAAATCTATAAACGAGGCATCAAATATCAAATTACAACCTCTTAGAACAATTTCATACCTGTAGGCTTATATATTTTACTAATTGCCTGTGTATATTTTCTCTGTTCTTCAGATGTGAAAGAACGCATATCGGGAAATAAAGAAGATGCAGTAGAATAAGCTGTCTGAGCTTTCTGGTATGAGATAATTGGGGGCATAGAATTGCAATTGCTATGTATATCAAAATTTGAAAAAGAAATTTGAGTATCACAAACAGAATTATTTAATCCAATAATAACCATGCCTAACATTGAATTTCTCCTTTGCTAACTAAATTATCCAAACCTGATTTTAATACATCATCAGCAATTATTAATATTTTTTCAAAAGATTCTTTTGTTGAAAAATAATCTCTCGATCTATTTGCAATTTTTCTGTCATTCATATCAAGAGTTATACCTATTTTATTATTCATTTCAGGCAAAATCTGAATACTTTCCAAATTAGTAATTTGATTCTGCTGATATCTTTGATTCTGAAGTTGTAAATTAATAAAATATTTGTTCTCAAAATCAAAACTCTGTTTTATTAATACATCATGCAAATTTAAATTAGAGATGAATTTTTTCTTTAAAAATAGGTTTTCAATTTTAGCTACACTTGAATTATCAACGGTTAGCAAAGAATTAACTGTCAGTCCACAATATTTTGGATTTATGTTTAATTCTTTAAAAAAATTGAATACTAAATTTACTTTTTTCTCTAAATATGGTTTGCAACGTCCAATCCAATCTTCTGAAAAATTATTATCAAATTTTGTAGATAATTGTATCATATTCGAAGTAATAATAACTGTTGAAAATCCATGATGACTAAATAAGACGAAACGAGGAATCTCTACAGGTGCATCTTCTGGTGTATTAAGAGTAGATATTTCAGGAAATTCACTAGAAAATGCATCAGAAACTAATGTATTTTTAGATGTAATATCTGAGAATCTCTCAAATATGAATGTTGCTGTGCTATATAATACACTCATTCGCTAAAATATATCCCTTTTCATATAAAAAGTCTATTAGTAAAATAGTTACGTTCTATCTTAGAATTTTTAAATTACACATGTTTTTTATGTACAATCTTTAACATTTATATTTATAGTATCGAGAAATAAATATAATTCGTCAACTTTTTTGACAATACGTTTTTGTTCATCTATAGGTGGTAGTGGAAATAGAAGATTGCCAATCGTATCTGACTTTAATTCTTTTTGATTTGTAGAACCTTACAACTACGGCGCTAAATCAATCAAATGATTGTCAGTGACAAATATTCTACGATGTATTACATTTGTAATACAGGAGTGTATATGACTACAGTAAGATTACCGATAGAATATGAGCAAAAATTAGATGTATTGTCTGCCTTGAGGAAAAAAAATAAAAGCGAATTGATTAAAGATGCCCTTGATATTTTTTTTCATAAAGCAGAATTGGAAATGAATTCTTATGAATTAGGAAAAGACTATTTTGGTCAGTACGGCAGCGGACGAACCGATTTATCAACTACGTATAAGCAAGAATTAAAGGAAAAACTCCATGCTAAATACTGTACTCATTGATACCGGACCGCTCATAGCCTTATTTGATCGAGATGATAAATATCATAAATCAATTTTAGAATTTATCAAAAAGACAAGTTATAGGTTTATATCGACGACTGCGGTGTTAACAGAAGCGATGTATATGCTTGATTTTAATGTAGCAGTTCAGATTAGTTTTTTAGAGTGGATAATGAAAGAAGGTGTTATTATTCATGAAATCAAACAAAGCAATATAAAAAGAATAATAGACCTAACAAGAAAATATGATGATAAACCTATGGACTTTGCCGACGCAACATTAGTAATCGCTGCTGAGGAAAGAGAAATACGACAGATAATTAGCATAGATTCTGATTTTGATATATACAGGCTCTATAATAAAGCTAAAATAGAAAATATATTTACATATAGGTGCCAACACCCGCTTCAACCTGACATTTGCTTTTGCACGAAAGTTGCTCATACGGTCTCAACTGCGCTGTTTTGTCAACACAAAATTTTACAGGATTGCGATAAAACATATAAGCGGCAACACTGTAAAAGAAATGACGGAACATTCCTACAATGCTTATTCTTGCCACCGTTTTGGTGACTTTATGTGAATAAATCTTATGATTAAGGCACACACTTATCGGCGTTGAATCCATATAATGAATATCAGAAACCTTGCTTCTGTTCATTTCCATAAGGAAGTCCGTGAAAGCCGGGATAAAAACGGTTGATTTATTGGTCGCCTTCATAAAGACTGAGTTTTCGTTTTGGCCCACGTTTTCAATTGAACTGTGAAAGAAGAAATTCATATACCGGATTGCCCCTCAGGCTCTTGAAAAGCGGCACGTTATGTACATTCCTCTCTAAACTCGAAATTCGGGGTAATAATAATTTAGGTTGCGTGAAAATTGATTCCCGTGGCACACACACATCCCTCCACCTGACAAATCTGCGCCTTTTCTGTATACTTTTTATCATGAAAAAAAATCTCGATACCGTATCTCAGGAACCTTGCCCTTTACAGCCGAACGAGGAGCATAAAACCGCCGTCGTAGCGATTATAGGGCGGCCGAGCTCGGGCAAATCCACGTTTTTAAATACGGCATGCGGCGCGGCCGTTTCCATAGTTTCGCCCGTACCGCAAACAACGCGAAACGCTATCCGCGGCATAGTGAACACGTCTCTTGGACAGCTTGTGTTTATCGACACGCCCGGCTACCACGAATCCGAAAAAAAACTCAACTTAAAACTTAAAAACACGACGGAAGAGCAGCTTAAAGAAGCCGAATGTATCCTTTACATAATAGACGCTACGCGCCCGTGCGGGAGCGAAGAGCATCTTACGTCGGAGCTTGTAAGGCCGCATGCACAAAAAACCGTCGTCGCAGTAAATAAGACCGACGATCCAAAGGCGCGGCCGGCCGTCATACGAGCGTTTTTATCCGAAAATCTTCCTCAAATTCCCGCTTCAAAAATATTTGAAATTTCGGCAAAAAAAGACACGGGAATCGACGACGTGTTAAAATCGCTTTATTCCCTTGCGCCGAATGCGCCGGCCCTTTATCCGAAAGAATTTTATACCGACCAGGAAGTGGGATTCCGCATTTCGGAAGTGATCCGCGGAGAGGCTATAAACCGCCTTGAAGAAGAAATTCCTCATTCCATCTACGTAAACATTGCCGACATGGAAATGCGGAAAGAAGGAAGGGAACTTTGGGTGAGGGCGTTTTTATGTGTGGAACGCGAAAGCCAAAAAGGAATTGTCATCGGCAAAGGTGCTTCCATGATAAAAACGATCCGCATAGAATCCATAAAAGCTCTGCGAAAAATTTTCGATTACCGCATCGATTTGGACCTTCAGGTAAAGGTGGATAAAAACTGGCGGCAAAAAGACATGGTGCTGACAAAACTGCTTGATAAATAGATTTAATATCGGTTTTTACATTTGTTTTGTTCGGGGCGGCCGCACACGGGCGAGCAACATTACTTGCCGCGTAAAACCCGGCGTCCGACTAATGCCGTCCGCCTCGCTCCGTTGCTTTTTATACGACAATATCTTATTCTGTCAATAGTTATGAAACTTTTAAGAGAAGCCGACAAAAAAAAGCTGCTTGAGCGGTTTATCAAATATGTAAAAATACATACGACAAGCGACGTAAAAGCCGCCGACAGCGGCGTTCAGCCTTCAACCGAAAGGCAGTGGGATTTGGCAAAGCTGCTAGCCGAAGAAATGAAAGAGATCGGCTTGCAGGACGTACAAATAACTGATCGCTGCTACGTATACGGCTTTTTGCCGGCGTCCGACGGATCGGAGCTTTCGCCGGCGTTTTGCCTTATGGCGCACATGGACACGGCCGGAGATGTTTCCGGTGAAAATGTAAAACCCAACATAATAACCGGCTACAACGGAAGCCCCGTCAAATTAAAATGCAATGTCACGCTTGATCCGGCAAACGACAAGGCCTTGGCGCTTGCCGCAAAAGAAAAAGACACTGTAATTACTACGGACGGAACAACTCTGCTCGGCGCCGACGACAAGGCCGGTATAGCGGAAATCATGACGGCGCTTTCTTTTCTTGCAAAAAATAAAGAGATAGAACACGGAAAGATAGAGGTTTTATTTTCTCCCGACGAAGAGACCGGTCACGGCATGGACAACGTTCCTCTTAAACTGCTTTCTTCAAAACGCGCTTACACGGTGGACGGAGGGCATATAGGCGAAATAGAAGACGAGTGCTTTACGGCCTACAAAAGCGACGTCACTTTTACCGGCCACGCAGTCCACACCGGCACTGCGCGCGAAGGCGGGCTTGTAAACGCCGTTACGATGGCGGCAAATTTCGTCGCATCACTGCCGCGTCACGAAGCGCCCGAAACGACGGATTCTTTTCAAGGATTTTATGCTCCGCTTGAAATAACGTCTTCCGTAGAGCGTTCCTATGTTTTGCTGTTGCTGCGCGATTTTACCGACGAAGGAATGGAACGCCGTAAAAACTTCATAACCGATTTGGCAAATATTACGGCGGCCTCATTCGGAGGAAAAGCCGAAGTCGTCCATACCAAGCAGTACCTGAACATGAAGAAAAAACTCGACGAACACCCTGAAGTTATGGCCGATCTTTACAAGGCGTATGAAAAAGCGGGCATAACCCCCGTAAAAAAGCCTATACGAGGCGGAACGGACGGCTCAAGGCTCACCGAAATGGGAATCCCCACGCCGAATATCTTTACCGGCGGACATAACTATCATTCAAGAAACGAATGGGCGTCTCTTTCGCAGATGACGGCGGCTGCGGAAGTTCTCATTCATCTTGCTTTGATCATCGGAGAAAATTGATGTACGAATATCATATTGAAGGCGGGTTTCCCGTCCAAGGATCCATAAGAGCGAGCGGAAATAAGAACGCGGCCTTGCCGTGCATTGCCGCGTCGTTGTTGACCGAAGATACCGTTGTCCTTCGAAACATTCCGAAGATCGAAGACACAACCGTTATGCTTGAAATTCTTAAAGCCTTAGGCGCCGACGTGGAATGCCTTGCCGAAAACACTTGGAAAATATGCGCAAAAAAAATTGAATCAAACTCAATACCTCATGAGCTTTCAAAGAAGATACGCGCCTCAATACTCTTTGCGGGACCGCTTCTTGCGCGAACCGGTAAAGCAGTATTGCCTCCTCCCGGAGGAGACGTCATAGGAAGAAGGCGTTTGGACACCCATTTTTTGGCTCTGACCGAATTGGGCGCCAACGTGAACGTCGAAGGCGCGTTTGAATTTTCCGCAAATAAATTGGCCGGGGCGGATATATTTTTGGACGAAACCTCCGTAACCGCTACCGAAAACGCCGTTATGGCGGCCGTTCTCGCCGAAGGCATTACGAAGATCACAAACGCTGCAAGCGAACCGCACGTACAGGATCTGTGCGCAATGCTCAATCTCATGGGCGCGAAAATAAGCGGAACCGGCAGCAATATACTTACGATATCGGGAGTAAAAGAACTTCACGGCTGTGATTTTAAAATAGGACCTGATTTTATGGAAATAGGTTCGTTTATAGGAATGGCCGCCGCAACAAGAGGTACCATAAAGATTACGGACGTAAATCCCCCGGACTTGCGCCCCATACGCATTGCCTTCGGCAAACTCGGAATACGTTGGAATTTGCAAGGAACAACCCTTGAAGTGCCTCTCAATCAGGAAATGAAAATAAATACCGATCTCGGAGGAATGATACCTAAGATCGACGACGCGCCGTGGCCGGGATTCCCTCCCGATCTTACAAGCATTATGACGGTCGTTGCGACGCAGGTGGAAGGCACAGTCCTTATTTTTGAAAAGATGTTCGAGTCGCGCATGTTTTTTGTGGACAAACTTATAAGCATGGGTGCGAGGATCACCTTATGCGATCCGCACCGCGCCGTCGTATCAGGGCCGTCAACGTTGCACAAAGATCATTTGGTTTCTCCGGACGTACGCGCAGGAATGGCAATGGTAATCGCCGCGATGATTGCGCGCGGTGAAAGCGTCATAAGCAATGTTTATCAAATTGAGCGCGGATATGAAAACCTTGTCGAGCGTCTTCAAAAACTGGGAGCTCACATCAAAAAGATTGATGTAAAATAGTTTCATATGCCGCTTGAATTCGCATAAACGAAGAAATTCCGTCGCCGGAATTTGTTTTATGATATTCGGCGGCGCTTTTGTCTGCAATATCCGCCCCTGCGGCATCCGGATGAAATTTTGCCGCAAGTCTGCGGTGCGCCGTCCGAACTTTTTTTATGTCCGCACCGGGATTAAGACCGAGCACGCGGTAGGCTGCGGCGATTTCATCGCTCACGTACGTGTAATTTAAAAGTTCCGCAAGATAATGCGAAGGTTTTTCTCCGCGAAGTTTTTCATCCCACAAAAATTCCGCCGCGCTTAAAAGTCTGAAAACGTCATGCACGATGACGGAAATGCTCACATCGTCCTGTCCGTGCGCACAAACAAAATCGATTTTTTCTTTTTTATTTTCCGAAGACTTTTTTATGGAAGCGGCAAGACATTCAACGAGAAGATCTCCGTTTAATTCTTTGGCAGTATAAGCTGCGCGGCAAAAGATATACCAGTCTTCCTTTTTGCCGAAAACGGATTTCAACTGATAAACGGAATTTTCCATATCGTGCAGACAAAAAACGGTCAAAGCGGCGACGTAAAACGCTCCGGGAAAAGATTCATTTAAAATACTCACAAAGCGGCCTTCATCCAAGATCTTTCGCAGCCGTCTTTCTTCCAAAAATCCGATCAAAATTCTATCGAAGATCGCCCCTGTCAGGAAGCCGCATAAAACGCCCCATAAACCGGCAAGGCAGCCTATCGCCGTACAGATAAAAAAAACTGCGTGCCGATAAAAAAAATTCCTTACGGACTTTTTTAAATAATTTTTCATTGGATCATTTTTTCCTGGCTAAAAACATGACCGAAAGGAATATAAAGGCAATAAGGTCTACGACGCTTGAAAAGGCCGGCGTCCATTTAAGATCTACCGCATATGCCGCCGTAAAGTTTATGAGTCTCACTATGTAGAACGCCGCCCGTAAAAAAACATGCACGAATAAAATAAAAAACGGTATCGTAAAAATCCATTTGAATTTAAACGGAACGTCTTCTTCGATACGGTAATTCCATGACATGAGCGCAAAAAGTAAAAAAAGCAGAAGCAGCGAAAAAGGATACAAAAGTCTTTCCTGCAAAACGGCAGCGTAGGCTTCGCTTGAATAACCGTACTTGGATGCTACAAAAACAAATTTAAAAAGCGAAAACAGATCCATGTTTTCAGCGCCGCCCGGCGCGTAAGAGAGAATTTCAAAATCTTCGTAGGGCATGTCAAGAATTAAATAATTATTTTCTTTCTGCACGGCATTCGCCTTTGCATACCTGTATTCAGGTCTTTCTATTCCCGCATAATAAAGCCTGTTTATCGAATCCAATAAAATATACGGAACAAATTTTTCATCACTTCCTAACTCAGAAAACAGAGAAGAAGAAACGGAAAACATCTTTGCATACGGAACGGACAGACTTTTAACGAAACAGCCGTCTTTATCAAAATACGTAACTGTCAGGTCGCGGAGAAAACGCACTAAGTTGCCCTGCCGTCCGATATTCGTAATCCCTCGAATAAAATAAACTTCGGACGATCCGTTCTTATTTTTTATTGTAAAATACAGATCCGAAACGGTTTCATACTTTTGAAGATCCTTATATTCATCGTTAAAAAAATACCGGTTTTTAAGGTTCTTTTCAGATAACGCAAAGTAACGCTTTATGTCAGGATCAGCTCTGCGATTTTGTAAATTCAGTTCATTAAAAATATAATACGAATCAAGGTAGTCGCCTCTGATAAAGGCGTTATATCCTTCCATTTTGCGCTCGAAAAGTTTTTGAGTTTCCGTATCGCCGGAAGCGGACACTTCCGACAACTTTTTCCACGCCGCGACGGAAAGCCGTTCCGCCTCTTCAAGTTTTAACTCTCCAGGAGCCGCCAAGTTTACAGCCGCCCTTGCGCAATAATGAGCGTAAAGCCAGTCTTCGTTTTTAAAAGCTCCTTTTGCTTTGTCAAGCATTTCGTTAAAATCAGCGGGAGCTTCATCTTTGCTAGGTTCAGGCAAAGGCGGTTCAATCTTAGGATCCTCCTTTTTATATTCGGAGGCGATTTTAAGTTCCCTAAGAGAGTCTTCAATTCTTTCATTGTGAGGATCGATTTCCGAAGCCTGAAGCATGTACATATAAGCGGCTTCTTTATTGCCCTGCTCCCTGCTTTGCTCGCTTAATTCCACATACAATCTGCGCAGTTCGGGCTGTCTTTCAATATATGAAAGATTCTTATTTACCGCAGGCAAAAAAACCTGCACACAGAGTGTCAGCACTAAAGAAAGTATTAAAGATACTATTATCACGCTGACGTAGCGGTCAAGCATTCCGGAAGAAAATCTTTTTTTGCTTCCCGAAGGGTCGCGGCCGAACACAAGTGAAAATTCAAACAAAAATGCCGTGCACATAACGGCCGGAAGTCCTTTCAAAAAGACAGCCAATGCACGCAAAATCCTAAAACGCACTATGCTGTGAGGAAAAATTGCAGGAATATTTCCGTATAAAAAACTCCAGATAAAGCAGCCGGCGCCGAACAGTATAAAAAAAGAAAAGATAAACGGTTTTTTCAGCTTCATTTCGGCCTTCTTTTACGAATGATCATAAAAAGCAAGGAAAAAACCAAAGATAAAAATCCCACGGTTGTGTTCAGTATTGCGATAAAAGGAAGGTTCGATGAGGGCAAAAGCTCTTCCACCTTTTCGCAAAAAGACATGAAAATTTCATTTTTACAGTAATATCCGGTATTGGCGAACAAAACGGCCATAGTCAAAGCTATTACAAAAAAGACGTTTATCAGTCTCCATTGGCTCATATGCCTTACGGCGCACACCGCAATCAAAGCAAAACACATTGAAAACATGATAATCCGATCAAATTCCACCCCCGAATTCGACGCAATCAAGGCCGGTAAAAAAAACAAGTATGTGATAGCCCTTACAGTAAAAGGGGGCTTAAGAACTTCTTCCGCAAGCACGTCGGAAAATTCAAAAGAAGACGGCTTTTCCACCTTAACTGAAGCCTTTTCAGGCGCAGATGCGGTTCCTGATAAATCGCCGTCTATGAGTTTCGGGTTTCGGCTTTCCGAGGCGCTTACATTCTCCAACTTGAATTTTACGCCCGACGCCGAACCGTCTGACCGCACTGCGGAATAATAATACAAGTATTGTCCGCTTTTTCTAAAAAAACCGCTCGTAACCGTGCGCACGGCGCCCACATCGCGCTCTGAGGCCGCATCATGATCGGCGACGGCGGTCGATGTTTTAAAATACAAAGGAGATTTTAGGCTTAACGGGAATAAAAAGAACAGTGCAAGGACTTCTATCAAATAAAACATAAGAACCGCTAAAAACCGCTTGGGATGGCGTATCAGATACAGCGATAAAAATAAAGGGGAAAACAGCAAAACCGAAGGAACGGCTTTTATGACGCCTTCCGCGCACATTGCAACAGCGACGGCTTCCGTAGGAAGTCCGGCCACGTATGATACGCATTGTATGTACAGTATGTATAAAACAGCTCCTGCAAAAGTTCCTACAATGCAAAATATCGGGAAAATCGCCAAAAGTCCAAGCGCCTGTTTCATTTTATCCAGAATATCATGAAAATACGGTAAAAACAACCTGAAACACTGCAAGTCCTAAAACACTGAAACTCCGCGGCCGACCGTGATTTTCAACAAAAATCAAAGCGGATTTCCACAATTTATCCACACGCCGAAAACACTGCAAAGAAAATAACAATAAGTTATTACAATATATAGAAATACGCTTTACAAGCGCAAGTCTTTATAATACAAGGAATAAGCGATACAAAAACGTAATAGAGTCAAAAAACTCTAAAATTTCCACCGATAAAAAAAGATAAATCCTTCCAATGCTTTAAGAAGAAGGACTTATCCACAGATTTTGCACTATGAAACAGGATTTTTGCGTCGCACCGGCGCAAAACACTAAAAAAGTGACGTTTTTACCCTAAGGAACATTGTCCTTGCGCGTCGACGGTTAAAATGGACTTACATTCGGAACAGCGGAAGCGTCCTGAACGGGTAGCCTTGAGACGCTTTGAACACACGGGACAGGAAAAAATAACGGGAAAAACCGTATTGACTTCGGGTCTGCCGGATTTAAAAAGCTCTATGGAATCCGCATATGTATTCTTTATGTTAAAAAACTGAGAAAAACCCAACAGCTGAAAAACTTCAAACACCTTTGGCTGAATTTCAAGAAGAACGATATCCCCGCCTTTGGATTTAACCAATTTTAAAAACGCAGTAAAAGAACCGATGCCTGTCGAAGACACATAGTTCAACGCGCTGCAATTAAAGACTAAATTTATATATCCCGCTTCCACGACTTTAGCGATGCGTTTTTGAAAAAAGCTGGAATTGTACGTGTCGATATAGCCGTTCAAATGCACGCTTAAACAATTCGGAACTTCGGCAATACGTTCCAGAGTAATCTTAATACTATCGTCTTTTTCGTCGTCAAAGCCAGGCACAAGATTATTATTTATCATGCTAACTTAATAAACCTCTTACAGTAAATATTCTATCATAATTATGAATAAAAACAAAACTTAGGCGCAGTAAATTGCAGTAAAGTTTTAACTTTTAAATATGGCATATAGGAACGCACATTCGTGCGTAAAGCTACTTATTCATAGTACACCAAAAAACACCAATATGTCAAATATTACTATTTATGTACGGTCGAAGCGGAACCTTGCCGGATCCAAATCTTCTTATGCCTAAAACAACATTATTCCCAATTCGTAACAAAAATCATGCGATAAATTGCTTTGGGGCGCCGAGAACGCTAGTCCACAAAACCGCAAAGTACCGAGGACAACCCGCCGAAAAACGCCGCTGATCCGCACAACAGACTATAGTTTTCCGTCCCAGCCGAAATCTATGTTTAAAAGGGCTCCGTTTATTTCAGGCGATTCAAGCAAAAACATTCCTCCCCTTGCTACAGAATCTGCGGAAATGAATTTTTTGCAGGGAAGTTTATTTGAAAGCAGACGTTTTTCAGCTTCTGAAACATATTCAGTATCTGTAAAGCCTGGAAGAACGGCGTTACAGGTTATGCCTTTTGACGCGTATTCATGCGCAACGGAACGGACAAGCGAGCCTACCCCAGTCTTTGCGCCGCCGTAAGCAGCGTTGGTCTTGTATCCGTTTATATTGTAAGTCCGAGTTCCTCCGAAAAAAAGAAAGCGCCCCCAGCCTTTTAAGATCATGCCGGGCAGAGCCGTACTCACGCAGTAACCTGGAAGGGCATAGTCAAGCAGCGCCGCGTCCATCCAATCTTCAAGAGTAGTTTCCGTAAGCGGCTTTTGAATAAATGGGCCGAAGCAAACGCACACTATGTCGGACTCTTTCAATATTGAATTCAGCGGCGACGAAGCCAAATCGCTGAAATTTTCAATTTTATACACCATTTTTTGTATGTTTATCGGGTTTTCACACCTCTGTATGTCCGCATTTTTTTTACTCAGAGAGACGGATTTAAGTTCCTTTATAAGCGAATCGAACGCTTTTGTGTCATGCGCTCCGTGAACAAAAAGATCCGCTCCTGAGCGCGCAAGTTTTTGTGATAACGCGCGGCCTATGCCGCCGGAACCGCCTATGACAAAAGCCTTTTTACCCGAAAACACACCCATGCGCTTAATTATAGCGTAAATAAAATAAAATATGTATATTTAGTTATGAATCTGAACAAGATCCGTATAGTTTTGTCTCATCCCGAAGAAAGCAGAAATATAGGCGCCGTGTGCCGCGCAATGGCAAACAATGACATAAAAATATTGAGGATCGTAGGTAAAAGAGAAGACTATGATGATTCCCACATACGCGTCTTGGCCATACATGCCTCGCCTATATGGGATTCGGCACAGTTTTTTAATTCCATAACCGAAGCTACGGCGGACTGTACCGTCTCCGCAGGCACTACACGCAGGCGCGGGAAAAAGCGAAAAGGGAAACTTTTGTTCCCTGAAGAATTTTCTTCGCTCGCGGCAAAAATAAGTGCAGGCTCCGAAAGCGGCGCGGGGAATATCGCCGTCGTGTTCGGAAACGAAAGAACGGGGCTTACCGATTCGGAACTTCAGGAATGTACTGTAGGAGTTACGATACCTTCTTCACAAGTATTTCCTTCTCTGAACCTGTCTCATGCCGTCCAGATAATGTGCTACCAGCTTTTTCGTGAAAAAAATAAGGGCAAACACGGATATACGCCTTTAACGCTTAATGAAATAGACAAAACTGTAAAATCTCTTACCGACGATCTTAAAAAAATAGGATTTTTCCGCATTGCAGGGCGCAGCGACATGGAAAGTTTTTGGAGAAACCTGTTTTCACGGGCGGCGGTTTCGGAAGGCGAAATTCAATACATTGAAAAAACCTTCGACAAAATAGCCGGTCTCGTATCTAAAAACAAACCAGCAACCTCGCCGCAGATTTGCAGCGAGGCTTCAAGCAGCAACGAGGAATTGAACTCTCCGCACGAGTAATCCGCCGATAAATCGGTAAACATTCATTAAGATCAATCGAATAAAATATCATCCGCTGAAACATCGCTTATTAGCTGTGCGCAAAAAACGCAAATTAGTTGATTGGCAGCTTGCGAGAGAAAAACAAGTGTCAATGCGACGCCATTTGTATTTAATCAAAACTGTGATAATATATAAAATATGTGTCTGACTTGTTGCAGGGGATCTCCGGTTCCCCTTGGGGCTTCCATCGAGAAAGGCGGAGTTAATTTTGCCGTCTTCAGCAGAGACGCAAAAGCTGTCCGCTTGGAACTTTTTAGATCCGCAGAAGATAAGGAGCCTTATGCGGTTTTGAATTTTGACCCTGAAATCAACAGGACGGGCGACGTTTGGCATGTTTTTGTAAAAGGATTGAAGGCGGGAGATCTGTATCTTTTCCGCGCCGACGGAGAATATGCGCCTGAAAAAGGGCTGCGGTTTGACGGCGAAGCGCATCTGCTTGACCCTTACGCCAAGGCTCTCACCCAAGGTTCCGTTTTTAATGCGTTCCGCGCTGTCGGCGATACTGCAAAGGAACTTGAAAGAATCAAAGCCGGCGGAAAAGTTTCAAACAAGTGCGACTTATCCGTTTTTCCGAAGTGTATCGTCGTCGACGATGATTTTGACTGGGAAAACGACGTTCCTTTAAATATCCCGCTGCACGATACGATAATTTATGAATTACACGTTCGCGGCTTTACTATGTCTGCAACTTCAAAAACAAAAAAACGCGGAACCTTCTGCGGCCTTGCGGAAAAAATTCCGTATTTAAAAAAACTCGGAATAACGGCGGTGGAGCTTTTGCCGGTTTTCGAATTTGATGAAAACGAACTGGACAGAACGGATCCTGCGACGGGAAAGAGGCTTAAAAATTTTTGGGGATACAGCACGATATGCTTTTTTGCGCCTAAACAATCTTATTCCGCAGGGAAGAATTCCAAAGTCGTAACGGAATTCAAACAGATGGTAAAGGATTTTCACAGCGCGGGCATTGAAGTTATTCTGGACGTCGTCTTTAACCATACGGCCGAAGGCAACCATATGGGGCACACTTTTTCTTTCCGCGGATTGGCAAACAACATTTACTATATTCTGCAAAACGACGACCGCAGATTTTATAACGATTATACCGGCTGCGGCAACACTATGAACTGCAATCATCCCGTAACGGTACGCTTTATAATCGATTGCTTGCGCTATTGGGTTTTGCAAATGCACGTAGACGGCTTCCGTTTCGACCTTGCAAGCGTTTTTTGCCGCTCCGAAAGCGGCTCGCTGGAAGAATTTCCGATACTCACGCGCGCCATATCCGAAGATCCCGTTCTGCGTAACACAAAAATCATCGCCGAAGCGTGGGATGCCGCAGGAGCTTATCACGTGGGAAAATTCCCCGGAGGGCGCTGGTGCAGCTGGAACGACAAATTTCGTGACGGAATGAGACGGTTTTTCCGCGGTGAAAATTTTATGGTAACGGAGATGGCGACAAGGCTTGCCGGAAGTTCCGATCTTTATATGTCTTCAAGCCCCGAATATTCCATAAATTTTATTACCGTGCACGACGGTTTTACTCTTAACGATCTTGTAAGCTATTTGGCAAAACACAACGAGGCTAACGCCGAAAATAACCGTGACGGCTCGGATTGCAATTACAGCTATAACAACGGAATAGAGGGTGAAAGCGATAATCCTGTAATCGAAAAACAAAGGCTCATATCTATAAAAAACATGCTCTTGTTTCTGATCATTTCGCAGGGAGTTCCTCTTCTTCTTGCGGGAGACGAATTCCGAAGGACGCAAAAAGGGAACAACAATGCTTATTGCCAAGACAACGATGTTTCGTGGGTTGATTGGTCTTTATGCGAAAAAAACGCGGATCTTCTGCGCTTCGTGCGTAAGCTTATAGAGCTTCGCAAAGCTCACTGCGTATTCAGGCGTTCCGCCTTTTTTAAAGGCGGAGATTTGCAAAGCGGTGTGTTGCCCGACATAATTTGGTATAATGCCGAAGGGCAGGAACCCGATTGGCCTAAGATGAAACATTTTTTAGCATGCCGCCTTGACGGCGACAGTATGCAGAGCTTTAACGGCCTAAAAGACAACAACTTTTATCTTGCAGTAAATATGCATAACAGGGATTGCATAGCCGTCCTGCCGCCCTTGCCCGCAGAAAAAAGTTGGCGGCGCGTAGTCGATACGTCCGCTTATTCACCGAACGATATTTGCGATCCGGGAGACGAAGAAATCCTTCCGTCGCAAAAACGATACGTAGTACCGGCAGGAAGCGCGGTGCTGTTACAAAGCGTAGATATATTACAGAACAGAAGGTCTCTTGCAAATTATCCGGAGGGAAAAAATGGAATTTGATAAGGAAAAATTTAAAAATATATTGATGACTCGTCTGCGCCAGCAGTACGGAAAGGACATTGCGATCGCTACGCGGCACGATATCTACGACGCCGTCGCTTCGGCATGTATGAATACGGTTGTGGATAAGTGGATCGCCACTCGGCGGACATACGAAAAAGAACCCGGAATGCGCCGTGTATGCTATTTTTCCGCGGAATTTCTTATGGGACGTTCCTTAGGAAACAATCTGATCAATCTTGAAATAAAAGAAGCTGTTGAAGACATTCTAAAAGGTTTTCATCTTAACCTGAACGTGATTGAAGATACGGAACCTGAGCCGGGACTGGGAAACGGAGGTCTTGGAAGGCTTGCCGCCTGTTTTTTGGACAGCCTTGCAACGCTCGACTATCCTGCGCGAGGATACGGAATTCGCTATGAATACGGCATGTTTGAACAGCGCATAGAAAACGGATTTCAAGTGGAATATCCGGACAGATGGCTTACGCACAGAGATCCGTGGGAAATAAAGCGGAGCGATTTGGCCGTTACGGTGCATTTCGGCGGGAAGATAGTGTACAGAAAAACGCCTGACGGACAAGAGCGCTTTAATCTTGAAGATACCGAAGCCGTCACGGCGACCCCTTTTGATATTCCCGTCGTAGGTTACGGAACGGATACCGTCGGAATGCTCCGCCTTTGGGAAGCTTCTTCGCCGGACGGATTTAACCTTCAGCTGTTTAACGATATGCAATATACGCGTGCTGTGGAAAAGCAGATCAGCGCTGAAAACATAAGCCGCGTGTTGTATCCTAACGATTCGGGGCCAAGCGGAAAGGCATTGCGTTTAAAGCAGCAGTATTTCTTTTCATCCGCGAGCCTTCAGGATTTAGTACACGGCTTTGTTTCGGAATACGGTACTGATTTTTCAAGATTTTCCGACTGTAATGTAATACAGCTTAACGACACTCATCCCGTAGTCGCGATTCCTGAATTGATGCGTATTCTCGTAGACGAATACCGTGTCAGCTGGGATATGGCTTGGAGCATTGTTGTAAAGACGTTCGCCTATACCAATCATACGATACTTGCCGAAGCTCTGGAAAAATGGCCTATCGATATATTTCAGGGACTTTTACCCAGAATCTATCAAATCGTAGAAGAAATAAACCGCCGTTTTTTGATCGAACTTCGTGAAAAATATCCGGGCGATTACCAAAAACACAACGCTATGTCGATCATTGCGGACGGCATGGTGCATATGGCGCGCCTTGCTATCCATTCCTGTTTCAGCGTAAACGGAGTCGCCGAATTGCACACGGAACTTTTAAAGACGAGGGAATTGAAAGATTGGGCTGAACTTTATCCTAAGAAATTCAACAACAAAACAAACGGAATAACGCAGCGGCGGTGGCTCCTGTCCGCCAATCCTCTCCTTGCGGACTTTATTACCAAACGAATAGGCCCCGGATGGATAAAGGATTTGACCAAGTTAAAGGAACTGGAAAAATACTTGGACGACGAAGCCTCTTTACGAGAACTTTTGGAAATAAAGCAGGAAAACAAACGGCGGCTGACCGAATATCTTAAAGTAACCCAGAACGAATTTCTTGATCCCGACAGCATCTTTGACGTTCAGGTAAAACGCCTGCACGAATATAAACGCCAGCTTTTAAACATCTTGCACATCATGTATCTTTATAACAAGCTCATTGCCGATCCGTCTTACAATCCTTATCCGAGGACTTTTATCTTTGGCGCAAAATCCGCAAGCGGCTATCGCCGCGCAAAAGCTATAATAAAACTGATCAACACAGTCGCCGAACATGTGAACAACGACCGCCGCGTGCGCGGAAAATTGAGAGTTGTGTTTATTGAAAATTACCGGGTAAGCGTTGCAGAAAAAATTTTCCCCGCCGCCGATGTTTCGGAGCAGATTTCTACGGCCGGAAAAGAAGCTTCGGGAACGAGCAATATGAAATTTATGGTGAACGGAGCGATAACGCTGGGTACCCTTGACGGAGCGAATATCGAAATAGTACAAGAGGCCGGCGTCGAAAACGAATTCATCTTCGGACTGAAGACGGATGAGATATTGAAGATACAGACGGAAAATTCCTATCATCCGCAGGAATATTTTTCCAAAAATCCGGAACTGGCCAAGGTTGTGGAACAGCTTGTCGACGGCACATACGATCCTTCGCGGCAATTGTTTAAAGAGCTGTACGATTCTCTGGTTTTCGGCGTTGAAGGACAAAGGCCGGACGTGTATTACATTCTTGCGGATTTTAACGCATATTGCGAAGCGCATGAAAAGATAGAAGCCGAATACAACGACAGAATTCACTGGGCTAAGATGATGTTGAAAAACATTGCAAACAGCGGAAAATTTTCGTCCGACAGAACGATCGAAGAGTATGTGCGCGACATATGGAAGCTGAAAAAAGTTCCGGTAACTGTAAAACAGAAAACTGATGAATAAAAGATTCGTTTCGATGTTTTCGGGGCTTGGGTTGCTATGTGCGGCTTGTATATGGGGTTTTGCCTTTGTGATAGTAAAAGACAGCCTTGATTGTGTGCCTGCGATTTACATGCTCGCCTTCCGTTTTACGATAGCTTCTCTTGCACTCGCTCTGGTCTACGCGAAAAGGCTTTTTGCGTTTAATTTTTCTTATTTGAAGTACGGCGCCGTTTTGGGCTTGTATCTGTTTTTAGCTTATTCTTTTCAGACTGTGGGCTGCGTTTATACCACCGCCGGAAAAAACGCTTTTTTAACGGCGATTTATGTCATACTTGTGCCGCTTTTGGGATGGCCTTTAAAAAAGCGCCGTCCGGAGAGTCACGTGTTTATCGCTGCGTTGACGGCCTTGGCAGGTATCGGTATGCTTGTGTTAAAGGGCAAAGGCGGCGCTCTGAAGGTCAACATAGGAGACGTGCTCACGCTCATATGCGGAATCTTTTATGCGGTTCACATTCTGTTTACCGCGCATTACGATCAAAACCGCGATCCTGTTTTGCTGACGGTGTTTCAGTTTGTTTTTGCGGCGATATTTTCATGGATAGCGGCTCCTTTTATTGACGGACCCTTTCCCGGCGGTGCGTTAGAAGATTCCAAGATTGTTTTTTCAATGCTTTATTTGGGAATATTCAGCACTATGGTTGCCTTTGTTTTGCAGAACGTGTGCCTTAAATATTTACAGTCTTCCTTAGCCGCGCTGTTTTTGTCTACGGAAGCAATCTTCGGCGTATTTTTCAGCGCAGTTCTGCTCGGCGAAAACATGACGGGACACATGATCATAGGCTGCGCTCTTATGTTCGCGGCGATAGTTTTTGCCCAAACCGGGTTCGATTTTTTGCCCCGCAGAGGTCTGCGGGACAGATCACTATAAGCGATAAAAATTTTTTAGTAGGAGGTATGATAAAAAGCGACGTCTAAAATATCGCCGTCACTTTTTATTTCGAGTTTGCGCGGATGTTTGCAGAAGACTTATATTACGTATCGTGCCGATAAAATCGAATGGATACGATATACTTTATTTTGCAAACTCGATTATCTGACGTGTGCGCTTTAGCGCACGGCTAAAAACTTTTTCGGAAGTTGAAACTTCCTGCAAAAGTTTTTATAGGAGGGTTTTTATGAAAATTGCTTTGATCAATGAAAACAGCCAGGCGGCAAAAAACACAATAGTTTTGAATGCGCTTAAAAAAGTCGTGGAACCGATGGGCTTTGAAGTCGTAAATTACGGAATGTATTCCGCCGACGACAAGGCCGAACTCACTTATGTTCAAGTGGGAATACTCGGAGCTGCGATTTTGAATTCCGGAGCCGCCGATTATGTGATTACCGGATGCGGAACGGGCGAAGGTGCGATGCTCGCTTTAAACAGTTTTCCGGGCGTAATATGCGGCCATGTGGAAGATCCGCTCGACGCTTATACCTTTGCTCAGATCAATGACGGAAATGCGATAGCTCTGCCTTTTGCAAAGGGTTTCGGCTGGGGCGGCGACCTTAATCTTGAATATATTTTTGAAAAACTTTTTTGCGAACCGAGCGGACAAGGCTATCCCAGAGAACGCGCCGTTCCGGAACAGAGGAATAAAAAAATTCTTGACGGAGTGAGAAAAGCTGCATTTAAAGACTTTGTTTCCATTTTAAAAAGCCTCGATAAGGATCTTGTGCGGGGAGCCTTTGCCGGTGAAAAATTTGAAAAACTCTTTTTCGCTTCCTGCAAAGATAAAAAAATCGCCGAAGCCGTAAAGGAACTGATGAAATAAATTTTAAGCGTACGCTCAAGGAGTAACGATGAAAATAACAAATGCGATTTCGGAATTTTCAAGCAAACTTGAGCGTTTTAACAAAGCCAATCGCGACGCAAAAATCGGCCTAAAAGACGGCGAAGACAGCCGCCTGAAAAGGCTTATATCCGAAAAGGATTTTGCATTTAAAAAATCGGTCGTTTCGACGTATAAAAAATACCGGTTCCCTCATAAGGCCTTGGGTGAAAATTCCGCTCAGGCGGACGACATATTTACTGACGAGCAAAGACTGCTTTCGGCTTACAACCTGTTTAAAGCCGTCGAAGAAGCGAATGAAAAAGACGGCGACGACAAGACGTTCATTAAGGCTAAGATCGTAAGTCCTCTTGCACTTAAAGAACAGTACACGATCGGAAGCGATCTTATATTTTTGCAATGCTGGCTTTTTTTTGAACAAAAAGCCCAAGACTATATTCCTTTTATGCAGCAAGGCGAAGACGGAAAATTCAGCTTATCTTTTCAAAAAAGCGAATCTTTCGTGTTTAAGTCCCAAGATAAAGAAATTTTTTCGATCGTAAAAGAAATTTTTTACGGGGGCGACAAGGCATGAAACTAATTCGCTTCGGTTCCGAAAACTTCCAGCTGGGTTAAAGCCGGAAACGGCGACGGATCGTCGGCTTTTATGAGAGTGTCTAAGGTAAGCCAAGAGAACGTCCTCTTTTCCATTTTAAAGCGCTGAGCGCTTCCCGTCTTTATAAATTCCGCTACGTACGAACTTCCGTCCGAAAAATGAACGGTTCCGCTTTTCCACCAAGCGTCGTGCGGAAAGTCCGCTCTAAGGTAAAACACAAGCTCGTCCGCACACACCTCTCTTCCGAAGTCTATGCGCAGTTCCGCTGCCGGATCTCTGTTTATTCCCCAGCTTGCAAACGGCCAGCTTCCGTGGTGATCGTTTGCAATACATCCGTCGATCGCATTTCTTGCAAAAAAAATGGATTCTCCCCGCGTTTCGACGTTTGCGCTCGCATGCGGAAAAAAAGTTGCGTTTTCATGCCAGTCGCACGGATTTAACGCTAGGTTTTTTCTTGCTTCAATCTCTTCGGAACGGGCTTTTCTTATGTAAATATAATGCCCCTCGCCTGAAAAACTTTGCTGCGGATAGCATCGCTTTTTTTCTTCGAAAGGAATCGGAAAAGAAAACGCGCCGGTGCAGTAGACGAACGACGGTTGCAACGCCTGATCAATCTGCACTATGGCAAAAAAATTCTTATCCGAAGGCTCTATTTCTATGCGGTCGCCTTCTTCGTAAATTTTATTGTAAAAAGCAAAAAGCTCATTTTCACCTTTTACGGATAAAGCTATCGCGCCGTCTTTCTTTTTAACGGAAACGGTAAATCTTATATTCATGAACATAAGTATAATATAAAAAATAAAATTTCGCGATATTTTTTTGCGTTTTTGAGTTTCCGTTTTGCATTTTCTTTGCATTTAGAATATATTTTCATTTATTGACGCTTTGCCGCTGACCTCTTATACTCATTGCTGTCGATACGGTTTATATTCCAAGGTATCGGCTTGGGAGTTTATATGAAAAAAATTTTATTATTTATCGTAGGATCTTCAATTTTGTTTTTTGCCTCATGTGCTAAAAAATCTGAAACAAGCATGGTCTTAAAGTCCGGGGAATTGCAGATAGGAGTAAACGTCGCTTATCCGCCGTTTGAATACTACGGCGAGGACGGAAAAACCGCTATGGGTTTTGATATAGATCTCGGAAACGCCGTTGCAAAGCAGCTCGGACTTAAAGCGAAATTTATAGATGTTGCGTGGGAAGGGATATTTGCCGGTCTCAATACCAATAAATACGACTGTATAATTTCCGGAGTTACCATTACGCCGGAACGCCTTGACGCGTTTGAATTTTCAAAGCCGTATGTAGGAAACGGCCAGTCGATAATCATAAGAAAAGATTCTGCCTTAAAAATTTCCGCTCCGGAAGATCTTACGGGACTTACGGTAGGCTATCTTACCGAATCCACGTCCGATATTTTTATGACCACAAAAGCCGAAGCCGGATTGAAATTTACCGCCGCAGAATATGACGACGCGATGAATTCTTTTGCCGATCTGAAGAACGGCCGCTGCGACGCCGTAGTTTCCGATTCCCTTGTCGCCATTGACTATGTTTCCAAGCCCAACAATCCGTACAAAATTGCGTGGCAGGGAAAGGCCGAAGAATTTTTGGGAATAGCGATGAAAAAAGGAAACAAGGAACTTGCCGCCGTCGTAGATAAAGCGTTGCTTCAGCTGCGCTCCGACGGCACTCTTAAAAAATTGTCGGAAAAGAATTTCGGAAGCGACATAGTTTCGGATCTTAACTGAATTTCCACGGCCGCATATTTTGCTTTGAAATCTTGTGCGGCCGGCCGATCCGGTTCGATTCTATCAAAGATGCAAGGACTTAGCTAAATGAAATTTTTAAAAGACATAATCGGATGGATACCGAGCCTTTTAGACGGCGCAAAAATCACTATTTCGCTTACGCTGGTAGCCGTATGCGCAGGTCTTGTTCTCGCCTTGTTTTTAGCGCTCGGAAAGATGTCAAAGATAAAATGGCTGAACAAAATCTGTTCCGGCTATATTTTCTTTTTTCGGGGAACGCCGCTTTTAATGCAGCTTTATTTTGTTTATTACGGTTTGCCCCAGCTCTCTCCGGTATTTACGATAAACAATCGTTTTTTTGCGGCGTTCATTGCGTTTGCGCTGAATTCCGCAGCCTATACCGCAGAGATAATCCGCGCCGCCATTCAATCTATAGACAAGGGACAATTCGAAGCTTCTCACGCGCTCGGCATGAGTTATGCTCAGACTATGAAGCTTGTGATAGTTCCCCAATCGATACGAAGGCTTATTCCTCCGGTAGGAAACGAATTCATAATGGTTTTAAAAGACGCTTCGCTTGTTTCGATCATTGCGCTTGCGGATATCACAAAGGTAACCAGAAGCATATCGTCATCTACGGCTTCCGCCTTGGTCTATATTCCTGCGATGATATTGTATTTGATCATTACCGCAGTATTTTCATTCGTATTTGGCAGTCTTGAAAAAAAATATTCGGTTTATGAAAATACTTAGGAGAGCTTTTTATGTCGATGATAAAGACTGAAAATATATGTAAAAAATTCGGCGGACTTGAAGTGCTTAAAAACGTTTCGCTGTCCGTGGAATCCAGAGAAGTTGTGTGCATAATAGGGCCTTCCGGAGCCGGAAAATCGACTTATCTGCGCACGTTAAACCACCTTGAAGCGATTGACAACGGTAAAATATATATCGAAGATAATCTGCTCGATCACTATGAAAACGGGGAAAGAAAATTCAAACTGCCTTCCCATGAAAGAATGCGTTTTCTTTTGGACGTGGGAATGGTGTTTCAGCGTTTTAATCTGTTTCCGCACAAAACCGTCCTTGAAAACGTAATGCTCGCCCCCGTCCATGTGCGTAAAATTCCCGTAAAAGAAGCCAGGGATAAGGCTGTGGAACTTTTGGGGCGGGTAGGGCTCAGCGATAAGATAAACGAATATCCCAACAATCTGTCGGGCGGGCAACAGCAGCGTGTAGCGATTGCTCGTTCTCTTGCGATGGAACCTAAGATCATGTTGTTTGACGAACCGACTTCCGCCCTTGATCCTGAACTGGTAGGCGAAGTTTTGTCCGTCATGAAAAAACTTGCGGAAGACGGCATGACGATGATCGTAGTCACTCACGAAATGGGGTTCGCGCGCGAAGTTGCCGGACGGGTAGTCTTTATGGCCGACGGCAAGATCGAAGAGGAAGGAAATCCCAAGCAAATTTTCCAACAGCCTAAGAGCGAACGCTTAAAGCAGTTTTTAAAATCCGTAATATCTCAGTAAAGGCGTCGGAGGCTTTTCATTCAGTCTCTTATTTTTACGGCGTGTTTCAAGGCGCCTGCAAAGTTGTCAAAGATGTTTTCGGTTCCTATTTTTTCTGCCATTCCCGTCTTTGTAAGTAATTTTAAGGGCTGCGGATGTACTCCCGCCAAGACTATTTTTATGCCTTTTTTGTCGCATGCGTTTTTAAGCTGCGTTAAAACCATTATTCCGCCGGCGTCAAGGTAGTTTGTGTGGCGCAGCCTCAAGATCAAAACCCTGTATTCCACTCCCGCCCTTTCCACCGCGATTTCAAATTTCCGCACGGTGCCGAAAAAAAGCGGACCTAAAACTTCGTATACTAAAATACCGTCTGGAACGTTCAAGGGTTTTTCACCTTCGCTTTCCGATATGAGACCGTCGGAAATGTCGCCGTACTCGCGGACTGTCGAAATGTCTACCATCTTTTTAATAAAGAAGAAGGCTGCAAACAAAAGTCCTGCGCCTATGGCGACTGTCAAATCTATGAATACCGTAAGAAAAAAAGTTATGAATAAAACGGCGCTGTCCGATTTTTGCCCTTTTAAAAGCTCGCGAACGGCGGGGATCCCCGCCATATTCCATGAAACCGAAACAAGGACCGCCGCAAGAGCCGCCATCGGAATATAAACTACATAGCGTCCTAAAAAAAATGTGATCAAAAGAAGGGTGAGTGCGTGTATTATTCCGGCAACCGGCGTGCGCCCGCCGTTTTTAATGTTTGTAGCCGTTCGTGCGATAGCGCCCGTCGCCGGGATTCCTCCGAAAATCGGGCTTGCGATGTTCGCTATGCCTTGGGCGATCAATTCCGTATTTGAATTATGCTTTGTTCCCGTCATGCCGTCCGCCACGACCGCGCTCAAAAGCGACTCTATTGCCGCAAGCATGGCTATGGATACGCTTACGGGAAACAGCTCCTTTATCTCGGCGCCTGAAAATGAAAGAATTTTCGGTAAAGGCAGGCCTACGGGAATTTCACCGTAGCGGCTCCCTATCGTGGCAATTTCAAATCCGAAGACCTTTTTAAGCGTAAGGCATACGATCGTGGAAAGTACAATAACGACTAAGGAACCCGGAATTTTTTTATTGAAGCGCGGCCAGATAAAAATCGCAGCGAGCGAAACGGTCGCCACGATCGACGTATATATATCGATCGTACCGATCGCTTTTGCGTATACTTTTATTTTGCCAAAAAAATCTCCCGGCATTCCGGATACCGCGAGTCCTAAAAAATCTCCGATCTGAGTGGTAAAAATCGTAACTGCGATTCCCGCCGTAAAACCGGTGATGATCGTATACGGAATGAATGAGATAAGCCCTCCCAGTTTCAGAATTCCCAGCAGAATAAGCATGACGCCCGCCATTATTGTGGCTATGGCCAGCCCGGAATATCCGTATTGCTGCACGACGCTGTATACTATGACTACAAAGGCTCCCGTAGGGCCTCCTATCTGGACTTTACTGCCGCCCAGCGCGGATATTAAAAATCCTGCAACTATAGCGGTAAAAATACCCTGCTCCGGTTTTACGCCGCTTGCGATCCCGAAGGCTATGGCGAGCGGGAGAGCGACGACTCCTACGATAATTCCTGCAGATAAGTCTGCAAAAAACGATTTCATATTATAAGTGCGCAAGGACGAAATTAATTCCGGTTTAAACATACTACGGATAATGCGGCAATCGCCGATTTTTGTAAATAGTCAAAGAAGAAATTATAATGACAACCGTAACGGCAAAACGCGAGGCAGCGGCAACTGGCGCAGGCTGCTCTGACTGTTGGCAAGCGAGCTTTCCGGAAGAAAGCGAGCGCCGTCCGATACCTATTCCGGCGCGATTGTCCCATGAAATTGTGTTATAATAAGAATATGACTGATTATTTTAAACCGGAAAAAAGCATAGAAAAAATTTCGAACGGCGATATTTTAAAAACACTGTCCGCAGTTTCGTCACGGTATATGAATGTGAATCCCGAAGAGCCTTTTACCGTTCGGCCTTTTTCGCTTTACGACATAAGCAGAAACCCCGATTATCGCTATACGGCCGACTGCTCAAAATTATTCCCGGATGCGGAAGATGGCAGTTATGTTTATTTTTGCGGGCGTTATTTTGCGCGGTCTTCAGGGGCCATAAAGTTTTTGTTTATTCCGTTCGGGCCGGTAAAAATCTATATGAACAATAAAGCTGTCTACGGAACGACCTTTGAGGACGAACGATACGAAAATAAGTCGATCACTATTGATATTCCCGTAAGGGCGGGGTATAACAGCCTCTGCGTCCGCTGCACAAAAACAAGGGCCGGCTTCGGCGCGGAATTCGGAACATGGCTGGGGAAACTCGATTATTATTTTTTGCATGAACGCGAGGGGCTTCGGGATATTGAAGGCTTTGACTATACGTATCCGCAAAAAAACGCTTTAAAAAAGCTTCCTGCTAAAACTTCCCTATTCGTCCCGTTCGCAAGCTGGGATGAAAAACAGCAAAGATCCGGCGTTTTAAACCGCATTTTCGGCAGACTTTTGCATGATCCTGTAAATAAGACCTTTGTCGCGCGCACTGTATTCGTATCCCCAAAGACGGACTCCGGTTCTCAAAAGTACGCTTTTTTAATCGATGTTTCGCCTTCTTTGCAAGCTGAAGTTTATGTAGACGGCGTAAAGCTCTGCGATGTCGGGCCTGACAAAGCGGAACTTGGCGGCGTCAAAGCCCGTGAGGATGAATCATACAAAGCAAAATCTGAGAGAAATGCTGAGTGTGAAAAAAAAACGGGCGTTGAATTGCGCGGCGCTCTGCGCGTAAAAAAAGAAATTTCGTGCGGAGATGGAATTCACAATATCTTTTTGATATTTAAAGTCCTTTCATTAAAACACGAGGCGGATTTTTCCGTAACGGTAAAAAATTCAAAAGGACACAGGGTGCGTCTGCTCAATCCCCTAATTACACAAAGACCCGAACGCTTCCCGTGGATGTTCGCAGGTCCTTTTAAAAAGACTTCGCCGGCTCAGCTTCTTGACGGCAATTTCGACAGGAATGCGCTTGTGGGCGCGGACGGCGAAAAAACCTATTGGCGGATCGATATGCCCGGCGGATGGCTGAGGCTGTACAATGACGCGCCTCTTTTTGCCCATTGGAACTATCCGCTCGGAGTTACCTTGTACGGGCTTACCGAGACGGCGCGGCATTTAAAAAGCGCAGGTTTACCGGAGTTATCGCAAAAAATTTCAGACTACGTTAAAGCTCATATTTTACGCTCGCTTAAGACGTTCGATTATGCGCTTTTCGATAAAAAGCAGTTTACGGGGGCGACGGCGGTTCACCATCTTCTTACTTCGATAGACAGCCTTGACGACTGCGGTTCGTTCGCTTCGACGATGCTTGAATTTTGCACGGATGCGCAAATTTGGGACGGCGAAAGGACGGCTGAAGCTCACGGCGGCTGCGCTTCTGAAAATTCGGAAAGCGTTGAAGATCTTTACAGGCGGATTGCGGAATACGTAGGCGACTACATAATCAAAAAACAATCTCGCCTGCCGGACGGAACTTTTTTCAGAAAGCGCATGATGCACGGTTTTCACAACGGTACTATGTGGGCCGACGATCTTTACATGAGCGTTCCGTTTTTGTGCCGCTATTCGGTTTTAAAAAACGATGAAAAAATTTTGACGGACGCCGCCATGCAGTTTTTGGGTTTTAAAAAATTCCTTTTTATGCCGGAAAATTCTTTAATGGCGCACGTATACGATTTCGGCCGAAAGATGAACACCGGCGTACCTTGGGGCAGAGGCAACGGCTGGACGATCTTTTCTTTGTCGGAAATTTTGCGTTTTTTGCCGGATTTGCATCCTTTGAAAAAAGAGCTGACCGCATTTTTTAGGGAACTTGCGGCGGGAATATTAAAACGGCAAAACGATGACGGAATGTGGAGACAGGTTCTCAATATGCCGGAAAGTTACCGTGAAACTTCATGTACGGCGATGTTCATTTGCGCTTATTCGCGCGGAATAAGAAACGGATGGCTTACTGAAAACGTTGAAGAGTACAAAAAATCGTGCGTCAAAGCGTGGAGAGCGATAGAGCGTTTTTCCATCGATGCGGAAGGAAATGTCTACGGCGTATGCCGCGGCTCGGAATTTGCATTTACGCCCAGATATTATGCGGAACATCTTCTGCCCAGATTGAATGATACTCACGGTATCGGGATAGTGCTTTTAGCAGGCGTAGAGATGGAAAGACTTTTTAAATACTGCGGCAGGTGATTGATGTCATTCCAATTTCTTAAACGCTTTTCATCGAACACAGATACGTCCTCATTGCTGTTTTCAAACACGGATCTGCTTAATCTCATTTGGCCGCTCATAATCGAACAGCTTTTAAATATAACGCTCGGCATAGCCGATATTATGATGGTCGCTTCTTTGGGAGAGGCTGCGGTTTCGGGCGTTTCTCTCGTCGACGCCGTCATGGTTCTTGTAATTCAGGTATTTGCAGCCCTGGGCACCGGCGGCGCAGTAGTCGCTTCACAGTATGTGGGAAAAAAAGATGAAAAACTTGCCGGCGAAACGGCAAAACAGCTTTTGTATTCGCTTATAATCATTTCAGTATTCCTTGTAGTTTTGGGTTTTCTTTCGCGTTCGTGGATTTTGTCCGTGATATTCGGAAGCATAGAAGCCGACGTTTACGCTGCAAGTCAAAAATATTTTGTTTGGACGCTTTTTTCTTTGCCGGGCATAGCGCTTTACAGCGGATGCGCCGCCTTATTCAGAGCGCAAGGAAATTCCTATGTGTCCATGCTTATTTCGGTTCTCATCAACATTCTTAACATAAGCGGCAATGCGTTTTTCCTGTTCCATCTGCACTGGGGCGTGGAAGGAGTCGCGCTTCCTACGCTGATTTCTCGCCTTATAGCAGCGTCCGTATTGATAGTTTTATTATACGGTGCAAAAGAATATCACGGTCGTACGGCCGTTTCCATCAAGGGTGTGGGACATGTAAGGCTGAATTTTAGAATCATAAGAAAAATACTTTATGTAGGTATCCCGAGCGGACTTGAAAACGGAGTATTTCAAATTGGAAAAATACTCGTACTTTCCATTGTCTCAAGTTACGGAACTTCCGCAATCGCCGCGAACGCAGGAGGAAATACTATGGCTATGCTTGAAACACTTCCGGGCAGTGCATGCGGACTTGCCATTCTTACGGTTGTGGGTCAATGTATTGGCGCCGGAAGACAAAAAGAAGCGGTGTACTTTACAAAAAAAATAACAGCGACAGCCTATGTTTCGGTGTTCATTATAAATATTCCGATCCTTTTGTTTTGTTCAAAAATTTTAAGTTTTTACGGCATGTCGCAGGAAACGACACGCCTGGCATGGCTCATGAGCGTGAGTCACAGTTGTTTTTCAATATTCATTTGGCCGCTTGCCTTTGCATTCCCGAACGCATTGCGCGCCGCCGGCGACACCGCCTACACTATGACCGTTTCAATACTTTCCATGTGGATTTTGCGCATAGGTTTCAGCTATGTTTTTAAATGGACGGGAATATTCGGCCTTGTAGAATTCATGAATTGGCCCTCTTCGTTCGGAGCTCTTTGCGTCTGGTATGCGATGATTCTCGACTGGCTTATGCGCTCTTTTTTATTCGTGCGGCGGTTTTCAAAAGGAAAGTGGAAGGAAAGAAAACTGATATGAGGTTTTGCGCCGTATCCCGCGGCGTCTTGCAATGAGCGCGAAGTTTCCTGCGGCGGACGGCAGGGCGCTGCAGGGAGTACGGACTTTTTTATATTTTCCTGTACGGCCGCTCGATTTGCCTGGCTTGATGCGTCTGTTCGATCCGCCCTACACATACTTAGTACTTGACAAATGTCCGTTATAAGTTATCATATAAGTATGGCAAGAAAAACTTCGACGCTCAAAAAAATCGCTTCCAAAAAAATCGCCGATCAGGTATTCGATCAGCTGCTTGATCAGATAAAAGCCGGCGTATGGGAAGCAGGCGACAAACTTCCTTCCGAAAATGAAATGGCTTCGGCTTTTAACGTAAGCAGAATTTCAGTCAGAGAAGCCGTAAAGCGGTTTGCCGCCATGGGCATAGTTGAAACGCGGCAGGGGGAAGGTTCGTTCTTAAAACAGATTTCGCTTGAAAATTGCACAAAAAATATTCTGCTCCCGCTTTTTACGATGGATCCGCCTTCACTGCTTGAAATAATCGAATTCCGCTCCATAAACGAACCGGGCGCTATAGCTTTAGCCGCAGAGCGCATAACGGACGAAGAGCTTGCCGAATTGGAGCGCTTGGTTACCGATATGAAGAGGAGCGACGTTGACATACGGAAATTCATTGACGACGACCTTAAATTCCATCTGACCATTTCAAAGGCTTCGCATAACAGCTTTATAATCCAAATGAACGATCTTATGTTTGAAATGCTGAGGAAGGGAATGGAAACTACGGTTTCCAAGCTGGGGCGTAAAGACGGCATTCACTATCACACGGAAATTCTTTCAGCCCTAAAGAAGAGGAATAAAAATAAAGCTGTTGAATTGATGAGGGAACACATCGGGGTTACCGCAGAAAGATTAAAGGAGATGCTTTTGGATCTTCACGGCAGGTAAGATTATCGGTTTACAGATTATGTGCTTTTAACGTTTAAAAGCCGCCGCTGAATAGGCGCGGCGTCTTTTAACATCGAGTTTGCCCTTAGGCAAACATCGCTTATTAATGAACGATCTCGACTTGTAATATAACATACAAGCTGAAAACTCATACGGAGGTTGCAGCATGAGCAACGTAAAAAATAAGGTCTGCCTTATAACGGGCGGAGCGGGAGGTCTTGGAGCTGAAATATCGGAAGTTCTAAGCCTAAACGGGGCCGCGGTTTTTATTCTCGATATGGAAGAAACAAAGGGATCGGCTCTAGCCGAAAAACTCAATGCCGAAGGCGGTAACGCGCGGTTTGAAAAAATCGACCTCACAAGCGAAGAAGACTGGAAACGCGTCGTTCAAAGCGTCGTCGCACAAACCGGTAAAATTGACGTGCTTGTAAACAATGCGGGTATAAATATCCGTAAACCTATAGAAGAAATGAATATTTCCGAATGGAATACCATGATGACGGTTAATACAGGATCCGTCTTTTTAGGGTGTAAGTATGTGATTCCCGTAATGAGAAAACAGCATTCGGGCGCGATAATAAACACTTCTTCAGTGTGCGGTCTCGTAGGTCATAAATACACGCCTGAAGCTTATACCGCTTCAAAAGGTGCCGTCACTATGCTCACAAAGGCGGTTGCCTCGCGCTATGCGAAAGACGGCATACGGAGCAATTCCATACATCCCAGCACTGTAAAGACGGCTCTGGTTGAAAAAATGCTTTCAGATCCGCAATGGTGTGCGGAACGGCTCGGCGAAGTTCCTCTCGGAAGGCTTTGCACCGCTCAGGACGTTGCACAAGCTGTTTTGTTTCTTGCAAGCGAAGAGGCTTCTTTTATAAACGGCGCCGCTCTTACCGTTGACGGCGGAGTAACTTGTTATTGATTTTAATGGGAGAAAACACATGAAATACGACGCAAAGAGAATAAAAGACTTAAAACGAATGGCGGTGCGGCTCAGGGAAGACATTGTTGAAATGATTCCGCCCGGAAAGATCGGACACCTTGGAGGAAGCTGCTCAGCTGCAGATATAGTTACGGTTTTATATTTTGACAGGATGAAGGGGCTTGATCCCAAAAATCCCAAAGCGCCTCAAAGGGACCGTCTTATTTTAAGTAAGGGACATGCGGTGCTGGTTCAGTATGCGGGGCTTTCGGAACTGGGCTATTTCGGCAGGGAAGAGCTTTTAAAAGTAAAGACGCTCGGCGGAATGCTTCAAGGACATCCTGACATAGACAAAACTCCGGGTCTTGAAGCCGTAACCGGTTCTTTGGGGCAGGGCTTAAGCGTCTCTCAAGGAATCGCGATGGCGCTTAAACTTGATAAAAATCCGGCGAAGGTGTTCTGTATATGCGGCGACGGCGAACTTGCAGAAGGACAGATTTGGGAAGCGGCAATGAGCGCGGCCGCCTACAAGCTGGACAATCTTTGCGTGTTTATAGACAGAAACAAAGTACAGGCTACCGGTCCCATAGATGAAATTCTTCCTGTGGATAATCTTAAAGAAAAATGGACTGCCTTCGGCTGGCACGTCATTGAAATAGACGGTCATGACATATCGCAGATTCTTGATGCGGTTTTTGAAGCGGATAAAACTTTCGGAGTTCCCACCATGATCATAGCGAATACCGTAAAAGGTAAAGGGTTCCCGTTTGCCGAAGGAAAGGCTCAGTTCCATAACGCAGCTCTTAACGAAGAGCAGTTTGCACAGTGCAAAAAAGATATTGAAGCCATGAAAAAAGAGCTGGAAGTCTAAAGGGGGAATGCAATGAAATATGAAAGTTTACGCAGCGCATATGGTGAAAAACTTGTAGAGCTTGGAAAAAAAGATAAACGCGTGGTGGCGCTCGAAGCCGACTTGGGAAAATCTACCCAAAGCATAATGTTTGCAAATGAGATTCCCGAAAGATATTTTCAGATGGGTATCGCGGAACAGAATATGGCGTCTACGGCTGCAGGACTTGCTCTTACGGGGAAAATTCCTTTTATAAGCACGTTCGCGGTTTTTGCGTCAGGGCGCGCCTACGATCAGATACGTTCTTCGATCGCAATTCCCAATTTAACAGTTTTGATCTGCGGATCTTCGGCCGGGCTTTCGGATTTCGGCGACGGAAAAACGCATCAAAGTATCGACGACATAGGAATAATGAGAGTTCTTCCCAATATGACGGTTTTAAGTCCCGCGGATTCCGTAGAAACAAAGAGCATGATGGAAGCCGTACTGGCGCACAAAGGCCCGGTTTATTTGCGCATAAACCGCTCCGATCTTCCGGTTCTTACGGATCCGGCAAAGCCCTACAGGATAGGGCAGATGACAAGACTGCGTGAAGGCAAAGACGTCGTAATATTTGCGTCGGGCGTTATGGTGTTAAAAAGCCTTGAAGCCGCTGAAAATCTTGAAAAAGGCGGAATAAGCGCCCGCGTGGTAAACCTTTCAACCGTTAAGCCGCTTGATTTAAAAGAATTGGAGGCGCAGTGTACGGGCGTTAAGGCCGTCGTAACCGCAGAAGAACACAACGTTTTTTGCGGAATAGGTTCCGCCGTGGCGGAAGCGCTTTGCGCTTCAAGGCTCCCCATAGGAATGGTGGGAATAAAAGACAGTTACGGCACAAGTGCAAAAAACTATGACGAGCTTCTTGAACATTACGGGCTCACGGCTTCTGCAATAGAAAAAAAAGCGAAAGAAATTTTAGAAAAGCTATGAGGAAGACGATTTAAGTTTTTTTGCAATAGCGGCGCAGGCGTTTTCCCCGTCCATCGCCGACGACACTATCCCGCCCGAATATCCTGAGCCTTCCCCTGCAGGAAACAGGTTTTTAAGGGCGGGACTTTCAAACGTTTCTTTGCTCCGCAATATGCGCACCGGAGTGGACGTGCGGGTTTCGCTTGCGATTATTATAGCTTCAGGGCAGATAAAGCCCTTCATCATTTTGTTGAAATTTTTAAATCCCTGTTCAATGCGGGTTTTGATGTGAGAATCGAGCCATAGATCCAAACGGCTTGGAACGAGTCCCGGAAAATAACTTGATTTGGGAAGTTCCTGTGAAGGCCTTTTGTCAAGAAAGTCGCAGAGCCTTTGGGCGGGCGCCTTTTGGCCTTCGCCGTGTTTTTTCGTTTGAATTTCAAGATAGGTTCTGTAAAAAAGTCCTGCCAGAGCAACGCATCCTTTTTGCTTTGCTTCTTCCGTAAACCTTTCGGGAATATCTTCCGGCCGGATTTCTACGACTACGGCCGAATTAGACCACGGAGAATTCCTTGAAGACTGCGACATTCCGTTTATGACGATTTCGGCGGAGCTTGTTGAAGAAGGAACTACGAATCCGCCGGGACACATACAAAACGAATATACTCCCCGTCCTTCTGCCTGAGTGGTCAGACTGTATTCGGCTGCGGAAAGAAGATTTGACGCATTGCCGTGATATTGAATTTTATCTATGATTTTTCTGGGATGCTCTACGCGGACTCCGGCGGCGAAGGTTTTCGCTTCAAGCGATGAAGGATCGGTCTTTGCCAGCGTAAAGTATATGTCCGAAGCGGAATGCCCCGAAGCCAAAAGAACGGCGTCAGCATCCAATTGAAAGCTTTCGCCCGTCTTTGTGTTTTGCACGCGCACGCCGCAAACGGTTTTCGCATTTGACCGCCCGTCAAACAAAAAATCCGTAAACAGAGTGTTAAAGTAAAATTCTCCGCCTGCATCTATTATTGTTGAGCGCACGGCATCGATGATTTTCGGTAATTTATCCGTTCCTATGTGAGGATGAGAATCGGTTAAGATCGCAGGATCCGCGCCGAAATACACAAGTATTTTTAATATGCGCGAAACGTCGCCGCGTTTATTGCTCCTGGTGTATAATTTTCCGTCGCTGAAAGTTCCGGCTCCGCCTTCGCCGAAACAGTAATTGCTGTTAGGATCCACAACGCCGTTAAGGCTTATCTGCGCAATGTCGCGCTTTCTTTGAGAAACATTGCTTCCGCGCTCAATGATCACGGGTCTTATTCCGTTTTCGAGCAGCCGCAGCGCGCCGAACAGTCCAGCAGGACCCGATCCTATTATAACAACTTTTTTAGCGCCATCGCCGTGTTCTATTTTCCGGATCGGCAAAAAATCTTGCCTTCCGGTTTCCGCCTTGCAGCTTGCCCCGCCGACTGTTTTTTGTCCTATATCCTGATCTTCGATCCGTTCGCCTATATATACCTTGTAGCGCATATAAAGTTTTACTTTTGCATGCCGCGCGTCTACGGATCTTTTTATGTTTACAAATCTTATTTTATCTTTAGAACCGGCTTGGGGAACGGTTATTTTTTGTTTTTTTAATTCCTTAATTATCTTTTGGAGTATGACAAGATTTTTATTTTCATCTTCGGGATTTAAAGTTATTGAAATTTCAGTGTTCATAGTTTTAAGGATTATAGCACATTACAGAGCTCGTGGCACAATGCGGCGCCGAGTAATACCGACGTTTACACAGATTCGGTTTTCCCTCGGGGCTTTACAGGAGTCTTACCGGCGGATCCGTTACGCCAGTTCTTCCCATCTTTCATATTTTTTTTCCAGCGACAAGGATAGCGTTTGATATTCGGCGTTTATTTTTCCGATTTTTGAAAAATCCGTTTTGCCGTCCGACATAATATTTTCAAGCTCTTTTTTGCGCTTTTCAAGAGTTTCGATGTCTTTTTCAATCTGTTCGAATTCCCTTTGCTCTTTGAATGAAAGTTTTTTTATTCCCGTGTCGGAAGAAACGGAATTTTGCACCGACGTTTTATTCCGGCTGCTTTTTTCCTTTTTATCGATTTTATCTTTTTTATTCTCCTTATGCTTCGAGCGGCTTTTTTCCTGCATAATATATTCGGAACATTTTCCTGCAAAGCCTGAAACGCTTCCGTCGTCTTCAAGTATAAAAAGGGTGTCGGCAACCTTGTCCATAAAGTAGCGGTCGTGGCTTATCACAAGAAGGCAGCCCTCGTATTCCGTAAGAAACCGTTCAAGAATGTTCATAGTGAATATGTCAAAGTCGTTGGTCGGTTCGTCGAGGATCAAAAAATTAGGATTGCCTATGAGAAGCCGCACAAGCAAAAGACGTTTTTTTTCACCGCCGCTCAAAGCAGAAACGGGCGAATATTGAATCTTGCCTTCAAAACCGAATTCTTCCAAAAAACGGGCAGCGCTTACAGAGTTTTTGTCATTGATTTTGATGATTTCCGCCGCTTCTTTTACGTATTCAAGAACGGTCATTTCTTTGTCGGGAAAGACGGGATTTTGCTCGTAATGCGCGAATACCGTATTTTCGCCTTTTATGATGCTCCCGGAATCCGGGGAAATTTTTCCGGTTATTATGTTTACCAAGGTGGATTTTCCCGTGCCGTTATCGCCGAATATGCCGATTTTTTGCCCTTTACTGAATGTATAAGAAAAATTTTTTAATACGGGAGAAGGAACGGCGGCCGTCGTCACCCTTACCGGCTCTTTGCCGTACGCATCGGCGTCAAATGATTTGGAAATTTCTTTTTCAGCATAGCCCTTGGGAAAATTTTTACTTATGCCGTGCAATTCAAGAATTTTTTTGCCTGATCTTCTTCCTGAAACTTCAAAAGAAAATTCTTTGTCGGCTTTAAATTTTTCCCGGTTTATAAGCTGCATGTCGCGCTGAATTCTTGCCTTTGCTTTTGTGCCGCGCGCGCAGGGGCCTCGCAAAAGCCATTCGCGTTCCGTCCGCAGGACGGATTCAATGCGGCGGTCGGCATTCGCTTCAATCTCAGCTTCGATTTGTTTTTTTTCAAGATAGGATGAATAGTTCCCTTTGTAGTATTTTAGCGTCCCGCGTTCAAGCTCGTAGATAGTATCGCACACGTTGTCTAAAAAATATCTGTCGTGCGTTACCATAAGCACCGTGCGGTTTGATGAAGCAAGATAGTCTTGCAGGTAGCTTATCGTTCTTATATCAAGGTGGTTTGTAGGCTCGTCGAGCAAAAGAAGTTTTGTGTCTTCTGCCAAAACCTGGGCTAAAGCGACTTTTTTTATCATTCCGCCTGAAAGCTCCGACATCTTTCTTTGCATGTTTTTTATTCCGAGCGCCGTCAGTATTGATGAAATTTGCGATTCGTAATTCCACAGATCTTTTTCTTCCATTTGCCTGTTGAGGTCTTCAAACTGCCGATCGAGAGCGCCTTCTTTTGTACTTTCAAAAGCAAGTTTTTCACAGATTTCTTCGTATTTACGGATTATATTAAGTTTCGGGGAAGGACTTTTAAATATATGGTCAAGTATTGTGTCGTTTTTGTCATACGAGGGATCCTGCGGCAAAAAAGATACGCCCGCTTCTTTGTTTATGACGACGGAACCTCCGCTCGGCTGCAATATTCCCGCAATAATTTTAAGCAGCGTAGACTTTCCGCTTCCGTTTTTGCCTATAACGGCGACCTTTTCACCGTAGTTAAGACCGAAGCTTACGCCCTCAAAAAGAGGACTTTCTCGCCCCTGCATGGCCAGAGCATTTATTGAAAGAATATTCATAGGAGCGATTATAATGGAAAAAGTCCGCGTGTGGAATGCGGAGCGTTTTTCTTTTATCGAAGACGCACGAAAATCCTCCGTCCGCTGCACGACATGGATGCCGTGTCGGAATTTGGTCGCGTATTTTTGCATAGCAAAATACGGTAGTGAGCGGTACACGGATGTAACGCGAACGGCCACTGCTCGGATTTTCTTGTTTAAGTCTAGAGTTGAAAAATGCCTTTCGGCGTTTTTCTTTTATAGGACACGCACGAAAATCTTTCGATTTGCTTTTTTAAGCCTAAAGGCGAAAAGCGGCCAAGCCGTTTTTCTTTTATTGGAGACGCACGAAAATCTTTCGATTTTCGTGCTCTTGCAGTATATTCGATTTGCCTTTAAAATCATAATATGAAAGAGATAAAAACAGTTCTTATTGCCGGAGCGGGCGCCGTAGGTCTTACAGTCGCTTCAACTATTTATGAGTGGGATCCTAAAAGCGTTTACATACTTGCGAAAGGCGAGCGGCTTAAAAAGTACAAAGATTCCGGGCTTTTTGTAAACGGTAAAAAGATCGACTTTTTGTTTGCGGACGCGCAAAAAGCCGACTGCAAGGCCGATCTTATAATTATTGCCTGTAAATTTCATCATTTGGCGCAAATAATCGACGACATTAAAAACTATGTAGGAAAAGAAACATACATACTTTCCCTTCTTAACGGAATTTCAAGCGAAGAAATTATTGCAAAGGAATACGGCCTCCGGCGCATTCCGTATGCGCTCATTTTAGGAACCGATGCCCAGCATAAAGACTGTCATACGATATTCAAGCAAAAAGGAATAATATTTTTCGGCGAAGAAAAGAATCCGAGCGTGGGCGGGAAAGCTGCGCCCGAATGTTCCGACGCCGTGCGTTTGATTTCGGACTTTTTTGAACGTTCCAAAGTACCTTATTCCGTTCCTAACGATATGATAAGACAGCAGTGGGTTAAATTCATGATAAACGTGGGAATAAACCAAGTTTCAGCCGTTTTAAAACTTCCCTACGGTGCGTTTCAGGCTAACGGAAAGCCGTTTAATATTCCTTTTGCGCGCGAGCTGATGACTGACGCTATGAAGGAAGTGATCGCCGTTTCAAAACCTGCCGGCATAAATTTAAACGAAAGCGATATGCAAGAGTGGTTTGATTTTCTTGACGGCCTTACCCCCGAAAGCTGCACTTCGATGTGTCAGGATATAAAGGCTGGACGAAAAACGGAAGTTGAAATGTTTGCCCGTACCGTAATAACGCTGGGAAAAAAATACGGAATTCCCACCCCTGTAAATTCCGTATTGGAAAAACAGATTTGTTCGCTTGAAGCAAGAGCCTGTATGCAGGATTTTTTCGGTCCCGTATGAGTGTGAAGTCCCCTGCATAAGTGCGGGCGGTGATCGGCCGCCGAGGCACAAATACTTTTCCAATATATTTTTTTTTGATAATATAATCACCGTCGGTAGTGTTTTCTTCAGAAGAGCCGATAGGGGTTAATATGACTAATAGATACGTAAAACGTGTTTGGGCGGACGTCCAAAAGCGAAATGCAGATCAGCCGGAATTTTTACAGGCAGTACAGGAAGTTTTTATAACTCTTGATCCTGTTATCGATAAAATGCCCGATCTTGAAGAAAATGCAATTTTAGAGCGTCTGGTAGAGCCTGAGCGCATCGTAATATTCCGCGTTCCGTGGATGGACGATAAGGGTAAGGCTCATATCAACAGAGGCTACAGGGTTCAGTTTAACAGCGCGATAGGCCCTTATAAAGGCGGCCTTCGTTTTTCCCCGGAAGTAAATCTTTCGGTGCTTAAATTTTTGGGATTCGAACAAGTCTTAAAAAACAGCCTTACAACTCTTCCTATGGGAGGAGGCAAGGGCGGTTCCGACTTTGATCCGCACGGAAAATCTAATGCGGAAGTTATGCGCTTTTGTCAGTCGTTTATGATTGAACTTAGCCGTCACATAGGAGCGGACACGGATGTTCCTGCGGGAGATAAGGGCGTAGGCGGAAGGGAAGTAGCTTACATGTTCGGCCAATATAAAAGACTTCGCAATGAGTTTACCGGCGTGTTTACCGGGAAAGGACTTGAGTTCGGAGGATCCTTGATCCGTACCGAGGCTACGGGCTACGGGCTTATATATTTTGCGGAGTGTATGCTTAAAAAAGTCGGAGAAGATTTTAAAGGAAAAATCTGTGCCGTTTCTGGCGACGGCAATGTTGCGCAATACGCGGCGGAAAAATTGATCCATCTTGGGGCTAAACCGGTAACGCTTTCCGATTCGTCGGGATTTATATATGATCCTGACGGGATTAATCAAGAAAAACTGGACTATGTAAAACGCTTGCGCTCGGAACACAAAAAGATCGGAGAATATGTAAAGAAATTTTCAGGTGCAAAATTTACGGCAAACGCTCGTCCGTGGTCGGTAAAGGTTGACTGCGCATTTCCCTGTGCCACGCAAAACGAATTGGACGGAAAAGATGCGGACGCGCTTATTAAAAACGGCGTAAAACTTGTGGCCGAAGGCGCAAATATGCCGTCGACGCTTGAGGCGACCGAAAAATTTCAAAAGGCCGGAGTTTTTTTTGCTCCCGGAAAGGCTTCGAACGCCGGCGGAGTTGCAACTTCGGGACTTGAGATGAGCCAAAATTCCGCTCGCCTCTCATGGACGCGAAACGAAGTTGACGAAAGGCTTCATCAGATAATGATAAGTATACACGATAACGCCTATAATACCGCTGAAAAATTCGGCATGAAGGGAAATTACGTCGCCGGCGCCAACATCGCAGGTTTTATAAAAGTTGCAAAAGCGATGATAGCGCAGGGCCTTGTATAGTTACGTACATGACCGGATTAAACGGCTCTGAAATTTCCGCATAACGGCTTGAAGCCAAAAGCGCTCTTTATCGCGGCGCTTTCGGCTGTGATTCCAACCTTTATTCCGGCGGGGCTTTTACCCAAGCAGTTTTGCTCGGTAGAATTCAAGTAGTTTTTCGGTAGGCCATTTGCCCCTGTTTGCGGGGCTGGTAGAAGGCAAATACTGCGCGTCTTTTTCCAATGTTCGTCCGTAAAATTTTTTGTACAAATTAAAAGCCGTCTTACCGGTGCAAAAAATCCTGGATATTCGGCTGTTTTCGATTATCTTTGAAATATCGTTCGGCTCGGGAAATTTTATGGAAGCGTCGTCCGCGCCCGCTATCCGGCAATATTTAAGAACGTCCCAGAGCGCTATGCCGTGGTTAAGAACAAGATGTCTGCGTTCTTCTATGCATTCGCGGCATACGTTTAAGAATGCCGAATCCTTTGAAACTTCAACTGCCCCCATTACGGCTTCCTTGTTTGAAAATTTCAGTTTTTCCCCGTAAATTTCCGCTATTATAGGCCAAAATCTGTTTTGCGGATGCATGTAATAAAATCCTGCCCTGCGCGAAGCCGGCGAAGGCATGGTTCCCAGAATCAGGATAGCGCTTTCAAAATTAAAGACCGGCTCTATCGTATGGATTACAGTTTCGGGCATTTTAGTATGAGATTTTAAATGGATGATTTTTGCACTTTCGCTCATATAAACAACTTTAACACATTTTAGGCGTCAGGGCGATAAGCCGTTAAAAACCGGCGCGGCGCATTGTACCGTAACGTTGCATCGGGCATTGCACCGGATAGTTTCGCGGTGAATTACGCGGCAAATTTCCGCATTTTAAAGGCTTTGCGGCATATGTATGTTTCATAAAAAAAATGGCGTGATTAATTTTTCATCCAAGGAATTCTTCGGGATTACCGGTTCAGCAAATTAAGGAAAATCGGTATTGTAATACTCTAAGATATATTGTATTATTGTAATAGTCATTAAGTTAACAGTGGTTAAAATAATATGTCAAAATTTTATGATAGAAAGAAAGAATTGGCCTTGCTCGGACAGATAGAGAGAAATTCCTCATCTTCAGCAGCTTTTACAGTAATGACAGGTCGCAGACGGATAGGAAAAACAGCATTGCTTAAAAAATTTCTTGAAAGAAAGAAAAGCTGCTATCTATTCACCACAAGAAATTCGGAGAGTCTTTTATGCCGACAGTGGCAGAAGGAACTGGAAGAAAAAATCGGACTAAAAATATTCGGAAATATTTATAAGCTTGCCGATTTATTTGAACAAATAATGCTCTTTTCAACGCAACGTCATTTTATTTTGGTTATTGATGAATTTCAGGATCTAAAATCTATTAATCCTGCTTTTTTCAGCGAGATGCAGAATATATGGGACAGTAATAAGGACAATTCTAAGATCAATTTAATTGTGTGCGGCTCCGTTTATTCCATGATGATTAAGATTTTTGAGGATTCAAAAGAGCCGTTATTCGGTCGGGCAACTGCAAAAATCAATCTAAGGCCGTTTACCCCTTCTGTTTGTAAGGAAATTTTAAAAGCGTATAATCCGGATTTTAATAATGAAGATTTATTGTGCCTTTATATGCTCAGCGGCGGAGTTGCAAAATACATGATGCTGCTTATGGATTCCGGCAGTACTACAAAAGAAAAAATGATTGATTATGTCACCGGAGTTACTTCTCCATTTTTAATTGACGGCAAAGATGTTCTAATAAATGAAATGGGCAAGGATTACGGCATTTATTTTTCCATTCTTTCTCTTATTTCAAACGGAATGACAGCTCAAAATGAAATTGATTCTATAATTCAAAAAAATACGGGCGCATATCTTTCCAACCTTTATAAAATTTATGATGTAATACAACCTATAAAACCTTTATATTCAAAGGCTGAAAGTCGCAATGTTCGATGGCAGATTACGGACAGTTATTTGAGATTCTATTTCCGGTTCATTTATTCAAATCAGAATCTCGTTGAACTTGGACAATATGACGTATTGAAAACTGTGATTTTACGCGATTATGAGACTTTCACCGGAAGGACGCTCGAGCAGTATTTCACTGAAAAAATTAAAGAAGAAACTCAACTTACATTACTTGGCGGCTGGAGGGACAGAAAATCACAGAATGAAATTGATATTATTGCCGTTAACGATTTGAATAAAACCTGCAGCATATATGAAGTTAAGCGTAAAGCTGAGAAAATAAATTTAAAATTGCTCGAAGAAAAAGGCAATGTTTTTAAGTCAAACGTTCCAGGGTATTCTATAGAATTCAGCGGATTAAGCATGGAAAATATGTAGCGGCGAGTATTGCGGTTTTAACAAGATTTTTCACCGCCGCCGCCGCTGTGTGTCGCTTGTTGTCGTCAGTTGTGTCCGCCGCTTTATTGTGTAAAAAATATTTTTTGCATATACTCCAGTTATAATAAAGTTTAAAGGCCGGAGACAGAATATGAAATTTGAAACTAAGTGCCTGCATTCGGGATATGCTCCCAAAAACGGCGAACCTCGCGTTGTTCCCATTGTGCAAAGCACGACTTATCGCTTTGATTCCTGCGATCACGTTGCAGATCTTTTTGACAAACCCACGGAATACATATATTCGCGCTTTGCAAACCCTACGTGCGACGCCGTTGAAAAAAAACTTGCCGACATGGAAGGCGGCGTCGGCGCCATGCTTACTTCAAGCGGGCAGGCGGCTTCCCTTCTTTCCATCTTAAATTTATGTTCAGCCGGAGACAGTTTTATTGCGAGCGCGTCAATCTACGGCGGAACCATAAATTTGTTCGGTTTTACGCTTAAAAAACTCGGAATAGAATGTATTTGGGTGGATGTCGACGCTTCTTACGATGAAATACTGAAGTCTTTTAAACCTAATACAAAGGCCGTTTTCGGCGAAACCATCGCAAATCCTGCGCTTACGGTTTTTGATATTGAAAAGTGGGCTAAGGCTGCGCATGAAAAACACGTTCCTCTAATTGTTGACAACACCTTTGCCACGCCGTATCTCTGCCGTCCGTTCGAATTCGGCGCGGATATCGTCGTTCATTCGACCACAAAATATCTGGACGGACATGCGGTTCAGGGCGGCGGAGCGATCGTCGACAGCGGAAATTTCGACTGGGTTGCCGCAAACAAGGCGACCGGCTATTTTGAAGATCTTGTCAAACCCGATCCGAGCTATCACGGACTTGAGTATGTAAAAGAATTCGGCAAGGCCGCTTACATAATAAAGGCAAGAACTCAGCTTATGAGAGATTTCGGGTGTTACCCTGCGGCGCATTCCGCCTTTTTGCTTAATATGGGAATCGAAACCTTGCCGATCCGTATGGAACGGTACTGTAAGAACGCTCTGCAGGTTGCGGAATTCTTTCAAAGGCACGATAAGATTGCCAAAGTCAGATATCCCATGCTTGGAGGCGACAAATACTATGAAAATGCAAAAAAATATCTACCCCTCGGAGCAAGCGGAGTGATAACCGTGAGCATAAAGGGCGGCCGCAAGGCTGCGATGCGTTTTATGGATTCCCTTAAACTTGCCTCGGACGAAGTTCACGTGGCTGACATAAGGACATGCGTATTGCATCCTGCAAGCGCAACTCACCGCCAGCTTACGGACGAACAGCTTGTCGCTGCCGGAATCGACGGCGGTATGGTTCGCTTCAGCTGCGGCCTTGAAAATGTAGACGACATTATTTGCGACATAAAACAGGCCTTGGAAAAAGTCTAGGCTTCCCAAAGCGAAAGCTTATTCCACATGCGCCGTTATACGCACGCGGAATGTAAGCTCAACCGCAAATAAAATTGTGCACAAATCGAGGCTCCGGCATATTACAGCGGCGGTCAGCCGTTTAAAATTTGCCGGAGCGTTTGCCTTTATACGTAATCTACAACCTGCGTCCATTTAAGCAGGAATTTGCGTTCTTCCGCTTTACTCTTTACCAGTTGAGACGCGGCTACGATCGGCATCCAGCTTTGGATGTATTTTTTTTCGGTATTTGTCTTTTTGCAAAACAGATCGATATAATATTCCGCAGCCTTTTCTTTACCTGCAAGACGGAACAAAAGATATGTTCTTGCTACGTCGGCGGAAGCGTTGCCCTGTGTGGCATGAGACCAGTCCAAAATATAAGGAACGTCTCCTTTTGCGATTATTATATTGCTGGGATTAAAATCCCCGTGGCAAACCTTTACATGCTTCGGCATACCCTGAAGCCGCGTCTGCAGATCGTACTTCACGGTTTCGTCAAGATTCGTTTCCGCGATTTTTCTGAACATTTTGTCTTGAAGCTTGTTAAGCAGAGGCGATCTTTTGCTGTGGATTTCCGTTTGTATGTCGACAAATCTTTTCAGATAGTCCTGCTCTTTTTCGGGATTCTCTTCAATAAGCTGCGCCATAGTTTTTCCTTCGATAAAAGTTGAAATTATGGCCCACCGATTGTCGATTTTAGCAACTTCTTCAATTTTCGGAATGTTTAATCCGGTCTCTTCTACGCGCGCGTTATTCAGAGCTTCGTTTAAAATATCCGATTTCGAATAGGTTTCGTTAAAAATTTTTATTGCCAGATCTCCGTCTCTGTAAATAGTTTTATCGCTTCGCGACGCAATGACCGTGTTAAGATTCATATTGATCCTCCATACTGAATATTTTGTTGTAAGCGACAGCGGCAAGTCTGTAAAAATTAAGCCTGCCGCCCCGACAATATTCTTACTTTTTCCCGTCTCTTCCGTAATAGGAGTTAAGATAAATTTCTTTGATTTCCGACATAAGCGGATACCGCGGATTGGCGCCGGTACACTGATCGTCAAAGGCGGCTACAACCATATCGTCCAAAGTCGCAAGGAAGGCTTTTTCATCCGGGACATAGTCTCTTATGGTGGGTTTAATGCCTACTCTGGCGCTGAGAGCTTTTACAGCTTCTATGAGGGCTTCCACCTTTTCCTCGTCGGTTTTACCTTTAAGTCCGAGCATTTGAGCGACTTCCGCATAGCGGTGTCCGGCCTGAGGATAGGCGTACTGCGGGAATGTCCCCATTTTTACAGGAGTTTCGGCCGCATTAAAACGGATTATCTCAGGTAAAAGAACGGAGTTTGCAATTCCGTGAACTACGTGGTGGAACGCTCCCAGTTTATGCGCCAAAGAATGACTTATCCCGAGGAACGCGTTTGCAAAAGCCATACCGGCCATCGTCGCCGCGTCCGCCATTTTTTCGCGCGCTACCATGTCTTGGGCGCCCTTGTCGTATGCTCTCGGCAGGTATTCAAAAATATTTTTAAGAGAACGCATCGCAAGCCCGTCCGTATAATCGGTTGCCATTACGGAAGCGAGCGCTTCAAGGTTGTGAGAAACCGCGTCGATTCCCGATGCGGCGGTAAGACCTTTAGGACCGTCTTTCATCATGTCCGCGTCAATTATTGCCATATTCGGTAAGAGTTCGTAATCGGCAAGAGGGTATTTCGCGTTTGTTTTTTCATCGGTTATTACGGCAAACGGAGTAACTTCCGACCCTGTTCCTGCAGAAGTGGGAACGGCGATAAAGTATGCCTTTTCTCCCATCTTAGGAAAGGTGTAAATGCGTTTTCTGATGTCGCAAAAGCGCATAGCCATGTCCTGAAAATCCACTTCCGGATGCTCGTACAATACCCACATTATCTTACCCGCATCCATAGAGGAGCCGCCGCCCATCGCTATTATGACGTCCGGTTTAAAAGCCGTCATGGCGGCGGCTCCGGCTTTTGCGGCGGAAAGAGAAGGATCCGGCTGTACTTCAAAGAACGTGGTGTGCGTTATTCCCATCTGATCGAGTTTATCCGTGATCGGTTTCGTATATCCGTGTGCAAACAAAAATTCGTCCGTAACTATAAACGCGCGTTTTTTGTTCATTACGGACTTTATCTCGTCGAGAGCCACAGGCAGACAGCCTCTCTTTACGTATACTTTTTCGGGGCAGCGGAACCACAGCATGTTTTCTCTCCTTTCTGCAACGGTTTTAACGTTTAACAGATGTTTTACGCCTACGTTTTCCGAAACGGAATTTCCTCCCCATGAACCGCAGCCCAGGGTGAGGGAAGGAGTGAGTTTGAAATTATAAAGGTCTCCTATTCCTCCTTGAGAAGAAGGTGTGTTTATGAGAATTCTTCCCGTACACATCTTTTTTTCAAATTCAGCTATTTTTTCTTTTTCGGTTGAAGCGTTTATATAAAGGGATGAAGTGTGTCCGTAGCCTCCGTCGGCTATGAGATGTTCGGCTTTTTGCAGCGCGTCGGTGAAATTTTTTGCCTTGTACATTGCGAGTACCGGAGAAAGTTTTTCATGTGCAAATTCTTCTGAAATATCGACGCTTTCAACTTCGCCTATAAGAATTTTTGTTGCTTCAGGAACCTTTATGCCTGCCATTTCGGCTATGGTAAAAGCTTTTTGTCCCACTATTTTTGCATTGATGGCGCCGTTTACAAGAATGGTTTTACGAACCTTATCCGTTTCTTTCGGATCAAGGAAATAACAGCCCCTGTCGGCAAATTCTTTTTTTACTTTTGCATATATTTTTTCATGTACGATAACGGACTGCTCGGAAGCGCAGATCATTCCGTTATCGAAAGTTTTGGAATGAATTATCGAACTGACCGCGAGCAGTATGTCGGCCGATTCGTCGATGATGGCAGGCGTATTGCCCGCTCCTACGCCGAGCGCGGGTTTGCCGCTGGAATACGCGGACTTTACCATTCCAGGTCCGCCGGTTGCAAGGATAATATCGGCTTCTTTCATTATAAGGTTTGTGAGTTCCAGAGAGGGTTCGTCTATCCAACTTATTATACCTTCCGGAGCTCCCGCTTTTACCGCTGCGTCAAGAACAACCTTCGCTGCGGCGATCGTACATTTTTGGGCTCTCGGATGAGGGCTTATTACTATCCCGTTTCTGGTTTTAAGCGATATGAGGGTTTTAAAGATCGCAGTTGAAGTAGGATTTGTAGTAGGAATGACGGCGGCGATTACGCCGATGGGCTCGGCGATCTTTTTTAAGCCGTAACTGTCGTCCTCTTCGATTATCCCGCAGGTTTTTGTGTTTTTATACGCGTTGTATATGTATTCGGAAGCGAAATGATTTTTAATAACCTTGTCTTCCACAACGCCCATACCGGTTTCTGCCACAGCCTGCATTGCAAGCGGAACGCGCATTTGGTTTGCTGCCGATGCGGCGGCTTTAAATATGGCGTCTACCTGCTCCTGTGAAAATAAAGAATACTTTTTTTGCGCGGCACGGACGCGCGCGATTTCTTCTTCCAGTTTTTCAGCAGAATTTACAAATATATGTTCCATGTTTTTCTCCTGCCTCTATTGACCGATTATCGCATCGGCAAAGGCCTTTGCCGTATATCTATCACTTTTTTGTTTCGTTGTTAATAAAAAAGCATTTTTATAAGTTTTAAAAGTAAAAAAATATTTTAAATTCTCCTGAAAGTATGATAATATTATACTTATAGGAGAATAACGTTCGATTTCAACCGCTGAAATATCTCGGTTCCGTAAAACTTCGAACCGCTTTGCAAACGCACCGATAATGTGTGCTCTTGCACTCTGAAAACGCCGCCGATAATGTGCAGTGCCGATCATGTGTTGCGCCGTTAATGTGCCGTTTGCGTTTAAAACTGTGCCGTGGAGATTTGTGCCTGAGGTTATGATATGATAATGGACAGCCGAACGGTTCTTTATAAGCTTAAAGAGTATAAGTCGCCTAAATCCAAGATAACGCAGCTTATAAAGAAAAACGAACTCGTACAGATCAGGCGCGGATTATTTGAAACGGATCCTTCGGCGCCCCCCTATGCGCTTTTATCAGCCGTTTACGGTCCTTCTTATCTTTCGTTTGAATATGCGCTTTATTGGTATAATATTATTCACGAGCGGGTGAGCGTAATTACGGGGGCCGTATTCGGAAAAAATAAGATAAAAGAATTTCAAACTCCTTTCGGGTACTATCTATATCAGCCGGTGCCTAAAGCCGTATATCCTTACGACGTGGGTATTTTCACTGAAAACGGTTACAGCTGGCAGATGGCGTCGCCTGAAAAAGCTCTGTGCGATACTCTTTATAAAGCGCCACCTTTAAAAAACGTGTCCGAATTGCAAAGCATGCTTTTCGATTCTTTAGGAATGGAAGAAAGAGTTTTGCGATCTTTGAAAAGGAACGACATAAGGTTTCTTGCGCCGCGTTACGGACGTAAAAACACCATGCTATTATTGCAATTTTTAGAAGGCGCCTGAAATAAAACGATTGTGGGCGCGCGCCTTTATTTAAGGTTCGTGCGGAAAAGGTTTAGGTTTTGTGAGGAAAATATAATATGACCAGCGTCGTCGCTTCAATGATAAAAAGTTTCGGCTGTAAAAATCCCATGGAATATAAGAATGCCGTAAAAGAGATCGTTCAAGGAATTATCTTGTGCGGATTGAGCCGGGCAGGTTTTTTTTCCAAGGCGATTTTGTGCGAAGGTTGTGTTTTAAGGACGTTCTACGGTTTGGATTCTTTTACAAGCAGTATGAACTTTTTACTTAAGGAACCGGATACGGATTTCAGTCTTCCGTATTATCTTACAGTCGTGCGTTCGGAGCTCAACGCAAACGGTTTTTCCATGACTTCCGAAAAGCAAGAGACGACTTTTTCGCGCGGTCGGGGCTTTCCCGGCTTTTCACTTGACGATGTCGCCTCCAAAGCCGTAGATTCCTCATCGCCAAAAATTCCGCACGTCGCGTCCGCAGTTTCCGCGCTGTCGGCAATTTCGACACAGCCTGCAAATTTTTCATATAAATTAAAGATAAGTCCGAACGAACCTTTGGTTTCAGGCGTCGCTCCCGATGAAAATATCTTAATTTTTTTTGAAGTGTACGGACGCCTAGCCTCCGGCGCGACATACGACGTGCGCTATATTCTTTTACCTTCTCCGTATTCGGTCTGCGTTCTTGACCTTCCGTCGTTATTCGCAAGAAGTATTTATAACATACTGGGGCGGCCGGAAGGCGATCGTTTTTTATGGCACGCGGTATATGAATACGTGTGGTTTGTTTCGCATTCCGTTTCGGTAAATATGAATTATTTAAATTCATGTCTTGAACATAATGAACATAACGGCGGAAATCCTGAGGGCAGGGAAGCTGCATTGGAAAACCTTAAAGCTATGCTGGAACTGCGTTTTAAAAAGATAAATTTTCACGAGGCAAAGGGAAGTCTAAGGCCCTTTGTCGAAGATCAGGAGCAGCTCGGTTTGTGGAGTTTCGATTTTTTTGAATCCATCACAAAAAAACTTTCGGCCGTTTAAAAGCGGCGCGCAACCGGAACCTCGCCTTGAGCATTCCGTTTTCAGAATTCGCCATTCTGTTGGCACGCTGAAGAGCGAAAAATTCCGAGTTTACTAACCTCGGAATTGAACCGAATTTTTAATTTCACTTGACAATTTTTGAGAATTCGTTATTCTTATAGTAATTTATAAATGACACTTTATCATAAAATGTCATTTATAAATCCGGCATCTCCGGCGACTTTTGTGTTTCGAATGAGACGTGAGTTTTCGGAAGGCGGACGCTTCCGCCGAAGCCTTTTTTGAAAAAAGAGAGGCGTTTTTGCGGATCTGTTTTATTCGGTCTATTTTAAGACGAGGTTTTTTATGGCAAAAAAATATGCGTTTTTATTTCCTGGACAGGGCGCTCAGACGCCCGGAATGATGAAAGATGTTTGCGAGGCCTTTGTTGAAGCTCGCAAGTGTATCGATAAAGCTTCCGAGATCACAGGTGAAGATATCACAAAACTCCTGTGGGAAACCGACGCTTCCGTTTTAAGCAGAACTGACCGCAGTCAGCTTGCGATCACGGCGGCGTCTCTTGCAGTCGCTGCAGCGATTAAGTCCAAAGGCGTTGAACCGTCTTCCGTTATGGGTTTCAGCTTAGGCGAATTTCCGGCGCTTTATACGGCCGGAGTTCTTTCATTTGAAGACGTGATTAAGGTTGTTCAACAGCGCGGAAAAATCATGCAGGGCGTATGTGAGGAAATCGCCGCCGCAAACGAAGGACACGCTCCCGGCATGGCGGCCGTCATAGGTCTTGAACCCAAAAAAATTATTGAAATCACAAAAAGCTGCGAAGGCGCTTATGCTGCAAACATGAACAGCGAAAAGCAGACGGTTATTTCCGCCACCGCCGCTGGTCTCGATCAGGCCGAAGCGAAATGCAAGGAAGCCGGCGCCCGCCGCTTTATCCGCCTTGCGGTTGCGGGGCCGTTTCACAGCCCGCTCATGCAAAAGGCGGCGGCAGGATTTGAAAAGGCTATAGAGAACGTCGCTTTTAACGATCCTAAGATCGCTCTTTTCAGCAATGTCAGCGGAAAAAAAGTGACAAAAGGAAGCGAAGCAAAGGAGGCGGCCGTTCTCCATTTGACGCATCCCGTTTTATGGACGGACGAAGAGGTCGTTTTAGGTTCGACGATCGAAGGCGATACGTCAAACGAATGGGCTGTTTTGGAAGTAGGCCCCGGAAAGGTGTTGAGCGGATTATGGCGCGATACAGCATTCGGTGAAAAATGGCCTTCAATACCCGTAGGTACCGCTTCCGACATTAATTCATTATAAATAAAGGTTTTAGAGGTGAATATATGGATCTGCTGAAAAATAAAAAAGCCCTTGTAACGGGCTCAAGCCGCGGAATAGGACGAAAGATAGTTGAAGTTTTTATGGAAAACGGAGCCGAAGTTTGGGGGTTGTGTTCTCATCCTTCCGCCGCCAAAGCGGATCTTGAATCTTTTGCGGCACGGCACGGCACGAAATTCCACGAAATTTGTGCGGATGCGGGAAATCACAGCGAACTGGCGTCCGTAGTTTCTTCCGCGTTAAAAGAATCCGGCGGATTTGACGTGCTTGTAAACAATGCCGGAATTACAAAAGACGGCCTTTCTTTCCGTATGAAGATGGAAGATTGGCAAAAAGTTATCGATATAAACCTTACGGGGGTATTCGTTGCGACGCAGATAGTTTCCAACGATATGATTCATAGAAAATCCGGTTCGATAATAAATATGTCGAGCATTTCAGGCGTTCACGGAGAAGGCGGACAGACAAACTATTCCGCAAGCAAGGCGGCTCTCATAGGGTATACTAAGGCGCTTTGTAAAGAAACCGGAAGCCGCGAAGTTCGCGTAAATGCGGTTGCTCCGGGTTTTATCGACACCGATATGACGCGCGCCGTAAAAGAGGAAATTCGCGAATCCTGGGTAAAACATATTCCCATGCGCCGCGCCGGTACGGTTGAAGAAGTGGCAAATACCGTCTTATTCCTTGCAAGCGATTTGTCTTCATATATTACGGGACAGGTCATAGGAATTGACGGAGGATTGGGCGCTTAATTTGCGCGTAAAATAAAATTTAGCGCCGGCAAAGTTTTAAACGGCGTCATGCCGGCAAGGGTTTGCGTTGCAGACCGTTTTATAAACCGTGTCTTTTGCTTAGAAGTCGAAAGCTGCGGTTAAAGCAAAATAATATTATAAAGCCGAACCGGAAACGGAAGTTTCCTTGGTTGCTTTTATTTGGGAGATTTTTATGGCACAGAGAAGAGTTGTTATTACCGGAATGGGAGCTGTAACACCGTTGGGAAATTCCGTGGAGGAAACTTGGGCCGGAGTTAAAGCGGGTAAGAGCGGTATCGCGCCGATTACGCATTTTGATACGAGCGATATAAACGTTAAATATGCCGCCGAAATAAAACATTTTGATGCGTCAAAATACATGGATCCGAAAGAAGCCCGTAAGATGGCTCGTTTTACAAAGTATGCGGTAGCAGCCGCAAGAATGGCGCTTGAAGATGCAAATCTTATTGATAACAAAGAAGTTCTTGACAACGCAGGCGTATTTTTGGGCGTAGGGATAGGCGGATTTGAAGTTACCGAAGAAGGCTGTATCCGTTATCATGAATCGAACCACCAGAGAGTGCCTCCCATGACAATTCCCGAACTTATTCCCAATGAAGCTGCAGGAAATATCTGCATGCAGTTCGGAATTCACGGACTTTCTCATACCGTAGCTACGGCCTGTGCCAGCGGCTGCGACGCTTTGGGAGACGCTTTGGATCTCATACGTGCGGGGCGCCTTGACGTTTGCCTTTCAGGCGGAGCCGAAAGCACCGTTAACGGCTACGCAATGGTCGCCTTTGACGTGCTTCAAACCCTTTCCAAATCATTTACGGACGATCCTACAAAGGCCAGCCGCCCGTTCGATAAAAAACGAGAGGGCTTTGTTATGGGCGAAGGAAGCGCTATACTCATCCTTGAAGAATATGAGCACGCAAAGAAGCGCGGAGCAAAAATCTATGCGGAATTAGCGGGTTACGGCGCTTCAAGCGACGCTTATCATCTTACGAGTCCCGATCCTTCAGGTGTTTGCGGTTCGCGCTGTATGATTGCCGCAATGAAAGATGCGGGCGTAAAACCTGAAGACATTCAATACTATAACGCGCACGGAACGTCGACACATATAAACGATCCTTCCGAAACAAAGATGATAAAACTTGCTTTCGGTGAAGAGCAGGCAAAAAAACTTAAAATTTCATCTACAAAGAGCATGACGGGACATTGTTTGGGAGCTACGGGCGCTATCGAGGCTATGATTTGCGTAAAAGCGATAGAAGACGGATTTTTCCCTGCGACTATCAATCTTGACGAGCCGGACGTGGAAGGCGGTTGCGATCTTGATTACATCCCGAACAAAGGATATGAAGGGAAAATCGATTGCGCTATGAGCACGAACTTCGGGTTCGGCGGACATAACGGCGCAGTCGTCATCAAAAAAATGAAATAGAATTTTTTAGGAGAACTAATGGCAGGAACAAGAAACATAGAAATATTGCTGCCTCATCGCAGTCCGTTTTTATTTGTCGACGAGATTATAAGCTGCGATGACGAAGGCAGCGTAAGCAAACGAAAATTTACGGAAAAAGATTTCTTTTTTAGAGGACATTTTCCGAAATATCCGGTGGTTCCGGGTATGATACTCGTAGAAGCAATGGCACAAGCCGGCGGAGCTGCGTTGAGCTTTCAGAGAAAATTTGAAGAAGGCAGTTTATACTTTTTGGGAACGGTAGATAAAGTAAAATTCCGTAAGCAGGTTAGGCCGGGCGACATTGTCCGAATGGAAATAAAAAATTTGCGCGTAAGCAAAAACATGATAAAACAGTCCGGAAAGGCCTACGTCGGCGGAACTCTTTGCGCCGAAGCCGAATGGATGTGTCTGGTCGGCATAACGGTTTAGCAGATTACCGCGCTTTAGGGGGCGGGGATTACGAATGCGGCCTTTGTGCGGCGGGTTTTGCGCTTGTGGCGGTTTTAACGCCCCATATAGCTGAAAGATCTACGCCGTAAATCGGTTTTTAAACATTCGTATCCGCCTTCCTTTTATTTAAAATAAAAAAACCGCCTGAAAAATCAGGCGGCCAGAGCCAACTTTGTGACTCGAACACAATACCTGCTCATTACGAATGAGCTGCTCTGCCGGGTGAGCTAAGTTGGCTTAAGTAGTGATAACTTATCAATTTACATGCCGTAAGTCAAGCCCTTTTGCATATAAGATTTTAATTTGTTTTTTGAACCGATTTTGTGTCGACGATGCGTTTCATGTCGGTTATATTTGAAACTATCATATAATTTTCAAAGACTTCGAGTTTGCGTTTTTCAATGAATTTATTGATCTCTTCTCTTGCGACCTCGGGAGTAAGTCCTGCCCAATGAGCGACCGACGCGATTGTCAAGTTGAATTTTCGCGAGCGATCTTCGATATTTTGAACGGGGTTCATTTCATCGTACATGACGAATACGTCTGCGATTCTGGCCTGCAAATCGCTTATTACAAGGATGTTGAGGCGGCGTTTTTGATCGTATATCCTTTTACAGAAAAGTTTTAAAAGAATAAGCGCGATTTGAGGGTTTCCGGCGATGAGCGATTGAAAATTCTCTTTATTGAATTCCAGCAGCTCTACTTGATTTATCGCCACACAGGTAGCCGAACGCGGCGAATTATCGAGGATGGCCATCTCGCCGAAAAATTCTCCTGGTTTAAGTATGTCGAGGTTTTTCTTCGCACCGTTTACGCATTTTACAAGCTGCACTTCGCCTGACTGTATAAGGTAAAAGCAATCTCCCGGTTCAAATTCCGAAATAATTACCTGATCCGGCTCAAACATTTTGGCAAAACGCTCAAAGGCCGGGAGAGAAAATTGTTTTAGAGCGCCCTTTGCCGGAGCCGCGTTTTGAGCGGGAAGAGTCCTGTGCTTTCTCGCCGTGGTTTTGTCGTATCTCAGCTTTGCGTCGGCATATAATTTGGCAACCGTCTCTTTGAGTTCTGAATTGGGAAACCGAGTAAGCAGCTTTATGCATACGTCGCAGCATGAACGGTATTGTTCGTCATTGTAAAAACTTTTTGCTACGGAAAGCATTCCCGACGCTTGATTTATTTCTTCGCTGTTATGCAGTATGGATTCGATCTTTTTGTGCACCATCCGCAGCTGGTGAGAAAAGACTCTCAGCATCTTTATGATAACGTCTTTTTTCGAGCTGAAAAGCGTTTCAAATTCCGCTACGTTCATCGTGATCACTATGCTGTCGGTCAATACGGTTGCCGTTTCTTCACGAGGAAAATGCCCCAAGGCCGATTTTACACCGAAAAATTCTCCGGTCTTCACCTGTTCGGTAATTTGAGAATTTGATTCTATGTCGTGGGTGGTAAGAATAACTATTCCGCTTTGAAGTATGAATACTCTGTCATCCTTATCGCCGGAAAAGTAAATGATCGAACCTTTTGTGTATTTTACCGCTTTTGGCATTTTCTTGTGTCCATTAGTCTAACAAAAATTATAACAGGTTTTCCTAAAAAATCCTTCTATAATTTTTATTTTCGTTGTTTTGATATACCATGTTCCTCTGAAAACCGCCTGGTTTTTAGAGTTTCCCGTATATTCCGTACTATAGCATAGAATATCACAAAAAACGTATTTATGCTATTCTATTTTTATGATAGATCTGCATTCTCATTCTACTGCGTCGGACGGACAGTACAGCCCTGCTGCATTGGTTCAAAAAGCCGCATCCGAAGGAGTTCGCGTTTTAGCCCTTACCGATCACGATACCTTAGCCGGACATGAAGAAGCTTCGGAAGCGGCAAAAAAAGCCAGCATCGTTTTTATTCCTGGAACGGAACTTGAAATTGAATGGCCGACGGGAGAATTTCATCTGTTGGGACTGGGAATAATGCCCGGTTCAAAAAAATTAGCGAGTATCATTTCATATCTGCAAGATGAACGCAAGCGAAGGAATTCTCTTATCGTGCAAAAGATGAGAGACGGCGGCGTTGATATCACTATGGATGAAATGGAAAAAATATTTGCCGGACAGACCGTTGGGCGGCCGCATTTTGCCGACCTGCTTGTTTTAAGAAAGATCGTAAAGACTCGACAAGAAGCGTTTGACAAGTATTTTGCGCGCGGCCGCCCCTGGTACATACCGCGCAAAGGCGCCGACCTGCAAGAGGCGGTAGAGGCTATCCTCGCCGCTTCGGGAGTTCCCGTTATCGCGCATCCGCTTTCTCTCTATGTCTCGTGGGGAAAACTTGAAAATACGCTTCGCGGCATTTACGACAGCGGTGTTCAGGGACTTGAAGCGTGGCATCCGGGCGCGCGCGTTGTTGATGCGGAGCGCATTGAAGCTATGGCGCGGAAAATAGGTTTTTTTGTAACGGCCGGAAGCGATTTTCACGGTGAAAAAGTCAGAGCCGAACGCAGACTCGGGCATACTTCAGGCGGAAAAGCTATAGAAGATCGTTTTTGGACAGAAGAACTTCGCCCTCATTTAAAGAATTTTACGGAAACTTTTTGACCGGAGCCGGCTGGAACACGGAACGAGCAAATCCGATATGGGATTCGGTGTTCTTTTTGAAAGGATCCTTTTGCAGAATTTTATAAAACGCGCGCATTTTATAATCAGAGGGTTAAATGAGGATCTTTTCGTTTTCTCCGTTCGGTTATGAAGGCGCTTTAGTTTCAGTTGAAGTTGACTTACGGCGCGGCATTCCTTCCGTAGATTTGGTCGGACTTGCGGACGGAGCCGTAAGGGAATCGCGGGAGCGCATGCGCTCGGCAATCTGTAACGCGGGTTTTGAATTTCCACAGGAAAGGGTTTTAATAAGTTTATCTCCCGCAGATTTAAAAAAAGAAGGAGCCGGTTTTGATCTGGCGATAGCTTTGGCCGTATTGCAGGCTAAAAAGCAAAAGGATGAAAAGCCGAAACGCTTTTTACCCGAAAACAATGCGGACTACGGCGGCTACGGGGATTACGGCGGCGAAAAATCAATTCTCGTTATGGGGGAACTTGAGCTTTGCGGGAATGTGCGTCCCGTCCGCGGAATACATGCCGCTGCGGAAACCGCGGCTTCGGCCGGAATAAGATATTGCATAGTTCCCGCCGTAAACTCAAGCGAAGCGCAAGAAGTGTGCGGAATGCGCGTGTTTTCCGCTGCGACTCTAAAAGAAGCGTTTTTCGCTTTGGAAGATACTTCCGCTTTTAAAGAATCTTCGGATTCGGCCGGCAGAGAGATTCTTTTTGAAGACGATTTTGTAGAAATAGGCGGAATCGCTTTTTCTAAGGTTACGGCCGGTTTTGAATTTTCGGATGTCGTGGGGCAGCCGTTTTTAATCCGCGGCTTACAGATTGCGGCGGCCGGCTTCCATAATCTTTTGGTATTCGGGCCTCCCGGCTGCGGAAAATCGATGGCGCTGCAAAAATTTCCGGCTTTGCTTCCCCTTTTAACCGTCGAAGAATCGCGTCCCGTCACAAGGATTTATTCTTTGGCGGGAATTCTCCCGGTTGAAAAATCACGCGTACGCCTTCCGCCTTTTAGAATGCCGCATCAAACCGCCAGCATCGAAGGCCTTTGCGGAGGAGGGCCGGCTTGTAAACCCGGAGAAATCTCTTTGGCGCACAACGGCGTCTTATTTTTGGACGAAGCGCCGGAATTCAAAACCTCCGTGCTCCAGATGCTGAGAGTTCCGCTTGAAAGCGGATACGTAACCCTAAGCCGCGCCGGGCGATCTTCGGTTTATCCGGCTTCGTTTCAGCTTCTCATGGCGGCTAACCCGTGTCCCTGCGGAAATTTCGGTTCTAAAAACAAAATTTGCTTATGCAGCACGCATTCAATCGAACTGTATTGGAAGCGGTTTTCAGGTCCCTTGCTCGATCGCATAGACATGCGCATCCGCACCGATATTCCTTTTACTGCCGAAAAATTTTCTACGGAAGAACTCAGAAAGGGCGTTGCCCTGGCGGTAAAAATGCAGCGGAAGCGGCAGGGAAAAAGAAACGCTAGACTGAACAGTGACGAAATAGCGACTTTTTGCAGATTGTCGGACGATGCCGAAAACTTTCTTGACGCGGCTTCAAAAAGATACGGGTTTTCTCCGCGGGCGTCGGCTTCCTGTTTAAAACTTTCGCGGACTGTCGCCGATCTGGAAGGGAGCGAAGATATTAAAACGGAGCATATAAAGGAAGCCGTGGAATACAGAAAAAATTCGGGAGGAATAGATTTTGTGTGATTACCGGCGAAGAGACTTGAACTCTTACATCATTGCTGACAAAGGATTTTGAGTCCTTCGTGTCTACCATTCCACCACGCCGGCGAGTATAAAAAATATAACAAAAATTTCAGATTTTGACAAGCCGCATGTTTTTAGACTTATGTTCAGATCGGCCGCCGCCCTGCAGCACACGGACGCACCGCGCGGATGCCGTGTCGCACAAAATAGCCGCGTATTTTTGCCATGCAAAAATACGGTAGTGAGCGGTACATGGATGTACCGCGAACGGCCACTGCTCGGATTTACTCTGATAAGTCTGGAGAAGAAAAATGCTCCGGCATTTTTCTTTTATAGAGACGCTCGCAAATCCTGCGCCACTGCTCGGATTTACTCTAAAAAGTCGAAAGTAAAAAACGACTAGGTCGTTTTTCTTTTATAGGAGGCGCTCGCGATTTCTGCGTTTCCCTCGAAATCGCTCGTTTAAGTCGAGAGTTGAAAAACGCTTAGTGCGTTTTTCTTTTATCGGACACGCACGCAAATCGAAAGATTTGCGTGCTCTTGCCACTATCGTCCATTTATGTTAGTATAACGTATCTAAAAATATGTTTAAAAATAAACCTATGATTTGGAGGATTATTATGCCGAAAATTCATTGGGCTTTTTTATCTGCGTTTTTATTTGCCTTTTCCTTATTATCTGTATCATCCTGCAAACTTGACGCATCGTTAGACGACAGCCCAACCGACAACCATATTCCTGTTACGGGTATTTATGTTCCGAGCAATGAAGTTAATCTCAGTCTTGTAAAAGGTACCGACTATCGGTTAACCGCTAGAGTTATTCCCTTTGAAGCCGGAAATCAAACTTTGACTTATTCGACGGATACTGCCGATATCATTTCCGTAAGTGATTCGGGAATTGTGTCGGCGAAGGATGTGGGCGGTCCCGTTACCCTTACGATAAAAGCCGCTAACAATGTGCAACGACAGATTGGCGTTACCGTTACGGCGGCTCCTGTTCCGGTTACAAGCATTGTGTTTGAACAAACGGTACCTACCTCTTTATTTATCGGTGAAAGCTATAGAATCATGGCAAAAGTACAACCTGATGAAGCAACGAATAAAGAGCTTACCTACACCGCAGACAATAATAGTGCACATGTAGCTTCCGATGGTACGGTAACTGCCCAATCGGAGGGAACTGTAAACATAACCGTAAAGTCGCAAAGCGATCCCGAAATCATAGCGACTGTTACTATCACCATAAAACAAAGACCCTCAATTGAACTGATAACAGAAGAAATGACGAGTGAAAGCAGTGAATCAAATCTGAATCTTGAAATAAAAACGCTCAACGGGAAGCTTTCATATACGCCTAAAATTGTTGGAGAAGGAAGCAGCTGGCTTACCGTTGTTCACATAGACAACACTACAGATGTAGAAAAAGATACAATACACCTAAAAGCTGCTCAAAATAAAACCGTATGGAAGCGAACTGCCTATATTAACTTCGAGGATGAATCCAATCAAGTGATCAAAAATGCCGATGGAAAAAAACTCGAGGTAAAAGTAGTTCAGAAAGAGAACGAGAACCCAACTGTAAGAATACAATGGGTTCATGGCATAGATGCTCCGACTCCGAGTGAAAAGACAGCAATTCCGGTTCCTCATGTCGGTCAAGCTAAAAAATTTTATTGGAATGATGAAAATATTTTCTTCTGGTATGAAGGTGATAATACGAAATGGTTCAACAATAGAAAGGCAAAGCCCGTAGGTGCAGTTGCTACCGACGGCGGCGATAGCAACCAATGCTGGGCTAAAACTGCTTCCAATATGTTACATTGGTGGTTTTTACAGAATAAAGAAAACATAGACAATTACATAACAAAGAAAAATATAACAGGTGCTGAAAAAGATAAGTATCAACATTTTTATTACCGGAATTTTTCCGATAATCAAGAGCCGGAGAAAAGTTATATAGCAAAAACTTTCAGGACAAAGGCACATAACGGAGAGCTAGGGGGATATGTTATAAGCGGTCTTGCATGGTATCTCTACGGTAATACAAGTGCATCACACCCCAGCACCCCCACATACGAAGGACCTGCTTTATTCAAAGATGTGTTTAGCAAAGAAGACACTCCTATTGAAGATAAAATTGTTATGAACAAAGTTGAGTTTGAAACAGTAATAACCGAAGCGCTTAATTCCCAAAAAGCAATCGGACTACACATGCGGGGTACAAAGGGCGGAAAAGATTATGGCCATGCAATAACACTTTGGGGTGCGGTCTTTGATGGAGAGGGAAATATTATTGCAATCTATGTTGTTGACAATAATTATAAGGAAAACAGGATATTCCCTTACGGAATCTACTATAGAGATGGTCGCCCTTACATTTTTAACTATCCAAACAATGCATTCGCTACTGATAGGTATGTGGGTGAAGTAATTACCCTAGACAAAGGCGAAGAGCTGTGGCAAGAATGGTTTAGAACACATTAGTAAGCAGCTTTTACAAATAACAAGGCGGCTGTAAAAAGTTCCGCGGGGCTTTTTCAGCTGCGTTGTAACACAAATACATTAAAAGAATACCGCGCAAGGTCTAAAAAAAGCGCACTCATAACGAGTGCGCTTTTTTTTCAGACGTTTTTCTTTTTTAAGGTAAAACTTTTTTTCTTAGTCTTTAGCGCTAAGGATTTCAGTAAAGGTGGGGCTGCGTACCCTTTCAAATTTTCTCGTCGTACTATTGCCGCCGGATGTTTCTACCATTGTCAAGCTGTTACCTTTCAAGGAGAGGTACGCATGGATCGTGTCGGAGCCTCTAACAAATATCAATTTTGTGTCCTCTACGTAGTACGAAATATCCCAGTCTCCCATTTTGTAAAATCCGTCTTTAGAAGGGTCTGTAAATCCCGTTTGTTTCTCTGCATTGTAAATCTTGTTTTGATATAGACACATATACGGCTGTATTAGAGTAGCGTTTGGCGCACCAGGCCCCGGATGAGGGTGTATTTGTATGGGGCTGGTTCCTTCTTGAGTTGAAACTTCTCTCCATACGCGTTTTATCGCATCGGAAAAATCTTCCTCCGAAGAAGAACACGAAGTAAGCGCCAAACTTAAAGCGAGTAATGCGGTTCCCGCTAAAAATAAAAATAGAGGCTTTTTGTTTAAATTTTTCATTGTCTACTCCTATCCTACAAAATTAACTGTCCAAAAACTTCCGCTCTTGGACGGTTTCCCTGATTTCCGTGCACTTTTTATGCCTCATATTAGCAAATATGCGTTTATTGGGGCAAGCGGGCGCTCGTTACAGTGCGCCCGCTTTTTATCGCTGCAGCGTTAGCCGTTTAGCCGCCGTCATAGGCTGGCCGGCTGTACCATAGCGAGAGCTGTTTAAAAAAGCCTGCGGCATTCCATATAAAATCGTTTTTCGTCGGCTTCTCCCATTGAAAAACTCTTTCGCGGCAGCGCGCCGCGGTCTCTTATCGTTTTAAAAAAACTTTCTTTATCGACCGGCGGCAAAAGAAGAGCGACGACGCCGTCTTTTGCTCCCAATGAAAAAACTTCATCGCTTCCGTGAATGTAATCGATCGTTATGTCTATGCCTTTTTTTGTTTCGCCGCCGATAAAAAGATCAAGCTCGGGCTGCAGGCCCGCTACGAGCAGGTCTTTAAAAGAAGTTTTGATGTCAAGATATTTTACCTCTCCTTCTTTCGTATAAACCATCCCGAAGTGTTCGCCTTTGGAATTGTCTTTTACCCGTTCTTTCAGCTCTTTTGCCGATCCGCATTCCATGACGGTTCCGGAAAGTTTGTTTTGTAAAAATAAAATAAGTTTTTGCGGATCCGCATTGAACAAAACCCTGTGAATCGGCTCGAATGTTAGACCCGAGTCGTATATGTTTACGATTTCAACAAGGGCATAACGTATGCGGCTGTTTATGACTTCATCTTCGGGAACTCCTTTTTCGTAAAGTTCTTTTTTATACTCTTCCCAGACCGCCTTTGCCGTTGCCAAAGAGTGGTTTCCGTCGCCGACGGCAAACAAAAACACCGAACCTTGCGGATCCGTGTTCTTTTGAGCGATGATTTTTAGAGCCTTTTCGATGTTTTGTATGTCTTCCGCTTTATCTATTCCCCAGCCCGTTATGCTTCCTCCGTTTTGCATGAGATTTCCGCTGTATTCGGGCTTTTTGCCTGAGAGTTTTACGCGCCTTCCCGCTTCTTCAATGAAAATGTGTTCAAAATCGTTCACCAAGAGCATTATGTGCGGAATTTCAAGCGGAGCCCCTTTTCGTATTTCCATTCTCGGAGGAATACGCGACGCAATGGTCGCTTCCGTAGCCCTTATAGGCGCCTTGCTGCCGGGTTTCCAGTCATAGGTTTCAAGGTCGATTGCGGCGACAAGACCTGAGCGCGTGCGACCGAAAGCGGTTGTCCTTTCCGTGTATATGAATTGTTTTTTCGGCGCTGCAAAAACACCGTTGTCCAAATAATCTTTCATAGTTCGCCTTATATCTTGGATGCGGGCGTTTTTGTCCGGTTCGTCAAGATAAACTTCAGGCAGAATCATGTTTAGAGTCGAAGCTTTGCCGCATGCGAGTTCCTTTGCTTTTTTCCAATAGTCCTTGTTTTGTGTGTATTGGTCGCAGGCGATCACGGCCCATGTTTTCGTGTCTACGTTTTTCGGTAATAGAATTTCGGGAACAAAAATTCCCGCTTTATTTAATATTTCCATGTTAAAAATATATCAGTAAGAAATTTTTTGTGCTATAGTAAATTTATGCCGGAAGCCAAATTTTATCAGATTCAAAAAGCTTCGCAAATACAGACCCAAAAAATGAGCCGGCAGCAAATTTATTCTCTTAATCTACTTGCAATGAACAGTCAGGATCTCCGAAGCGAAATATATGCGGCCGCTGAAAAGAATCCCGCGCTTGAGATTGTAAAAGATCCCGTCCTTGCCGGAGAGAATGTAAAAAAAGTTTCTTTTAGGCCTTCCGACTACCTAAGGCTGGGAAGAGCCTCCGCATTAGGGCAAAGCAAGGCCGACAGTTTTCAGGAAGCGCTTGAAAGCCGCCCCGACGAAAGAGAGACCTTGCAGGAACATCTTATTTCACAGCTGAATGTTTCTAAAATTTCAAAGGATAAATACAAACTTTCGCGAAAGCTCATTGAAAATCTTGATAATTCCGGCTTTCACATATTGGCGCCTATTTCGCTTTTGGATTCTGAAAATCCTTTGCACACTGAGAAATTTCTTGATTCGTGTATGGATCTTGTCCGCCGCATGGATCCGATAGGTACTTGCTGTACCGGCGTTCCCGAAAGTCTTTTTGTTCAGGCCTCTCTTAAAAAAAACGCTTCTCTGGCGGTATTGTTTTTATTGGACGGACATTTTGATTTTTTAGATCCTCCGCGGCCTTCTTCGATTTTAAAGAAAATAAAAGAATTTGTTGAAAAAAGAAAAAAAATGGCTTTTTCTTCTTCCGATTATGAAAAAAAAGATTATCACCCTGAAAATTTCGATATTAAAGATGTTGAAGACGCTCTAGCCTTTATAAAGACTCTGGATCCGTTTCCTGCGAGGCAGTTCGGACTGTCGGCGGGCGCCTACGTCGTCCCGGACGTTTATGTTTACAAGGTTCCCGTTGACATACCAACAGAAGCTGGAAAGCGCGGCGATATTGACGGCGGCTCAGACAGCACAGGCAGCGGCGCAAATAAAGCCTGCGGCAATTCCGGCAGCGGCACTGAGGGCGGCGTTCAAGAAAAAATCGGCGAAACCGCTGCCGGCGGCATTAAAAGCGTCGGGATCGGCAGTGCGGCCGGCATTGAAAGCGGCGCGGCCCGCGATTTCGGCTTTCGCGTAGAGCTTGCCGAAAATTTTATTCCTTCCGTAGCCGTTTCTCCCGGATATATGAAAATCGAACCGAATATCGTCTCAAAAGACGATAAAAAATTTATCGCCGCTTCCGTGCGGGAAGCAAAATCGTTTATTGAAAATCTTGAATTCAGAAAGCAAACCATCATAAAAGCTTGCAACGCCATAGTGAGAGCCCAGTTTGATTTTTTTGCAAAAGGGCCGCACTTTCTTGCTCCGCTGCGCCAAAAAGACATTGCCGCCGATATAGGCGTTCATGAGGCGACCGTTTCTCGTATGGCAAATAGCAAATTCATTCAGTGCGAATGGGGACTTTTCCCCGTAAAATATTTTTTTACGAACGCGCTGTCAACGGATTTGAGTTCCGCATCCGCTCAAAAATACGGCGCCGTTTCAAGCGAAAAAGTTAAATATGAAATTTCAAAGATCATATCTTCGCAGCCTCCGGGAGCCAGGCCTCTTTCGGACCAAAAACTTGCCGCATTGCTTGAACAAAGCGGCATAAAAATTGCCCGGCGCACGGTTGCAAAATACAGAAGTCAACTGAATATAGAATCGTCTTATTTGCGTTAAATTTTGTGTTTTCGGTAAATTTTGAGTATAATTAAGACAGCGGCGTAAGCTGCAAAGAATTGCGGCCTAAACGGTCATGACATTTTCGAACAGGGGGAAGGTATTATGAAAAAAGACATTTCAGCAGTCGGTTTCGAGTTGGAAAAAAAACAGCAGGAAATGATAGACAAAAAGATAAAGCGAATCGATTACGCCGACGACCTGATTGTTGATTTGATGCTCAGAATAAAACGCGATAAGTCTTATAGTTTTGATTGTACCGTCCACTTCAGGTGGGGCGCTCAAGCTCACGTAACCAGCGATGACTACGATTTTGCCGCAGGATTAAATAAAATGATGGATATTCTGGACAATAAGGTAAAAAAAGAAAAAGATAAGGTTCAAGAAAAAAAATAGATTTTGTTTTGCCCCGGATTAAAACTCCTCTTCTCGAATCGGTATGCCGCCGCATTTTTTTATTCGTGCGGTGTGCGTTTAGCGTAATTTGGTGCGGATCCGGTGCGGCATATTCCGGTTCTAAGTATTTAGCAGTATTTTAGCAGTCGTTTGTGGTTGTAAAAAATATTGCAAGACTGTATAGTATACATATGGCCGAAAAAAAATTCACAGTCCTGGATCTTTTGGAACTTGAGCTTAAAGGACACGACGCTTTGGACCTCAAATGTATTTCCGGCCGTAGAGGTCTCACTCGCGTTATCACGGTGCCGGACGTTAACCGTCCGGGGCTTGCTCTTTCCGGATTTTACGATTCGTTCGCTTATCAGCGGGTTCAGCTTTTCGGGCGCGGCGAAGTTGCGTATCTTCAAAAAATGCACGACGAAGGCAATTTCGACACTCTAGTAAAGATGTTCGGCTACAATATGCCGTGCTGCGTGTTCACTCACAATCTTAATCCTACGGAAGAAATTTTTAAGATATCAGAAGAAAATAACTGTACAATTCTTCAGACGGATTTGGAATCCACGGATTTTTCTTCGCGCCTTTTACGCATATTTGCAAATATATTCGCTCCTAAGAAAACAATGTACGGCGTTCTCGTCGACGTCTACGGTATAGGGATTTTTCTTTCCGGGCATTCGGGGGTAGGCAAAAGCGAAACCGCATTGGAGCTGGTAGAACGCGGCCACCGCCTTGTTGCCGACGACATTGTTGAAATGCGCTGCGTAAACGGTAATATGATACTCGGACAGGGAGCGAACAATCAGATAAGCCACCACATGGAAGTAAGAGGACTCGGGATTATTAACGTCGCTCAAATGTTCGGCGTCGGCGCCATACGCAATCAAAAAGAAGTTCAGCTTGTAGTTCACCTTGAAGAATGGGATTCAAAAAAAGTTTACGACAGAATAGGAAGCGATCAAAAGACCGTCGATTTTTTCGGCGTAAAGGTTCCGTGTTTGGAAATTCCTGTTAAGCCGGGCCGAAATCTGCCGATTATTTTGGAAGCGGCGGCGATGAATGAAAGACTTAAAAAGATGGGGTATTTTTCTGCCCGCGATTTCAATCAAAACGTACTTAAATGGATCGAAAGCGGAGAGGCTCAGTCCGTTTATTACAGCGGTGAAGACGCATATTAAAGGGGTTTTATGATCGAAAAATTGTTGACGGTAAAAAATCGTGCCGGAATTCATGCGCGTCCGGCTGCGATCATTGCGCAGACGGCCAATAAGTTCGAATCGGAGATCACACTCATTCGCGATGATATTACGGTCAATGCAAAGTCGATCATGGGCGTGATAACTATGGCGGCCGGCTACAACACCGCCATAACTTTACAGGTTGAGGGCAGCGACGAAAAGGAAGCCGCCCGTGCAATAGAAAATTTGTTTGAAGCGAAATTCGAAGAAGAGTGATATGAAAGAAATTACGGACAGACAAAAAGAAGTGTTGGCTTTTATTTCGGAATTTACGGAAGAAAATTCTTTTCCGCCTACGGTGCGTGAAATAGGCGAGCATTTTGAAATTTCATTGCGGGCGGTGCAGGATCACATAGCGGCTCTGCAGAAAAAAGGGTTTTTATCGCAAAGTCAAAAGCGATCACGCTCGATAAAAGTCCTTAAAAACGACCTAAAAGGAATTTCTTCGTCCTACGTAAGCAAGGTGCCTCTCTTAGGAACCGTCGCCGCAGGCAAGCCCCTTTTGTGCGAAGAAAATTTGGACGGTTACGTAACTCTTACCGAGCCCTTCGTTCGGCCGGATAAGACGTATTTTGCACTGCGGGTCAGAGGGGCTAGCATGATAAACGCAGGCATTCTTGAAGGCGATCTTGCGGTCGTGGAACAGGCGGCGACGGCGCTTGACGGACAGATCGTGGTTGCAGTCCTTGACGATGCGATCACTCTTAAGCGCTATTACAAGGAGTCTTCCCGCGTAAGGCTTCAGCCGGAAAACCCCGCTTTTCAGGCAATATACAGCCAGAATGTAAGAATCGTCGGCGTTCTTTCAAATATAGTGCGCACTTATTGGTAATATGACGCCTTCCGTATATCTTTACACGGGCCCTGAATTCGGTGAAAGAAATGCGGCCGTCGATTCCGTAAAATCCGTGCTCAAAAAAAAATACGGCGTGCAAAATTCTGCAACTTTGTCGGAAAAAAACTCATCTCCTATAGACGAATATCTGTATTACGCTTCCGAAACCGATTTTTCCGAAGTTCTTACGACGCTCCAAAGTTCTTCTCTTTTTGTTCCCGCTACCTGCGTCGTCTTACGCGAAGCGGAGCTGTTAAAAGCCAAGAGAGACATAGACCTTTTATCGTCGTGGATCGCCTCGTCGTCCGGAGAAAATTCAGTTCTCATACTTGTGTCCGATGAAATTTCCATAGATGCCAAGATTGAAAAGCTTATTCCTAAAGCAAACAGAAAAATATTTTGGGAAATGTTTGAAGATCAAAAACGCGAGTGGCTTGAAAAGTTTTTTCTTAAAGCGGGTTATAAACTTGAATCCGAAGCGGCGGAAACAATCCTTGATTTGGTAGAAAACAACACCGAAGCGCTGAAAAACGAGTGTTCGCGTTTTTTTCTTTGTCTTCCGCCCGGACAGGAAGTTACCGTTTCAGACGTTGAAAATATCCTTGCTCATAACCGCGAAGAATCGGCTTTTACGCTTTTTGACGCCATGGCCGATTTTAAAATGCGCCCGGAAGAACGATTTGAAAACGCGCTTTTGATTTTGCAGAAAATTCGCCTTTCAAAAAATTTTTCAAGTGTGATGTTTATCGGAGGACTCGTTTCCTGTTTCCGCCGTCTTTCGCTTTGGCATTCGCTGCATTCAAACGGCGCCTTTCCCGACGACTTTACCTTAAAAACAAAAGGCTTTACAAGCAAAAAAGCCCGTACGCAATACGCTTGCGCCTCTAAGGTTTGGACTTCGGGGCAGACTACGGCGATCATCGCTTTACTGGCCTCTTCGGACGTGTCTATCCGCGCTTCCGGCGCCCAATTCGAAGAAACCGAACTTCAAATGATGTTGTACGCGATTATCATGAAGGGAGGAGCCTTTTGTTCCGTTTATGAATTTTGAAAATCTTTATTCGCCGGTTTTTCTATAAAGTCAAAGAATTCAAAAGCTCTTTCAGTGAAAGGAGCTCTTCTTTTGTTAAAGTTATGCCTTTGCCCATCTTTTGATGATCCGGAGACCAGCTTCTTATGTCATACTTGGGCGGGCGGTCTCCCCATGAAACAAAATTTAATTCCATTTTCCATCCGCCTCTTCCTTCCGAAATTTCTCCCAAACTTTCCGTGATCTTAAATGAAAAATCATCAGCCATAAAGTCCTCCATTATCCTTATTTTAATATATATTTTAAATTTAGTACTTGTTTTTGTATAAAAACAGGGGTTAAAGATTGCTGTTTTTTCGATTGTATAGTATTCTTAGAGCAATTACAGGTGTTATGTGATGGTTTTACCTGTGGTTTATTGATTTGGAGGTAAACGGTGAAAAAATATTTTATTCTGTTTGTTTCTGTTTTGGCGTTGATCTTTGCATCCTGTAAGTCTGCTCCTAAGGAAAAGGTCGAAGATAGTACTGCAGAAACAACGCCGCAGGCTCAGGAACAGCCTCAGGTTTCCGAAAGCAAAGAGACTGCTCCGGCGAAGGATCTTACTGCTGAAAATAAACGCAAGTTTGAAAAGCTTTTAAAAGCCAGACAGGCGGCGATAGACGCCGGCGCGCCTAAAATTTTGACTAAGAATTTTGATGAGACGGAAGCCGCTTATAACGGCAGAAAAGATTATATTTCCAAGAATCTTTCAGACGCGTCCGTTTCTGCAGAGATCGACGAATTGACCGCTCGATATGAAATTCTTGCGAATGTTTCCGAAGCTTATGCAAAAAAGACCCGCATAGACGAACTTGATCTTTCTCAGTATGACAAACCTAACTATGCGGCGGGAGAGGCTGCATACAAGAAATTCCTTGAACAGTATGACGGCGGCAAGGGTTATAAAGATCTTCTTGCAACCGCAAAAGCCGGAAATGCAGCGTATTCGAAGGTTTTGACTTCAGGGCTGAAACAGATAGCCGCAAAAGCCAGAACTTCCGCCCTTGATGCCAAAAAAAAGGCTGACAGCGTATATGCCGGCGTTGCCGAAAAAACGATATACAAGTCTTGTGCCGATAAGATAGTTAAAGCCGATTCCAAACTTGTAACGGGAGATCCCGAAGCGGCATATAACGGTTATAACGACGCCAGAAATTCTTTTATGGCGTTGTATGAATCCGTTTCTAAAAAACGTGCGGCGGCGCAGGCTCAAATTGATAAGGCAAGACAGGCGATTGAAAACGCCAGACAGTATGCGGCTGAAGCCGATGCTTCGGCTCCTCTTGAAGGCAAAGTAGAAGGAATTGAAGACGAAGGAACTACGTTGCTTGAGGCGGATACGTATAAAAATCCTGATGAAGCTGCGATTAATTTGGACGTGACGGAAACAGGCAAGGCTGCCGCTGCGATCGAATCGGCTGCGACCCAGGGAGGTGCTCAATGAAAAAGATAGTTTTAATTTTTGCGATAGCCCTTGCAAGCGCGGCCGTGTTTGCCGTAAGTTACACAAACAATACTTATCAAAAGCTTGCCGACGAATACAACCGCAAAGCCCGCGCAGCTCTTAACGCCGGCGAATACGATCTTTCCGTTCAGTACGCCCAGAAGGCGGAAGAAAATGCGGCTCTTTCCAGAGCATACATAGACATGATGATCGCCCGTTCCGACGCCGACAAGCAGATGTCTCTCGCTCAAAAAAAGATCGACTGGGCAAAAAAAGCCTATGTAGATCGAAACTTCCCCATGGCCTATTCTTCGGCGGAAACCGCAATGGAAAACGCCAGGCGTTCTTATGCGGCGGAAGATTATAAATTCGCTGCAGGATATGCGAAGCAAGTTCTTGACGTTCTTGCGGATGTTTATGAAATTACGCCTCTTCCACAATTTTACGTTGTCCGTCCCTGGGAACAGACAAGAGATTGCTATTGGAATATTTCAGGCCGCCCATATGTTTATAATGATCCCAGGCTGTGGGAAAACTTATATCAGAAAAACAAGAAGGCGATGCCTAAACCGGACGATCCTAATTTGATCCTGCCCGGAATGAAAATGGAAATTCCGAGTCTAACAGGGGAATTCCGTGAGGGCGTTTACAGTCCTTCAAAAAGTTACGATGCTTACGGAGTAAAACGCTAGCCTTTAACGGTTTGTAAAAGCCCGCCTTTTTAGGCGGGCTTTTTTTAGATTATAGCGAATTTTCGTAGCGCATAAAGAATGCCATAGCCGTTGACATGAGTGCGTGTTGGTATTCCTTTGTTCCAAGATTTTTCAGCGCTTCTTTTTTTGAAACCTTCATGAGATTTATGTATTCGTCGCTGTCCAAGGATTGTTCGCCCGAATTTTCAAGGTCATAGGCGGCAAATATATGCACGTGGTTTGACATTAAAGCCGGATTTGGGTTTACCGATCCTAAAAATACCATCTTGTTTGCGGTATATCCGGTTTCTTCCTTTAATTCTCTTTTGGCGGCTTGTTCGGGAGTTTCGTTTTTTTCGCTGACGCCGCCGGGGAATTCCACGCTCATGCTTTTTTCTCCGTGCCTCCACTGCCTGACCATGAGCAACCGGTCGCCGAGCACAGGCACTGTGATCACCCAATCGGGCGCATTCATTACTATATAATGGCGTATTTCCCCGTCGGGCGATACGCTGTCGGTCTGAGTTATATCCATGACGGGCGTTTTTAAAAGCAGTTTTTGAGATGCTTCACGCCATGCAAGTTTGTCGTCGTCGTTCTTATCCATAAAAATTCCACCTTTGACATTGCTTCGGATTAAGTTTATTATATAACAAATCAGCATAATAAAACATCAAACCTGCCGGGAGGATTTTATGGCTGTTATTGCGATATCGCGTCAAATCGCCGCCCTTGGCGATGAAATTGCCGAGGCTACTGCAAAAAAACTGCATTATGCGTTTATCGATCGCAAAGAAATAGAGCGCAGAATAATTTCCCTCGGTTTTTCTGCAGAAACTCTGAAAAAATACGATGAAAAGAAGCCGGGCTTTTTTGCATCCCTTGCAAAAGAGCGGGACGAGTATTTGGATTATCTGCAGATAGCGATTTTAGAGGCCGCCGCCGAGGGCGACTGCATTTTGATAGGGCGGGGTGCTTTTATCATCCTTGAGCAGCTTTCCAACATGCTCGCTTTGAGAGTTGTGGCAAAGGATTCTGTTCGTTTGTCGCGTTTGCAAAAGGAATTCGGAATAGATGAAAAACAGGCTCGTCAGCGGATAAATGAAAGCGACGCCAACAGGCTCGGTTTTCATAAAAGTTTTTTTAACCTTGAAAACGAAGATCCTTCCCATTTTCATCTTATACTGAATACGGGACTTCTTGACATCGATACGGCTTCCGGCATCATTGCGGATCTGGTAAAATCGTCCGTGACTCCTGAAAAAGAAGAGGCAGGCAAAAAGAGGATAGAAGAACTCATCTGCGCTCAAAGGCTTGTCAACTCCCTTGTGTTCGAATACAAAATGAATATCAGTTTTTTGCATGCCGCGATTGAAGGCAAGGCCATAGTTTTGCAGGGTGTTGCGGATTCCAGCGCAATTGTGGAAAAAGCTCTGGCCGTTTCTCATAAAATTTTGCCGGATTATTCCATAACTTCGGCGATCAGCATTGTTCAGGATTTTAAGGCGCATCCGTAATCTTTTACGGATTTTATAGCAAATTTTTTATAGGCAGATACCGGCAAAATACCGCTTGCTTTATCTTTGCCGGTCTGATACTTTTTTACCATGAACTTATCCGATAAATTTACATTGTGTCGCGTTATAGGCGCTCCGGTTTTCTTTTTGCTGTATTTTATTCCGGTTTGGACGGGATATTTTTCTTACGCGTCCGTCTTTGTCATTATTCCCCTGATTGCCTTTTTGGAGTTTACGGATTTTCTTGACGGTTTTTTTGCCAGAAAAAACAATCAGGTCAGCGATTTCGGAAAACTTTTTGATCCCTTTGCCGATGTTATTCTTCATTTAACCACGTTTTCATGTTTTATGCTCAGAGGAATTTCCGGCGTTGCATATCTTCCTTCAATTATATTTGTTTTTATAATGTATCGCGAATTTTCCATGAATTTTATCCGTATGATTGCGGCAAAAAAAGGAATTGCAATTGCGGCAAGAAAGGGCGGCAAGCTTAAAACCGTTTTATATGTGGTTTCAGGTTTCTTCGCCCTTGCAGTAGAATGTTGCGCGCGGCTGGGATTAGACATTGAAAATTCTCTTATGCTTTTAAAAAGTATAAGCGGGGGACTGTTTGTGCTGTGCCTTGTCGCAAGCTATGTTTCTTTTGCGGATTATCTTATACATTTCCGTAAAGTGTTTAAAAAAAGCGACAATAAGGCTTGACACAAAAAGAGGAAAAGGTATATATTAACAATCACCCGCAATAATAAAAGCGGGGGACAGCCTGCGAAGGCTAAGATCTTTGAAAGACAAGAGGGAAGGGAAGAAAAGACGGAAGGCAATGATAAAGCATTGTCGGCCAGGAAAAGGTGAAGAGAGCCAAAGGAGCCTGAGAGATCAGGTAAATGAAATGAAGGAAGGGCAAATCCCTTGAAAGAGAGGGAGAGGACCGGACATAAATGGTTTAAGGAATCACAAGCCGAAAGGCTTATGAAATAATCATGGAGAGTTTGATCCTGGCTCAGAACGAACGCTGGCGGCGCGTCTTAAGCATGCAAGTCGAACGGCAAGAGGAAAGCTTGCTTTTCTCCTAGAGTGGCGGACTGGTGAGTAACACGTGGGTGACGAACCCTCCTGACAGGGATAGCTGGTAGAAATATCAGATAATACCGGATACGAACTCTATAGTTAGAGTATAGAGAGGAAAGGTGCTTTGGCACCGCAGGGGGATCGGCTCGCGGCCTATCAGCTAGTTGGCAGGGTAAAGGCCTGCCAAGGCGACGACGGGTATCCGGCCTGAGAGGGTGGACGGACACATTGGGACTGAGATACGGCCCAGACTCCTACGGGAGGCAGCAGCTAAGAATATTCCGCAATGGGCGAAAGCCTGACGGAGCGACGCCGCGTGGACGATGAAGGCCGAAAGGTTGTAAAGTCCTTTTGAACCTGAAGAATAAGTTTAAGAGGGAATGCTTAAGCGGTGACAGAAAGGTTTGAATAAGCAACGGCTAATTACGTGCCAGCAGCCGCGGTAACACGTAAGTTGCGAGCGTTGTTCGGAATTATTGGGCGTAAAGGGCATCTAGGCGGTCATTCAAGCTTGGTGTGAAATACCGGGGCTTAACTCCGGGGCTGCATTGAGAACTGGATGACTGGAGTCACTGAAGGGCAACCAGAATTCCAGGTGTAGGGGTGAAATCTGTAGATATCTGGAAGAATACCAATGGCGAAGGCAGGTTACCGGCAGATGACTGACGCTGAAGTGCGAAGGTGCGGGGAGCAAACAGGATTAGATACCCTGGTAGTCCGCACAGTCAACAATGTACACTCGGTGTCCGGCCAAGAGGCTGGGTGCCAAAGCAAACGCGATAAGTGTACCGCCTGGGGAGTATGCCCGCAAGGGTGAAACTCAAAGGAATTGACGGGGGCCCGCACAAGCGGTGGAGCATGTGGTTTAATTCGATGGTACGCGAGGAACCTTACCTGGGTTTGACATACACAGCGATCATATAGAGATATGTGAGCGTAGCAATACGGCTGTGAACAGGTGCTGCATGGCTGTCGTCAGCTCGTGCCGTGAGGTGTTGGGTTAAGTCCCGCAACGAGCGCAACCCCTACTGCCAGTTACCAGCATGTAAAGATGGGGACTCTGGCGGAACTGCCGGTGACAAACCGGAGGAAGGTGGGGATGACGTCAAGTCATCATGGCCCTTATGTCCAGGGCAACACACGTGCTACAATGGTCGCGACAGAGTGAAGCGAAGTCGAGAGGCGAAGCAAAACGCATAAAAGCGATCGTAGTCCGGATTGGAGTCTGAAACCCGACTCCATGAAGTTGGAATCGCTAGTAATCGCACATCAGCACGGTGCGGTGAATACGTTCCCGGGCCTTGTACACACCGCCCGTCACACCATCCGAGTAGAGGATACCCGAAGCCAGTGGTTCAACCGCAAGGAGGGCGCTGTCGAAGGTATGCTTTGTAAGGGGGGTGAAGTCGTAACAAGGTAGCCGTACTGGAAAGTGCGGCTGGATCACCTCCTTTCTAAGAGAAAGGTAAGTCCTGTAAGGTAGGACGAGTGTCGGTGTACGGCACAAGCTTCGTAAGACGGAGTTAAGGTTATTTTCATCTTTTTTCTTCCTTTCCCCTTTTGTTTTTATTTGATTTTATTTCTGGGGATATAGCTCAGCTGGCTAGAGCATCGGCTTTGCAAGCCGAGGGTCAGGGGTTCAAATCCCCTTATCTCCATAAAAGCATAAAATTCGTTCATGCCGGACGGATCAATGTTTACACGATCTTTGACAAGACAAGAGAAGGGAAGAAGGAGCGAGAGACTTGAGTGTGATAAGCATGAGAGGAACTTGCTTCTAGGTGAAGAATGCCCGATTGAGGCGAGCACGTTAGAAGATGTAAGCTTGATAACTTTTAATAGTGCGAAAGTTGAGATACGGGAAGAATAATATGGTCAAGCGAAAATAGGTCTATGGCGGATGCCTAGAGGAGCTGGAAGGCGAAGAAGGCCGTGATAAGCTGCGAAAAGCCGCGGGGAGAAGCACATATTCAGAGATCCGCGGATAGCCGAATGGGGTAACCCGACAACTTAAAAGGTTGTCACTGCGACGTCTGAATAAAATAGGGCGGCAGAGCGAAACCGGGTGAAGTGAACCATCTAAGTAACCCGAGGAAAAGAAAACAAAAGAGATTCCGTAAGTAGCGGCGAGCGAAAGCGGAGGAGCCCAAACCACGCAAAGTGGGGTTGAAGGGCCGCATGGGGATGACCCGAAAAGTTAGGAGAAAACATACTTATAGCAGAAAGGTTTTGGAAAAGCCTGTCAGAGAGCGTGAAAGCCGCGTAAGCGAAATAAGTATGACTTTTTGATGCGGTACCTGAGTACGGCGGGGCACGAGGAACCCTGTCGGAATCCGGGTCGACCACGATCCAAGGCTAAATACTAATCAGCTACCGATAGCGAAGAAGTACCGTGAGGGAAAGGCGAAAAGAACCCCGGTAAGGGGAGTGAAATAGAACCTGAAACCATAGACTGACAAGATGTCACAGCCCGAAAGGGTAGTGGCGTGTCTTTTGTAGAATAAACCTGCGAGTTACGGTATGCAGCGAGGTTAAGGGATAGAAGTTCCGGAGCCGGAGCGAAAGCGAGTCTGAAAAGGGCGAAAAGTTGCATGTCGTAGACCCGAAGCCAAGGTGATCTAGTTATGGGCAGGTTGAAGCAAGGGTAAAACCTTGTGGAGGACCGAACAGTAATCTGTTAAAAAAGGTAGTGATGACCTGTGACTAGGAGTGAAAGGCTAAACAAACCTGGAAATAGCTGGCTCTCCCCGAAATGCCTTTAGGGACAGCCTCATACAAAACTGTCGGAGGTAAAGCACTGGATGGACTAGGGGGTGTCAAAACCTACCGAAACCAATCAAACTCTGAATACCGACAGTCATCGTATGGGAGTGAGACTGTGTGCTCTAAGGTTCATAGTCGAAAGGGAAACAGCCCAGACCGGCGACTAAGGTCCCAAAATCATGCTGAGTGTGAAATGAAGTGCGGATGCAAATACAGCCAGGAGGTTGGCTTAGAAGCAGCCATTCCTTAAAAGAGTGCGTAACAGCTCACTGGTCGAGCACCTGTGCGCAGACAATGTAACGGGGCTAAGCATGATACCGAAGTCACGGACTCATAACGAAAGTTATGATTGGTAGGGGAGCATTGCATTAACCTGAGAAGGCAAACCTGTGAGGGATGCTGGAGGAGATGGAAGAGAGAATGCAGGTATAAGTAACGAAAAGACGGGTGAGATCCCCGTCCGCCGAAAACCTAAGGTTTCCTGGGTAAAGGCAATCTGCCCAGGGTAAGTCGGCCCCTAAGGCAAGGACGAAAGTCGTAGTCGATGGGAAATTGGTTTATAATCCAATACCTTTTAAGTATTGAAGGCATGACGCATGAGGTGAAATCCGGCCGGAGAACGGTAGTTCCGGTCAAAGCGGTAAGTTAGTGAAGAGTGGGTTAAAAGACACTCTGAGATGAGCCGTGACAGCGAGCGGAGAGAAAGTCGAAGTGAAGCGGACGTAATCAAGGTGCCGGGAAATAATGTCTAAGTTAGGCTTAAAAGACCGTACCGGAAACCGACACAGGTAGGTAGGATGAGAAATCTAAGGCGCACGAGCGACCTCGCGTTAAGGAACTCGGCAAAATGCGCACGTAACTTCGGAAGAAGTGCGGCTCACTTTAATCAAAGATTGTGAGCGACACAAAGCAGGCCCAGGCGACTGTTTATCAAAAACACAGCCATCTGCGAACCAGCAATGGGACGTATAGGTGGTGACACCTGCCCGGTACTGGAAGGTTAAGAGGAGCGGTTATCCGTAAGGAGAAGCTGTGAATCGAAGCCCCAGCAAACGGCGGCCGTAACTATAACGGTCCTAAGGTAGCGAAATTCCTTGTCGGGTAAGTTCCGACCCGCACGAATGGTGTAACGATTCTGGGCACTGTCTCAACGCGAGACTCGGTGAAATTTATATTCCGGTAAAGAAGCCGGATACCCGTAACTAGACGGAAAGACCCCGTGAACCTTCACCGTAACTTACTATTGGGATTCTATTCATCATGTGTAGAATAGTTGGGAGGCAGTGATGCGTGGCCGTTAGGTTGCGAAGAGCCGAAAAGTGAAATACCAACCTTGATGAATGGAATTTCTAACCTGTGCCGTGAAGCCGGTATAGGGACAATGGTAGGCAGGCGGTTTGACTGGGGCGGTCGCCTCCTAAAGAGTAACGGAGGTGCGCGAAGGTCTCCTCGCGGTGGTTGGAAATCATCGTACGAGTGTAAAGGCACAAGGAGGCTTGACTGCGAGAAAGACATTTCGAGCAGGTACGAAAGTAGGTCTTAATGATCTGGTGGTTCCGTGTGGAAGGGCCATCACTTAACGGATAAAAGGTACTCCGGGGATAACAGGCTGATTTTCCCCAAGAGTTCACATCGACGGGAAAGTTTGGCACCTCGATGTCGGCTCATCGCATCCTGGGGCTGGAGCAGGTCCCAAGGGTTTGGCTGTTCGCCAATTAAAGCGGTACGTGAGCTGGGTTCAGAACGTCGCGAGACAGTTCGGTCCCTATCTGTTACGGGCGATGGATGTTTGAGAGGAGCTGCTTTTAGTACGAGAGGACCGAAGTGGACGAACCTCTGGTTTACCAGTTATCCTGCCAAGGGTAAGTGCTGGGTATCTAAGTTCGGAAGGGATAACCGCTGAAAGCATCTAAGCGGGAAGCCCACCCCAAGATAAGACATCCCTGAGGGTTTAACCCTCCTAAAGACTCCGGAGACACTATCCGGTTGATAGGCTGCAGGTGTAAGCGTCGTGAGGCGTTCAGCCAAGCAGTACTAATAAGTCGTGAGGCTTGACCATATTATTGTTCCCGTTATTTTTCTTCACTGATCTTCCCTTAGCGGTTTGAGAGAGTTTTATTGACTTTTTTTCCGCATCTTTAATTATGTTAATATGCCCGGTGGCCATTGTGGAGAGGCAATACCCGTTCCCATCCCGAACACGGAAGTCAAGCTCTCTTACGCCGATGATACTGTCTTTTGACGGGAAAGTAGGTAGCTGCCGGGCTTTTTTATTTAAAAAGGCTGCCTTAAGGCAGCCTTTTTAAATAAAACGAGTTCTAGGGGACATAGCAAGTTTGCACGGGCGGTTCTTAGCGCTATAGAATGTTTACCCTGCAAACTTGGTAAGTGAGCAGCTATGCTGCGAACGACGGTAGCCTGCCGGGCTTTCTTTTATTAAAACGGCTTTTGGCCGTTTTAATAAAAAATTGTCCAAAGAAACCTATCAGTTTGCCCGTAAAAGATGTCAAACTTACACTCCTTTACATGGACAAACTGTTGTTAAAGCGCCTAGCGGTTTATACGGTAACTGCTAGGCTTTAGCCGGGAATACCGGGCGGGCTATATCAGCCCTAGGCGAGTACCGCAGACTGTTCAATTTGCCCTTTAATCGGTAAAATAATAGTGATGAAGATAGGACTTGTACTTGAAGGCGGCGGTATGCGCGGCATGTATACTGCCGGCGTATTGGATGTAATGCTTGAAAACGAAATTAAAGTCGATGCGATTATGGGAGCTTCGGCGGGAGCGGTTTTCGGCTGTAACTATAAATCAAGACAGATAGGCCGTACTATCCGATATAACAAAAGATTCTGTCGTGATCCTAGATATTCCGGTATCAGATCGTTTATAAAAACCGGAGATTTTTTCGGCGCGAAATTTTGTTATGACGATATTCCGAACAAACTTGATATTTTTGATGCCAAGACCTTTAAATCCACGCCTGAAAAATTTTATGCGGTATGCACCGATGTATTGACGGGTAAGCCCGTATATCGTGAACTTTATTCCGGCGACAGTACGGATCTTACGTGGCTTAGAGCTTCGGCGTCCATGCCGCTTGTTTCACATATTGTTGAAGTGGACGGATATAAACTTCTCGACGGCGGAATGGCGGATTCTATTCCTCTTAAAAAGATTATGGGAATGGGATATGAAAAAAATATTGTCATACTAACGCAGCCTCAAGGTTATTTAAAGAAGCCTGTAAAATTACTGCCTTTGATCAAAATCGTTTACAAAAAATATCCTTCGGTAGTAAAGGCCATGGCCGTGCGGCATAAGGTTTATAATGGAGAACTTGATTTTGTAAAAAAGCAGGAAGATGCGGGAAACGCTTTTGTTTTTGCGCCGAGCCGGCCTTTGAATGTTAAAAGAACCGAACACGATCCCTACGTTCTTCAAAGTATGTATGACTTGGGAAGAGAAGACGCCTTAGCGCGGCTGGATCTCCTTAAATCCTTTGTGTCAAACGAAGATTTCTCACCAGCGCGAAACCGCAAAAGGCGGCCAGCTTATGAATAAAATTTCCGACACGACTAAAAAACTTCTCGTTTATTTGGCGGACAAATACGAGACTCAGGACTTCTCATCGGGAGATCCGAGCCTTTTTTTGCGCCGTTATAATAAAACGGTAGATATTGAAATTTGCTCGTTTATAGCATCGCTTTTTGCATTCGGCCAACGCCAGCAATTTTTAAAAAAAATTGAAGAAGTGCTCTCCTATTCCGGCGATTCCTTTGCCGCATGGATCAAGGATGGCAGTTGGAAAGGTGATTTTCCTTCAGGGAATAAAAAATATTACCGTTTTTATTCCTACGACGACGTTAGGGACGTGTTCGGCGCCCTGCAAAGAATTTTATCCGAATACGATACTTTGGGAAACTGTTTTCGCCGCGAATATGAAAAAAACAAGGCTTTGGCGAATGCTGCCGACGATTTTTCACCCGTTCGGATTTTTTCGGAGCTTTTTAAGAATTGCCGCATGGTTTCGCATACAAAACAATCCGCCAATAAACGTCTGCACATGTTTTTGCGATGGATGGTTCGAAAAAATTCTCCTGTGGACATCGGCTTATGGGATTGGTATCCTGCCGAAAAATTGATCATCCCGGTGGATACTCATGTACTGCAGCAGGCTAAAAAACTTCATCTGGTACCTGAAAAAAGCGCCGCTTCCGCTAAGACCGCATTTGAGTTAACGGAAATTTTAAAACAGGTGTGGCCCGACGATCCGTGCCGCGGGGATTTTGCGCTGTTCGGTATGGGAGTAGATGAAGATTTAACTTCGACCGCTAAAATATCGCGGTCTTGTTAAATTTTGAGTTTCCCTTCGGAAAACTCATTTTTAACTGTGCGCAAAGCGCGCACGAATGCGTCGTCCTCGAAATCTGATGATTTCTTCGGCGACGCGATTTTAAGGAAGATTTAACTTCGACCGCTAAATAGGCGCGGCGCTTTTAACATCGAGTTTTCTTCGAAAACTCGTTTATTGAACTGTGCGCTCATGCGCACTAATTGCCCAGCTCTTAAATCTGACGATTTACTCGCTGTGCAATTTTAAAGAACTTTTAAATTGAACGTCTGAAATAGCGCCGTTCAATTTAATTTCGAGTTTGCCCTTTAGGCAAACATCGCTTATCAACTGTGCGCAAAATGCGCACGAATGCGTCGTCCTCGAAATCTGATGATTTCTGCGGCGACGCAGTTTTTAAGGAAGGTTTAAATTGAACGTCTGAAATAATTATAAACCGACGTACCTCCGTGTACATCGGTTTATGGCGAATTTTGGCAAAGCCAAAATATCGCTTTTACATATTTTGCCGCCATCCATGGCGGTACTTGAATTTTGAGTTTGCCCTTTAGGCAAACATCGTTTATTAGCTGTGTGAAAAGGGCTGATTACCGGACATGATACGTAAAAATCCAAAAATAATTTAAAATTTTTTTGTTTTTTTGACTGTTTCTATTTACAAGAACAACGGTTTTTGTTATAGTGTATCTATAAATAGAAACAAAGCGCCGCAAAAATGTATGAATCAGTGCGGTCTTTAGGCATAGCAATGATCGACGAAAATCTTGTTGGAGGTAAAAATATGAACAAAAACGACATCCCGTACAAAATTTATCTTTCGGAAAATGAAATGCCTAAAGATTGGTATAACGTCCGTGCGGATATGAAAAAAAAGCCCGCTCCGCTTCTTAATCCTAAAACACACGCCGCTCTCAAATATGAAGATTTGCGGCCGGTTTTTTGCGACGAACTTGTAAAACAGGAATTAAATGACGACGATCGTCTTATTCCCATACCGAAAGCGATACTTGATTTTTATAGAATGTATAGACCGTCGCCGCTTGTTCGCGCCTATTGCCTTGAAAAAAAATTAGATACTCCTGCGCATATTTATTATAAGTTTGAAGGGAACAATACTAGCGGAAGTCACAAGCTCAATTCCGCGATCGCGCAGGCATATTATGCAAAGGAACAGGGTTTAAAAGGCGTTACTACGGAAACGGGAGCGGGGCAATGGGGGACGGCTCTTTCAATGGCATGCGCTTATTTCGGCATTGACTGTAAGGTTTTTATGGTTAAGTGTTCTTATGAGCAAAAACCATTTAGAAGGGAAGTCATGCGTACTTACGGCGCTTCCGTTACCCCGTCTCCGTCCATGACAACCGATATAGGCAAGAAAATCAATGCGGAATTTCCGGGAACGTCGGGAAGCCTCGGCTGCGCTATTTCGGAAGCCGTAGAATGCGCCGCAAAATCGCCCGGTTATCGCTATGTGCTTGGCAGCGTTTTGAATATGGTGCTGCTCCATCAGAGCATAATCGGGCTTGAAACTAAGAGCGCCCTCGATAAGTACTGTATAGTTCCCGACATAATTATAGGCTGCGCCGGCGGAGGTTCCAATTTGGGAGGACTTATTTCACCCTTTATGGGAGAAGTTCTCAGAGGCGAAAAAAACTATAAGTTCATCGCCGTGGAACCGGCTTCATGTCCGAGTTTTACACGCGGAAAATTTGTGTATGATTTTTGCGACACGGGACATGTTTGCCCGCTTGCAAAGATGTATACATTAGGTTCGGAATTTATCCCTTCTGCAAGTCATGCAGGCGGTCTTCGCTATCACGGAATGAGTCCTGTGCTTTCGGAATTATATGACGAAGGGCTTTTGGAGGCCAGGGCAGTCAAACAAACTTCGGTGTTTGAAGCCGCTACGGAATTTGCCCGTGTGGAAGGAATTTTACCGGCGCCCGAAAGCAGCCATGCGATAAAGGTCGCAATAGACGAAGCTTTAAAATGTAAAGAAACCGGAGAGGCAAAAAACATAGTGTTCGGTTTGACCGGAACAGGCTATTTTGATATGAAAGCTTATGAAAATTTTAATGACGGTAAAATGAGCGATTATATTCCGAGCGATGAAGATTTGAAGCGCGGCTTCGACGCTCTGCCGAAATTTTAAAAAGCTCGTGCAGAAGATCTGGTGCTGCCGGCGCTTATGTCGCCGGCCGTTTTTTCAAAGGTGCTTTTATTTTTTTTCCATGAGTTCCGCATATTTTTTTGCAATGCGCCGTGATTTTTTCGCCGCAAGGCCTCTGTACCGCGCCGGGTCCGAAAAGAACCCTTCCGCATCCGGAATACCGAGCTTTTTAATCCTGTCCGTAATCATTTTAAACGCTTCGGTATGCGTTTTAAGGACTTCAAAAAAAGTTTTGCCTGATTTTTCAGCTTCAAGCGTTATTTTACGGATCACTTCATGGGCATCATTTATTCCCTCTTCTCCCAAAAGAATGTATGCCGGTTCCGCAAGAACGCCGCCTTTTACTTTTCCGCCGGAGTCTGAAAGATTTCTTTCCATATTTTTCCGGTCGGCCTGCAACCCCGAAATGATCTTTTTCATTCTGGAAACGGCCATAGTAAAGCCTGTTATGTAGTCTGTGATAAAACGCTGACTTGCGGAATTGGTGAGGTCCCTCTGGTGTTCCGAAATTTGATCCATGTAAAATGTCAGCACACGGGGCGACATCGCCTTCCAAAGGGACTTTACGTGTTCGCTGTTCCACGGATTGCGCTTTTGCGGCATTGTGGAAGACCCCACCTGTGTGGAACTGAAATATTCAAACACTTCGCCTATTTCCGAGCGTTGCAAATTACGAAGGTCGTCCGCCAAATTGGCTATAATGCCGAAAGCGACGTTGCATTCAAGCAAAAGCCGCAAAAGATATTCGGGCTCTACGAGTTGGTTTGAATATTCGCTTGCTTCAAGGCCTAAAAATTTCAGATAGAGTTTTTCAAATTCTTCGGGATCTTTAACGATCATGCTCATTCCGTTATAGGCGCCTACGGGACCGGAAAGTTTTCCTTTAAGCCTGTTTGAAAGAGCTTCAATCTCTATTATGGATTTTCCCAGCCGGCTTACGAATTCTGCAACAGTCCAGCCGAAAGTGATCGGAACCGCATGCTGCCCGTGAGTGCGGCCTACTTGCGGAGTTTCAGCCTCCCTTTCCGCTATGGAACACAAATGACCTTCGAGCCCTTTTAGCTCCGGTAGTACGACTTTTTGAACGGCTTCTTTTATGCGCATTGAAAGCGCTGTGTCAAGGATATCTACGCTGGTCGCTCCCAGGTGGACAAGCGGGGCTATTTGGGGAGGCACCTTTGTCTTCATTACGTTAACTAAGGCGCGTATATTGTGCTGAGTTTTTTCTTCTTCTTTATAAACTTCTTCGGGATCTATTTGCGAGGCGGTATTGTCCAACAAATCTTCGACTTGGGGAGTAAGTTCTCCGCGCACAAAGAGATGCGCCTTTACCAGAGCCGCTTCCGCCTTTGCGCATGAGCGAATCGCCGCCGATTCCGAAATACATTCGGAAAGCTCTTTGAAGACTGAAGATTCGGATAATGAATAGCGATGATCGATACATGAAAGATTGTCAAAAATGTTACGTGTTTCCATGAATAAAATTATGTGATAAAGGTGCAAAATAATCAATCGGTATGATGGGCGACGATAGGCGACTCGAACCGGATAAAAAAATTACTCAAAATATAATTCGACATTAAAATATCTGTCGTAGAAAAATCAATAATTTTAGGAGATTTTAAGTTGATAAAGTTTAAAAATTAAAACTTGACAAACAGGAGATATGTTATAACATATAACTATGAATAAAGATTTCAGTAGTTTAATAAAAAAAACATATAGTCAGCAAATTCTGACAAACATAGAGGATAATCTGGTCAGCGGCAGTTTCAAACCGGATGAACCTTTAAAATTGCGTTCGTTGGCAAGCCAATTCGGCGTAAGTATTATTCCCATAAGAGAAGCGCTTATGTTCTTGGAATCCGAAGGTTCCATTGTGAAACGAAATAATAAGGATTATCGGATAAGAAGTATGTCGTTTGAAGATTTTATCGATCTTACTGATATTCGTCTTATGCTTGAACCTAAAACAGCTTCCACAGCCTGTGAAATTGCCAGCGCTAAAGAAATTTTTGAACTAGGCCAGATTATAAATGGTATGGAACATTCTGTGGATGACGAGAGACGGTTTATGTTGTTTCACTATAAATATCATATGAGCCTTTACGGTATCGCAAAAAAACAAATTTACAATGAACTTATTCGTTCTTGTTGGTTAAGAATAGGTCCGTATATTTCACTTATGTGGAAAGAAATGGGATATACCGACTCTTTACAGAATCATGTCGCCATACATAAGGCGGTTGAGGCAAAAGATAAGGATTTGGTCTTCTCTTTATTGACTGAAGATTTGGAGAAGGGAAGGGATTCAATGAAGAAAGAATATTTTATCTCGGAGGAGTTATGAAATACAGCCATATTTTCCAACCGGGAAAGATTGGAAATCTGATTCTAAAAAACAGGATAATAATGTCTCCTATCGGCACTCGTCTTACCGATGTAAACGGCGGAGTGACCGAGGATATGAGGGCATTTTACTCTGAGCGCGCAAAGGGAGGCGCCGCCGCCGTAATCATTGAGGCAACGGGTATTTCGTATCCGGAAGCCGTTGGCAAACCGAACCATCTTAGACTTTGTAATGATTCTTTGATGCCGGGTCATGCATTGCTTGCAGAAAGCATACATGAAAACGGTTCCCTCGCTATTTCCATGTTATGGCATGCGGGAATCAATAAAGGCATTCTTGAAGGAGTTCATCCTGTGGGTCCTTCGGCTATTTTAAATATTAACACGGGTTTGACTCCGAGAGAACTTGAAAAAGCCGACATTGTTAGAATACAAGAGGAATTTGCCGCCGCCGCCCTAAGAGCCAAAATCTGCGGATATGATGCTATTGAGCTTCACGGAGGGCACGGGTATCTGATTTCCTCCTTTGTTTCCAAGCTTACCAATCATCGAAATGATGAATACGGAGGTTCTTTTGAGAATAGAATACGTTTCACACTGGAGACTGTTAAGAAAATAAAGGAAAAAGTCGGCGATAATTATCCTATAATGATCAGAATCAACGGTTCGGATTTCTTTGAAGGCGGAATTACTCTTGAAGAGTCGATTGCTTTTTCCAAAGCTCTTGAAAAAACCGGAATTGCGGCAATTGATGTTTCCGCCGGCGTATATGGTTCGGTAGATACGATGATTGAGCCGATTTCTTACGAAGAAGGTTGGAAGATAAATTTAGCTTGGGAAATTAAAAAATGTGTGAATATTCCGGTTTTGGGCGTCGGCGTGCTTCGTTCTCCTGAAGTGGTTGAGAATATACTTGCGGAAGAGAAAGCGGATTTTGCTTGTCTTGGAAGGGAATTGATGTGCGAGCCTCATTGGGTTAATAAGGTCAGGGCAGGTGACAAGCATATTTTAAAATGTATTTCCTGCAATGCTTGTTTTGCCCACACCGGAAAAAATCTTCCGATTAGATGCAGCCTTAATCCTTATGCCGGAAGGGAAAGACTTCCGATTATACATATCGCTGCGGATAAGGCTAAAAAAATTGCCGTTGTCGGAGCGGGACCGTCGGGTATAACTGCGGCTCTTATAGCGGATATGCGCGGGCATTCGGTAACCTTGTTTGAGAAAAGTGATAGAATCGGCGGCCAGCTTTATTTAGCGCAGTTTCCTCCGGGCAAGAGCAAAATTACGGATTATATTGAATATTTGACAGAAGAATTGAAAAGGAGTTCCGTCAAGTGTGTTTTTAAACATGAATTTAAGCCGGAAGAAAGTTCCGATTTTGACGAAGTTATTATAGCCACGGGAGCTGCTTGCAGGGTTATAGATATTCCGGGAGCAACGTTGGGCGCTAATGCGATTTTGTCTTGGGATGCATTGATAAAAGGGCATGATTTTTATGACGGCAAAAGAATTGTCATTCTTGGCGGCGGGTTCGTCGGCTGTGAAACGGCTTTGTACTGCAAGGTTTCAGGCGCTAGGGACGTTTGCATTGTAGAGATGTTGCCTGCTCTTGGTGGGGATGTTGACGGCATAACGAGATTAAAAATGCTTAAGGAGCTTAAAGACGAAGGAGTTGCGGAATTTCTTTCCAATTCAGTATGTGAAGTTCGTAATGAAAAAGCCGTTCTGAAAGACGGTCGACAAATCGGGTGCGATGTCCTTGTTATAGCGGTCGGATCAAAACCCGACACTGAGTTACGTAACGCCTTGTTGGCTGAAGGTAAATTTTCTTATGGGATTGGTGATTGCAGTAATCCCGGAAGAATGTTGGAGGCTGTTTCTTCAGGGTTTGAAGCTGCATACAGTATTTAATGGGTTGTCTCAAAAGTCGGTTGCTTTTTCGACAGCCCGTCGAGTTTAAAATTAAGTCTTTATATTGTAATGACTTAATTTTAAACATCTCATATTAAGCAAGGAAACTGTCCGAAAACTTCAATTTTCGGGCAGCCCCAAAGGAGTAAGAAATGAAAAGAAATTTATTTATTCTTACGATGGTCGCTGTGTTGTCGGTGCCTTTGTTTGCAAAAGGAGGTTCCGAAGCCGACGAGAATACAGTGAAGATTGCAGTGTCTGCTCCGATGACCGGAGATATGGGAGAGTACGGAGTCAGCTTTAAAAGGTCTATTGATTTGGCTTGCGAGAATTGGAATGCTAAAGGTGGAGTAATTGGGAAAAAAATTGTCGTTGAATACGGCGATAGCAAAGGTGTACCCCAAGAAGCTGCTACATTGGCGCAAAAATTCACTAGTAACAAGTCGATTTTTGCTCAGATCGGTGATTTTACAAGCGCATGTTGCATGTCTTCGCAGTCAATTTATGATTCCGCTAAAATGATTCAGCTTTCGCCTACGGCTTCAAATATTTTCTTTGCCTCCGCTTCACCTTGGTCGTTTGAAGTTCTTGGAACACAGGTTGAACAAGGACGATTTATGGCCGATTGGGCTTATGACGACGGTATTAGAAAAGTGGCTATACTCTACATTAACAGCGACTGGGGAGTGAGTGTAAGAGACGGTTTTAAAGTGGCTTTTGAAGCGAGAGGAGGAAAGATAGCCGCCGAAGAGTATTACTTTGACAGTGAAAGAGACTTTACGGCTGTCTTGACAAAATTACAGGCTGTGAAACCGGAAGCCGTTTATCTTGCAAGCTACTATAACGACGGAGCCGCTATATGTGTACAGAAAGCCAGGTTGGGGTGGGATATTCCGACTTATTGTGCCGGAACCGTATATTCTCCGAAATTCGTGGAACTTGGCGGTAAAGCGGTGGAAAATATTCGGACAAATGTCGGGTTCTTCCCTGCGGATCCTCCTCCTGCTGCAAAAGATTTCATAAGTAAATATTCGTCAAAATACGGGACAACCCCCGACTACTATGGCGCTTGCGCTTTTGATGCATTCAATGTTCTTATGGAAGCTATTGTTCGGGCAGGAGTGTTGAACAGCGAGACCGTTAGGAAAGAACTTTTGAAAACCAGCGGACACGAAGGCGTTTCGGGCACTATAACATTCGATGCCAACGGTGACGCTAAAAAATCTTACATAAAGCTTACCATAAGGAATGGGAAATTCTGTGCTATTTAACTTTTTCTAGATACAGTTGTTCTAGACTAAATTAATATCCTGAGCTGACATTATCAGCTCAGGACTATCTTGGAGTTGTTAAAATGTTTATTCAACAACTACTGAATGGGATAACACAGGGCGGGCTGTTTGCTTTGCTTGCATTGTCGTACTCCTTGGTATACGGGGTCTTGAATTTGGTGAACTTTGCAACAGGTTCCCTGTATATGCTTGGAGCGTATGCAGCCTGGACGATTGTTGTTCGTCTCACACATAATCTTTTTCTGGCAATTCTTGCAGGAGGCGCGGCCGGTTTTGCCACTGCCTTTCTACTTGAAAAAATTGCTTTCAGATCTTTGCGAGGAGCCAGTCGTGTGGCGTCTTTGATATGCACGATAGGTTTTTCTCAATTTATAAACGAAATTTGTGCGCTTGTTGTTGGCAGATACACTCAAAGTATGCCGGCTTTCTTTTTAAAAACCGCCGTTACCGTTGGAAATGTTTCGGTAAGTTGGCTGCATCTTATTCTTATAGTTGTCGTTATAGTAATACTTCTAGCAATGCAGTTTTTTGTATACGGCACCAAAATGGGGCTTGCGATTCGCGCCGTATCTTATGATTACAAAACGGCAGGTTTGATGGGAATCAACGTAGATGCAACTATTTCCATTGCATTTTCAATTGCCGGCGCTTGTGCCGGCGTTGCCGGTGTTTTGGCCTGCGTATATTACAGTTCTCTTGCCCCCTCAATGGGAACGATCCCCGGATTGAAATCGTTTTCGGCAGCTGTTTTTGGAGGGCTGACTTCAATGCCAGGCGCTATAATGGGCGGTTACCTTATGGGCATAATTGAAAATTTCGGCGTACAAATCTTCGGGGCGGGATACCGGGATGTTCTAAGCTTTGTCATTTTAATTATTTTCCTCCTTGTTCGGCCACAGGGCATTCTTGGTAAGAAAAAAATAACTAAGGTATGAGGAAGAAAGATGAAGAATAATATGCTGAAACTTGATTCAAAAAAAATTGCTTTTGCGATTGCGGTATTGCTTGCCTTTCTTTTTCCTGTTTTGATTGACAATGCTTACTACCAAAGGATTTTAATCATGGCAATGATTTATATCCTTTTGACAAGCAGTTTAAATCTTCTTATCGGTCATCTTGGGCTTTTTTCAATGGGGCATGCCGCTTTCTATTGTATCGGCGCTTATACTTCCGGTTTGTTGTCTACCAGACTCGGAGTACCTTTCCCGATCTGCATGCTGGCGGCGGGAATATTGGCGGCTTTTGCCGGTTTTTTAATCGGTTTTGCTACTTTGAGGCTTAGCGATATTTTCTTTACCTTTGCCACCTTAGGACTGAGCGAAGTATTAAGAATTATAATTCTCAATTCGATTGAATTTACAGGCGGTCCCTTGGGAATTCAGGGGGTTCCGTCTCCTGTGTTTTTGGGCAAGCCTTTCACAATGCCGCTTTATTATTACCTAGGCCTGATTTTGGTAATATTGGTTTTAACAGGCATCTACAACTTCATTCACTCCAATACAGGACGCAGTTTGATGTCTATACGTGAAGACGAGCAAGCAGCAAAAAGTCTCGGCATAAATGCTTTCAAATATAAGATAATCACAATGATTCTATCCTGTTTTATTGCGGGAATAGCTGGAAGCTTCTATGCCCACTTTACAAGATTCGTTAACGCGGATGCCTTTAATATAAATGAATCAATCAATATGGTGTCAATGGTTGTCATTGGCGGTATGGGAACCTGTATCGGTCCGGTTATCGGCGCTATTGTTTTGGTTATTCTGCCCGAATTATTCAGATTTATGTCGGAATACAGACAGATGATTTATAGTTTAGCTTTAATTTGTACTATAGTTTTCGCCCCAAAAGGAATCTGCGGTATTAAATTCGGAAGATTGTTCCATGGATTAAAGAAGGAGGTCGTACGTGCTTGAAGCTAACAATGTTACGGTCAAATTCGGAGGGCTTGTTGCTGTTGATCACGTTTCGTTAAAAGTCAAAGAGCATACGATTCATTCCATAATAGGTCCTAACGGCGCGGGAAAATCGACTTTTTTTAATGCGGTTTCAGGAATACATGCCCTTGATGAAGGCGTAATAAAACTTCAAGGGAAAGAAATTCAGGGGCTTCCCCCTGACAAGATCGCCCGCAATGCTGTCGGCAGAACTTTTCAGAATATAAAGCTTTTTAAATCTCTTTCCGTATTGGAGAATGTTCTGTGCGGATCCCATATGAACGCTAAAAGTAATCTGCTTCAAGATATTTTTCATACGAAAGCTGAGAAAAATGAAGAGGAACGATTGATTGAAAAGGCCGTTGAGTTGCTTAAGTCGGTTGAACTGGGAGGTGTTCTTCATAACCCCGCAGGGAGCTTACCGTATGGCGATCAACGAAAATTGGAGATAGCTCGGGCATTAATTTCCAATCCGAAACTATTGTTGCTGGATGAGCCTGCGGCCGGTATGAATCCGATAGAAACGGACGGATTAAAAAATTTTATTTTGGGTCTTAAAGAAAAGGGATACACCATATTGTTGATTGAACATCATGTCAGGATGGTTATGTCTCTGGCCGATATGATAACGGTTTTGGATCACGGCAAGAAGATTGCGGAAGGAGGAAAAGACGAGATTCAAAACAACGAATTAGTCATTGAGGCTTACCTTGGGAAAGCCTATAGGAGCAAAAAATGAAAACGGTTCTTAGCGTAAAGAATTTATGTGTCTCCTATGGAGGCGTTAATGCTTTGCAGGATGTCAGCTTAGATATTGAAGCCGGGGCTATAGTGGCTCTAATCGGCGCCAACGGGGCTGGGAAAACTTCTCTCTTAAATGCTATTTCCAGTACTATACCTGTTAAAAGCGGCGCTATAACCTTCCAAGGAGAAGATATTACCGGAAAAAAGTCCCATATAATAGCTAACAAGGGATTGGTTCAGGTTCCGGAAGGAAGAAAAATTTTTGCAACTCTTTCTGTAGAAAATAATATAAGAGTAGGAGCATATAATCGTTACAACGACAAAGCTTTTGTAAAAGAAAAAATTGATATGTGTTATCAACTTTTTCCTATTCTCAAAGAAAGACGAAATCAGCTTGGCGGAACCCTAAGCGGAGGAGAACAGCAAATGCTGGCCATAGCCAGAGGCTTGGCAAGCGATCCTTCCGTTCTACTATTGGATGAACCGAGTTTGGGAATTGCTCCGATAGTTGTCGAAAAAATCTTTGAATTCATAGTTGAAATAAATAAATTGGGAAAAACTATTTTCCTCGTTGAGCAAAATGCCAATTTAGCCTTGAATGTGTCCTCGTACGCTTTTGTTTTGGAGACGGGGAAAATCATTAATCGGAACAGCTCAAAGACATTGCTTGCTGACGATTCGATAAAAAAAGCCTATTTAGGTCTATAGGAGGATTTATGCCGTTGAATGCACGTAATCATGCCTTTATCTATGGAGTTATTGCGGAGGAGACCCTTAAAAACGATGCTCGAAACGAAGAAGCTCTTATAAAAGGGATCATTACTTATGGAAATCAGAGAGGAGCTCGTATGGCTCAGCTTGCCGTTATGAACGGTAAAGAACTTTCAATGAAAAATTATCTGGCTTTCGGCGAATGGGCTCCTGCTGCCGGAGAAATGGATGTTCGTATTGCCGAAAGTTCTCCCGATGCCGTTTGGAATGTCTACAAGTGTCCTTGGAATGCCGAATGGAAAGAAAAGAACATGCTCAAAATGGGCGAGCTTTATTGCAAGTATGTGGACGCGGCGCTGGTTAAGGGTTTTAATAATGACCTTGAACTCGGTCTTGATACTAATCAGAGTAAGGGAGATGAATTCTGCTACTTCAAATGGAACGGCGCAGATATGACGGAAGAGAATAAAAAAGACAATGTGGATATTCAAAAAAAGCTTGGAGATACAAGAATCAGATTGTGGGAATATCACTGCGGTCATATTTATAAAACATTAAAGGAAACTCTTACTAACGAAATCGGTACCGAAAAAACGGATGATATATTTGAAAAAGCGGATATGCGAATTGAAGGCGAATTGGGGAAAACGGTTGTTGATCTAATGCATTCGGGAATGCTTCTTGATTATTGGGTATGCCCGACCGGTAAAGACGTCAACTTGCTTAAAAAATTTTTTGACAAATGAAAGTTATTGACTGGATCTGTGATAATGAGGACTCGTTATGGGCCGTCGCTTTTGACTTATGGGAGCACCCTGAGTTATCCGAGCATGAAGAGCGTTCGGCTGATCGTTTAGCGGAATTTCTTAAACAAAACGGGTTCCGTATCGAAATGGGAATCGCCGGACTTCCTACGGCTTTTCGAGCCCAGTGGGGTGATGCGGGCGTCAAGATCGGTTTCCTTGCCGAGTATGATGCCTTGCCAGGATTATCACAAAACTTGACGGATTATGCCAACCCTATTGAAGGACAGGCTTACGGGCACGGATGCGGACATAATCTTTTGGGAACGGCCGTAGCGGGCGCCGCAATTTCATTGAAAAATTTCCTGCAAAAAACCGGTAAAAAAGCATGTATTACAGTTTTCGGTTGTCCGTCGGAAGAGATTATGCTTGGTAAAATTGTGATGGCTAAAGCCGGAATTTTTAATGATCTCGATGTAGCCTTATCTTGGCACCCGGGCGAATATAATATGGCGTCCGAGGCTTCATATCAGGCAATGCGTTCGATCAAATTTTCTTTTAACGGAGTGGCCAGTCATGCATCTATGGCTCCGGATAAGGGCAAGAGCGCCTTGGATGCCGTCGAACTTATGAATGTCGCCGCAAATTACTACCGCGAACATACTCCGTTCGGCGGGCAGCTGCACTATGTGATAACTAACGGAGGTGAAAAACCGAATATTGTTCCGGACAAAGCCGGCGTATGGTATTTTGTGCGGGGCTTTCATGATTCCGATGTCAATATAATGATTAATCGCTTAAAAAATATCGCTCAGGGAGCGGCGCTTATGACAGATACGACTTTTGATTCGGAAGACATAACCGGTTGCCATGAAACCTTGATTGTCCCTGAGCTGGTGAAAGTTATTGATGAAGGAATGCGCGAAAATGCAGAGTGCTTGAGCTGGACTGAAGATGACATAGCCTTTTCAAGGAGAATTTTGAAGAACGGTAATCGCCCCGTGTCGGATAATGTTTTGGATACGGGAATAAAGGTTCCGACAGGAGTATCTTACTCTATTATGGGATCATCCGATATTAGCGATGTCAGCTGGATTGTTCCTACAGGAATGCTGTTTTGCGCCTGCTATCCTATTGGAACTCCGAATCACAGTTGGATGGTCACTGTTTGTGTAGGAAGCGAAATTGGGAAAAAAGGTATGCTTTTTGCTGCAAAATCGTTGGCCTCTGCCGCTTCAAGATTGGTTGATGATACTGCTTTGGTTGGTAGAATTAAGAGAAATTTTACGGAAGAACTATCTAGGAAAACATAAAATGATCAATGATGAAAAGCGAAGAATGATTTCGGATTTGCTAAAACAGGAAATGATTCTGGCTATGGGGTGCACCGAACCGGCAGCCTGTGCTTTAGCCGGAGCTAAGGCGGCCGAATTGTTGGATGGCAGGCCTGTAAAAATCGAAATCTATACAACCCGTGATATTTTGAAGAATGCTATGGGAGTACACATTCCCGGTTTTGATAAAAAAGGAGTAAAAGCTGCCGTTTGCTTGGGAATTGCAGTCGCTGATGTTTCTGAGGGACTGGATATCCTTTCAACCGTTTCGCCCGTGCAAAAACAGTATGCATCCGGTTTAAATCCGGACTTGGAATTAATTCAAAGCAATCTGCCCTTGTATATTAAGGTTGTCCTTTCAAACGAAAAGCATTCTTCCGTTGCCGTTATAAGCGGATCGCATACAAGTTTTTCACATATTGAAAAAGACGGTGTTGTGTTGAAAGATAAAGCGGTTGATTCAATCGGACATAAAATTGATCCTGATCAAGTTGAAAAACTTACTTTATCGGATATCGTTACTTATTCAAAAAACATGCCTAAAGAAATAGAGATTTTGCTTGAAAAGGCCATTGACGTCAATATGAAGATTGCCGAGCAATCTTTGAATGAAGAATACGGACTTTCCGTAGGTAAAACTTTGATGAAGGAATTACCGCCTTATCCTAAAACTTTGCAGGATGCTTATAATTTAGGCGCCGCCTTAGCTGCCGGCGGAAGCGATGCAAGGATGGCGGGATGTCAGCTTCCGGTTATGATAAACAGCGGCAGTGGAAACCAAGGAATGACTCTTTCCATTCCGATTGCCGTTGTTGCCAAGTACCTGAAAAAGTCTCAGAGGGATACAGCGCAAGCTTTATGCATTGCCGAGCTGGTAGGCTTAATGCTTTCTGCAAAAAAAGGGCGGCTTTCGGCTCAATGCGGCGCGTTCACGGCCGCTATCGGAACCGGTTGCGGATTGGCTTTTCTCCAAGGCGGAACTAAAAAAGTCATGGAAAGAGTTGTTGATAATATGATCGGAAATTTAACGGGCATTGTATGTGACGGCGCAAAAATGACCTGTGCGCTTAAAATTTATTCTTGTTTGCAAAGCGCTTTTTTATCAATCAAATTAGCTTTTGCGGGTCTTTCTCCCGACGCCGAATGCGGAATAATTGGAAACGATATGGAGAACTCTGTAGACAACCTCTCGTATATTACTCATGACGGCATGGAACAAGTAGACAAAAATATTTTAGATATCATGCTGAACAAGGAAAAATGCGCCTCAAAATAAAAACTTTTTTGAAGTTTCCAAGCTGATATCTAGTTGTCCAAATATGTTCCGCCGTTAATGTCTATAAGTTCGCCTGTTATATAGCTTGATTCTTCACTGGATAAAAAGTATATGACGTTTGCAATTTCATCGGGACGGCCGAAGCGACCAAGCGGTATTGTCTTCATTGTGTTGGATCGTTGTTCTTCCGTGTACTTTTGTAAAATTTCCGTATCGACCATTCCCGGTGCAATGGCATTCACGTTGATATTATAAGGGGCTAATTCTTTAGCAAGAGTTCTGGTCAAAGAAATAACGCCGGCCTTGGAAGCTGAATAAGCTGCTCCTGAATTTATACCGCCGTTTTTGCCTGCGAGAGATGAAACATTAACGATCTTTCCATGCTTTTGGGCTTCAAAGGTCGGAATAACGGCTCTGCATAGGTAAAACATCCCGAAAAGATTGACTTTAAAGGTCTTCTCCCATTCATCATCGCTCATATCTTTAATCTTACCCGTCTGTACGATACCGGCGCAATTTACCAGCACGTCAATATGCTTTACTTTTTTAAGTATTGCGGCCGTCATATCATTCACGGCATGACTGTCGCTGATGTCGCAGCCATATATGAGGATCTGCTCTTTGTTGTAATCACCGTTTAAGTAAACTTTTTCTAATTTTTCTTTGTTGATGTCAACAACGGCCGCTTGATAGTCTTCTTTTAAGAATCTTTCTGCCGTAGCTTTTCCTATTCCTTGCGCCGCCCCTGTTATGATTGCCAGTTTTCTATACATATTGAACCTTCTTTGTATTTAATTTTAACTTCGAGTTTGATAAAAGTCAAAATTTCCCAACCATTTAGTGTGTCAACTGAATGGCGAGATTTGAAAACGAAATGTTCAAGGCAAGGTTCTTGTTGCGTGCCGTTTGGAGCGTTATATTTACGGAATTTTTCTCAAAAAGTTAGATCGCGGCCTTTGACGGCGGGTTATTCGCTTTTGAGCAGTCGAAAACGCTTAACCCGCACTGAAAAAAGTTTATCAGCTGTTATACGCTTTTAACATCCACGCCAATTTTTGATATTCTTTTGTGTAACCGTTGAACATATCCGCAGTAACGGCATCGCCCTCTTTTTCAGCAAGGTCTACGATTTCTTTCGAATCTTTGATCCAATAGTCGGTGTCGGAAACGAGAGCGCGGATAGTCTGTTCGGTAGACTTGGGACCGTCCTCCAATTCTTTTATCGTCGCTATTGACAGAGCTTTTTTCATATTAGAAACGGGATTTCCGCCGAGCGCGAGAATGCGTTCCGCAACTTCATCGAGAATGTCGCTTGTTTCGTCATAAAGCTCTTCAAGTTTCGCATGTAGGGTAAAAAACGCGTTTCCCTTTAAGTTCCAATGCAGGTTATGTTTTTTTACATAATCGATCATCTGATTTGCAAGATACAGATTTAATTTTGTTTCCAATTCCTTTGTCATATAAACCTCGTATTAAAAATGTTATATTTCCTCGCGATTACAAAAAATTGCAGGACATCAATCGTATTTAAAATAATAAAAAAATATGACGATCGTCAACAATAAAATTCGTTATGCGTATGCCGCGGATACCTTCATAGCCCGTCGGAGTATCGGAGCGGCCGTTTGGCATTTTATGCCGGTTTTGCAAACACGAGTATGATAAGCTTTCCGCCCGATCGGCAAACCGGGCGTTTAGTGAGCGCCTTTTACGCATCTGTAGTTCTGTTTAATATCGCATACTGTTTGGGCGACAGTTCCGTGTGCTGTTTGAATATTCTGGTAAAATGTGACAATGTATTGTAGCCTACCGCCGCGCACACGCTGTCGACGGGCATATTGTTTGCAAGAAGCTCTTTTGCCTTCATGATCCGGCAGTTTATTATGTATTGATTCGGAGAAAAACCCGTTACTTTTTTGAAAAGATCGCACAGAGTATGCTTGTTGGTTCCCACATACTTTGCGAGGCTGTCGAGCGACAGTTCCGATTCGAGATTCGTATGAATGTAGGTTATGAGCGAATATATCTTTTTGTAGTCGGGCAATATGGTCGTAGGCAGAATATTGTGATATGAGCGATATAACCGATTTATATATATGAGCAGCTCTCCAATTAAAAATTTACTGTTTAAATCTTTGCCGTACGATTCTTCTTTTTCCGTGTCGACGGTGTTGATAATTTTTTCCATCATGGCGACGATGTTTTCCGCTGATCCGCTGTTAAGTTCTAGTATTTGCGAATCGGGAAAAGGTCTGAAAAAAAAGCATTCAAGCAGATTTGTTACGGGGGAGGACAACGCATCGATGTATTCCGGTTTGAAAAATAAAACGTACCGGTCGTATTGGCCTTCCGCATCCAACGTTATTAAATGAAGGTCCGTATTATTTAAAAGGACAATCGTATCTGCGGCTATGCGATAGGATTTTTCATCGATATTGCATACGGCGTTTCTTGACCGTATAAATAAAATTTCAAACACATCATGAATATGAAATCGATGCTTCTCCGGGCTGAACGTAGTTTTATGCTTTAACAGGAAGTCTTCACTGAATGATTCATAGTAAAGATGATAATCTTTTCTTTCCATATCATTCGCATATTATTGTACTGTCGTTTTCTTGAAATGTAAACAAATATTACCGAAACGCAAAAAAATGCGGGTATTTTGTATTATACTTTATCTATGATTGACAAAGAGTATATTCGCACCTATATGGCTTTTGACGCGCATGCCGAAAAAATTATGTCCAAGCTGTTGTCGTCAACATGCGATATCGATTCTTTTAAAATTTATATAAAACAATATCTTCTTGCCAAATTTATGCTCGATTCGAATACGGACGAAGAAAACATATACGCGCTTTCGGTGATGAGCATTAGGGCCTCTTTGGCGGATAAGTCCGAAGCCAATTTGACAAGCGTCGATTTACGTATAGGCAAATACGATTGCCATCACACAAATTCCGCCGTTCAAAAAAAAGTATTTTTTATGATGAATCTTGAAAAAAAATTGGGAATACGGCTGAACGACGATGCGGCGTCCGAAGTGGAAACGGTTTCGGATTTAGTCGCTCTTCTGTATCCCGAATATGTAAGGCGGACGAGCGACAAGGAGGCGTCATACGATTGATATAACAAGTATCAGAAAGGATTTCCCGCTTATAGACTCCGGCGATCGAAATTTTATCTATTTGGACAATGCCGCAACCACGCAAAAGCCGCGTTCGGTTATTCACGCTATAAGCAAATACTATGAAACTGAAAACGCAAATATACACCGCGGCGCCTATGCGCTCAGCAGGCGCTCTACCGAATTATATGAAAATTCACGGCGTATCGTAAAGGAGTTTATCGGGGCAAAGGATGACTGTGAAATCATATTTACAAAGAACACAACCGAATCGATCAATATCGTAGCGCGAGCATTTTGCGACGCTTTTCTTAAGTCGGGCGGAAACATCATAACTACGGAACTGGAACATCATTCCAATTATCTGCCGTGGCTTGCCGCCTGCCGCAGAAAATCCGCAGAATTCCGTGTTTTGCCCGTTACCGAAGACGGCCTTTTGGATATTTCCCCTCTTGAGCGTATGATCGATAAAGGAACTGCGCTTGTCGCGGTGACGGGAGCGTCTAACGGAAGCGGAGTTTTAACGCCGCTGGATACCCTTATAAAGATTGCGCACGCACACGGCGTGCCGGTGCTTGTGGACGGCGCTCAGCTTGCGCCGCACGCCGATATGGACGTATACGACTTGGATTGCGATTTTTTTGTTTTTTCTTCACATAAGGTTTACGGGCCTAACGGAATGGGCGTTTTATACGGAAAAAAGATGTGGCTTGACAAAATGCTTCCCGACGCATACGGCGGAGATATGGTGAACCGTGTCGGAAAGGATTTTGACTCTTCAAGCTGGCAGCCGTTGCCGGCTAAATTTGAAGCCGGAACACAGGACGTAGGAGGCGCCGTAGGTTTTGCGGCCGCTTTACAGTACATAAGAGAGCACGGTGCCTCGCGGCTTCACGAGTATGAGAGAAGTCTCACGGATTATGCTCTAAAACGTTTAAACCGTATCGAAGGAATAAATGTTATTGCAAAAAACAGTCCGCGCGTGCCTCTCATTTCTTTTGTCAGTTCGGCTGTGAGTCCTTATGACTTAAGTATGCTTTTATCCGCCCGCGGAATTGCAAGCCGCTGCGGGGAAATGTGCGCGCAACCGCTTATGAAAAAGCTCGGGCTTGTAAGCGGACTTGCCCGCATATCGATCGCTTTTTACAATACTGAAGAGGAGATTGCGCGTTTTTGCGATGTCATAGAAGAAATTCAAGCGCGCTATATTTGATATGGACACTATGGATGAAGCCGCAGCAAAAGCGATAAAGGGATTCCACGCATTTGAAGATTCTTTCGGCAGATACGATTATCTTATGCATATCGCGCTGTCGAAACCTAAAGAAAAAAGCGTCGATCTTCATGACGACAGAAACCTCATACAGGGATGTCAATCAAAGCTCTGGGTGCGGTGCGGATTAAAGAACAATCGTCTGACGATCGAATACGACAGCGAATCTCTGATAATTTTAGGATTTGCGCGAATTATTGCGGAAGTTTGCGCCGGTAGGACTACTGAAGAAATCGCTTCTTTTGATTTTGCCACATTTAAAAAAATAGAAAACGATAACGAATTGCTCTCTAAAGAAAGAAGAAACGGCCTTAACGGCATGATAGAGCGTATACGGAAAGTTTAACTTCTGCAGCAACTGTTTCAGCGAACCTGCAACGGCTCTACCATAGCATTGCGAGCAGCCAAAGAGGAATCGCTTTGTCGACGGGATAGTCCGTTCCATCTCTGATAACATAGTCCGACTGTTTGATAGTTTTATTTTTTCCTCCGATTTCTATCGGAAATCTTTCATTTGTGTATGCCCGGCCTATAATGAAGTCTCCGAATGTCTCATTTTTTGACGCATCTACTTTGTATCCGGCCTCACTTAGAATCATTGTTGCAAATGCTTCTCTTCTTGAACCTTCGTTGCCGTTCAGTACCGAATATAGGCACGGGTCGGACAAGAATATTTTGGCTCCTGAGCTTTTTGCCTTGTTGTCATTTTCATATCTGATTATTCTGATTATTCCCACTGCTTCCATAACATTTAGAAGCTGATAAAGCTTATCTGCGCTCAATGCCCAGTCCGAGCATAGTGACCTTACCTGAATTCTCGGTATTGCAGAATATGCAAGAGTTCCCACTACGGATGACATGAGTCTTATGTTATTTGCCGTAATCTGCGGAACAAAGAAGGGGACGTCGCTGCTCATGGTTTTATCCAAGAGTGCCAACGCTTTTTCACTGTAATTGCCTTCCTTATAAAAAGGTCTTGTTCCCATTTCTTTGTATGTGTTGAATAGCTGTAGAATATCCGATGAGGGTTTTACTGGAATTTGCGTGCTTGCGAACTTGTATTTATCGTACGATGCGCCCATTTCAAGGAAGAGAAATTCTCTAAAGGACATTAACGGCATGTTGATTCTTACGAAACGGCGTGAAAGATCCGCATTCCCCTGCCTCAAAATGAGCGACGAGGAGTCGGATGCCCATATTGATCTGTCCGGAAAATCATCCGACAGCGCTTTCAGGTGCAGGCTCCAATCTTTTGCAAAGTGGACTTCATCTACTATGACGCCGTCATATCCTTTAAGAAATATGTATGATACGCAGTCATACAATTGCTCTGCGGAAACGATTGGATTATCTGCGGAAAGATAAAGTATCCTTTTTTCCGATTTGACGGCATGATGCAGAAGGAAGGTTGTTTTACCTGTACCTCTAAGACCCGTGAGAATAGCTGTCCGGGGCAATACTCCATATTCCGTTGTGAATGGCCGGAGATTTGAAGGGATACTGTCGATTTTTCTGTTCATCGCGGCGGCAATGCGCTGAATTAGATTTTCATTCATCATGACTATAATTTTATATTAATTTTGTTCTTTTTGAAAGAACAAAAATCAGCTTTTGTTCTTTCAAAAAGAAGATTTCGGCCGTTTTGTTCGTTTCCGATAGACACTTTGTATCGATTTAGGGATTGTACGATCCATGTTGACTTATTCGGATCTAGCGCATTTTTATAGTATTGCATGATAGAGCGCATACGAAAAGTTAAAAATTTCTCATAAAATTCATGAAACGCAAAGTTTTAAAACGAAAAACGATAAAAATAATAAAAAACCGGTGTTAAACTTTTGTAAAAGCAACGTGATAAAAGGCGCCTCCCGAAGTCGCGACGGTACTGAAGTCGGGAAATAAAAAAACGCCGAAACGTTTTTATCTTATAAGAGACTTGCGATTCCTTTGCGGGGGAGAAGATTATGAAATATGCTGCGGATGTGAAAGTAAATATCAAACCCATATTCAGCAATATGGTTCACAGCGACGTATGGGAAGGTCCGTGCAGGGTAGGCCTTCCCGAAGAGCTTGAACCGTCCTATGAAATACGGACGGGCAAAGAGCAATTTAAAGTGTGGAAGAAAGAACTGGAAGACAATCTATGCTCATATGCGTCAATTCTTCCTCCTGTTTACATTGAATTTGACGAGAGTTTTGCCGTATCAGATTCGGAATTTGCAAAATTGGAGCAAGACGCAGCCGATGTGGATCTGTTTTTGATTACGTACCGAGTCCCCGGTCTTGAACGCTTCGGCAAACCCATATCTATGATAAATCTCGGTCCCACTCCCGTCGACATTGTCGCCTTTTACAGAGACATCGGTCTTGACGCTTATATGGCTCATGATTACGAGGAATTTAACGAACTTATTAAGATGCTCCATGTAAAAAAAGCGATCGCCAATACGAAGATGCTAGTTCTTTCCGCAACCGAACAGGTGCCCGCCAGCGTTAACAGCAGCATTCCCGATATGTTCGGACTGTTCCAGCGTTACGGATTAAGGAATAACCGCGTCGCTTTTAGAAATGTGTTTGATATCATGGAAAAACTGGAAGTTACCGACGAAATGGAAAAACTTGCCGATAAACTTATATCCGGTTCGAAAAAAACAGGATTAAAACGCGAATGGATTTTGCAGGATATCAAATATTATTATTCCGTGCGCGCCTTTATGGAAAAATACGGCTGTAATGCGTTTACTACCGCATGCAAGGAATTGTGCGCTTCGCGTTATCCCATGCGCAATAAATGTACTCCCTGTCTCACACATTCGCTTTTAAAAGACGATAGAATTCCTTCGGCATGTGAAGAAGACATAAACGCTTTGCTTGCAGAAATGATTTTTATGTATTTGACGGAAAAATCCGTCTTTATGGGAAATCCCGTATTGGTAAAAAAAGGCTCAAAAACGGTGGCACAGCTTGGAATGCCCAAGCTTTTGTTCGATCCCACGCAGGTTTTCGACGAAGATGTACTTGAAATTCATCATGCCGTTCCGGGCATTATGATGGAAGGTTATGATCAAAGCCCTATGAACTATGAACTGGGACATTTTACTTACGAAGGCTGGGGAAGTAAAATCCAAGTGGATATGTCCAAGGCAAAGACAAAAACCGTAACGTTCGGGCGCTTTAACCGCAGGGGAACGGGAATGCTCGTCGCAACCGGAGAAATACTCGGGTGTGAATTTAAAGAAACGTATTGCAGTCCCGTCGTCTATTACAGGGTAAAAGGCGGCGCTCGGGAATTTCGTCAGGCGCTTGCAAACGGCTGTTACGGTCATCATCTTGCAGTCGTTTACGGCGATTACACTTCCGAAATCCGTAAACTCGGCTCTATTGTAGGATTTAAAGTCGAGGTATTCGGATAGTATAAACTTGTGAGATATTTCTCAAAAAGGGGGAATGTAAATATGAAAAAAATGTTTACTGTCGTAATGATGATTGCGGCTATGGCGGCTGTCAACGCAGCGGGTTCTAAAGACAAGGCTACAGGCGGAAAGGCTTCGTATGTTTTAAAACTCAGCTATGTTCAAAACGAAGAAGACCCGTTGACCAAGGGGCTTTACAAACTGGCGGAAAGTATCAAAACCGCAACAAAGGGAGACTTTGAAATTCAAGTATTCCCGAGCGGCCTTTTAGGCGATACGGCCGATGTAGTAGAGCAAGTTAAAACCGGTTCGAACATCGGACTTCTTACCGACGCCGGAAGGTTTTCCGGAAATCTTATAGAGATCGGCATTTTGGACGCTCCCTACCTCTTTGATACGTATGAAGAAGGAAATAAAATCGTACAGTCCGATTTGTTTAAAAGCTGGACGGATCGATTGCAAAAGGACGGATACAGAGTGTGTTCGTTCAACTGGTATCAGGGAGCCAGAAATTTCATCACCAATAAACCTATCAAATCTATGGCGGATCTCAAAGGATTAAAAATACGCACGGGGTCTTCTCCCGTTTGGCAGGCGACAGTCGATGCGTTCGGATGTAAGCCCACATCTCTTGCACAAGGTGAAGTCTATTCCGCAATTCAGCAAAAGGTCGTTGACGGCGCGGAGCAGCAGGACATGGCCACCTACGGTTTAAAATTGTATGAAGTGACAAAGTACATCACGCGCACGCAGCATTTTCAGCTGATGACCGGCTTGGTCGTAAGCGAATCGTGGTTTCAAAAGCTTCCGGAATCATACCGCAAACTCTTAATCGAAGAGAGTATCAAGGCGGGCGAATACGCTTCCAACCTAACCATGCAAAACATAAAACGCGCCGATGCGGAAATGGTGAAAGCGGGCACTGTCATAAATGAAATAGATCTTGCCGAATTCAAAGCGGCCGGTAATAAGGTGTATGCAAAATTCAGCGGTTTTGCAGACATCAAAAAACAGATCGACAAGATTATCGGAAAGTAGAATTTGTTAGGTACGGCGGCTGTTTAGACGGCAGCCGTCGTTTTGTTCGATTCATCGGGCGGCAAAACACGGTGGGCAGGTGTTGCTTAAGCTCGAAACTTCGCGCTTACTCGCTCGTTGCGACAGTTTTTAGGTTGTGTTATGCGAAAAAACAGAATAAAGGATCTATATGCGATCGTCGTCAAAGCGGAACAGTATGTGAGCCGGACGATTTTATTTTTTATCATAGGTTTGACCTTTGCCGCCGCTATGTCGCGGGCTTTTAATTTTCCGTTGCCGTGGTCTATAGACATCATTTTGCTGCTCTTTTGCTGGTTTGCATTCTGCGCCGCCAGCCAGGCTACCAGACGAAAAGCAAATCTCGGCGTCGATATTTTAATCAGACATTTTCCTAAAAAAGTGCGAGATGTTATCGATCTTATAAATAAATTGTTGATAACGGCTTTTTTGATAATTATGGGATTCGGTTCGCTTAAATTATCCGTAACAAACGTAAAAAGGCTCATTACATCTTTAAATATCAGTTATTCCTTTATCACTTCGGCTCTCTTTGTTGGATGTACCCTCATGGTTGTTTCGGAAATTATTCAAATCGTGGAAAAAATTAGGATCATGTGCGGAAAAGCTTCGGAAGAGGATTTCGAAAGCGCTGCGGAATAATTAATGCTTTACGGTGAGGGGATAGAGAAATTATGACTGTGATTATTGTGCTTTTTGTCGTACTGCTTTTGATGGGCATGCCGATTGCTTTTGTGATCGGGATTTCTTCTCTCGTTTTTTTTCTCGGCAAGCCGGATCTCGCGCTGGGTATAGCCGCACAAAAAATGGTCAGTTCGACACAATCGTTTACGTTCCTTGCCGTTCCGTTTTTTTTAACGGCAGGCAATATTATGAACGCTTCAGGAATCACCGAGCGGCTTGTAAAATTTGCAAAGACGCTGACAGGGCATATGAGGGGCGGGCTTGCTCAGGTAAGCGTTATCTTAAGCGCCTTAATGGGCGGCATTTCGGGAAGCGCCGTCGCCGACGCTTCTATGGAAGCCAGATTTCTCGGCCCATCCATGATTAAGGCGGGGTATTCAAAAGGATTTGTCGCTTCGGTGCTCTCATACGGCGGGCTCATAACCGCTACGATTCCGCCGAGTTTGGGTTTGATCGTTTTCGGATTTGTAGGAGACGTTTCCGTAGGCAGATTGTTTGTCGCCGGCATCGTTCCCGGATTACTTATGACTGCGATTCTTATGATTCCTACTCACGTCATTTCAAAAAAGAGAAATTACAGGGTTGAAAACAAGAGGCCTCCGCACGCAGGTGAAGTTTTTAAAGCTCTGCAGGAAAGTTTTTGGGCATTGCTTTTTCCCCTCATATTGATCGTAGGAATACGCTTCGGTTTTTTTACCACTTCCGAAGCCGGCGCCTTTGCCATTGTTTACGCGATGTTCGTAGGAAAATTCATCTACAAAGATTTGACGCTAAAAAAGCTGATTGGCGTCATCGATACCAGCGTTACCGACAACGGCGTAATCCTGCTCATAATTACGGCCGCAGGCATTTTCGGCTTTGTTTCTGCGTACAGCGGTATGCCCGCCGCAATCGCAAAGGTGATTACAGGCATTACTACAAACAAATATGTGCTTTTGATTTTAATAACCGTCTTTCTCTTATTTATGGGAATGGTTATGGAATCTACTGTAAACTGTTTGATTTTTACTCCGATTTTTCTTCCGATTCTTAAGTCGGTCGGAGTCGATCCTGTTCATTTCGGTATCATAATGATGACGCTTGTCACGATGGGATGCATGACGCCTCCGGTAGGCACTGCGATGTATTCCGTATGTCAAATTCTCGACTGCCCCACTGAAGAATATATGAAAGAGGGCATGCCGTATATAATTGCAATTTTGGGAGAAGTAATATTGCTTGTATTCATTCCGCAAATATGTTTGTTTTTGCCGAATATCGTATTCGGAAAATAAGGAATATTGCGGAGGTTTATCCGCCGTTTCTGTAAGAAATTTTTCGAACAGTATATTAAAGAATTTAAAAAGCGATAATGTGTTCCCTTGATGTGCCGACATATGTGTATTATCATGTGTATAAAGAGGTGTGTTGTTATGAGAACCAATATTGTCTTAAACGATGCGCTTATGGAAGAAGCTTTTAGATATTCTACTGCTGTCCGAACAAAAAAAGAATTGATAGAAACCGCTCTAAAAGAATATGTCCAAAATCGAAAAAGAAAAGATTTGCGAGACTTAAAGGGTAAGGTGTTTTTTTTGGAAGATTACGATTATAAAGAAATGCAGACAAAAAGGCGTAACAATTAAAAGTACGATAGATTTTTTGATAGCGGAAACGGCGATAGAAAACGATTTATATTTACTGCATAACGATAGTGATTTTATAAATATGGCTAAGGTGATAAAAGAATTAAAATTATACCGTTAATTAAAACTTCGCCTAAAAATCGACCGTAGTTAAAAAAAAATAGTTCAAACTGATTCAAATTCAATCATTATATTTCTTGCTTTATGTAAATTTGTGGTGTAAACTATTACATATATAGTATTTTAGGAGGTTGAGATGAAAGGTTTTGCAATGTTGGGTATCGGTAAAACAGGCTGGATTACAAAGAAAGATCCCGAATGCGGTCCTCTTGACGCAATCGTAAAGCCTATTGCCGTTTCTCCGTGCACTTCCGATATTCACACTGTTTGGGAAGGCGCACTGGGCGAAAGAAAGGATATGATCCTCGGGCATGAAGCCGTAGGAGAAATTGTCGAAGTAGGTAACCTTGTAAAGACCCTTAAACGCGGCGACAGGGTTCTTGTTCCTGCTATTACGCCTAACTGGGGATCTTTGGAAGCTCAGGGCGGATATTCCATGCATTCGGGCGGAATGCTTGCTGGTTGGAAATTTTCGAATTTTAAAGACGGCGTTTTCGGTGAATTGTTCCACGTAAATGAAGCTGATGCGAACTTGGGACTTTTGCCTGACGGTCTTGATCCCGCTCCGGCTGTAATGTTAAGCGATATGGTTCCGACCGGATTCCACGGAGCCGAACTTGCCGATGTTCAATACGGAGATAAAGTTTGCGTAGTCGGAATAGGACCCGTTGGTCTTATGTCTGTTGCCGCCGCAACTCTCAGAGGCGCTTCACATCTGTTTGCCGTAGGCTCACGTCCCGATTGCTGCAAACTCGCAAAAGAATACGGAGCGACGGATATCATTAACTATAAGGAAGGTGATATCGTTCAGCAGGTTATGGACAAGACGCACGGAAAAGGCGTTGACAAAGTAATTATAGCTGGCGGAGATTGCGATACTTTCGATCAGGCTATAAAGATGGTAAAACCGGGCGGAAGAATTGGAAACGTAAACTATCTCGGTTCCGGAGAATTTGTAAGATTCTCAAGAGTTCAGAGCGGATGCGGAATGGGACATAAAACAATAGTCGGCGGACTTATGCCCGGCGGACGGCTTAGAGTCGAAAAACTTTCTTCCCTCATGGTAACAGGACGTCTGGATTGTTCAAAGATGCTCACTCACAAATTTAAGGGCTTTGAACACATTGAAGACGCTCTTATGCTTATGAAGGATAAACCGAAAGATCTTATAAAGCCGGTTGTCGTTATCTAAATAAATTAAGGAATAAATTAATATAAGGCAAACAAATGCGGGGCTGTTCCGGAAGTTATTCAAGACTTCACGAAGGACAGCCCTTTTTTATGTGCTCATTTTCAGAGATGTTTAATTGAAATTTATACATATAATGCAGGAAGAAAACTGGCGCGCATGGTGTCCATTAATAATTTATAGTGAATGGTCTGAAAGCATAGTTTTATTAGCTTTAAAAATGTTTGACGCCGAATGCGATGTCATTTTACAATCGGCTATGTCTCAGTGAGGAAAATTACCGGAGAAAATCAAATACCCGGCTGTAATCCGCTTACGATTCCGAACCTTGAGCCGATTAAAACGATTTACGTTGCGGCCTAAAAATTCCGGGCAATTTAAGATCCGTATTCCGAAATCGTTACACAAAACCCTCGCTGAAGATTCTAAAAAAGAAGGCGTAAGTATGAATCAGTATTGTGTTTATTTACTTTCAAAAAATTCGGAAAAAGCACATATTGTATTCGATCAAAAACAAACAGTATTTGTATAACACCGGTTTCCAAAGCTGACACCACAGCTAAGCCTTAATTTTTTTAAACTTATTGTTATGCTTAAACGCCGATGATGTGGTATAATCGAAAGTGAATAAAATTGCGCTGTGTTCTGTTAGAACTGCTTGTTTTGCAAGTATGAAATCTGTATAAAGAAATTTGGGAGACCTTTATGAAAAAAAGAAAAGTTGTCGTACTATTTGCAATTATCATTAGCCTTGTCGGTTTTATAAGTTGCAGCGACCCATCATCTTCAGAAGATAATACGATTTATAAAGTTGAAGTCGGAGCTGTTTCGAATTCTACATATAACACTGCGATTAATAAAATTTCAAATTGGAGTGAAGTTAACTATATGAATATAGCGTCGCTAAGATTGTATTTATTCAACAATACGATTTCAGATTATGGAAGTCAGACAGGCATTACACTTTCGGAAATCAGAGAATTCCTTCTTTCACATGGCTTTTCGAATTATAAAACAAATATTCAAATCGAAAATTTAAAGACCGTTGGAAATAATATAATATTTTTTTACCATGCATATGATTCAAATAAAACAATTTGGATGTATATTACAAAATAAGAAGGTTTAAATTGAACGTCTAAGATAGCGCCGTTCAATTTAACTTCGAGTTTTTTTAGAAAACTCGTTTATCAACTGTGCGCAATATGCGCACGAAAACGCCATTCTCGGAAATTGAAATTTCCTCGTATGCCGTTTTTTAAGGAACGTTTAAAAGCCGCTCACAGCGTCAGCGCCGGTTTACGCTTTTGACCAGTCTTCCACTTTTATCCAAGGGATTCTTCCAAATTCGTCATAATTATTTGTAACAACCGTAAGATTCCTTGTCATTGCCTGCGCGGCAATTTGCATGTCATAAGATCCGATTATTTTTCCTTCCTTTTCAAGGTATGCCCTAATCAATCCGTAAGCCTCCGTATCGTCCGTAGTAAAATCAAGAATGTTTTCAAAATCCGCACAGAAATCTAACAGTGCCTGCCGATTTTTTTCTCTATTTTGACTTTTGGAAGCTCCGTATTCCATTTCGGCAATAGAAACGGAGGACAAAAAAAGTTCTTTGCTGTCAAAAGCAAGAATCTTTTCCGTTAGATTAGGAAATTTATTCTTTATCAAAAAAATGCAGATATTCGTATCTAAAAGATACATCAAAATTCTTCCCTTGCCTGAAATTTGGGTTGATTTCTGCCTTCGGACATAAAATCATCCGTAAACTCGGAAAAACTTTTCTGCAAATTTTCCCACGGTTTATTCCGAGGATAAAGAATAATTGTCGTGCCTATTTTTTTTATAAACAATTCGGAATGATCAATATGAAATTCTTTTGGAATCCTTACGGCCTGGCTGTTTCCGCTTGTAAACACTTTTGTACGAACCATAAATGAACCTCCTTTCAAATAAAGTATATACATAAGTATTTACATTTGTCAAATAAAAAACCTATTCTATATTGCTTTTAAACCTTCGTTTATTGCGGCGGATCGCTGCCGGGAGGCTAGCTTTTTATGCTGCTAAGCATTTTTGTAGCTTGTTTCCTGCCGCTTGCCCTGGTATAAATCACTCTGAAACTGGACATATTTATCAATTCAATATAGTATTTTTATATCTTCATTGGAAAAACGCTTTAGCGCAGGAAATTTTACGGACGATTGAATGATCGTTTGCCGATTTGTTGACCGTCCGTTGTGCTCGGGCGTTCCTTGGTTTTTTTCTTTTTTGTTTTTACGGGAGTTTATATGAAACAAAAATCTGCCGTTTTTGTGTTTTTTTTGATGTGCGGATGCCTGAGCGCGGAAACGATGTACATATGCGCACAAAAGGCGCAGCTCAAAGAAAACACTTTCTTTTTTTCAAAAACCGTCGCAACTCTTTTATACGGCGACAGAGTGGACGTTCTTTCTTCAGACGGAAAATGGATAAAAGTTTCTCCCCAAGATAAAGGCGCCGCAGCAAAAGATGTTTCAGGCTGGCTTCAAAGTTCGGCGCTCACAAAAAAGAAGATCGTTTCAAGAGGCAACCGTGTTTCCGCAGATGCGAAAGAACTTGCGCTCGCCGGTAAGGGGTTCAGTGAGGAAGTGGAAAACGAATACAAAAAATCGGGAAAGGCCGACTACGCCGCTGTGGACAAAATGGAAGATGCGGAGCTTTCTTCTTCGGATCTTTTTCAATTCATACTTAAAGGAAAATTAAACGGGGCTGGGGAATGAAAAAAAATGCGTTTATCTTGACCGTTTGTTTATTGTTAAGCGGACTTTTAATCTTAAGCTCGTGCAGTTCCGTCATGAACATTGCGAGCGCCGCAGCCGAAGCAGCGGGATCGGCAGGAATTGTCGATCCTAATATTGCGTCTTCCGTATCTTCATCTGCCGCCGCTATCGGCAAGGCTGCAGAAACCGTTACTCCCGAACAGGAATACTATATAGGCCGTGCCGTTGCCGGTAATATTCTTGAAAATTATAAGGTCTTTGATTCTGCAAAGGCGCAAAAATATCTTAACGAAATATGCAATACCGTTGCAATTAATTCCGACAGGCCCGTATTATACAAAAACTACCGGGTCGCGATCCTTGATACGGACGAAGTAAACGCTTTTGCAACTTCAGGCGGACACATCATGGTAAGCAGGGGGCTCATATCCTGCGCTCATTCCGAAGACGAATTGGCTGCAGTCCTTGCTCATGAAATATCTCACATACAGCTGCGGCACAGCATAAAGGCGATCAGATCCAGCCGTGCTACGGACGCTGTTTTAAAAACCGCAGGAGCCGCCCTTATCGTATCCGTAAATTCCGGAGAATTGGCTGGAATCGTAGCGGGATTTGACGATACCGTAAACGACATAGTGAGCACTATGGTGAATTCGGGTTATTCGAAAAAACAAGAATATGAGGCCGACGAAAACGCTCTTTTGCTTTTAAAAGCCGCAGGCTACGATCCTAACGCCATGCGTTCGATGCTTGAACTTTTAAAGGAAAAAGAAAAGGGACAGACGACGGGATTTTCAAAAACTCATCCTTCGCCCGAAGCCCGCATGGAAAATCTCAAAGGCAAGTATGAAAAATATTCTGACGATGAAGCCCGCTTGATCAGAACGGGGCGTTTTGAGCGCATAAAAGAGTTTTTGTAAAATATGAAGAAATTAAAAAAGAGAAACGTAGCGGTCTTTGTCGGAGTTTTTGCTCTATGTTCGTTATTGCATTTTTCAGGTTTTTTTACGTTTGCCGAAAATAAAGCCTATGACGCCAGGACGGTTTTAACTCCCGAAAGAACGCCTCCGTCCGATGAAATTTGCTTTATTGCAGTCGACCAGGCAAGCATTGATTGGGCGCAAAAAGAAAAAGGCTGGGGATGGCCGTGGCCGCGTTCGGCCTACGGCGATATCGTAAGATATATGACATTGGGAGATGCCGCCTGCGTGCTTTTGGACGTTCTTTATACGGAACCTTCGGTTTACGGAATTGCCGACGATGAAAATTTCGCTATTGCGTGCAGAGAAAACGGCAGGGTAGTTCAGGTTATGTTTGCGGATACGGCTTCGGGCGGCGGATCTGCAAGCGCCGAAAGCGAAAAAGGCTATAAGGCGCTGTTTCCGGTCGAAAGCCTTAAAAATTCCGCGGCGCTTTTGGCAAATATCATAAGCGCAAAGGACGGCGACGACGTTATAAGGCGGACAAGACTGTCTTTTAATTTGAACGGAATTGAATATCCTTCGCTGGGAGCGGCGCCGTTTGTGATCGGCGAGCAAAGGGCAGGCAAAAAATCTGTCGCTGAAGCAATTTCATCGCTTAAAAAAAATTCGCCGCTTCTTCCCGACGAAACCGTTTTGCTAAGATATAAAAGGAATATCGATTCCTATCTTCCTTACAGGGCCTGTGATATTTTAAAAAGCTACGACGCTCTTTTGGCGGGTAAAGAGCCCATTCTTCCGCCTGAAAATTTTAAGAATACTGCCGTGTTTTTGGCCTATTACGCTCCCGGCCTGTTTGATATATGTTCTTCGCCCGTGTCGCAAGTGTATCCGGGTGTCGGTGTTCACATAACCGCTTACGACAACATTTTAAATGGCGGTTTTGTAAAAAAGCTTCCGGCTTGGCTTAATCTCATCTATTTGTTTGCGGTGTGCTTTGCAGGAGCTATGGTGCTTGACATTACCGGCAGACAAAAAAATCAAAAAACGGCGCCTGTGATAGCGGCGGCGGCTCTTTTTTTAGGCGTGGCGGCGATCATTTCGCTTTCATTTGTTCTGTTTTATTTCAATTTATGGATATTACTCGCCGCTCCTTTGACCGGTTTTATACTTTCTTTTGGCACGCAGGTTTTTTTAGGCTATGTTTTTGAAGGCCGGCAGAAAAAATTCATTAAATCAGCTTTCAGCCAATATTTAAGTCCCGCCGTAATAGAACAGCTTATAACGGATCCTAAAAAACTCAAGCTCGGCGGCGAAAAGCGGGAGATAAGCATTTATTTTTCGGACATACAGGGGTTTACTTCCGTTTCTGAAAAACTTTCCCCTGAAGCTCTTACCGAATTCCTAAACACTTATCTTTCGGCAATGACGGATATTATTTTGAATACGGGCGGAACGATAGATAAATATGAAGGAGATGCGATTATAGCCTTTTGGAACGCGCCCGCCGATGAAGAAGACCACGCTTTAAGAGCCGTAGACGCCGCCATGCAATGTCAAAGGCAATTGAGCCTGATGCGAGCTGAGCTTGCAAAACTTTCAGGCGGGCAAATCTATCAGCGGATAGGACTTAATACCGGCTATGCGGTAGTGGGAAACATGGGGTCGCACAGCCGGTTTGATTATACTATGCTGGGAGACAGCGTAAATCTCGCTTCAAGACTGGAAGGGCTTAACAAACAGTTCGGTACTTACACGATGTGTTCAAAGGCTACAAAGGATGCGGCCGTAAAATTCGGATGCAACCTTTATTGGCGGGAACTAGCCCGTGTGGCCGTTGTCGGGAAAAAAGAAGCCGTTACCGTATTCGAACCGCTTGAGATGAGCGAGTTTGAAAAAAAATTCGAAATTTTTGAAAATTTCGATAAGGCAAGAGATCTCTTTTATTCCGGAAGATTTTCCGATTCTATTTTATTGTTCGAACGCTTTTGCGGCGAAGACGGTCCTTGCAGATCCTACGCGCAAAAGTGCAGAATTCTCATGGAGAACCCGAATGATCAATGGGACGGAGTGTGGCACAGTACTGAAAAATAAGGCGGAACCTCTAAAAACTGCGGTTCTTAGAGGTGACTGCGGCTCATGAGCCGCTAAAATGCGATGTTGTAACTTGCGATAATACAGCGAGTTATAATTCGTCAAGATATACAAGGATATATGAAAAAAGCGGCAGGCGGTTTTTTTAAAAGGGCGTATTTTGCAAACCCGATTATACAGTTCCTTATCTCTTACGTTTCGGTTTTGACGATTCCCATAGCGTTTGTGCTTATCGCGTTGCAGTTTACGTTTTCTTTTATAACTGAAAATGTGATGATTTCTAACATGACTGTTTTGAATCATTCAAAACAGCTCATGGATTTGCGCATGGATTCCATTCAGACCTTGGCAGGATACATGGTGTGCGATAGGGATCTCAACGAATTGATAAAGACGGATAGAATAGAAAACGCCGACGATCCTGTCCTTCTTAAAACGCTGGAATCGCTTGCCGATATTATCGACGCACGCGGCAATGACTTGCTGGAATCGGCATATGTGATTTTGCGCCGTCCTAAAAAAGTTCTTTATAAGAGGGGAGTTTATTCGTTTGACGATTTTACCGGGTATATTAAGAATTTCGGCATTGAATATTCCTTTTGGGAAGATCGGTATTGCAATTCTGATAAAAAACTGCCGTTCTTTTTGCCTAACAGGGCGGGAATAGATTACATAGTGCCGTTCGGCGTAGACAGGGACGGTAAAAATTGTGGAACGGTAGTGTGCAATATCTCAAGCGGCGCAATGAAAAACATACTTGATTTTTCCGAAGAATACGGTTCTTATTCCTTTTTTCTAGTAGACGAAATCAAAAATAAAAGCGAAACGCCTATGTCGCATGTTCTTTGGTCTGAAGATTTTATGTCACGAAGCGATCTTTTGCAGACGCTTGACCTTTCGCAAAGGCGGAACATGAAAATGGGCAGAGGAATTTGGATTATTTATACTCAGTCGGAACAGTACGGTTGGAGTTATGTTCTTGCCGTTTCTTCCGATCGCTTGTTGAACAAATTCAACAGGTTAAGGCTGATTTTAATCCTTATGCTCATGTTCACTGTGGCCGTCGGGCTTTTTATATCTTCCTTCCTTGCCGTAAAAAAAGGAAAGCCCGTAAAAGACATTTTTGATTCGCTTGAATCGCATTACTTTGCCGATACGCACGGGGCGGGGCATGAAGTTCGCGATATGGCAAGCCTTGAAAAACTGTTTGAAAGGCTGTTCGACAGCATTACCGCCGTCAGAAAAGAAGATCTGTTTTATCCTGAAGTGCTCGAAGCGTTTTTATGCAGCAATATAAGATCGGGAAACTTTGAAGCTGCAAAATCGATAGTGCTCATGATTGAAAAAGAAAATTTTGAAAACAGGGTTTGCGACGCCGCAAAGTTTTCCGAACTGAACGTAAAAATTTGTGCGGCGCTCATGCCGTTTGAAGCGCTTGAAACCGTAAGCGCTCGGCGTTTGGACTCTCTTAAAAATTATTCTTTGCCGCCCGAAGATCATAGAAAATATTTTGACGAGCTGCTGAATATTTGCGAATCCTTATGTGAAAATGCCGGAAGGAAAAAAAACATGCAGCGCAAGGATCTTGCACAAAAGATAAAATCTTATCTCGATGATAATTATAGCCAGACGGGGCTTTGCCTTACCATGGTGAGCGACAAATTTGCAGTGTCCGAAAGCTATGTTTCTATGATCTACAAAGAGCAACTCGGTGTGAATTTTGCGGATTATTTGGAAAAAAAGCGGATAGAAAAAGCCTGCGAATTGCTGGCAGTAAAAAACGATCCTATTGAAAATGTCGCGTTTGCCGTAGGGTACTCAAGCGCCTCAAGTTTTAGGCGGGCTTTTAAACGGGTTACGGGAAAAACTCCTAAGGTCTACAGGTAAATCTTATCCGACTCGAAATTTATTTGACACACTAAAAGTTTGGAACAAAATTAAGAAAAACATCAGAGCGCTAAAGTTTTGGACAGCCCTTGAACCGGTTTTTATCCCAGTCTAAACATACACTTTTTATTCGGTAAAAAATTGTGCCTTTACATATGAAAATTTCACTTTTAAACTTTACTAAGATTGTATGTGCGCGGTGCGCACGGATTTTGCCGTCTTGGAAAATTCAAATTTTCCTGCGGCGATGCATTTATAGGGGGTACCATGAAAAAGATTGGAATTATTTTGGCAGTGCTGATCGTTGCGGCCGGTCTTGCTGCGGCGAACGGCACAAAAGAAGCGCCTAAGGGCGGAGCAGCCTCAGGCGAGCAGATCACGTTGAATTTATGGCACATAGGAGTCGACGCTACCCGTCATGCGGCTATGAAAGCTGCGATTGACAGATACCAGGCGGCAAACCCGAATGTAAAAGTCATTGAACAGGCTATTGAAAACGATCCGTACAAAACGAAACTTAAGACGGCCATGGGCGGCGGAAATCCGCCTGATGTATTTATAACATGGGGCGGCGGCTGGCTTGAAGAATTTGTAAAGGCAGGCAAAGTTCTTGACATAAACGACAGGATCGCAAAGGTGTCCGATAATTATCTTTTACCCGGTATTTCGATGGGAAAGGTAGGAAACTCTTACTACGGTTTACCGATAACATGCGGACCTTCATCCGTTTATTATAACGCCGAGCTGTATAAAAAATACGGCCTTTCGGTTCCTAAAACCTTAAGTGAATTTGAAAACAACTGTGATATTCTTAAGAAAAACGGAATTATTCCTATTGCGCTCGGAAACTCAAGCAAATGGCCCGGCGCTATAACCTTTATTTATCTTTCCATGCGCTACGGCGGAGCAGAAACGTTTACAAAGGCGTATGCGAGAAACGGCGCTGATTTTACCGACGAAAGTTTTGTAAAAGCAGGTGCTAAAATTCAGGAATGGGTTAAAAAAGGATACTATCCTGAAGGAATGAACGGTATTAATTACGACACTGGCGGTTCACGTATGCTTTTTTACAGCGGAAGAGCCGCGCACCTAATTCAGACAAACGGTCTTTTGGGCGCTTGCCGTTCCGAAGCTCCTGATTTCTTTAAGAATAACCTCGGCCTGTTTAAATTCCCTGTAATCGAAGGCGCAAAAGGTTCTGCGGATGAAATTGTCGGCGGCGGAACTGTAGTTCACATTTCTTCTTCGTGTAAACACCCTGATGAAGCTTTCGGTCTTTTGGTAGCCGTTTCGGATCTTGCGTACGGACAGGATATGGTAAACGGTTCAAGCATGATTACAGGCGTCAAGGGCGTGAACATAAAGGATCCTCTTGTAAAACAGCAGTACGAAGTTCTGCTCGGCGCAAAATTTATGCAGAATTTTTATGATCAGTACTTGCCGCCCGCTTTAGGCGAAGTTCATAAAAATACAACCCAAGCTCTGTTCGGCTTGACTATGACTCCCGAACAGGCCGCTAGTGAAGTAGAAGCTAAAGCGGTTGAAATTTTAGGTCCCGCAAAGAAATAAAAATACGAAAAATACCGGATGCCGCCGCGCAAAAAACGCGCGGCAGCCCGTGTTGGCCGCATGCGCCGCTTTGAAAAAGCCGGTTTTATCGGCGTTTGTATACTGAGATTTTGCATAAAATGCGTGCAAATTTTGCCGCACAAGGAGGAAAGATTGGCCGGTGTATATAATTCAAAAAGCAACCGCACAAAAGAAATTTTATTTGTGATTGCATGTCTTGTTCCCGGTTTTTTGATTTACGGAACTTACAATCTTTTGGGAATAGTTAAAACTTTTCATTACAGTTTGCTTTCATGGACGGGAATAAGCGACGTCCGGCCTTTTATCGGTTTGGAAAATTATTTTAAGCTTGTAAAAGATCCCAGCATGATGGTCGCCATAAGAAACAATCTTATTTTAGTCGTCACTTCGATCTGCATTCAACTTCCCTGCGCATTGCTTATCGCTATGGCGCTGAATTCAAAAATAAAAGGAACAAAATTTTTTAGAACGGTATTCTTTTTACCCATGCTTTTTTCAACCGTCGCTACGGGTATCATGTGGCAGCTGTTTTACGATCCTATGTTCGGGATTTTAGCTTATCTGATGAAGTTTTTAGGGCTGGGGTCCAAAGTCATAGGCTTCCTTGCCGATACACGCACTGCGATGCCGGCCGTGTTGTTCGTAATATGCTGGCAATTTATTCCTTTTTACATGATCATCCTAAAGGCCGGACTTGCAAATATTCCTGCCGAATTATACGAAGCGGCGCGCATTGACGGAGCTAACCGCTGGCAATGTTTCGTTCACGTAACCTTGCCGATGATCGCTCCTACGTTGAGAACGTCGGCCGTTATGTCTATGGTCGGTTCTCTTAAATACTTTGACCTTATTTACATTATGACAGGCGGCGGCCCCAACGGCGCAAGCGAACTTATGGCTACATACATGTACAAAAAAGGATTTGTGGAATTCAGCATGGGCTACGCATCTTCCATTGCCGGAACAATGTTTATAATATGTTTTATTTTTGCCTGTTGTTTTTTGTATCTGACTCAGGAACACAAGGAAAAAATAAAAAAGGAGAAGGCACATGCGTGAAAACGGCGAAAAGTGGTTTTTAGGTGATTTTATTTTTTCACGTTTTATTTATCTGTTCTGTATCGTAATCGCAATAATAACAGGATTTCCTCTGCTTTTTCTCCTGTTTAACAGTTTTAAGAGCCTTCCGGAATACATGCAGAATATTTGGTTTATTCCTAAAAAAATTTATTTAGGAAACTACGTCTTGGTATTGGCTCCCGCCTTTTTAAGATATTTTATAAACAGCCTTATCGTGAGCGTTTGCGGTGTTTTGCTTACGATCACGGTGGCCTCTCTCATGTCTTACATATTTGCGCGTTTTGAAATAAAGGTCGCAAAACCGCTTTATTTTCTTGTCATTGCGGGAATGATGATTCCTATTCATACGACGCTTATTCCGGTTTATACATTGAGCCATCAGATCGGATTTTACGATCATCTAATAGGTCTTATAGGCCCTTATGTTTCGTTTAATATTCCGATTTCCGTGTTTATTATGACGCAATTTTTTAAAGAATGCCCGAAAGAACTTGAAGAAGCGGCAACGATAGACGGAGGCGGTAAATTCCTTATTTACAGAAAGATCATCATGCCGCTTTCTGTTCCTGCAATTTCTACCGTAGGCGTGTATACTTTTCTTAACATGTGGAATGAATTTATTTATGCGCTTGTTTTGATAGACACGCCTGCAAGAAAAACGCTTTCTCTCGGAGTGCGCGATTTTTACGGATTTCAGACGATAAATATTCCGGCCGTGCTTACGGCCATACTGGTAGGATCTTTGCCTGTGCTGACCTTTTATTTTATAGCGCAGGATAAGGTTATAAACGGACTGACGCAGGGAGCGGTAAAGGGGTAAGATATGAAATATTATGTTTCTAAAGAATCATTGTACGGCGGCGACGGCACAAGGGAAAGGCCGTTCAAATGGATAAACGATGCGGCAAAGATCGCCGTAGCGGGCGATGAAATTATCGTCGCTCCGGGCGTATACAGAGAATACGTGGATCCTGTAAACAAGGGAACCTATGACGCCAGAATAGTTTACAGATCCGAAGTAAAAGGAAAGGCTGTGATTACCGGCGCGGAAGAAGTAAAAAATTGGGTGAAATTTAAAGGTAATGTTTGGAGCGCGCGCGTATCCAACGGAATTTTCGGCAACTACAATCCCTATACGGAAAAAATATGCGGGGATTGGTATTTCAGTGAAATTCCGCTTCATACCGGGGAAGTGTATTTAAACGGCGCTTCCATGTACGAAACGGACAGTATTGAAAATGTTTTGTCGCCTCATAAATATGAAGGTGCATGGGATAAGGAATTTTCCGTATACAGGTGGTTTTCGGAGCAAAAGGACGGCGCTACTTACATATATGCAAATTTTCACGGAGCGGATCCCAACAAAGAAAACGTAGAGATAAACGTGCGCAGAAATTGTTTTTATCCCAGTAAGACGGGAGTGGACTATATAACCTTTTCGGGTTTTACCGTAAAGCAGGCCGCAACTACTTGGGCGCCGCCTACGGCCTATCAGGAAGGAATGGTAGGCCCCCATTGGAGTAAGGGCTGGATCATCGAAGACTGCGAAATAAGCGATTCCAAGTGCTGCGGAATTTCTTTAGGTAAGTATCTGCAACCGGAAAACGAAAACAAATGGACCTTTAAAAGGCTTAAGCACGGAACGCAGACTGAAAGGGATTCTATATGCCAGGCGCAGGCGGAAGGCTGGACAAAAGAAAACATAGGCTCTCATATAGTGCGCCGCTGCGACATACACCATTGCGAACAGACGGGTATCGTAGGGCATTTAGGCTGCGTGTTTTCGATAATCGAAGACAATCACATTCACCACATAAACAATAAACAACAGCTTGCAGGCGCGGAGATAGGCGGAATAAAGCTGCATGCGGCTATCGACGTGCAGATCAGGAGGAATCACATCCATCACTGCACAAGAGGCTTGTGGCTTGACTGGCAAGCGCAGGGAACGCGGGTTACGCAGAATTTATTCCACGACAATTCTATTCCCATAGGAACGAAAGTGATGTCCGCTCTGGCTATAGGCGAAGACTTGTTTATTGAAGTAAGCCACGGACCTACTCTTGTGGATAACAATATCTTCCTTTCGGTGTATGCGGGGCGTATTGCCACACAGGGAACCGCCTACGTTCATAACCTTATCTGCGGGCCCTTTACGAGCGTCGGGGGCGGAACGGATAACGGCAAAAACGGAGGCCCGCGATATACGCCTTATCACTTTCCGCATAGAACGGAAGTTGCAGGTTTTATGACCTTTATGCACGGCGACGATCGTTTTTACAATAACATCTTTGTAAAAAACGAAGTGCCTAAGGAATATGACCTTTACTGGGAACAAAATAAGACGCCCACGAACAATGAAACTGGGACTGTTCCCTTTGACGATTATCCTTGCGAAGAAGAGTATTTGGCTTTATTCTTCAAAGAAGGCGACGCAGGCGCAAAGGAAGACAGAGGCAAATACTATACGAAACTTCCCGTGTATACCGGAGGGAACGTATTCTTTAACGGCGCAAAACCCTGTAAAAAAGAAAGGAATTTTAAGGAAGTGAGCGGCTGCAAGGTGTATGCAAAAGTAATTGAAAAAGACGACAAATATTATTTTGAAACCGACTTGTTCAAGCATCTTCCCGAATTCGAAACGGATCTTATTTGTACCGAAACGCTCGGAAAGGCGTTTGAGCCGGAACAAAAATTTGAAAATCCCGACGGTACTCAGATAATTTTCGATAAAGATTATTTCGACAACAAGAGAGGAATTTCTCCTATTGCCGGGCCGTTTGCCGATAAAGAGCTGGAATTCCCTTTTAAGCTATATTAGTGCGGATGTTTTTGATGCCCGTCGCCGCTTGAAGCTTCGTGTTTGAAGCGGCGCTGTGAATCTCAAACCTGCGGCAAGGTTGTCGATTGACAGATTTTAAATCTTAGCGTGTTTCCGAAAGCGCGCCGGCTATATTGAATGCGCAGTCGCCTATCTTTTCTATCTGGCGGACTACGTCGATATATAAAAGTTCCGATTTTACGTCGGCGCCGCTTTCAAGCCGCTTTCTTGCGGTTTTTTTTAGATTCTTCCTTGTAGCGTCAATCTGTTCTTCAAGTTCCTTTGCAAATTCCAGTTTTTCCGCGCTTAAACGCTTGTTGATGTTTATATGGATGAATGTTATAAACTGCCGCACGAGTTCGACATAGGGAATCAGCTTGTCCATATTTTCCTGCAAAAAGACCATTTTTTTCTCTATGCTCTTTTTTAAAAGGCAGGCGACGTTATAACAGTCGTCGGTCATGTTTTCAAGTTCATCGACGATAGACATCATAAGAGATATATTGTTTTGCTGCGACGGACCTACCGGCAATTTACCGCACTTTAAAAGATAATGCGTAATCTGCTCGGACATTTGATCGGCATAATCTTCGTCCCTCACAAGGCTTTCCATATGTTTGTCTATAAAGTTCTGCGATCGATCGGAAAATCCCAACTGAAGATGATCGAACATTTCTATTACAAGGTCGGCCATGTCGGCTATCGCTTTTTCCGCTCGGACTATGTGGGCAAGTGTGTTTTTTCTTCCTATCGCGTCTATGAATTCCAGCTTGTAAACGGCTTGTTTTTCGTTTTCGCGCGGTTTTATGAGCCGTTCCGTAAGATGCGCAATTTGTTTTGTAAACGGCAGGAATATAACGGTGGCAAGCAAATTGAATATCGTGTGCAGCATCGCAATATGATATGTTATGCCGGAGTATACGTTGCCGGGAACAAGAAAGTCTACCAGGTGCAAGAGCGGCTTTAACATGATTACGGCTATTACGGTTCCGATTACGTTGAACATTACGTGTATCGAAGCCGCTCTTCGCGCGTTTACCTTTGTGTTTACCGCCGCAAGCACGGAATCGACGGTGGATCCTATATTGCTCCCCAAAATCATAGCTGCGGAAAATTCCCACTCAAGAATTCTGTTGTAGGCCATTGTGAGTATTATGGCAGTAGAAGCGCTTGACGAATGCAGCAGCACGGTCAAAAGAAATCCGGCAAAGACACCGATCATTGTGCTCGCAAAGCCCATTCCCTGCAGTTGCGTAAGGAATAGAATTTTTTCAGGTTCGACGGATACTACGGATGAAAGCATGTCGAGTCCCAAAAACAGCATACCGAAACCCATCAAAAATTCGCCGATGCTTTCTTTGTGCAATTTTTTTAAAAGGGTAAGAAGATAGCCCAACCCGAAAACGGGAACGGCAAATAAAGATATTTTAAAATTAAATCCGAATAGTGCGACTATCCACGCCGTAACGGTAGTTCCTATATTGGCGCCGAAAATGACCCCGATTGACTGTGTAAGCGTGAGAAGGCCGGAATTTACAAATGAAACGACCATGACGGTAGTTGCGCCCGAAGATTGTATGATCATGGTTACAAGAATACCGGTTATTACCGCCATCAGGCGATTTCCCGTCATAAAGCCCAAAATGTGCTGAAGACTGTCGCCCGCGCTTTTTTGAACGCCGTCGCTCATCATCTTCATTCCGTACAGCAAAAAAGCAAGGCTTCCTGCAAGCTGTAAAACCGTTTGTATGATGTTCACACGCGAATAATACATAAAGATCCTAGTATTTGCAATAAGAGCGAGCAAATCCGAGCAGTGGAGGAGGATTTGCGAGCGTGTCCTCTAAAAGAAAAACGCGTCAAGCGTTTTTCGCCTTACGACTTAATACTTAAAAGAGCAAATCACGGCGACCGGCGTCCGATTTTCAAAAAGCTGAAAATTCGGTATTATGATAATATGAAAAAATACGAAAATGCCGTGCTATTTGCAGTTCTGTGCCTTGCATGCTTTATTTTTTGCAGCTGCGGGCAGAGAAAAAAAAATAACGATTACGCAGATCTTATGCGCCTGAATATTAAAAGCGTGCCGCATTTCGTATGGACGAATTCCCGCGCTTGGAGCGAATCCGAAAAAAAAATATGCATAGTCTTCGGCTACGGTTACAACGGCGACGAATTTATTTCAAAAATAAAAGCCGAACTTTCCGAAAAATACGGTCTTGCGGAAGACGGCGGACTTATAATTCCTCTTTTATTTCCCGGAGATTTTAAAGTGTCCGGCAGGGATAGAATTTCCATGCTGTCGGAAATCTTGCGCGATGTCCGGCTTAAAGGAATAATATTTCTCGGCGCGCCTGAGAATACGCACAACGCAGTCTCGGTTTTTAAAAATCTATATGATGGAGAAATTCCTTTTCCGATTTTTTCATTTTTTCCTCAAGACGATGTTCTCGGAATGGAATGGACGGCCGACTTTGTGCTTGACGAGGCCAGGCCTCAGGACGCCGTTCCCGACATGGAAGAATCGGTGGTAGTTACGGATGAAGTATCTTTGCTGCTTGATTCTTCCGTGCGATATATGACGCTGCTTGACAGTCCGTTGCCGCCCGATTCCGATCTTATTCTCCACGTCAGAGCTATTGCCGGAAAATACGGAAAAATAAGCAGGTATGTGGATCCCGAAACTGGACTTCTTTCCGTAAATCATTTTGTTTTAAAAGCGTATGAATAAATTAGTTCAACTTCGATCAAAGCTGATAGGCTCGGACGAAGACGCGCTTAAACTTTCCGAAGCGGACAGCGCGGATATTCTGGTAATTTCAGATTCTCACGGTAATAAAAACATTCTTTTTGAAATATTAAGCAGTTTCGGGAAAGATAGCGACGCTCTTGTTTTTTGCGGCGACGGGGCGGGAGATGTGGCGTTTATGCTCGATAGGGCAAGCATGGATATCGCTTTTTCGGAGTATATTCCGCCCGTAGTCGCCGTTGTTCGCGGCAATAACGACGGCGGTTGTTTTTCCGTGCAGTTTGCCTCTGGCGCGGGACGCTTCGAAGCGGAAAACGGATACGAGCGCAGCGTTATACTGGACAGCCTTGTTTTACCGGTTTGTTTGCACAAGATATTTATAACGCACGGGCACAGGTATTATTCCGCAGAAAACCTGTATTACGCCGCAAAAAAGGCGGGCGCGTATGCGGCGCTTTATGGGCACACGCACATTGCGTGCAAAATTGAAAGGAAAGGCGCAGTTTTGGTAAACCCCGGAAGCTGCAGTTTTCCGCGCGGAGGAATGCCGCCGTCTTTTGCCCGGATATTTGTCCGAAAAAACATGGAAGACATTAAAGTTGTTTTTTATAAGATAGAAATTTACGGCGGCAAATTAAGGTATGTTCCGTTCGAGCCGGGGTTCAATTTTTACTAGCCGAGAATAGCGCGCGGTACTTTTTTAATCGCTGGAATTATGAACAAAGAGCGTACGAACGGCGCGCGATCGAAAATTGAAATTTTCTCCTGCGTGCAAGCCCGACTTATTTTTAAATGCCCTGTGACAAAGGAAATCCCGAATAATCGTGCCCGGGATATACGAGGGTGTCGCCGGGAAGCGTTTGTTTTAAGTGCTCCAAGCTTTTTAATATGGCGCTTTCGCTTCCGCCGTATAGATCCGTCCTTCCCCATGATTGAAAGAAAAGCGTATCTCCTGAAATGAGCTCCTTACGGGTTTTGTTGTACAGGCAAATAGACCCCTTAGTGTGTCCCGGAGTGTGTATCACAGTCCATTGAGATAAAAGCTTAAAGTTTTCTTCCGCCTTTTCCGTGTTTTCTTTACAAAGATTAAGACAATGCTCTTTACCGAAGGCTTTTCCAAGATCGTCGCCGTCGTTGAGTAAAATATCCGCTTCGGGAAGGCTTGCAAGAAAAGGTATAAGGCTAAGTCCTCCCATAGGCTCAAGACAAAGCCTGTGGAATTCAACTCCGCCTTGTCCTAAGCTTAAAGCGTCGTCCTTATGTATTGCGATCTTTATGGCGGGATAAGCTTCTTTTATTGCGGAAAGGCCGATTACGTGATCGAAGTGTCCGTGAGTAAGCACAACTGCAACGGGAACAAGAAAATTCTTTGCAAGATAATCCGTTATTGCCGTTGCGTCTCCGGAGGCCTTGCAGCCTGCCGGATCGACTATAAAGACAAAATTTTCAGCAAGCGGAACTATGCATGTGTTTACTTGAATCGGCCCTGTCCGTATTGTTTTCATCTTTTATGAAAGCGTGGAAGACGTCGTAAACGGTTCTTTGTCGGCCGCCGCTTTTTCCGCAGCTGCGTAAGCTTCGGCATCTTCCTGTGAAAGCTTGTCGTTTTCGTTTATTCCGGATGAAAAGCTTTCGGAATGCTCCGATTCGGCAAGCCTTACGGCGTCATTTACGTCTTTTTGGTGCGAATAGCTTACCGTAAGTTTGCGTCCGCGGTAGTCGTAACCGTTGAGAGCTTCGATTACCTTGTCCGCATCTTCGTTGAAAAGTTGTATAAAAGAATAATTTGCCAATACGCGGATATCGCCGATCCTGTCGCGGTCCAGGTGAGCTACGCTTATTAAAAGACCCACGAGATCGCGCGGATAAACGCGTCTGTTGCGTCCTATACCGATAAAAACGGTCGTTGCAAGATCGCTGTCGATTTGTACTCGAGGAGAACGGGCTTCGCTTTCTTTTTCTTCGGCGTTTGAATTCTTTACCTGAAAATTATGAGTCTCGCGTTGAGATCGGGACTTCCAATCCCTGGAATATGCGCGGCCTTCGTGACGCCGGTTTTTGTAAGAGGATGAACGAGAACCCATTGCCTGCTTTGCAAGGTAAGCCGCAACGTATGTTCTGAGAGCAAAGGGAACGTTTTTTTTATATATTTTTTTCAGATCTGTTAAAATTTCAGGATCCTCTTCCGTTTTAACTTTGGAAACGGCATCATTTAAAATAGAAACAAACAAGTTAATATCTATCTCATCCACATGTTTAAAAGACATAGGAAACTCCCAAATAATTTAAAATAGTTTTGCAGTGTATCCGGAACCGGTCTTTTCAAAACCGAACCGATGCAATAAGGGGATCATGATATCGGGAATTACGATATTCGCGATGATCACCCATTGAATATTCCGCTTTTGCAAGTCTTCAAGACTCAGCGATAAAAGTTCCTTACCTATCCCGAGTCCGCGGAAATTTTGTAAAACAAAAAAAGACGTAAGTACGACCGTTTTTCCCTGAGGAAACGGACATTGTGAAAACGTTATGCAGCCTGCAAATTCGTCGGAAAAGGTTCTGCATATGAAGCCGATTTCAGAATCATGCGATTTGAATTGATACTTCCATAAAGATACAAACGCCGTGCTTATTTCTTCCGGCAGGTTTTCGTCCATATCGCCTGCGGCTGCCCGGCTGTAACGCAGTATCAAATTCTTGTCCTTTGACGAATCGTATGCGCAAAATATAAAATCGTTTTGAACGGGGATTTCAAAGTCCTCCGCGTCTTGAGCCAGTTTTTCAAGCCCCCAGATTTCGCGCAATGAGTTGTACCATTCGTTAAGGCGGCGGCGCATTTTATAATGCTTGAACAAATGCCACTTTTTCTCGATTTCAGGGTACTGTCTTATGCAGGTCTTAAAGTTTTTGAACACCCCCCTTCCGGAATGAAGGATCTGCCGAAGTTCGTCTTTTATGAGCGGAGCATGCAAGTCGGAAACGAATTGTTCCCTAAGGGCAAACCCGTCGGCAGATGTCCATTGCGGTAAAAAAAAATATCTGTCGTTATCAACTGTATTTTGTTCTTTTTTTATTAAAATTCCGTTTACGGCATCTAAGACGAAAAAAGAATTCTGATCTTCCATCGCAGCAAGAATGGAGTTTGCTATGCTTTCAGTAAGTTCAAAATACATAAATCAATGTACCATAAAAGGCTCCGATTGACAATGTTGTGCGCACCGTTTGTGTTTAGCGTTCCGCTTACATTAAGATTGTCCTAAAGCTCCTGAGCGGATTTGCATCGCGAGTTTGAAGGCAGGCTCGACATTCATACGTCTAGATTATCTTTTTTAAGTCCGCACGCGTTGAAACTATGGAACTTATAAGGCCGTATTCTTTTGCATCCGTCGCGGTAAGCCAATAATCACGATCGGTGTCTTTTTCAACTTGAGCCAGTGGCTTTCCCGTTTCGTCTGCGATCAGCTTATTCAGCTTTGCGCGCGTTTTTGCCATTTCCTGCGCGTGGATTTCTATATCGGTCGCCACTCCTTTTATCCCGGACAGCGGCTGATGTATGAGGTATCGGCTGTCCGGCAGCCCTATACGGCGCTCTTTGGGTACCGCTAAGAGTACGAGGGCTGCCGCGCTTGCAATGAGTCCCATACCGATAAGGCATACGGGGGCGTCTATAAAACGAATCATGTCAAATATCGCAAAGCCTGCGTCGACGTCGCCGCCCGGAGAATCTATGTACATACAGATAGCGTTTTTGTTGTCCGCTTCAAGCAAAAGCAGCTGTCTGACTATCTTTTCCGCCAGATCCTTATTTATTTCGCCTGAAAGAATTATCTGCCTTGTCTTTAGGAATTTTTCCATTAACGGATCGGCGGATTTTTTGTTTTTTTCGTCGTCATCTTCTTCTTTATTGAAGACAGTGCCATACATACCGTTCATCGTTGCTCCTGCAAAATCGAATAAAATTTTGTGCGGCCTGAAATTTTGTTTTGCGCGAAGCTGCATTGCGGCTCGCATAAAATTTTGTTGCGAACGGCAGCGCAGCACAGATGCCGCAGATAAAAGTTAAAAACAACTTTTTATTCAATATAGCGAATAAAAAGCCGTCAGGCAAGCAATATGCCTGCATCGTTCTGCTGCGGCTGGCGGCAGACTGTTGCCTCGCGTTCTTGCATTCGGCCGTTAAAAAATATATGTTTAAAACATGAATTTGGCACGGCAAGCATCCGAAATCCAAGTATCCGAAGCGGAACGCAAAAAAAAATCTCAAAACCGTAGCGCAAAGATAAATTACAATGCAGTGATGGAAAAACTCATAGCCGGCCTTGAAGGAAAAAAAGCTTCACTTTTACTGCACGCCTGCTGCGGGCCGTGCAGTACGGCTTGCCTGGAAAAAATTTCTTTGTTTTTTGAAATAAGCGTGTATTTTTATAACCCGAATATTTATCCATTTGAAGAATATGAAAAACGCAGGGACGAGATATTTAAATTTGTCGAAAAGCTGAACTTCGCTACGGGACGGGAGATACGGATTTTGGAAGGCGGCTACGATAAAGACGATTATGACAGGGCGATAAGAATCGAAGAATGCCCGGAACTTGCTTTTGAGGCCGAGCGCGGCGAACGATGCCGAAGGTGTTACGAATTCCGGATGAAAAAGGCTTTTGAATATGCCGCCGAAAATAATTTTGATTTTTTTGCGACTACTTTGACTTTAAGCCCTTATAAAGATTCCGACAAGGTGAACGAAATAGGCAGGCTGCTTGACGAGCAGGCCGTAAAAAACGGACTTGAATTGAGGTATCTTTATTCGGATTTTAAGAAAAAAAACGGATACCTAAGGTCAATAGAGATTTCCAAAGAGTACGGGGTGTACAGGCAGGATTATTGCGGCTGCGTGTATTCGCTCTCTTCAAATGCGGCAGGGATCGTCGCGGAAAGACCGCAGCGGCTTTAGCCGCGAGGACTTGCAGCAAGAGCCCGGTGCCCGCTTTGCGGGCAGCCGCCCTAATAAAAAAACGTGATCTTAAAACGGCGCCGCTTTTTTGCTATCAACGCTGCTCAGGTGTTAAGGATGTAACCTTTTTTGTACGGTACAAAATATTTGAACAGCTTTTGTTAAGCTAAGTTGGTAAACTGCTCGAGCGGAAGGGCTTGTATGCAAGTATGTGGGACAACTTCCAAAGCGGTTGTTATGAAACAAAATAGACGATCGCGGCTCAACGCGGGTTGGAACGGTTTGCAGGCACTGATATGTATAAAGAACATTGATTATGCATATGATTTGGTGTTATAATATGCATACGGAGGATGTATATGAGAACAACGCTGGATCTGTCCGATACCTTGCTTGAAGAAGCGATGACATTGACAAAAATTACGACAAAAACGGAGGTTATAACACAAGCGCTTGAAAATTTGATACAAAAAGAAAAAGTTCAAAAACTGAAAGACTATTACGGCAAACTTGATTTGAATATCGACTTAAAAACGCTGAGAAAAAGGACATAAGATGGTATTGGTCGATACTTCCGTCTGGATAGAATATTTTAGAGGCTCTGCACGCTCTGCCGTGCTCAAAGAGTTGATACATAATAATATGCTTTGTATCAATAATCTTGTGCTTGCCGAATTGCTTCCTTTTATTAATTTGAAAAAAGAATATGAGTTGAAACAGCTCTTGCTTGCAATTAAACGAATAGAACTCGAAATAGACTGGAACGAGATTATCGATATGCAGACCCGAAATCTATTGTACGGTATAAACAAAGTCGGTATTCCCGATTTAATCATTGCTCAAAATGCCATTAACAATAATCTTTTTTTGTTTTCGTTTGACAAACATTTCGGTCTTATGCGCAATTTGTTTGCTCTTAAAATATTTGCGGAAGAATAAACTGCCGAACTGCTTGTGCGCGAAATGGGCGTAAGGACAAATGTGCCTTTCAAAGATTTAAGTCCCCTGAAAAAGAAATCGTGTTTCACGGACATGCGGCACTCCTTAGGAGATTGTTGATAACGGTGAAAGCGTAACGGGAAAATACCTGAAAAAACTGATAAAGCAAAAGCTTTAACCTGCGGCAGGGATCGTCGCGGAAAGACCGCAGCGGCTTTAGCCGCGAGGACTTGCAGCAAGAGCCCGGTGCCCGCTTTGCGGGCAGCCGCCCTAATAAAAAAAACGTGATCCTAAAACGGCGGTAGTTTTGTCTTTGCGCCGGGGCGAAGCATTTATCTTTTTGAACGGGAAATTTGTTTTGCTGTGTAATTTTGCCGAACGCCATTTGTTTACAGGTCTTGCGCCTTTGCCTCATCCCAAAAGCGATCCATTTCTTTAAGGCGGCTCGGATCCATTTCCATATTTGATTCTTTCATTTTTTGTTCGACAAAAGAAAAGCGTTTATAAAATTTTTCGTTTGTGCGGGAAAGGGCGATGAAGGGATCCACGCCGAGATGACGCGAATAGTTGACCACGGAGAATAAAAGGTCTCCAACTTCTTCTTCGAGGTTAAGCTGGGCTTTGTCCGCCTGAGGCGTGGAAGCTATGGTTAGGGGTTTGTCGCCTTCTTTAAAGGCCGCTCTTGCTTTCAGAACGGATTTTTGCGCTTCTAAAACTTCTTCCAATTCTTCTTTGACTTTTTTAAGAACGGAATGGGGGCTGTCCCAGTCGAATCCTTTTTTTGCGGCCTTTTTTTGCATTTTATAGGCTTTTAAAAGAGGCGGAAAGCCTTTGGGAATTTGATCCAGTATGGATTTTTCGCTTTTGCGGCCTTCTATGCTCTCTTTTATGCTGTCCCATTGAACAAGGACTTCCTCCGGCGTGTCGGGCGTTTTTGTTACGCAGGTGCTGCCGCTGCTTGTTTTAAATACGTGAGGATGACGACGGATTATTTTTTCCGTAACCGCGTCCAAAACGTCCGCGACGGTAAAACTGCCTTCTTGTTCGTACATGTAGGCGATCATAACGGCGTTAAGAAATACGTCGCCCAGCTCTTCTTTTGCGTGTTCCGTATCCTGTTCGCTTATTGCGTCTATGGCTTCGAATGTTTCTTCTGCGAGATCCGTGCGCATGGAAAGGGGAGTTTGCTTTATGTCCCACGGGCATCCGTCTTTGTCCCTAAGGCATTTTACGGTGTCTGAAAGTCGTTTATACGAAGCCGCTTCAACTGCTTCTTTTTGTATTTTTTTATTTATTTGCGGTGCGTCTTTCATATAGTCTCCTGATTAATTCTGAATTATAGCTCAAATTAGCGCACGTTCCTGCCGCCTTTTTTAAATATGCGCGTTTACAAAAAAATATGCCGAATTTGCGCGCTTTTATTCACACGCCTTTGCGGCGGCTTTTAAATCTTCCGTCGCCAATTTGCGTTTTCCCCACTCCGGAATTAGCCGCTTGGGATCGGACGAAAAAAGTATTTTTACAAAAAGTTCTGCTGTCTGTAAAAATATTTGCGAAAGGAGAATTTGCTCGTCCGAAGTAAAGCGGCCTAAAACATAATCGGCGACGCCGCCGTATGAAGGCTTGCTTATGCCTATTCTGAGCCGCCAAAAGTCCGCCGTGCCGAGCGTCGTTTTTATTGAACGAAGCCCGTTGTGTCCGCCCAGCCCTCCGCTCCATTTTAAACTTACAAAGCCCAAAGAAAGTTCGATTTCGTCGTGAACGATAAGGATTTGTTCGGGTTTTATTTTTAGAAAATGCGCGGCTTCCGCGACGCTCTGCCCCGAAAGGTTCATGTAGGTTTCGGGCTTTAGAAAATAGAATTTATCGCCTATGGAAGAAGGAAGGTTTAAGGTTTGAAACTTTGATCCGGCGGAACCGGCAGAAAAACTTTCCTGTGCGCCGGCGAGACTTTCTGGCGCGCCGGCAGAACTTGCGGCGGCGGGCCTCATGCCGACCGAATTTACGACTGCCGGAGTTGCGGGCGCAGATGCTGTGCCGGAACCGGCGCTTTTTGCAGCCGGAACGGTGTTTGCGATAAGATTTGAATCTTCAATCCAGCTTTTAAAGGAAAGCGTGTCAATTGAAGCGAAGTTTCCTTTGAATTTGTTTTTCCAGTTTATTTTCGCGGAAAACGGCAGAGATTGTTCGAACAGCCACGCCGCGTTGTGGCGTGTTTTTTCATATTCTTTACCGCAGTTTCCGAGAAAAACGACGAGCGATATCATGGAGAGGATTATATCATAAACGGTCGCATTTGAAAAATACGGCCGTTTTTGAGGGGCAGGGGACACTAGGCAATCGCGCGGCGTTGCCTCCGGCGGAAACAGCCGTCCGCTGCGGCGAATTGCCGTGAGCGCGAAGTTTTCCGCGCTCACGGCAGTACGCGGCAGGAAAATCTACAGCAGTCTCAGAGCATTTAAAACCGCGAGGAAGGTTACTCCTACGTCGCCGAAAACCGCGGCCCACATGTTTGCAAGACCTATAGCCCCGAATATCATGACGGCAAATTTTACCGCCAACGAAAAGACGATGTTTTGCCTAACGATCCGCACCGTGCGTTTCGCCGTGTGAATTCCCTGCACAAGTTTTAAAAGATCGCCGTTTAGAATTACCACGTCGGCAGCTTCGACAGCGGCGTCCGATCCGATCTTCCCCATGGCAACCCCGACGTCCGCTCTCGCCAACACAGGAGCGTCGTTTATTCCGTCTCCTATGTACATGACGGTTTCATTTTTCGCCTTATTTTCCGCTAGAATTTTTTCCAGAATCGAAACCTTGTCTTCGGGCAGAAGTTCCGCATAAACTTTATCTATGCCGAGCTTTGCCGCAATATCTTCTGCGGTTTCCTTTCTGTCGCCTGTGAGCATACAGATGTGCTTTACTCCTGCTTTTTTAAGAGCCTTTACGGACTGTTCGGATTCTTCTTTTACTTCGTCCGAAATCACAATGTGTCCGGCATATCGGTTGTCCACCGCTACGTGTATGACCGTTCCGCTGTCGTGTTCGGGACACGGAGAAAATCCTTCTACGTTGCGGCTTTCTATCAGTTTTAAATTTCCTACGAGAATTTCCTGATTTTCTATGGTAACGCAGAGTCCTTGGCCGCTGATCTCTTTTGTGTTTTTGAGTTCAACGTGTCCGCAGAGTTCGCAGTGATGAGCCTGCTGCAAGGATTTTGATATGGGATGGATCGAAAAATATTCGGCGTGGGTTGCAAGCGCGATAAGTTCTTCTTCCGAAAGTTTTAATTTTTTATCCGGATGGATTGCGCTTACTGCAAAGGTTCCCTTTGTTAAAGTTCCGGTCTTGTCGAACACTGCTGTTTTGGCTTTTGCGAGGGATTCAAGATAGTTGCTTCCCTTTACAAGGATTCCGTTCCGTGAGCATGCGCCGATGCCTCCGAAAAAGCTAAGCGGTACCGAAATCACAAGCGCGCACGGGCACGAGACTACCAAGAACACAAGAGCTCGCGCCACCCATTGGGTAAAACTTGTATGAGTTACCAACGGAGGAATAACGGATATGAGTACGGCGGCTATACAGACCGCGGGTGTGTAAAAGCGTGCAAATTTTGTTATAAACCTTTCCGACCCCGCTTTGTTTTGTACAGCGTGTTCTACGAGTTTCAGTATTCGGGCAACGGCGGAATCCGAATAGATTTTTTTTACGGTTATTTCGATCACGCCCTGCATGTTTATAAACCCTGCAAGCACATCGTCTCCTTCAACGATTTCTCGCGGAACGGACTCTCCCGTCTGTGCTGAAGTGTCTACGAAGGAATTTCCTTTTCGTATGATTCCGTCAAGAGGAATTCTTTCTCCGGGTCTTACGATAATTGTTTCTCCTACGGCTACGTCTTCAGGAGAAACGGAAATCTCTTGGGAATTGCGCAGTACCGTCGCCGTGTCGGGGCGAAGGTTCATCAATTCCTTGATTGAATTTTTTGATTTGTCGACGGCGTAATCCTGAAAATATTCGCCTATCTGGTAAAAAAGCATTACCGCTACGGCTTCGGGATATTCGCCTAAAAGCAAGGCGCCGACGGATGCAATCGCCATGAGAAATTGTTCATCAAAAACTTTGCCGCGCAGAATATTTTTTACGGCGCTTTTTAGTACTGGAAGGCCTACAATGATATATGAAACAAAATAAAGCGCCAAAAAGATTAAAGAAAAGGCGTTTGCTCCGAAAAACTCGAGCGGAGTATTTGTCGAAAGTCGCTTTATGAAAGGAATATTCGACGTCGTAAGCGCAACGATAAAGATCGCAAGCGCGGCGATTATTTTTTTTAAAGACATTTCATCGCCGTCATGGCAACAGCACCCGTGTTCTTTGTGATCGTCATGGCAGCAGCACCCATGCTCTAGGTGTTCTCTGTGCTCGTCATGATCGCCGCAGCAAGAGTCTCTGTGATGATGAGCGCAACACTTATGCCCGCTTTGTTTTTCTGCGTGATCGTTCGAAACATGATCACTAGGCTGTTTTTCATTTTGAATTTCGTCGTTCCTATTGTATTCGTCCATGTTTTTATCATGCCTCCCTAGCCGTTAATCTTTTTCGCAAAGATGCGCCATTCCCATGTTTAGAATTTTTTCAACGTGCTCGTCGTCCAGCGAATAGATGAGAGATTTTCCGTCTCTGTTGTATTTTACAAGTTTGTTCGCTTTTAAAATTCTAAGCTGATGGCTTATGGCGGATTGAGTCATTTTAAGATTATCCGCGATGTCGTTTACGGGCGAAGCGGATGCCAAAAGCGAAAATAGAATTTTTATGCGTGTGGAATCGCCGAAAATTTTAAACAATTCCGCGAGGTCGAAAAGTAAGTCTTCATCCGGCATTTTACGTTTTACACTCCTTGTGCAATTAGGGGATGTCTCAAAAGTTTGTTACTTTTTCGCCATCTCCGACGAGTTTAAAATTAAGTCCTTATATTACAATGACTTAATTTTAAACGTCGCAATCAAAATCAAGGAAACTGTCCAAAGACTGAAGTTTTTGGAAGCCCCTTTTTCTTAACAATAAATGTAAATATGAACATCTGTTCATATTTATTATAATATAACCCGTAAACCGATCTGTCAATAATAAATATTTTTTTCAAACGCTTGTTACTTTTTTTAACGAGCCGGTAAACAAAATTCTGCCCGTTAAAGATCGCGGCGAAGGGGTAAGCATAGGCGTTTTATACGCAGCGAGGCCCTGCCGTAAAGGTTTTACAAGGTCTCGCTGCGATATAAATCTTATTTTTTAAATTCTTCGGGATCTTTTTGAAATTTATTCGCCGTGTATTTTGACACGGTAAAAGAGTATGGAGTTTCAGACGAAGTTCCTATGTATTCGGCTTCATCGCCTTCGCCCGTTCGGTACACGGTGACGGTAATTTCTTTTCCAGCAACAAAAATTGTCGTTGTCGTTCCTTTAACGTCCGGCAAGGCCGCGTTTTCACTGCGCCAATCTTGTACGTTCAAAGAGGAAAGCGTATTTATCCATGTATTTATTTTTTCGCCGTCTATTTCCGAATCGCTTATACCTGAGCCGCTAAAGCGCCAAGAAGTTTGTTTTTCCGCCGTAACGGCGTCTTTGTCCTGCGCCTTATCCGATGAAGAATCTTTTATCTTTTCTACGCTCCAGCCGATTTTATTGTCTGCAATCCCTTCGGAACGTCTTTGGGAACCGATCGCGCCGGAATTCGGCTTGCCGCCGGCTTCACCGCCCGCCGCATTGTCGGTTCCTTTATAGCCTGAAAAAACCGTCACTTTGTCTATGTCGTCGGATGAAAAACTGAAAACCTGCTTGCTTCGAAGATCGTCAACCGTCTTCTCAAAAGTATTTTTAAGCGCCCCTGAAACAAGGTAAATATCCTTGCCCGAGTCGATCTTTACATACGTTTGCGAACCGGTAGAAGACTCTTTGCCGACCGTGATTGTTCGTAAAATCTTTCCTTTTGCGCCCGAAGCCGTAACGGTAAGAGCTTTTTCGCTTTCAAGGCCGTATCGCTCAAGAGAGGCTTCGGAATCGGAATGCGAGACTGTGTCCAATATTTTTACGGTTTTTACAGCCTTATCGATACTATCCGAAAAAGATTCGTTCGCTTTGTAATTTTTGCTTCCTACGAGCCATTCGTCGCCGCTTCTTGTAAGAACTACGTCAATATCGTTACCTTTTATCGCATAAACCGCCGCTTCTTCTTTTAAAGAAAGAACTTTGACGGAATTTCGGCCCAAAACAAAAAGCTGTATTGCATATATGCAGAGTAAAATACCTATCGCCGCAAGAAGAACGGACTTACGCATTTTTAATTTTGTCATTTTCGGCATCTCCTTTTTTAGATTTTGAAACAGTCCTTGTGTCGTCCGGATCGTAACGGTTTCGGATCGCATTGCGGCGTGCGGAACGTTTTTGCCAGACCAAAAGCCCTGCCAGCGCGATCAGAACGGCAAGCCCGAATTGGTTAAAGTATTTTGCCGCCGCTACGGCTTTTTTATTGGTTATGTTCAGGACGTTCAGAGAAAGCCCCTTTGTCCGCATAGTGCAAAGTTCTTCGTTGCCGTTCATGTAATCGATCGAGTTTTTTACAAACATGGCTACGGGTTCCGTACCGTTTTCATCTATAAGTTGGGGCGTAAGCATAGCCGACGAACCTGAAATAAAGATTTTTCCGCCTTGAATGCTCTTTGCCAGATGTCCTTTTGCGGAAATTTCCGTTTCGGCGCTTGCCGACTGATCGTCGGGGTTTACTTCCGCATCAAATGCGCTCTTGAATTTACCTTCAAGAAGAACTGCAAGGTTTTCGGCTTTTTCAACGGATTTATCCGAAGGAGGATATATGCTCATGGGATTCAAATCGATGCGATCCTTCATGAGCCATGATTTCGGGGACGATTTTGCAAGATAAGTGATTTTTACATCCTTGTTTTTTTCTGCCTCCGTTACGTCTATGGAACCGTTTTGAAGGAAGATAACGTAGCCTAAATTTTTCGTAATAGGATGGTTTGCAAAATTTTCTTTTTGCAGAAGCGGCGCGAAGTACAGATTTATTTTTCCGTAACCCGGTTGATTCTGCTGGGTATAGCAGTTTTCATCGAGTATATAGTCATGGCCGGTCTTTATACCGTAAGAATCGAAAAGTTTGGACAATCCCGTTTCAATGGGCAGATAGACCGGCTGCTGGCCGTAAGACGATATGTTGTTGAACGGATCCAAAAAGAACATGACGTTCCCGCCGCGCATTATGAACTGATCGAGCTTATAAAGTTCCGCATCGGAAAACTTCGACTTCGGCCCGTTTACGAGGACGGCGCTTATGTTTACGGGAATATCCTCGTAAGAAAGGTTTATTTCTTTAAACGTGTACATTTCGGAAACTATGCCGCTTAAAAGGCCCGCTCCCGTTTGACTGTCGTCAAGAGAAGCTTCTTCGTGGCCGGTTATGTAGCCTATTTCCATAGATTTTGAAACAAGACTTTGCAGTCCCGCGGAAAGAGAGTCTTCGAGAGTGTCCAGGCCTATAAGAGCGTACCCGAAAAGCGAACGCTGCATGCTGAGCGGAATAAGTCTGAAAGAATCTCCGTGTTCAAGCACGAGACCCAAAACGCCTGTCCCTCTGTTTCCGTCTTGGGTTTGCCAGTTTATCGACTGTATTCCGTAGCGTTCAATGATCGGCTCGACTTCAGCCGCTTTAGGGGAAATTTTTTCAAAATCAATTCTGTTTTGATTTCTGCGGTTAAAGGCGTCGAAGGCGGTTTTTACGCTTTGGTCAAGCTGGTCAAAGCCTCCTATCCTAAAGTCCCCCAATTCCTGAGAAACATACAGCTTTAATTTTATTTTGTCGTCTTTGGGAAGGAGAGCCAAAGAGTCGGCCGTAGCGATCATTTTTGAAACGGCGGTCGTAAGTTTATATTCAAAACCGTCGCTTGAAGTAAGGGAATCTATGGTTTTTATGGCGTCCGCATAGATTATCGCGACGCCCATCCACGCCTGTTTAAAACCCACTTCGTTATTTGCGATTTCGCGGATTTGCACCTGATGCAATCCGTAGCCCGAAGCAAGGGCTTGGCTTTCCTCTTTGTCCATATCGTGTATGCGATAGCTGAAATTACCGTTTGCGGCGTTTTTATATTCTACAAGGATGTCGCTCACGTATTGTTCGACCGAATTATAGGGAGCGGGCAGGTTGGAAGAAAAGAACACTTGAACGCTCAGCGGCTCGTTAAGAGTTTTTACCAGCTGCCGGCTTGCATTTGACAGAGAATAAGATTTAGGTTCGGTCAAGTCTATGCGAATAAATGCGCGCGAGGCAACAAGATTTGCAAGCACAAGCACTATGACAAAAAGCGCAAAATCGCTTGCCGGAGATTTTATCCATTTAATAAATTTTTTCATTTTTTCACCTTACCTTCTGCCGTTCTTTGAAGCTTTTACGGTCATACCCACAAAAAGCGCCGTAATGGAAATAAAATACAGCAGGTCGCGAGTATCTATTATTCCTCGTGCAACGGAGTTAAAATGCGTGTTTGCGGAAAAGAACGAAAGAAAATTTACGGCCGGCGCCGGAAGGATAACCAAAAATACGGTTATCATCGAAAATAAAATGCATATTGCAAAGGCCGCAAAAAACGCAATTATCTGATTCTTCGTTAGAGATGATGCAAATATTCCGACCGCAGAAAATGCGGCGCATAAAAACAAAGCGCCCAAATATCCGCCTATTATAGGACCCATGTCGGGCGAACCGAAAATGCACGCCGTTATCACGTAAAAAATCGAAGGCGCCAGCATCGCAGCCGAAGCTAAAAAGGCCGCAAGGAATTTTCCCATAACTACGTCAAAGTCTGTGACAGGCAGCGTAAGCAATGTTTCAAGGCTCCCGCTGCGTTTTTCTTCGCTGAAAAGCCGCATCGTCAAAGCCGGTATGAAAAATGAGAACATTACGGGCAGAATGGCAAAAAAATCACGCAATTCCGCTCTGCGCGCAATAAAAAAAGTTGAAAAAAATATAAAACCCGAAAAGACTAGGAAAAGTCCCGTCACTATATAAGCTACGGGGCTTGTAAAATAGGAATAAAGTTCCCGCTTCATGATGATTGCCGCCGCCGAATTTTTAAGTTTCGCAGCGCTTTTTGATTTTTCATGTTTTGCAGGCTGTTTAGCGCCGGCAGATTGCGCGGTTCCGTCGGCCTGCTTAGAATTCTTATGATATTTGTTGTTTTTTATATTTTCAGAAAGATCCATCTTATACCCCCTCTCCGGAATTTTTTATCGCCGCCGTATCGGATTTTTTTCGCCGTTTTGTTTCCGTTCCCGTGTTTTTTGTTTTGTGATCGGCCGTTTCGCCTGAATTATCCGAAGTCGTAAGCGTTTTAAATACGTCTTCAAGACTGTTATACTGGGGCGTCATTTCATACAGGATCCATTTATTTTTTACGCAAATTTCGAAAATTTCAGAGCGAATTTCTTTGCCGCCCGAAACGGAAACGAGGGTGGAAACTGTTTTATTTCCTTCGATCTCGCTCTGTCCTTCTTGTTGCAAAACGGTAATTCCCGCAACCCCCGAAAGCGATCCGCAGGCTTTTACAAATTCGTTTTCCGTGCTTTTGCCTACCGTAATTTTTATATTAAGGGAATGCCCGTATCTTTCCCTGAGTTCCGTCGCAGGACTGTCCGCGACAAGCTGCCCTTGAGAAATAATGATTATACGATTGCATATCATTTCCACTTCGCTCAGTATGTGGGTGGAAATTATGACTGTTCTTGTCTTTCCTATTTCTTTAATGAGTTTTCTTACGTCTCCGATCTGGTTCGGATCAAGTCCGCTTGTCGGTTCGTCCAAGATCAAAATTTCAGGATCGTTCATAAGAGCGTGAGCAAGGCCGACTCTTTGTCTGTACCCGCGGGAAAGCTCGTTTATGTTTTTATGCATTACTTCTTTAAGTCCGCAGATGTCGCACAGGGCGGGAACTTTTTTATCGGCGTCCGCGCCTTGAATTTCCGCCACATAGCGAAGATAGTCTTCCGTGATCATATCGCCGTAAAGCGGAGCCGCTTCAGGCATGTAGCCTATTTTACGCTTCGCCCGTACCGGATCTTCTCTTATGTCCTTTCCGTCAATCTTTATGGAACCTGAACTCATTTCCAAAAATCCGGTTATCATGCGCATTGTCGTAGTTTTTCCCGCTCCGTTGGGCCCTAAAAGTCCTACTATTTCGCCTGTAGGAATTGAAAAACTTACGTCGTTTACGGCGCAAAAATCTCCGAAAATTCGGGAAACATGCGAAACTTCTATCATAAATTTCCCCCAATTTAAATAATTCAGTTTATAAACTATAAATATATTAATAAAAACTACGTTACGGCAATATCAAAATATTTTTAATCACGGGCGTATTTTTAGCTTTACAGCGCGTTCCGATCCGAAAATGAAAAATTCCTTAAGCCGCCTGAGCTCACACGCAGCACCTCTCGCCGCATTTGCACCGATTGGAGAGGCGCGGTGTCAGTTGCCGCTGCTTGCGTTTGTTCCGTGTTTACTCGGTTGCCATTCATGACGGTACTTGCATATCGCTGGTTTCGGAAATTATCGAAAGCAATATCGGCAATATATAACAGTGATTTAAGATGTAAACATGCCTTTGTATTTTGCCGATAACGCGATATAATCTTTCCTATGAGCAGGATTGAATATATTTCAGTAAAAGAAGCCTCTGAAAAATGGCGGATCAGCGAACGCAGCGTTAGAAACTATTGTGCTCAGGGCAGAGTGGAAGGCGCCCTTTTGGAAGGTAAAACTTGGAAGATTCCTTTTTCAGCAGAAAAGCCCGGCCGCAAGCCTCGCCACTGTCCTCAGGAAGACACTCTTTTATCATTCCTAAAACGTGAAAAAGACGCCGGTCTTAAAGGCGGAATCTATCATAAAATTCAGATTGATCTTACCTATAACTCAAATCACATCGAAGGTTCAAAACTTTCTCATGATCAGACCCGCTTCATATTTGAAACAAAAACCTTAAGCATTACTGATGAAGCGGTCAAGGTCGATGACATTGTAGAAACGGTAAATCATTTCCGTTGTATAGATCTTGCTATCGAAGGCGAGCACACAAAGCTTTCGGAAAGCTTCATAAAGCAGTTTCATTATATCTTAAAAACAGGAACTACAGACAGCCTGAAATCCTGGTTCAGAGTAGGCGACTATAAGATGATGGAAAATGAAGTAGGAGGAAGTGAAACCGCAAAACCTGCCGAAGTTGCAGCGGCAATGAAAGCCTTGCTTACGGAATATAATTCAAAACCGAAAATCACTCTTGATGACATTCTGGATTTTCATGTCCGCTTTGAATCGATTCATCCTTTTCAGGACGGCAACGGACGCATAGGTCGTTTGATACTATTCAAGGAATGTCTTAAGCACAACATTGTTCCGTTCATAATAACCGAAGAACTTAAAATATTTTATTACAGAGGTCTCAAAAACTGGAAAGACGAACGCGGCTATTTAAGAGACACCTGCCTTACCGGTCAGGATTCTATGAAAGTTGATCTGGATTACTTCGGAGTGAAATATGAGTGAATACTTAAAGCTCTGCAAACCCCAAAATCCCTTAAGCCGCCTGAGCTCACACGCAGCACTCCGTACCGCATTGGCGCCGGTCGTAGAGGCGCGCTGTCAGTTGCCGCTGCTTGCGTTTGGCCCGTGTTTACTCGGTTGCCTTGTGCCGAGAACGGGAACTTTACTTAAACGGCCGTATAAAGTAAACTCCGAATATATTTAACTTACGAGGGTTGTATGAAAAAAACAGTTTACGCATTTGTCTTATCGCTTTCCGTCTTATTTTTATTCGTTTCGTGTAAGAGCACAAAAGAGAGTTCGGATCTTTCCGTCATAGTTACGGGAAGCGAAGAATATGTTTCAGCTTCCGGCAAAAAACTTTCTGTGAAGTTTTACTCACTTTCCGACCAGAGCCTTGATTTTATAAAGGTGCAAGACGCCGAAGGGAATAAATTTACATGTGCGCATGTGATTTCAGCCAGCGGGGCGCGCTATTCAAATGAAATTTCGCATGAATTTTGGTTTAAAGGCGACTCTTTGTCGGTATTTGTTTCAGACGGCAACGGTTCTTGGAATAACGGCGAAGACTATTCGGCAAAAAAATAAAGCCGCGTTCACAGTAAATTTTACGAAAAACCGTCGAGATAACGGAAATCTCGCGGCGGATTTATATTATCTCTCATATCGAACAGTCTATCTTTAAATAGCTTCGGTGAAACTCACGCGATATTTGACAAGATGTGCGCGATCTTGGAAAATACGGCAGAGGAAAATTATGAATAAACGAAATATAGGAATTATTATTTTTGCGGGAGCTGCGATGCTTTTTTCATGTACCGCCAAGGCGGACGAAAAAAAGGCTGTAAGTCAATTCAAATCGATTACGATGGATGAAGCTGCAAAACTCATGGATACAAAAAACGATTTTATACTTGTTGACGTCCGCCGTCCCGAAGAATACAAAGAAGGACACATTCCCGGCGCGGTGCTCCTTACAAACGAAACCATTACCGAAAAGACAGCCGAACAGGTTATCAAAGATAAGAACCAAAAAGTCCTTGTTTATTGCCGCAGCGGACGAAGAAGCCTGGACGCCGCCAAAAAACTTTCGGCGATGGGGTACACAAACATCATCGAGATCGGCGGTATTATGAGCTGGAAGGGTAAAATAGAAAAGTAGCTTGTCAGAACAAGCGCACCGTAACTGTACTGCGTGGGAAAACTTCCTGCAATAAAAGAAAAAAGACGAAACGCGGCTCAGCGCCGACCGACGCCTATGCTGACTCTGGATCTTTTTCTCTTTTTATGTACAATAGCCTTTGTAAAAAAGGTATTATAATGAATGATTTTATTACGTGGGATCCTTCCTTTGACGTAGGGATTGAAATAGTAGACAAACAGCATAGACATTTGGTGCATTTAACCAATATGTTGTATAACGCGTGCTTGGGAGAAAAAGACGGACTGGATGAAGCGTTTCGGGGAGTTATGAAAGAGCTCGTCGACTATGTTATGATTCATTTTAGAGATGAAGAGCGCTTGATGAAAGGCATAAAGTATCCCAAGTTTTCGGAACACAAGCAAAGGCACGAATCCTTCGTCAAAGAAATATTGACGTCCGTAAACGCCTATACGCAAGGAAAACAGTTTGTTCCGAATAATTTTGTGCGTTTTTTGCGCGATTGGCTTTTTGACCACATACTGATAACCGACAAAGAAATGGCAAAATACTATTTTTCGCTTAAAAAATAAGAAAAAGGACTGTGATCAAATACGGCGGCTCGGAAACTCTGCCCGACGTGAGCGCCGGTAAGTCTTTTTGTCTGCGCGGTATGCGTTCTTTTTATTTCGGAGATACATCATGCATAAATTTTATCTGCGGTTTGTCGCCGTTGCCTTATCGATCTTTTGCTTTGCGGCGAGCCCCTGCGTGACGGCCGGCTACGGAAAAGCTTCCGTAACCGAAGTTACGGATTATCGCAAGGCTATGCGTTCCTTTGTAATGAATATTGCCGGCTACGCGAGGGGTTTTGATAAAGACTTTATTGTCATCCCGCAGAACGCCCAGGAAGTTGCATGGAATGCAGACGGCGAAACCGACGAATACGGAATTCCGCTTACGAGCCCTGACGCTGCGTATTTTTCTGTAATAAACGGAACAGGAAGGGAAGACACCTTTTTCGGATATCCCAAGGCGGGATCGGTCACAAAACCTGAAATATGCACGTATTTTACCCGATTATGCGACGCTTATCTTAAAAGCGGACTTTGCGTTCTTTCTATCGATTACACAAAATCAAAAGCGAATATAAAAAAATCTTATTCGGAAAATTCCTCAAAGTCCTATATAGGATTTGCGGCTCCCAACCGCATGCTCGACATTATACCCGAAAACAGCGGTTACGACTCGCATTATTATCCCTATATGAAAAACTCTGCCGACGTAAAAAAGCTCTCTGACGCAAAAAATTTTTTGTACGTAATAGGAATGAAAAGCAAAAATACCGACGGTTCGGATCTTGTTGCGGAACTTGCAAAGACCGATTACGACTTGATCATTATGGACGCTTTTGTAAACGGCACGGAAGTAACATTCGGAAAAGATCGGATTGAATCGCTTAAAAAAAAGGCCTGCGGCGGCGACAGGCTCGTTATAGCTTATATGAGCATAGGCGAAGCGGAAGACTACAGATGGTACTGGGCTGAGTCGTGGACTAAAAAAAACAAGGCGCTGCCTTCCGCGCCTGAATGGCTTTGCGGTGAAAATCCCGAATGGCGCGGAAATTACAAGGTAAGATATTGGGATGAGGAATGGCAAAAAATAATCTTCGGAACCGATAATTCTTACACGAAAAAGATAATCGACGCGGGGTTCGACGGCGTTTATTTGGATATCATCGACGCCTATGAATACTTTGAGGAAAAGACGGATTAAAGCATAAGGGCGCCTCAAAAAATCCGCTTTCAGCGATTTTTTTTTGAGATTTCAGCATTTTGCCGTACAAGTTTCGGGGCAGGATCGGACTTTATGGAAGTGATCGGGCGTTGCGGGCCGTAAGGTTTTTATGCGGAAGTTTTTACACTGTTTTAGGGCGGTAAAGTATCGTCATTCCGCGGTTATTTGCGCCTGCCACCTTTGTTATTTCAAAATCATCTTTAAGATATTCAATCAGGTCCGAAAGTTTTCTAAAGCCGAAGTCGCGCGTGTCAAACCCGGGATCCATGCGTTTAAAAAGAGAGCCTGCGGCGGATACGTTCGCCCAGCCGTTATCGTCGGCATATTTTTCATACGCATTGCTTAAAAGTCTGTAGATTTGCCGAAACTGACGGTCGGACATCCTGTTCGTCCTGTTTTTGGCGTCCTGCTTGGCTGTCTCCGCTTGAGAGGCTCTTTTCTGGAGGTTTTCTTCTTGGCGGCTTACAGGCGTTTCCGTCGCCGTTTCAGGTTCTTCGGTAAGGTTTTCTATGTATATAAAGTCGTCGCAGGCCTTTATAAAAGATACGGGAGTCTTTTTTTGTCCTACTCCGAATACGAATTCCTGCGATTCCCGAAGCCTTGAAGCGAGCTTTGTAAAATCGCTGTCGGAAGACACAAGAACGAATGCGTCGTATTTTTCGGTATAGAGCAAGTCCATTGCGTCTATTATCATTGCCGAATCGGAAGAATTTTTTCCTTTTGTATAAGAAAATTGCTGTATCGGCAGGATCGCGTTTTCATTTAAAACGTCTTTCCAGTGTTTTAAGTGCGCAGAAGAAAAATCTCCATAGGCCCGCTTGGTTATTATGTGTCCGTGCACGGCTATTTCTTGAAGAATTGCGGCGAGTTTGTTGTAAGGAGTGTTGTCCGCGTCAATAAGCACGGCGATTTTTTTTTGCCCTTCGATATCTATCATATTTTATTATTATATCATTTTATGAAAGGAATTTCTATCGGCTTTTTGAAAGATGAAATTTTAACGGGAAATTTTGCGCGGCTTTTGCTTTATTCTCATGCGCTTTTGACGGCGGTATGCATTAAAAATTGCATGGAAAAAATCTTTAAAAAATTATTGCCTATTATCTTTAATTTTTATATCTTTAATGGTATCGATTATAGATGTCCGAAAAATCGGAATGTTCATATTAAATTAGGAGTTTTGAAATGGCAAAACAGTTATTGTTTAACGAAGATGCTCGTAAAAAGCTGCTTTCAGGTGCGGAACAGATCGCAGAGGCGGTAAAGGTTACCCTCGGCCCATGCGGACGTATGGTAATGCTGGACAAAAAATACGGCGCGCCGACTATCACAAAAGACGGCGTTACGGTTGCTAAAGACATCGAGCTTAAAGATCCGTATGAAAATATGGGAGCTCAATTTGTAAAAGAAGTAGCCTCAAAGACAAACGACGATGCCGGCGACGGTACGACGACGGCGACGGTCCTTTCATATGCCTTGGTTCGCGAAGGTTTAAAAGCGGTTGCCGCAGGAATGCAGCCTATCGGTGTAAAGCGCGGTATGGACAAGGCTGTAAAACTTGCCGTTGAAGAAATACGCAAGAATTCAAAACCCGTCAAGAGCGAAGCCGACGTAACTAATATTGCGACGATTTCTGCAAACAATGATCCTGAGATCGGAAAACTGCTCGCCGACGCAATCCAGAAAGTAGGAAAAGACGGCGTTATCACTGTTGAAGAAGCAAAAAACATGGAGATGACCGTAGATACGGTTGAAGGTATGCAGTTTGACCGCGGATACATCTCTTCGTATTTTGTTACAGACCGAGAGTCTATGGAAGCGGCTTATGAAGACGCCTATGTTTTGATTTATGACAAGAAGATTTCAACGATGAAAGACTTGTTGCCGCTTCTTGAAAAAATTGCGAATGCCGGCCGTGCTCTGGTCATTATTGCCGAAGATGTCGACGGAGAAGCTCTTACGACCTTGGTTTTGAATACTATCCGCGGAACGATCAAATGCTGTGCGGTAAAAGCTCCGGGCTTCGGCGATCGCAGAAAGGACATGCTGCAGGATATCGCTATTTTGACTGGCGGACAGGTTATTTCCGACGAAGTCGGCCTTAAACTTGAAACAGCGGATATTTCCATGCTCGGCCAGGCAAAATCCGTAAAGATCGACAAAGATAATACCACGATCGTAGGCGGTGCAGGCGAAAAGAAAAAGATTTCCGACCGTGTTGAAGAGATAAAACATGCCATTGAGAAGACGACTTCCAGCTATGATAAAGAGCAGCTGCAAAAGCGTCTTGCAAAACTTTCAGGCGGCGTTGCCGTTATCAATGTCGGCGCGGACACTGAAACTGAAATGAAAGAAAAGAAGTTCCGCGTAGAAGACACCATTGCGGCTACACGGGCGGCTCTGGAAGAAGGTGTAGTTGCAGGCGGCGGTATTGCGCTTATCGAAGCTTCCAAAGCTTTAAACAAAATCCCCGAAGAACTTACCGAAGACGAAAAGGTCGGTTTTAAGATCGTAAAACGCGCTCTTGAAGAACCTATCCGCCAGATAGCTGACAATGCCGGTTGGGACGGAGCCGTTATTGCCGACCGTGCAAAGTCCGAAAAGAAGGGAGTAGGGTTCAACGCCTATACCGGCGAATGGGTCAACATGATGGACGCAGGTATAATCGATCCTGCAAAGGTTGCCTGTTCGGCTTTGAAAAACGCTTCTTCCATTGCGGGCACCATGCTCACGACGGAATGCGCCGTAACGGATATTCCAGAGCCTCCGGCGCCGGCTCCGGCTGCACCCGCAGGTGGAATGGGCGGAATGTACTAAACTTCCGCTAAAATTGCATAGTGCAATTTTAGCGCTGTTTGCGCGTTTTGTGCAAAGATAATAGGCGATGAAGATAGAACCCCGGCAATTTGTCGGGGTTTTTTTACGGCCGGTAAGCTCGGGAATCTGCCGGAGGCTCAAAAAAACGCCTGCTATGCCGCTAGGGCAAACGCTATTTGCAGATGAGGCGCGCAGAATGTCCGCCTTTTTATCGCTGTTACCGCTTCAAATTTACTGTTCCAGAACGCTGTAAAATTTTTCCAAGGTAAGCTCGGTAAAATCGTTTATTACCAAGTCGGCGTAAGCTGAGATTTCGTTTTTCGGGTTTGTGGTTGCAAGTCCTATAACACGCATGCCCGCGGCGCGTCCGGATTTAAGTCCGTTAAAGGAATCTTCAAAGACGACACAGTTTTTTTCAATCGTGTCGAATACTCTGGCTCCGAGCAAATACGGATCCGGAGCCGGTTTGCTTTTCTTAAACTGCTCGGCGGTAAGAATTTTGTTAAAAAGAGATTTTATTTCAGGCTGTGCTTTATAGACGGCCTGCATTTTTATTAAATTCGAACTGGTTACTACGGCCGTTTTTATGCCGCGGGATCTTAGTTCTTCGATAAAATTTTTTGCTCCCGAAATAAATTCCATTTTCATATTTCTTTCAAATTCTTCAAGTTCGGCGCTTATTTTTTTTCGATCGTTTTCTCGGTCGGGAAAAAAGGTTTCATAAATGTATTTTAACGAAGTTCCCTTTATTTGATTTGCGATGTTTTCATTATTCAGATAAGTTTTGCCTATATTTTTCCAAAAAAGCGAATATTGCGATTCCGTGTCGAGTACTACGCCGTCAAGATCAAAAAGAGCTGCGGTAGGTTTTGTTTTGTCCATATATAAAAATATATCAGATTTAATGATTTATTGCAGCGGCATAAAAGATACGTGTGCAAAAGATACGGTTATTTTCTTGCGACAATAACCATAGTCCTCGCTTTTTGATCGTAAGGAGAAAAATCAAAATCGCCGTAAATTTCCGCGCTTTTAAAACCTGCCGCCGTCATCATGCGCTTTAATTCGACAGCGGAATAAAGTCGCTGCACAAATTCGTGTTCGATTCTTGCGCCCGTGCAGTTGTCGATCAATATCCACTTTGAGAGGAGTCCTTCCCACGCGCCTGTTACGGAAAATTCGGTCAGAACGGTCTTTCCCGCTCTTTCAAACCATTCACCTTCGGTAAAATAAAGTATGGCGGTTTCCCTGCTTGTACATTCCAAAATAAACCAGCCGTCGTCTTTTACCGCATCGCAGATGTGTTTCAGAATCTTCATATCGTCTTCGATGGATTCGCAGTATCCGAACGAAGTATACAAACTGACCGCCGCGTCGAATTTTTTTTCAGACTTATATGTGCGAAGGTCGGCTTTTATGAGTTCTATATTTACGTTTTCCGCTTCTGCGGTCTCCGAGGCTGCATCCAGTTCCGACTGTATGAGATCCACGCCCGTTACGGAAATTCCTTTAAGCGCCAGCTCTATCGCTATGCGTCCCGGGCCGCAGCCCGCATCCAAAACGCTGCTTCCTCTGCCCAAACCTGCAATCTTGCATACGCTGTCGGCAACCGTAGGCGCTTCAGCCCATCTTTGCGCATCGAACATTATGGGAGCGAAATTGTTCCAAAAATCTTCGTTTTCAAACCATTCTTTTTTTCTTCCGTTCGGAGATAAAACCTGTATGTCTGCGTTCATTTTCCATCCTTAAAATATTCTGTAAAATAAAGTATAGCACATATTCGTGTTTTGTTTGGATTGTTTGTAAAATTAAGCACAATATTGAATTGCATTTAAATAAAAAATAAAACTTGACAGGTTGGAAATTAGTTTTACATTATAGGGGTATTGCAGAGCCTGTGTTAAAAAACGGCCGTGTATGTGCAGCGGTCAGCGTTGGTATTCCGTTGTTATGTGTAATTGATTTTTGTCACATAAAAAAGGGGGTAATTGTGAAAATTACGAAATTGAACCTTTATATCGTGCCTCCGAGATGGCTGTTCTTGGAAGTTGAAACGGATGAAGGCATCTGTGGATGGGGAGAGCCTGTAATTGAAGGACGCGCCGATGTTGTAAAAGCTGCTGTTGAAGATTTCAGCCGTTATCTTATTGGAAAAGATCCCTCTAAAATTGAAGATTTATGGCAGACAATGTATCGTACGGGTTTTTACCGCGGCGGCCCCGAAGTAATGAGCGCCATTGCAGGTATTGACCAGGCTTTATGGGATATAAAAGGAAAAAATCTCGGAGTTCCGGTTTATGAACTTCTCGGCGGCTTATGCCGCGACAAATTGCGTGTGTACAGCTGGGTCGGCGGAGATCGTCCCGATGATTTGGAAAAGGGTGTAAGGGCGTTGTGGGACAGCGGCTGCACAGCCGTAAAGATGAACGCAACTGAAGAAATGCATTACATTGACAGCTTCGAAAAAGTGGAAGCCGTCTGCAAGCGCGTTGAAGCCATTCGTAATACTATGGGAAGTAAAATGGATATAGCTGTTGATTTTCACGGCCGTGTTCATAAATCCATGGCTAAAGTTTTGGCGCATGAACTTGAACCGTATCATCTTATGTTCATTGAAGAACCCGTCCTTCCGCAGAATAATGAAGCTCTTCGCGAAATTGCAAATCATACTTCTACGCCTATTGCGACGGGTGAACGTATGTTCAGCCGTTGGGACTTCAAGAATTTGTTTGAAGACGGTTATGCGGATATAATCCAGCCCGATCTTTCTCATGCGGGCGGAATCAGTGAAGTTAAAAAAATCGCCTCAATGGCTGAGGCTTATGATATGTCCGTGGCGCCGCACTGTCCCCTTGGGCCTATCGCTCTTGCAGCTTGTGTTCAGCTCGATGCGTGTACTCCGAATGTATGCATTCAGGAACAAAGCCTAGGCATACATTATAACAAAGGAGCCGATTTGCTTGACTACCTTAAAGATCCTGAAGTATTCAAGTTTAAAGACGGCTATATTTCAATACCTGCGTCTCCGGGGCTCGGTATTGAAGTAAATAAAGAAAAAGTATTGGAAGCCGCTGAAATCGGTCATCGCTGGAAAAATCCGATATGGCGCAACTATGACGGAACTGTCGCGGAATGGTGACGGAAACGGAGGTACGATAAAAAGCGCTGTCTGAAATATCGCCGTCGGCTAAAGTCCGGAGACAAAAAACGCCGAAGCGTTTTTTTTTAATGTAATTACCAAAAGAATTGTTGACAACAGGCGGTGTTTCGGTTTAGCCTTTATATAAGCTAAAATGTTTTATCCGAAAGGGGCGGCTATGATCTTACGGTCTTGTAATTTACGGCCCCTTCTTTATTCGAAGTTATTTTAAATTTTATCAGGAGACATATGATCCCCGCGCAAAGGCAACAGCAAATAATTTCTCTCATAAAGGGTTCGGGACACGTACAGGTAAGCGCGCTTGCAAAGACGTTCGGAGTAAGCGAACTTACCATAAGGCGCGACTTGAAAATTCTAAGCGACAGCGGACTTTTGACCCGCCGTTTCGGCGGAGCCGTGCTTTCAAAAAATTTTTTGCAGGAAATCGATTATTCGGAAAAGATTAACGAATTCATGGAAGAAAAACATGCGATCGGTAAAAAAGCTGCAAGTTTGGTTGAAGACGGCGATATTATATGCGTAAACGGCGGAAGCACCGCCGTATGCGTAGTTGAAAGTCTTTTAAATACCAACAAACAGATTACGATTATTACCAACAATATCGATATAGTCCGATTTTTAGATAAGGATGAAAAGGCGAATATTGTTTTTACAGGCGGAATTTTTAGGGCAAAATCAAGAAGCATGAACGGCTTTATGTCTTCGCTTGTGCTTCAGAATATCTGGGCAAATAAAAGCTTTATAGGATTGGACGGATTTTCGATCAAACACGGATTGACCGTTAATGTTTATGAGGAAGCGCTTATAACCCAGACCATGATAGAAAGAACTACCGGCAAGGTTTACGCCGTAACCGCAGGAAACAAGATAAATGTCGTGTGCAATTTTAAGGCTGTCGGCGCCGATCTTATAGACGCTGTAATCACGGACGGAACCGGCGGCCAGCTGCTTGAGACCGAACCTGACGCTCCCGAAATAATAATCGCGGAATGAAAGCCTAATCTTCGTGTGAATATTCTTTTTCGCCTTCTGCAGCGAGCAAGGCTTTTGAAGCGAGTTCCGATGCGTACTGTGAAATTTCCGCTTTTTGAACGGTCGTAGCCGCCGTTTGTAAAATTCTTTTTGCTTTTTCTTTTTTTTGAGTGCGGATCGCAAAAAGTTCCTGCGCGGACTTTATTATCTCTTTAGCCTGATCTTCGTTTACGCCAAGAAGTTCCGTAATTTGCGCGGGTTTTACCGTATGAAAATTTTCAATAGTCGTAAATTCCTTTAAAAGGATGCCGGCTCTCGTTTTGCCTACATGCGGAAGTTCGCTGAAAATGCTTACGGTATTTTCTTTTGTGCGGAGCCTTTGATTCCTGCTCGTGGCAAATCTGTGCGTCTCGTCGCGTATGCGCTGCAAAAGCCGCAATGCGTCGCTGTGTTTGGGCAAAGACATCGGGACGCTTTCTCCCGGGCGGTAAATTTCTTCGTCGCGCTTTGCAAGTCCCGCAATGGGAATGTCAAGGTTAAGGGCTGCAAGAACTCCTTTTACGGCGTTCACCTGTCCGATTCCTCCGTCTATCAATATGAGATCGGGAAGATCAGATTGTTCGTTTACAAGACGCGTATAACGCCTTGTAGCGGCTTCCCGCATTGAAGCAAAATCATCTATAACGCCGTCGGTTGTCTTAAGCCTGAAATACCTGTAATTTTTTTTGTCGGGGTTTCCGTTATAAAAACTTATAAGGCTTGCCACAGGAAATTTTCCGCCTATGTGAGCAATATCAAAACCTTCTATGCGAACGGGCAGATGTTCCAGACCTAAGACGGCTTTTAGTTCTTCAAGGGCGGGTATGTCGCCGCGTTCGCGCAGCCTTCTTATCGTGTCTTCATGGGCGTTTTCAAAGGCCATATTCATGGCGGCCTTGTGCCTGCTTGCGTTTTCCATATTGTCTTCAATGGGAATTATGTTCACATCGGCGTCGAGAGTTTCTTTTATGCGGCGTGAAATGAATTGCAGAGCGTTGCTCGTCGGTACGAAAATATTAGGAGGAACGTCGCTTTTTTGAGTGTAATACGCATTTATAAATTCAGGGATAAGATCTTCGTCTTCATTCAAACTTGCAGTTCTGTAATTGTCGCGGCCTAAGAGTTTTCCTCCGCGCATTTTGAGGACGGTAAAACACACTAGCTCTCCTTCCCTATAGAAAGCTACGTAATCGCGGTCTTCCGTTCCAAAGTCTTCGACTATGTTTTGATTTTGCATTACGGCAAAGGCTTTAAGTCCGTCGCGAAGTCTAGCGGCTTTTTCAAATTGAAGATTTTTTGCGGCCTTTTTCATTTCCTCCGTGAGTTTATCGCGATGTTCTTTATCATTTCTTTCAAGAAGGCCTGAAATTTCGCCGAAAAATTCATTATAGGACTCTTTTGAAATTTTTGAGCAGCACGGCGCCTTGCATTGTCCTATGTGGTAATACATGCAGGGATTTTGGCGTTTTTTTAAGACCTTGCAGTGTCTTATGGGATAAAGCTTGTAAAGGGTGTCTATAAAGGTGTCAAGAGCGCCCACGTCGGGGAACGGACCGAAATATGTTGAACCGTCATGCTGTATATACCGTGTTTTAAACAGACGCGGGAATTCTTCGTTGGTAATCCTAAGAACGGGGTAGGATTTTCCGTCTTTTAGATCTATATTATACCGCGGTTTATGCGTTTTTATGAGATTGTTTTCAAGAAGAAAAGCTTCATATTCGTTTGCCGTTGTAATATACTCAATAGTTTGAGAGCGGGAAATGAGTAAACGCGTTTTAATATCCTTGCGTCCTGAAAAATATGACGAAAGTCGGTTTTTGAGGTTTTTTGCCTTGCCGACATAAATGACGGTTCCCTCAGGGTTCCGCCAAAGATAAACTCCGCTGGAGGAAGGGGCTTGCAATGCGGTTTGATGTAATTGTTGATATACCGTATTTGCGCTCATAATATTCACTATGAAAAAAATACTGATTTTGGTAAGCGTTTGTCCAGTGTTTTTGGTATATAATCTTTTTGCAGTTCCAAAAACGTTGACTCTAGGCGGAAAGGAAGGCTGGGGCAGCATTCAAAAGGCGGACGGCGTTGTTGAAGGCAAAGGAAGATTCGGTTATTCAAGCATAGAACTTTCGCGCAATTCGCCTCCCGTTTCGGATTTTACGGATCTGTTTCTTGACTTTGAAAATGCTGCTATGACCGATTCCGTCGGAAATTATGAAATCTCTGCAAACGATCTTGTTCTTACGGATAATTGTATCATGGGCAAACGGGCGGCGTTAAGCCGCGGTACGGGGAAAGGAATGCTCTTATCGGGTAAAAGAGGAACCATGTTCGGCGGGGCGGGAAGAATAGGCTCTTTTTCCATAGAGTTTTGGATCGCTCCGTCTATCGCCGAAAACGGCGAGCGGCTTTTTTCGTGGCGATCTTCCAGAACCGTAGCAGGTTATCCGATATACCAGACTATTACGGCGACGTTTTTTAACAATCGGCTTGAATGGAAATTTTCGAATGTGTTTGAAGGATACTCGAAAAACGACGGCGAAGCTGTAATTTCCGGAAAAAAAATAATAATTCCGGACGTTTGGTCTTATCATAAAATCAGTTACGACGAAGAATTCGGATTGCTTGAATACAGGGTTGACGGCATAACGGAAGACTTAAAGTATATTACTTCCACGGGGCGCGAAGGAGGCGATACTTATCGCATGATTCTGGGAGTGCCTGCCGACATATCGCTGTGCCCGCAGTATACGGGGCGTATGGATGATTTTCGCATAGTAAAAGCGCTGCCGGGGGAAATCTCCGATGATGCAAAAGAAGATTTTGTTACCGTACGCGATATGTATAAGATCGACGGCGGCCGTTTTGAAACGGAACCGATGCGCGTGCAGCAGGGGTCGGTTCTTACCTCGGTGGAAGCGATTGCGGACGTTCCGCCTCAGACGGAAGTTCAGCTTTATGTGCGCGGCGGCGAAAACAAATTCGGCTGGACGGATTCTTATCCTCAGTGGATCCATGTTGAAAGCGGCAAAGCCGTTTCAGGGATAAAGGGCGGATTTTTTCAGCTTGCGGTACAGCTGTATCCTGACGGCGGCGGGCGTACTACACCGTCGGTTACACAGGTGATTTTAAACTACGATGAAATCTCGCCTCCGCTGCCTCCTCTTTTTGTTCAGGCTGAAGCTGGCGACGGTTCGGTTACCTTAAGTTGGGACCATTCCGCTGATGACAGTGCGGGCGGATATTATGTATATTATGGGGAACGCCCCGGTGAGTATTTGGGACGGTATGCGCTTGAAGGCGCTTCTCCTATAAATACGGGAAAATCCACAAGCCTTACACTTACGGGACTTAAAAACGGTGTTATCTATTATTTTGCCGTATCGTCGTGGTCGGCTTATGATGACAGGATAAACGGGATGCTTTCAAAGGAAGTTTTTGCCCGTCCGAAAAAACAATGAACGAGCAGGAGCGCATATGTCAAATACTGAAGTTATCCTTAAAAGAGCCGATGACGCGACTACGGCTCGAGATTTTTCTCTTGCAATAAGACTGTATAAATCTCTGCTTTCAAAAAAGCCCGACAGCAAAATCCTCATGTTTAAGCTGGGCTCTACATATGTCAAAAGCGGAAACGATGAAAAGGCGCTGCCTTATTATCAAAAGATCATAGCAATCGATCCCAATAATTTTAACGCTTTGGTAGATCTCGGCGGTATTTACCGGCGCATGAAAAGGTTTGAAGATTCGCTTTCGGTTTTGCAAAAAGCCGAAAAAATCAACAAGTCGGATCCGCAGATAAACTACAACTTCGGTTTTACATATAAATTTATGGGCGAGTATGAAAAAGCTTTAAGCTGTTTTCGTGCTGCAATAGAAGAAAATCCCAACGATGTTCTTGCCTATAACCATATGGGCGTGATATACGCGCTTCGTAACGATCACGTCGCTGCAGTCAGTATATATCGCCGCGGTCTTAAGATCGATCCGAATCATCCTGTTTTGAATTTAAATTTGGCGGAAAGCTTTGAAGCTTTAAAACAAAACGATAACGCCGCTGCGGCATACAAGGCGGCGTTGCGGGCGCGGCCTGGCTGGCAGGAAGCCATTGAAAAATATGCGAAACTTCTTTTGCGCACAAAACACAGAAAGACTACGGAACGCATGTTAAGCCAAACCCTTGATTTTGATTCGAAGAATGTGAATTTGCACATACTTATGGGACGTTGTCTTTCCTCCCAAAGCGATTACCGTGCGGCCTTGGATTCATATAACAAAGCTCTTGAAATTGACGCCGGATCAAAAAAAGCCGTTTTGGGAGCAGCCTTGATGAATGAAAAACTCGGCGTTAAGGCGCGTTCGGTTGAGCTTATGCAACAGCTTGAATCCGCCGAACCGGACGATATTGACATTAAGGAAAAATACGCTCATGTGCTTTTGAGTTCGGAACATTTTGAAGCCGCGTTGAAAAGGATAAATACTGTTTTAAAAACATCTCCTCAGAGATTACAAGCGCTTAATTTGCTCGGACAGTATTATCTGTGTGTAGGAAACGACGGTAAAGCGGAAGAGACATACGCCGAAATCGAATCCGTAAATCCTTCGTATGCCGATTATTTAAAGGATGCTTCTCTTCGCTGCCAACAGATCGGCAATACAACAAAGGCCAAGCGCTATATAGATAGATATCTTAAGATAAAGCCTACGGAACCGTCGGGACTTTTGATCGCTGCAACCATTTCAGAAATTTCCGATGCGGCGTCAACGGCTTTAGCCTGTTATCATAAGGTTTTAAAATATGACAGATACAATGCCATAGCTCTTGAAGCCGTAAAACGGCTCGGCGAAAAAGTGACGGAAGAAAATCTTAGAAAGGCGGAAGAGGAAAAAGAAATGGAAGAGATCGATTTTGAAGATGATATTCCCGCCGTTTCAATGGACATAGACGAATCGCTTTTTGAAAATTCTCATAAAGACAAAAACGGCAATGATTTTGAATCCGAGGAATTTGATTTTGACGCGTGGGGCAACGAACATCCTGTTATTGCGAAAGACGAAGGTCTCGAGTTTGCGGATGACGAAGACATTGAAGACGACGATGAAAAGCCCATAGGCTTGAATAGTTTGATAGATGACGGCGGCCCTGTTGAACCCGACAGGAAACCGCAAAGAAGAAGCGGGCCGTTTGACGAACCTGCCGACGGAAGAGGCGGATTTGAAATGGAAGATATCGAAGACGACGACATATTGGGTTTGGGAGAACAGTCAAAACCCCGGTCGCTTCCCGAAAGGACGCCCGACAGGACTCCTTCTCAGAGAGCGCCCGAAAAACCTGCAAGCTCTGACGATTGGGAAGAAGACTTAGGCGGTTTTACAGATGACGATTATAAAGAAGACGATACCGGCGATAAAAAAGCCGATTTCGGCACGGATTCAGACGCTAAAGGATCCGAAGATTTTGACAGTCTTGCAAAGGAGGCCTCCGAAGAAGCGATAAAGGCCGCTGCAGAAGCAAAAAAATCGGCTGAAGAAGCGCAGGAAGCTGCACAGGCCGCGCAGGAAGCGGCGGAGAGTGTAAAAAATGCGCAGGACGAAGATGTGCCCGCCGAGCTTAAGGAAGCCTATGACGGTTCCGACTATGACGAGCCTTTAGCCAAAAATGTCGAACTTCCCGTTGAAGACGAAGAAGTTCTTGGCGACGAGGATGCCGAAACCCTGTCCGAAGATGAGTCTGCCGTGTTTGACGAAGATTTTGACATCGAAAATGCAGAAACATTAGCCGACGACGATGAAGTTTTGTCCGATGAAAAAGATATTGGCGCGGATGACACGGAGATTGCGGACGAAACGACAGATGAAGACATGGAATTCATTCCGCCTGAAGACTTGATTGCTGACGATGAAGAGCCGTCCGATGCGGGTATTATTTACGACGAAACGGAAAAGGCCGTCGGCGGTTATGACGAAGAACATGAAGAAGGCGATGATGTCTTATCTGCTGACGAACCGGCGGATGAGGATGCCGAACTTTCCGCCGTGCCCGAAGAAGATGCCGACGTCTTGGAGGACGATCTTTCACCTGCGGAAGACGACTTAGAGGATATTCCGGGCGATTTTACCGAAGATTCCGGCATGGACGAAACGGCGGAAAATAAAACCGAACTTCTTAAACTTTTTCAACGGCTTCAAATGCTCAGTTCCTGTCTTCCGCCCGAAAAAAAATCCGTCTTTATGGAAAGCATGGATAGGATCCGCATGGATTATGTGGTTTCAAAACTTGAGGGCAGGCATGGCCTTCTTGCAACCGCACAGGAAATACGCGGATCCGATCCCACGCTCGAACAATCAACCGAAGAAGCGCATGATCCGGAGCTTTCGGGAGCCGGTTTAACTTCCGCAGTGTTGGATATCATGTCGGAAATGTCAGACGAGCTTACCGATAAAACGCTTACGGCGGCTTTAAACACGATTTTAAAAGAGGCTAAGGAAAATTTAAAAGACGCCGCTGAATAGGCGCGGCGCTTTTAATTTCGAGTTTTCTATTGAAAACTCGTTTATTGAACTGTGCGCAAAAAGCGCACGAATGCAACAGTCTTCAAAATTGACATTTTGTTCGACTGTTGCATTTTAAGGAAAGTTTAACTTCGATCGCTGAAATATCGCGGTCTCGTTAAACGACGAGTTTCGGGCAAAACAGGCTTACATTCGTATTATTCTTGAATGAGTCAGAACCGTGTTTCCCTCTTCGGTGATCAATATGTCGTTTTCCAGTCGGACGCCGCCTGTTATGGGGTTGTATAATCCCGGCTCGAGAGTAACGACCATTCCCGGAATAAATTTTTTTTCTGCGGAAGAGCGTTTGCTTACAAAGGGTTCTTCATGAATTTCAAGACCGATTCCGTGTCCCAAAGAATGCGGCATCGCCCGCTTTGCTTTTGAAAATATTTCTTCCGCCTTTGCGGACGCTGCGATAATCGGAACGTCTTTTTTATAAAGTTTTAAGCATTCGTCGTAAGCTTTTTGCACCAACTTTATCTGCCGTTCCGCCGCGGCCGAAAGTTTTCCTTTTGCTACGGTCAACGTAACATCGCTCGTATAACCGTCGTAAACCACACCGAAGTCTAAGATGGAAAGTCCGTTTGTAGGCCATTGCCCGTCCGTATAATTGGGAAAGCAGTGAATGGCAAAACTGCGGGCGCCGCCTGCCGCAAGCGTGTCGAACCCCGTTTTTTCACATCCGTTTTTGCGGCATTCCGCTTCGATAAAAAGAGCCGCGTCCGTTTCCGTTTTTATATCGCCGGATCTTATTTTTTCTTCGATAAGATCAATAATCTTATCTGTAACGCGAGCGGCGTTTTTTATGCACTCGACTTCGTAATCATCCTTTATCGCACGCATGGAACGTGCTTGCTGGTGCAGGCTGTTTTCCCTGCATCGAACATCCCATCCCGAAAGCGTATCTATGTATTGCAAAAAAAGCGGATAAGGCGTACAGTCCGGAAGTTCCGCTACGAGTTTTCCTTGAATGTTCATGGAATTTAAAACGGCTTTTACAGCCCTTGTACTCTGCCTTTCATACTGAGAATAGGCGATAATGTTATCGACGTGAGCGTGACATTTTGCGGTATTTTCATCCCACGGAATTAAAAAATTTTTTTCGTCGTCAAAGAATATGAATAAGGCGTCTGCCGGGTGCCCGGTAAAATATCTTACGCACGCGTCGCGTCTGGATTCCGTATCTTCAAAAATTGCAGCCGTTATCCCGTATTTTTTCATCTGTGCGGCAAGTTTTGCCCTTCTCTGAGCGTATATTTTTTGTAACCGGTCGTCCTGTATTGCGGTCATTTTTTTCTCCCGATCTTGTGAATGATTATTCGCGCTATATTGTCTTTACTGATTACAAGCAAAATTATTCCCGTCGTGCTGAAAACCGCCGCCGTTATAGCAAGCGGCAGCCCGTAGGCTATGAGTTTTGCACGGCCTGAAAAGTGAACTCTTAGAAATTCCAGCGTAAAAAACGCGGGAATCGCCGCTGTTGCAGAAAAAAAAGTCAATTTTGCAAGATATAAAAGCGATGACTTTACGATCTTTGCCACACAGATTGTTTTTATTCCGTTTAAAAACACAAATAAAAAAACGGTGTTGGCAAAACTTGCTATCGTCAAGGAGAGCGCGATGCCTCCGCCTTTCATCTTGCCGACAAGCAAAAACGCCAGAAAGATATTTACGGCAAAACCGAGTATTCCCGCCATGGTCGGTTTTTTCGTACACCCTTGGGCGTAAAACGCCGGCGCAATTACGCGGTTCAAGGCGATAAAACACAGTCCTAAAATGTGAAAATTAAAGGCTCTGAGGGTGAGCATAACCGACATTTGATTAAAGCGATTATTTTTGTAGATGAGTGAAATTATCTCCCGTCCCGAAACAAGAGAATAAAAAGTTACAGGAATCGTTATGAGCATTATGATTTTTACGGCATTGAGCAGCATATTGTTAAAGTTTTCCCAGTCTTCTTTTTTCGCCAGCCCCGATAAATCCGGAAGAATCACGGTGCCTATGGAAACGGCGAAAATTCCCAAAATAAGTTCCTGAAGGCGAAGAGAATATTGCAGACTCGAAACAATTCCCGTGCCTGCTTTGCCCGCCAAAGCTGTAGAGACTATGTCGTTTAACTGGTATGCGGCCATCCCTACGATAGTAGGCCCTATGAGCGTAATAACCTTTTTCGTTCCCGGATTTGAAAACGATTTTTTTAGAGGCGCCAGTTTAATCTTCCAATTTGTCTTTAAAACAAACGGCAGTTGAAAAAGCGCCTGTATTATTCCGCCTGTGACCACTCCTGTGGCCATAGCTCGTGCTGGATTTGCCGTATGCGGCGATAATATGTAAGTTGAAGAGATGACGACAATGTTGAACAGAATCGGAGTTGCGCCCGAAGGTGAGAAAATATTTACGCCGTTAAGTATTCCCTGAAAAAACGCCGCCGTAGAAATCACGAAAAGGTAGGGGAACATTATTCTTGTCAGGATAATTGTTTCCTGCAATGTCTGCGTGTCGGTTTTATTAAAAAAAAGTTTAACTATAAATGGAGTAAAGATCATGCCGAGCGTAACGAATATTGCCGTAATAAAAGAAGCGACTGTAAAAGTTGACGCTATAAATTCTTTAGTTTTTGCAGGATCGTTTTCTTCTACGTATCCTCGGAAAGTCGGAATAAACGCGACGGATATGCTGTTTTCCGCAAAAAGGCGTCTGAACAAGTTTGGGATCAAAAAAGCGATGGAAAAGGCGTCCGCCAGATGACCCGTTCCGAGAAAGGAAGCCTTTGTCATTTCCCGAATAAGCCCCAAAAGCCTTGACAACAAGATTAATATGGAAAGTTTTATACCCGCAGAAGTTAAAGATGTCTTTTTGCGCGGTTCAGCGATGTCGGACATATTTATTACAGCATATAGATGTTGGTTAAATTTTTCAATGATAATTCGACCGATAATTTCTTAAGGCGATTTTTCGATTTTCGGCGTTTCAAGTTTTATCTATAGGGGCGCCACGCCAAGCGGAAGCCAATAGAGGGGCCCTTGTCGTTGCCGTAGTTCCGTATGCCTACAGTGCAGGTCTTTGCACCCCAGTCCCAATAGCCGCCGCGTATAACACGGCGCTCGCCCGACGCGGGACCTTGAGGATCGGTAACCGCTTCGATTGTTATCGTTTCTTTATACCAATCAAAACACCATTCCAAGACATTTCCCGACATGTCATATAAACCAAGTGCATTCGCTCTTTTTTCTCCTACAGGATGAGTTTTACTTCCTGAATTACGATTATACCATGCAACCTCTCCTGTCTCATCCGTGTCCCACTTGTCTTTTGCTCCGCTTGCACTGTTCACTTTGGTAAGCCATACATCTCCGTATTGTGCCGCATTTGTGCTGTCGCTTCCCTGCCAGCGGGCTGCATATTCCCCTTCGGCAGCGGTAGGAAGCCTAAAGCCTTTTTTATCCATACGGGGCTCGGCATATTTGCAATCATCTTCTGCCGTTGCGTCTTTTAATACCGCATCATCATTTCTTCGGTATACGCATTGCTCTATTCCTTTTTCTTTTTCCGTATACGCATTACACCATACCATGCAGTCCCGCCAGCTTATAGTTGTTACAGGCTCATATTCGCTTCCTGTTCCGTCTTTGCCTTTTTGCCCTGGATTTTCAAATTTGTAACCATGTCCAGGTTGTACCGCCCAATCGTACACTTCTTTCCACAGTTTATAGGTTACCTCCGTCTTGCCCAGCATGTAGGTGCTTAATTTTACCGTGCGATCTTTAATAAATACGCCTTTCCACTCGGCTTCATTTCCGGGTAAGGTGTAGTCAGGGTCAAGGCCGACGATGCCTCTTGTAGGCGGTATTATTTTTACAAAATCCCCTGCATCTTCAAAAGAACCTACATCGGGCGGTGTGGGCGGCGTTCCGCCTCCTCCCGCGTTATTCGGGCAGGCGGTGAACATAATTGCGATGAACAGCACAAAAGCTGCTCCCAAAAAGGCGAGTGCCTTGTGTTTTGAACTTGTTTTCATCTTGAAAACCTCCTCTTTTAGGGGGAGAAAACACCTCGTTCAGAGCAAGGTTTTTCTCCCCCTATAACCCCCTCTTTTTCCCGCGCTGCGAACATGCAGCTTTTTTATGTACATTCAAACAATGCGGTATGTTCCGTACATGGATGTACGGAAAAGCCGTAAGTAATCGATGTTTTGGCAGGCGGTGAGCCTGCCAAAACTCGAGTTGGAAATCGGACAGGACGTCCGATTTCCATACCTGCCCCTAAGAACCCGTAGAAACGCGGGAAGGTTTGTTTATCTTTTTAGCTGCGAGCAATTTTTCAAAATTGCGAGCTAAAAACCGTCTGTATGCGATGTTTTGCCGTGAGGAAAAACTCGAAACTCAAAATCGGACACGGATGTACATTCTCCAACCGCTACGGATGGCGGTGGTTTCAAACTTCCAAGAGTTTTAGACGCAAGTCTAAAACTCTAAGATGAAAAATGTACAGGACGTACATTTTTCATCGGCTCAAGGCCGACACGCCAGGCGGAAACCAAGATTGCCGTTCCTGATGCCAGGACTGAAGTAGTCCCGCTTGCCCCCAGTGCAGTCGTACGCGTTGTAGCCCCAACTGCCGCCGCGCCTGACGCGGCTAGAGCCTGACGCGGCACCTTGAGGATCGGTAACAATACCACCTTGCTCATAAGCACTATCGTTTGATGCAGGGGCATCCTTATACCTATCAAAACACCATTCCCAGACATTACCGCTCATATCGTGTAAACCGAGTGCATTCGCTCTCTTTTTTCCTACAGGATGAGTTTTTCCTCCTGAATTACCACTATACCATGCAACGGCTTTTGTCTCATCCGCATCATTCCAGTCGGCTTTTGCTCCGCTTGCACTGTTTAGTTTGGTCAGCCATACATCGCCGTATTGCACCGCATTTGTTTTATCGCTTCCCTGCCAGCGGGCCGCATATTCCCACTCGGCTTCAGTAGGAAGTCTAAAGCCTTTTTTACTCATATCGGCATAGGCGGCATCGCAAGCAGCTGTATCAGTCGCATTTTTTAATACGGTAGAATCGGTTTTGCTTTTGCGGTATACGCATTGCTCATCGGAGCCCAGCTTTATTTGAGTATACGCATTACACCACACAATGCAGTCCCGCCAGTTTATAGTCGTTACAGGCTCATCTTCACTTCCGGTTCCATCACTGCCTTTTTGCCCCGCATTGGCAAATACATACCCATGTTCAGGTTTTACCGCCTCGTCGTAGACTTCTTTCCACAGTTTATACGTTACCTCTGTTTTGCCCAGCATGTAGGTGCTTAATTTTACCTTCCGGTCTTTAATAAATACACCTTTCCAATGAGCCCCAGTTCCGGGTAAGGTGTAGTCAGGGTCAACGCCCGTAATGGTTGCCCCTTGAATGTCTACAAACTCGTATACGATTTCAGGGGGTGCAGGCGGCGTGGCACTGCCCGAACCGCTTCCGCCCGCATTATTCGGGCAGCCTGTAAAGACCAATGCCAAAACTGCGGCTAAGATGAGCGCCGCGGCTCCCTTCGTTTTCAAAGCAAATGCTTTCTTGTTTTTGTTTGAGTTAAATTTTTTCATACATCTTCTCCCTTAAAAATATTATTTGAATTGGATTGAATTAGTCCCAATCCGAAAGGACATACTATAGAAATGCATGGGCTTATGTGCCCATGTTGTGTGGGGCTATGCACCCATGACTTACGGGTTTGTGCACCCATATTGTACGGGGCTATGTACCCATACAGTTTGAAGTTACGCACCCATACTTTACGGTACAACCGTAAGCGGTTTAGCAAAACGGCCTGCCTTTACGGCTTTAAGAGGCTTGCCGCCGCCTGAATGTTTGGAGCGTACTTCTATATAGTACGTTCCGGCCGCCAAATCTGCCGGAATTATTGCCATAACTCGCGCGGGTTTGTTTTCGGCGATAACCGAAGCGCGAACGAGATTGCCCGTTTCAGGGATGAAAAAGATGCCCTGCGCCGCGTCCTTTTGGTTGAATTTGAGCCTTGAGCCGGTAAGCTGCACCACGCCGCCCTTGGTCAGTGTTGTGTTTACCGTGCCCGATACTATGTCGGAAACTTCGGTGATGTACGGGTCGGTACTTGCCGTTCCCGTCTTTTCACACCTGATTTTGCCGATTGCGGCTTTGAGCGCAGTTCCCGCCGTCATGTTCAAATTGACCGTGTGCCGTTTTTTGTCGAAAGAGTCGTTCGCCCCATTGAACACGCCCGATATGCTCAAAGCTGTGTTCATGAGCGGCGTGTTGAGCGCGCTGCCGTCGGCAATGAGCGAGGCGCACACTTCGCCGTAGATCTGCAAAACCGCCGAAACGTCGGCCCGCGTGAGCGTGGAACCTTTTTGCATCATCAAGTCGATAATCTCGTCAAGCGTGTACGAGCGCACATCCTGCGTCTGCGCCATAAAGTCGTCCGGCGCAGCGGTAAGTAAGTTTTCACGAAGAGAGTACTTTAGCATAAATACCTCCTTTTCTGTAGGAATATCCGCTTTGCAGATGAAAGCGGATGTACAGGCAAACTATGGAAAAATAAAAAAACGCACAAGGGCGCAATACTGCCTTTGTGCGTTCTATTACGTGAGAAAAGTTGTGTGCGTTTGAGTGAAAATTTATGCGGGCATGAGTTAGGCGACCGACCGACCGACCGACCGACCGACCGACCGACCGACCGACCGACCGACCGACCGACCGACCGACCGACCGACCGACCGACCGACCGACCGACCGACCGACATTATTAGGCGCGTTTCATCTTTGTCAAGTACTTGGGCGGATTTTTGTGTGTTTTGCGCATTAAGCGCCGGCGGCAGTGCCCGCGATCGGCGTATAGCCGTTCGCAGCGCGATGTGTCGCGCGCTTTGCGCCGGAGATGGAGCTGTACTGGCGTCCTCATTATCGTGCATAAATCTCTCGTAACAATAAATTGCGAGACTGACTTAAGATGACTGATGTGTTTATCATACCGTTTTTCTCCGCAGATTTCAACTTTTATTGTTATTGCCTGTTTGCAACTTTTGAATTGAAAACATATCCCTTGTTTTTTCCGGCGTCGTCAGTAGGAATCAGGAATCCTTCCCGTACCAAATGCTGAATATCTCTGAATGCAACTGCACCGGAGCATTTTGTCATCTTTTTCCACTTATCTGTTGTCAGCTTTCCAAAGAAAGAGCCGTCTGCAAGTTTGTAGAGCATGCTCATCTCTCTTGAATTGAATTCATTCGGGTCAAGAGTTTTCATGAAAGCGGTTGTTGCGAGAGTTCTCATAAGTTCGATTCTGGATTGAAAAATACAATCTGCAACCATTTTGAGGAACCATGAAACCCAGTTTGAAATATCCATACCGGGATTATCTTTTGATACCTTTCGAATCTGATCGTAATAGGAGTTTCGGTTTTTCAGAATTCCGGTTGATATGTTGAATGCATGAAAAGCGTTATTTGAATTCATACTTATAATGTAATCGGCGATTGCCCGTGAAATTCTTCCGTTCCCATCCTCAAACGGGTGTATGATGATAAACCAAAGAGAGGCAACTGCCGCTTTGACAAACGGATTTAGAGTATTTGTGTCATTTATGAATGAAAGTAATCTTTCCATTTCTGAATGAATTTTTTCAGGCTTTACAGCTTCGTAGATGACTTCTTGCGTTTTTCCTGAAGTTTTCATAACATACTCGATGTCTTTTCTATAGTTTCCCATTGTCTTTGGACGTATTCCAGCCTTGTTTTCGAACAATTTTCTGTTCCACGTGAACAATCTTTCATGTGACAGCGGTTCATGGTTATCCAGCGCGTCGGTAACCATTTCAAAAATGCTTTGAGCATATGCGCTGTCCTTTGATTTTCCTGTAAATGCAACATCCAGATGCTTTGAAACAGAGGAATAGACGGAGTCGACATCTATCGATTCACCTTCGATTGAAAGGGAGGAAACGATGTCTGCTGAGAGATTTCTTGCAATCAATTGGTTTCTTGTCTGATTATCGATCAAAGAATAGGCAATGTCAGTCATCTGTTTTTCTTTGTTCAGATGACTCAACGCCGCCGCTACGGACGAATCTCCAAATTCAAAATTCGGCCAAGATTCGTTTTCCCAAATATAACTCATTAATACAGTTTAACACGTCATTTTTGAAGTGAAAAGCATTTACCATTCATTTTTGATGTGATTGCATTTATCTCTCTCGGTAAAACCGCCGCGGGACTTTTTATCTGTAAAACTTGTCGCCTAAGCGGGCGGTTTTAGGTTCCCCTTTAAAATTTTACCACGCTTTGACATGTGTTGGACGATCGTAGAATGAAAGGATACGACAAACATTATTTCCTTGAAAAAAAAACACTTTACAGATATATTTAATATAATACACGTTACCGGTCGGCGCGGTAATATGTATTGTCCGGATAAACGGTAATATCCGGATTATTATTTTGCGGTTTTCTAATTTTCAAGGATATATATGGAGTTTAAACCAATGGGAGAAAAAATTTCCTCCTTTTCTCCCGTAACTCAGCCCGTACGGGTTGGCATAGACGTCGGTTCGACGACGGTAAAGATTGTCGCGCTCGGACCTTCCAATAATATTCTCTACAGCGCGTATGAGCGCCACCGCGCGGATATTCGCAACACGATCATTACGGTGGTTTCCAAGGCTTTTGATGTTGTCGCGGCTGAACTTCCGCTTGGCGAAAATCAGACTATAAGCGCAAAGGTTACAGGATCCGGAGGATTTTCCGTGTCGCAGTGGCTCGACATTCCGTTTATTCAGGAAGTTATCGCCGCCACAACGGCCGTTCGTAAGCTCATACCTCAAACCGATGTTGTCATAGAGCTCGGCGGCGAAGATGCAAAGATAACGTATTTTGACAATGGCGTAGAACAGCGCATGAACGGAACCTGCGCGGGCGGTACAGGCGCGTTTATCGATCAGATGGCCGCGCTGCTTGAAACGGACGCCGCTGGCCTTAACAAATTGGCCAAGGGCGCGTCTACAATTTACCCCATAGCGGCGCGCTGCGGGGTATTTGCCAAAACGGACGTTCAGCCTCTTATCAATGAAGGCGCGCGCCGCGAAGATATTGCCGCTTCTATCTACCAAGCGGTTGTAAATCAGACGATTTCGGGCCTTGCCTGCGGAAAACCTATCCGCGGAAAAGTGGCTTTTTTAGGCGGACCGCTCCATTTTATGGATCAGCTTAGGGAACGTTTTATCGCCACGTTAAAACTTGACGCCGATTCTACGATAGTTCCTGAAAATTCTCAGCTTTTTGTCGCTACGGGAGCCGCTTTTTCAGCGGACATGCTGCCGAAGGCCGTTTCCGGCGAAAAAAACAAGGTTTTCCCTACCATAAAATCTTTCCGCGAAGATCTGAAAAAATTAGTCGGCGCGGAACTCAACGAAGTTCAAAGACTTGAACCCCTGTTTTCAAATGAAGAAGAACTTGAAGAGTTTAAACAGCGACATTCTAAAGAAAAGGCTGTGCGTTCGGATCTTGAAAAGGCACAAGGGCCTGTGTTTTTAGGACTCGATGCCGGTTCCACGACGACAAAGGCCGTTTTGCTCGATAAAGACGGTCGTCTGCTTTGGGATTTTTACGATGTCAATGCCGGTAATCCCGTGGATCTGGCCGTGCGTGTTTTAAAAGATCTGTATAAAAAGCTTCCTGAAAACGTTTATATAGCCCGCGCAGTTTCTACGGGATACGGAGAGGCTCTTTTTCAGGCGGCTCTCAACGTAGATTCGGGGGAAGTTGAAACTATCGCTCATTACCGCGCGGCGGAATTCTTCGTTCCCGGCGTGGAATTTCTTTTGGACATAGGCGGACAGGATATGAAGTGCCTGCGCATGAAAGACGGCGCGATCGTTTCCATCCAGCTGAACGAAGCGTGTTCCGCCGGTTGCGGAAGCTTTCTTGACAATTTTGCGCACACTATGGGAATGGATGTTGAGCAGTTCAGCCAGCTTGCCTTGCTTGCAAAACATCCGGTGGATTTAGGCAGCCGCTGTACAGTCTTTATGAACAGCCGCGTAAAACAGGCTCAAAAAGAAGGCGCTTCCGTCGCGGATATTTCAGCTGGCCTTTCTTATTCCGTTATAAAAAATGCGCTTTTTAAGGTAATAAAATTGCGCAGAGCAAGTGAAATCGGCACGAAAGTCGTTGTTCAGGGCGGTACCTTTAAGAATATGGCCGTCCTGCGCGCTTTTGAAAAAATTTCAGGCGTTAAAGTGTTCCGCCCCGACGTTTCAGGGCTTATGGGCGCTTACGGAGCCGCGCTCATAGCGATCGACCAATGGCGCGATATGACGGCGCCCAAACCCGGCGAGCCTGAAGGGACGACTCATGAGGTAAGATCCAAAATATCAACCCTCGAGCAGCTTGATTCTTTCCGAGTGGATTTAAAACTTACAAGATGCGGAAAATGCCAGAATAATTGTCTTTTGACGATAAATACTTTTTCGACTGTAAAAGTTTCGGATAAAGAAAATTCTTTCGGAGAAAATGCGGTTCAGGTACGCCACTTTGTAACCGGCAACAGGTGTGAGCGCGGAGCTGAAATAGGCGGAAACGTAGTGGACGCAAGCAATAAAAACACTTCGAAGGCCGAGAGTTCTGAAAATTCCAAGCTGCCGAATCTTTTTGATTGGAAATATAAGCGTTTGTTCGGTTACGTTCCCCTTAAAATTGAAGACGCTCCGATGGGCGAAGTCGGAATTCCGCGCGTTCTTAATATGTATGAAAATTATCCCTTGTGGTTTACATTTTTTACGGAGCTGGGATTCCGCGTTCAGCTGTCTCCGCGGTCTTCGCGCACGATTTATGAAAAAGGACTTGAGTCCATTCCGTCGGAATCAGTATGTTATCCGGGTAAAATATCGCACGGACATGTAGAAGCGCTTTTAAGCCGGGGAATAAAATTCATCTTTTATCCTTGCGCTCCGTATGAAAGACAGGAAGACTCGGGATCGGGCAATCACTATAACTGTCCTATTGTGACAAGTTATCCTGAAGTTCTGCGTAACAACATAGACGCTCTGCGCCAGGACAAGGATGTATTATATATGAATCCTTTTCTGCCTATATACAATAAAAAACGGCTTGCCGAGCGTCTGTACGAAGAATTTAAAATCCATTTTCCGGCGCTAACGCAGGAAAAAATAAACAAGGCCGTAGACGCCGCATGGGCCGAGCAGGAAAAATTCCGCGCGGATGTACAAGCGGCGGGCGAAACCGCCGTAGAAGACATCATAAGAAGCGGCGCAAACGGCATTGTGCTTGCCGGAAGACCTTATCACCTTGACCCTGAAATAAATCACGGAATTCCTGAAATGATCAGCGGACTTGGAATTGCGGTCTTTACGGAAGACAGTTTGGCGCACCTCGGCGCGATTGAAAGACCTTTACGCATAGTCGACCAGTGGACTTATCATAACCGCTTATACAGATGCGCAGCCTTTGTTTCGCAGATGCCGAACCTCGAACTGGTACAGCTTACAAGCTTCGGTTGCGGGCTTGACGCCGTTACCGCCGATCAAGTGGACGAGATAATGCATTCCAAAGGACATATGTATACGCTCATAAAGATCGACGAAGGCTCGAACCTCGGCGCCGTTCGAATACGGATACGCAGTCTTATTGCGGCGGTAAAGGCACGCGAGAGAAATAACAAAAAACCCGTAATAAAGGCCGCCTCGTATCAGCGCAAGATCTTTACAAAAGAGATGAAGTATACGCATACTATTTTGTGTCCCCAGCTTTCTCCCATTCATATGCGCCTTATTCAAAAAGCGTTCCGTTATTGCGGTTATAATTTTGTTCTTCTCGACGCCGTAGATCCTAAAGCGGTTGAAGCGGGACTTAAATTTGTAAATAACGACGCATGCTATCCTTCAATCCTTGTGGCGGGACAGATGATCGCCGCTCTGGAGTCCGGAAAATACGATCTTGATCACACAAGCCTCATAATAACGCAAACCGGCGGCGGCTGCCGTGCCACTAATTACATAGGTTTTATCCGACGCGCGCTCAACGATGCGGGATGGTCGGATATACCTGTTCTGTCTTTGAGCGCTCAAGGATTTGAAAAAAATCCGGGCTTTAAAGTTACATTGCCGCTGCTGCACCGCGCCCTAATGGCTCTTATGATCGGCGACGTTCTTATGCGCGTCTTATACCGCACACGACCTTATGAAGCCGAACCGGGTTCCGCCAACAAGTTGTACGAAAAATGGAACGCTATCGCCGAAAAGTCCATAAAATCGCTTTCTTTGTCGAAATATCATCGCTTATTGAAAAAGATTATAAAGGAATTTGACGAGCTTGAGCTTTTGCCCGTCAAAAAACCGCGAGTAGGAGTTGTAGGGGAGATCCTTGTAAAATTCCATCCTACGGCGAATAATGAAATCGTTGATACGATTGAAGCCGAAGGAGCCGAGTGCGTTATGCCTGATCTGGCGGACTTTTTGTTTTATTCTTTCAGCAACGGTATTTTCCGTCATGAAAAATTGGCGTTTGCCAAAAAGACAAAATTTTACGCAAAATTGTCCGTATGGCTTTTGGAGCTTTACAGGACGGATTTGAAGCGTTATCTTGCAAAGAGCCGAAGATTCGAACCGCCGTCTTCTATATACGATCTCATGAAGGGCGTAGACGATATAGTTCAGCTCGGTAATATAACGGGAGAAGGGTGGTTCCTTACGGCCGAAATGGTGGAATTGATACATTCCGGAGTGCCGAGCATAGCGTGCGTGCAGCCGTTTGCGTGTTTGCCGAATCACGTTACAGGCAAGGGCATGATAAAGGAACTTAGAAGGCGTTTCCCGAAATCCAATATAAGCGCTATCGATTACGATCCGGGTTCAAGCGAAGTAAATCAGTTAAACCGCCTTAAGCTTTTACTGTCCAACGCTCCGATAGGCTCTCATCCTGATGAAAATGAAGAGGGGCTTGTGTATACTAAAAAGGGTTGGGTAAAGCCCGAAGTCCGCTATGCGGAAGGCAGTATGGGACTCATCGATACCGATCCTGTAGACACATCTATGGTTCCGATGACGGCAGAGATAAACGTTCCCGTAGTTGTCGGAGAAGATCGGAATTAGATGTAAAACCCGGTTAAGAGCGGCGGTCAAGAGAGTCCGCTGTTTTGCGCACTTTTGCGCAGACTCGAACCCTCGCCGATTATGGGAGTTTGTATGAAACGTCTTGCCGTATTATTTTTTATCGTTTTTTCTCTGTCCCCTGTTTTTGCAGATTACAATCGTTTTAACGTTCCGGATTCGGCGGAGGTCCGCAGAGAACTTACGGATACTTGGTTTACAGAATCCGTAGAGCTCTTATACGGCCGAAGACCTGAAATAAGGACGAATTATGAAGGCAGGCGTTTTCAGATCCGTGCCGAAGAAAACGATACGGATGTTTTTATCTATGTTTCCCCCGAAACGAAGATTCCCGTAGACGTTTATTCAAGAAGCGGCGTCGAGACCGTAATAAAAACCGAATATCCCGGAGACATAAGCGGAAGCTGGGTTCTTGTCAGAAACAAGATTACAGGAAACCCCGTGAGTATACGGTATTATTTTTCCGCAGACAGCGATGTTTTCGTTCAGATTTCGCCTTTGGGCAGAGTTTCCCTTGTCGATATGGTGATCTTTAACAACTATGCTTCCAGGGGCGTTCAGCTTGCGCTTCCTTTCAGCAGTTTTTACACCGCCTCGTTCGAGCAGCTTTATGAGTGGACCAGATCCGTTATTCCGTGGAATTACGTAATCGTTTCCCCTGAAATGTATCACAGCAGCCTTCAGATGATACAGGTTATTCGTGAAAATCTTCCTTCGATCGTATTTGCCGATGACGCCATGTATGACGAATCGGGAAGGCCTGTTTCCGTCCTTACGGGAAAAGAAAGGAAAAAAACGAAAAAAGACAGCGGAAAACTGTCACTTTCCAACGCCGGATTTGTTAAATGGGTAGTGGACGGTTTGATATATCCGTTGACGGGGAGTTACACATACAGAGAACCTTTGCTTGTGCCTACGGTAACTTTTAAATCGGTAGGTCTGCAAGGGATAATAGACGATAAATATGACTTGTCCTTCGCTTTAAATTGGACGAGGAATCTTGCGGCGGCTTCCTTATCGGTATACACGAATAAAAAATACCTGTATAAGGATTCCGGCGTGGATGTAACGATAGAACCGTTCAGCGCGGAATTGATAAACGGTACGATAGTCAATACCGCAGGATATATAAAGGATACCGGTTATGCCGTATCAAAACTTAAAGCGATACTGTATGTGCTGTCTGCGACCGAGCCTTCTTTTTGTTATTTGGCGGCAATCAGAAGCACGGCGCAAACCGTTCCGGAAGTTAGGCCGTTCAATAATTGTGCGGTGATATTTCCTTTTTTCGATTCCGGAGGACATTTTGACTGTACGGTTTTTGAAAATGCTAAAGAGTTGTCCTTACCGTATTTTATGCAGCGATATAAAAACGATTTTGTACATCTTGTCAGGGTCGGAACGGAGGATAGATTTTTCCCGCAAACTGAAGAGTAGGTTATCAAGCGGCCTTGCAGGAATTGTTTTTGCGGCTCTAGCGTTCTCGGGGGCGACGGTTCCCTTAGCGGCCGAAGCTGAGTACGGCGCGGGAAATTTTGAGTCTTCTGCAGCCGAAAAGTTATCACCCGAAGCGGTTCCTCCCGAGATTTTTTTATTCGGAGAAATACAGGCGGCTTATAACAGCGGTTTTTATCCGGGAACGGTTTCCCGCTCGGAAATATTTTTAAGAAATTATCCTTTTTCTACGTTTTTACCGCAGGTTTTAGTTTTTAAAGGCGAAAGTTTATTCCGTTTGTCCCGTTTTAGCGAAGCTAAAAGTGTCCTTGAAAAGGCTTTATCGTCTGCAAAGGACGACAAAAAACTTTTAATCGCTTCTTCATACTGGCTTGCCCGCACATGCCTGTCGCTGAAAGACCTTCCCTCCGCACGAAATTTATTTTACAAAGCGGCTTCTGGTTCAAAAGAAAATGAAAAATCAAAATTTTTTTACGCTTCTTCGCTGTTTTACGCGGGAAAAACTTGCGTTTTTCAGCAGGATTATTTTTCCGCCGCACCTCTTTTTGAATACGTCATTGCAAACGGGCCGTTTTATTCCCCCGAAGAATATGAAGAAGCCGCCGTCCTTCTTGTTGACTCATACGTGCGTACAAGGCAGTTTGAAAAGGTTTTAAAAATTTATCCGTCTTTTGCCGCGATTTCACCGCCCGTAAACGAACGGATTACGCTGTACGCCGGAGACTGCCAAGCGGCTCTTGGAAATTATAGAGAAGCTTACGATCTTTATGAAAAAGTTCTTGCCGGAAGCGAACGCGCTTTAGTTGTTTCGGCTCTGCAAAAAGCGTATGCGCTGTCTTCTTCGCATCCCGCAGAAATAAAAAAGGATCCGGGAGAAATACTTTCGTCCGTCGGCAAAAAGTTTTCCGATTCTTCTGATATTATCGATGAATTTTGGCTGAGGCTTGCCGTCGATTCATTCGAATCGAAAAATTATCCTAAGGCGAAAACATGTCTTTCTTCGATAAGTGAAAACGCCGCGGAACCCGTGCGGCACATAAGAGCCGTTTACAATGCGGAGTTGATCTTGAAGGAGGGCGGATCGGAAATCCCGGCAGCGGCCGAAGCGGACAAAAAATCCGGCGGGGCGAACGCAAATTCAAGATCGGTTAAAAATTCCGGCGGCGAAAGTCTCAGCGCCAGAGCGTTAGCCGCAGAAACTTATCTTTTACCGGTTCTGAAAGAATATGAAAACGATTTAGCAGGGCTTGAAAGCGGATTATATGAAGACGTTTTAAAACGCCTTGCCCGATATTCGGCTTTGCGTCAAGACTGGGACGCTTGTTTTAAATATCTTTCCCGCATAAAAAAACCTGACGCCGATTCGCTTTATTGGAAGGCCCTTGCCGAATATAAGACCGGAAGTACGGCGGCTGCGGTTTCTTCACTTGAAACGGAAATCGAAGGAAGCGCCGCATGGAAACACAGCGGTGAAAGCAGGCTTTTATACGCTCTTGTTTTATCGGCTTTAGGCAGCGGTTCCGACGGAAAAAGCGGCAGCGCTGACGGGAAAAACGGAGATCCTCTTGAAAAAGCCTTGGCTGTATTTTCGGATCTGGAAAGGGATTCTTTATTGTCCGATCGAATGCGTTTAAATTACGTAAATATTTTGATACGCACGGGAAAAAATAAAGAAGCTGCCGCAGCGGCAAGGTTGTCGCCTCTTTCCGAAGCGCCGTATTATGCCGCTCTCGCCGATTTTAATCTCGGCGACTGGAATTCCGCTATAAAAGAATTTTCAAAATATCTGTCCGATAAAAATGCGGAGCCTAAATACAAAGCTTTTGCGCAATTTTATATCGGTTATGCGCAATACCGAAATTCCGATTTTGCCGCGTCTTATAAGACCCTCGTCGCCTTCGCCGGTCAATATCCTTCGCACGAGTTGACATGGAACGCCTATATGACATCTGCCGCAGCCGCCGTTCAGTCGGGAAACCTCAAAGGCGCGGAAAGCTCGGCCGAAGATGCTCTTAAAATTTCAATATCGCCGAGTAAAAGGCGTAAAGCTTCTCTTTTATGTGCGGGAATCTATTCTGACACTGGACAATTTGAAAAAGCGGCCTCGCTTTTAAAACCTTATTCAGTGCAAAGAGATGAATTTGCCGTGCAGTGCAGGTATGAACTTGCGCAGATCTATGAAAAAGACAAAAAAATCAAAGAAGCGGACTTACTGTATGCCTCTATAACCGAAGATTTTCCACGTAGTACGCTTACGGAAGACGCCTTGTATCGCCGCGGAGAGCTTTATTACGCCGCAAAAGATTATAATGCCGCCGTCAAACGTTTTGAAGAGTATATAAGAAAATTCCCGTCGGGGAGATTCTACGATGCCGCGATGTATTTTTGTGCGGAAAGTCTTGCCGCGCTGGGGTTCACCGATAAGGCTGTTCTTCAATACGAACTTTTTTTGAGCGCCATGCCCGAAAGCGCATACCGCTATGCCGCCGTAAAAAATTTGTGTTCGCTTTACAGGCATGCGGGAGATTACCGATCTGCTTTGGCTGAAGCGAACAGGCTCTTATCCGAATACGGCCGGCAGGCGAAAGACGACAAGATCGACGATCAAATCAAAGAACTTGAACGGCTGGTTGCCGGAAGCGATATAAAAATCGTACAAAAAATATCCGAATATGAAAATTCGGGCGGACTTAACACGCCTGCCGGCCGCAAAGCCGGTACGGAACTTGCCGCATTGTATTCAAAATCGCCCGATATGCAGGAAAAGGCGATCTCTCTTTCCGCACAGCTGCTCGCCGTACAGAAAAAGAACCTTGATTCGGAAAGTCTGTTCGCCGCTAAAAACGCAGTTTTGCTCGCTTCGTATCGCCGCCGTCAAGAAAAAAATGCCGAAAGCGCAAAGCTGTATCTTGACGCGGCGTCTTATTACCGCATGAGCGCCGACGAAGATTCCGCGGCGGCCGCTTTGTACGGAGCCGTAGAGGCCTTTGACGCTTCGTCGCAGTACGGCAACGCGAAAGAGACGGCGGCTCTGCTTGAAAAGCTTTATCCCGAAAGCGCGCAAAATATGGGAGCGAAGCGTATTGTGGAGAAATACCGAATGTGAAAAAACGATGGAAAAGACGAGGTTTTGATTTTATGAATATCAGTGTGAACGAGATAAAAAACGGCTGCTTGGGCTGTCCGGTTAAATTTTTTATATTTGCGTCTTTGCTTTTTTTATGCATTTCAGTGTCGCATACGGAAGAAATAATCTTGCCCGACATGGAAACGGTTGTTTCCGGTAACGAAGTTCTTACGGTAAAAGACGCTCTGCCCGATTTTTCCGACGTAATTGTAGATGAAAACACCGCGGCCGGAAACTTTGTAAAGCTGCCCGATCATACCTGGAGTGAAGGTTCTCTTACGGAAACCGCCGACGAAAAAACAAAAGAAAAGGATATCTTTGCAGAAGGGCTTGTGGGCGGCGGTTATCCTGAGTTTTTTACAGGAGATTTTTCGGTTTATCGGTCTTCGGGCGAAAATCCGTTTTTGCTGGGCTTTTTTCATGAAAGCTCCGCAGGATATTCCCGAAAAGACGCCTCCGACGGTTTTTTTGACGACACGACTAAGATTTACGGCGATAAAACTTTTACGCTTCCTTCTTCCGTTTGGAAATTCTCAGGCTCGTATGAAAAAAACGGTAACGGCATGCAAAATGTTTCTCCCGTATTTTACGACGTTTCAAAACGGAATTTGGGCGGAAGGGTAGAAGCGGGTTTTCATCCTTCGGATATTTTTGAGCTGACTTTTTCCGCCGGAGCTTCGTGGTACGGCCGTTATGCAGGAAAAAAGAATTCGTCCTCCGTTTCGGCTCCTGAAGAAGGCGCTTCGATATTCCTTTTGGATCCCTTTGTCCGCGCATCTTGGGAAATAGGACAGGTTAAATTGAAAGTTTTAGCGGATTATAAACAGCAGAATAATATTGCGGGTGATGAAAACATAACGTCCTCGGAATTTGACGCGCAGGCCGCTCACAGAGGCCGCCTTGGAGCGGATATAAGCTGGTCGAACGGCATTTTTACCGTTTTTGAAGAAGTTTCCGCCGTCGCGGGAACTGCGATCGGAAGCGACCGCAAAATTATCGTTCCTTTTACGCTCGGCTTTGAGATAAAAGCGGAACCGTCGTTTATGAGCGGCCCGTTCGTGTTTTCAGCTCAAGGAGGAATATCTTCAGTGCAGGAAACGTATTCCATGCTTGAAAAGAAGTACGGCTTTGCCGTTCTAAATTTTATTCCTCCTGAAACAACGGACTGGTATGTTTATGTTCGGACGGCTTTTCCTGTAAACGCAAATCTTACTTTTAACGGTTCCGCCGAATACCGTAAAACCGCATTCGGCAACGGCGTTTGGCAGCCGGATTACGAGAGAGCTTTGCCGTCCGGAATGTACGGATTTTCCGAAACCGAGCGCGAGCTTTTGAAAACAAAGGCGGATATTTCGTTTTATGCGGGAATATTTACGTTTTCGGCTTTGTGGACTGCAGAGTGGAAAGACATTCCGGTGCTTGAAAGCAGGCATTTGGCGGAATTCGCCGCGTCCGTGCAAAGCTCCGACGCCCGCACGGGAGCCGACCTTTCTCTGGGATTTGAAGCGGGCGAGGGCGCCGATAAAACTCCTGTAATTGATTTTGCAAGCTTTGTTCGTTTTACTTCTGCAGTCCGCATTGCGGTGCAAGTGGATGATATTGTAAAATTGGCTGCCGGCAGGCTGAGAACCTACGCCGGTAAATACGGTGCAAGGAGCGGCAGCGCCGCCCTTTTGGTAAAATTCTTTTTCTAAAATATATTCAGCGAGGTGATGTGATGTTCGATTTATTGCGATCAGGCGGGCTGTTGATGATTCCCATTTTTTTATGTGCAGTCGCCGGAACCTTTATCATAATAGAACGCAGTTATTATTTTTTTTCGATTAAAAAGCGCGACGGCGAATTGAATTTGCTGCTTGATAAGAGTCTTATGCAAAACGATTTTCAAACCGCTCAAGCGGATTGTGTCGCCGCCGGAACTCCCGCCGCGCAAGTTATAAAAAAGGCTCTTGAATGCCGCCGTTGGGCTGAAGACGATTTAAAAGAAGCCGTTTCTGCCGAAATGAACGCCGTGATACCGCAGTTTGAGCATTTGCTCACGCCGCTGGGAACCATAGCGAATATTTCCACCTTACTGGGGCTTCTCGGAACCGTCACAGGCAACATTAAGGCCTTCGGCGTTTTGAGCGCGGGCGGTTCTATGGGAGATCCCGCTTCGCTTGCAGGCGCGATCGGAGAAGCGCTCCTTACAACTGCGGCCGGACTTTCCGTTTCAATTCCGGCTCTTATATTTCACAATTATTTTGTGTCGCGGGTAAATCGCCGTATTGCGGAAATGGAATCTGCTGTAACGTCGGTTTTATTGCGTTTGTCGGGAAGGATTCACTAAATGCGCGTAAAACGAAGAAACGGTTTAAAAGCCAGCGTCGACCTTGTTCCCATGATAGACGTGGTTTTTCAGCTTATACTTTTTTTTCTTGTCTCGACGACTTTTGCAGTGCTGCCGGGTATAAGCGTAGCCCTGCCTGAAAGTTCTACGGCAAAATCGGTCGCCTCCGCAGGAATAACGATCACTGCGGAAAAAAACGGCGATATGTATTTTAACGAACTTAAAGTCTCTTACCGGGCTTTGGATGAAAACCTCGCCGCTTTTGACACCGGAGAGAAGCTTAGGGAAGAATATCCTGTCACCCTTGAAGCCGACAGTGAAGTTACCAACGGGACTATCGTGCGTATTTTTGACGTATTAAGAAAAAACGGATTTTCCGCGGTAAATCTCAGGACGACTAAAAAATGAATTTTGTGAGAAGGCTTGCCGATCATATTTTTATTATCCATAAAGACGACGACGTTAATACGAAAGGCAGAAAGCTGGCTTTTTCGGCGACGGCCTGTATTTGGATTGTCTTATGCGTATTATCGGTGTCGGTGCATTTTAAACCTTCCGTTCCCGAATATAAAGAAATTCGTATAACGCTTACCGAACCGCAAAATTTAAAAACTCTTGCAAAGCTTGCGACGCCCTCAGCAGAGCCGCGTTCATACTCCGCTCAAACTTCGCAGCCCGCGCAAAAAGAGTCGACGCGTGAAACTTCGCCGGAGGTTTCTCCTGTGCAGACTTCGCCCGCTTCAAAAACGCCTTCGCCTTCAAGCCAGCCTGCCCGACAAGCTCCAAAATATACGCTTTCAAAGCCCACGTATGCTAAAAGCAATGAAGAGCTTTTGGCCGAACAGCTTTCTTCTCGAAAAAAGACCGAATCGAGCGAATGGAACGACAGCGTTTTTAACGACGGCGCAAATACCGTAGTTTCCGGCTCGGCGGGCACTGTCCGGCAAAAGCGGATTGCAGATTCCGACGCTGTGCGCGGGAGCTCGGGAAGCGCTGCAAGTTCCGCTTCCGAGCCGGCATCCGGCGTGTCGTCATCGTCAGATTCGCGGTTTTCTCAGGAAAATTTGAACGTTTCCGGCAGCGTAAAAGAGTCTCTAAGCGGTATCGGAGCGATACGCCCGCGTTCTTTTTCTTCTTCAGGGAATTCCGTTACGTCTACCGCTTTGCTCGGCGCCGCTTCTTATTCTTCTTCGGACGGCGGGGCGTCGGGAATTTCCATAGCGATGACGGACGGAAGCGTGCGCCGGCTTTTGGAGCCTAAGGAACCTGTGATTCGTATTTCAAACAAGAATGCCGAATCTATTGAAACGTCGGTAGAACTGAAAATCAAGTTTAGAATCTTGCCTAACGGGAACGTTCTGCTCTCCGGAATAACTATGCCGTCTTCGTCTTTGTCGCCTGCAGTTCAAACTGAAATAAAGGAACAGATCGTAAAATGGCGTTTTGCGCAATCTTCATCCGAAAGTACGGCAGTATTCGATCTTACGATCGTAAAAAAATAGCTTTATCGGTTTTGAAAACCGCGCTAAGTTTCCTACACTTTTAGCAAAACTTTTTCCATGCTCTTTGAATCCGACATTTTAGGATAAGTAATTATTTCAAGCCCCATCCCCAAACTATCCAGATAATCTATCAATGTTGAAATTTTTATATCTTTTCTCTTTTCGATTTTTGAAACTGATGACTGAGTAAAATTTGTCATTTCCGACTGTTTTACGTTTCTTTCTTCACGAAGTTCGGCTAATCTTATGGCCATAATATCCCGCTCCGCCTTTATCTGCGCGCGTTTTACGGATTCAGGCGACATTTTACATTTCATCATTTTTATTGCGTCTTTCATTTTCTATTCTCCGTTCATGTTCCTCAAGAATTGTAATTGCTTTTGTAACCAGATCTTTATAAAACTTTTTCTGATCTTTACTTTTTTTGTCACCGCCGATCAGCAAAAACGTATTTCTTTTTGAATCAAAGTAATACGCTATCCTAAGTAAATGCTTTTGTGTTTGATTCCTAAGCTCCTTTAAATTCTTATATTTTTTTACTCCATGCAGGACATCAGCATACGGCCGTGGCAAATTCGGTCCAAACCGGTGAAGAAGTAAAACCCGTTCCAATACGGCTTCTTTACATTCTTCATCCAAGGTCTCAAACCAAGCATCATATTCATCTGATGAGGCTACATTCCACATATCTATAATATATGAACTAAAGTGAATATTTGTCAATAAAAAAGCGACCTTGCCGCGGCGATAAATTTTCCGCCGAGAATATGGCCGTTTTTTATGTTACCAAGCAATTTCCCTTCTCCGCCTTTATCTCTGCATGTTTTACGGATTCAGGCGGTATTCCTATCTTTAATATTTTTACAACTCGACATATCCGTGTAAGATATTATATAATAAAAGAATGAAAGATTTTGAGGTAATAGCTTTTGATATAGACGGTACTCTGTATCCTTCCTGGCGGCTTAACTTAAAAATATTTCCATATATCCTTTCTCATCTGCGTTTTTTTTTACAGTACGGTAAGGTAAGAAAAATTCTTCACAGGACGGCTCCGCTGGCGGATTTTTTTGAATATCAGGCAAGGCTTTTGGCAATAGAGATGAAGTGTACCGCTGCGGAAGCAAAAGAAAAGATCGACACTATTGTGTACAAGGGGCTTAGACCTTTTTTTGATTCTTTAACCCCTTACAAAAATGTTGAAGAGACTTTCCGTAAATTAAAAGAAGCGGGTTACAGGCTTGCGATTTTGTCCGATTTTCCGCCCGAACAAAAGGGAGCTATCTGGGGAGTTATACCGTATTGCGAAACTGTTTTAGGAACGGAAACTATCGGCGCTCTTAAACCGTCCAAATATCCGTTCGGAATTTTATCGATGGTGCTTAAGGTCCCTCCCGAAAAAATACTTTACGTTGGAAACAGTATTCGTTTCGATGTGAACGGCGCAAAAAACGCCGGGATGAAGACCGCTTATCTTGAACCGTGGTATCGGAGGCTGTTTCATATAAAATGTCCTAGCGCCGATATTTGTTTTGCCGATTACAGGAAGTTTCAGGACATCATATTGGAAGGAACGCCGGGAAATTGAAATCCCCGGATTCATAAATACTTTGGACTTCGTTATGTCTTGAATGCAGGGCGAAGTTCCGTTGTTGTTTGGATGGGTAAAAGTGGGAGTATTTACGATCTTATTATCGCTGATATTATCTTTCGGCGTTGTATTGGTATTCCGTTATTTGGATAAAGACAATAATTCTATGGATAAGGTTCGCCAGTACGCGGACAAGCGCATGTCCGATTTTGACGCATACTTCAAAGATAAAAATCATGCGCTTATGACAGTAGGCGCCGAACTTGACGCAAAGCAGACTATGTCTGCGGCTGCCGTAAAACGCTTTGAAAAGCAGCTTGCAGAATTTCGTCAGATGACGGAAAATCTTTCCGAAAAAACTTCCGTTGTAGATAATCTTAAGCAAAAAACCTCCGAATACGAAGACGAACTTGCAAAACTCGTCGATATGTCCGCGCGGGTTGAAGAAAACCTTCTTCGCATACAAAAAGCGTCTTCCGTCATCGATCAGGTAAACGCGCGTTTCGACGCTCAAAAAAAGACGGCGGATTCCATTGAAAAAAAGCTGTCCGTCATTACCGCGGATTTTGCAGGCAAAAACGCCGAACAGCTCAAGGCGATAGGAAGCGAACTTTTGAATCGCTACCAGCTGCGCGCTCAAAAACTTGACGAATCGACCGGCGCCGCCCAAAAACGGAGCGAAGAACTTCTTGCAAAGCTGAATGCCGACATAGCGTCCGCGTATAATTCCGCTGCCCAAAAAGCGACTCAGCTTGAAGACACCGTTTTTAAACATCTGAGCGAAAAGGCTTCCGCGCGCTGCGAATCTTATAAGACCGAAATAAACCGAAATTCGGAGGAAATTAAAAAACAGCTTTCCGATACGGCGGATTTTTTAACTAAGGCAATGGCCGAAACGGAACAGCGTGAAAAAAGTCTGCAGGGAAGATACGAATCTTTGCTGGAAGAACAGAATCTCGCATTCGACAAACAGCTTGAAAGAAAGTTTGCGGAATTAAACAGCCGAATTGACGAGAGCGCAGACCGAATACGTCAAACGACACAAGAGCTTGCCGAAGAAGCGGACGGCAACGGAAAGACTCTCGAAGGTATAAGAGCTTCTCTGGAGTCTCAGATTGTCCGGCTGCAAGAACGTTACGATTCTATGTTTTTAGAGGCGGTTTCCGATGCGGAAAATAAGGAAAAAACCGCATATGAAAAATATAGAGAAATTTCAGAGCGCAACTTGGAATCGTATAAAAATTCCGTCCAAGAAAAGATCAATCTGATAAATGAAAGCGCAGTTTCTGCTGCGAAGTCTGCCGAAGAAAAACTTTCCGCCGTAACGGCTTCTCTTTCAAATTTGGACGCCCGCATCGAAGAATATAAAAAGGACCTGTTATACAGACTTTCAAATCTTGAAATGTCCGGACAGGATCTTGAATCTCTTGAAAGTGCGGTTCGTAAGGCGATGGATCAGACTCAGAACCGCATCTTATCGGATTTTACGGATTTTTCAGCCGCACAGCAAAAGCGTCAAAGCGATTTTGAGCTTTCGATAAAGGATAATTCTGACAGAATAGCCGCCGAACTTTCCGCCCTTGAAAAATCTTTAGACTCTCTTAAGGAATCCGCCGTAAGCAGCGTGAGCGAAAAACTTCACGGGCTTGAAGATTCTTTCGATTCGAATTTGAGAGCGAGCGCTGCAAAACTTTCGGACGAGCTTAACGAATGGAAGCAGGACTTTGACAGCCGGCTCGGAAAACTTTCGGGGCAGTACGAGGACCAAAGGCACGCGGTTGAAAGCAATTATACGGAAGACTTAAAAAACAAACTTCTTGCGCTTCAGGAGCGCAACAAGGAATTTTTGACCCGCAGCTCTTCGGACATAGCCTTGGCGCGCGAAGACATTCAAGAACAGCTTGAACAGGTTCGCAGCGAGATGACCGGTTTTATGGAACAGTATCGTGAGAATTTGCAGCAGGCTTCCTCGGATTCGGAAAAAGCTCTTAAAGAAGCTTCCGAAGCATATAACGCAAGGATAATATCTCAGCTTGAAAAAAAGGAAAAAGAAATACTTGAAGATCTTAAAGCCTTTGAAGAAGGTGTGGAAAGCCGCCAAAAGACGGGAGTTTCTTCGATAGACGCCGCGATGTCCGAATTTAATACGTGGAAACAGCACTTGAGGCAGCAGTTTGACGAGGCGAGGTCTCTGTTTGAAGAACAGCTTGACGGCATGAAGGACGCCGCCGCACAAAAAATAGAGGAAGCTCAAGGCATTCTCGACGGCAGCATGGAAGAATATTCTTCGGAAAGGCAAAAAAAGCTCGATGAACTTTCGGAGCGCATAGATTCTTTAGACGATAAAACCGAAACTTCCATTTCCGAATACGAAGACCGATCCAAAAATATAGTATCTGAAATGCAGAAAATGTATGAAGAGATGCTCAAAACTACGGAAGAGAGGGTTAGATCTCAGACCACGGATTCCGAGCAAAAAATCCGCGCGTTGAAAAACGAAATCCAATCGGCAGGCGAAGAAAACCGCGTCCGACAGGCAAATATGGTCATGAAAATGCAAAACGATGCGAATGATTTTCAGACCAGGATGAGCGAGCTTGACAAGGAATTGAAGAGCATAGAAGTTCAAATGCAGCTTTATGAAAAAGCCGAGCAGATGAAAAAACAGTTGGACGACAGGTTGACGGAATTGGATAACCGGTTCGATAAGATTGATCTTTACCGCGACGACGCCGAAAAACTGTCGGCAGAATACAACGGTCTTCTTAAGCTTGACAATGAAATCAACGAAAAACTTTTGCGTTTTAATTCGGGCAGAAGTCAGATCGAAAATATCGAATCGAAATTTGATAAACTGCTTGCTTTGTCGGGAAACATGGATACTAAAATCAAAGATTTGCAAACGGCAAGCGACGACCTGCAGGAAATACAGATAGCGGTACGCAATTTTCAAAATACGCTTTCGGGAATTTCCGACCGCTACGATCGTCTTGAAAAGAAAAATGAAGTCATAGACAGGGTTGCGTCCGATGTGGACAAAACATTTGAAAATTTGCGCGAGCTTGAACAAAGGCTTTCAAACTGCAACCGTCAGGCGTCTTCTTTGCCGGCGGAAATCGAAGACGTTCAAAAAAACGTGGATTTGATTTTGGCAAGCAACGGACGAATAAACGAAGCCGTAGAAAAACTCGGTTCGCTGCATGAAATTTTGGAAGAAGCCGAGCGCAAGACCGACGCCATAAAAAGCGAACGTGACGGTATAGGGCGGAGCGAAGCCCGGCTGCACCAGCTTTCTCAGGACATCGATACTAAATTTAATCTTTTGGCAAGGATTACAAAGGCGGATCTTGAAAAGAATCCCGGAAAACAGTCTTCAGGAATAACTCCGCAGGATCGCGAAGCCATAAAAACGTTGAAGCGGCAAGGCTGGAAAATTTCAGAGATAGCAAGGCGCATGAATCATTCCGAAACGGAAATAGAATTGATTCTCGATATGCCTGACGACTGAACAAGCAGGCAGTTTGCCCACGCTTCCACCGCTTCGCCTCGGCCTATTTTTCCTAATTTTTCGCCGGTTTTGGCTTTTACAAAGATTCTGTCTTCGTCCGTGCCGAGTATCGCAGCTATGGATCTTCTTACTTCGTCCCTGTACGGTAAAAATTTAGGCTTTTCAAGCGCAATTACGCAGTCCAGGTTGCAAAGCTGCCAGCCTTTTGCGCTTATCTTATTCCAAACGTTGCCTAGCAGGAATCGAGAATCGGCGTCTTTCCATTTATTGTCTTCAGGTGGAAAAAAACTTCCTATGTCGCCGAGCGCGCACGCACCGAGCAGCGCATCCGTGATTGCATGTAAGAGCACATCGCCGTCGGAATGCGCGGCTTCCCCCTTATCGAAAGGAATGTGCACTCCGCCCAAAAACAGTTTTCGCCCTTCGACAAGCGCGTGCAGATCGTATCCCAGCCCCACTCTTATCATATTTTTCGTTTGATTTTCCATGTCTTTAACGATATCCGAAGGATATGTGATCTTTTTATTCAAAGGATCTCCTTCTACGGTTATTACGTCGCCTGCGTATTTTCCCCATATTTCGGTATCGTCGGTATAAACGCAGCCGTCTTTTAGAGCGTTTCTGTGAGCTTTAAGAAGCGGCGCAAACAAAAAGGCTTGCGGCGTCTGTACAGCCGCCAGATCCTCCCGCACCAAATGTCTTTTTATAAGTTTGTCTTTGCCGACCTCTTTTTGCGTATCCACGGGGCGTATGGCCGGAACTGCGGCTCCGATCTTTTTTGCAGCGGCGATAGTATCGAGTATGAGTTTTTTGCTTACGAAAGGGCGCGCACCGTCGTGTATGAGCACGATGGAATCGGGGGCGGCGTTTTCTTTTTCAAGTTGTTCAAGGGAATTTAAAACCGAAGCCTGCCTAGTAGCGCCGCCTTCTACAAAGAACAGTTTAGTCGTTTTTAACAGGGAATTTATCACAGGATCTGAAAAAAATGCCTCTTTTGCGCCGTCGTAATTTCCCGGCGGGAACGAAATCACAATGCGTTCAAAATCATAGGCTTCTAAAAATGCGCGGGCAGCTTGGGATAATACCGTGCCGCCTTTCATCGGAAGAAATTCTTTTTTTATTCCGCCCATGCGGCTTGAATTCCCGGCCGCAAGGATGACCAATTCCGCCTGTATTTCAGTCCTCAAAGCCGTCGTCCGAATCATCGTCTTCTTCGTCGTCGTCAACGGAATCTGTCATGGGTTTTTCATCGGAATCGTCGTTTTCTTCGTCGGAGGAATCGTCCGCATCGTCGTCAAAAACTTCGTCGTCGTCATCGATGCTGTCAATAATGCGTTTGGTTTCGTGAGCAAGGCCTGGCGGTTCAAGTTTTTCGTGGAGCAAGGACTCCGCTTCTTTGACGGGGATTCCCATTGCAAATGAAATTTCGTCTTCAAGAAGTTTTTTTGCGTTGTCGTAAAGCTTTCGTTCCAAAATGGGCAGCTCTTTGATCTTGCTGCGGTTATATAGACAGCGGACGATTACGGCAATGTCGGCGATACTGCCTTTCTTGAGCAGGTCGAGATTCATTTGATAGCGCAATTTCCAATCCGACGTGATGGGCTCAAATCCTTCTCCCAAAAGATCGATCGCTTTTTGCGCTTCTTCCGCAGAAACTATGGCGCGGATACCAAGTCCTTCCGCACGGCTTACGGGCACGATCACAATCATGTCCGACACTTCAAGATAAATTTTATAGTGAAGAAGCGTTTCGCCGTTAAAGACTTTTTCGAAAATATCGACTATTTTACCTACGCCCTGGCTGGGATAAACTACTTGCTGATTGAGCTTGAAATTAGTATTCAAATCCATGAAGCTTATAATACCACAAAATGAAGGAATAATCAAAGGGGCGCATTTCGCTATTTATCCAGAATAGTGATTTCAACCCGTCTGTTGCGGGAGCGGCCTTCGTCCGTATTATTCGGCGCCACGGGGTTTTGCGCTCCGAATCCTTTTGTAAAAATATGATAAAGGTCTTTTACACCTATTTCCGCCAGATAATCCGCCACCGCTTCGGCTCTCTCTTTTGAAAGTTTAAGGCGCGACTTCATCGTTCCCGCCAGAGCCGTATAGCCGCTTATGAGAAGATCGTTATTGGGATATCCCTTTAATATGACGGCGATCTTTTTCAGTTTTTCCTTTTCGCTTTCCTGCAGCACCGCTGAATCGGCTTTGAACTGAATGTTTTCAAGGCTTATGGTTATCCCTTTGTCGTTATTTTTTACCTGAACGTCTTTTAGGTTAAGGTTTTCGATTTTTTCTTTAACCTTATCAAGATCGTCCGACGTTCTTTCAAACTGTGTTATTTCGGCTTCCGTAGTTCCGTTAAACTTAAAGACATTACCGTATGACGTTACGATTGTTATGCGGAACGTTTCGGTGTAATGATCCAAGGCGCTTCTGTCGTAATCCCAGTACAGCTTTTGCTGAGAATAGCCCGTAGTGGTTACCGGATATTCTGAATAAAGACCTTCTTTGTTTTCGGGAGAAGGACTGTCGAAGTAAAGATTGTACGTTACCGTAAAGACATCGAATTTTTTACCCGAATCGCCGCGTTTTTCGCCTTCATAGACGTATACGGCGTTAAACGGCACTTTTAGGGGCTGTTTGATATTGAACGTCCGCCTAAGATCGTGGGCTTCGTATCCTTCTTCCGTCCAGGTTTCGCCCGGGAATATCGGTTTTTGCGGAAAAACCGGCATGTCGCGGATGACGGGCATAAAATATTCGGCGTCTATGGTAAAGCGGCCTTGAGCGTCTCTTTCATATTCGCTGTTGTATTCTTCGTTCCACGTGAGGTGTTTGCCGTTTTCGCCTGCGGTTGAAGTATCGGAGGTCATAAAGTTTGCTTTGTGAACGCCTTTTCCGCCGGCTTTTACGCTTTCTATGTGAACGCTTACTCTGCTTACTATTTCGGAATGATGATCGAGCTGATTGTTTATAAGCACGTCTTCGTTTACGCGCGAAAGTATTCGATACCTGTCGTCTTTTTTATATTTGAATGTAAAAATTTTTCCGCTTCCGCTTGTGCTCGCTGAATCGTCGTTTACGGCCGTACCTTTTACATTAGTCTGTGCAAAAAAAGAAAAATGCGAAAAAATGATCACCGCAATAAATAATGCGAATTTGTTTTTTTTCATAAAGACTCCGTCTTAATTATCGGCATTTATGACGATAATCGGGCAGATTTTAAATACTCGGGTTATATTCGACATAACGCACGCGGCCTTCTTCTACGGCGGCCTTTATCTCGCGTTCGCGCTTTGAAAGACCTGAATTTCCGGTCTTTACTTCTATAAATAAAATTTCTTTTATTCCGCTTCCGTCCGCCGCGCCGGGGAATCCTATAAAATCCAAAGGTTTGCCTACAAAGCGGACGTCCGCAGGATTACACGGAAAGTCTTTTAAAAACGGCGCGATCTGTTCCGCCATCTGTCCGCTTAAGACCGCACGCGAGCGCTTTACGGCGTCGTCTCGACCGGCCTGGAGCAAAGCGGTGAGTTTTTGTTTTTCTTCATAGCGCCCGAGTTTAAGCCCGATCCGAAAAAGTATGATACAAAAGGCTGTGATTAAGAGCGCAAAAAAAAGTAAAACCATAGCGACATACTCGGGTGAAGCGGCCGCTTTTTTTGCAAACAAGGAAATTATGTCGGCGGCGGCAGAAAATATCCTATTCATTTTATGCCTCATAAACTAAAAGTATCCGCACGGGATGGTCATTTTGCCGTGAACCGTATTTCCTGCCAGGCACTATTGTATTTTTCAAGGCCTTCACCTAAATCCTCTTTTAATTCACAGGGATCCATTTCTTCGGCGTCGTACATGGGTTTTGTTTTACGGAATTTTTCGGCTTCCGTGTTTACGTAGCATGGAAAACGGAATTCATCTAGAAATATCGCATAATTTTCAGGTTCATGTATGAAATTTATAAATTTCATGGCGAGTTCGTAGTTTTTCGCTCCTTTTAATATGACCATGGAATCTATGTACATGGGCCCGCCTTCCTTGGGAATAAAAAAATCAACCATGTCGGCTTGTTTTTCTTCCGGCACTTCGCCGAAAACAACTTCCGCATACCCCTGACACACCCAAAAATCCCCCGATGCAAAGGACTTTCCGAATCCTTCCGCATCGAATTTTATAAGATTCGGCCTCCAGCTGTTTATCACAAGATCCTTTGCCGCTTCGATCTCTTTATCGTCGAGAGTGTTTACGGATTTCCCTTGAAATGCAAGCGCGTCGCCTAAAACTTCTCTCATGTCGTCCATCATTGTCATGTGATCTTTAAGATCCGTGCGGCCGAAAAGGCCCCACGTCTTTTCATAGTACGCTACCTTTTGCTTGTTTATCGCTACTCCTGCCGCCCCCATGTAGTAAGGCACGCCGTATTTCATTGTCGGATCGTAAGTCGCTTTTTCTAAGACTTTGGGATTTATATATTTTGAATTGGGAAATTTTTCAATATCTATTTCTTTTAACATTCCTTGTTTTATCATGATTGAAGCGTAATCTTGGGACGGAAACGTTATGTCGTACCCTTTGGCGCCCGCTTTTAGTTTTGCATACATGACCTCGTTGGAATCAAAGGTGTCTACTTTTACCGTTACGTCGAATTCTTTTTCGAATTTTTTAATCAGCGAATCCGGCGTATAATATGTCCAATTGAAAAGATAAAGAGTTTTATTTGCGGTTTCGCTTGTTTTTTTTGAGCAGGAAACGGATAAAATGGCGGCACCCATTAACGCCGCGGCAAAAAACTCGTTAAAAATTCTTTTCATAATAGACTCCCATAAAATGCGGCTAAATTTTGCCGGTTCTTTTATCGCCTTACGGTTAAAGCTTTTTGCAGTTTGCAATCGGCGTATTTTTTGATTAAACCGGTCACCGATTTGACGCTACAGTTTTAAGGCCTCCCCTGAGCACAAAGGCTATAAAGCAAGTACATAAGATCATGACAAATGAAAGCGAATTTATCACCGGAGAAACGCCGAAACGGATCATGGAATAAACATACAGAGGCAGCGTAGTCGATCCGGGGCCGGAAACAAAAAACGTAATCACAAAATCTTCAAGCGACATTGTGATCGCCATTAAAAAGCCTGAAAGTATTCCCGGCATAATGGCGGGAATTATTACCTTTGTCATCGTCTGTAATTCCGTTGCGCCCAAGTCGTGAGCGGCTTCGATTATTGAAAAATCAAATTCATCAAGGCGCGCCGAAATCATAAGGTAAACGAACGGAAGACAGAAAGTAGTATGCGCCGCAAAAATAGTGAACAGCCCCAATGGAAGTTTTATTCCGCTGAAAAATATAAGCATCGAAACGCCTATTATAACTTCCGGCAGCACCATGGGCAAAAAACTTATTGTCTGTATGAACGAACGGCCCCTAAACTTATACCAGCTTATTCCCAGCGCGGACAAGGTGCCGAGGATCGTAGAAACTATTCCTGCGGTAACCGCCACTATTAGGCTGTTAAAAAGCGCAGCCCAAAGGTCTCCTGACTCGAACAAAAGTTTTTTATACCAGATAAGAGAAAGGCCTGTAAATTCTCCGCCCTTGCTTTTATTGAATGAAAAAACCGTAATGATGATAAGAGGAATAAATAAAAACAGCAATGTAAAAAACAGAACCGTTTTTGAAAACGACAGCATCTTTGCTCTCTGCTTCCATGTCTTTTTTGCATGTACGGCAGGTTCGCCCGTCGGTCGTTTTTTCCATAAAAAACGGCTTGCCAAAATGGAATAAAAATTGAGTTTCATCTTGGCGCTCCATCCGTATTATCCGTCTTTTTGAGAGCGGCGGCATTTTTGCTTGCAGCGAGCATCCAAAGCACTCCTGCAGTGCTTACGGCCGTCAAAACCATACTGAAAGCCGCTGCAAGCGGCCAGTTGCGTGTTTTTTGAACTTGATCCACGATTATGTTGCCGAGCATGTAGGAATCCTTTCCTCCTACCAAAAGCGGTACAGTATATGCTCCGAAAATAGGAATAAAGGTAAAGACTACGCCTGTAAGAATACCGCTTTTTATACTGGGAATAAGAACTTTCATTATCGCCTGAAATTTATTTGCGCCTAAGTCGCGGGCAGCTTCAAGGAGCGAAAAGTCGAATCTGTCTACGGCGGTAAAAATCGGCAATATCGCGTACGGAATATACATGTACACGGAAACAAGCACTACGGCGCCTCCGGTATAAAGAAATTTTACATAGTCTTTTACAAGTCCGAGGCCTCTTAATATCTGGTTTAAAATTCCGTCGTTGTTCAGTATGGACATCCATGCAAAGATTCTTATGAGAGAATTTGTCCAAAACGGAATTATGACAAGAAAAAGAAGGAAGGTTTGATATTTGCTTCTGGCCATTGCATATCCGCAGGGAAGAGCTATCAGAATAGTGATAAGCGTAGATATAACGGATAATCTTAGCGTCCGCATGACAAGGATTCCGTAATTGGGGCTGAGCATTTGGCGGTAAGCTTTGAGGGAGAATTCCCATTCAACTCCGCCGTACAGTCCCTTTTTCATAAAACTGTATACTACGATTATCACGAGCGGCGCGATAAAGAACGCTACAAACCACAGCCCCATAGGCCACGCGTACAGCGCACCGGGATTTGATTTTTTACGCCCCCCGCCTATAGAGGAAAATTCTTCTTTACCCGCCGGAGGTTTTTCCGATACGTCCGCTTTTTTACTCATCGCTCTATATCCTCAACAATGTAACCGTCGTTTGCAGACCATGAAACGTAAACGGTGTCCTTCCATGAAATTTCAGGCCCGTCGTCCAGGTAATTTGTATGCTGTTTGAATACTTTGATGACGGCGCCGTTTTCAAGGCGGACATAAAATTTGGACTGGAATCCCGAATAGACCGGCTCTTCTACGACTCCTTTAAATACGTTTATGTCCGTTCGTCCTTTTACGTTCGGGGTTTCATTGGTTATACGGATTTTTTCGGGGCGGACGGTAAATGCAACTTTTTGTCCCGGTTCCGTATGCTCATAATCGGTGACCATCATGAATTTATCGCTGTCGGCCATTTCGGGCGTATCCGTCGGAAGCGGCGCCTGCTTGCCCAATGCGGGAACTTTTAGCGTTACCATGTATTCTTTGTCGCCGTTTACATTGTAAGGCACGCATTTTTCAACTTCGGCTTCAAACAGGTTTGTTTCGCCTATGAATTCCGCCACAAATTGCGTCGCGGGGCTTTCGTAAATTTCAAAAGGCGTGCCTATTTGCAGCACACGGCCGTGGTTCATGATGGCGATACGGTCCGAAACTGAAAGAGCTTCGCTTTGATCGTGCGTTACGTAAATGAACGTTATGCCGATCTTGTCGTGAAGGTTGTCAAGGTCGATAAGGAGGTTCGCCCTGAGCTTAGCGTCCAGAGCGGAAAGCGGTTCGTCCAAGAGCAGTACCTGAGGCTCGTTTATGAGCGCCCTCGCGATGGCGACGCGCTGCTTTTGTCCGCCTGAAAGCCTGTTAGGTTTTTTGTCCTCATGGCCGTCAAGCTGAACCAAGCGGATATACGAGCGTACTTTTTCATCTATAGTCTTTTTATCGATTTTTTTTAACCGCAAAGGAAACGCAATGTTTTCGTAGACGGTAAGATGAGGAAAAAGCGCATAAGTCTGAAATACCGTGTTTGAATGCCGTTTATCCGGCGGCATAGGTATGACGTTTTTATCGTCAAACAGAATTGAGCCCTCGTCGGGATCTTCAAATCCGGCTATTATGCGCAGTAGCGTTGTCTTTCCGCATCCTGACGGACCAAGGAGTGAGAAAAACTCACCCGGCTTAATAACAAAATTTATGTCTCTAAGCGCTTGGAAATCCCCGAAGTTCTTGGAAACATGGTCTATGGAAACCCGACTGCCTTTCAATGACTTCTCCTGTAGAGGTCAATAATAAGCGCTTTAAAATATTAGCGTAAGATCTACAATGCTGCTATTGTTCGGCTTTGTCAATATTTTTTTTAATTATTTTGGAAAAAATTTACAGTTTACCATAGTTTTTGCAGGATCATAAATAAAATCGTGCTGCCGAAAATACTCAGCATCGGATTGTTTTTCCATAAGTGAAGCATGACCGCAGAAGCAAGGGCTATAAAATAAGGAATTCCGTAAGGGAATGCCGTTACGTTTATGTCTTTAACCCCGTAGACTACGAGTATTGCGATGATCATGGGCGGAATATACTTTTCAATGAATTTTATGATTGCAGGCGGCTCTTTTTTGGAAAAAAGTATAAAAGGAAAAGCTCTGGTGCCGAAAATGATCGCCGCGCTTATCGCAACCGCAATCATAACGCTTTGCATGTTTAATTTCATTTAAATCTTCCTTTTGCCGTATTTTTACGGTTCCGTTCGGTTTGAAATTTCTTTTGTGCTTTTATTTCCACGGAAAATAATAAGGCTTGCTATTCCTGCCGACAGGGCACAGATCAATATGTGTTTTCCGTCCAGAATTCCCGCTTTGGATAATATTACGGCAAATACCGTTACTGAAGCGCCGATTATAACAGGCAAAAAGTCGCGGTCAGACTTTATACGGTTTACAAGCATGACGGCGAACAGCGCCGTAAGCGCAAAATCTACGCCTTCAAATGAAAAAGGCAAAACGGCGCCGGCTGCGGCTCCTATTGTGCTGCCCGAAACCCAGTACGAGTAATTGAGCATCGCTATAGTTCCGTAAAAAGCCCCCGGATCCGTGTGTTTCGGTAATTTAACGCCGGTAAGAAGCGCATAGGTTTCGTCGGTAAGTGCAAAGATTAAAAACGGTTTCCATTTTCCGGTATTTTTAAATCCGCTTATGAGGGAAAGGCCGTACACTATGTGCCTTATGTTAAGCAGCAATTCGGTAACCGCGATCGCCGTAAGAGGAACGCCTGATGCAAACAAGCCTATCGCAACATATTGTCCCGCCCCCGCATACATCAAAAGACTCATGAGCGGAGCGAGCCACCACGGGTAACCGGTCGTCGTCACCATAAGTCCGAAAGGGATCCCTATGGCAATGTATCCGAAAAATACGGGCGAAGTTATTTTAACGGCCTGCGCGATGTAGTATCTGTTCATTTTTATAGTATAGCTAAACTTATATCCTTGTGCAAATAAACCCGATTGTTACAAACCCGATTGCGGGTAAAACTATGCGGCAGAACATCATTGACTTGCCTTAAAAATTGTGTAAGATTGATATTGTTCGGTCTTGCAGCCGCATCTACGACGGCAGTCGAAAATTTTAAATTGTTTAAGGACGGATGTTATGGTTTCAATAATTATAGGTCTGGTTTTGATCGCTTTTACCGTTGTTGCGGCGCTTCCCTCGTGTCTCGATTGGAGTGCGGAAATAATTGCGTTTTTAAAAGGATGCGCACCGGTTCTCGCCGCCTTTATAGGCCTTATCGCCTTGTTTATCGGGGCGGCCGACATTAAAGACAAAAAAGAAGCTCAAAAAGAAGAGGCCGCCGCCCAGTCCGCGGAAGAAAAAAAATAAATTTCGTCGTTCAGTGAAACAGCGCATTTTATAAAACAGCGCGCTTTGAAGTAAGCGAGCTTTTATTTTTTACATTCCGTTGATATATATTTTGTCGGTGCAGGAATCTGCGATTTTAAATTCGGTTTCGCTGACTATTGTCGCGCCGTGATTCCGCTATTGTTGTGCCGGCAGCGTGCCGATTCGATTGTTCGTTGTCGCGCCTGCCGCGCAGCGATTCGCTGCGACAGCGGTTTGTAATTCACTTGACACTTTCATTTAAATTCATTTATATTTATATACCCCGTAATGCCGATGTTTTGCTCGATCATCGGTGCGCCTAAGGATCGGATGCAAGATCCCAAAGCGAACAACTTTATTTTAGTAAGGTATATGCATGAAAACTATTTTCGTAAAAGAACACGAACAAGACCGTAAATGGTATTTGATCGATGCGACGGATAAACCGATAGGGCGCGTTGCTGCAAAAGCGGCTTCAATATTGCGCGGCAAAAACAAACCTTCGTTTACCGCAAATCAAAATATGGGTGATTATGTTGTCATTATCAATGTCGGGAAGGCGGCCATGACAGGCGCTAAGCAGACTGATAAGATTTATTACAATTATACGACCGGTTTTGTAGGCAGCTTAAAAAAACGCAGCTATGAAGAATTGATCAAAAAGCATCCTGAAGAACCGATGCGCCGTGCGATAAACGGAATGCTTCCGAGCGGACGACTCGGCCGCACTATGGCCGGCAATGTAAAAATTTATGCCGGCGCCGAACACCCGCATTCTGCGCAAAATCCGCAGCCGATTGAAATTTAACAGGAGCTTGAGATGGTAAAAGATATTGCTATTGGTACAGGTAGAAGAAAAACTGCGGTCGCCCGTGTTTTTATGCGTGAAGGCAGCGGAAAGATTGTTGTAAACGGAAAAGATATAAAAGATTATTTTGCGACCGAAGAACAGATTCGTATCGTTCATCAGCCGCTCTTGGTTACTTCAAATGACAGCAAATTCGATATCGTGATCAATGTTCTCGGCGGCGGATTAAACGGACAGGCCGCTGCCTGTTTGCACGGTATTGCCCGCGCCCTGACACAGATCGACCAGGATACGCACACGGCTCTTAAGGCTAACGGGTACCTTACTCGCGACTCCCGCATGGTTGAACGTAAAAAATACGGCCAGAAGGGCGCACGCAGAAGATTCCAGTTCAGCAAACGTTAAACTTTGGTTATTTCCCGCGTTGAAGAGGTCTCTGCCGGTTGTATTAAAATTATAACCGAGTCGGGACCTTCTTTTTTTATCCGCAGCTCTTATCTGTCACTCGTGCCTCCCGAACAAATAGTTTCCGGTTCGGTTTTTATCGAAGAAAAAGAAGACGACATTATAAATGCGGGGCTTGCCTTTGCCGCCGAAAAAAAAGCGCTGGAATACCTGTCCCGCGCGGAGCAAAGCAGGGCGGGACTTTATCGTAAGCTTAAGGCAAAAAAATTTGAAAAAACTGCGATAGATAAAGCTCTTGATCATTTGGAGAGCGCTTCGTATCTGTCGGACATGCGTTTTGCGCGCGCATGGCTGAATAACAGAAAAATAACTCACAGCGAAGGCCGGTCAAAACTTGCATGTGAACTTGCCGCACGCGGCATTGATAAAGAAACTTCCGCCGCAGCTCTGGACGATTTTTTTGCTCAAAACGATGAAAGAGACGCCTGCATTAAGGCGTTGGAAAAATGCCGCAGGCTTAAAAAAGATCAAAACAAAACCTTTGCCGCCTTGTTGCGCGCGGGGTTTTCATACAATCTAATCCGGGATGTTCTGCCTGCGGCCGACACAGAGTTTATTTGACGTCCGTATGCGGCTGGCTGCGACCGGCAAGACAACAGCAGACCGGCGGCAGTGCAAACGTCAACAACATTAAGGTGCTGCAGTCTAACGACTGCCGGGCACATATATCCAAGAAAATTGTCCACAAGCTGAAGTTTCGGCCTTTTTCCCTTTATCCGTTTCCGGCGCCTTGCCCTAGAAAAGCGTATTATGCTAAAATGACTTGATACGTATTGTTTTATTATGAGGCTTGAATAATGTCAAAAAGAGGTACCAAATCCGTTGTCTTTTCTGCACTTGAAGTTGCAAATATCTGCGGCGTTGTAAATCAGACTGCTATTAATTGGATTAGAAGCGGATATTTAAAAGCTTTTACCACTCCCGGCGGACAGTTCCGCGTGTATCCCGACGATTTGGCTTCCTTTATGAGCAGCCGAAACATGCTTATCCCCGAAGCTCTGCTTAAACTTTGCAAGGACAGATCAGCATACGAACTTAACACGCTTTTAATAATAGACGACGATAGGCCTTTAAATGACGTTATTGCCGATTATATGCGGAAAAAATTTCCTGCCATAAATATTCTTCAAGCCTATGACGGTTTTGAAGCGGGGCTCTTGCTTGCGAGCAAGCACCCCCAGTGTCTGATTCTTGACCTTGATTTGCCGGGAATGGACGGCTTCGAACTCTGTAAACAGATTTATGAAGGCGGAAAATTCGGCAATCCTCAAGTTTTGGTTATAACGGCCTTGGAAGAAACCGGAATAGAAGAGCGGCTTGAAAAATTGGGAGTAGCACATTTTTTTAGAAAACCGCTCGTCCTTGACAGTCTTTCAAAAATAGTGGAAAGAGTTTACCGGGAATAATAGTAAGCAGGATAGGACATTCCGCTCGCTTGCTTTAACGCCGCGTCAATAGAACCCGTATTTGCAAAAACGGCAAATATCTTAACGGCCGTTTCTATGTCCGTAAAATAATCATAAACCGAAGGCCGCCTTTCAAACCTGAAAGTCCTCTTGTCGATCATAGGCATTTTAAGATCTTCTTCAAGTTTTTTTTGTGCTTCTTCAACGGAGCATATGCTGTCGATAAGACCGTTTTCAAGCGCCTGACGCGCAGTATAGATCCTTCCGTCCGCAAGAGTTTGTATCCTTTTTTGAGACATGTTTCTGCTGTTTGCGACTATGTTTGTAAACTGAACGTAAGCGTCGTCGGCTACGGACTGCATTATGGACAGCTGTTCCTGAGAAAGCGGTTCGTCAAAATTCATCATGTTTTTATTTTTGCCGGCCGTGATTGTTTTTGCTTTTATGCCCAATTTTTGAAGGAGTCCCGTAGCGTCCAAAGATTGACCTGCAATCACGCCTATGGAGCCTGTGAGTGTGTTTCTGTTTGCGCTTATGTGGCTTGCGGCACAGGCTATATAGTAGCCTCCTGAGGCCGCCAGTTCCCCCATGTATGCGTGAACTTTTTTTCCTGAGGTTTTATATCTTTCAAGCGCGGTATATACTTCGTCGGACTTATAAACTCCTCCTCCCGGAGAATTTATAAAAAGCAGGATAGCCTTGTTCCTTTCGTCGTATTCCAAATCGCTTATGACGTCAAGCAATTCGCTTTGATTGTAAGTTTTATTTTTGTCTTCTATTACGCCTTCTATGTAAACGACGGCTATATAGTCGCTTTTTTTAAGTTCATTGATGTTGAATCTTTTTTCAAAAAGGTTTTTTATGTCCGTTATTTTATTGAGCTTATCGGAAGGAGATACGTCAAAGGATTTGCGATCCGTGGAATTTACGGTATCGGAGGTTTTTAACGAGTTTGTATGTGCAAAGAACAAGGGATAAATTCCCGCTGCAGCCGCGACAATTATCAGACCTATAAGAACAATATATCCTTTGGAAAGGCGCCTTCTTTTTTTTGTAAAACCTTCAGAATCTTTGTTTTCTTTGTCGGTATTTGATTTATATGACATTCCGTCCGTCCTCTTAATATAAATGGCATCTTTTAAAAATTTGTCTTTGTCTATTTTTTAAAGATGCCGAGTTACCTCTAAAAACTGAAGTTTTTAGAAGTTCCTTAATGATAAAATTTTCATTTTCCGCAGCCGATTGCCGGCGTATCATGTTTTACTTCAAGTCCTCAGGCAAAAGCCTGCCTGTTTTAAATGCCATCTCTTTTAGGTCAAGATACGCATTTGTAAACGAGAGTTCCGCATAAGGGCAAAGCCACAAAAATCCTATGCCGAATGAGAGCAGCGACAATATATACCAGCCTATAAAACTTAAGCCCATGACGAACAAGTCTCCCTTGTATCCTTTTGTAAGGATCTTACTGATTTTCATCGCCTTGCGTACGGGAAGTTTGGGATATTCCGCAATCAAAAAGAAAATTTGCGAATATGAAAAGGCCTTTATTATTCCCGGAATCACAAATAAAAACGACCATACGGAAACCCACAAGGTAAACCAAATTCCCGCTCTCAAAGCTCTGAACCAAAGCGTAAGCCCGTCCAAAAAATTATTAAAATGTAAAGGAGCGGTTTCTTTTGCAGCCTTTAAGTATACGTACAGCTGAGCGGTAACCAGAATATATACTAAAATATACAATATCGCCAAGTTGGGTTCCGGATCCGCATTCAAGGCCACGTTAAAATTGAAATTCGGCCTTGTCTGAAAAAACGTTTCAATTCTTATCGACTTCATCAAATGCATTGACGGCGCTAAAAGCAGCGTGATTATGAATAAAAATATTGCCGTCATTATCATCGGAACCCGGCGGCGCCCCTTCAGCTGTACTTTCGCTCTTTTTTTGTATAAAGCCGAATCAAACATGTTTATCTCCTATAAAAACTTTTGCAGAAATCTGCAACGATCTTGACTTTGCCCGGAGGGGGAACAGTGCACAGTTCAAGCGCAGCCGTCCCGTACGACGTAGAATATTTCCAATTATATACTATTTTTTTTGTCGGTCAAAGTAAAACCCGAGGCGATAGGCGCCAATAAAAGTCGTGCCGCTCAAGTTTTCCCGCGAATTCGGCGAAAGAAATCAATCTGGCGATTACTTTTTTTCGTTCAAGGATATGAGCTTTCAGTTCTATTTCGAACATAGACTTACTATACAGAATTTTTGTTATAGTTAAAAGTGCGCCGATGTGATATATTTTTATTATGAATATTACATTGGAAAACGCTCGTTTCAGAGCGATAATCGACACACACGGGGCTGAGATAAATTCCTTGCAGGAAATTGCCGACGGAACAGAGTTCATTTGGAATGGAGATCCGTCCGTTTGGAAATATCATGCGCCCATACTGTTCCCGCACGTGGGGCGGATCCGCGACGGATTTATGACTTATGGAGGAAAAGAATACAAACTTGCCATAAACGGGTTTGCGCGCGATATGGATTTTACGCTTATAAAAAACACTTCCGATTCCGCCGAATTTGAATTGACCGAAAACGATTATACCGCGGATAAATATCCGTGGAAATTTTCGCTTAAAGTAAATTATAAACTTACGGAAAACGATATGATTTTTACCTCGACGGTCACAAATACGGATAAGGAAAAGATAAGTTTTTCGCTCGGAAGTCATTCGGCACTATGCTGTCCGCGAAACACTGACAAGGAAGGAACTAAAAACAGCGATTACGTGATCGAATTTGAAAAAAAAGAAGCTCTTACGAGCGTTGTGTGTACCGACGACGGATACCTTGCATCGGATGAAAACGGGATCGCCCCTTACACAAAACCTTACGGTGAAAAAGACGCCGGCATTATTCCTATGACCGAAAAAGGATTCGGCAACGGACATTTTTTTACCGCTTTCAGTTCCGACTGGGTAGGACTGCGCAATAAGGCGACCGGAAAACTTGTTCGCATAAATACGAAAGATTATCCGTATGTGATGATATGGCAGAACGCCGGAGAGCCGCGCTTTGTTTGTATTGAACCCTGGTACGGCGTGCCGGATCCCGCCGTCACAAGCCATGCGTGGGAAATTAAGCCGGGACTTGTTTTTCTTGAGCCTGGAAAAAGTTTTACCTCCGATCAGACGATAAGTATTTTGTAAATTTTTGTGAAAGAGCTCCGTTTAATTTGCGCTCCGATGGCTACGTTAAGTCACGAAGCCCTTCGCCGAATGATAGAAAAATTCGGCGGATGCGACGAGTATTTTACCGAAATGATAAACGCCGGTTCTCTTTTAACGCACGGCCCCTTTGAAAAATACTATCTGATAAGCGAAGCTGCGCCTGAAAAAACGGTCTGGCAGCTTACGGGCGGCAAGGCGGATCTTTTGGAAAGAGCCGCCTTTGAGATTGCCGAGCGGGGCGGCATAGGCTTGGATCTGAACATGGGCTGCTCTGCTCCTGAGATCGTCGCAAGCGGCGCCGGAATAGCGTGGATGCAAAAGCCCTCCGAAGAAACACGCTCCATGGTCATGAGAGTGAGAAAGGCTCTTGAACGCTCGGCTGCCTGCGGCAAAAAAAGGCTGCGCCTAAGCGCGAAGATCCGGTTGGGCGATGAAGGTTTTTCTGACGACGGTTTTTTTTGTTTTTGTGAAATGCTTTCGGACGAAGGGGTTGAAATGATCACGTTGCATCCCAGAACCCGCAGGCAAAAGTATTCGAAGGCGCCGCATTTTTCTTATGTGCAAAGACTTTCCGAAATTATGCATAAAAGAGGCGTTTCGGTAATACTTAACGGCGATGTGTGCGGCGCCGAAAGTGCCGCGGCCGCCCTTGAAAAAGCGCCCCTTGCCGACGGAATTATGATAGGGCGGGCGGCCGTCCAAAAACCGTGGATTTTTATGGAAATAAAACGTGCCCTGTCGTCGGAAGGTCGGGACAGGACTTCAACGTCGTATGAAAATACATTGTCCACGGCGGACTTATACGCGCTTGCTTTCGATTATCTTCAAGACTTAAAAATTTATCAGCCGAAAGAATTTTGGCGCACAAGGATGCAGAGATTTTTTACCTATTACTGCCAAAATTTTTCCTTTGCGCATTATTGCCGCACGCAGCTTTTAAATTCCAAGGATATGGATGAAGCGCAGATGCGGCTTTTAGAATATTTTGAAAAAGTTCCCGAAGACAGATACGTTAAAATACGAATTTTTTAGCGAGGAGTGAAAGCTCTTCAAATTTTCCCTCGTTGATAAGGCTTTCTTTCATTATATTCGAGCCTATACCGCAGCTGCAGTAGCCTGCACCGAGAAAATCTTTTATATTTTTTTCATTTACGCCGCCTACCGCCATGAGCGGAACGTTGCTTATCGGAGCTCTAACCGCTTTGATATAGTCAAGTCCCAGATATCCTGCGGGGAAAACCTTTACTATGTCGGCGCCGAGATTCCACGCATTTTGAATTTCCGTGGGCGTCATTGCGCCGGGAACGCAAACGAGACCGAGCTTTTTCGCTTCTGAAATGACGGCGGGATTTGTGTCCGGAGCAAGTATAAAATCCGCTCCGGCTTCGAACGCAGTCCTTACTTGCTCTACGGAGACTACCGTACCGGCTCCTATGCACATTTTACTGCCCAAGGTTTTTTTTACTTCGCTGATAGACTTGGCCGTGTCCGCAATGCAGCTGCCGGACGACTGATCGAATGTGATCTCAAGGCAAAAGATTCCGCCTGAATTTACGGCCTTTGCCGCCTCAACGATTCTGTCCGGTGAAATTCTCCGCGCGATCGAAACGATTTTTTTTTGTTTTATAAAAGAAAGAACGTCCATTTAATCCTGCCTCTGTAGTATTATTGACGGTAAAATCCGCGTCTGTCAATAAAAGTTTTCCGAGTTGGTTACCAATGAAATGGTGCGTTTTGAAAACGAGATACTCAGGGCGAGGTTCCGGCTGCGTGACGCTTCGAGCGTTATGTTTACGGAATTCTACCCTAAAAGCTCGACCGAAGCTAAGCGGACGGGTTCTCGCCGGAAGTACATCTTTGATTGTCTCTTAATTTCAAAACTCAATATTCATGATTATAGCATATTCCTCAGACTTTTGATAAACTCATATCCGACGAGGAGGCGCCGCCTTTATGTATAACGTTTATTTTGATTCCGGAACTACAAATACCAGAATGTACGTATTTAACTGTAAAGAAGAACTCGTTTATAAGTCTGAAAAATCGGTGGGATCCAAAGATTCGGCGCTTTCCGGCGATAAAGATTTGCTTGCCCGCGAGCTCTGCCTCCTCTTGGAAAAAGGCTGTGCCGAGCTTAAAATCGGCAGAGAGGCTGTGGGTGAAATATGGATGAGCGGAATGATAACTTCGCCTAACGGAATCGTAGAAGTTCCTCACATCACAATTCCTGTAGATTTGCATAAACTTGCTTTGAACGTGTTTTTGTTCTATGAAAAAAAGTTCTTTAAAAAAGAAATTCATTTTATTCCCGGAATAAAAAGTTTTCCCGCCGAAGGTAAAATAACCGCTGAAAATGTGGATGAAATAAATAATATGCGCGGGGAAGAAACCGAGATATGCGGAATAATGAGTTCTTTCCCGGCTTCAAAAGGAAATTTTATCTTTGTTATGCCCGGTTCGCACACGCAGGTTGCCGCGGTAAAAGACGGAAGTATAGTGAACATAGTTTCTACAATTACGGGAGAACTTTTTAAAGCTTTAAAAAGCCAGACGATATTGGCGTCCTCTCTTGAAGGCGGCTATGAAAAGATCGATACCGAAATGGTTCGGCTCGGCTATAGGAATCTTCAAAAGTACGGTTTTAACCGTGCGATCTATATAGACCGCTCCCTACTGCTTTTTACGGATTCGACTGCGGAACAAAGGCATAGCTATTTGGAAGGAGTTCTGAACGGGGGCGTTTTGCAGGCCGTAAGCGCGGCTTTCGGCTGGAAATCTGACAAAAACCCTAAAGCTCAATATGAGACGGAAGATAAAACCCGGGCTTTGAAAAAAATCGGCGAGCCGATCGACATGTATATCTGCGGTTCCGAAAATCAATTTCATATATATAAGGCTATAGCCGAGGATTTTTTCCCCGAATACTCCGTAAAACGGATGGAATACGGCAACATGCCTTTTTCCGCCCTCGGCTATAAGGCAGTCGCCGCCGAATACAAAACATTGCAGCCTATACCGTGACTGCCGGGCATTGTGCGGCTTATATCTTTTCGATCAAGGCCGCCGCTGCGTCGATATAATCTACGTCAAGGTTTTCTATGTCGCCCGTATCAACGGCTGCGGTTACCCTTTGTTCTATCGGGATGCGTGCAAGGACGGGAAGATTATAGGCCGTCGCTATCGCATCGATATTGCTTTCTCCGTAGATTTTTATCTCCTTACCGCAATCGGGGCATTTTACATAGCTCATGTTTTCAATGATCCCTATGATAGGAATTTTCATATTCGTAGCCATCTTTACCGCTTTTTCAACGATTACCCTGACAAGCTGCTGCGGCGAAGACACTACAATTATTCCGTCTACCGGAAGCGATTGAAAAACCGTAAGCGGAACATCGCCCGTTCCCGGCGGCATATCGACGAACATAAAATCCACATCTTTCCAGTCTACGTCGGTCCAAAATTGTTTTACGGCGCCGGCAATTACGGGCCCGCGCCATATTACAGGATCGTTTTCATTTTCCAGCAGAAAATTCATGGACATTATCTGTATGCCTTTTTCGGTTACAACAGGATTCAGCGCTTTACCGTCGCCGGTTGCTCTGTCATCGCCTAGTCCGAAGGCTTCAGGAATAGACGGACCTGTGATGTCGGCATCCAAGATAGCCGTCTTATAGCCCAATTTATTCATCTTTACGGCTAAGAGACTCGTCACCAAAGATTTGCCTACGCCGCCCTTGCCGCTTAATATTGCAATAACCTTTTTTACCGTACTTCCCTTGTGCACTTCGACATGAAAGTCGCGGGATGCGCAGTTGGCGCTGCAAGAGTCGCAGCTGTGCGTACAGTTTTCAGAATTTTCCGCCATGATTCACTCCCATAAAAACGGCATGCGAGGAAATTTCGATTTCCGAGAGTGCCGTTTTGGTGCGCTTTTGCGCACAGTTATAAAACGAGTTTTCAAAAGAAAACTCGAAGTTAAATTGAACGGCGCTATTTTAGACGTTCAATTTAAACACTCCCATAAAATTGCAAGCATAAGTTTCTATATCATAGAAGATAAGAAAACTTTTGCTCCGCGTCAAATTTTTGCTTTTTTCAAAACCGATTAAAAACGCAATGATCGGTTAAATAGCGCTCCTGCTGCCCCGAATACGCCTGCGCTGGCCAATCCCATAATCACTCCCGCGATAAGAACTCCTGCTGTAACGGCCGCCACAGTATCTTTAAAATTCATGTCCAGAAGGCTTGCGGCGAGAGTTCCTGTCCATGCGCCTGTTCCGGGAATAGGAATACCTACGAACAGCGTAAGAGCTACGAACAAACCCCGTCCGGCTTTTTCTTTAAGTTTTCGGCCCCCTTTTTCCCCTTTTATCAAAAAGAAAGCGCAAATTTTTCCTATGAATTTTTTATTTGCCCCCCATTCCAAAAAACGGCGCGCAAATAAATATATGAAGGGCACGGGCAACATATTCCCTACGATACAGACTATATATGACGTTAAAAGCGGCAGTCCCAACGCCTGTGAAACGGGGACTGCGCCCCTCAATTCTATTAGAGGCAGCATTGAAATAAAAAAAATCCAAAGATAGTTTTTTAACATAAGGGTAAGTATACTTAAAACATTTAAACAGGGGAATAGGAGGAAGATCGGCTGACGATCGGTTTTTTTTTGCGCATTTTTATAGAGAGCGCGTCTTGTCGTGCGTCCGCTATCGCACACAGGATCTTCCTGTTAAAATTAAGCTTTTTTTGTCCGATAAATAAAAGAGGATCGCGCGAATTTTGCGGTCGGAAAATTTCTACCGGGATTTTGAGGAATTTATGAAGAAAAATATATCGGTTTTCACCGTGATCTTTGTTTTATTTTTTATATCGTTTACGGAAAAAGTTTATTCGGCGGGATTTGAAATGGGCATAGGATCGGGATATGTTTTTTACGGCGACAGCGAAACGAAGGATCTGGTTTCCGCTATGAACAGCGAAGATTTTAACAGATTCATCATCGGAGGAGAAGCCGGATTTTTTATTCCTCTTACGGATATCCTTGTTTTTACCGTCGACTCCGAAATTATGAGCGACCTGTTTTGGAAAGGAAGCCGGCATTGCTATTTTTTCGATTACGCTTTTAACGGCGGCATAAAGATGTATCCAGGTTTAAAGGGACTCGCGTTCAGCGTCGCTTATACGCTGGGCAGACGAACTTCTTTTATAAAGATGTACAATCAGGATTCCGTAATTTCATCCACAAGTTGGGGTAACGGATTTAAGTTTGCAGTTGATTATGACATTAAGTACGGAAAAGACGGCGTTTGCCCCGTCATAGGAGCTTACTGGAGGCACGTTCCTCGAGGAAATTCTTTTTCGGACAATACGCTCTCCATTTATTTAAAACTGTTTTTCCGCTGATCGCATTCCGCATATAAAAACGGGAAATTTCGCTGATGCGAAATTTCCCGTATCTTTGTAAGAGCGTAAAAGCGCCTAATTATATATCGCAGAGTGTCAAGTTTATCGGGCGTATTCTACGATCCGCGTTTCGCGGATCATCGTAAGCTTTATCCTGCCCGGGTATTTTAAGTCCGATTCGATTTGTTTTGCTATATTTCTTGCAAGGTCTTTTACATCCTGATCGGAAACTTTTTCATTGTTTACAAGAATGCGCAACTCTCGTCCCGCTTGGATAGCGTAGGCCTTTTCCACACCGGGGAAATTTTCAGCGACGGCCTCCAGATTTTCAAGTCTTTTTACGTAGTTGTCTACGGTCTCTCGGCGGGCTCCCGGGCGTGCGGCGGAAATCGCATCTGCAATTTGCACTATTACCGCTTCAAGGGAAGAAGGCTCAACATCGTTGTGATGCGCTGCAATAGCGTTTATTATCACCGGGTCTTCTCCCATCTTTCGCGCTATTTCGGCGCCGGCTTCCGCGTGGTTTTGTTCGGTTTCGTTCTCTACGCCTTTTCCTATGTCGTGCAGAAGGGCGGCGCGTTTTGCAACGTCGCGGTTCGCTCCGATTTCGGCGGCGAGCATGGCTGCTATGAGTGCGACTTCTTTTGAGTGGTTAAGAACGTTTTGTCCGTAACTCGTCCTAAAGTAGAGCCTGCCTAAAGCTATAACTCCGTCGGTATTCATATTGTGTATGCCAAGCTCAAACAGAGCTTTTTCGCCTTCTTCGTAAATTTTCTGCTGTATTTCCCTCGTAACCTTTTGTACTATTTCTTCGATCCGTGTGGGATGTATGCGCCCGTCTGAAATAAGTCTTTCCAAAGAAACTTTTGCTATTTCTTTGCGCACGGGATCAAAACACGATATGACGACGGCTTCAGGCGTATCGTCAATGATTATGTCTACGCCTGTTATGGTTTCGAGCGTGCGGATATTGCGGCCTTCGCGCCCGATAATGCGACCCTTCATTTCATCGCTCGGCAATGAAACTGTTGTAACGGTAATGTCGCTTGTAATTTCGGTTGCAATGCGCTGAATTGTAGCCACAAGTATATCGCGCGCCTTTTTTTCCGCGCTTAGATTTGATTCCTGTTCGATCTTGTTTATGAGCGCTTGCGCGTCGTGTTTCGCATCGTTTTCAAGGTTTTTTATGATAAGGCTCTTTGCTTCTTCTACCGTAAGACCTGAAATACGCTCAAGTTCCTGCCTGTATTGTTCTTCCTGCTTGACCATTACGGCTTCGCGTTTTTCCATGTCCGTAACGCGGTTTGCAAATTCTTTATCGCGCTTTTCATATTCTGAAGCGCGCTGGTCAAGAAGTTCTTCTTTCTTATTTATGCGCGACTCGTAACGCTGTATTTCTGCGCGGCGTTCTCTATTCTCCCTTTCTTGTTGATTACGTTCCCGAATGAGTTCATCTTTTGCTTCTAGCAAAATTTCTTTTTTCTGAGCTTCAGCTTCTCTAATTGCATCCTGTTTTACACGTTCTGCCTTTTGTTCAGACGCAGATAGTTGAAATCTGGCATACAGCCAGCGAATAGTCCATCCAAGAACAATTCCAATAGCAGGGAGAATGATGAATAAAACTATGTTCATTATCAATCTCCTTAGGAAAAAAACTTCCTTAATGATTAAAATTATTCATTTAATATTACTATATCATACAGTATGAAAAGGATTGTTGTCAAACCAGTTGACAATTTAAGGTATTGATGAAAAATGCGGACGGACCGGGTTTACATTGAAAAGTCTTTGCCCAAGTATATTTCACGCGCCAAAGGCGAATCGAGGATTTCTTGCTTTGTTCCCTGAACTACGATCTGGCCCGTGTTTATGATGATTGATCTGTGAGTGATTTCAAGCGTATCGCGCACATTGTGATCGGTTATGAGGATCCCGATGCCGCGCTCGGAAAGAAGAAGGATCATTTTTTTTATGTCGGCTACGGCTATGGGATCTATACCTGCGAACGGTTCGTCGAGCATAAGAAATTTAGGCTCTATGGCTAAGGAGCGCGCTATTTCCGTGCGGCGTCTCTCTCCGCCTGAAAGCGTAAATGCCGGCTGTTTTCTGATTTTTTCTATCGAAAACTCTTCTATAAGTTTATCCAGCCGGAAAATTTTTTCTTTTTTCGTGAGATCCTTTCTCGTTTCTATGATAGCCCATATGTTTTCTTCTACAGTCATCTTTCTGAAGATTGACGGCTCTTGCGGCAAATATGCAATTCCTGCCTGCGCCCTCTTGTACATGGGCAGATCCGTGATGACCTTGCCGTCTAAGATAACTTCGCCTTCCGTAGGACGGTAAAATCCTATTATCATGTAGAATGTAGTCGTTTTTCCCGATCCGTTAGGACCTAAAAGTCCTAAGATTTCACCGGTTTTCATGGAAAAATCTATTCCCTGCACGACTTTTTTGCGCCCGAAATTTTTATACAAACTTGAAATACATAGCTCGTGAGCCGTTGTGCGAGGCGCAATTTTGTTGTTTGTAACAGGTTCTGTCTGAGACGCAGTTTCATTTTTTTGCACGCGATCCTCCCTTCGCCGGGGCAGGCGAGCTGTCATGCAGAGATTCCTTTGCCTCGTTTTTGCCGTTATATGCGCCTTGCTCCGAGCCGGAAAGAGGCGCGCGGCCGTTTGATGCGGCGTTTTTTTTCAAGGAACCGCCGCCGACGTTCCGATTCGATTTTTCATTCTGAACGGCGGATTTTGGATCATCATCGTGCGCTGCGTTTGGGTCATCGGTGCCTGTCGTCATTGCAGCGGCGACGCCCTTTGTAGTTGCAGCGTCTTCTTGCGCCGCCGTGTTTGTGTCCGCATCAGGTTCATTTTCGGATTTGTCGTTTTTTGAAGCGCTTGTTATCGAACCTTGCACGCGGCCGCTCATTGTTATCTCTTGCGTGTCAAGCTTTAAACTTATTTCCTGTGCGCGGAATATATCGTCGCCTTGTACTATCTTGGGGCTTCCGCTTATTTCAAGCAGTTGTTCGTTTTTATGGTAAATCGCATAGGCGCCGGTGCATACGTTGTCCTTTTGCCTCAGTTCTATGTTTATTTGGAGGACTGCCGTTTCGGTGTTTTGATTGTACTCTACCATCTGGGCCTTGGCCGAAACTCCGTTTTTGGTATCCGTAAGATTTACGTCAGTGTCAAGGACGGCGATCTTTGTCTCTCTGTCATACGAGAGCCTTCCGCATGTAAAATCCATCTCCGTTTTGGTATTTTTTACAAAAATATTGCCTTCCGCCTGAATATATCTGAAATTATCGCCGCTTATGCCGATCTTATCGGCGGCGATTTCCATCGAATCGGTTTTTACAAAAGCGTGGCCTTCCAAATTTGTTCTGTCGTTTTTGCCGCCCGTGCTTCCGGTCATGCCGTCGGCTCTAAATGTTATGACATCGGAAAAAGCCGGAGACAGGATAATAGCTAAAAAAAGAAACTTTATCGCTTTTGTGAAATTTTCAGTTATGAAATTCTTCATCTTGTTAAAATTCATGAAATTCATGGAGCGACTTTATCTGCGTTTACCGCTGCAAAGCCGTCCGAAGTCTCTGCAGTTCCGGTTGCGCTTCCCGTAACGATAGTGCCTTCCGTTTCACCGCTGAAGGAAAAACCGTTGCTCACGGCGCTTGCGGAAAAACCTCTGCCCTTAAGAGTTATGTCGTCCCGCACAAGGGTTACAACCTCATCTTTCCCGCCGGTCAGCTGCTGTGAATCGGCATTCCAGCGCACGCTTTGAGCGGAGATTGTAGTTTTTTGAGGGTGATTTTTTATTATTATGTCTCCCAGCAAAATGTATTCTTTTTTTTGGGAATCGGCGGACAGGAGCGAGCAGCTTCCTTCGCTGTTTATTTTTTCATCGCCGTCGTATGACGCGAATTTTATATTTTCCGCATAGGAAACGGCTCCTTTTTTATACTGTTCTATTTTGTCCGCGTAAACGTCAAGGCTTTTTTTTGAATTTTCGATTCTATAAAATTTTGCATCGGTAAAAACGATTTCGGGAACAAAATCGTCTGCAGACGGCATACCGTTTGCATAATTGAGAGAGCAGGCGCTCAAGGAAATCATAAATATTACAGCAAATGCCGCCGACAGTTCCTTCATTTTTGTTTGTTTCTTATTACCGCTCCAATAAAGGCGATAAACAGCGGATGAGGATTTGAAGGGCGCGACACGAATTCCGGATGATACTGAACTCCTATTCCCCAAGGATGATCCTTCCATTCAAAAGCCTCCGTCTGCGAGTCGGAAACCGCCGTAGCGGAAGTTATAAGACCGTTTTGCGCCATATCGTCTTCATAGCGTTTGTCGAAGGTGTATTTGCTTCTGTGGCGTTCGCTGATCTGTCTTTTTTTGTATATGTCGAAGATCTTCGTGTTTTTATTCAGGTTGACTAAAGCTGCTCCCAGCTTCATAACGCCTGTAGACGTAATTCCCGCCTGTTCTTCAGGCAGACTTATAATTGCGTGTTTGCAGTTCTGCATGAATTCCGTGCTGTCGGCGTCTTCCCATTTTAAAAGCGAGCGGGCGGTTTCTACGGCCATAAGCTGCATTCCAAGGTCGATGCCCAGATACGGAACCTTGTGTTCTCGCGCATATTTTACGGCGGCTAAGAGCCCTAAAAAGCCCCTCTGTCCGTAATTTCCGGGAACTACGATTCCGTCCAAGCAGTTAAGATATTTGTCTACGCTGTCGATGTTTTCAAGAGTTTCGGCGTCTATCTTTTCTATTTTCAAATCTATCTGATGCGAAGTTACCGCCGCGTGGAACAAGGATTCCCTTACGGATTTATAACAGTTGTCAAGATAGTCTTTTTTCCCGACCATCCCGACCGTAACGGTCTGCAACGGACTTTTTAACTTATCAAGAAAGTCAGTCCATATGGAAATATCGCATTTTTTTTGTTTAAGCCCGAGTTTTTCAAGGATTTTCGCGTCGATTTTCTGTTCATGAAAAAGGACGGGCAATTCGTATATGGATTTTTCCACGTCGGTGGACGTAAATACCGCTCCGGGAGAAACGTTGCAAAAAAGTCCCACCTTTTTTCTCAAAGCCTCGTCAAGCATTTGCTCGCAGCGGCATAAAAGGATGTCGGGCTGTATTCCCGCTTCCTGAAGCTGTTTTACCGAATGCTGTATAGGTTTGCTTTTTAATTCCCCGCCTATGATGATCGGAACCAGCGCCAAATGAATGCAGACAGTATTTTGTCGTCCCAGTTCTCGTATGAGCTGGCGTACGGCTTCCAAAAAAGGTATGGTTTCTATGTCGCCTACCGTTCCTCCCACTTCTACAAGGACTATGTCGGCGCCGCTTTGCGAGCCGAGGTTCAAAATGCGGCGCTTGATTTCATCCGTTATGTGAGGAATTACCTGAACCGTGCGGCCGTTGTAACGTCCCGCTCTTTCGTTTTTTATGACGGAATTATAGACTTTTCCGATCGTTATGCAGTTTGCGGAAGTAAGATTTACATCGGTAAAACGCGAGAAATTTCCCAAATCCAAATCCGTTTCGGCGCCGTCTTCCGTTACGAAAACTTCTCCGTGCTGATACGGGCTTATATTTCCTGCGTCCACGTTAATGTACGGATCGCATTTCATCATTGCGACTTTATAACCGCAGCATTCAAAAAGGCTGCCCAGCGAAGCGGAAGCTACTCCTTTGCCCAAGCTGGAACACACGCCGCTTGTTACCAGAACATACTTACTCATGGAAAATAATTTTCCCATTTAAGAGGTATTTAGTCAAGATTTGCAACGCAGCGCCGAAAAATGATTTACTTTTTCTGTATTATGTGTATTATAATAAAAGATATGGCTGACTTATTGACAGATGCGGAATTTGAAAAATTCCGCAAGGTAATTTACGAGCAAAGCGGTATAACTTTTTCGGAAACGAACCGCTCCGTTTTGGACAGCAGGATAAAGGAACAGCTTCACGAACACAAGATTGACAGCGTAGGGGCGTATTATAATCTGATAACGTCGGACAAAGAAGCTATGAAGGTCATGCTGGATTCGGTGACTACGAACCTTACTCGTTTTTTCCGTAACCAGCCGCACTTTGACGCCTTTACACATTATGTCGTTCCTCACCTTCTTGAAGAAAAAAAGAAAACGAGCGATAAGGTTATCAGAGTTTGGAGCGCCGGCTGCTCTACGGGAGAAGAACCGTACACCATTGCGATGATACTGAAGGATATCTTACCTGCCGGTTTTGACTTTGCCGTTACAGCTTCGGATATTTCCCTTAAATCGCTTATGGTAGGGCAGCAGGGATTTTATTCCAACGCCCGCATAACGGGAGTTCCTGAAAAATACTTGGAGCGTTTTTTTACCAAAAGCGATTCGGGCTATCAGGTAAAAAGAGAATTGATGGACAAAATCAAATTCGATTATCACAATTTGCAAAACGATTCGGGAATGAGAAATCTCGACGTCATTTTTTGCCGTAATGTTTTGATATATTTTGACGAAGCCGCGCAATTGGCCGTAATAAACCGATTTTGGAATTCCCTGCTTCCGCATTCCTATCTTTTTATAGGACATTCGGAATCTTTGTTCGGCATGGATACAAAATTTGAATTTCTGAAAACGGACTGGGCTTGTTTGTATCAAAAAAATATAAAATAAACACTCGAGAATTTGTATGTAGCCTGCCGGCGGGCTTATCACCGGACGGGTCGCATAGCGGTCTTGAATTTTAACGTCGTCTTGTTTTTTCTTTGCAATTATGTTACAGAAGGAGCAAGATTTTAGTTGTAAAGAGGGCTTAAAATTATGGATGATATATCCGTTCTTGTTTGTGACGATTCAGCGTTAATGAGAAATTTGATCTCGCGTATTATCGATAATACCGAAGGGATGAAAGTGTGCGCCAAAGCTATGAACGGCGAGATCGCTCTTGAGCGGATTCCCGAAATGAAGCCTGACATTATGGTGCTTGATATTGAAATGCCCGTGATGGACGGCGTGCAATTTTTGAAGGAACGCAAAGCGCGCCGCTGGGATATTCCCGTAATAATACTTTCAAGTGTCGCGACTAAGGGCGCCGCAGTTACCATGCAGTGTCTTGAGTTGGGGGCAAGCGATTTTATTACCAAACCGAACGGATCCATATCGGCCGATCTTTCAGGGATTGCAGAGAACCTTGTTGAAATGCTCGCTTCTTACGGAAATCCGTATGCTGCTAGACAAGGAAAAAAAGTTTATCCCGTAGATTTTTTTCATCAGCAGATGAAGTTAAAAAGGGCCGAACAGCTTGTCATAGAAAAAAAAGGCGCCGCCGCTGCGCCGCAAAAGCCTGCTGAACCGGCTAAGCCGTTTTCTTTTTCATGGAAGGCGCCTGCGGAAGTCAAAACCGCGGCTACAATTACGCCCGTCCGCAATGGAGATCGCATAGATATCATTGTCATAGGAATTTCTACCGGCGGCCCGAATGCGCTCCGCGACGTATTTAAAATGATCGACCCGCATTTAAAACAGCCTATACTCGTGGTTCAGCATATGCCTGCAGGTTTTACAAAAGAATTTGCCATAAGCCTTAACAACATATGCCCGCTTGAAGTAAAGGAAGCCGAAGAAGGAGACCTCGTTCAAGGCGGACACGTGTATATAGCGCCCGGAGATTATCAGATGTGCATAGCTCGCGGGCTTAAGGGAACGGAAATCCGTCTTTCCAAGGATCCTCACAGAAACGGACACAGACCTTCTGTAGATTATCTTTTTGAATCCGTCGCCAAAGAATATAAAAACCACGCCCTCGGAGTGATAATGACCGGCATGGGCAAAGACGGAGCCGCCCAGCTTGCTGAAATGCGTAAAGAAGGCGCATGGACCTTAGGTCAAGACCAAGAATCCAGCATCGTATACGGAATGCCCAAGGTTGCGTGGGAATTGGGCGGAGTGCAAAAGCAGGTTCCGCTTGCGAAAATGGCCGATGAGATAAGCGCCCTTGCGCGTGAGCATTTAACTTAAGATTTCCGTTATTTCAGGCTGAGCGGGTTTTATCTTTTTTCTGCTCAGCCAGAACACCGTTGCAGCCGCGGCGGAAAACCCCAGCAAAACAAAACCCGCTTGAAGGCCTTCCGCCGCGGCTGTCTTGCCCAGCGCGGCTGCGGTAGGCCGTGCAAGAAAATATCCTCCTGCGGCGCACGAAATCGGGAAAAGCAGCGAAAAAACGGCTTGAGCAATTTCGTGCTTTTTTGCGGAATTTATCTTAACTATAGAGCCTTCCTTTAGAGGCAGCCCCTTCGTGTTTGCCGCTTCGAAAGGGTGCCCGCGTTTGGCGCATCCTTCTTTGCAGCTTAGACATGCGTCTTTTATTAAAGGAATAACCGTGATCTTTTTTCCTGAAACCGCCGTCACTAAAGCCGTGTCATGCATCCGCGCCGCCTCCCTTTGTTAGAGATCGCATTCTTTCAATGCAGTCGGCTTTTCCCGCCCTGTTTCCCAACTCGTCGTATGTGTCGCGAAGATTATAGAGCGCGTCGTAATAATAGGGATTTAGAGTGACTGCACGTTCAAAAGCTTCCGATGCGTCAGTGTATTCCTGCCGGTTAAAAAAAATCACGCCCGCCGTATTCCAAAGATGAGGATCTTCGGGTTCTATTTCCAGAGCTTTGGCGCAATACGTCATGGCCGATTCGGTGTCTTTTGCGGTGTTGCAAAGTATGGCCATAGTGTCGAGGAATTCCGTGTTTTCAGGATCAAGTTCAAGCGCTTTTTCTACTGCGGCTTGCGCCTGCTTTATGTCGCCGGAATCGCGGTACGTTACTCCCAAATTGAACCACAAGAGATGATTCGTGGTTTCCATTATTATTGCCCGTTTGAGACAGACGATAGCGTCCTTGTAGTCGCCCTGCGATGCAAGTCTGATCGCCTGCGCGTTTAGGGTTTCAATATTTTCAAGCATAAGCTCTCCGCATCATTTTATGTCCGGTATCATATTTCGGAAAAGCCTTACGATGTCGGAATCGTCATCGGCAAAACCGGAATACAAGGCCGACAATTCCCTGCTTTTTAAATTCACAAGGTCTTTCCCTTCGTCGTAAGCGTCTTTTACGGCTCCGCTTTTTTCAAGCAGCGATATGCATTTTTCCACGCATTCGTCATCGATGCCGTTTTTGCGCGCGCTTGCCATGTACCGGGTGATAAGATCTTTGTCTTGGGGATTTTTTTGCAAGTGCAACAGTACCGGAAGACTTTTTTTGTTTTCTACAATATCGTCCCCTCTTTGTTTTCCTGCGTTTCCGGTGGTAAGGTTTTGAACGTCGTCTAAGATTTGAAAACCTATGCCGATCTGTGCGGCAATTTTCCCGGCTTTTGCCGCGTCGGATTCGTCTCCTCCCGCTGCGATTATACCCGCTTGGGCTGCAAGAGAAGCTAATGTACCCGTTTTATTTTCAACCATGGCCTTGTATTCTTCGACAGAAGGAATAAGGCCGGGCTCGCGGTGCCAAAGTATGTCCATCGCCTGTCCTAAGTGCAGGCGGCGAAGTTCCTGCGTGTATAATCGGAACAGTCTGTTTTTTATGTGTTCCGGAGCTTGAAGGGTGTTAACGCATACCGCCGCTTCAAAATAAAGCCATGATGCAGCGTTTATCGCCGTGTCGATTCCGAAAGTAATGTGCGCCGCAGGTCTGCCGCGCCGCATTTCGGAGGCGTCTTCAATGTCGTCATGGATAAGACTTGCCGTGTGCACAAATTCTACCAGGGGAACGATGTGACGGGCATTTTTCATAATATTTTTTTTTGCTTCAGGATCTTTTTTCGCCGTATGTTCCGCCGTAATTTTTGCACACAGGATAAGCAACAGCGGCCGCCAGCGTTTGCCGCCGAGTTTTAAAAGTTCTCTGCACGGAATTGTCAGCGCATTTAAATGCGAAGGCGAAACACAATCGGGGATCGATGCAAAAGATTCGTTTTTCCATTCCCGCGTGTATGTCTGAGGCAGGGCTTTGTCCAAATCGGCTTCTATTTCCGCCAATTCTTCTTTAATCGAGTCGGAGCGGTCTTTATCCATATCTTAAAGTATAGCGGAATGCGGAAGAAAAGACAAAGGCTAAATGCAGGGCGATACATTATGGGTTCGGCGCTGATTTTTTTTTAAAATTTGCCGAAACTATAAGTATGGCGTCGAATTCATATGAAAAACCAGACTTTTGGTCCCGCAAAGCGTTTTCGGAGGGTTATCCTGCGCGTTCGGTTTATAAATTAAAAGAAATGGATATGAAATTCGGTTTGGTAAAAAAGGGTTACACGGTGCTTGACTTAGGTTCTGCGCCCGGAAGCTGGACCGTGTTTTTGCTTCGCAGTTTGGAAGGAAGCGGAAAGGTCGTTTCCTGCGATCTAAATCCTCTTGCAAAGGATGTAAAAGGCGAAAACCTTGTATTTCTGCAAGGAGATCTGAATTCTTCCGATATAAGGGAAAGGATAAGGAGTTTGGGACCGTACGACCTTGTAGTCTGCGACGCCGCTCCTCTAACTACCGGAAACCGTACTGTAGATACCGCACGATCCGAAGGGCTTGTGGAAATGGCGCTTTGGTATGGCGAAACCGTGCTTAAAACCGGAGGAAACTTTGCCGTAAAAATTTTTCAAAACGGCGATCAGCAGAAATTTTTAAAGTCCATGAAGGATGTGTTTACTTCGGCGCGCGGCTTTAAACCTTCTGCGTGCCGTTCGGAATCGTTTGAGACCTATTTACTTGGCATAAACAAGAAATTAGGTGTAAAATAAAATTCTCATTGTTCGGAGTTTTTTACAATATGCGGCTTAACACATATAAAATATTGATCCGTTCTCTGATATCCTTTTGCGCTGCGGTGGTTTTTGCCGCGGTTGTGCTTGAAGTAAAGAGTTTTTCCAAAGCCGATTCCGGACAGGGAGGGCTTGAAACTCCCGAAATGCCGACAGCATCGGCGGAAGAAGAAAATTCGGATTATGTTATTACATATCAGTCTTACCGCGTTGATAAAGGCGACATGATCGGAATCATCGCCGAAAAATTCGGAATTACCCAGGACACTATTATAAGTGTGAACAACATACGTCAATCCAGGCTTCTTCAAATAGGACAGTACCTTAAAATTCCGAACATGCCGGGTATCATGTATTGTGCTAAGGGCAACGGCGAAACGGTCTTGTCCGTAGCCGAAAAATACAAGGTGGACGCTAAAAAATGCGCCTTGGTGAACAATCTTTCCGAAGGTTCGTCCCTTTCCGACGGGCAGACTATTTTTGTTCCCGACGCGGAACTTGACCGTATAACACGGCAGGAAATCAACGGCGACCTGTTTATGCGGCCGGTCAGACGCTATTATATTTCTTCCGCTTACGGATGGAGGTTAAGTCCGTTTACAGGCAAGCGCTCTTTTCACAGCGGAATCGACATGTGCGCTCCTGCCGGGACTTCCGTATACGCAGCTTTAGGCGGTGTGGTTTCCTTTGTGGGTTACAACAATGTTTACGGCAACTATATCATTGTTTCTCATCATTCAGGGTATAAAACGCTGTACGGGCATCTGAGCGCGACCCTTGTTTTAAAAGGGCAAGGCGTTTCTCCCGCAACTGTGATAGGAAGGGTGGGAAACACCGGGTTGAGCACGGGGCCTCACCTTCATTTTACGGTTTTTAAAAACGGCAGAACCGTAAATCCCTTTAATCTTTTAAAATGAAATTATCCCGCAACCCGCAGCGTTTCGATTTTTTTTACAAAAAAATCCATATTGCATCCCACAAAAAAAGCGCAGTATACGGTTATCATTCCCGCGAACAGTAAATAAAAAGGCAGCACCAGCATTTTATATGAATCGCTCCTCGTCATTATACCGAAACAGATCATTAAAAGCGTCATCACTATTCCTGCGGCGATCCATCGTGAAAGCGAAATGGGACTTTTTTCCATATTTTCCGCAGAAAATACGGGATCTATCTGTTTAAGGACTTTTTCAATGCTCTCGTCCGTTACCGGGACTTGTATTTTGACCGGCCCATGCATGAGTTTTTCGGCCATAGTCATGAGTCTTATCTCTGTGCGGCATTTTTTGCAGAATAAGAGCCGCAAAGTAAGGTGCAGGGGGATCCTTTCGTTTTTGTCGAGCAAAAGAAAATCATCCATGATTTTATTATAATTTTTCATAATTCCTCCAATAATATTAAAAGTCAAAGTGCGCTTCCTCCAATTTATCGCGCAAAATTTGCTTAGCTCTGAAAATATGAGACTTTATAGTGTTGACAGGAAAGCCTGTGATTTCGCTGATATCCGCATACGGAATGTCGTAAAAAAAATACATGTCAAGGCAGACGGCAAAGCGCTCTGGCAACTCGTTAATTGCAAGACGCACGGCTTCAAGCGACGTTTTACGGATCTGACGTTCTTCCGGAGAAAGATCGGGCGCGACGAGAGAGTCTTCGTCGGCTATGGGCATGTATTCTTTTCTTCGGTTTACCGCATTTACAGCCATATTGTACGCAATCCTTGTGAGCCAAGTTGAAAAGAGCGATTTGCCTTGAAATGAAGAAAGCTTTGTGTAAGCGCGCAAAAAGACTTCCTGAACGAAATCTTCGGTGTCGGCCGTGTTTTTAAAAAAGCTTATACCGAGTATTTCTATTCGGCGCTTATGAAGTTTCATGAGCACCGCAAAAGATTTTGTGTCGCCTTTGAGAGCCGCCTTGGCGAGCGCGTAATCACGTTTTATTGCAAGCTTATTTTTAATGCGCGCAGCGCTGTCAATCGGCATTAGTGTTTCTAAAATCCGGATTAACTTTGTAGAAAACAAGCATGCACAGTCCCAACACGAGAGGGATTACACCTCCTAAGAGCGCGTAGCCGAGCCCTGCCATAAGCAGAAAAAAAAGCGTCAGCACGAAACCTGTTCCCGTGAGCAAAAGGCCCACAAGCAGGGAAAATGTTTTAAGGTCGAATTTTGCCGGTTTATAGCCGCCTGTGCGGATCTGGAGCTTTATCTCATGATGATGCCATAAAAGATAAAAGAATATGATTATCCCTCCGATCACTATTCCTACGATGGGAATTACGGCGAGCACTACCTGCGCTCCCGCCGATGTTACGCTGTTTTGCATATTTACAGTTTTACCTCCGTCGTATTAGTTAGACGCACAAGAATATAATAAGGTTGCAATATCATGCCGCAAGGCGATGCCGCACTGTATTATCAGTCGCGCAGCCTCATGAGCAAAAGCGTTAATCCAAGAAGATATATTCGCTGAAATAAACGGCTTTTATTTTTCCGAGCACAAGTTCCGCGTTGATCCGGCGCTCAAGTTCGGTTTTTATTTCTTTTTCACCCATAGCTAACAGCTCTTCCTTTGTGTATTTTGAAAAATAATCTGTTATGACCGACCGTATTTTTCTGGCCTTTTGGATGAGCTCTTCATAAAAAATTCTGTCACCGGCCGGGTAAGAAATCCACGGAGTTATTATGACGGGACTTCCTCTGTCTTTTCCGCTTTGGGGTTTGGAAAACGAACGGAGCCTGCCCAGTTCCGTAAAGGCCGCGTATTCTTTTGATACGGATTCGGGCGCAGGATCGGCCTTTCTCATGTCTTGCCCGGGAGAAGCCTTGCCTGAGGCAAAGCTCAGCGCAGTTATTATGATTATTGCACCTGCTATTGCGGCGGATATTAGTGCTAAGATTTTATTCAGTGAAATCTGCATATTAACAGTTTATATTATAAACGGATCGTTGTCAGTGTTAAACGCGCGGCGCACGTTTTGCACATCCGTACGCAGACATGGCGCACTTGCTCGGCGCGCATGTTTGCAAGGTTCCTCGGCTTACGACTAAATTATCCGCGGATCCATCCTTCTTTAAGGCCTTTTTCAATGTTCTTTTGCACCCACGGCCACAAGCGCGGCATAAACTGCTTTACGAGCGCCATCCTGTGTTCGACGTCTTCCTTTGACGCGGACGCTTGAATCCAAGTGTGTCCGCCTGTGAGGGTGTTGTGCAAAAACGGCTGCAGTCTGTCCATGCAGTTTGCAAATTTAGAATCGGCGCTTTCCATCGCTTCAAATTCCTGCCACATTGCGCTAAATTTTTCCCCCTGATCTTCTGGAAGAATGGAGAACAGTTTTTTTGCCGCATTTTTTTCGCGTTCGCTTTTATCTTTATAGCCTTCTTTGTCAAAGGCAAATGTGTCGCCGGCGTATATTTCAACAAGATCGTGGACAACGCAAAGACTTACGCAGTGAGGGACATCCGGTTTTTCAATCGCATATTCGCTGAAAAGCATGCACATGAGCGCTATGTGCCACGAATGCTCCGCATCGTTTTCACGGCGGGAACCGTCGGTCAAAAGCGTCCTTCGCAGAATTTTTGTCATTTTATCGGCTTCGACGCTGAATTTAAGCTGCCTGTCCAGTCTTTCGTCTTCCGAAGATGTAAACGCTCTCAAAATATTTTCGTTTTCCATGGTTTGATTATAAAGATTTATTTTAGATCGGTATACGGCGGCATTGAGTGAATATCGATGCGGTTACGGATCGTTTCAAGCAGATCTTCAAGTCCCTGTCCCGTTTTGGCGCTTATAAAAGAGGCGTCGGGGAAATTTATTTTTAACGCGCTCAATTTTAAATCCTCGTTTTCAAGACAGTCTATCTTATTGAGAGCGACGACACGAGGTTTTTCTGAGGCGCCTACTTCTTCAAGCACGTTTACGCACGTATCGTATTGGTTTTTTATATTTTCAGCGGTGGCGTCAAGAACGAGCAGTAAAAGATCCGCTCTTGCCGCTTCTTCCAATGTAGATTTAAAAGCGTTTACCAGACTGTGCGGAAGATTGCTTATAAAGCCCACTGTGTCGGATAGGAGCACGTGATTTCCGTTTTTAAATGCCAGGCGCCTTGTCGTCGGATCGAGCGTCGCAAAAAGTTTATTTTCAACGAACACGTCGGCTCCCGTGAGCGCGTTCATAAGGCTTGACTTGCCTGCGTTTGTGTAGCCCGTAAGGGCGCAGACAGGCATGGAAAATTTTTCCCGCCTTTTTCGCTGAATGTCGCGGTTTTGGACGACTTTTTCAAGTTCTTTTTTAAGCTGCCTTATTTTAAGGCGAACGCCGCGCTGATCTAATTCAAGTTGGGTTTCTCCGCTTCCCTTGGAACCGTAATTACCGCCTCTTTGACGCGACAGATCTCCGTACGAATGCGCAAGTCTGGGAAGAGAGTATTCAAGGCGGGCGAGTTCGACTTGGAGAGAGGCTTCTCTTGTCTTTGCCCGCTTGGCGAATATTCTTAAGATCACTTCCTGTCTGTCGAAGACGGGCTTTTTAGCAAGTTTTTCCCAGTTGCGCTGTTTTGTAGGTTCGATCGTAAAATCGAAAATTATGCAGTCGGCTTCCGCTTCGTCCGCCGCCTGAATTATTTCCTGCACCTTGCCTATGCCCATGCCGTACGCAGGAGTAGGATTCGGACGCACGAGAGAGGTTTTTCCTGCGATGTTCATTTCCAGCGTAGAAATAAGACTTTCAAGTTCACTCAGATCGCCGCCTGCGCTTCCCACCAAAAAACACTGTGTTTTTCTTTCTTCTTCCTGTCGAATCTCTATCACGATCACAGTATATTTAATTGCCGTTTTTTTATGAAGCGGTTTTCGTTTTCTTTAGTTTTGCTATTATTATCCGCCTGCTATATAATTAAATCTGCTTTTATAAGCATTTTACGCCGATAATGTTAGAGTAAAATCGTCTTTAAAAAACAGCATGCAGGAAAATCGCAATTTCCGGAAATGCCGTTTGCGGCGTCTTGAAAACTCGCCTTTAGCGATTTTTTTCGAGAATTTAAATTGTGGAGGATGACAAAATTACCTCTGGTCAAAAAAACGCAGTCAGTCTGTTGGTAGCCGTTTTTCTGTTTGCCGCGTTTGCGATTGCGGCCTTTTCAGGGCTTTTTTCCGCAATAGAAACACGTTTTTACCAGCCTGCAAAAGTTTTAGGGATTACTCGCCAGCTTGACGATATAGCCGCAGGCTACGACTTATATGTAAATTCTTTGCTCGGCAAACTTGAAGCATATACGGCCGAAAAACCGGTAGCTTCATATTTGACGCAGCGTGCGTCCGACGAAGATGTGCGCGAAAGAAGCCGTATTACCGGAGCTCTGTTTAATTCCGTTCCGGGGCTTTCGGGAATACGCATAATCGATTCGAACGGTCGAAGCGTCCACTTCAGCACTTATTCTGCCGATCTATTACAAAATTCCGAAAATTTACGCGTTTATAAAAACTACGGCGCTTTAAGCGCTCCTTCCGGCACTCAGGAAATTCCTTTCAGTAGAATTTCCGTCGCCGACGGAAGCGTTGTCGCTGACGGGAGCGCTGAAAAATATAAAATAACGCCGGACGCCGCCAATCGTCGTGTAATTTTTTCGTTTCCTTTTTACGACGTGTATACCGCTTACCGCGGCACCGCCGTTTTTTATTTAAGCTCGGCCGATTTTAATCGAGAGCTTTCAGCCTTAAATCTTATTACTCTGAGCGAGACGGGGATTCTTTTGGATTTTGCCGACGGCACGGCGTCATACGGATATGTTTTCGGACTTCCGGTAGCAGGGCGTGATTTTTTTGAAAAACAGATTTTGGAACGGTGGAAAGGCAATGAAAAAGGCCCTGAAAGGATAGTTTCGTACGAAGAAAACGGCGGGAGAGACGGCTTCGAAACGGCGAACGATAAAAACGCCGGCGGCGCGGCCGGCGATGAAAGAGGCGGCGTTGATGGCGGTTCCCGCAGTGAAATCGTCCGCAATGAAAATATCGATGGAAAAATGACCGGCAAATCGAAGGGGGCCGTAGGATATTGGGTTTTACTTTCAAGCAGAAAATCCTCTTTCGCCGTCATTAGCGGCGTCTATCGCGACAATATTTTTGTTATGCCTCAGTCCGTTCGAATACTTTTACTTGTTTGTGTTTTTATTTCCTTATTCCTTGCGGTTTTTTTATTGCTCAGCCTCAAGATCGACGACATGGTTGTAATCCAAAACCGCATAAGGCGTTTTCAGTTTTCGGTTGTAAACGAATATTTGAATAAAAAAATGGACGTTGACTGGAGCGCCGTAGTAAAAAATATCGAAAACCGCAAGGATGAAGTTTCCAAAAGTATAAGGAAGAGCTTAGGGCATCACCGTGTAAAAAAATACGGAAAAGAAGTTGACGAATTGCTTAACAAAAGCTGGGATGAAATCTTTGCGGCTCTCAACGTACGTTCAGGAGCGGCCATAGCCGCAGAAGAAAGAAATAACGCTCTGCAAAATTCCGCCGAAATAAAACAAATGCTGCAGGAAATTTTAGGCAGCGGCACAATAAAGATACAGGCTGCCGCCGTACCGGGAGCGGTCAGAACGCCTTCCGAGCCGGATTCAGGTGCGATTGCCGGGGACAAGCCTCTTGCAAAGGCCGCCGGCGACGAACTTTCCATTGCGCCCGCTGTGGATGCCGATGAAGTCGAAGAGATTCCAATCGAGGCTGTAGACGACGCGGAGGATGTCGAAGAGCTTGAGGAAATAGGCGAAGTCGAAGACCTCGATGTTGCCGGCGAGTCCGCAGAGGTCGGCGAAGCCGAACCTGCAATGAAAGAACCTGAGCCGCCGGCGAAAGTTGAAGAAACAGCGGTCGCAGTGCCCGTGTCTACGGTAGAAGCCGAAGAAGCAACGGTCGAGTCTCCTGCGGCGGCAAAAGCTGCGGAATCGGAGGTCGCATATGTCAGACCTTCCGGCGAAACGCCCTCGGATCCCGTAGGGGCTGTCGATACCGAACCGGATAAAGATAAAAAATCAGTGCTTGACGAAAATCCGGGTTTTGATTCTGACGCTAAAGAAAACCGTGCCGTTTCGGACGGGGATGTTTCCGATTTTCAAATATCGTCTCCGGATTTTGATGATTTGGACGACGAAATGCCGCAAAAAGAACTCGCTTCTACTGAGGCCAATGCCGTCGCCCCTGCAGAAGAAGTCTTTCCTCTTGAAGAAATTTTGGGTTCAGCTTCGCGGCCGTTCGTTCCTGATTTTTCTTTTACGGCCTTTGCAGCACGCGGAAATGCGCCGATCACGGAAATAGCTGGGGCGGAAGAAGCGGATAAAAGCCTTTCTGAGAGTAAAGACGACAATGTCGCGGATAAAAATAATGCCGTCATTATTGCCGAAGACGACGGACTTTTCAGAATATCCGACAACATTCGTACAGAGGGCACAAAAATAGATCCGTCTTTTAAAAAGCTTGTAGAATCCGTATTAAAATAAAGATTTATTATCCGCAAATAATCCGTTCCGAGTCTGTTCGATAAATTACGCTTATAAGCTCCGAAAAGAAACCATCTTGAGTATCCTCGGTTTGCGCGGCAAAGCGGTCAAAGATTTGATTCAGCAGGGAGCGGCCTTTATGGACGGACTTGTGCAAATCAGTCCGCGTGTATCGGGTGTGTGGGCAACGGAGAATTTCCCCTACGACTATAAAACCCACAGGAGGACGGTTGACCTTATTCCCGCCGCTTGTTGTCAATGATTCGGACACATTGACGGCGCATATTCGTGCTCTTTTGACCGTCAGCCGCCCGACATGAATCCTCTCTTAGGATGAGTACGCGGCCTGTTCCCGCCTCTTGTCGTCAATGCGCGATTGCCGAAAAACCTTTGTTTTATTATACTTAGGTTCAATGAAACATTTTGCAGAATTAACCGTGCGATCATACGAATGCGATTCTTACGGACACGTTAATAACGCGGTGTACTTGAACTATCTTGAATATGCCAGAATGGAATATCTTCACAAGATAGGATTCGATTATAACGCCGCAGTGGCCGAAGGTTTTTACCTTTATGTGACGCATATAGATATTTACTACAAGGCTTCCGCCTTTCTTGACGATAAGCTCACGATCGAAGTGTGTTCGGTTAATCTTGGCGCCGTATCGGGGACTATGCATCAAGTTATACGCAAGGAAGACGGCACGGTTTGCGTAGAAGCCGACGTTACGTGGGCAAGCGTGAACAAAGAAAACGGAAGGCCTTGCCGTCTGCCTGAAAAATTTATGGTTCCCGGATTGCTGCCCGATAAGCCCGGAACATAAGAGCCGGCGGTGTATAAAACTTCGCGTAAAACTTTTTAAAAACATCGGTAAAACTTCTTGCGGGGAAAACCATGGAAATAATACTTAAAGATCTTGTAAAGACATACGGCGGAAAAACTTCTATGCAAGTGCACGCGGTACGCGGCGTAAGTCTTATTATTCCTTCAAACAAAATTTTCGGTATCATAGGCAAGAGCGGGGCGGGGAAATCCACCCTTGTGCGTCTTATAAGCCTGTTGGAAAGTCCCGATTCGGGTGAAGTGTTTTACAACGGGAAACGTGTAGACGATCTTTCGCCATCCGCGCTCATCGTCCGGCGGCGCCGTATAGGTATGATATTTCAGAATTTCAACTTGTTCAGCTCAAGGACGGCAGGACAGAATATAGCCTATCCGCTTGAAATCTGCGGAGTAAAAAAAGAAAAAATCAAAAGCCGCGTTAAAGAAATGCTTGAACTTGTAGGCCTTGCAGACAGAGCCGACGCGCCGATTTCTACTCTTTCAGGCGGGCAAAAGCAGCGTATCGCCATAGCGCGCGCTCTTGCAAACGATCCCGACATACTGTTTTGCGACGAAGCTACGAGCGCCTTGGATCCGCAGACTACACATTCCATTCTCGATCTGATCAGGCAGATTCAGCAAAAAATGAACCTTACCGTTGTGATGATAACGCATCAGATGGAAGTTGTGCGCGACGCCTGCAGCTATGTAGCCGTGTTAAACGACGGAGCCGTAGTCGAACAGGGTTCCGTAGAAGATATTTTTATGCATCCTAAGACTGAGGCGACGAAGGAATTTCTTTCGCACTTGCAGCCGCCGGCCTGCACGGATGACGGCAATATGATACGCTGGTCTTCCGGCGGCGGGGCATATTTGCTCCGCTTCAGCGGCAATCTCACCGACGAGCCTGTTTTAAGCCGCCTTTCCAAAAAATTCAATGTCGAATTCAATATAAGGGCCGGCGGCATCCAAAAATTGCAAAACGGCAAGGTAGGCACGCTTTTAACCGACATCACAGGCGAAAAGGCGGAACTGGAAAAGGCCTTCGCTTATCTTAAAAGCGAAGGCATCTTTGTTGAAAAAACGGATGCGGGTAAGTAATTCTCTACATAAAATTTGAAAATAGGTGAAAGTATATGATGGATCTTTATAAATTGTTTACGCTTGTTTTTGACGCCACGGTGCAGACTATGATCATGGTGTTTTTGTCTACGCTGTTCAGCGTCGTTATGGGGTTGCCGCTGGGCGTTTTGCTTTGCATTACGGCGCCTGAAACGGGAATATACCCGCGGCCGATCTTAAATCAGGTTCTTACAAGGATCGTAAACGTTTTGCGCTCTTTTCCGTTTATCATACTCATGATTCTCCTGTTCCCCCTGTCGCGCGTTTTGATCGGCACAAGCATAGGCACAAAAGCCACCATAGTTCCTCTTTCAATCGCTGCGGCTCCGTTTGTGGCTCGGGTGATAGAGACCGCTCTCAAAGAAGTTGATCCCGGAGTTGTGCAGGCGGCGCGCTCTATGGGATCTACGCTCATGCAGATCGTAACGAAGGTTCTTCTGCCGGAAGCTATGCCTTCTTTAATCGACGGAATCACGCTTACGATCATAAACCTCATAGGGTATTCGGCTATGGCGGGTGCGATAGGCGGCGGCGGACTTGGCGACCTTGCGATCCGCTACGGCTATCAAAGGTTCAGAACCGAAGTGATGGTTGCCGCCGTAGTTGTTATTCTTGTGTTGGTTGAAGTTATACAGTTTACGGGAACTAAAATCTCAAACAGGATAATATCGAAACGTTAAAATTAAGACGGCGTTCGGTTTGCAGTTTTTCCGGCCGGAACCGCTTGGGTTTTACGGCATTTGCGTTTTGGATCGTTCCGTGTTTTAAGCCTCATTTTTTACCGATCATCGTCTGCATAAGCTGCGTGAACAGATATATTTTTTTATATATCCTAACGCCGAAGTCTTTGATCGGTTCGTCCGAAAAATGCTCAAGTTCCTTCCAGTTGATGATTATCTCGGCTCTAGGCATTTTTGCGTAATCTTCCAGCAGTGTTTTTACGGTTTTGCCTATGGTGATGAGGTTTTGGGTGCAGACTACAAGGAATTCCTTTGCCGCGTCGTTTGCGTCTTCTATAAGAGTTGAGGCTATGTTCGACGCATCGCGTTCTCTCAAAGTTCTGGGCATGAGAGTCTTTATTTTTATGCCGATCTCGTTGTCTTCGGCAAGTTTTTCGTCAAATTCCGTGATTTTTTTTGAATAATCCAAAAGGTCGTTGTATGCTTCAGACATCGGTGTTGAAAGCGGGGAAGACGTCCACTGACCGCGTACCAGCACAAGGTCCGCAAAGGCGCGAAAGTCGGCTTTTACAAAATCAAGCAAAAACGCTTTAAGGTAATTTAGCGGTTGGCAGTACGCGAACATGGGCAGTTTGTGCTTTATAAAATCCGAATTTGCTTCTTCAGTATAGTTTTTTAATCGCGCGATCGCTTCCGTACCGAAAAGCTGGGTGAGCAAGCCGTCTATCTGGTTCTTTTTTTGCTCGCCGTGAAGCTTTTGGATCGTTTGCAGCGCTTCGTTTTTTACTTTTTCAATGAACGGTTCCACGACGTTCGTAGTCTGCGTGGTGATTGAAATTTCATAAAACGGATCCTTGTCTATGAGTTTTATGAGTTTTTCAAAAATTCTGTCGCGCTTCATGTTGTGCAGCCTTGAAAGAATTTGCGTCCAGCTGCGCATGGGCAAAGGTTCCGTTCCTCTGGAATCTTTAAAAAATGAAAAGAGCGACGACCAATCTTCATCTTTTTCAAGCACTAAGGCGACGCTGACAAAATCTTTTATGTCTTCTTTTACATATTTTGAATTAATGGATTCAAAATGGGGCTGAACCGTAAAATCGTGTTCCTTGAGGGTAGGACAAAATTTTTTGAGCAGGAAAAAGTAGTCGTATATGCAGAACGCTTGAAAGCGCTGAAAAGAAGCGTATAAAAAATCGATCTTTGTTATTTTTTCCATGTCGAAGGACGAAACAAACCGATCTATCTGCTGATGTATCTGTTCTGAAAGCTGACTTACGGGAACGGATTTTGTTTTTTCTCTTATAGCCGGTTCCGACAGCTCTTGAGAAAGCGTAAGCTGATCTTCGGAAAGAGCCGACATGACTATGCTGTTTTTTATTGCGGCCGGATTGTTCATCGATTGAATCAATGTTTGCGCCGGAGATATGATTTTATAGATTTGATAAAAAAACTTTGCCAGCGAAGGGAGAACCTCATCCGATGAAAATTTATAAAAATTGAAATGCGACTTTGACAGGTCTTTGGCTATAGACTTTAATTGCTTTTTTTTAAGAACCTCAGGATCGCCGATCCCGAAGATGGAATCTATGATTTTTTGAATAAAATTCCTATTGTCCGTTTTGTTTTCTGCCATACATTTAAATATGGGATAAAAATAACGGACTGTCAAGACTGAACGATAATTTCTGTCATTTGAGTATCAGCATATTCAGGGAGGTATATTGCAGGCGCAGGCCCGACTGCGCTACAGCCGCCGTCCATACTGAAAAGACTGCCGGCCGGACAGGAGACCGCATGGTGGCACATCCGTGTGAGCCGGCAGCTTTAAGTCCGCCGGCTTTTTAAGCGTGGACTTAGGCGGATGCTTGGCTTTTATGCGCCTTGAGAAGACGCTCCCATGATCTCCGCTATTGCCTGTTTTACTTTTGCGCCGCCCGGAGCGCAAGCTCTTCCTCCGAGTTCCCCTTTAACGCAGGCTTGTGCGAACCCGTCGCAGCCAGGAAATCCGCAGCCTCCGCAGTTTATGCCGGGCAAAATTGCGCGGATCTTTACGACACGTTCGTCAACCTTGACTGCAAAAATCTTTTGAAAAATCCCAAGAAGAACGCCCAATGTAAAAGCCAAAACAAAAGAGACTATGATAGTCGAAATAATGATCTTCATCCGTAAACCCCGCTACTTAATTAATCCTGAAAATCCGAGAAACGAAAGCGACAAAAAACCCGCTGCAATAAACAAAATCGGTTTTCCTTTAAGAAAATCGGGCACGGGAGCTATGTCAAGTCTTTCTCTTACACCCGACATTACTACCATTGAAATCAAAAATCCCGCTGCGGAACCGAACGCATACACTAAGGACTGCAGGTAATTGTAGTCTTTGCTTATGCAGTTGAGCGTTATCGCCAAAACGGCGCAGTTTGTGGTTATCAGAGCCAGATAAACGCCCATCGCGCTGTAAAGCGCTGGAGCCGATTTTTTAAGATAAAATTCCACGAGCTGAACCAATGAGGCTATTACAAGGATAAATATCAGTGTTTGAAGGAATTCCAGCTGCAAAGGAACGAGTACAAAGTAGTACAATGGGTAGGTTACAGCCGTAGCCAAAATTATTACGAACGTCGTGGCAATTCCCATTCCTGTTGACTTCCCAGTGTCGCTTGTCATTCCGATAAACGGGCACAAAGCAAGGTACTGCACAAATATGACGTTATCTACCAGCATGGATTTTAAAAAGATATTCAATAAGCCGCTCATTTTGCACCGCCTTCCGCGCCGTTTGCAGCAGATTTTTTAGCCGCGGCCGCCGCAGCTTTCTTTTTGTTTTCTACGGCCTTGCTTATCGTCGCCGTGATTGCGATCATGAGTCCGAAAATTATAAATCCTCCCGGAGCCTTGCTGAACATTCCCACAGTATAGGTGTCGGGAATCAGCTTAATATTGAACAAGGTTCCGTTGCCGACTAATTCACGGATGAAGGAAATGGCCACTAATACCCAAGTATAGCCTACGCCCATTCCCAAAGAATCCATTATGGAAGGAGCGACGCCGTTCTTTGATGCAAAGGATTCTACGCGTCCCATTATTATGCAGTTTACGACTATAAGCGGCAAAAATACGCCCAGCGCTTCCGACAGCGCGGGAATGTAAGCCGCAAGGATCAGCTGCACTATAGTTGTAAAGGCTGCGATTATTATTATGAATATGGGCAGCCTTATGGCGTCAGGGATGAGCTTATGGAACAAACTTATGATTATTTCGCTCATCAAAAGCACGAAGGTCATGGAAAGTCCCATTCCTATTCCGTTAAAAACGCTCGTAGTTACCGCCAAAGAAGAGCATAAGCCTATCGAAAGCACCAAAAGAGGGTTTTCCTTGACTATGCCGTTTTTAAAAATACCGAAATTTTTATTCATTTGATTTCACCTCTTTTGTCAATTGCCTACGGCTTCTCCGCCGTATTTTTCGGAAAGATATGTGCCTGCGGTTATCGTCGCTTGGGACAGCAGCGCAGCTACTCCCTTTGACGTTATGGAAGATCCGCTTATAGCTTCGAATGTGGTGCCCGGCACAAATCCGTCTTTTACTTTTTTTCCGGTAAATTGCTCGTAAAAGGTTTTGCCGCTTGAAACTTTAAATGCGGGATCCCTTGCCTTTTGTCCGAAGCCGGGGGAATCGCTCAATTCAAGGAATTGAACGCCGGTTACGGTGCCTTTTAAGTCCTGTCCTACGAGGATTGTGGCCTTGTCGTAAGTGGCTCCCGTTATTTGAGTGACGGCTCCCGAAACATTTTTCCCTTTTTTTGCGATGTAGAGCGCGTCGATCACGGCGGCTCCATCTCCCGCTTTAAAATCCGAAACCTGTTCAAAAGAATCGGCGTCGGCAAAAACCACTTTGAGTATGTCCGCCACTTTTCCCGCCTTGTTTTTTGCGATTACCGGAGAAGTTATGTTATTTATCAGCGCAAGACAAAAACAGGATGCAACCGCATAGGCTGCAAGAATCAATCCGAGTTTGATGGTTTTCATTTTTTTGCCTCCGCCTTTTTTATCCGTTTATAGCCGTACTTGCGTCCCGTGAGGTTGTTCAAAAAGGCCGTAAGAGAATTCATTATGAGTATTGAAAACATTACGCCTTCCGGATATCCCCCGAATTTTCTGATCAAAAAGGTTATGAATCCGCACGCAGCTCCGAAAACGAGACGGCCGGGCTTTGTCTGCGGAGTGGTCGCATAATCGGTCGCCATAAATACCGCGCCGAAAAGCAATCCGCCTGAAAGCAAGGTCATAAGGACGTCTCCGCCTGAAAGAAAGGCTGCTAAAGACGCGGTAACAAGCATTGCGATCGTAGCCCTCCAGTCGATAACCTTTGTCGCCAAAAGAAAGACGAATGCGATTATTATCAAAAATATGCCTGTTTCGCCGATGCATCCCGCTCTCTTGCCTAAGAAAAAATTAAGATAGTCTTCTGTGCCGGCCGCAAACGTTCCGGATTTTATTTGAGAAAGAACCGTCGCGGAACTCACGGCGTCGGTTGCAGGGTTTACCCAAACGGCTCCCATTGACGACGGAAAACTGACGAACAAAAACGCTCTGCCCGCAAGCGCCGGATTGTATACGTTCGCTCCCAATCCGCCGAAGAATCCTTTTGCAACTACGATGGAAAACAGTATCCCGATCGCCAATTGCCATAGGGGCACCATAGGCGGCAGCGTAAGGGCAAAAAGGAGTCCCGTGACGGCCGCCGAACGGTCTTTTACAGTGACTTTTTGCTTTGTTGCAAGCTGAAACAAGGCTTCAAAAGCCACTGCAAGCACGACGGATAACAGCAGCCGTATCAATGCGGCCTTTCCGTAGAGTATTACGCCGTATATGGACAGCGGAAGCAATGCGGTTAAAACCAAGCGCATAAGAGTTTGCGCATCGAGACCTTCCGAAATATGCGGAGAAGAAGAAACCTTTAACTGAGTTAAACTTAAGTCTGCCATTATGCCTTACCTCCTGCCGGCTTTGCCGCCGATGCCCTGGCTTTTTCCTGTGCGAGCTGCCGTTTGACTATTGATTTTCCCAGACGGAGTTTTTGTACTATCGGAATGTTTGAAGGGCACACGTAAGCGCAGCAGCCGCATTCGATGCAGTCCATAAGGCCGAATTTTTTTGCTTTTTCGGTATTCCGCACCTTAAGAGCTCGGACGAGCATTGCAGGGGTTAAATTCATCGGACAGGCGTCGATACACTTCCCGCAGCCGATACATCCTTTTTCTTCTTCAAGGCACAGTTCCTCTTTTGTCAAAAAAAGAATTCCCGACGTGCCTTTTTCTATAGGAAAGTCCGGAGACGACATGGCAGCGCCCATCATGGGGCCGCCGCTTAAAATCTTGACGGTTTCATCTTCTTTTATGGAAATCGCTTCCGGGATAAGATCGCTTACGAGCGTTCCTACGGGTAAAAAAAGATTTTTGGGCGTAAGACACGATCCTCCCGAAAAGGTTAGGGCTCTCTCAATTAAGGGTTTGCCCAGCCTAAAAGCGTCGGAAACGGCGCATACAGTTCCTACGTTTGAAACTATACATCCGATATCGGCCGGCAATCCTCCTGCAGGAACTTCTCTTCCCGTGCAGGTTTTTATGAGAGTTTTTTCGCAGCCCTGAGGATATTTTGTCTTTATCACTCGAACTTCAATTTCGTTCGATCTGTTTTGCTTTATGATTTCCGATTTAAGAATATCTTCCAGATCGGCTTTGTTGTTTTCGATCGCAATAACGCCGCGTGTTCCGGTTATTTTCATTACGATGGCAAGTCCGTCGATCACTTTGTGAGGAAATTCCTTCATCGTCCTGTAGTCGACAGTCAAATACGGTTCGCATTCGGCTCCGTTCAGTATAAGATATTCTACTTTTACTCCGGACGGCGGCGACAGCTTTACATGGGTGGGAAACGAAGCTCCGCTCATTCCGACTATTCCCGCATCCCTTATGCGTTTTACGGCTTCTTCGCGGCTGCATTTGAACGGATCCAACGGTTCCATGTACGAATAAGAATTTGAACCGTCGCCTTCGATCGTAACGCACTGCACCCTTAAATTCCCTGTTACCAGATGCAGCCCTATCTCTTTTACCGTCCCTGAAACCGAGGCATGGACAGGGGCCGAAATAAATTCCTGCGAATCCGCGATCACTTGTCCTTTTACGACTTTGTCGCCCGCTTTTACGGTTGCCGCATTCGGGGCGCCGCCCATCGTAAGCGGTATTACCACAGTCTTTGACGATGGAAAAGCTTCCGTTATAGGAGAATCCTTAGACGGCTCCTTCCTTTCCGGCGGATGAATTCCGCCTTTAAATGTATACGTTTTCATATTTTGATTTTAACAAAGGATTGAAGATTCGTAAACAGATATGAACATAAAGCGCGCGCAAAGCTGTTATTTTTATTCGTGCGGTTTTTATTGCGGAGCGCCGTCGGAGTGTTACTTATTGGATTTTTTATTTGTTTTAATATATAGTTTATCAGTGTGCAAGATGCGCGAGAATTCAATAGTCTCCAAAATTTATATTTTGTTCGACTATTGAATTTTAAAAACAGTTTTTTCAAAGGCTGTCGACTCTGATTGTAGGTCGCACATCCGTGTGCGACAAATGCGGCAGATATTGTGTATTTTATAAGGGGATTTTAGATGATTAAAAGAATTAAATCGAAATTTATTATTTTTGCGTTTTTTTTATGCGTATTGAATTTGTACGCTTATAATCCGCCTGCAGGCGGTGAAAACCTTTTCGGCATTTCAAGCCCCACCCAACTGACGTCCGCGTCTTCCGCGGCGGGCGGCGCTTTTTTTGACGTTACACCCGCGTCCATAGCGTTTAATCCGGCGCTTCCGGCTTTTGAACAAAGGATCATGCTTGACGCAGGCTATACCGCGCTTTTTGCGTCAAAAGATCCCGACGATGAGAAATTTGCAAGCGCTTTTCAGGGCGGTCTGCTTGTCCCTACAAAATGGGGCGTTGGAGCTGCGGAAATGTACGGAGCCGTTATTCCTTTTTATGAAATGCAGGTCGGTAAAAGTTTCAACTTAAAGATGTCTGCTTCTCGCGACGTAACGGAAAAACTTGCCGTCGGTATCGGCCTTACGAACGGATATTTTTACGGCTATAACACCGATTTTATGGTCGCCGCCGACTTGGGTTTTGTCTACAATGCGGGCGATTTCATGGGGCTGAAGAATCTGCGCTATGGAATTTCTTTACAAAATCTCGGCAAAACTTATACGAATACTACGGTATGGGGAATAAAGGGTAAAGAAGCTGATTTTTTCCCTGGAATAGCTGCCTTACGCATAGGCGCGGCGGCCACCGTGTTTGAAAGCGAGCTTTTTTCAGGAGCTTTTTCACTGGATATGACGATCCCTTCCGCTCAAAATTTTATACTTGACGCGGGCTTGCAATTTATGTATCGGAATTTCTTAAAATTAAGCGGCGCATGGCAATACAACGCGCGGGAAGTGATCGAAGGCTCTGAAAGCTGGTTGCCTTCTCTTGGCATTACGTTTAAGTTTATGCTTAACTCTAAGGACAGCGCTTTTATGAAAGAGAAAGGCTGGCAGGAAAGCGAAGCCGCTATAACGGGCGCGTGGAAAAAGATGTATGAAAATATAAATGCGCTTTCAGGCGGCGTAACCCTCAAACTGGGCATGAAGGATACCGAAGCTCCCGAGATAAAGCTTTTTGACGAATAGGGCGGGAGTCTGTGGAAATTTTAACGATATTCGAACGGAGTTTAAAATGAAAAAAATATTAAGATGCGCCGCATGCGCGCTTTTTCTTATCTCTTCTTATGCGTTTGCCGAAAGACAGACGGTCTATATTTCGCCTAATAACGACGGCGTGCAGGACGATCTGACAGTTCCTTTAAAGATCTACGATCGCCGGTATATAACCGCATGGAGCCTCATAATAACCGACCGCTCGGGCAGCGTTGTCCGCACGATAGGCAACAAGTATGAAGTGCCTTATAAAATGGACGTAAAAGGTTTTTTTAAGCGTCTTTTTACGCCTAAGCAGGGCGTGGTGATTCCCGAAACCGTTACGTGGAACGGCGCTTTGGATAACGGAGAAACGGCTCCCGACGGAGATTATTACTACTATTTTACCGCCACGGACGACAACGGCAACGTAGGCTATTCTCCGGATATAAGAAAAACTTCGCCTAATCACGTAGTCGTAGACAATACTCCGCCGAACGTGGTTTTGGGCGAAATGAAGGATAACGATAAGATCTTCGGCGAAGGCTCTAAAGCAAAGCTTTTGATCAAGCAGTCCGGAACAAAGGAAGACGAATGGACGGCCAAATTCAAAAACGCTTCGGGCGACGAGGTTAAAACTTATCGTTGGGTCGAATCCGAGCCGCTCAATTTCAGCTGGGACGGCAAGAACGACGGAGACTCTTTTGTAGCGGACGGAGTGTATTCGTATTCGATAACGGCAAAGGACAGGGCGGGTAATATTTCAGCTCCCGTTTCAATACAGAATATAATTTACTCGGCTGAAAAACCCGTAACAAACATTACTATTCTGGGAGGAAAGTATTTTTCGCCGGGAACCGACAGTCCGATGAAAGATATTACGCTTGGCATAACCGTGCCGGTTCCGGCAAAGTCGTCCGGCAATAAGCTTACGGCGTGGAACATTTCCATAATCGATGAAAAAGGAAACACTGTGACGGAATTCAAACCTGCTACTCCGATGGAAATAGAAGCGCCGCCTACGGTTCTTTCCTTTGACGGTAAAGATAACGCGGGACAAAGGCTTTCAAACGGCTCATATCAGGCGAGACTTACTGCAAAATATCTGAACGGTTATGAACCTTCTCCCATAAAATCGCCTGTTTTTGTTTTGGACACTTCAAAGCCGCAGGCCGTCGTGCGCGCCGGTGACAAAATCTTTTCACCCGACGGAGACGGCGTAAAAGAGACGATAACCGTAAGCCAAATGATAACGCCTAAAACCGGGGCACCTGTTAAAAACTGGAAGGGAAAGATAGTTTCGGCTTCCGATCCTCTGCGCGTAGTCAAAGAATACGATTTGGGAGAATTTCCTCCTTCATCGCTTCAATGGGACGGAATCGATTCTAACGGCAAACTTGCGCCCGACGGCGATTATAAATTTGTTTTGAGCGCCTCCGACTTGGCCGGCAATTCCGCCGTTTATGAAACGCCTTCGGCGTTCACCCTTGACACTAGCAAAACGGAAGTAATACTTACGGCGCAAAATTCCGCATTTTCTCCTAACAACGACCGCGTAAAAGATACGATCGGTTTTTCAGTTATGTCTAAGGTAAAAAGCGCCGTAGCGGCCTATGATCTTCTCATAAAAGATAAGTCGGGAAGGACTGTAAAGACGGTAAGCGGTTCGAGGGCTCTTCCCCAGTCGTTTACGTGGGACGGCAAGGGCGATAACGGAATAATATGCTCCGACGGAAGCTATCTTGCAGAACTTTCCGTAAGATCGGAAAGCGGTTCCGCCGCGAAGTCCGTAACTCAGCCGTTTATTCTTGACACCAAGTATCCGTCGCTCTTGGCCGAAGTTCCGTGGACGCTGTTTTCGCCCGACGGCGACGGAAAAAAAGACGTTTTGCCGGTTTCGGTAAAAGACTGTACGGCGGAAGATCTTTGGACGGCTCAAGTGTTGGATGCTAATAAAAAGCCGGTGCGCTCGTATTCGTGGAAAGGAAAGATCGAAGAGTCCGGACGTGAAGGTTTTACATGGGACGGCACGGATGAATCGGGTAATGCAGTTCCGTACGGGAACTATTCGATAGTTATAAAATCCGAAGATCCTGCGGGGAACTCTTTCCGTTCCGAAATCAGCAGGATAATACCCGATACTCGGCCGACTCAAGCTTACGTTACGACTTCGCTTGAAGGCATTTCTCCGAACGGGGACGGTGTAAAAGATACTCAGACGTTTACCGTAAGAACGTCGCTTGCCGAAGGAATTTCTTCATGGAAATTTGACGTTAACGATGAAGCCGGAAAGACGGTGAGAAGTTGGACCGGCGGAAACGGCGTAAACCTTCCTGCAGAAATAGTTTGGGACGGTTTGACAGGCGAAGGGAAGCCCGCCGAAGGAATGATGACGGGTAGCCTTGAGGTAATATACGCTAAAGGAAATGAAGTTCACGCCAAAGCTGCGCCCTTTGTCTGCACGGTAACGCCGCCTGAGCTTAAGGCTTCCGTCGCTCCCGAATTCTTTAGTCCCGACAACGACGGTTCGAACGACGATCTGTTTATAAAACTCTCCGGAAAGACCAAAAGCAATCTTAAATCCTGGAGTTTTTCGATCAATGACCCGCAGAACGGGCAGAAATTCTGGACTACCGGCGGAACTTCGGCTATAACCGAAAGAATCGTATGGGACGGTTTGAGCAACGTGTCTAAAGATTCCAACGGTCTTGCCGAACGAGTGCAGTCCGCTATGGACTATCCCTTCGTCTTTACCGCTTCCGACGATTTGGGTATGAGCAGCACCGTAAAAGGCGTTATAGGAGTCGACGTTCTGGTTATCCGCGACGGCAACGTCCTTAAGATAGCGGTTCCTTCCATTATATTCAGGAGCGATCACGCGGACTTTAAAACGACGGCCGAAGTGGGGAAGGGCGGTTTGGATCCTGAAAAAGCTGCCAACAACGAGCGGGTTTTAAAGCGTGTAGAAGCCATACTTTCAAAATTCAGCGATTATAAGGTTACGATAGTGGGGCATGCAAACAAGACTACGGCGTATGAAGAAGAAGAAACGCAGGACAATCCCGGTCTTTGGGGCCCTGCACTTATTCCGCTGTCACAGGCGCGCGCCGAATATGTAAAAAATTACCTTGTAAAGTTCGGAATAAGGGCAGACCGTCTTACCACGGAGGGAAAGGGAGGAACGCAGCTCGTAGCCGATTGGCAGGATAAAAACAACAACTGGAAAAACAGGCGCGTGGAATTTATACTTAATAAGTAGCTTAAAATAAAAAAGCGCTTCGGTTTGCCGAAGCGCTTTTTTTTACGCCTGCTGCAGGTTTTGAACCTGCGACACATGGATTAACAGTCCATTGCTCTACCAGCTGAGCTAAGCAAGCATGTTTTTAGAATGTGATAAAAATCATATAAGAATATAAATCCTTTGTCAATAGGTTGAGCGGGGTGTTTTTTGTGGTACGACGAAAAGAAGGCTGGAATGTAATGTTGATTAGTATGCTTTTAGAAGAAGGTGCAGTCAGAAAATTACAGGATTAAAAGAATTGACGAGAGGAGCAAAAAAATACAAAGGCACAAAACTACTTGATACAACATACAAATAGCTGTAGATTGTATGCAGGAGGTAATTATATGCCTTTATTACAAGTAAGAGAATGCTCTGAAGAAATTTATAAGAAAATTTCGTATGTTGCAAAAAGCGAAAACAGAACTATAGCTCAACAAGTAGTGGTTTTATTAGAAAAGGGTTTAAATCAACACGAATCAAATGTGGAAAGACGTAAACGATTAATAGAGAAACTTGAAAAAAGACAAATTCCATCCGAAATTAAAAAAATTGATCCTGTTTCTCTCATAAGAGAGGATCGTGACAAATGATTATAGTTTTAGACGTAAGTGCCGCAATAGAAATTCTATTTCAAAGAGAAAAAGCAGATAGATTTAAGAGCGTATATAATCAGGGTAGTTGGATCATTGCACCTGATTTATTTATAGCTGAAATTACAAATGCTTTATGGAAATATTATAAAGCCGGATTAATAACCCATAAGGACTGTATTCAATACGTTCAAGATGGAATTGATATGATTGATGATTTTCTTGATGCTAAAGAACTATGGAAAGAATCTTTAGCGGAAGGAATTAAAAACAATCATTCGATTTATGATATGTATTATGCTGTATTAGCACGGAGAAATGATGCAACGCTCATTACAAACGATGGTGCTTTAGCAAGAATTTGTGAAAAATTGTCCATAGAAATTTGTAACTAAAAAGACATCGAGCACCCGCTTCAATCATCTTGTTCCGAGCGGGTGCATTCCTGTCGCATCCATCAATAATTCATTTCCAAACATTCGCAAAAGTCGTCCAGCAATTTATCGATAGCTTTTTTTCGTGCGATTACGGAAAGCCATTCGGCGGGAAGCGCAGCCGGATCTTTACAGCGCATGCCGGCTATGGAACCGGCGATGCTTCCTACCGTATCCGCGTCCCTGCCGAGATTGACGGCGGTAAGGATTGCGTCTTTTACGCCCGCGTTTTGAAAGCATGACCACAGCGCCGCTTCGAGCGTATGCACGACATAGCCGTTCGACTCGATGCTGTCGATCGGCGCGTCTTTTATACTTCCGTCGAATATCCGCTTGTAATGTTGAAATTCGTTTTCATATTCGGTGCCTTTAAGGTTGTCAAGGCAGGTCTGCGATGCTTTCTGCAGAGCGCCTTCCAAATCGTCGGTATCAAAAAGGCGGATCATCGTTTCGATATAGATGACGCATGCTAATACGGTGCGCGGATGGCCGTGTGTTAGACGCGAACATGCTTTTACCCTTTGTACGCGTTTACCGAAATCTTCGACGGCACGGAGCGTAAATGCAATCGGGGCGATGCGCATTAAAGAACCGTTCCCATTTGAATTTTCATCCGTACCGCCGCACATTTCGGGAGGCACACCCATATTATACTTGAGAACGGCAAGTTGCGTCGTCCTGCCGATGTCGAACGCTTTACCGTGCGGCGTGTATTTGCCTTTTTCAAACCAATCCGAAAATTTATCCATCAAGTCATAACTGTCGCCGTATTCGGTGATATTTTTAATAAGGCAGAGCGTCAACGAAGTATCGTCCGACCATGAACCTGCCGGCTGATTGTGTGCGCCGTAGCCGGTCATTGTTTCGGCTTTAAACTTTCCTCTCCAGCCGAATTCGTATGGAACGCCGAGCGCATCGCCTGCAATGCTGCCGTAGAACGTCGAAAAAACGATGTCATGCAAATTTGAGTTCATGGATGCCTCCTTTCCGCATACCGGATCCACTAATTAAACAGGTCTTTTGCAGCCTTATCTGCTGCCATATACTTAACCATACGGGCAAAGAGAGTGTCCTCGTAAGGACGAGATAACTTTTTTTCCATCGGCGTCATAATTTCTTCCATAATCAATGGCGCCATGTTGTAAAACTTCACGTGGCATTTCTCGTTCAGTTTCTTGTCGATAACGTCGTAAAACATAGTTTTCCTCCTGTCAGTTTTGATGTTCCATAGCTTATTCTTTCCCATTATAAATCGGCGGGCGCACCAACAGCGTTTTGTCCCACCTGTCATACTTATACTTGTGCCACATATACTCGGTAACGTCGTAGTTGTATCTAGGATCATAAACCAAGTCTGTCCTGTCCTTCCACACCTGCTCCATACGGCACCACCCCGCGCTTCTCGCCTGCGGTTCTATGAACACCCATTCGTCGTCTATTATCACACCTATGAACACATGATTGATCTTATCATTAGCAATGATCCTTGCGCTTCCCATAGGCGCTCGTGAATTGTTAGCCAAGATATAAAAAGCAATTGCATAGTCCATGCAGTTAATCTGTCCGTCTTTGATCCTGTCCGTAACGCACTCACGCACAGTGTCCAAATCATCTTGCAAGAAAAAGAAAAACATTTTCCCGTTCTTCTGCTCCATGTCTTTATATATACCTATTTCCCATGTCGGAACTTCGTCATCTGCTTCTGTCACCGGCTCAAACTGCTCATCCAGCACGGTTTCATTCCACATGATCGCACGACCTACAGCTTTAAGGAAGGATACTATTTTTGCACCTATGAAAAGAGTAAAACTTATAAGAAGCAAGCTAACAATAAAATGAGCTGTGGACTCGATGTCGGCATATTGCTTTCTTTCTCTGTCTACCCGGTATTTGTTCCGTGCGTCGAAAATTACGCTCGCTTCTTCTTCCGGTTTCAGCTTGAAATTGCTGACGTTCAATAAGCACCTGTCACATTCCTTCTTGCACCCGCCTCTTCTAACCGTGTCCAAGCACTGGTAGTGCGCCCAAAATGCACTCCCCATGATTTCACGTTTGATCGAAGCGTCTGTGTTTCTGTTCTGTCTTGCCATAAACAACTCCTGCCATAAAAAGTTTTAATTCTTATTAGTATCTTAAGAGTTTCTTTTTGAGTTTCGACAAATCTGTCGTTACCCATTCAGAATCTTCTTTCCCAGCCTGACGATTGCATTATAGATCGTCTATAGTGTCAAAGAATGACACTGCAAAATATTTTTTGCAAAAAACAGGCGAATTTTTTCGAGGGGCTTGCTTGTTTTAACAAGTTTTAGGAATAGTTTCCGAAAACTTGTTGATTTTACAAAGTTTTAGGAATATAATGTAAGCATGGAAAAATTGGACGAAAAAAAGTTTCCAAGAATTGTCAGAAACGAATATCTTGAGCGTTTAAGAACTCTGCGGCACAAAAAACTGATAAAAATTGTAACGGGGATCCGCCGTTGCGGAAAATCCACGATTCTGGAAATGTTCCGCGATGAACTTCTGTCTGAAGGCATAAAAAAAGAGCAGATCGTTTTCATAAATTTCGAGGATTTTGAAAGCAAGTCTTTACGAAATCCGGATTTGCTTTATTCATTTATAAAAGAACGCCTTACTCCTGAAATAAATTATATTTTTCTTGATGAAATTCAGCGTGTGGAAAATTTTCCGGATGTTGTGGACGGTCTTTACATCAAAAAAAATGTGGACTTATATCTTACCGGCTCAAATTCTTCCCTTCTTTCAAACGAAATCGCAACTCTTATCGGCGGCCGCTATGTGGAAATAAAAATGCTTCCGCTTTCGTTTAAGGAATTTGCACAAGCGACAAATCAGGCTGCAAATCTTTATTCGGCATACAGGCAGTATATTCAGACAAGTTCTTTTCCGTATGTTACAGAACTTCTTGAAAGTCCTCAAGAAATAAATTCGTACCTTGAAGGAATATACAACACTATTTTAGTCAAAGATATTATCGACAGAAAAAGAATTTCCGACACGCTTGTTTTGAAAAGCGTAACTCAGTTTCTTTTTGACAACATCGGACTGGAACTTTCATCTAAAAAAATCGCCGATACGCTCACTTCAAGCAGCAGAAAATCCGATTCCAAAACGATTGAAAAATATGTGAGCGCGCTTGAGGAAAGTTTTATCGTTTATCGTGCGAACCGCTATAACATAAAAGGAAAAGAATATCTGAAAAGCCTTGAAAAATATTATGCGGCGGACGTCGGATTGCGCAATTTTATGCTCGGAAAAAAGGCAATGGATGTCGGACATATTCTTGAGAACGTCGTCTATCTTGAACTTCTGCGGCGCGGTTATTCCGTTTATGTCGGAAAAATTGATGCTTTTGAAGTCGATTTTGTTGCTCAAAATCAAAACGGAAACACTTATATTCAGGTTGCCGCCAGCGTGAGGGATTATTCTACATTAGAGCGCGAACTAAAGCCCTTGAAGATGATAAAAGATAATTACTCCAAAATGATTTTAACACTCGATGACGACCCCGAAGCTGACTACGACGGAATTATCAGAAAAAATGCACTGGAATGGCTGATGGAATGAAAATTTTTTCAATAAAAGGTTCCGTGATTTTTCAATATTTTCATCTGTGACGGGCCTGGCTATATTTGATGCAATTTTGAACAAATTATGTTACGATAAGAGCAGATGATTTGGAAGAATTGATTGCGATTTCGCAGTTGCTTGCAACGCTTCCGATGCTTCCTGAAAAGGCTGCTTTTGCATCAATGAATCTTTCCTGTGGATAGACGGCAATCTGTGTGGATGTCGGCTTTTAATATAACCTTGATTATCCGGATTTCAGCGAGAAAACTTTGAAACAACTTAAAAGTTTTCTTCCCGAATATGCTACTCCGAATAACCTGCTGGATATTAATCCTGTATTTGTGTACCTGAAAGGGAAAAGTGTTGATATTTCGGATTGTTTAATCATTGAATATGGATAAAATGAATAAATTATTCCGGAACATTAATCTAAAAATATTCATTCCGTCGTGTCTTACATTGATCATATTGATCAGTGTGCTGCTGTTTTTTTCGGTGGAATCGATGTGTATCATTCAACGCTTATATGATGTATGTACGGAAAAATTCGGCTGGTTATATCAGTTGACATGCTTTGCTTGTTTCGGATTTCTGATATGGATCTCATGCAGCAAGGTCGGAAATATAAAATTGGGAGAAAGCGGTGAAAAACCGCAGTATTCCGATACTTTATGGATTGCTATGTTATTTACCGCAGGAGTGGGTACAAGCATTGTGATACTTGGGTTTTTGGAACCTATCTATTACGTAAGCAGTCCTCCGTTTAACATAGAACCTATGAGTGAGATGGCTTATGAATATGCGCATATGTATGGGCAGTTTCACTGGGGATTGGGAGCTTGGGCTTTTTATAATCCTGCCATTATAGCGGTCGCTTATATGATGTATGTAAGAAAAGAATCAACTATACGATTAAGCTCCGCATGTAGACCGATCTTGAAAAAAAATACTGACAGATGGCCGGGATATTGTATTGATATTTTTGTAATATTCGGAATCGTGGGTTCGATCACGACATCGCTTGGAATCGGTACTCCTGTGTTGGCAAATATTATAAGGGAAGTGTTTGGGATCCCACAGCAATATGAATTGGAAATAAAGATGGTCATATTGGTTATATGGGTAATGATATTCGGTACCAGTGTTTTCCTTGGACTGGAAAAGGGAATACAACGGCTCAGCAATATTAATATCATTATGGCATTTGTGTTTATGATGGCCGTTTTTTTGATTGGCCCAACTGTAGTAATCTTAAAAATGGAAGTGAATAGTCTCGGATTGTACATTTCGAATTTTTTCAGGATGAGTACATATACGCAGCCGTTTGGGGACGGAGACTTTACAAGGAACTGGACAGTATTTTACTGGGGATGGTGGATTGCCTTTATGCCTATGATGGGTATGTTTGTCGGGAAAATATCCAGAGGAAGGACCATAAAAAATGTTGTCTGGGGACAGCTGATTTGGGGAACGGCCGGCTGCTGTCTGAGTTTCATGATTTTCGGCGGGTATTCGTTATATCTGCAAAAGAGCGGAAAAGTAGATTTGGTATCCGTATTGAATAAGGGAACGCAGAGCGATGCAATAATTGCCATTCTTAAAACCTTGCCAATGTCCCGGATCATGATGATTTTTCTATGCGTGGTATGCTTTATATATTTGGCAACGACAATTGATTCGTGTGCATATGTACTGGCAGGGGTAACAACAGATGATTTAGAGCCGACGAAAGATCCGGCCAGGTGGAATCGCCTTTTTTGGGCAATTCTGTTCAGTATTTTATCTATAGCAATTATGGTAGTCAGTGGAATTGAAACTGTAAAAATCATGTCGGTCGTAACGGGCATTTTTCTGATTCTGGTTTTATTTCTTCTGATGGTAGCGGTAAAGATAAGACTTGAAGAAGATCTATCCGAAAAGAAAAAAAAGGAAATAAATATGGGATGAATACTGAAGGATCATTGCAGGTCAGTGTAAAATAGCGGAAATAAGAAACGGAAATGTCTGTAGAAATACCTTTAGATGAAACAATTGAAACGATAGATCGCGTGGGAAGACAGTTGCCGACTTGCTTAAAGGGAACTTATGGAGGACTATGCTGTACTCCGACCGGCCAAAAGATTGCAAAAACCTGTGAGGAGGAGTGAGAGCAAAAGTGTCTGTTGCATGAGATAAAAACTCCGCGAATTTCGGTTCGGTCAGATAAAAATTAATTTTAGGCGCAGATGGTGACCTTGACTTCTCATATAACACTCGGATTGCAAATTATAAAAAATACAGCTTAAAGATTTTACTCTAACGCCCGCTTAACCCTGACATTTGTTTTGGCACGAAAGTTGCTTAGGTGGTTGCTGCAAAATATTTTTTGCAAAAAACAGGCGAATTTTGGGGGAGGGGCTTAGTTGGTTTAGTAAGTTTTAGGAATATATTCCAAGAAGTAATTAATTTTATGAAGTTTTCGGAATAAAATAGCAGTATGAAAAAGTTGTACGAAAAAGAGTTTCCAAGAATCGTCAGAAGCGAATATTTGGAGCGTTTAAGGAATCTGCGTCACAAAAAACTGATAAAAATTATAACGGGGGGCCGCCGTTGCGGAAAATCCACGATTCTGGAAATGTTCCGCGATGAACTTCCGTCGGAAGGCATAAAAAAAAGAGCAAATTATTTTCATAAGTCATTTGCCCCAGCGGCTCTGACTATATTTGACAATATATCCTTGTGAATATATATTATTTCTATGGGAAAAACAATTATAAGCAAAGATAATCGTTTTGAGTGGGATGAAGAGAAAAACCGTGCCAATATTGAAAAGCATGGAATAGACTTTGAAGAAATATTGGAAGTATTTGATGACCCTGCATTTTTAACAGGATATGATTTTGCGCATTCTGAAAAAGAAGATAGGTATTATGGGATCGGAAACTTGAACGGAATATTGATAGTGTTGGTTTTTTTTACCGAAAATAACGGAAGAATACGGTTAATATCCGCACGGCAAGCAGAAAAGGAATTGAGGGAGGAATATTATGATTATTTCAAAAAAATTAACGGCTGAACGATTGGAAGAAATAAAAAATTATCCTATATGTTATGATGAAGACAGCCCAAAACTGACAAAGGAACAAATTGCAAGGCTAAGACCGGCGCATGAAGCATATTGGAACGTAATCCCCGTTAAAAAAACAATTTCCATAAAAATAGATGCGGATATCCTTGCGGCCCTTAAGTCATTAGGTAAAGGCTATCAGACTAGGATAAACAGTATTTTAAGAAAAGCTGTTACGACAGGCGATTATTAACATAAACCGGCTTCCCAAATGTGTAAATCCGTTATAACACTCGATATCAGCGGGCAAAAAAAATTACTGCGCACTCAGATGAAAAAAACTCTGAAAGATCTTTTTAACGACGGCTCTAAAGTTCATGAAGCCGCAAAAAAAGCCGCCGAGTTTTTTTTGAATTGGAAATTTTACAAAGAAGCGGACGTACTTATGGCCTTTGTATCGTCAAAAGAGGAAATCGATACTTTGGCTATCCTGCATGAGGCGCTTTCGGACAAGAAGGAAGTCGCCGTTCCCCGCGTTATTACAGATACTGAAATGGATTTTTTCTATTTGGAAAGGGATAAGCCTTTTGAAGACCAGCTTAAACCGGGAATATTCGGTATCCTTGAGCCGAAGGAATTTTTAAAGCGGTTTGAAGTTGCGGATACTGCAGGTAAAAAGGCTGTTATGCTCGTCCCCGGGCTTGCATTTTCAAAAGAGGGGCACAGGATGGGAAAGGGCAAGGGATTTTACGACAGGTACTTTTCGCGTTTTTTGCCGCCGGTGAGGTGCGGCTTTTGTTTTGACGTTCAAATAGTTCAGGAAGTTCCGCACGATGATTTTGACGCGGATGTTTCTCATGTGATAAGCGAGTCGGGTATTATCGATTGCGGTAATCGCGGCGTCCGGCCGTTTTTAGCGCTTGGAATCCTTTGAGTACAGTCTGAGAGGAGGTTCTTCAAGAATGTATTTTTGAGCCGTTTCGAACATATCTTCTGCGGTCAGCTTTGAAATAAATTCGTATTCGGTTATATAGCGCCATGCGCTGTCGAGGTCGGCGTCGTTGAAAGCGTCTTCGGTTTTTGGCGACGAGGGAGATTGCGTTTGCCCGTCTTCTTGTTCCGTCGCCTCTTGCGACGTTCGTTCGCTTTGCTCCGGCAGCGTTTCGGCCATGTGTCCGTCTTCCTGCTCTGCGGAATGTTTGTCTTTGTCCGCGGCTTTTATGGGGCCTTGTTCAAGGCCGCTTCGGATTAAAAGAGCTGTGCCGCGGTTTGTCTGCGTTTTTGAAAGCGACTGCAATATCCACCTGTTTTTTACCGAATCTGCAGCTGATTGAATTTGTAAGGACGGGAGGAATCGGTTTACGACTTCTTTATAAAGAGAATCTATTTTGTCCGTATGACGCACGTTTATGAACGTTATTACAGCCGCCTGAATTTCCGCGCTTGCGGGCGTTATTTTTACGAATGCGCCTTCGTTTTCAGCCTGCAGTTCCAACGCCTGTGAAAGGCGCTCTTCCAGCTCGAATAAAAGCGAATTGAATATGATAAGTTCCGGACTGTTTTGAGCCGGAGAAGGAAGCCAGAACTGTACCGGATCCAAGAATTCCGCTGTGGGAATAAGAATTTCGGGGCGAGGGCCGGCCGGCTCGGAGCTTTGATTCGTAAAGAACAGGTGCTCGAGAGCGACGACCTTTCTGCCGGAAGATGTCTTTTTGCGGCCGTCAGAGGCAGCGGTATCCGCGCGGCCGGCGGCTGTTGGTGCGACACCGGCCGCATTCATATTTATAAAACGGCTGAAATCGGGTGCGGGGAATTCTTTATACAGACGGTAAACGTTTTGCGTTTGTTTTGCAAGGACGCCCAGACCTTCTTCAAGAATCCGTTCAAGCCCGTTTTGCGGAATATTTCCGGTCAGCACAAGGCTGTATTTCGAAGCGTCCAAAAGGGAAGGATAAGAAGCGAGTATTTCCATGTACTGCGTGTTTTCAAGAATTTCCGCTTTTTGCGTGTATACGAGAGGATAGTCTGTGTTTTCGTAAAGAAGCGAAATCGCCGTGCTGAAAAGCTGATATTGGCCCGACGCTCTTTGTATGCGGTGCTGCGACCGTCTGTCGTAGATTAGGCCGTCGGCTTCCGCAGGTTTTATGTTACCGTGTATTATTGCGTGCGAAATACACGAAATGCAGGGAAGTACGTCGCTTTCAAGACATTCGACGGTTATTATTCCCCCTGCAAGTCCTGTCTCCGCAAGAACTTCCGGTTCCCCTTGAATTCTTTTTTCAAGCGACGCCTGCAGAATATCTTTTTGAATGTTTCTTGCAAGTGCGTTTGTCATTATTTCCGTAAGCCCGTTATTTATTTTTGCCGAAGACAATCGTCCCCCGGAAACGGCGAGCGATATTACGGCCGTCGCGGCGTTTTCATTCCGTTTTATTATTACGGGAATTTCATTTGAGAGTTTAAAATATGAAAATTGTTTTTTATTTTCAGCTGCGAAGGCTTCGGCCGCAATTATCTGAATATTTTCAGGCGGAACGTTTTCAGCATACGGATTGCTTTCGCTTTTATAACCGTCGCTTTCTTCAAGCTGTTTTTTCAGCGTTTCGTACAATTTTTGTAAAAACCACGAGCCGTTTTTGCTTGTGATTTCTTCATAACCCGCCTTTTTAAACGCTTTTTCATTTTTTTTGTATACAGAGGAATTTACAAGCACAAAGACAAAGGGATTTTCATCCTGATAGGCCGTAAAAATTTTGTCGCCTTGCGTACGCATTATTATGTCCGGCTGTCGTATTAGCTCTTGAGAAACGCTTTCGGTATGAATTCGCGTGACTGCGCTTATAGCCCAAAACTGCGAAAGCATGTCCATAAATACCGAAGAATTTTTAAATCTTGTTTTGTACTGACTTATAAGTTTTTCTTTTGCCGCCCTTATGTCATTTTCCGATGCGTAAAGCGGAAAGGCGTTTTGCACCGTTTTTAAAAAAGTTTCGGCTTGTACAACCGGCGTGGATTTTGACTTTTCAAGCAAGGATTGAAATATGAGTCTCGAACTTCCGTTTTTATGTGCGGAAGCCGCGTTTATATAGTCTTGGCCGCGGATTGCAAGCTCCTTTATGCCCGTAAGCGCTTTTTTTAATGAAGAATCGTATTCGTTAAGCGCCGCTGCGGCGATGTCGGCTTGATGCATTGAAAGAGTCGTATATTGAATTACGATTTGCGACATTTCCGAAGTGAAAAGCGCGTCGTGCATTACGAATTTTTTCTTTGCGGACGGTACGATGTGAGCTTCGCCGTCGGAAAGATTACCGGCTGAAGGGACTGCCGGTTTTTGAAAATATTTTTTAGCCAGTTCCAGAGCGTTTTCCGCTTTGATCGCCCCTGAAATAAAAAGCGCGGAATTTTTTGGCGTGTAATAGTTTCTTCCTATGCTGGTAAGTATGGTGCGCGCTTCTTCAAGAGGCGTATTTACGAACAGCGCGGGGTATATTCCCGAGTCCTGCTTCCACGGTTCCGAGGCGAAGACGCGCGAATCTATGCTGCTGTTTATAAAGCCCGCCGTTCCGAACGCATTTTGCATGACTTGGGTTTTGAGCGCGGAAAATTCTTTCATGAGATCGACGTCGCTGAAGACGGGTGAAAAAAAAGCGTATGAAAGCTGTTTTAGGATTTCTTCGGTTTGCGCGGGAGCGGCGACGATTATGTAACGGGCGGAATCGGCGTTGCATTCTTTGTTTACTCCGTTTAAATACCATGTGCGTTCCGTAAATTTTTCAGAATCTTCTTTTCCATCGAATCGATCGGATCCGTCGAATAAAAAGCCTGCGGCCGCCTTACCGGCATTTGAAAACAGCTGCGTATACAATGGAAAAAATCCCGCCGTCTTAGGCGTCTGCGCGCTGAACCCCGCTCTTACGGCAAGTTCAAGCCTTACCGGAGCCGATGAAAAGTCTTCAAGCACAAAGACTTTCAGTTCGTTTTCAAGAGTGTATTCTCTAAACCCGTCGGGAAGTTTTTGCGAAAATATGAAATTTTGTTCTTCCAAAGGGAAAACCGCGTAGTCATCTGTATCCGCGTTCCCATCGGCGCTCACGCCCGTGTCGGCGTTTGCACTTGTACCGGCATTCACATCTGTACCGGCGCTTGCAACTGTATTTGCGTTCGCACCTGTATTCGTATTATTGAACAAAAATATAAAAGCTGCTGCTGCGATCCTTAAAAGCGTTTTTAACTGCTTTTTAAGCGGTTTTTTAAAAAAAACTCTCATGGCATTAAAGTATATCAGTCTACGCCGTGTTTGACAAAGTGCCGTACCGGAAGGTAATATTAGTGAGCGTTTCGAAAAACTCGCCCTTAGCGATTTTTCGAGATTTCGGGTAGGGCGAAAGCCCTTGTCGGCCGGATTATATCAGGATCTTTATGTCATCTTTAACACTGCTTTCATCGCCAAAAAAGACGGAAAATCTCGTTCCTTCGGTTTATGAAGCCGGAAAAAGAGCGTTAACCGAAAGTGAAATCGAAATTCTTAAGAAAAACGGTAATACATGTACGTCTTCGTGCGGCTGGAAAAATTTTCGCGTGTGTAAGGCGCACGGAGAATTCGATCCCGAACTTATAAAAAACTGCGAATTTTCGGGTTTTATCGTTATCGGAAAACTTCGGCCTGCAAAGCTTAAATATCACGATCTCGAGCTTGAGTGCGGATTTTATAATTCCTATATAAAAGACTCTGTCTTCGGCGACGACTGTGTGGTAAGGAACGTAAGCTACCTCGAAAACTACCATATTCACGACAGAGTTATCCTTTTTAACATACAGGAAATGAACTGTACTTTGCACAGTAAATTCGGCAACGGAATATTGAAGGAAGGAGAACCCGAGTCAAACAGGATTTGGATAGGCGTCGCAAATGAAAACGACGGCCGCTCCGTACTGCCGTTCGAACAGATGATTACTGCGGATGCGTATTTATGGTCGCATTACCGTGACGATAAAGAACTTTTGCAGCGCTTTTTTGAAATGACCGAATACGGCAATACGAAAAAGCTTGACACTTTCGGGATCGTGGAAGACGATGCGGTTATAAAAAACACTACCCTCATAAAAGACGTAAAAGTCGGAAGCAGGGCTTACATTAAGGGAGCTTTTAAACTTAAAAACATTACCGTTTTATCGAGCGCCCAAGAACCTTCTCAGATCGGAGAAGGAGTTGAAATGGTCAACGGAATAATGGGTTACGGAAGCCGCGTGTTTTATCAGGCCGTTGCAGTGCGTTTTGTGATTGGACGCAATTGTCAGCTCAAATACGGCGTTCGCGTTCTTAATACCGTTTTAGGCGATAATTCTACCGTTTCATGCTGCGAGCTTTTAAACAACCTTATTTTTCCGTTTCATGAACAGCATCACAATTCTTCCTTTCTTATCGCCACTACGGTTATGGGACAATCGAATATCGCCGCCGGCGCAACTGTTGGCAGCAATCACAATTCCCGAAGCCCCGACGGTGAAATTTTCGCTAAGAGAGGATTTTGGCCGGGGCTCTGTTCGGATTTTAAACACAATTCAAAATTCGCTTCTTTTACTCTCGCAGAAAAAGGTTCTTATCAGCACGAACTTCACATAGCTTATCCGTTTTCTCTTATAGCCTCTGAAGCGCCCGACAAGCCAATTAGGATCATACCTGCGTTTTGGTTTTTGTATAATATGTTTGCTATAGCCCGCAATAACGATAAATTTTTAAAACGCGACAGGCGCGCGGTAAAAATTCAGCACATAGAAACCGATCCTTTTGCGCCCGACACTATGCAGGAAATTTTTTCGGCCCTTGACCGCATAATTGAATTGAGCGGCTATTTTCTTTCCGATATGCATGAAATTCCCGGCGATTCTTCGGACGGCGGCAAAAAAATGCGGCAGGCCGCAAAGGATTATCTGCACAGGCATCCCGACGCGGATTTTACTCTGACCGATATGTCCGCTCAAAAAAAATACGGCGCGATAGTTTTAAAACCGGTGAAGGCATATAAAGCCTATCGAAAGGTTGTAAAATATTTTGCGGCGCGGACGCTTGTCGAATACTGCGCTCGAAAAAATATTTTAAGCCTTAAACCGGAGCATTTGGAAAGCATAAACCGTATCAAACTTTATACCGAATGGGAAAATGTCGGCGGGCAGATAATTCCTAAAAAAGAAATTCAAGCGCTTTTTAAAAAGATAAAAAATCGCACCGTCCGAACTTGGCAGGAAGTTCACAAATTTTACGACAAGTGCCAACTGGAATACGACGAGCTTAAAGCAAGGTATTCGGTATATCTTCTTGAACAATTGTATTCCAGACCGATAGGAGATTTTACTTCCGAAATTTTTAGGGATATTATTACGGACGTTACGGTCGTATCCGACGAAATGTATCAGTCGTCGCTTTCTTCTCGGCAAAAAGATTTTACGGATTATTTTAGAAAAATGGTTTATCATAATTATCAGGAAATGACGGTTGTCTTAGGCTCCGTAGAAAGCAACTCTTTCCTTTTGGAATTGAAAAATAAAACGGACATGTTTAATAAAAGCATCAAAGTTGTATTCGGCGATCTGTGCAGAATTCCGTAGTTTTGCGTTTTTTTAATGCAATTAACGCGGGTTCTCGCGGTTTGTAAGCGCATTTTCAGAAAAAACGGGAGGGTCGAATTATGTTGGATTTTAAATATGTTTTTTCATACGTCGCCGTTGAATTCTTTTTTATGGTTTTTTCCGTTTCCATTTTGGATAAGCTGACGCATGACATAGGTAGCCAGAGCGAAATAAAATTTTTTAAAAGACTCGTATACGCATATCTGCTTTACTTATTTTCCGACATAATTTGGATATTGATACAGTTTAAAGTTTTTTCCCCTCCGCACATGGTAAAGAATTTTGTGATGATCTTAAACATAATGTTTGTAGCCGTGACTTCATATTTTTGGTTTTGTTTTGCGGAAATAAAACTTAAAAACAGGTTTATAACTTCCTTACGCTTTAACCTGATCGTTTTTGCCCCGATGCTTTTGCTGTTGGTATTGTATCTTGTTTCCATAAAGACGGGCATACTTTTTTCAATATCGGAGAATGCGGGATTTGAAACCGGTCCGTGCTATTGGGTTTCAGTCGTAATAATAAGTATGTATCCTATCTTCGTCGCCTTGCATGCGTTCTATCGTATCCGTAAAGAAAAATCGGCTATAAATAAAAAAGAATATGCGACGCTGATTCTGTTTGTTTTTTTTCCTCTCATATGTGCCGTAATAAATAATTTTATAAGCTCGACTCCCGTCGTGGCTCCCGCAATATTTTCATCGATTTTCTTCGTGTTTATTACCCTGCAGGAATTGAAAATTTACAACGACGCGTTAACAGGACTTAACAACCGGCGGCGCGCCGAACAGTATATTATTGAATCGATCAATTCCGTCGTGCCGGAAAGGCCGTTTTATTTTTTTATTCTCGATATAAATTCATTTAAATACATAAACGACACCTTCGGTCATGCGGAAGGAGACCGCGCTCTGCGGCTGGTCGCCGACATACTTAAAAGGGTTTGCATGAATTATCAGTCGTTTACGGCGCGCTGGGGCGGGGACGAATTTATTGTCATCGTATACAGATCGAATTTGCATGATACAAAAGATCTTACGCCCGAAGACTTTATAAAGGACATATATGAAAACTGGGAAACTGCCGTCAAGGCGGAAAATATTAAGTACAAATTTTCTGCGAGTATCGGCTACACAAAGTGCGCTTCATCTGACACTACTATGACGCAGCTTATCACTGAAGCCGATAAAATGCTTTATAAAAACAAACAACTCGCCCACAAAAAAGAGCCGAACGGCGGCGCTCGGTAAATATCGATAAAACCGATAAAATCAAAGAAACGTTTTCGTATGACAAAGATGCGGTAATGTTCGGCTCAGACTAGATTGCCGTATAGCCGATTTACGAGAAGCATGTCGAATTCCACCTTGACTGTCAGACTTTTAGCATGGTATGTTATTAGAACCTGATTTTTTTCAGATTTTAAACTTATACGCTTAGGAAGGAAAATTTATGTCTTTTATTCCGTATTTACAGGCAGCAGGCGGAGCAAATTCTATTGTATCGTTTGCACCGTTCGCTCTTATCATCCTTATTTTTTATTTTTTCATAATACGTCCGCAGAGCAAAAAACAAAAAGAAACGCAAAAAATGTTGGACGCGCTTAAAAAGGGCGACAAAGTAATAACTATTGGCGGCATTCACGGAGTTATTTCTTCTGTCAAAGAAAGAACCGTTGTGGTTAAAGTTGACGACAATACGAAGATAGAGTTTAACCGCTCCGCAGTTTCCGCCGTAGTTCAGGATCAGCCGGCTGCCTCAACCGAAAAGGGTAAAAAAGCGGCGTCCTCCGAAAAAGCGAAAGCCGATAAATCAAAGGCTGAAAATGCCGACGGGCAGCCGGCGTCTTCCGATGAGTCTTTATCCGAAAATACCGAAAAAAAATAAAGGAGCCGGAGTAAAAAATGAAAAAGCGAAGCCGTTTCCTTCTGATTCTTATTGTTTTGGGGATTTGCTTTGCGTTTTTATGGCCTTCTATAAGCTGGTACATGTATACCCCGAAAGAAGTTCAAACGCTGGCGCTGGGTTCCCTTGAAAAGATAAAAGACTATGCAACCGCACGGGCATATGAAGATGTGAACTCTCTAAAAGCTTCGGCAAACGCCGATCCGTCCGCCGTCGTGGGAGCCGAATATGCATGGCTTGAAAAAATTGCAAAGAAAAATTACAAGCAGATGAGAGAAGACGTTCCTTCTCCTATGACTGTGGTCGATATGCTGCGTTCTTTTTACAACGAGCGGGAATTATCCGCTGTCATACAGGAACGCTACCGCGACGATATTTTAGCTGCGAAGAAACGCTACCAAAATTCCGTAAAACTCGGATTGGATCTTTCAGGCGGAATGAACATTATCGTTAAAGCGGATCTTGACGCAGCCATTGCTTCTCAAGGCGATTCGGTTACGACCGACAACATTGTTCAGTTTAAAGCCGACGCGATGGCTCAGGCAGTTGAAACTCTTACGAACAGGATAGACAGGTTCGGGCTTTCCTCGCCGGTTATCCGTAAGCAGGGTGAAGACCGTATATACATAGAAATACCCGGCGCCGCCGAAGCGGATGCAATCAACACGATCATAATGGGTAAGGGAATTCTTAATTTCCGCCTCGTAGACATGGAAGCGACTAGGGCGTTTGAAGCGTATTACGCCGCCAATTCCGCTACCGCTTTTACGGCATCGGGAGCCTTGTCGGATCCTTCGATTATTCCTTCGGATTGTGAAGTTTTAGGACTTTACACAAAGGACGATTACGGCCTTGATGAAAGGATAGGATTTCTTGCGGTAAAAAAAGAAATTGCGCTTGACGGTCAGCATATTTCTTCCGCACAGGTGAGCGCAAACAATATTACGAATAAGCCGGAAGTAGACTTTGTGCTGGATTCCGAAGGCGCCGCGATCTTTGCGGAATTTACTTCCGCTCATGTGGGCGATTATCTGGCCATTGTCAGCGACAATCAGATAAAATCCAACGCGCGCATAGAAAGCGCAATTACCGGCGGCCGCGTAGCGATTTCAGGCTTCGGGCTTGAAGAAGCTCACAACCTTCAAAAGGTCTTGCAAACCGCATGGCTTAACGTTCCTCTTTTGGTTGAAAGTCAGCAGGTCATAGGAGCGTCGCTGGGAGATCAGGCTATACGGCAGGGAATGCTCGCGCTGCTTGTGGGGCTTCTTTCCGTAATGGTATTCATGCTTATCTATTATAAGGGCGCGGGATTCAATGCGATCGTAGCACAGATATTGAATTTATATATTTTGTTCAGCGTTCTGTCGGCCTTTAATTTGACGCTCACTCTTTCAAGCATTGCCGGTATGATTCTTACGATCGGCATGGCCGTAGATGCAAACGTAATCATTTTCGAGCGCATCAAAGAAGAACTTCGCGACGGAAAGAGCCGCGCTGCGGCCATATCCGCGGGATTTGACAATGCATTCTGGGCTATCATGGACTCAAACATTACAACGTTCATAGCGGCGATCTTCCTTTCACAGCTGGGCACAGGTTCCATACAGGGCTTTGCCGTCAGTTTGGCAATAGGCGTTGTTTCATCGGTGTTTACGGCGCTTTTTGTTTCACGCTTGATATTTGATGTGAATACCGACGTTGCAGGTTACAAAAAGGTGAGCATCAGCTGGAGGATAAAGTAATGAAAAAGGTCATAAAATTCAGCAAGGCGTTTCTTCCCGCCTCGATCTTGAGCGCGCTTTTGATTTTAAGCGGTGCGGTAAGTGTTTTTACGCGCGGTATAAATTTCGGTATTGACTTTCAGCCAGGCCTTATTGAAGAGATTCGCATAGCTCCTCCGGCTTTGGAATTGACTTATAGCGGTTCGGCAAAGGTTACCGTGGATATGGCGGAAAACGGAATGGATGTCATAATAAGCGGTTCCGGCGCGGATAACCGCACGGAAACCTTTAGCTATGATAAAAATCCTACTGTCGGAGCGCTTGCTTCCAATCTTAATAAGATCGACGGATTGAGCGCAAGGATTGTTATTGCAGAAAATACAGCTTCATCCGGATTGTTTGTCAATTCTGCGCTTTCAAATGTAATTACGGAAAACGTGTTTAGGTTGTACGCTTCGGGTACGGAAACTACTACGATAGAAGATGTACGTTCCGCCGTGGATTCATTTAAAGGCGTCGCCGTAAAGGCGCTGGGTACCGAAAGTGCGCGAAGTTTTCAGATCCGTATGAGAGATAACGGCGGCGGAGATTCGGGAAAGACGCTCCAAGATGGCATTAAGAGAGCTCTTGAGAACAGATTCGGTGCGGATAAGGTAGTTGTGATTAAGACGGACTTTATCGCTTCGCAATTTTCACAATCCTTAGTCTGGCAGTCGATAGTTCTGGTTTTGGCTACGCTGCTTCTTATATGGCTTTACGCCACGATTCGTTTTCATTGGGACTTCGCTCTTGGGTCGGTAATCGCCCTTATTCACGACGCGCTGATCATGATCACCTTTATTTCGTGGACGCAAATTGAATTCAGCACGACAACTCTGGCCGCAGTGCTCACGATTATAGGGTATTCGATTAACGCTACCGTTGTTATTCTCGACCGCGTAAGATTGAACATGAAATTGCTTGACGTTAAAAAATTTGATGAAATACTTAACGCTTCTTTATCCGATACTTTGGGACGCTCGCTCATAACTACGATAACAACATTGTTTGCGGTTTTTGCGTTATTTATATTTACTACCGGTGGAATAAAGGATTTTTCCCTAGCCCTGATGGTAGGCTTGGTAAGCGGATGTTATTCGTCTATATGCATAAGCAGTGCGTTCATATCGTTTGTGCGCCGTAATTGGAGCCCTGAAGCGGGTATGCATCATTCCTTTAGAAAGGCTGTGAGCGCAAGACCTGCGGTTGCAGCCGACGACGGGGTGAGAGTGTAAATCGTTTCTTAAAATAAGCGATGTTTCGGCCTTGTCCGAAACTTTAATATTTGCCGGATTTATAACAATAGTGGGCTGTTTCAAAAACTTCAGTTTTTGAAACAGCCCATAGTTTTAAGCGGAAGTTTTTGTTCCTTAAAATGCGGCATTCTCGGAAATTTCAATTTCTGAAAATGCCGCTTTCATTTTATTCCATCGACACGACTACTTTCATGTAATTTTGCGGATTACGCTCTATGTCTTTAATTACGTCCGCAGCCTCATCGATAGGAACGGTTTTTGTCAGCAGTTTAAGCATGTCAACTTTTTTAGAACATATTAAGTCGACGGCTTCTTCAAATTCTCCAGCGCTTGTTCTTGCGCCCCTTATATCCAGTTCTTTTTTTGTGATCATATCCGTGGGTAAAGAAGTTTCCGTTTTAGGCCAGCCCGTTAAAGTGATACGTCCGGCGTAAGAAACATAATCTAGCGTATTCCTTATGGCTGCGTTTGCACCGCTGCATTCCATCACTTGCTGAGCCATAACGCCGTTTGTTATCTTGTGTATGAGTTTTACCGGATCTTCTTTGCTTATGTTTATCGTGTGTTCAATGCCAAGCGAACGGGCGAAATCCAACCTTTCCTGAACAAGATCCAACAGTATGGCATGAGCTCCGTAATTTTGTGCGACCATTCCCGCCGCCATTCCTATGGGGCCGGCGCCGATAATCACGCAATATTCGCCCGCTTTGAGCTTGCCGCGGTGTATTCCGTGCGTTGAAATTGTAAGCGGTTCCGCAAGCGCCGCCTGTACCCAGCTCATTTCGTCGGGCATTTTTATGAGCATATTTGCCGGATGACAAAAATATTCAGACATTCCCCCGTCCACATGAACGCCTAATACTTTAAGGCTTTCACAGCAGTTTGTTCTCTTTATGCCGCAAGGATAGCAGTGCCCGCAATATAAATACGGATCGACTATAACCTTGTCTCCGACTTTTATATTTTTAGGATTTGATTTCGGGACCGAAACCACTTCGCCTGCAATTTCATGGCCGATTATACGGGGATAAGTTACCAGTCCGTTTGTTCCGCGGAAAGCTCCTATGTCCGAACCGCAAATGCCTGCGGCCTTAACCTTTATGAGCGCTTCGTTCTCTTTTGGAACGGGCATTTTTACTTCTTCAACTATGACATCCTTCGGTTTTATGATTTTTACAGCCTTCATTGTTTAACTCCTATAAAACTTTTTTAGCACCTGTGCTCAAAGAGCGATGCGATTTCGAGCAATGCGCAGAAATCGCGAGTGCCTCTTATAAAAGAAAAACGCTTCAGCGTTTTTCATCTCCAGGCTTTTACGACGGCGATATTTAAGACGCCGTTTTTATTCTGCCTTATTTTTCATCAAAAGTGAATACGATCTTCCGTATGGAAGGATCTTTTGTGTCGTTAAAATCAAACCCCTTTTGCGCATCTTTTATGTTGAACGTATGGGAGCAGCTTCCGTTTAAATCGAGCTTGCCTTCTTTTATGAGGTCTATCGCTTTTTGAAACATCTTATTTTGCAGACGGGAACCGCGAATATCGAGTTCTTTTGAAGTTATAAGAAATTGATTTATTTCAATGGGAGAAGTTGAAAAACCCATCGTAATTACACGTCCCGCGTTGCCGGTAGTTTGTAAAAGACTCATGAGCGAAGCGGGTATGCAGGCGGCATCGATAGAAACGGTTACGCCCCTTCCGTTTGTGTATTCTTTTATTTTTTCAACCAGATTTTCTTTTTTTCCGTTGATCGTATGCTTGGCTCCCATCGCTTTCGCTTCTGAAAGCTTTTCATTGATTACGTCGGTTATGATTATGTTGTCGCAAAAAAGTCGGGCTACTTTGAGTATTGAAGTTCCCAGTGCGCCGGCTCCGAATATGAGCAGAGTGTCGTCTTTTTCCAGCCGGGCGCGGGAACAGCCCTGTATTCCGATTGTCGTCGGTTCGATCATCACCGCGTCAGTGTCTTTTAGAGAGCCGGGAAGTATATAGCAGTCGGACTCCGGAACGGCAATGAATTCTCTGTAACCGCCGTCGATGTGTACGCCTCTGACTTTTAAATTATCGCAGACATTGCCTCGTCCGTGCAGGCACGGGTAGCAGTGTCCGCAGCTGGTAACCTGATTTACGATTACCCTGTCGCCCGTCTTCAGCCTTGTTACGCCTTTTCCCGTTTCGCTGACTATCCCGACCATTTCGTGTCCTATGATGCGCGGATAAGTCGCCGCAGCGTTTGTGCCGTGGTAAATACCTGCGTCGGATCCGCATAGTCCCGCCGCGGTCATTTTTACAAGAACATTGTTTTTATCATCGATATTCGGTTTTTCAATATCGATAATTCGTAAATCGTTAGGTTTGAAAATTTGAACAGCAATCATAATGCCTCCTTGTGATTGACTGAAATCTTAGATTTAACTTCGGCCGCTAAAATATTCTTTAAAAGCCTTATGTAAAATTTTCCGTACCTGTGCATTACATGGATAATTATACAGTTTTTGTGACCGGTTTTTAAATTTTATTAAGATAAAAACATTGACACAAAAACAAAGTATGATAATATATTAATATGTTAGTTCGATTTTGTCTAACAAAATATTATTTTTTTTCATAATTTTGCTAGGAGGAATATATGAAAAAATCAGCATCGCTAATTGCCCTTGCCTGCGTGTTGGCAATGGCGACGATCGGATGCAGCAAAAAAGCAGCCGATTCGGTTACAATCAAAGTCGGGGAAAACTGGGGATCGTCTCACCCGATGGGAAGGGCTATACAGGAAGTCTTTAAAGCTGAAGTGGAATCGAAAACGAACGGAGCCGTAAAGGTTGACGTTTATTCCGACGGAACGCTTGGAAACGAAGGCGATCTTTGGAACGGAGTGCGTAACGGCACTATTGAAATGGCCGTTGTAGGAACACCGTTCAATCAGGAATGGCCTGTAAGTATGATTTCCGATTGGCCGTTTTTGTATAAAGATTTGGAACATGCAAAAAAGGTTTGGACCGGAGAAATTGCGGACGATTTGAATAAACAGTTTCATGAAAAATTTCCCTCGGTTTACATGCTCGCATGGGGGCCGAACAGCGCAAGAACGTTTACAAGCAATAAAAAACTTACTTCCGTAGCCGACTTCGTAGGACAGAAATTCAGAATGCCGTCCAATCCCATCCATGTAGGTATCGCCGAAAATTTGGGAGCGAGCGCTCAGGTTATCCCTTTGGGAGACCTTTTTTCAGCTCTTGAATCAGGTGTTGTAGACGGACAGGACAACGGTATGGTTACCGTAATAAGCCAGAGTTTCGATCAAGTACAAAAATACATATATGAAACCAATCATATCATCGCCACTCTTGAAATCATTATCAGCGCAGATTGTTTTGATAAACTTACCAAAGAACAGCAAAAAATCGTTTCCGACGCCGCAAAAGACACGACTCTAAAGGCTTGGACGGAGTATATAAAGAGCGTTGATTCGGATCGTGAAAGTCTTAAAGCAAAGGGACTTACAATCACTCCGTGTACCCCTGAAGATCAGGCTTTGATCCAAAATAAGATAAAGCCGTTAACGGATAAGCTTTTAAATGAACAGAGCTGGGCGAAGGCTCTTACTGAAAAAATTAAGGCTTATTGATATCGGACACTGCTGTCTGAAACTCTTTACGGTTTCTGTTTTGCTGAAATTACATATATTCTATGAAGCGTAATATCGGCTGAGGAATATCTTAAAGCAGTTTTGGGCGGCGGTATAATATAAAGACGAGGATATTAGCAATTGAATAAAATTATAAATGGGCTTTTTAAAGGTATTGAAGCCGTAATTGCAATTTTTCTTGCGGTTATGATCACTTTGGTTTTTGCGAATGTAGTATTGCGGTATTTGTTCAGCAAAGGTTTTGCATGGTCGGAAGAAATTGCGCGTTTAAGTTTTATATATCTTGTGTATTTAGGTTCTATTGAAGCGGCAAAAGATAACAGACACCTTTTTATCGATTCCGTACTTTTAAAGCTACCCGATAATATACAGAAAATTGTGTATTTGTTGATTCAAGCGGTGATCATATATCTTATGTATCTTGTCACGTTCGGCAGTTTCGGACTCATGCTTCAAAATCTACACGACAAATGGGTAGCGACTCAATTTCCGATCTGGGGCGTTTATTTTGCAGGTTTGATTCTGGGTGTTTCCATAATTATAATTTCATTAATCAATATCATACGGCTCGTTGTTTTTAAGGCGTCGGTGACGGAATTGATTTCCGTAAAAAAAGAAGACGATCCTTTAGCCAGCGCAGAATAGGAGAATATGTATGATTACGATTTATACTATAGTTTTTCTTGCTTCTCTTATTATAAGCATTATGATAGGTATGCCTATCACGTATTCTCTTCTGTTGAGCGGGGCTGCCACAGCGCTTGCGATCGGAGGTTCCGCGACGAACGCGCAGACTGTTGCGGCTCAAGTTATGCGGGGAACGGACTCCGTTTCCATGATGGCGCTTCCGTTTTTTATTCTTGTAGGAGAATTAATGAATCGCGGAGGTCTTACAAAACGCATCATAAACTTTTGTAATATCTTTGTAGGAAGATTCCGCGGCGGTTTGGGCTATGTAACTATTTTTGCCTGTCTTATGTTTGCGAGCCTCGTCGGTTCGGCCGTAGCAAGCACTGCAGCTTTAGGCGCAATACTTATTCCAATGATGGTAAAGTCGGGATACTGTAAAGAAACCTCTGCCGGTCTTCTTGCGAGTGCGAACCTTGTCGCTCCCATTATGCCCCCTTCAGTACCTATGATTATTTACGGCGTTACGGCGGGAGTTTCCGTAAAGGGGCTTTTTATGGGCGGAATCGCGCCGGCGGTATATCTGACTGTAATAATGTGTGTCGTGTGGTTCTTCGTAGTACGTTCTGAAGGCATCAGTTCTCACGCTCCGAAACTGAGCGCAAAAGAGATATTTTCCAGCTTTTTTGAAGGTTTGCCGGCTTTAATTCTTCCTCTCATCATATTGTTCGGCTTGCGAGGAGGCGTTTTTACCGCTACCGAAGCAGGAGTGGTAGCCGTCGTTTATACTCTTATCACGGGGATTTTTATCTATAGGGAATTAAAGCTGAAAGACATATTCGAGTCTTTTATAGCTGCCGCAAAAATGTCCGCCGTAGTTATGTTCTTGGCGGCGAGCGCGCAGTATGCGGCGTATATTCTTACAATCTCACGCATTCCGCAGCTGATAACTCAATCGTTGACGCCTCTTATACATCATCCCGCCCTGCTTAATCTCGTATTGCAGATAATAATCATCTTAATGGGTACCTGTGTGGACGTTACGCCTACGATACTTATCATGACGCCCATAATGCTTCCTCTGCTTAAAGCGGCGCATATCGATCTAATATATTTCGGCGTAGTATTTACGTTGGCAAACGTTTTGGGATTGACTTCGCCGCCGGTTGGGCCGGTATTGAACGTAGCTTGCGCTACGGGCGACGTTAAAATGGATAAACTGCTGCCGAAGGTTATTCCCTATTATATCTTTCAATGTTTGCTCGTTGCGGCGTTGATTTTTATTCCCGAATTGATAACCGTACCGTTAAAGTGGTTTAACAGCTGATAAACTGTTTTATCATTTCGCCGGATTGCAGGGAATTGGCGCTTGTATCTGTGTGGCGCTTGCTTGACAGCAGCCTCTCCGGCGGATAATGTTAGGTTATGAAGATCATTCGCTCCGATGTCCTCGGATTTTGCATGGGAGTTTGTCGTGCCGTGGATTGTGTTCAAAAGGCCGTAGATGAAAACGAAAAATCCGGCCGGACTGCCAAACTGTTTACGATGGGGCCGCTCATACACAATCCCGGCGTCTTAAAAAAAATGGGAGAACAGGGAGTAGGGATCTTAAAAGACGAAGCGCTTGATAATCTTGAAGCTGGCAGCGTCGTCGTCATCCGCGCTCACGGAGTCCCTCCCGCCATCTATGAAAAACTTAAGCAAAAAAAGGCTGTCATAAAAGATTCCACCTGTCCGCGCGTAAAAGTGAGTCAAAGGCGGGCGGAAGAATATTCGAAAAAAGGATACAAGGTAATTTTAGCGGGAGACGGTGGACACGGCGAAGTTTTAGGTATCGCGGGCTTTGCAGGAAAGAATTTTTTGCTTGTCAAAAATAAAGAAGAAGCCGAAAACCTGTTTTCAAAAGATATTAAAGAAGGGCGTCCTATGCCTGAAAAAGCCATCTTATTGGCGCAGACTACATTCAGCCCTGCGGAATTCACGGCGATTGCAGAAATTTTGAAAAATAAAATCCCGTGGATAGAAGTGTTTAACACGATCTGTTCGGCGACACAGGAACGCCAAGACGCGCTTACAAAACTGTGCTCCAAGGTGGACGGTGTTTTAGTAGTCGGCGGAAAAAATTCCGCAAATACGCAAAGACTGTTTTTAAAGGCAAAAAAACTGTGCGCTCACGTGGCCCTCGTAGAGAACCCAGAAGAAATCCCCGAAGACTTTTATTCGCTTGAGACTGTAGGTATTACGGCGGGCGCCAGCACTCCTGATGAAATGATCGACGCCGTGGAAGATCGCCTTTGTGAAGGAACGTCTTAAAAGACACATCTCGAAAAACTCACCTTTAGAGTTTTTTCGGGATTCGTGTTGCCGCTAAGGCAAATAAATCTCAAATTGACGGCAATAAAAAATACACATAAAAATACCGGAGTTGAATACCTAAAGATTATTGAGTATAGTAGACTCATATGGAACTTAGAAAAGTCGGAATAATAGGTTCCGGCGCGTGGGGCACCGCGATGGCCCAGGCTCTTGCCCGTGCGGGGCATCACGTTCAGCTTTATACCCGCAGTGCGGAGCTTGTTGAAGCGATCAAAGATAAACATGAAAATCTGCAATATCTTCCGGGTTATGTGCTTTCAAAAAACGTTACGGCGTCTACCGATATAGCTGAAGTGGCTGACGACAAAGATTTTCTGTTTTTGGCAAGTCCCTCGCTGTATTTGCTTGACAATGTAAACCGTATTTTAAATGTCCCGTCGGTATCTCGCGCCAAGACGAACATAGGAATTTTAACAAAGGGTTTTTTTTCAACCGAAGCCGGGCCTAAGATGATAATGGAAACTCTTGAATCGATTCTTCCGGAACCTTTCCGTCATAATCTGGTATATGTCGCAGGCCCAAGTCACGCGGAAGAGGTAGCTGTGGGGAAACTTACCGGTCTCATAGCCGCATCGGAAAATCCTAAAAATTCCATTATGTTCCGCGACCTGCTTCGAGTACCGGGTCTTATGGTATATTCGAGTTTCGACGTGATCGGCGTGCAGATTTGCGCCGCGGTAAAAAACGTGATAGCCGTAGTTTACGGTTCTTTAGATGCGATCGCCGAAGATTCTGCGGTATTCGGCGACAACGCGGAATCTCTTTTGCTTGCCGCCGGCCTCAATGAAATTCAAACGATAGGATTTGCAATGGGAGCCACCCATGCAGAAACGTTTACTTCCATTTCAGGCGTGGGAGATCTTTACGTGAGCTGCAAAAGCAAATACGGAAGGAATCGTCGCTTCGGGCACGACATAATAAAAAATGCAATTCTCACGAGGTTCAAAAACCTTGACGATCTTATAACAAACATATCGTCGATAGGCTATCTTCCTGAGGGCGTCGTCGCCTGTAAATATGTAGCACAGATCGCGGAAAAACATAACCTGCGTCTTACGATATGCAACGGTTTGTATAGAATACTGAACAGAGAAATAGAGCCTGAAGACTTTTTAACGAATCTTTTGATGCGAGGATAATATGCTTGAAAAACTGACAAATACTTTTAGCGACATTGTGCGCACTATAAGCGGCAAATCGTCGATTACCGAAAAAAATATTGAAGAAACGGTAGAAAAAATCAAGATGGCTCTGCTTGAAGCGGACGTAAACCTGCGCGTAGTGCGCCGCTTTGTAAACAGTACGATCGAAGAAGCTAAAGGTGAAAAAGTTCTTCGAGCCGTGGATCCCGGGCAGCAGTTCGTAAAGATCATTTATGATAAAATTTGCACGCTCTTGGGTTCTACAAAGACGGATCTTTCACTTAAGGGCCCCGACACGCAATCAGTCATACTTCTTCTCGGGCTTCAGGGCTCGGGTAAGACTACCGCCGCGCACAAATTGGCCGCAAGATTCAAAAAAGAAGGCCGCCGTCCGCTTTTGGCCGCTTGCGACTTGGTACGCCCTGCAGCCGTAGAGCAGCTCAGCATTTTAGGTGAAAAGATCGGCGTTCCGGTTTATAAAGAAGAGTCTAAAGACGCCGTCGGCGTTGCAAAAAATGCAGTCGCCTTTGCTAAAAAGAACGGACACGACATAATTATAATAGATACCGCCGGCCGCCTGCAGATCGACGAAGTTATGATGAAGGAATTGGCCGCCGTAAAAAAAGCCGTCAATCCTGAAGAAACCGTACTTGTAGCCGACGCGATGACAGGGCAAAACGCCGTCGACATTGCAAAAACATTTGACGAGCAGCTCGGTATAACCGGAATAGCCCTTACGAAATTCGATTCCGATGCGCGCGGAGGAGCCGCGCTCTCTTTAAGATCCATTACCGGTAAGCCCATTTTATTTATAGGTACGGGAGAAAAAACCGAAGACTTTGAAGTGTTTCATCCGGAGCGGATCGCAAGCCGTATTTTGGGCATGGGCGATATTGTCTCTTTGGTAGAAAAAGCGCAGGAAACGGTAGACGCGGCCGCCGCTGAAAAGATGCAGCAAAAGATGGCCAGAAACGAATTTACGCTTGACGATATGCTTGAACAATTCCGCAACGTTAAGAAAATGGGTTCGATTCAGTCGTTAATTGAAATGATGCCGGGGCTTGCCGCTCAGATGGGCGGCCGCGACATAGACACTAGCGGTATGAAAAGGCAGGAAGCTATAATTCTTTCCATGACAAAAAAAGAAAGGGCGAATCACCTTATAATAGGGCCAAGCCGCCGTAAACGCATTGCAAAAGGATCGGGAACGTCGGTAGCGGAAGTCAATAAGCTCATAAAACAGTTTGAAAAATCCAAGCTGATGATGAAAAAGCTGGGAAGAAACCGCGGAATGCAGGCTAAGATGATGCAGCAGCTTGCCGGTTCCGGCGGAATGCCGGGCGCCGGTTTCCCTGGTTCGTTTTAATTTTTTTCAATTAAAATTCAACAGTTGAACAAAATATCAATTTTGGAGACTGTTGAATTCGTGCGCTTTTTGCGCACAGTTGATAAGCGATGTTTCGGCATTGTCCGAAACTCGAAGTTAAATTGAACGGCGATATTCTAGACGTTCAATAAGTTTGCGCTCTGTATTGAACCTTGAGAACGGAAGCTACTCTGCCGTCTACAGTGTAAGCGCGATCGGGATTTGTTTTGTCTATTATTGTCTTTAGTCCGTTGTAAAACGAATAATAATATGTGCCTTCCGGCAAGTGCAGATCAAGCGCGTAAAGGCCGGGTTCTATTTCGTCCATCGTATAAATCCATGAATCCCAGTTTGTAAAGGAGCCGCCTAGCCGGATTTTTTGTCCGCTTTCGCCTCTGTAAATAAAGCGCACGGCATTGTTTTTCGAAGTTTCAGTTGCCGGAGGTGAAGTGCGGTCTATGTTCACCTTTGAAAGACGGATGCCCGTTTCAAGATTGTATTCGGAATCCGGATTGAGAGGATCGATTGTCCATAATCCGTCGATGATTAATCTGTAAGAAACGGAGAGGGCGTTTTTGGGAATATCCAAAATGTAAAAGAACCATGAATCAACGGGCTTACCGTCGATGTCGGTAAAGGTGCGCAATTTAAATGCGTGGATCTTTTTAAAATTTTCAAAGTCGAATGCTATTCCTACGGAACGAGCCGTATGGGGCGCCGTAAAGACGATGCAGTCGTTTATTATCTGCGGCCTGTTTACTCCTGTAATTTTTGATAAAAGTTCGTCCGTGATTGCCGTATGTGTGTTGTCAAATTCCTGCGCGGACAAAAAAAACGAGTCGGCTAAAACCAATACCGCTGTCAAAAATACGAATAAAGATCGCTTCATATTTTGAATATCGGTAATATCCGAAAGAAAATTAATAGCCTGAATGGCGGTTTGGCGCCAATGTAGCGTCAGCGGAACTCCGGGAAGTCCCCTAAAACGACTTTGAAGGCGGTTTTGTTTATGCGGCGTTTAGATGCGGAATTTATTAACAAAGGGACAAAAAATATCCGTTAATAGAAATATATAAGGAGAACCTATAAAAACTTCGGTTTTTATAGGTAACTGCGGCTCATGAGCCGTCAAAATGCGATGTTTTAACTTGCGATAATACAGCGAGTTAAAACTCGTCTGCATCTCGAAAAAACAGCAAAAAGAGAGTTTTTCGAGATGCACTAGGGTATATTGCCCTTGTATCGGTATCTTTTGTGGGGTAAAATCAAAGTCGAATGCCTGGAAAAACAAACTTACAACAATTTTCTTCAGACGTACTCAATATAGGCGACGAAGTTAAGGTTCGTGCAGCGCGCGGCGAAAAACCTTCGATCTATGAAATTCCTCCGGATATCGCCGATACCGACGATTCTCAGGACTTTGTGATAGGCATGCCTGAGCCGGAAGAGCTGGAAGAAGATAAAACTCAAGATTCATCCGAAACAAATACTGAAACAAACGAAGACCATGGAGACACAGGAGCCTTTGTTCCCGACATTCCGTTGCCCGGCGAAGATATCGTTGCCGGACCTTCCGATATTCCCGATTTGGACGCTATCTTAAATGGCGTAGTATCTTCCGGCAATGCGGCCGGAAAGGCAGGTTCCGCAAAGCAATCCGACAGCGCCGATATAGATCTGGATCAGCTTTTAGACAGCGTAACAGGGGGCAATCGCGGTAAAGATCTGACTGGTGATAATCTCCAATCTCAGAACTCCGCGCCTCGATCCGTTTCCGAAGAAAAAACGAGCCCTGACTCTCCGATTCAGGATACGTCTTTTTCGGATTTCGGTCTTGACAATATTCCGGATTTGGAAAACATTTCCGATGAAGACCTTGTTCCGCCCGCAAAAGACACCGGCAATTTAGGTGCCGAGCCTTCAGGCGGCGCGGCGGCTGAAAACGCCGGAAATTTAAGTACCTCGTCCGCCGATTATATGCCCGCCGTTGACGAACTTGGAGCGGCTTCAGTGCGTGCAGGCGATGATGCGCCGGTAAGCGGTAAAACAGAAGCCGACGCTTCTTCTGCTGGAGGGGAAACGGCTGTCGGCGGCGGGGAAGGCGATCCGTTTGCCGACGACGATTTTGACGGTACAGATTCCGCTATAGATTTGACGGGCGACATTTCCGAAGAATCGAAAGAGGTTCCCGACGATTATACCGCTTCTTGGGATTACGACGTTCCGTCTGAAAATACGGCGGCGGGGGCGGACGGAAACGATAAGGAATCCGGCTCAGACAGCGGTCTTGAAGAAACTGGTACTTCCGCGCCGGGCGCAAGCGCGGCGCATGCCGAAGACGATTTTGATAAAGACTCCGTTTCCTCGAGCGCGGATGTGTTCGGCGGAGATTTCGGCCTTGACGACATCGATACGGATGTAAAGACTCCTCCTTCGACCGATGAAACCGCCGTTGATGACGACATAGATCTGTCGGCCTTGGACGATATTGATCTTTCCGGCACCGATTCTGCGGATCTGAGCGCAGGAGAGGCTTCTTTTAACGATGAAGAGAATTTTGATAAGGCAGGAATAGAAGACGGCGGAGGCGAGGGACATGAGCTTGAGAGCGGGCATAAGCCTGAGACGGGCTCAGGACTTGACGATCTTAACATAAGCGAAACCGACGCCCGCATGGGCTCTCCGGGTGACGATTTCGATTCAATGGATGACGAAGATTTTTCGATTCCCGGTTTTTCGGACATAGACGAAGCGGCTCTGGACAGGACTGTCTCATCGAAGATCTTCCCGGCAAAGGAACCCGATTCCGAAACAGGCGATGCCGGCGCATCTCAAGAAAACTCTCTTACGGAAGACGAATACGAGCGGTTCAAAAAAAATCTTTCAGGCTATCCTCTTAACGTAAAACTTGCCGTAGAAGAACTGATCGTAAGTGAAGAATTCAAAGACGATGCGATCTTTGAAGTTATAGAAAGGGTATTAAAAAAACAATCCGCCAGGCAGTTGGCTTCTCACCTTGAGAAAATGCTTGATATTTCGCTTCCTGTTCCTCGGAATTTTGAGCGCCGCACCGTTGCGGAATATGAAGCGTATAAAGCGTCGTTTGAATATCAGCTTAAAAATAAAATCATTCCCCTAGGATTGATCTGCGTCGCGCTAGGCTTAATCGGGATTTTCCTTTTCTTTACTGTAAAACAGTTCGTTTACAATCCTCTTAAGGCGGTAAGTCTTTACCGGCAAGGCTATGAGCTTTTGGAATCCGAAGAATACCCCCAGTCCGAACAGAAATTTAAAGAGGCGGTTACATATAAGGAAAATAAAAAGTGGTTTTACAGGTACGCGAGAGCGTATAGAGCGCACAAACAGTACGAGCGCGCAAGGGTAATGTACGACGACATTTTAAAGCGCTTTAACAACGACAAACCTGCGGGGCTTGAGTATGCCGATATGGAATGGCGCGATCTTGCCAATTATGAAGGCGCCGTAAGGATAATAAACGACCGCGTGCTTTTATATCATGTAAACGATCCGGACGCCCTCTTACAGCTTGGCGACATTTACCTTGACTGGGGCGATAACGGTGAGCCTGAAAACTATGAAAAAGCCAGGATCAATTACGCTTCGCTTATGAATCTTTACGGAGCGAAAGATCTGTATCTTTCGCGAATGCTGCGTTATTTTATACGCACGGACAATTTACGCGAAGTTTTGCAGCTTAAAGACGTATTCTTCCCGAAGAAAAAATCTTTAGGAGCTCAGGATCTTACCGAACTCAGCGGATACATGTTTGATAAAATTCAAGGCGGTCTTACGCCGGCCGAAGAATATCTTCGCGACAAAATAGAAGACGTAAAGGCTCTTATGGAAAGGGCGATACAAGCAGATCCCAATAATCCTACAGCCTTGTACAATATGGCGCGTTATTATCTTAATATGGCGAACAACAGCGCCGGTTTGAATTTTCTTGACGCCGCCATAGAAGCTTTTAAAAACGTTCCTAAGACGACGAAGGCCGACGCATACCGCAGAATAGATTCATACAGATTGAAGGGCGAAATTTACGTAAAACAGAATGAAATAATAAAGGCCGTAGAAACATATACTGAAGGAATTTCACTGTATAAGACGCAAAGCCAATCCCTGCCCGGAAATTACATAATAGGAAAACTTTACAGCGATATGGCGGACATAGATTATTTTAAGTTCAATAATACGGACGCCGCTTACGAATATTACAGAGCCGCGCTTGAAAATGAAAACGACACTCCTTCAATCCGCTATCGGATAGGCGCAATATTGTACGAAAAAAACCGCTTCCCTGAAGCTTTGGGCGCTTTTATCGCCGTAGCGGAGCTTGTTCCGGACGACAATAATCTGCTTATGGCTTTGGGAAACGTCCTTTCCGAAAGAAACAGCTATAACGCCGCAAAGGGATATTACGAAGAATTGCTTTCTCATTTGGACGTATTGCGTGCAAACCGCGGAATCCTTCTTCCCCAAGTCGAAGCGGACGATGCCGATATAGTAGAGCTCTATATGAAAGCTTCAAATAATCTCGGCGTTATCTTATATCATCTTGCAAGACGCACAGGTAACAGTAACCTCAACGCCAGATCCATTGTTTACTTTTCGGAATCTTTAAGAGCTTGGGACGCCCTTACGCGCAATCAGGTGACGATGACGCGGCTTCCGGGTACAAACCTTGCAGAAGAGAATATAAGATATATTTTAAAACCAGTATCTGATTTTGAACCGGCCGTTTATCCCGACATACCGCGGACATTGAGCGGAGAAAAGGGAATCGACTAAAGGAATTTATTGATGAGCGATAGAATAAGCGGCATTCTTATAAAACAGCATATTATTGATCTAAAAAAAGAAGTGTTCAGAAAATCCATCCATATATGCGCGGGGTTTGTTCCTTTTTTTCTTGCCAAAGCCTATGTGCTTACGATCGTGTTTTTGTGTTTGAGCCTTACGCTGTACCTGATATTTGAATCTATGAGGATAAGAGGATGCGAAATTCCGCTTGTCTCCGCAATCACCGCCGCAGCTGCGAGAAAGCGTGATGAAAACAAATTTGTACTAGGCCCCGTTACTCTTGTTTTGGGAATTATTGCGTGTGCGCTTCTTTGGGAAAGGGTGCCCGCTGCGGTCGGCATTTATGCGCTGGCGTTCGGCGACGGTCTTGCAAGCCTTGTAGGAAAACTGATGGGTTCCATAAAAATTCCTTTTACACGGGGAAAGACCGTCGCCGGAAGTCTCGCCTGTTTTATAGCGATTTTTTGTTCTACGTTTTTAGTGCTGCGTTCCGTTAAATCTGCTCTTTTTATAGCCGTTTTCGGAATGTTAATTGAAATACTGCCTTTAAAAAATCTGGATAACCTTGTGATTCCCGTTGTGCTGGGCGGAATCGCCCAGTTTATAATCATAAATCAAATTTTTTAACCGATCTTTATGCTGCGGTCTTTTTCTTGAGTCCCGTTTTTACAGGTTTGGGGGCAGGGGAGCCTTGCGGTCTTGATGCAGTTTGCAACGCGCCTTTCGCCGTAAGTGTTTTACGCAGTATCGTACCGTCACTGCCACAGATATTTTCTGTGCAGGTTTGAAAGATATAAGTACGTACCTGATGCCATAAGCGAAGTTCCTGCAAAAAGTTTTAAATAGTTGTCGGTATTGCAAAGGATAAAATAGCCTGTGACGAGAGTTGCATAGCCGGCGGCGGTTTGCCTTATCCTTTCCGATCCTTGCTGTATGCCGGCTGCAAGGATCGAAACACCCGAAAGCAAAAAGACTGAAAATCTGAAGATAAAAAGAAACGTCTGATAGCCCCATTTTATAGTGCACAGATGGGTAACCTGTATGGAATTTATGGGAATAATGGCGCAGCATACCATCGACGTAAAAAAGATCATAGTCATATTGCGCTCTTCGTTTAGACGCTGTTCAGGATCGCTCATTAAGGCTATGAATAAAAAGCTTAAAGGACAAAGCATTCTGCCTAAAACTATCACCCTTCCGGCAAACAATACCAAAGGCGACGTAAAAGCCCACGATCCGTTCAACGGGATGATAAGCCTTGCGGATTCCGTTAGACATCCGATCAAAAATGCGCTGAAAAAAAGTATTTCAATGGTCTTTGTTTTTGCAAAATTGCTGTATACGAAAATCTGCGTAATAATCGTATACAGCATAAAGACAAAGATCGAAGTGATCACTGCGGAAAATTCATATCTTAATAAGAACAGGCTGCCGGATCCCTGCCTTTCGGGAGGAAGCAGAATATTTCCCTTGAAATTAAAAAGAAAAAAAACAACAGCGATAGCAACGCAGCTTATAATCGAAGCTATCCTGAGCAATAAAAACATACGATCTCTTGTCGCTATAGTCATGTAAAAATCATAATAGTTAGCCTTATTTTAGTAAAGACTTACTTATAAATTCCGAAAATAAAAGGGAATAGGAAAGGCTCCTGACAATAGAAGTCTTATAATGTTTATGACCGAATTTTTCGCTTCAATATTTGGAGGATGTATGAAAAAATTCATTCCGTTTGCTTTTTTATCTTTCTTTTTAGGGATGTACATATTTGCAGGAGACGCCGCCGTTTTTGTGGATGAAGGTTTTTCAAAAGACGGTTCGATATATGTTTTCGGCCAATACGGTAAAAAAGATCGTTCGTTTGAGCCGTATGCGGAAATTTTCGTCGTTGACGTCGCTAAAAATGATTTTGTTACAGGCGGAATATTTAAAAGCGAAGTAGGGCAGAGTTCGGTGTCTGAAAGCGCCTTGAGCGTGTTTGAAAAACTGGAAGCGAAAAACTTTCTTAAACTTAAAAAATACGATCTTAAAAAGACAAATGCGGATAATCTGTTGTATGTTTCATCCGATGAAAATAAAAAGGGTTTTGAAAAGATCGTCTTTTCCGATTTTGCAGCGTCCACCCTTGCGGAGCCTGTTAAATGGTCTGTAGAGCTGATTCCTTCCGTTTCAGGAAACGCTGATAACGCGAGTTCCTCATTTTATATTTCCGTAAAAAAGCAGGACGCCTCCGGCCGCGTAATAAAAGAATATAAAGCCGGTTCGCCCGACATAAGACGTAAAGGCGTATCGGGATACAATATCGAAAAAATCCTCAGGGACGATTATCAAAAAAGCCTTGTCTTTGTAATTGAAAAGACCGTCGAAGATAAAAACGGAATTTCCATAAGATACATGGTAGAAACACTGAAACTGTAAAATATTTTGACTGTTTTGTAAGCAAAGCTTGATCCGCCGCGTGTTTTGCACATTTTTGCACATTTTTGCGGTGATTTTTTTCCGTTTTTGCATTTCTCTGCAATTATTGTTGCGGAGGCGCTTATGCAAAAGACGGCAAGATCGAAAGACCGGAAATTATTTTTAAAAAGATTCTTTTCTGTTTTTTTTCAAACTCTGTTTTGGAGCGTTGCGGTACTGTCTTCAGTTTATAATATCTCGTGCCGCATATCCGCCGAAGGAATACAAATTCTTTCAGGCGATTACGAGTCTCCTAAAATTCTTTCAATAGTTGCGGAATCCGAAAAAAAGATAAGGGTCAGCCTTTCCGAAGAAGTAAACGTGATAGGCTTAACTTTAAGCAAACAGTCCGCCGTTTTATCCGATACTTTGACGTCCGTGTTCGGCGGAGAACCTGATAATGAATTTTTTCCCTCGTCGCTTTACGCTGCGTGCGGCGTTGAAAATTCGATACCGATTTCTATAGAAAGCGAAGAAGGCGGAAGGCTCATAATATGCAATCTCGCTATGCCCACCGAAATAGGGCGAAAATATGTTTTATACGGAGAAATAGAAGATAAAAACGGCAATACGCTTACCTTTTCTTCACCGGTCATAGGATTTAATCCCCGTGCGGCGAGAGTCGTGTTCAGTGAAATTCAAGACAGATCTACCGAAAAAGGCGGTGTGGAATTTATAGAGCTTTACGTGTTGGAACCGGGCAATCTGTCGGGGCTTGTAATTTCAAGCGCAAACGACGGGAAAGACTATGACGTCTGCCTTCCGCCCGTAGAAGTCGATGCCGGAGATTTTGTTGTCGTGCATTTAAGAAATTCGGGGGACGGTTGTATTTCGGAATACGGCGACGATCTGGAGCTTTCAACGGCTCAGGGAAGCAGTTCTTCACGCGACATCTGGATCGTTAATACCGACAGCCGGTTGGGTTCCACGCAGGATGTGCTTTTGCTCGAAGACGGCAACCGCTCTTCATTGATCGATGCGTTTTTATATACCAAAAACTCAAAGACACAGTGGATGAAAGCGCCTTTGGAAGAAGCCGCCCGAAGAGCGTATGAAAGCGGCATATGGAAAAACGGGTGTTCGATAGATAATGCTTTTAAAGTTTCAGGCGATTCCATGCAGTGTATTTTTGCACGAAAGAATTTATCTGCGTTGGATTCGGCCGCAGAATCCGGAACACTGCCTGCAGGGGGAATAAGAGTTGTTCCTGAAGATTGGGAAAGAAAGACGGCATCTTCGGTAACTCCCGGAAGGTAGACGAAAGACAGCCGATTGCGCACAGGCGGAAATACAGGTAGAAAATTCTTCGCTGTTGTGATATATTTTGCGGCATGGTTGAATTATTGGCGCCCGCCGGAAATGTCGAAGCGCTGGACGCTGCGATAGGCGAAGGAGCCGACGCAGTATATTTGGGATTAAAGAGTTTTAACGCAAGGCTCCGCTCTTCAAATTTTGCATGGAATCAGTTTGAAGCCGCCGTGTATTCTCTGCATCGCCTTGGCAAAAAAATATATGTGACAGTTAACACCGTTGTCGAGGACAGAGAGACGGAGCGCCTTTATCGCTTTTTGGAATATTTAAATCGCGTCGGGCCGGACGGTCTCATCGTTCAGGATTTTGCCGTGCTGCGCATGGCAAGACAGTTTTTTCCCGATATGGTTTTACACGCTTCAACACAGATGAACGTCGAGAGCGCCGCCGCCGTAAACCTTTTGAGCAGGGAAGGCGTAAAACGCGTGGTTGTCGCCCGTGAACTCGGACTTGAAGAGATTCGCGCGATAAAGGCAAGAACTAACGCTGAACTCGAGATGTTTGTTCACGGGGCCTTGTGCGTAAGCGAGTCGGGGCTGTGTCTTTTTTCCAGTTTTCTCGGCGGCAAATCCGCTAACAGGGGAATGTGCACTCAGGCGTGCCGAAGGTTTTATACGGCCGACGTTCCGGGCGGGTACAAGCAGGGATATTATTTTTCTCCGTATGATCTCCAGCTTATCGATCGGATACCGGAACTTATAGAAGCCGGAGTGGATTCTTTTAAAATTGAAGGGCGGATGAAGAGCGCCGAATATGTCGGAAGCGTCGTTTCCGCCTACAGGTATGTGATCGATCATTACAAAGACAATAAAAAAGAAACCGTCGCCGCGGCGAAACGTATGCTCGCAACCGATTTTGCGCGCAGTAAAACTTCTTATTGGTACGGTTTTAAAAGCATAAAAGATGGAATGGAAAATGCCGGAAAAGCGATACTGAATCCCGATCAGGCCGGCGGAACGGGGATCTTTCTTGGAACCATAGAATCTTCCAAGGTGATTAAAAATAAGTCCCAAATTAAGGCTCCTTACTTCGGGAATGAGGGCGAAAGAGAATCGGGAGAAGACAAAGACTTTCCCGCTGATGATAAAAAAGGCGATATATATGTGGTCCTTTTAAGCGGGGGAACATATGACCCTGAAATAGGCGATTCCATACGTCTTCATAAAAAGGACGATTCCGGCAGAAAGAGCCATAAGGTGCGTTTCGTTACGGTAGACAAAAACGGGCGCCGCTGGATAGATATTCCCTCGGATTTTTCAAAGGGGGACAGCGTCTACCTGCTTCAGACAAAAGCCATGTCAAAACATTATTCCCGCGTTTTGCCCAACGACATTTCATCGTTCAGGCGCCAGCCGGGAGCGGGAAGGCTTCCTATCCTTGATTTGACGCCGATAAAAAAAGGCGAGCTCTTGTATTTCCCTGAAGGATTGTACGTCCAAGTTTCTACATTGGAAGATTTGTTTGTTATTCAATCGGCCCGTCCGGTCAGGGTTATATTGGAATTGAACGGCGAAACGGCATCCGCTCTTAAAGAAAAGAAGATAATTCTGCCGTTTTCAAAAAAACAGATTTTTTTGTCGCTGGATCCGTTTGTTCCCGAAGGAACGTACGACACTCTCAAAGAGACGATCGAGTTTCTTGTAAATGACGGTTTTAACGTTTGGGTTGTCAATAATATCGCCCACATTTCCATGCTCAGAGGGAAAAATGTAAATATCGTGGCAGGGCCTTATCTTTACACGTTTAACAGGTGGGCCGTATCTTGGCTTGAAAATCAAAACATCGGCGCCTTTATAAGTCCCTATGAAAATTCCCGTAAAAACCTCGAAGCTACTTACGACAGGCAGTTCAGGCAGAGGGTTTTGGTTCCCGTTTTCGCCTATCCGGCCTTGTTTAGAATGCGTTTTAAACTTCCCGCCGACTATGATTTTACATATTTTACCGACAAGGAAGAAAAGGAATTTAAAGTGAATTCTACGAACGACGGCTCGTTCGTCATGCCGGAAGAACCTTTTTCGATTTTGGATAAGACTGAAATCATCAGATCGGCAGGCTTTAAAAGCTTGCTCATCGATCTTTCGAAGACAAGGGTTTCCAAAGGTGATTTTAAACAGATTGTAAATGCATATTTGAAACATCTGGTTTTGCCGGGAACGTCGCGCTTTAATTGGAAAGACGGGTTTTATTCCCAGGAAAAGATCGATGAGCGCAAGGCTGTTGCGGCCGCTTATGCTGCAGGAACCTTCCGTCCTGAATACGGCGCCTCTAAGAAAAAAAAGACGCGTTTCGGTAAAAGGTGAATAATTGTTGGAAATCGGGAACTGTCCAAAAACTTAAGCTTTGGGACAGCCTCATGTGCCGCCCGTAATCGGCAATTGCGGTTTTTTTCGGGCGGAATGCACAACGCACAGCCGATCGATCGACTGATCAAGCTGGAACCAATCGATCATCATCATTGCGACCGGCTGTCTGGTATTCGTGCGGAGATTTCAATACCTCGCTGCCGCTTGAGGCTTCGCTGTCTGAGGCGAGATTGTTGATTACACCGCGCTAAAATACCGGCTGAGTAACCTCCCCAGCCTCTTTGAGCTGCATTATTTCGGAATCGGCTTCGTTCGCCTCTTTAACTTCCGAATTATTTTCCGTGTTTTTTGATATTTCGTCGGTTTTTTTCAGCGGTTTCATCTCGATGTGTTCGGCGATCACTATGATCTTGCTTCTGTTTTCGCCTTCGGGCGTCTTCCATCTGTTTTGTTTTAACCTTCCTACTACGCGTACACCTCTGCCTTTTTCGGCTGCGCCGGCGCAAAATTCCGCAAGTTTACCGTAACTTTCCACGTCGAAGTATGAAACTTCCGTATCGTATCCGCCGCTTGCGTTTTTATAATAGCGGTCTACAGCCAGAGGCAGCACGCAGATGCTCGTGCCCTTAGGCGAGAGTTTAAGCTCGGGCTTTTTTACGGCATTCCCTTCCAAAATAGTCGAATTGAGTTTATTCATATTTCCTCCTGATAAAAAACTCCTGCATAAGTGATTAGCGGCAGTCTGTGCAAAAAAAAACAGCGATCACCAAAGGTTCTCACTGTTATTAATTGCTGTGAAGTTGAATTTCGGAAAATAAAATTGCGGGAAATGACGCATTATATTCGCTAAAGCGGATTGCAGATAAGTTTTAGAGGCGGTCTTATGTAAGTCCCTTTAGAAGATGCAGTATGTACATTCTTACATACATGTTGAGCGCCTCGGGTTCTCCGATCCGTTTCATGTTGGGAGTATTACACAGCGTGTTTGCAAGATTTTCCAGACGGTTTTCATCGAATGTAATGCCGTTAAGAGTGCTGAATACGTTTCGTATATAGTCCCTGATCAGGGCGTTTACGTCTTCTTCCAAATTCATGCGGTTTTTTTTGTCTATCAGCTTATTCCATATTTTAGCATAGGAATCCATGTCGCGTTCGACCGTAGAACCTTCCTGAACAAAGTGCTTTTCAAGAGCCTGTGCCGCCTGTGCCAAAGCTTTGCCTTTGCTCATCGGCTGTTTTGCGCCATGGGCAATTTCCTGATCGTAATTGACTTTTTGAAATGCCGTCACAGAAGGGTTTTGCTTGAATTTTTCAGGTTTTTTTGTAAACAGCGATATTAACCAACTTACGATGGGAAGCGAGTACCAGAAAGGCAGTGCGAACTTTGCGTTTGCCAAAAGATCCTGTTGTTTTAATAAAAGCAGCGTGCTGTAAGGCACTAACCTGTCGTGTTCAAATAAGGAAAGCGGAATTTCCGTATTTTTTGAGCGCAGTTCGTATGTGAGAGTAAGCAGGAAATTCGCATTAAGCAGGGAGTACAAAATAGGAGCCATTTTTTCAGTCTTTGAACGTAAAAGTTCTTCGTATTTTGCCTGATTGTACATTTCAGGCACCTTTGTGAAATTCCTAAGCAACTCTATCCAATTGTCGGTGATAATCTTTCCTACCGTGTCGTGAGCTTCGTTGCAAAGTCTGACAATAAGAGGAAGAATTTTATCCTTGTAAATAAAAAAGAGCGTTTTCGATTGCACCTTAAATACCAAAAGATCCGGAAGGAGAGATGATCCTTCGTCAGCATTATTTGAAGTCTCTTTTTCAAGGAACGCTTTAAGGTCTTCGTCAGTATATAATTTTATGAGAGGCACGCCCTTTTTATTTACGATGCCCGTAATGTCGTTTATCGTAAAATAGTAAGGAGGTTTTTGGAGCGCTTTTTTCAGATATTCAAGAGCTTCCTGCTTTTGGTTTTCCTGTTTTATTTTATCCTTATAAAAAGAAATGATTATTTCCGCTATGTATATGGCCTGCAAGACATTTGTATCTTCGGAAGTACGGTCTTTTATGCTTTCGTAATCTTCTCGAATAAAATAGCACAGCTGCGTCCAAAAATAAAAATTATCGCCGGGTTCTTTTAGATCGTTTATGATATCATTGGAAAAATTTACGAATTTATCAAAAAAGTTTTTTGTGGCCAATTCTTTTCCTTGATTTGATATGTGCAGTTTTTTTGCAAAATAACCGCGGTATTCTTCTTTTTGAAGAAGAATGCGGATCTTTGCCATACAAATTTCTCCGAGAGTGGAAACTTTTAAAGACGAAGGCACTATTATAGGCGGAATTTCATGCGGCAAAGACAGACAATACAAGATTTTGTCGTCCGTTTCTTGTTTTTTCAGCGCAGCATGAAGATAGTCCGAAGCATTTTTTTTGTACAAAATATCGGTCGGCACGGATTTTGGCAAATCGGATATTGTCGGAAAAGGAGTCGTCGGTTTTATTGCAATTTCCTGATACAGTTTTTCGAATTTTTGTACGTATATCGTTGTGACGAAAATGGTACGTTTTTTATCGTTGCCAATGATCAGTATTTTGCGAGCGGCTTCAAGTTCTTCAAGATCTTTTTCAATCTGAGCGTCCGCATTTCCCAAATACATCACCAGATCGGGCTGCTCTTCAACATGGATCTGTGCATATTTTTTTACATAACTGATAAATTCATCGTAATCTACAGTCGATGTATTTAAACGGTTTGCGTAAAATTTTAACAATATATTAATTATAGATTTATTTGCCATAAGTGAAATTTAATATAACAATAAACAAGGAGTTAGGGAAGGGTAACATGGCAAATTGTTGACCGAATTATTGACGGCCGCCCGCCGAATATTTAAAATACACAAGAGGAAAAAATATGCTGTCAAAACGTATGAGCCTTTTACATCCGTATGTTCCGGGCGAGCAGCCTAAGGACAGGGACTATATAAAACTGAACGCAAATGAAAATCCTTATCCCCCGTCGCCTGAAGTAACTGCCGCCGTAAATAAATTTTTGTCCGAAAGCCCTGAAAAATTGGGGCTGTATCCCGACCCTGATTCCGGCGATTTAAGAGCGGAAATAGCCGCCATGATAAACAAAACGGGAGGCGTTCTTTCAAGGACGGAAACGTCTTTTTCTTCCGATGCGGCCGAACGCGATCACGGCGCCGCCTCCGATCCGATCGAATGCGCTTCCTGCGTTCCCTCAGAAAAAGACAAAATACCTTTTACCGTCGTTCCCGAAATGATCTACACGGGAAACGGCAGCGACGAAGTGCTTTCATTTATATTTTTCGCTTTTTTCGACGGAGACAGGCCTCTTATAATTCCGAAATTTTCTTACAGTTTTTATCCGGTTTACTGCGGGTTTTACAATATTCCGTTTTGTCCCGTTCCGCTAAAGGAAGACTGGAGCGTTGACGATAAAAAGATGGTTTTTGAAGCGAATAAAATGAATTCCGGAATGATTTTTGCAAACCCGAACGCTCCTACCGGAGTAGGACTGTCCCGTTCGCAGATAAGGCAAATGCTTTTAAATGCGCCTAAGGATAAGGCCTTTGTCGTAGACGAAGCGTATGCGGATTTTGGAGGAGAGAGCTGCATTCCGCTGCTTTCGGAATTTAACAATCTCATAATAGTGCGTACTTTCAGCAAAAGTCTTTGCGGAGCGGGAATGAGAAGCGGCTATATAGTCGCAAGCCCTGAAGTTGTAAGAGCCGTGACGACCGTAAAAAATTCGCTGAATCATTTTCCCGTAGATGCGATAACACAAGTCGCCTGCCGCGCCGCATGCAGATCGGTCGCGTATTATGTTAATTGCGCAAAAGCTGTCGTTAAAGAACGTGAAAAATTTACTTTGTTTTTGCAGAATCACGGTTGGAAAGTTCTCCCCTCGCAGACGAATTTCGTATTTGCAAAAAAAAGCGGAGTAAGCGGGCAGGAAGCCTATCGGAAAATAAAAGAAGACGGAATTTTAGTCAGGATATTTTCTACGCCGGGAATTGAAGATTTTTTGAGGATTTCCATAGGGACTCCGGCTCAAATGCTTGCTTTGCAAAGATCCATGGAAGATCTGTAGGCGGAATTTTCGCGGCGATTTTTTTAAAGCAAAGAACCGCGGCGACTTTTAAGCTGCAAATCGCGAGTTTCGGGTAAAGCCGAAACATCGCAAATCATATGCGCGAAAAAGCGCACCTGTTGCCGGCTCCAAAATCTGAAGATTTATTCGCCGGACAATTTTAAGGATCGTTCTAAAGGCTCCGAAAAATTTTCCGAAAGGTTTTTCGAAGTGTTTTCGGCGTTTGAGCAAAACCTGAATCCCAGATAGTTGTATATCGCGTTCGGATCGTAGGAATAGCGGTCTCCGCAGAATATGAATCCCGTGTAAGGCGACCAGCTTCCGCCTCTCGCCGTCCGCTCAAATCCGTATTCAGGGCCTGCCGCGCGCTCACCGGGAGACATGTCCTTGTACGTATCCATCCAGTCCCAACAAAACTCAAGAACGTTCCCGCTCATGTCAAAAAGGCCGGATCCGTTTGCGTTTCCGCTTCCGGGGACAGGGAGCGCGTCGGGCGAAAAAGGCGTCCCTGCAGTTCCTACGGTTCTTGTTCCGTCTGAATTGCCGTCGTACCACGCTACAGTGTTTTGGAGCACGCTTTCGTCGTTGTTGCCGTAGCGGTCGATCTGTCCGCTGGCCGAGTCTCCGCGTTGGAAACCTGCCTGAGTCCGGCGGGCGGCATATTCCCATTCGGCTTCGGACGGTAGACGGAACCCGTCCGCTTCCCAGCCGCACTGCGCCAGATCCAGCACGGCCGTATCGCATGAATCCCTGAGAACCTCGCCCTTGTATGTGTAGCAGGGAGTTTTGCCGTATATTTCGCTTAAAGCGTTGCACCATACGGCCGCATCATGCCAGCTTATCATTGTGACCGGCTGAAAACGTTTTTTTTCGGTGGGCGCTTGTCCGCGCCGCCCGCCGGAGCCTTCCTGTCCGAGGTTTTGAAATTGATAGCCGTTATTTTCCGCCCAAATTCTTACCGTATACCATAATTCATAGCACGTTTCGTACTTATTCATTAAAAACGGCGTTATCCAGCGGACGGCGGTGTAAGACTGAGTGTTATCCCCGATAGTGTAAACATCGTAAACGGCATTCGCATCGGGGCCGAGCTTTACCATGTCGATCTGGACGAAATCCTGTATGAAAATGTTCGTCTGCGCCTCTGAGAGAAATGGAAAGAATAAAAGGATGATTGTAAAAAAAAACGCTCGCAGCTTTTTCATTTGGAATCTCCGCGCTGTCTTTTTTTATTTTTGCGCTCTTTTGCTCTTTTTCTGAGCGCGGGAGAAACTTGCTGGAGCGAAGACCTGTCGCCGAAAAGAATACGCGCAAACATGGTAGAAACTATGCAGATAAAGATGATCACAATTATTCCGAGACCGCCGGAATTTTGGAGGGGCAGCGGAATGTTCATTCCGAAAAAACTTACTATAAAAGTAGGAATCATAAGAATTATGTTTATGATCGTAAGTTTTTTCATTACTATATTTAAATTATTTGAAATTACGGAAGCAAAGGCGTCCATCATGCCCGAAAGAATGTTGCTGTAAGTGTCCGCCATGCCTATGGCCTGTCTGTTGTCTACGTCCACGTCGTCAAGCCAGTCCTGGTCGTCTTCGTCCAATTTAAGAAGCTTTGTCTTTCTGAATTTCTCAAGCAGAACCTGATTGTTGCTCAAAGAGGTCGTAAAGAATTCAAGAGATTTTTCAAGGTTTAAAAGCTGAATTATTTCTTTATTTTCGATCGAAACCTGCAGTTCTTTTTGTATGCTTGCAGACCTGCGGTTTATCTCTTTCAGATAGCGTAAAAACAATATGTCCGAGCGGCTTAGTATTTGGATCATAAAGGCGGGAAAGTCTTCAAGCCTCGCGCCTTTTACTCTGTTTGCGGAAAAATCTTTTAGCACTTCGCAATCGGTCCAGCATATGGTTATGATAAAATTATCTTTTATTATAACGCCGAGCGGAATTGTAAAATACGGGATTTCGGCATTCATTTCAAAAATAGGAAGACGCATTATGACGAGAGTATATTCGTCCGCCGCTTCTATTCGCGACAATTCGTCCGGGTCGAGAATATCAAGGATGTGTTCGTTTTCGATCAGGTAATCGTTTTCAAGTTCGCTTATGTCGTCGGTCGTCACGGAACGGGCGTCGACCCACGTTTTCAGCTTAGGATCCAGATCTTCTTTTTTCACACGGATAAGCTTTCCGTGGATTTGCTGCCAATATGTGATCATAAAAATGTCCTTTTACGCGAAGATTAGCGTGCAGAACATTGCGGTATTTAATTCCGGCTTAGCCCTGCAGAGGCTTTTATGCAATGTAAGCTGCATAAATGATAATCTGAACTACGACTACCGCCGCTGTCCATAAAACGAACCTCCCTTGTGGAATTTTTATCCGCAAAAGCGGACATGTTTTTGGATATGTGATTTCATTTATTCTATCAAAAAAAAGATTTAAGGGCAATAAAGATTGTGGGGACTTTTAAGGCAAGAAGGGCGGATTGCGCGGGAAAAAGTTGCAGTTTTTTTATTATCCGCACAATTAAAGATTACGAGTAAGAATTATAAAGTTTTAGCGGAGTTTATCGATGACTGAAATTCACGCGTTTATGCTGTCGCCCGCCTTTTGTATTTACAACGGAGTTGCGATCATCAAGCAAGACGGAAACAGGATTCATTTCGGGTTGACCAGGCCGGAAGACACTCCGCTCAGGCTACGTTTATTTCACGCGTTTTCGTCGTATCTTCGCTATGAAAAAAGTCCTTTGGAACCTAAAATCACGTTTACTCTTTTGTCTCGGCAGCAGTTTTTACGCTATGTTTCGTATCTTTACGGGCAAAATCCGGGCTATATCCGGTTTCCGATAACCGGGGCTAACCATACGCAGGAAGAAAAATATCGAAAGTCGCTTGGGGCGCTGAATCCGTCTGCGTGCAGATTCCGAATCCTTCCATTTTCGACAGGACTCCGCGCAATATCCCCTTTGTCGTTATTTCACCGGGCGATGATAAAGAAAAAGGCGAAAAAGAATCGGTTTCCGACGTCATCTTACGGCAATAACAAGATCGGGGCGGTTTTGAAGACGGCAGAAACGGCAGAATCGACGCCGCCGGATTTAGAGAGGTATGCGACCTTAGTAGGCAAGACGGGCAAGATAGACAAGGCAGCTGCGGACGGACTTTCCGAGCGCAATGCACAGGAACATGTGACAAAGAGGAAGATTTTGGCGTTCTTTAAAAATATTCGAAAGGACGTTCTGAATGTCCGACATTTTTTATGCTGTTTGTTGTTATTCTTGATTTTCCCGTCGTGCAAAACCCTTCTTGAAAGGAATTGTCCTTATGTGATCGGCGAAGTTTCGGTCGAATACGGAGAATCTCCGGGAAAATATCGTTTTGCCGGCGTTCTTTTCACATTCTACAACGCCGAGCCTAAGACCGTTTCGGAATTTACCGTTTCGCTCAGGTTGTATGACGACAACGGCGAAAATCCGTTTATCGGAGCAAATCAAATTATCGCCGTAAATAAGGAAATTATCGGCGCCCGATCGGTAAGCGATATTGCGATAAACCTTGACGACTTTATTTCCGACGTACCCGAAGAACCTTACCGCATTGATTTTTTATATGTGTCCGAAATCAAGTACTCGGACGGAAGCGTTTGGCAGGACAAATATGGGGTTTATGCGTTCTGAATTCTTTACGTCTGTTTTTATTTTTTTCTCATCTGTAAAACACAGTCTGAAAAACGCATTATATTTTCCATTGTCAGCGCCATATCTTTTTTAGCCCTAAGCTTCGCTTTTGAATAGTCCACGGCGACTCTGTTTGTGCTGAATATGGCAGAAACGCCTTTTGTGTACGCTTCTTCAATATCGTCCCCTATATCGCCGACCACGGCTATGAGCGGTACGTCCGCCTTTTTTGTCCTTTTGGCTATACCTATGACCACCTTACCGCGAAGACTTTGCGTGTCTATTTTCCCTTCGCCCGAAAAAACACACTCGGCGTCTTTAAGAATGGAATCGAAATTAACGGTGTCCAAAACGGTTTCAATGCCCATCTGCAGTTTAGATTTAAGGAATACGTTCATTCCGTAGCCCATACCGCCCGCCGCTCCCGCTCCCGGCGTGAGAGCTGCGTCGGCGCCTGAAGCGCTTTGTACGATTTGCGCCAGATGTCTGAGCCCCTTGTCGAGCCGCTTTACAGCGTCAGGATCCGCCCCTTTTTGCGGTCCGAAAACATAGGCGGCTCCGTTTTCGCCGTACAGAGGATTATCGATATCGCACATCGTAACGATCGAACACTTTTTCAATTCCGGCGCGAGAGACGACATATCTATCTTGCAGATATCCTGCAGACTTCCTCCGGTGGGAACAAATTCTTTATTGTCCTTATCAAAGAATTTTACGCCCAAGGCCGCCGCTGCCCCGCATCCTCCGTCGTTTGTAGCGCTTCCGCCGAGGCCCATGATTATTTTTGAACAGCCGCTATTGACCGCATCGATAATCAGTTGTCCGACTCCGTACGTTGTGGTCTTTTCAGGAGCGAGCGCGTCTCCTACGAGCGGGAGCCCCGCGCATGCGGCCATTTCAATGACGGCGGTTTTTTTGTCGTTCAAAATGCCGTAAAACGAAGGCACGTCTTCAAAAAACGGACCTTTTACCCTTATGTTTTTCTTTTGGCCGCCGCAGGCCGCGAGAAAGGCTTCTACGCTGCCTTCTCCGCCGTCCGCTACGGGAATGCTCACGACAGGCGTTTCGGGACGGAATTTTTCAATACTTTTTTTCATTATTTCGCATATTTCGGCGGAACTCATGGTGCCTTTGAAAGAGTCAGGAATTAAAATTATCTTTTTCATTTAACTTATTCTCCGATTCAAAATTTGATTTATGAAGAAATTTTTTTATGGCAACGATAGCTAAGTATAAGCCTCTTACGCTTATTTCGCTATGCTTTTAAAGTTTTTTTATGCGAATTTTCGTTTTTTTGCGTTTATATGTTGAGAATTTATCGGGGCAAAAAATGACCGGCGGATTTTGCGAGTAATCGCAAAATCCGCCGGTCTGTGTCTATAGCTTAACTCTGTGCTTTTTATAAAGGAATATTTCCGTGTTTTTTTAACGGATGATCCATCGCTGTTTTGTTTTCAAGAACGGCAAAGCTTTCCGCCACACGGGAGCGCGTTTCTTCAGGATTGATTACTTCGCTTATATACCCGCGCTGGGCCGCTATCGTAGGCGTCATTATAGTATCTTTATATTCCTGAGATTTTTCGGCAACGAAGGCCGCTTTTGCCGGATCGCTCATTTCTTTTGCATATAAGATACCGAGCGCGCCTTCCGCTCCCATAACCGCTATTTCCGAAGTCGGCCACGCGTAGACAAAGTCCGCGCCGAGGTGTTTGGAACACATCGCTATGTATGCTCCGCCGTAAGCTTTTCGCGTTATGACCGTCACCTTGGGAACCGAAGCTTCGCTGTATGCAAAAATAACCTTCGCACCGTGGCGGATAATTCCCTTTTGTTCTTCTTCCGGCCCGGGAATAAACCCCGGAACATCGACAAAGGTCAAAAGCGGAATATTAAAAGAATCGCAGTAGCGAACGAAACGGGCGATTTTATCGCTTGCATCGCAGTTGAGAACTCCGCCTAAACCGGCCGGATTGTTTGCGACTATTCCTACCGTTCGTCCTTCGATCTTTCCGAAGCCTACGCTTGCGTTTGCCGCAAATTCTTCCATAACTTCAAAAAAAGTATCTTCGTCGACAACGCACTTGATAACTTCGCGGATATCGTATCCTTTTTTGGAATTGTCGGGCAGGATTTCAGTTATCTGTTTTTGCATTCTTTTTGCATTGTATTTGGGTTTTTCGTCGCTTTTAAGCTTATCGCCGTAATAATGCGGAATGTAATCCAGCAACTGTCTGACCCTTGCGTAGCAGTCGTTTTCATTTTCACAGCGGAAGTGCGCTACGCCCGATTTTTTTGAGTGAATCGCCGCTCCGCCGAGATCTTCAGTGCTTATGTCGAGGAACATGACGGATTTTACGACCTTAGGACCCGTTATAAAAAGCTGACTTACTTTGTCGACGGTAAAAATAAAGTCCGTAATTCCTGGGGAATAAACGGCGCCGCCTGCGCAAGGCCCCGCTACAATTGAAATCTGCGGAATGGAACCTGAGGCGCGTACGTTCTGATAAAACAGATCTCCGTATCCGCACAACGCGTCTACGCCTTCTTGAATGCGTGCTCCGCCGGAATCATTTATTCCTATCACGGGACAACGCGCCTCTATCGCCATATCGATAAGTTCTGCAATTTTTTGCCCGTGTTTTAATCCGAGAGAACCGCCTTGAACCGTAAAGTCCTGCGCGTAAAGGGCGACCTTTCTTCCGTTGATCTTTCCGAATCCGGTGATGACGCCGTCATAAGGAATATCCTTGTTTTCCATACCGAAGCTGGTACAATTATGGCGTACTCCGGAATAAATCTCCTTGAACGAGTCTTTGTCGCATATTGCATTGATACGCTCTATGGCGTGCAGTTTTCCTTTTTCATGCTGTTTTTCAATATTGTATTTCATGTAAAACCTCAACGATTTTTATTTTAAGACGTTTATCACGGTTTGTCAATATGACAAAAATTGTATTTTTGTCTGTCAAGAGACACGGGACGGGGTAGAGGAGTAGTAAAAATTCTGCGCTTTTTGCGCACAGTTAATAAACGACATTTGTCTAAAAGCAAACTCGAAGTTCAAGTACCGCCATGAACAGCGGCAAAATATGTAAAAGCGATATTTTGGCTTTGTCTGAAATCCGCCATAAATCGATGTACACGGATGTACGTCGGTTTATAATCTCACTTATTTGGCGACGCCTTTTAACCCTTCATTCTTTCCTTTTCGGCGTATACTGTTTTTTCATCGGGAAGCCAAGGATATGTTTTTTGTTCGTCGGCGATTACGCTGCCGTCATCCGTTTTTGAAAGCGAATTTTTAAGATCTTCAATAACCGGCGCCGTTTCAAATTCGCTTGACTCCAGAATTTCAGTTCTTATCCCTGTTACGAGCCATCTGTCTTTTATAAAAGAACACTGAACGAGGTCTTCGATTTTATCTACATTGATAACAGGATTTTCTCCCGACGTGAGAATTTTATAATAGCTGACCAGAAAGTTTTTTTGAGCGCCTTCCTGCGGAATACCGCCGTCTTCTTTTACGGGGCCGGGTTTTTCATTCCTTTTTATTATTTTAGGATAAAGATCCGTGGGAAGCGTATCGCCGTTGCTGTTATGCATTACTAAGTGCGAAAGCCCGTACATCCAATCGGTACCTTTGTGTTTCGGATTAAGGACGATGTTTACCCAGCGTTCGGGCGTATAAGTGTCGCCGCCGTCGTAAGCCGAACGAGCCTTTACGGTAACGTAAATGGTGCTCACGGAATTAAGGACGGCCGTGGGTTCCGAACCTTTGCAGCTTTGTTTGATAAGTTCGGAATCGAGCGAATGAATTCCTGCGTAAAACTGATTTACGGTTTCTGCAGCGGTAAGTCCCTTTGTAGTCGGCAGATCGTTAAGTCTTTTTGCGTAATCGGCGGATGCGAACGCCGTGACTATGAGCGCAATTGCGGTTGCTGCGATAAGTCCCTTATTTTTGTGTACGGCGCGCTTGAATTTTATTTTTTTGTTAAGTTTTTCAAAAAAAAGTTTGCCGTCGCGCTCAAATTCTTTTAGCTCCGTGCTTTCTGCGTTTCCTGCATCGTCGAGGGAAAAAACTGAGGAGCCGGTTTCTTGTTTGCAGTTGCCGTTTGCGCTTTCCGTGATTTTTCCGTCCGGTTTGCCGTGACCGCCGTCCGTTCCCAATTCTTTTTTTAAAATTTCAATAGGAAAATTTTCTTGAAATTCCGTGTTTTTAACCTTATTCGGCGACAAAGCTTCGTCCACTGCGGCGGCGAGAGTTTTATCTATGTTGAAAACCGCATATTTCAAAGGTAAAAAAAGTCCGTCGATGATGTCTTTTTGCCTTTTCTCTTCTTCCGTCCGTGCGAACGGAAGTTTTTTCGCCAAGGCCTCGTAGACTATTACGGCTCTTGTAAAATATACCGCCTTCGCTCCTAAAAGTCCTTTAAATTTATAAACCCCGTCCGTCAACGCTTTTTCTTCTTTGGAGAGCGCGTTCGTGCAGTTTTCAAATATGATTTCCGGCAAAAAAAGAACGTAGTCGTTGCCAGCCAATATACCGCCGAGCCCTACCGCAGGCACGTCTATCGATCTTTTCAATGCTTCCGTCATGGCGACGATGATCAAAAAAATATTGTGATTTTTGCGTAAAGGATCCTCGTTTGATGAAGGAATTTGTCCGCAGAATATCGCATGGCCTGAATCCTTATCCGCCTCTATGTGCGAAAACGTCCACGGACTGAATTTTACGAACTCCGGCGATTCCTGAAAAAGCCCTGAAGCGGCTGCAGGTTCTGCAGAAGACGTGCCGAGAGCTTTATTCGTTCGATAACAGTCGCCGCACTTGCCATTGTCGCCGAATTTGGCATTGTCGTCAAACTCGCCGCCGCTATGTTTGCCGCCGTACTTGTCGGCATCGTCGCATTCGCCGTGCTGCGAAACTTTCGGGCGGAATTTTACGAGAAGTCCCTTATCGGTCGTTAAAAACTGCGCAAGATTTGTCTTACCGAATGCGGATTCTGTAAGTCCCGAATCCATGCGCAATTCGTTTGAACTTATCGAAATAAAGGTTGACATCAGCGTCTGCCGTTCGGCGCGTACAGGTATTTGAAGTATTCCATATCCGTGCTGTAAGTCGCGTCAAAATTTTTCATTGTATTTTTATAAGACTCCATGCTCTTCCAGAACTCATAAAATTCCGGATCTTTTGAATATGATTCCGTATAAATGCGCGCGGCTTCGGCGTCCGCCTTTCCCTTTGTTTCTTCGGATTTGCGGTAGGCTTCCGACCGGATACGGCGTTTTTCGTTTTCAAGGCGCCCGAGCCATTCGGCTTTTTTTCCTTCACCCAAAGAGCGGTAAGCCTGCGCGACCTGATTTCGTTCCTTTATCATTCTGTTATAGACGCTTTCCGTAAGCTCGTTTGAATATTTTATCTGTCGCGGCACAATGTCTAAAAGATTTATTCCGTATTCAATCAGCGACTTGTTGGCTTCTTCCGTCATCTGCAAACATAGGTCGTTCCTTCCGCGTAAAACGGATTCGTTTACCGTGCTTACGTTTACGAGCGATTCTATTTCGGCAATTTCCTGATCATTTTCGGTTTTATTGTATCCGTTTGGTTTTTCGTTGATTATGTTTGACGAGCGGACGATTTCGCTGAGTCTGTTTTGCGTTATTACCGTTCTTGTGGATGAATCTATTATGTCGCTTAAACGGTTGTAAGCCGCTTCGAGCGTTTTAAAACTGCGGTAGAATTTATCCGGCTCCGTGATCTTCCAGCGGCTCGTGGTGTCGACGATTATGAACTGATTTTCCTTTGTGGGAATGCGCTGAGAATCTCCGTCAAGAGATAAGATCAATTTCGGATATGTTACGACGGTATCTATGACAGGCATTTTAATGTGCAAGCCCGCTTCCGTGTGCGTTTTTACGATTTGGCCGAATCTTGTCACTACGACTTGCTGGCCTTCGTTTACTATAAAGATGGGCCCCGTCTTTATAACCAGCAGCACAAGGACTGCAAGTCCTATGAGAATCTTGTATGCGGTTTTTATCTTTTTCATATTATTCTCCTGATTTTGCGGTGCCTGCACCGGAAGTCAGCGTTTTTACGGGCAGAACGTTTTGAAGCTTTTTGTCTATGAGCGAGGGCGATTTGTCTTCGCCGTCGAAAAGTTCTTCCATAGTTTCAAGATAGAGTCTGTTTCTTGTGATCACGGGAGAGCGGCTGTATTCCGAATACACTGAATTAAAGCGCGCCGTATCGCCGCGCGCTCGGTTTACGCGTTCCGACGCATAGCCTTCCGCGATCTGCACTTGCTGATCGGCTTGTCCCTGCGTTTTGGGAATTTCGGAATTGTATGCTTCTTTTCCTTCGTTTATAAATCTGTTCATGTCCTGTATGGCCTTGTTCACATCTTCAAACGCATCTTGAACTCCTTTGGGCGGAACGATGTTCTGAAGCTTTACGGCGTTTACGTTTATTCCCAAGCCTAAATCTTTAAATTTTTGATTCATTGATTCCGTTGCAAGATTTTCGATTGCCGTGCGCTCTTGCCCCATTATGTCCAAAATGGCGCGGTCGCCTACCAAAACGTTTATTGCGGAACGCGAAATATCGCGGATTGTCTGCCGTTTGTCCTGCACGTTAAAAAGCCAAGCGCGGGGATCCGTTATCCTGTATTGGATTATCCACTCTACGTCGACTATGTTAAGATCGCCGGTAAGCATTGTGGATTCGTCTGTGATATTGTTTTTGTATTCGTTTCTGATACCGGAATTTATAGTCTGAAAACCGAACTGTTCGGTTTGGACGACTTTTACGGGGACGTTGTAGTTTTTGTCGATTCCGAACGGCAGCTTCAGTTGCAGTCCCGGCCCGAGCGTCGCGTAATATTTTCCGAAGCGCGTTATAACGGCTTGTTCCGTTTCATCAACTTTAAAAAAACAGCTGCCTGCGGCCCAAAGCGCTATGAGCGCCGCTGTTATCCATAAGATCCTTGAAGGCTTTAAAAAAAAATTTGAAAGTTTTTTCAGATCGACGACATTGCTCTGTGCCATTCGTAACTCCTGTAATTTTGTGCGCTCTTTGCGCACAGATAATGACCCTTATAATAAAAATAAACACTGTGAAACAAAATTACAAGAAGAATTTAACGGAATATCGATCTTATTTAAAGTGTGTTTTTATAGTGCGTCAAATTCCGATGAGTGCGAGCGCATGCTTTTTAGTTTGGAATGAAGCTTTTTTGCTTTGAGCCGCTTTTCGCGCGACGCTTGGGTAGGTTTGGTCTTATGTCTTTTTTTACGGATTTTCGCCGCTGCAGCGATTTTGGCTTCGATCCTTACGATTGCGTTTTCACGGTTTAACGACTGGCTTCTTTCGTCTTGAACGCTTACGAACAATTCGTCGTCGGAATTTATTATATTGTGCAAATTTTTTCTGAGTGCAAAGAATTCCGACTCTGAAAGGCCGTGAAGATCTGCCAAAGGAAGCGACGCGCTGACCTTAGTGTTTACCTTGTTTACATTTTGTCCGCCGGCTCCTCCCGATCGGGAAAAAGAGAACCTTATATTTTGAATTATGGAATTGTGAAGTTCGGTTTTATTCATGTTATGACGACCTTCGAAAAAGTATAGCACAGATGTCGCCGTATTGTCCGCTATGTTGACCGGATGAGGGCTCTTCGATACAATTTACGCATATGAAACACATAAAAATTGAGCTGCCGGTTAGGTACGCTTCCAAAGGAATTAAAAATAACGGTTTTATCCCGTATTTAACGACTTATTTGATTGACAACAGCGAATATATCGACCCGAACCGAAGGCGTCCGCTTATTATCGTATGCCCCGGCGGCGGGTATTCATGGAGAAGTCCGCGAGGCGCGGAACCGATTGCGATCCGTATGAACGCGCTAGGATTTCACGCGTGCGTGCTTGATTACAGCATCGCTCCTATGGATTATCCTGCCGCGCTTCTTGATCTGTGCGAGGCCGTCGCCTATATCCGCGGGCACTGTGACGAATGGTTCGTCGATCCTGAGAATGTCATAGTACTTGGTTTTTCGGCTGCGGGACATTTGGCGGCTAATCTCGGCGTATTGTGGAATAAGGATTTTATTCAAAAATACGTACCGCTGACGCCTGCTCAAATAAGGCCCGACGCGCTTTGTTTGTGCTACCCCGTAATTACTTCGGGGGAATTCAGACATGACGATTCTATCCGCTGTCTTTTGGGCTCTCAAGCCGATGATCAAAATATGCGGGATTTTGTGTCGCTTGAAAAACATGTAAACGACGACGTTCCGCCCGTATTTATGTGGCACACTTATGAGGATGAACTTGTTCCCGTTGAAAATTCTTTACTGTTCGCGACCGAGCTTAAAAAACATAATATCCCTCTGGAATATCATATCTTTACCAAAGGTTTGCACGGGTTAAGCCTTGCCAATGAAGAAACTGCCGGAGATCCTCCGCGCATTCAAAAAGAATGCGTCATATGGCCTGAAGTTTTTGCCGCGTGGGTCCGCTCGGGCGTCATCGCCGAAAGCAAAAAGAGGTAGGGAAGAGACAATCGCAAAACGTTGCCAAAAGACACAACGAGGAAAGCGGATAAAGCACTTTTCAAGAGCCGTAAGTGAAAAACGTTACGGCTTTTCTTTTTATCGTTTTTTCGTTATGTTATTTAAAAGAGGTTTTATAATGTCTGCAAAAAAAACTATACCCATCACGCTGTTGACCGGTTATCTCGGCGCCGGAAAAACAACGCTGCTTAATCACATTTTGAACAACCAGCAAGGATACAAGGTCGCCGTAATCGTAAACGATATAGGCGAAATAAATGTCGATGCCGATCTTATCGCAAAAGATGCAAATATAACCGACTCTAGCAGTCTTATTCCGCTCACAAACGGATGCATTTGCTGTTCTCTAAAGTCCGATATGGTTCTTCAGATTGAAAAATTGATCCGTACCGGAAAATTCGACTATATTTTGATAGAAGCCAGCGGAGTTTGCGAACCTATGCCGATCGCGCAGGCGGTGACCACCGTCGAAGGCGGAAAGATCGATGCGGTAGTCGCCGTAGTTGACGCCATGCGGCTTGCTACGGAATTTGATTACGGCAATAAACTTTTAAAAAAGGATATGAAAGAAGAAGATATAGAATCTCTTCTCGTTCAGCAAATTGAGTTCTGCAATATTTTGATCATAAATAAAACGGACCTTGTAAACGAAGAACAGCTTAAAAAGATCCGCGCTATAGTTAAAATTCTTCAGCCTAATGCGAGAATCATTGAAACCACGAAAGGCAATGTGCCTGTAAGCGACATTATCGGTACGGATTCGTTTGATTTTGAAAAAGTTTACGAAAGCGCAGGCTGGGTTTCGATATTGAATAGAGACGATGAAGATCATGAGGAAGAAGAACACGAACACGACCATCATGATCACGATGATGATGAGCACGAGCATCACCATAAAGGCGGCCATCATCATCACCACGAAGAAGGACATCACCACCACGAACATCGCCATGAAGGCGCGGATGAAGATGAATACGGAATAGGTTCCTTCGTTTATTCTCGAAGGCTTCCGTTCGATCGTGAAAAACTCGATAAATATGCCGACACTTGGCCTAAAAACATCATACGCTGCAAGGGCGTTATGTGGTTTGCCGACGAACCGGCTATGGCATGGGTGTTTGAAACTTCCGGAAACCAAATTTCTGCCGGATACAGCGGCAATTGGCTCGCCTCGGAAGACAAAGAAGTTCAGGATAGAGTTTTAAGAGGCGATCCTAAAATGCGCAGCAATTGGGATGAAAAATACGGCGACCGAATGGTAAAACTCGTGATCATAGGCACGAAACTCGACAGAGAAAAAATTTCTTCCGATTTGGATAAACTGCTCGCTCCGCAAGAATATGTGGATATGATTTTGTAAGGATGACTTATTCCGCAGGGCGGGGGCAGCGCTGCGAAAATTGATTTACTGCCGGAGCCCGGTCGCTAGGGATGTCGGGGCTCCGGCATTTTTTATTGCAGCTGCAAAAAGGATAGCAAAGATATGGAAAGTAAGGCTGTTGCGAGTAGTAGTATCCGTATAGTATCCGTTAATGATTTATTCGGAAAAAATTTTTATATTCCGAGTTATCAGCGAGGATACCGCTGGGGAAAAAACGAAATAACGGATTTATTGGAAGATTTGTATGAATATGCCGATCTTGTCGAACGCGGAGAATCTTCCGAATTTTATTGCTTGCAGCCTTTAGTCGTAAAAGAAAAAGAATGGAAATCGGAAGGTGTTAATTATGCGGGATTTGAAGTTATTGACGGTCAGCAGAGATTAACTTCGATTTATATTTTGTTATCGTATCTCGCTCCTGTGGCCGATGTTTTGGGACAACCCATTAATTTATATTCATTAAAATATGAAACCAGACCTAATTGTGAATTGTTTTTTAGCAAAAAACTGTTCACAACGGAAAATAAAGAAAATATCGATTTTCTTCATATTTCAAACGTTTATAACTGTATAGAAAAATGGTTTGAAAAAAATCCTCCTGCTAAGGTTCAAATACTAAATCTTTTTTTAAAACAAAAAAAGAACGCCGTTTTTATTTGGTATGCAATTTCCGAAAAAGAAAATGCATACGATGTTTTTAAAAGATTAAATTCCGGAAAGATAAAATTAAGCGATGCCGAACTTGTAAAGGCTTTAATCTTAAAAGAAAACAACAGCGCCGGAGATGATAAATTCAATCAGTCGGAACTTTCTTCGGAATGGAACGAAATTGAAAAAAACTTACATGATGATCCTTTTTGGTACTTTATTAACCCTAATCCTGAAAGCGTAATTTACAACGCAACAAGAATGGATTACGTTTTGGAATTAAGCGTAAGAACGGAATTAAAAGAAAATTATGAACGTAAGTTGGAAGTACAAACTCACTTGGTTTTTGTTTATTACAGCCGTTTAATAAAAAATGAAGGGTGGGAAAATGCTTGGCACAAAATCCAAAATGTGTACAGAACAATTAAGACCTGGTTTACCGATCGTTCAATTTATCATTATGTCGGTTATCTGATTAATCGGCGTGGTGAAAACAAAATGACAGTTCTTTGTTCTCTATTGCAAAAGTATCAAAATCTTAACAAATCGAATTTTGAAAATACGTTAAAACAGGAATGCCGCAAGTCGCTTTTCGGTGAAAATAAAAAAGAAATTTCATTAGGTGATTTAAGGTATCCTGTAAATAACAATCAAATTCATAACTGTCTTTTGTTGTTCAATTTGGCTACGACACAAAATCAAATAAGCGAAATGTCCAGATACCCGTTTGATCAGCATTTTCAAGCGACAAAATCCAAATGGTCTTTGGAACATATTCACGCACAGAATGAAAGAAAGGCTGAATGGAGTGACGAGGAAATTTCTAAATTAAAGGCCTATCTTAAAAACCTTACGGCTGCCAATATTTCCGAACTCGGAGATTACATTGACGGTAATACTATAAAAGACGAAGGTGTCTATAATGCCATTATCGGCGCATTTATGGGCGAAGCTGTAACTATGGAAAAACATGATGACGGAACCATTGTTTTTAATTCGGATTTTTCTAAAGACGATTCATTGATGAATATGGCTCTTTTGCAAGGTGATAAAAATGCGGCTTTTAACAATAAGGTTTATCCGGAGAAAAAAAATATTCTTGCAGAATATGAAAATGCCGAAAGACGCACTTACTTCGTACCCATCTGTACCCGCAATGTATTTTTTAAACATTATTCTCCTTCTTCTACAAATTGTCTTATGTGGGATAAAGAAGCGGGAATAGAATATGTATCTGCCATGACAAAAGTAATAGCAAATTATATAGGTGCGGAGGCTCTCCTTTCACCAAAAGATAGTGAGCAATTTAACTATGGGTTAAAAATTAAGGCATAATATGAGCGACATATATACTTTTTATAAACTTATATCAAAATATAAAATCCAAATTCCTGTAATTCAACGCGAATATGCACAGGGCAGAAAAGATGTAAGAGCGCATGATATCAGAAAATCATTTATAGCATCCCTTATCGAATGCACTAAAAGTTCCGGAAAAACATTATTTTTGGATTTTACATACGGAAAGATGTCGGAAGATAAAATTTTTATTCCCTTTGACGGTCAACAGCGATTGACTACATTGTTCTTATTTCATCTTTTTGTTTTTAAAAAAACCGGTTTTCCGGAAGTAAATAGGTTGTTGGATTTTTCATATAAAACACGTCTTTCTTCCAAAGAATTTTGCGAAGCAATTGTAAAAAACAATATTATTCCAAAAACCGGAGATATTTCGTCGTTCATTAAAGATCAGAGCTGGTACTTTGCAGAATGGACTTGCGATGCGACTGTTGAAGGCATGCTTGTCGTTTTGGATGAAATACAAAGACAAATTGACAGTGACGCCTCAGTCGACTGTAATTTTATAAAAGATTCCTTGCTTTCCGACGACTGTATTACTTTTCATTTTGTCGACATGGGAGTTAACAAACTTCCGGATGAAACTTATATCAAAATGAATGCCAGAGGCAAATCCTTAACAAGCTTTGAAAATTTTAAAGCCAGCTTGGAAGATTATTTGGAAACAAAGGATGATAAATTGTATCATCGTTTTAAAGGCGAATATATTAAAGAAAAAGGAATTTATTCAGGGATTGACGGACAATGGATGGAATTCTTCTTTAATAAGAATAATCAAGAAATTCCCGATTCCCTTATTCAGAGCATAATGAATAGGCATTTTATCAATGCGTGGAATATTTGGTATTCGGAAAACGCAAAGACAAAATCGGAACTGAAGAGACTGAGCAATGAAGAACGGTTATTTCAAGACGCCGTAGTACGATTAAAATCTCAAATAGATACGGATTTTTTACTATATCCGACGGATGAAAATTTTATCAGTTGGGATTTATATAAAAATATTTTTGATAATTGTACGTTGAAAAATACTGTGGAACCGATTTTTAATTTTTTTGATGCGCTGCTTATAAATTATGAAAATATCATAAATACATGCAAAACTAGCTGGGAAGAAAAGGAAAATTGGAATCCGTTACAAGGGAAAAAAGACAAAGACACCCAAGAAACATACAAATCGAGAGTCGCATTTTATGCAATGGTTTTATTCTTTAATAGAAATTATGAAATTAAACAATTAAAAGAATGGATGCGCATTATATGGAATTATTTAGAGAACACTACGATCGATAGCGAAATGCCTTATAATGCCGCTTTGCGAGTCGTAAAGGCTTTGAGTGTTTTTTCAAATTCAATTATTGACGGATTAGCCGATCACTATGGGGATATAAACCTTCCGAACGATTTTGCGGGGAAAATTCAAGTTTCGGAAGAAAAACTGAAAGCTGAAAAAATTCTTTCAAGAAATGGCAGAGATTGGAAAACTAGGATAATCGAAGCGGAAGGGTTTGCTTTACTTAAGGGGAAAATCAATGTTCTGTTTATTCACGGAGAAAAAACGACGTACAAGGATTTTTCGGACAGGTTGGATTTGTTGATTAAGATTTATGAAAATAATGACGAATATCATTTTGTAAAAGTATTGCTTTCATATTATGAAGATAAGTCGCTAACCAAGCGTTTAGCCTTAAAAAGAACGGACAATAATTGGAAAAGGTTATTGACGGAAGATTTATTTAAAACTTTCCAGCTGATTGAAAGCGATAAAATAAAAAGATCTAAAATTCCTTGGATCAATGATTTATGTTCAACGGATTTGCTGAATAACAGCCGTGAAGACGGTAAGATTGTAACTAAATACGGAGATTCCTTTGTCTTGTGGGGAACTTCAGGCTGCGTAACCCAAACTTATGGAAATCCGGTTCGGGGAAATGTTGTTATAGGTCATATAAGAAACAAGCTGCTTACAAATGAAAAAATTAAGACCGATTCAAAACTTAAAAATGTAAACTTCTATGAGGGAATTAATATCGATTTTGAATATAAAAGCCGTTACTTTCAGTGGTGGCGTAGAAATAATGATAATGAGGCGGAATTTGACGTTTATTTAATGCTCACATCCGATCCATATAGTTATGCCGAAAGAAATAAAAAACCTAAGACATTAACAAATACGGATCTTGATAAATATTTTTGCTTCAATATAACGAAAGAAATGAAAACCGATTCGGAAATTTTTATAAAAGCATTGGGCAACTTGATAACGGAATATAATAAAGACCGTAAATAAAAATCGCAGCTTATGAAACGATAGCTTTTTCATTCGCCGTACACTTGCCCTTAAAGCTTAAAAAAGCAATGCCGTCTCTTATTCTGTCGGGCGTTTTTTTAAGCTTTTGCTGTCGAGAACCGCCTGTCCCTTGCCCGTGCTTTGTTCCATCATGGCACGCACTTTAAGCGGCAATCCGAAAAGCGTTATAAAGCCTTGTGCGTCCTTGTGATCGTACAATTCCCCCGTAGTAAAACTTGCAATGCTTTCATTGTACAAACTGTATTTTGAGTCGGCTCCCGCGCCGTGTATAGTCCCCTTGTACAGTTTTAACCTTACCCAGCCCGTAACGTTTTCTTCGATCTTGTCGTTGAAAGCTTTGATTCCGTCCATGAGCGCGGTAAACCAAAGCCCGTTGTAAATAAGTTCCGCCTGTTTAAGCGCGACTTGCTGTTTAAAGTGATATGTGTCTCGGTCGAGGCAAAGATGATCCATCTGCTCGTGAGCGTAATACAAAATCGTTCCGCCCGGAGTTTCGTAAATGCCCCTGCTTTTCATTCCTACGCAGCGGTTTTCAACGAGATCCACGAGGCCTATGCCGTTTTTTCCGCCGATCTTATTGAGTTCCGTTATGATTTCAAGGCCGCTCATTTTTTTATCGTTTAAAGCTACGGGAATTCCTTTTTCAAATTCGATTTTTACGTATTCGGCCTTATCGGGAGCGTCTTCGGGGCGGACGGTGTTTTTAAGCATGTTTTGCCAATCCGGCTCGTTCTTTGTTTCTTCAAGTTCAAGCCCTTCGTGGCTTATGTGCCAGATATTTTCATCCGCACTGTAAGAAGAAGATTTTTTTACCGGAACCGGAATATTACGGTCTTCAAGGTATTTGATTTCATCTTCTCGGCTTTTTAGAGTCCATTTGTCGTCTCTCCATGCGGCGATCACTTTGAGATCCGGCGCGAAGGCTTTTATGGCAAGTTCAAAACGAACCTGGTCGTTGCCTTTTCCCGTAGCCCCGTGGCAGATCGCTATGGCTTTTTCCTGCCGTGCATATTCGACTAAAATCTTTCCTATGAGCGGCCGGGCGGTAGAAGTACCCAAGAGATACCTGTCTTCGTAAATTGCGTTACCTTTCAGAGCCGGCCATATGTATTCTTCGATATATTCTTCTCTTGCGTCTACGACATAACAGGCTGCGGCTCCCGTACGAAGCGCGCGGTCTTTAATCGCCTTCCAGTCGTCTCCTTGACCGACGTCTATGCATACGGCTATTACGTCGTAATTATAATTTTCTTTAAGCCACGGAATGATAACCGTTGTGTCAAGTCCGCCGGAATACGCCAATACTACCTTGTCTTTCGCCATAAAATTCCTTCCTCATTTAAATTCAACAGTGGAACAAAATATCAATTTTGGAGACTGTTGAATTCGTGTGCCGTTAAAATTGCATATTTATGCATAATAATCTAGCGAATTCTGCAAAAAGTTGCAAGATAGTGCGGATAGATAGCGGCGACGACAGGCGCCTGGGCGGCGGTGCGCGGCAACAGATATTGAAGGCTGCTGCGGGAGAATGTGTGGGCGGCAGGCGCTTGGCCGGCAGTGCTCGGTGAAGGTTCCCGGTTATCCGAACACGCCGGTTATGAGATTGTGCGCGACTGAGCCGGGCTGCGGAATGGTCGGCAAATCGTCTTTGTCAAACCATGCGGCCTCGCTTATTTCTTCCGGCTGTATTTTTATTTCCCCGCCGGCATATTCGGCGCGGAAGGCAAGCATAAGCTGGTCCGGAAACGGCCATGACTGGCTTCCCACATACCGTATATTTTTTATGTCCACTCCGCTTTCTTCTTTTACTTCACGGACTACGCTTTGTTCTGCGGTTTCGCCTATTTCAACAAAGCCGGAAATACATGCATAAAGATTCTGGATTCGCTGTGCGTGCCGCACAAGAAGATACTTGTCTTTGTCGCTCACTAAGACTATGACGGCCGGTTCGATCTGCGGAAAATATTGGTGGCCGCACTTCGGGCAGATTTTTGCGCTCATGGTTTGGTCGTCTGCAAGTTTTGTAGAACAACGCGGGCAAAAACGCATCTTTTCGCGCCATGCAAGAAGCCCCTTCGCTCGGGTGGAAAGCAGTATGTGTTTTTCGTCGCTCATATTAAAAAAATCTCTTAGCGGAATAAACTCGCAGCCGGCCGGAGCGGGGGATGAGCTTTCAAGCTGCATGGCGGAAAAATTATATTCGGGTTCGCTGAACCAGTCCGTCGCAGCCTGAAATTCAATGCATTTTCTGAAAATCTTTTCCGACGGCATGACCGTGCCGTTCGCTGTTTGTTCCTGCAAGGGGACGTTTTTTTGCGTTTCAAGCAGTATATTATTTTCACGGAAAATAAAACGGAATTCACAGATAAAATTATTTGAATTGCTTATTATTGACATAAATTAAAGTATAAGCCTTGCAGTGGAAAATTCAAGTAAAAATTTCAGGCTGAAATTTCAAGCCGGCAAATTGAACCGTGCTGTCAAATTCGGCGGTTAATCAAACGGCAAAGGTTCATCGGACAGAACTTATCGTAAAAAACGCAGTTTCCGTTTCCCAGTTAAAAATCGTGGTTTTTGCCGCCGTTTCCAGAAGATTTTTTATTTTATCCGCGTCAACTTTTCCTATCGCATTCGATATGTAAGAGCCGTAAGCCGAATTTTCGGCGTTAAACCAGCTTTGTATTTCCTGTTGTGAAATGCGGCGCTTTTCGCTTATGACGCGGGAATCCGAAGTTGTTAGGAATCCTTTTTCTCCGAATATTTGTGAAATCGTATTCGCGTTCCAGTTAAAAAGCGGGTTTTCTTTGTCGCTAAAGAATTCCGTTTCAGCCTTTTCCATTTTCACAAGAATTTCTCTGAACGATTCCGCACCGGACGAAGTGAGAACCTGTCTTTCCACAAGTTTTCCTATGTGCTGCGAACTGCAGGGAATACGCTGCGCGACGATCGCCTTCCACATGGGCGCCAGAGGACTTTCCGTTTTTTTGCCGTCAGGCGACGCATCGGAGGGGGCGGATAAAAGAGCTTTAAAAGAATCGGCGAGGGATTTTATCGCTTTTACGCTCGTAAAAGGATCTCTAAAAAAAACTCTGTCAAAAATAGCCCCGTTGTATTGGAAACGTAAAAAAATGTCTTTAAACGCTTTGGGGTCTATAGGATCGCGGGAATCGGTTTCGGGGCGGTAATCCAAAACAGGCTTGTCAAGGTTGTCGAGAGTTCGCGCGTATTGTTCAAGAATTTCTTTTCCCTGCTTGTTTCTGCAAACTCCGCACGTAACTCCTTCGGGCGTTTTGCGCGCTATTTCCCAGAGTAAAAGTCCGTCGTCGGCGTCCCAGATAAGGCAGCGGTGATGGCGTGATAGTTCTGCAAGAGACGTCATTGTGTCGCGGATCCCAAGCAGGTTTTCAGCCCGGTTTGAATCCAGCCGCTGCCGCCATGCCATGTCGGCTTTGTCCAGAGCCGTTTCTTTGTGGCTGTCCGGCGGAGTATAGGTAAGATTTTCTTCGCTCTTGCTTCTGACGTTTTTAGGCTGACCTGATATCCACCATTCGTTTAAATCGGCTTTAAAAAGTTTTTCTTTTTCTCCGCCGGATTTTCCGCTGGAATGATCTGACACAGATTCGGCATGTGTATCGGCGGTTGACGCATTTTGCGCATTGTTACCGCCCAAAATTGAAGCTATCTGAAGTTCTCTTCGTGAAAGCACTTCGTTTTTTATTATTTTTTCATAGCCTTGATCGCTCGGCGTGTAAAATATCCGGCCGACAAGCGCGTCGGGTAAGTATTGCTGGGCAACCCAGTGATCGCGGTATGCGTGCGGATATAAATATCCTTTGCCGTGTCCGAATCCTTCTTCGTCTCTGCTGGGATCTTTTAAGTGATTGGGAACTTCCGCTCCGTCTTTTTCTACGGAGGAAAGCGCGTCAAAGAACGCCATGCTGCTGTTTGATTTAGGCGCAGTCGCCAAATACAAGGCGGCGTGCGCCAAATGGTACCGCCCCTCCGGAAGTCCTACCCGGTCAAAGGCTTCGGCAGAGCTTACCACTACCGTAATTGCGTTAGGATCGGCGAGTCCCGTATCTTCGCAGGCGGAAATAAGCATGCGCCTAAAGATAAAGGCAGGATCTTCTCCCGCCCTTACCATGCGTGCAAGCCAGTACATGGCGCCGTCGGGGTCGCGCCCGCGAAGGCTCTTTATAAAGGCGCTTATTATGTCATAGTGATAGTCCCCGTCCCGGTCATACAATACGACTTTTTTTTGTATCGATTCTTCCGCCGCTTCCTTGCTGATATATATTGTAGATCCCCATGCGGGAACCGGAGGATCGGCTTCAGGCTGCCATTTTTCAGGGGTGGTCTCTACCGCAAGTTCAAGGGCGTTAAGAAGGCTTCTTGCGTCTCCGTTTGCCGTGTCGATAAGATGCTCCAAAGCTCCCTGTTCGAATTGGATCTTCCAGTGGCCGTAACCGCGTTCCACATCTTCGAGCGCCATTTTCGCCGCATGCGCAAGATCTTCCTTTGTTAAAGGTTTGAGCTGAAAGACGCGGCTTCTGCTTACAAGCGCCTTATTTACTTCAAAAAAAGGATTTTCCGTCGTCGCTCCTACAAGTATTATAGTGCCGTTTTCAACCCACGGTAAAAGAGCGTCCTGTTGCGATTTGTTCCAGCGGTGAACTTCGTCGACGAATAAGATTGTGCGGCGGTTGTACAATTTATAGTACTCTTCCGCCTGTTTTATCGCTACCCTGATATCCTGAACGCCTGTAAGAACAGCGTTGAGTGTAATAAAATTGCTTTTCGTGTGATTTGCAATGACCCGCGCGAGAGTTGTTTTCCCCGATCCCGGAGGACCGTAAAATATTACCGACGAAAGCTGATCCGCCGCTATCGCTCTTCGTAAAAGCCTTCCCTTGCCTACGATGTGGTCTTGTCCGATGTATTCGTCAAGGTTCCGCGGTCTCATGCGAGCGGCAAGCGGTTCTTTGCTTTTTTTTGCGCTGTCAAACAGATCCGACATATTATTCGTATTGTGTTTTTTCCGAAGGAGCGGCTTTAACCGGGATTTTTGCAAGCTCAATTTCTGCAAGCTTGTTATACGCTGCCGGCAGCGTGCCCGGAATAGAGTTTTTGAAAATCTCTACTATCTCTTCAAATATCGGTTTTGCCGACTTGAAATCTTTTTTCTTCATATAAAGGTGGCCTATTTCGTATCTGGCTTCCACGTAAGAAGCGTTGTCGCTGCCGTACATGTCGATAACGGCCTGGTAATATTTAAATGCAGCCTTATACTTTCCGTTTTGATAAGAATCCTGACCTTTTTGTATCAATTCCTGTGAAGTCATTGAGCTGTCTATGATAACGGGCGTTGATCTGCATGCCGCGGTCAAAAAAAACGTTGCGACCGCCGCAAGGCACATAGTGATTTTTTTGTTAAATATTGCAAGTTTCATGCCGGTAGTGTAACATTACCCTGCTTCTGTTTCAAGGTGATATTGATTTTTCCAATATGCATGATATGTTTGAAGCGAAGGGGAAACAATGATAAAAGCAGGCGTTATCGGAGCGACAGGATATGCGGGAATAGAACTTGTCCGCATACTTTTAGGTCATCCTGAGGTTGAAAAAATATTTACAGGTTCCGTGAACTTTGAAGGCAAAAATTTAACGGATGTGTATCCGGCTCTTATAGGACGGTACAGGAACAAGACGGACGGACTTTTGCTCACTCCCGAAGAAGTTGCTGAAAGATCCGACATAGTGTTTACGGCCCTGCCGCACGGAATTGCAGAAAAATATGCCGACTACTGTGTAAAAAACGGAAAAAAACTTATAGATCTAAGCGCCGATTTCAGATTTGGAACGGACGAAGAAACTTTTAAAAAGTGGTACAAAGAAGACTGGAAATTTCCTGAAGTTCATAAGGAAAGCGTTTACGGGCTTCCGGAAATGAACAGGGAAGAAATAAAAAACGCTAGGATCATCGGAAATCCGGGCTGTTATGTAACGTCGGCTACGCTGGCTTTGCTTCCCGCGTTAAAGGCGGGCATTATCGATACTTCGGCCGTAATTGTTGACAGCAAGAGCGGGGTTACCGGTTCCGGACGGACTCCTACGGATACGAATAATTTTTCTTCCTGCGGCGAATCGCTAAGCGCTTATAAAATAGGCTCTCACCGGCACAAGCCTGAAATCGAGCGTAATTGTTCTTTCGCCGCAAACAAAGAAGTAAACATAATTTTTACTCCGCATCTTGTGCCCATGAGTCGCGGTATCGTAAGCACCGTTTATGCAAATTTTACCGTGCCGGCTTCGGAACGCATCGCGCTTCAGGCAAAAACCGCGGGCATAGGCGCTGCAGACGTCGTACGTAATATGTACAGGGATTTTTTTGCAAAGGAACCATTTGTGCGCATTCTGCCGCCCGGCACGGATCCGCAAAGCAAAAACGTGCGTTTTACCAATTTTTGCGACATTCAAGTCTATACCGTAAACGATTCAAAGATGCTTGAAATAATTTCGACCCTTGACAATATGGTCAAAGGTGCTTCGGGGCAGGCCGTGCAGAATATGAATTTGATGTTCGGATTTGAAGAAACTTCGGGGATAGATTTTATTCCCTATTCGTTTTAAGCTCCGCCGCTATATATATCGCTGCATAAAAGCAAACCTCGTAAAAACGCTTTTATGCTTTGTAAAAACAAACAAATTCTTTTCCATAATCATATATTATGTGGTATACTATTGTGAGATTAGGAGAATACAATTGAAATTTTCCAAATTGCTTGGTAATATATTTACCCCCCCCCCCCCCCGAAAAATGAGCCAGTTACTGTCAACAGCACGGTACAAAGCTATGATGATTTAATTTACTCTTGCACCCATTTATTAAAAAATTATAAATCCTTAATTTATAAATACAACGATCTTCTAACAAAATATCAAGAGCTTTTATTAAAAAACAAGGATCTTATCAATTCCTGCCTTTCTATCTACAAACGGCAATTTTTTACCGTAAACACCATAAATACAAAAGAAAAACCCATCCAATATCGTCACTTATCAGATGATCAAACTGAAATATGCATATGCAAATTTAAATGATAATTACTTAAAAATATAGGAATTTTCGTTTTGGAGGCTTTATATGAAAAAGAGATTTTCCTTGCGTTACAAACTCATCATTATCTTCGGTCTTTTAATCGCCGTGTCATCGTCGGTTGAAATCACGCTTGCAGTATTTTCGGCTCACAAAGCGGTCATTGAAAAGGTGGAAACACATCTTATCGACAAGGCGACTGATACGGCGGAAATAATTGACGGAAGAGCAAACACCATATGTCAATTTTTGGAAGGCATCGCACGTATGCCCGTTTTAACAGACCCTGCGAGGTCTTATGCGGATAAAATCGCTATGTTAAAGAAAGAAGAGGCTTTTAATCCTCTTATAAAGAACTTTGTGTTCTGTGATACAAACGGTAACGCCTATGTATCCGTTACTGAAACTGTATCGATAACGGACCGTGAATGGTTTCAGTCTGCAATTAAAGGTAAAACATTTATAACCGAACCTATGGTATCCCGTGCAGACGGCAGTCTTTCGGCTACTTTTGCCGTTCCCATTTATGATAACAATCGTAAAATCGTGGGAGTATTGGCTACCGATCTTTTTGCCCAAAAGCTTTCCGAAGAAATTGCAGATATAGTCGTGGGCAAAACCGGCTATTGTTACATTTTGGGACGTACGGGTACTACCGTTGCGGCAAAAGAGTTTACTCGAGTTGAAAAAATGGAAAATGCACAAGAGATGGCAAAAACCGATACAAGTTTGGAATCCCTTGCTGCTTTCGAAAAAATGGCGGTAGAAATCGATGAACCTTCCATCGGTTTTTATACGTACAAGGGTGTGAACAAAATCGCCTCGTATGCCACGATGAAAACCACCGATTGGACAGTTATCATAACTGCCCCCGAAGAAGAGTTTTTGGGAGCCGTAAACGCATTGCGGCTTGAAATGATTATTATCGGCGCAATAATTTTAGCCGTCGCTCTCATCATCGTCTACTTTATCGCCCGCGCAATGGTGCGGCCGGTACAAGTTGTCGTTTCCGCTCTTAAAAACATCGCGCAGGGCGAAGGAGATTTAACAGTCCGCCTTCCATTGCACGGCAATGACGAAGTTACGGATCTCTCCAACTACTTCAATCAAACAATCGAAAAGATCGGCTCGTCAATTAAAACGGTAGGTGAAAACAGTAACATTATGGAAGAGATAGGAACTGAACTTGCCAGCGACATGACCGAAACCGCAAGCGCGGTACACGAAATCAGCTCCAATATTGACGGCGTAAAACAGCAGGCTCTGACACAGTCCGCAAGCGTTACGGAAACCGCCGCTACGATCGAAGAAATAGTCCGCACGATAAACCAATTAAATGGAAGTATTGAAAATCAGGCGGCGAGCGTCGCAGAATCGTCTTCGGCAATCGAGCAGATGGTGGGCAACATTGCGTCCATAGGGCAGACGCTTGAAAAAACCGACAACGTGGTTAAAACTCTTGCAGACGCAACGGCTGACGGTAAAAGTACCGTCGTCAGTGCAAACAGCATAACCCAAAAGATCGCAGAAGAATCCGGCGGTCTGATCGAAGCAAGTACGGTTATTCAGAACATAGCTTCACAGACAAATTTACTTGCGATGAACGCAGCGATCGAAGCCGCTCACGCAGGAGATGCAGGGAAAGGCTTTGCAGTCGTCGCGGACGAAATAAGAAAGCTCGCCGAAGATTCTGCAGAACACGGTAAAACGATAACGAACACTCTTAAAAACCTCTCAGGTGAAATTGAAGCTTTATCAGATTCTGCCAAAACGGCGGAAGAAAAGTTCAATACCATTTTCAACCTGACCGAACAGGTAAAGTCTATGAGCTACCGCGTAACGGAAGCTATGCGCGAACAGGAAAACGGCAGCAAAGAAATGCTTGCCGCAATCCGAAACATAAATACCGTAACGATAGAGGTAAAACAGGGCTCTGAGGAGATGCTTAAAGGAGGGGAAGGGGTCGCTCAGGAGATGAGAAAACTGGAAGAAATGACAAGAGTTATCACGGAGAGCATGAACGAGATGGCTGCAGGCGCCATTCAGATAAACAACGCCGTACAGGAAGTAAACGAGATCTCTCAAAAAAATAAAACTAGCATTCAAAGCTTGGCGACAGAAGTCGGAAAGTTTAAAGTGTGATTAGGGCGACTGTCCAAAAAGTAACCGTCTTTTAAGCCAGCCCCAAGTTCCTCATATAAACGGCGGACGCTGCCGGAGTCTTTTTTATTTTCCGCGCAACGTCAAGGCTCTGCCTGCGCCTTGTACGTCGGCCCGTCTTATTGACGCAGGCTTTTTTATTCATGTATAGTTATTGTTGGTTGCGGTTAAGCCTAAAAAGCCGAAAGCTTTCTGCGGCGACGCAATTTTAAATAGAGTATGAAAGCCGCTGCTGAAACGCGGTAATGGGAGTGTATATGAAAAAAAAGGTTTCGTTGGTTTGCTTGACGGTCGCTGCGGCTCTTTTATTTGCAGCCGGCTGCAAGGCTTCTTCCGGTGAAAAAGTGATCAAAATAGGTATAATTCAGCTTGTGGAACATCCGGCTCTTGACGCTTCTTATAAGGGATTCGTCGACGGACTTTCAGAGGCCGGTTTTGTCGACGGACGGAATATAAAAATCGATCATCATAACGCGCAGGGGGAACAGGCCAACTGCGTAACCATTGCGCAAAAACTCATCAACGACAAAGATGATTTGATCCTTGCAATTGCGACTCCCGCCGCGCAAGCTGTAGCGAATCTGACAAAGACAATTCCGATTTTGGTGACGGCCGTAACGGATCCTGAAAGCGCAAAGCTTGTAAAATCGAACGCTTCGCCCGGCACTAATGTGACGGGAACGTCCGATCTTACTCCGTGCGCAGCCCAAATGGAACTTCTTAAAAAAATTGTACCCGACGCAAAGACCGTCGGTATGATGTATTCTTCAAACGAACAGAATTCTTTCTTTCAAATTGCCATTGCAAAAGCCGCATGCGATGAACTCGGATTGAAATACATTGACGGGACGGTTTCAAATTCGAATGAAATTCAGCAGGTAGCGCAAAGTCTTGCGGGAAAGGTTGACGTGATCTACATTCCTACGGACAATATGGTCTCTGCGGGAATGGCGACCGTTGCGATGGTTGCAAACCAAAATAAAATTCCCACTATCTGCGGGGAAGAAGGAATGGTCGACGCGGGCGGACTTGCCACTTACGGAATAAATTATTATGAACTCGGCAAGCAGACTGCTTTGATGGCCGTAGATATTTTAAAAAACGGGAAAAAGCCCGATGAAATGCCGATTCAGTATCTTTCAGTATGCGATCTTAAAATAAATCAAGAGACTGCCAAGAAAATAGGAATAACCGTTCCTGCGGATTTAAAGTAGTCTTTGCCGAACGGCGCTTTTGAGAGGCCGCAAAATTTTCCGTGTGCGGCAAATGCGGCAAGGATTGGAGGGGTGAGCGGAGCGAAAACAAACGCTATGCGTTTGTTCGGAGGCGAAAGCCGTAGCCCCGAAAAGCCTGGTTTTTGCGATTTTATCGCAAAAAGCCGCCCGAAAATTAAAAGTTAGGGCTAATTAGTTTTAAATTTGTCTCTATAAATAGGATACGGTATGGGAATCTTACTTGCAATGCAGGGGGCCGTCGCTCAGGGCGTTCTATGGGGAATTATGACTCTGGGGGTCCTTCTAACTTTTAGAATTCTTAACATAGCCGACATGACGGTTGACGGCAGCTTTGCCACCGGCGGGGCGGTAACTGCGGTTTTGATCGTGCGGGGAATGAATCCGCTGTTTTCGCTTGTATTTGTGTTTGCCGTTGGAATGATCACAGGGCTTTGCACGGGACTGTTGCACACCAAATTGAAAATTCCCGTCATACTTTCGGGTATTCTTTCCATGATAGCCTTGTATTCGATCAACATTCGTATAATGGGCAGGGCGAACACTCCGATCATAGGGGTTCCTACGATTATGAACGGTCTGCAGGAAAAGTTCGGCCTTTCTCCGAATACGGCGTCGTTATTGGTCGGAATAATTTTTTGTATTTTCATCATCGGAATAATATACTGGTTTTTCGGCACCGAAATAGGCAGCGCCATACGGGCAACCGGAAACAATGAAAATATGGTGCGCGCGCTCGGCATAGACACGGATTTGATGAAAATTCTCGGGCTTATGATTGCCAACGGTTTGGTTTCTCTTTCCGGCGCGCTCGTAGCGCAAAGTCAAGGATATGCCGATGTAGGCATGGGAACCGGAACAATAGTGATAGGGCTCGCTTCCATCATCATCGGCGAAGTTTTGCGCGGACGGCATATTTCATTTTACAGTTATTTGATTTCCGTCGTGCTCGGTTCCGTTGTGTACAGAATCATAATTGCGGTAGTTTTGCAGCTCGGTCTTAAATCTACGGACCTCAAGCTCCTCACGGCCGTTATAGTCGCCTCGTCTCTTGCTCTTCCGGTTATAGGCTCTAATGTAAAAAAACGCGCAAAGAATATCTCCTCCTCGCAGGAGGGTATGTGATGCTTGTTCTCAAAGATATTTCAAAAACTTTCGGAAAAGGAACGATCACCGAAAAAAACGCGCTTAGCGGAATAAACCTTACGATTGAAGACGGAGATTTTGTTACCGTGATCGGCGGCAACGGGGCAGGCAAGTCTACGCTTCTTAATCTCATAGCGGGAGTCCATTTTGCGGATTCCGGATCCATAATTCTTGACGGTATTGATATAACCGTGGTAAAGGAGCATATAAGGGCGAAATATCTCGGCCGTGTTTTTCAGGATCCTATGATGGGAACGGCCGCCAATATGGAGATCGAAGAGAACCTTGCTATGGCCATGCGCCGCGGAAAAAGATGCGGTCTTGCTTGGGGAATACGATCGAGCGAACGCAATTTGTACAAAGAAAAGCTTTCTCTTTTGGGGCTGGGTCTTGAAAGCCGAATGAAAAATAAGGTAGGTCTTTTGTCCGGCGGCCAAAGACAGGCGCTTACGCTTCTTATGGCTACCTTGCAGCGGCCGAAACTGCTCTTGCTTGACGAACACACCGCTGCCCTTGACCCTAAGACCGCTCGTAAGGTTTTGGAACTGACAGAGTCCTTTATTTTGGAAGATAAACTTACCGCGTTTATGGTTACGCACAATATGCGAGATGCTATACGTTTAGGAAACAGGCTTATCATGATGAATGAAGGCCGTATAATTTACGATGTTCGCGGGGAAGAAAAGAAAAAACTTGAAGTTGCGGATCTTCTTAAAAAATTCGAAACCGTAAGCGGCGGCGGCTTTGCCAACGACAGGATGATATTGGGCTGAAAGGCTTTTGTCGCGCATTTTTGTTTTTGCGGCGCGCCGTCCGTGCAACGCACACATACAATTTGCGCCGTTTTTAGTTTTAAAGCGCGAAAAATCGCTTGCCGGCGCGAGAAAACCGCTGTCAAAAAAAATCCGTTGCGAAAAATCGCTTGCCGATGACTGAATGATACTGGGCTGAATCCATTCGTGAAAAAATCGCTATACATCGTCTCTTTTTTATGATAAAGTCTTACAACCCTAAAAAGTTTATTTTAACTAACCTTTTTTATATGCGATCGGCCTAAAGGTTGTCTAAAGGTTATAGGAGTGAATGATATGGCAAAAGATGATGAACACAAATGCACGTTAGATAAGATCATAAGTCTCTGCAAAAGACGCGGCTTTGTTTACCAGTCTTCCGAAATTTACGGCGGTCAAGCCGGAGCATGGGACTACGGACCTTTGGGAGTGGAATTAAAGAAAAACATTCAGACGGCGTGGTGGAAAGAAATGACGCAGCTGCACGACGATGTCGTAGGCTTGGATTCCGCAATCTTTATGCATCACACGACTTGGGAAGCGTCAGGGCACGTAGCGCATTTTTCGGATCCGATGATCGACTGCAAAGAATGTTCGTCGCGCTTCCGTGCGGATCAACTCATCGAAGAATATTGCAGCAAAAACGCCATTTCTCCTTCAAAACCGGTAGATACCATGCTCCACGAAGAGATGAAAGCCTTTATCGAAGATAATAAAATCACTTGTCCCATTTGCGGCAAACAGAATTACACCGATGTTCGGGAATTCAACCTTATGTTTAAAACCCATCTCGGCCCGGTTCAAAACGACACCAGCATAGTTTATCTTCGTCCTGAAACCTGTCAGGGAATTTTTGTAGATTTTAAGAATATCGTCCAGTCTAACCGCATGAAAATACCTTTCGGTGTGGCGCAGGTCGGCAAGTCGTTTCGCAATGAAATCATTTTTAAAAATTTTATTTTCCGTACCTGTGAATTCGAGCAGATGGAAATGGAATATTTTTGCAAGGCCGGAACGGATGAAGAGACTTTTGAACGCTGGCGGCGCGACCGCTGGAATTTTTATTTAAAATACGGCATTTCGGAAAAAAATCTTGCGTGGCATCACCACGACAAACTTGCTCATTACGCAAAGGACGCCTACGATATTCAGTATAATTATCCTATCGGCTTTGAAGAAATCGAAGGAATTCATAACCGCACGGATTTTGATTTGTCGCAGCATTCAAAATACAGCAAGAAGGATATGTCTTATATCGATCAGGATAACGGCAACGAGCGCTTTATTCCCTATGTAATTGAAACTTCCGCCGGATTAAACCGCAACTTTCTAATGTTTTTGTGCGAAGCGTATGAAGAGCAGAACGTCGCATCCGACGGAACGGAAGACTACAGGACGGTCCTTCACCTTGACCCGCGCCTTGCGCCCATAACCGTTGCGGTTCTTCCTATAATGAAAAAAGACGGACTTGCGGAAATAGCAAAAGAAATTCAGCATGAGCTTAAAGAAGATTTTGTAACCGATTACGATCAAAGCGGAACGATCGGAAAACGCTACCGCCGGCAGGATGAAGTAGGAACGCCTTTTTGTATAACGGTCGACTATCAGACAAAGGACGACGATACCGTAACGATCCGCTTCCGAGATTCTATGGAACAGATTCGTGTAAAAAGGCAGGATTTGGTAAACGAATTGTTTAAAGCGATAAAATCGTACAAATTCGTACGCAATTATTGAGTTGACCGTAAATAAATGGACTACATAGCTTTAGGCAGATCGAATTTGATGGTAAGCCGCACAGCCTTCGGCGCAATGTCTTTAAAAGATGTCGGCGACGAAGAGAGCGCCGCCATTCTTGTCCGTCAAGCGTACGAGGCCGGCGTAAATTTTTTCGACACGTCGCACTCGGCGCCGGAGAGCGAAAAGCTCTTGGGAGACTGTCTGCACGGCATAAGGCAGGACGTCATCCTTGCAACTAAAAGTTCCGCTTTGAACGCCAGACAGCTTGCGCGCGATCTTGAAGAAAGCCTTGACGCTCTGCATACCGACTACATAGATCTTTTTCAGTATGAAACGGAAAGTCTCATTCCTTCTCCGGACGGCGCCGACGGAATTTACGACGAATTGGAAAAATTTCGTTCGGCGGGAAAAATCTTAAACATAGGACTTACCACTCAGACAGAGGCTGTGGCTTCAAGGATGATCGCCGAAAGTTCCCTTTTTGAAACTTTGCAGTATCCTTTTAACTTATTGCTCGGCGACACCGCATCCGGAATAGTTAAAAACTGTGAAGAACGTGACGTAGGGTTTATAGCCATGAAGCCGCTTTTTTCGGGGCTTGTGCAAAATATCTCGCTGGCGTTCGGGTTTTTATATCAATTTGAAAACGTGGTTCCCGTATGGGGCGTACGCACCAGCAGCGAATTGCAACAGATCCTTTACTTTGCCTCGCATCCGCCTGTCATAGACGACAACTTCAAAGCGGAATTAAAGCGTTTAAGTGATTTTTTCAACTAGGCCGCGATATTCCAGCGGCCGAAGTTAAATCTTCTTATAAAATGCGGCATTGCAAAAAATATCGATTTTCGAAAATGCCGCATTCGTGCGCACTCTGCGCACAGTTATAAACAGGTTTCCCAAAGGGAAACCCGAAGTTAAAAGCGCCGCGCCTATTTAGCGGCGTCTTTTAAATCTTCTATTTCCTTGTCCGTCAAAACTCGGCTTATTTTCATGTTTTCGTTTGTCTGGATTGTAAGCGGGTTGCCTTGCTGGTCTGTTTCCCCTACGATCTGAACTACAGGGTTTTTGAAGTTTAGAGGATTTGCGTCCGTAACCATGGCGATCTTTCCGTTTTCCATAAAGACGTAAGTGCCTATGGGGTACAAAGACAGGCAGAACAAAAGGGCTTTTATGATTGTCGGGTCAAACTGGCGGGATTCGTTACGAAGCAGTTCAAGTATGGCTTGATGCGAAGTTTTTTGTATTTTGTATGTTCGCGGCGAAACTATCGCGTCGTAAACGCAGGTAACGGAAACTATCTTTCCGTAAAGAGATATTTTTTCACCTGTAAGCGCCCGCGGATATCCCGTTCCGTTTTCGCGTTCATGGTGTTCAAGTGTTCCGAGCTGAATACTTAAAGGAAAATTGGAATCTTTTAATATCTGAAAGCCGAGCAGTGGGTGCGTCATAAGCTGGTTCTTGTCCTTGGGCTTTAGAGGTTTGTCCGTTAAATAAAGCTGAGGAGGAATGCGGAGCATTCCTATTTCATGCAACATGGCCGTAACGCCCAATTCGACAAGTTTTTGAAGCGACATTCTTAACTGCAAGCCTATTGCGAGAGACAGGACTATGCATCGCATAGCATGATTTACGAGATAAGTTCTTGAAGGCGCGTCTTTTCTCTGCGTTATCCGCAGGATATATTTGCCGTTATCGTCTATGAACGTGCACAGATCTTTGATTTTTTGAGTGATACCCTCAATATCAAATTCCATGTGTGTTGAAAAGTGCGTGTAGACATTTGTTATGTAGTTAAGATAGCCGTTGTAAACCTTTTCCGCAAGTTTTATGCGATCTTCATCGGAAAAACGGCTCAGATCGCTTGCCTGCGCTAGTATGGATTTTATTTCGTTTTCCGCTTTTTCGGCTGTTTTAGTATTGTTTTCCTGCGGCTTTTCAGTTACCGGTTCTTTGGGAATATTTGCGACGCTGATCATTCCCTCGCACGAAATCTGTTTAAAACCCCATTCATCAAGTTCTTCAAGAAGTTTTTTTGTTATGGGCGTAGCGGAGTCGAACAGTAAAAATGTCTTGTCGAGGAACACTTTATCTGTAAAATATACGCCTTCCTGCAGGGTATCTATATTAAATGTATTCATCTATAATGTATACGACTCCCGAATTTAACGTACGTTTAAATTCAACAGTTGAACAAAATGTCAATTTTGGAGACTGTTGAATTAGTGCGCTGCGAGTATTTAAAATACGCCGCAAATGGATTTAAGAAAAGCTGCCGGAAAATATCGCCGCCTCTCAAAATGCTTTATATCAATTATATCAAATATAGCGAATAAATGAAATATTAAAATTATGTGTGAATAGGGGATTCTCCGACTCTTTTGTTTTTCAATGAAACGGTGTGCTTGGAAAACACAGTCCGCAAGCAAAAAAAAAGTTGAAAAACCTCACACTGTTTTTCAACTTTAAAAATATCATGGAGCAGACTCTGCATATGCAGGCGTCTGGATGTCAACCGCCCGCAAAATTATGCGCTGCACATTTTTAATATCGGAATTTTACACAAAAAGTTTAGCTGTGATTGCAAAAAAATTTAAAAAAATCGCTAAATGCAATTTTCGTCTCGTTACGGCGTTTTTTTTCATTGCCGGCGACGGATTTAACCGTTTATGCCGGCTTATGCCGACGAGTCTTTTATATTTTGCACGGACTTTTAAACTTCGGAAAGGTGTTTCAGATATTCGTCTACGGCGCGGCAAATTTCCTTGTAAATTATCATAGAACGGAAAATTGAAGCTTTTGCCGCTTCGTTCGGCAAAGTTTCGTTTGCAAATATGGATTCCAGCTTGTCTTTCGAGGGAAAAATCAAAGAGACTATTTCTTTGCTGCCGCTGGTCATGATGGCGTTATCCGCGATCGAAAGTTTTTTAAAAATGTCCGAATAATTGTTTTTTGAATTAGACAATGCTTTTTTACACAGTTGCATCGCGTCTTTAGCCGTTTTATAAAGGGATGTCAGCGAATCAATCAGTGTTTTAAGGATGCGATCGAAATTAAGTTCGTTTTGCATTATTTTTTCTTCGGACAAAGAATGATCTTCGGCTGTTTTAAAGAATTTTTTGCGCTCTTCAATTTTTTCCGGTTTTTTTAAAAAATCTTCGAGGCGTGCGACTTTTATACCCGGAACTGCTAGGTTTTGCGGACAGAATGTGAATGTCTTTACGGCGTCGGGAGACGCAAGCCTGCTTTCAAACCACCATGCAAAAAGTTTCATGCGCCTGTCGGTCAAAACTTTTTCGCCGGTATAATCTTCTGCGTACTCGCAATTTATTGCATACAAGGAGCGCACTCCGGCAGTTTCCGCAGTAGATATTCGCAAAGAATTTTTATGGGCGTCTTCTTCAAAAGTCGATCCTTTTATGTGCGTATTTTTTTTGGGGTAACTTAGGTCAAGCCCGGCCATAAAAATTTCTTCGACGCCGATAATGCGCGCAAAATCCCACGCGCTTGTAGAAACGCTTCCGCCCGCACCTATAATTCCTTTTACGCCGAGCTGTTTTTCAAAATATTTTCCCAATGGGAAAAGCGGCGAACAAAGGACGATCTTGCGGCATTCAAAGCGGTAAACTGAAGGATAGGCTGCCGACTCGGTTATGAGAACTGAAGACGGAGACCTAAGATCCTTTATGTGCGCTGCCGCCCAATATTGCGGGTCGATCAGGATGATAAAATCCGGTTCCACCTTTGCTTTAAGGCAGGAACGGAGCGCCGTGTCTACGCAGATAACGACGGAACGTTTTTTTATTTCAGCCAGATGCGGAAGAATAGTGTTTAGAGAAGGCCCTGCCGCAAGGACGACCGCCGGAAGATTTTTCGCCCTGTCTTTGTAAAGATCTATCCCGTCAAGTTTTGCCAAGTATCGTAAATTGCGGCAGCCGTTACGAAGCCAAAGACCCGCAAAGCGTTCGAGTGTGCTGGCGTTTATCTGTGCTTTTTTGCGGTTCCTCTCCAAAAGAATTTGTAAAGAGTCGAAATATTCTATGGCGTGAGAAGTTTGACTTCGCTGTAAAAAAAACGCGCAATTATTTATTCCTATTCGGTCAATAATTTTTATTATTTCATCCTGCCGGCAAGCTAGGGCTAAAACACATTCCGCATGAGTTAATATGTCTTCCCAATCGAAAAAACACATCGAGGCTAAAAAACGCACAGCGTCGGGTTCTATGAGCACGAGAATTATGTTTTTGTGCATTTTTGCAAAGGCGGACGGCAAATAGCCGAGCCCGAACGACATAAAAACCGCCGCGCCCGTATCCGATTCCTTAAAAGAAGCCGCCGTCTGATTCGCCTCTTTTAGCGGATCGTAAGATGAGTGTAAAAGCATTCCGTTTTCGCGAACCGTAAGACTGCCGTTTTTGGCGTCTTCTATCGACCAAAAGGAAAAAGGATTTTTACCTTCCGAAAAATCGGTTTCCGCCTTTTTTATTTGATCTTCTAGGGAAGAGGCTAACGCGGGAAAACGGGTAAAAAAAAGGTTCTTGTTTTTATTCCAAAGTGAGTTCAATATTCATACCTTGCGTTACGGGAGTTCCGGGCGGCGGCTCTTGACTTACCACCCAACCGGTTCCGCTTATGCGCACTTGAAGATCCTTTCGCTCGAGGATGGGGATGAGGTCGCGTTTGGACATTCCTTTAAAATCGGGGAGGGTGGTTCCGAGTACAGCTGGAGAAGTGTCTTTTATCGACACTCTTCCCGAATGCGCCAGAGACGCGGCGTTCCCGCGGCTTATCCCGAGATGGTCTATGATAGTATCGGCCGCTTCAGCGATAACGGGAGCTACGATTCTGCCCGCGTAAGTTTCGCCTTTTGCCTTTTCTATCACTATGTATAAAATTATCTCAGGATCTTCAATCGGAAAGATTGCAAGACAGTTTGAAAGAAAGTCTGTCGTACTGTAACCTCCGTGCACAGTGTCCGCCATCTGCGCAGTTCCCGTTTTTACGCCTATTGAAATGTCGCCTAGCCGGGCGCGCGAACCCGTTCCTGCTTCCGCCGTAGTTTCCATGCAGCTTAAAACGTAGTCGGCGGCGGCCTTCCCGAAAGTTCTGTCTTTATAGACGGGAGTGTGTTCAAAAACAATATTGCCTTCGTTATCCGTTATTTTGTTTATTACGGTTAAATTTACGGGGATTCCTTCATTTGCAATGCCCGTTGCGGCTTGTACCATCTGGAGTGCGGAAACACTTATCTCCTGACCTATGGCCATCGTAGGCTTTGAACGCGCCGACCACAATTTATCGTTCGGACTTTTTACGGAGCCTGCCGTTTCTCCCGGCAATTCTATTCCAGTTCTCGAACCGAAACCCATCAAGCGCAGCCTTCCCAAAAAGTTGTCCGTATTCATTTTTTCGGCGATCTGCGCCAAGGCGTCGTTGCAGGAATACTGAAGCGCTTCCCTGGCGGTTACAGGACCGTGCCTGCCGAGACAGGTTATGCGAATATGCCCGCCGTACGGCAGTTTTTTTTCATATATGCCGTCGCACACAAAGATTTCGTTCGTGCTTATGACTCCCGCGTCGAGCGCGGAAGCGACCGTGAAAATTTTAAATACGGAACCGGGTTCATAGGCTGTCATCGCGGGTCGATCTATCGTTTCTTCCCTCGAAGCCGTAGCGTATTCGTTAAGGTTTACGGAAGGAAGGCTGATATAAGAGAGTATTTCGCCTGTCTTTGCCTGTGCGGCTATGAGCATCATGTTTGCGGCCTGCGTAGTTTCCATGGTGTTGCGCGCAATTTTTTCAAGTTTATACTGAAGGTTTGCGTCTATGGTCAGATATATGTTGTTTCCGTGTACCGCCGCTTCTCCCGGTTTCTGTACCGGGCTTAGGACGTTTTGTCTGGAGTATTCAATGCCGGCAAGGCCGCTGCCGTCGTCGCCCATATAACCTATGAGCTGCGAAGCCAGCGCATTTTCAGGATAAGCGCGGCCGGGAATTCTGTCAAACCTTATACCGGTGTATCCTTTTTCATTTATCAGAGTGCTTAATTCGTCGTAAGTGTTTTGCGAAATCTTTTTTTTGATGTATATGAACGGTGAATTTTCGGCTCCGTTTATCTTATTTATTATTTCCGCTTCGTCCATTCCTAAAACCAAGGCGCAGTCGTGGGCCAGTTTTTCCGCATTCTTTACCGAAGAAGGTGTAACTCCTACGTGATAAAAATTTGTCTGAACGGCCAGAGGTTTTCCGTTTCTGTCTACGATGGAACCGCGTTCCGACGAGACTTGGCGTACGGTGATTTTCTGCGCGGGAGTAAGGGCTATGCGCGCGTATTGCACTATTATTACGGCTATAAAAATAATGGCTGCCGCGGCGGATATCCAAAGCCTAGTCTTCTTAAAAAAATCGTTCATTTCCATAAAATTTTTCCTAAAATGTTTTTTACGGGAACGAAACCGTAAGTGCGCGAATCTATGGATTGCTTGTAATTGTCGCCTACGGCGAGTATGTAACCGTCAGGCACGAGGGTATTGGTTTTCATCTGTTCATACTGTTCTTTTGATAAGCTTACTTTTTTTCCCTCCGATAAAAGACTGTATTCCGGATCGGATAAATATTCCAGACGGTCGCCCGATACGGCGATGCAGCGTTTTACAACTATTTTATTGTCATACAGGTAGATGACGACGTCGTTGCGCTTAGGCGTGTTCCACTGTAAAAGCAGTTTGTCGCCGAACGGCAGCGCAATGCCGAAAGCAAGTTTGTTTACCGCAATTATCGAATTATTCCGTATTGCGCTTTCCATAGATGTGCCTGAGACTCTCAAAAAATCGATGACGAACAATTTAAACACTATTCCGACTATTATGCCGGACATGAGCAAAAACAACGCCGGAAACTTCATTTTTTTCTTAGGCATAACGGTTTATTCTAATATGAGCTTAATTTTATGTCGATAGATAATTTATGGAAATAATTAATTGTGCGGTAAGTAATCGGCACGGCCCTGGTCGTTTTTTCAACACTTTGGCGTTCATCCGTCCGATATGCGCGGAACTTCCGAATTTTTTTTATGCACGTTCAAAAAAGTTTAGTACCGAACAAAAAACTTTTAGCGCAAACGTTGCGGCTTTTCGTGTACCGTCTTTTCGCACAAAGCAGGAATTTTCGTTTCGCGGATTTTTGATCAATATAGGCGATCTTGCCGACGCTCTTGTCCGCAATTTACATCTGATAGCCCTTTTGCTCTGCTGCATTGTCATACCATATGCCGTTAAAATCGCCTCATCATATTTATCGAGTTTTGCAAATCCTCTCGTCTTGGAAGACGTTCCGGCGGAAGAACTTGAAATACTCAACAAAATTATGGCCGATTTTGCCTTGGAGCGTTCAAACGAATTCGATGAAAACGGCGATGTTTTAAATGCGGACGGGTTTTCAGCTTCTCCTTCCGAAATAAATTTCCGCCAGCCCGTTTCTTATCGAACCTATGTTGTTCAGTCAGGGGACACCATATTAGGCATAACACGGCGTTTCGGACTGTCGAATATTTCCACTTTGATCGCAGTAAACGATATTGCGAACGTCCGCCGCCTGCGCTTCGGCCAAAAATTAGTCGTTCCGTCGATGGACGGTTTGGTGCATACGGTAAAGCCGGGAGACAGCCTTAACGCGCTTTCCGTACAATATCACGTGCCCGTAGAGGATCTTTTAGACGTGAACGATCTTGAGAGCCACAACCTTTTGATAGGCGCAAAGCTGTTTATTCCAGGCGCGAAGCTTTCTTCCGACGCTATCCGGCTTGCCATGGGCGAAATGTTCATATATCCTCTAAAAGGAAAGTGGAGAAGAACGTCTCTGTTCGGGTTCCGCTCCGATCCGTTTACGGGCGTAAGGTCTTTTCATACAGGGCTTGACATGGCAATGCCTACCGGAAGCCCGGTTTATGCTTCCATGAGCGGAAAAGTAGCCGCCGTGGGCTTTACAAACGTCTACGGTAATTACATTATAATAAATCATGGCAACGGTTATCAAACTTTGTATGCCCATCTGTCACGATCGCTTGCAAAGACGGGCGACCGTATCGATCAAGGTGAAAAAATAGGGCTTGTAGGTTCTACCGGATATTCCACCGGCCCGCATCTGCATTTTACGGTATATAAAAACGGTAAGCTTGTAGATCCTTTGACAGTTCTTAAAAATTGAGGTAAATAATGACTAAAGTTCATGTGTGCTGCGGCTGCGGACGGACGATCGACGGCGGCTTTATATATTGCCCTTGGTGCGGAATTTCTTGCATAAAAGACAAAGTTCCGCAATCTTTCGACGCCGTTTTAAAACAATCATCCGCTTTGCAAGATTCTGCCAACGAAGATAAAATTGCAAAAATGCATGAGCAGCTTGATGAACTTGAAAAAGAGCTTGACAGCCTTGTTTTGAGCGCGGAGATGCATAAATGAAAGGAAGACGCCGTTTTTTGGTGTTTTTAATCTGGATATTGTCTTTTCGCTGTTTTGCGGGAGTTGTATTCGACAATCCCGATCTGAATAAGGACGATGAATTATTATTCACCGTAGAAAATAAAGCGGCGGGAACTTATCCGTACCGCACGGCCTTTCGCACGCGGCTTGAAAACGGGGCGCCCTCAAAATCTTATGAAATTCTCACCTGCTTTCCTGAAAAGATGGAGCTGCTTTCAGAAAATTCAATATTGCGTATACGAAATCGCTACGGAACGGCGCTTTATTCGTTCGCTTCTTCATCGCTGGTTTATTCTGAGAAGACGGACTTTAACACCTTTGTTTTGCCCGTGCCGGCGCCAGTTTCGGTAAGTCCCGACGGACGCTGGAGCTGTTTTATAAGGCGCAAGGGATTTGTTTCAGGCGAGCTTATTTTGCAGAATACGGAAAGCGGCCGGAGCGTTATTATTTCGGACAACGCGGAATTCAGCTATGACGAAGTTCCCGTAAAATGGTCTTCGGACAGTTCCGTGGTTTTGTACGAAAGGGGAGATTCCGTTTGTTTTGCCGATCCCGACGCCGCTTTAAAGCAGATTCAAATCGATGAAAAATTCCGCACGGTCGTAAAGGGAAACATAAATTCCGTTTCGTTTACGCGAGGACGGCAGCTCGTGTACGTTGACGGCGATATAGTCTATTGCTTAAGAACCGGAGAACTGCACACTGCGGGACTTTATTCTTCATACGTGGGAATAGGAACGGCCGTTGCGCGCTTACCTGAAACATATATGCCCGGGAGAGACCGTTTTTTTGTAAACGACGACGTAACTCGATTTGTCGTGATAAAAAACAACAAGAGCGTTTCTTATTACAGCATAAAGGCGGACAGGTTTTCATACATAAATGTGGAATACACAGGTTCTCTATTAAAAAATTCCGCAACGGTTCTGGGAGCAGCCGTTATTTGGCCTGAAGGCAAAAAGTCGCTTCCGGTTCTGCAGCTTGAAATTCTTTCGCTTGCCGAAAACGAAAGAAGCTTTAAAATTTACACATTTGACGGCGTCTCGGGCGCATTGCGCGAAGTCCTTTCCTTGGAAAATCCTTCGTGTTTTGCCGTAAATCCGTCAGGGAACAGAGCGGCTTACTATTCAGGAGGATTTGTCTGCGTTTTTGATACGTCGAATTGGAAACGCACGGCGGTTATGCCGTCGGAACATGTGGTATGCGCTCTATGGAAGGATAACGGTACATTGATTTTAGGCGGCAAAGAGACCGTGCGTTTGTGGAATGTTTTAGAAAAGGCTGCGGCGGAAAACGACTCGGGTAAAACTTGTAAAACCTTGTTTTTGTCTTCCGCAGAAAAAGTCCTTTGGAATTCCGAAGCGAATACAGTTCAGGCAAAAACGTCTTTTGCCGTATATTCCTACGACGAACAAAAAAAAGTATGGAAGCCGGATATTTCTAATCCGTTCCCCGACAAAAGCATCGTTCAAAACGGCCGTTTTAGAGCGTACATTGCCGACGCCAAAAACGGAAAGTATGAAAACGCCTTATATGTACGGTCTATGGCGGGAAAGGCTTATACCTTCCCCTTGATCGAAGAAAGCTCACGAAACGCTCCTCCGCCCAAAAAAGTTTCCGTCGTTTTTGACGCGCTTGACTGCGCAGACGGTTTACCTGAAATTCTTTCCGCCCTCAGTGCGCGCGGCGTGAGAGCAACGTTTTTTATAAACGGAGAATTTATCCGCCGATACCCGGGCGAAACTCTTCAAATAGCGAAAAGCGGTTTTGAATGCGCTTCCATGTTTCATACGGCTTCGGATCTTACCGAAAAAAGATTTGTAATGGACGAAGATTTTATACGAAAAGGACTCGCCCGAAACGAAGACGATTTTTACGCCTGTACCGGTAAAGAATTGACCCTGTTTTGGCATGCGCCGTTTTTTAAAAGCGATTCGGCTATAAGACGTACGGGGCAGAAAGCCGGCTACACATATGTGGATGTTCCGGGCGGAAACCGCGACCGCGTGGTTTTTGAGCAGTTTTCGGATTACTATAAAAGCGCCGCGCAATTAATTGAAGACTACATGAGAGAACTGGCATCCGGCGGAGCGTCCGCTTCTATTATTCCCGTTTCCGTAGGAATTCTGCACGGCACTAGGGGCGATTATCTGTACGAAAAGCTCGGCCTTCTGATAAGTCTTTTGCTTGATTCAGGATATGAAGTTGTGCCCGTGAGCGACTTGGGACTGTAAGATCCGCCTTTTATGTTTTTATGTGCGGACGCGAGAGCTTTACAGCTGCAAAAAAAGACTGTAGCCGCCCAGCACAGCGAAATGTCGCCTGCCCGTGCCGCAAAATCTTATAAATATCGCCCAATGCCGCAAAATGCTACAAAAACAGTGAAGCGAATTTTCCTAAAATATCAAACGGGAAAAACGCTTTTTTTACAGTCCTGTCGCACACGAGCGGAATAGTCTGAAGATCTTTTCCTTCAAGCGAATAAACAAGTTTGCCGTGAATTTGCCCCGCGCGGGTTTGAAAAAGAATGTAGGGCGGAATTTCAGTTCTTACGATCACTTTTGCCGCAGCTTCTTGTGGACTTGAACCCGTGATAAAAGGAACCGTGAGAGCCGAGCTGTCGATTGCGGGCACAAGGTTTACAAATTTTGACTTTCCTCCCGGAACGGCCACTGTGTAACGGAGCGCTTCAAAGTTAAAATAGTCCGCGAAACTTGAAAAAGCCCATTCCATGAGAGTCGTACCGTCTTTTATCCTGTTGCTGTTGCCTTCTGCGGTTCCGTTCCCTGCGCCGTTCATGGTTACGGATAAGAATCTCGTTTGTCCCCGCTTTGCCGTGAGCGCCAAATTGTAACCGCTTTCATAAATAAATCCCGTCTTTAATCCGTCGCAGCCGTCCAAGTACCACAATAGTTTGTTGGTATTGTATTGAGCGACGGCGAGTTTTTCCGCGTTTGCCGTCTGCCATGAGGGAAGATTTTTTTCGAGGGGAAAAACAAATTCTTTTTTGGAATGAAATTTTTCAAGCGATTCGGGAAAACGCTCAATATATACGCGGGAAAAAGAAGCGAATTCGCGCGCAGTCGTAATGTTTTTTTCGCTGTAGCCGGACGGTTCTTCAAAATGCGTGTTTAAAAGCCCCAGCTCTAAAACTTCCTCGTTCATGCGGTCGGTAAAGGCTTTTACGCCGCCGCTTATATATGAGGCTACGGCGACGGCGGCGTCGTTCCCTGAAGAAACGGCGAGCCCTGTCATTAAATCTTCCAGCGTTACCGTCTGGCCCTGGTCTAGAAACATGCGCGAGGCGTCCGGCGGCAAATTTCTTGTCCAGCTTTCGGGAGGCAGCGGCACTACGTCGGACAAAGAAATTTTTCCTTTTTCGATTTCTTTAAAAACTATGTACATGACCACAAGTTTTGTCATCGAAGCGGGAGGAACTTTTTCGTCGGCATTTTTTTCAAATAAAACGGACCCCGTCGCAGTGTCTATGAGGATTGCGTTTTTTGCCGAAACGGAAATTTTTGCGGGTATTACCGAATACGGCAGCGGATGTATGTGTTTTAGGCGTTCATGAAATGCAGCGTCAAGGGCGGCTTCAAGAGTGTTTTGCTCTTCGGCCGTCAGAGGCGCAGGTTCTTTAAGTGTTTTAAATGAGCGCACGTAAAAGAAAAATAAGGCGCCTGTCAGAACGAGCAGGGCGGAAAACGCATTTGCGATGTATAAAAAACGGGCGCGCCGTTTTGAGCGGTTATCAGTAATTTTTTCAGCAGGATGTTTATTCATAATAAAGAGATTTTAACGAAAAACGCTAAAAACAAAAAGCGCTCCGCATCCTGACGCTCGCCGAAACCCTCTGTCGAAACTCTGATTGCCACCCCACAATAAATTATGGTATAATAAAAAATATTTTATTAACGACAAAGATCGTTCGCTATTTTTATTTGAAGTTTTAAGCGGCTGCCTGAAGCGTAAACGGCGAAAGCTGTGTCGCCGAAGCGATCAGCCGAATACGAACTTCTTATGTAAAATAGCAAAATGGGAGGTTTAAATTGAACGTCTGAAATATCGCTGTTCAATTTAACTTCGAGTTTCGGACAAAGCCGAAACATCGCTTATTATCTGTGCGCAAAGAGCGCACGAATTGCCCGGCTCCTAAATTTGAAAATTTACTCGCTGTGCAATTTTAAGGGAGTTTAAAAATGGAGAAGATGTTCAAACTGAAGGCGCATGGAACTACGGTTCGCACTGAAGTAATTGCCGGAATCACTACGTTCCTTGCGATGGCGTACATTTTAGCGGTAAACCCGGGAATGCTTTCACAGACCGGTATGCCGATTAAAGGCGTGTTTACAGCGACGGCTCTTTCTGCGGGAATAGCAACCCTTGTTATGGCGTTTCTGGCAAACCTTCCGGTAGCACTTGCGCCTGGAATGGGACTTAACGCTTTTTTTACCTTTACGGTTGTCATGGGAATGGGTTACAGCTGGCAGCTCGCCCTTACGGCGGTCTTTATCGAAGGCGTCGTGTTTATAGTTCTCTCATTTTTCAATGTCAGAGAAAAAATAATCGATGCTATCCCGAACGGTCTTAAAAAAGCGATTTCCGTCGGAATAGGACTTTTTATAGCCCTGATAGGATTAACAAACGCGGGAATCGTTTCGTCTCAAACGGGAACGATCATAGGTTTTGCGGATCTGAACGGCGCGCCGCTTGTAGCGGTGATCGGGCTTGCCGTAACCTGCATCCTTTACTGCTGCAAGGTACCCGGTTCCATTCTTCTCGGAATAATAATAACGACTGTAATCGGCGTTCCTTTCGGGGTAACAAAGATTCCCCAAAACTTCTCGCCGGTCTCTCTTCCTGCATCTCCCATTTTCTGCAAATTCGAATTCAGTCAAATTCTCACCGTAAAATTCTTTACGGTATTTTTTACCTTTTTCTTTGTGGATGTTTTTGACACGATAGGAACATTGGTCGGCGTTACTACCGAAGCCGGCCTTGCAAAAAACGGAAAAATTCCGCACGTAAAAGAAGCTTTGCTTTCAGACGCGATCGGAACGGTTGCCGGAGCAATGCTTGGAACTTCTACGGTTACAAGTTTTGTTGAAAGCACGTCGGGCGTAGCCGCAGGCGGACGCACAGGTCTTACGTCGGCCGTAACCGGAATTTTATTTTTCCTAGCTCTGTTTTTAAGCCCGCTTTTCCTTCTTGTGCCGAGCGCTGCGACGGCTCCGGCTTTGATAATCGTCGGCTTTTTTATGCTCCGCTGTGTAGTAGACATAAACTTTGCCGATCCTACCGAAGGAATTCCGGCTTTTATCTGTATAATCACAATGCCTTTCGCATATTCCGTTGCCGAAGGTATAGTTTGGGGACTTGTTTCCTATGTCATCCTTAAAGTCGTAACCGGAAAGGCCAAGTCAGTGACGATCGTGGGATGGATTTTGTTTTTCATCTTCATTTTAAGATGGGTGTTAAAATAGTTTTTATTCGTGCGGAGGGTTCAGTATCTTCGGCGCTGTAAACAGTGTCACGACGCCGCTTGAAGCCTCGCTGCGGATCTGCAGCGAGGTTCTTGGTTAAGGCCGGGCGCGCATCGGTAAGTTCGGCTTCGCTTTAAAAAAAGACACGGCGGCAAGATTTTGCCGCCGTTTTTTATCAGTCTAATGCGTGACCTGCGGAACCTAAGACGTTCTTGTTTTTTTCCGCATACATGTTTTTAAGTTCGTCGCGTGCCGGTCCCAAATATTTTCTGGGATCGAATTCTCCAGGATTTTCCGCAAGAACCCGGCGAATCGCCGCCGTCATCGCAAGGCGGCCGTCGGAGTCTATGTTGATCTTGCAGACTGCGGATTTTGCCGCTTTACGAAGCTGATCTTCCGGAATACCCACGGAATCGGGAATCTTTCCGCCGAATTTTTCAATTTCTCTGACATATTTTATCGGTACCGAAGAAGATCCGTGCAGGACTATGGGGAAGCCCGGAAGCTTTTTTTCAATTTCTTCAAGAATATCGAACGCCAAAGGCGGCGGAATTAAAACACCGTCGGGAGTGCGGGTGCACTGTTCGGGGGTGAATTTGCAGCGCCCGTGGCTGGTTCCTATGGAAATCGCAAGGGAATCTACGCCCGTCTTTTTTACAAAGTCCTGAACTTCTTCGGGTTTCGTATAGTGACTTGCTTCGGCGGAAACTTCATCTTCAACTCCCGCCAGCACTCCAAGTTCTCCTTCCACCGTTACATAATCTTTTCGCGAGTGAGCGTATTCACAGACTTTTTTTGTTAATGCAACGTTTTCATCATAAGGAAGAGCGGAACCGTCTATCATCACTGAAGAAAATCCGTTTTCAATGCAATCCACGCACATTTCATAAGAACTTCCGTGGTCGAGATGCAGCACGATCGGAATATCGCAGCCCAACTCATGGGCATATTCTACAGCGCCGCGCGCCATATTGCGCAAAAGGTATTTGTTTGCGTAATTGCGCGCTCCGTTTGAAACCTGCAATATTACGGGTGACTTTGTCTCTACGCAGGCCTGAATGATAGCCTGCAACTGTTCCATATTGTTAAAGTTGTAGGCAGGAATCGCATAATGTCCTGCCATAGCTTTTTTAAATATATCGATGGAATTCACCAGCCCTAACTCTTTATAACTTACCATGATTGCCTCCGTATCATTTGTGACTGTTTTATATATCCTATGGCAAAATACGTAAAGTTGCAAGTAAAAGAGTTTGGATGTCCGCATCTTCATCATGAAAGAAATGCTTAAGTCGCTCTTTTGCCCTGTGCGGGGGCGTGTTGCAAAATCCCGTGTTTTTTATATAATGAATTCCATTATGGATATGGAAAATTGTCCGGAACAAAAAAATATATCGCAATCTTTGCAGGATGACGAGATTTCGCTTATCGATCTGTTTGCCGTTTTGCTGCAGTATAGAAAACTTATCATTTTGATAACGGCTTCCGTCGCCGTAGCTGTCCTTTCGTTTTCCGCGCTGTCGATCATCCTTCCGCCTGAAAAGTCTCCGCTTCCTAATATATATACATCTGAAGCGCGTATGATCATAAACGATTCGTCGTCTTCGGACGGCTCTCTTTCTTCACTCTTGAATTCGAGCGCGAAGAGCGGACTCGGAAGCACTATCGGACTTTCGAATCTTTCGATATTCGGTGCGCTTGCCGTCGAAATTGCAGGAACGAATAACTACCTTGATGAGATTATCGACAAATTCGATCTTGGCGAGCGCTATAAACTTAAAAATACTGAAATAAGAGAAGCTTTAAAGCAAAATATGGACGTAAATTTCGATAATAAATCAGGCGTCTTTTCGCTTGCGTTTTCGGATACGGATCCGGTTTTTGCCGCATCCGTCGCAAACTTTGCTGCGGACTATATGAAAATCGTTGTTGCATCTCTTTTTACCGATAAGTACGAACTTGAAAAGAAGAACCTCGAAGAAAACATCGATATGAGCTACAAGCAAATCCTTTCGCTGTCGAAGCGGATTCGAGAAAATGAAAACACGGCTTCTTACCGCTACAATCCGAACGATGTTGCGGAAAACGCGGTACTCGTTTTGGAATTGGAAGCGCAGGAACAGGTATACAAGCAGCTTAAGACGCAGTATGAGTTTTTGAAAGTGCAAATGTCAAACGAAATGCCTGTTTTTCAAATATTGGAAAGAGCGGAAGTACCGGATAAAAAGTCAAAACCCTCTCGTGTCAAGCTGTGCATCGTAGCCATTTTCGCCGCTTTTTTCATTGCGATATTTATAGCCTTTGCATTGAATGCGGTGGAAAATATCAAGCGTGATCCTGAAGCCGTAAAAAAGCTTTCCGCTTCGTTTGGTAAAAATCGGATAAAATAATTTTAAAATAAAGTAAAAGAAAGGAAAAGGTAAAGTGTAACAATTCTTATGAAGAATGGTTACTAAAGTAGACGAATTGGATATAAAGTGATATATTAATTATCGCTAAGTTTCGATAATAGAGATATAATAAGAAATACGAGAGAGATATTTTCCGGTATTATTCTTTATGGAAGGAGGTGTCCTATGGAAAGTAAAGAAATCAAAGAATTACAAAAGGAAATGAAGTCTCTTGGAATCCTTAATATTGAAGCAGACGGAGACCTCTCTATTGGCTTGCTCAGAGATGCGATTGATGCGGTTAAGGAAACAAACCTTAATTTCAAGGAGCTGGCTGAAAAATCTAAACAATTTTCAGCTGCTGCTACGAGATGATTTCAAGTAACATAGATGAAAAGACTGTAACTTGGGCTTTAAGAACTTTTAGACCTCTCCTTCAAAAGTTAAAATTACAAGAAATCAAAAATAAACCTTTTATTGAGTTTTCTTCAAAATATCCTTTATTTAATCGCTATCATATGGCAAATTGTGTCATTGTCGTGAAATGCAAAAGATTTGATAATTCTGATGGTCTCGGTGCTTTTGTCTGGCAATATGATTCTGCAACTAATTTCTACGCACTCCATATAATTCTTAATGAAGAATTATATACAAATGAAGAAATGGAGCTGAGAATAAAAAGAAAAGCAACGGGCGTTCATGAATTTACACATTGCGTAGCTGCAATGCTTACATTTTCCCGTTTACAGACTCCGGCTCTAATCGATCTTTTAAACACAAGAATGTCAAAAACATTTCATGTATTAAATAAAGAAGACCTTGAAAGTTTATTTAAAGAATTAACAATGTCTTTTGAAGAAAAATTGAAAACGCCTTCAATTTTTCCGGATGAGCACTTCAGAACAGGTGGAGAAGATTTTCCGGATTCATACGAAAACCTTTTAAGAAATTTTCTTTTATCTTATGATTTATTTTGTGAAGATAATTTTTTCAATAAAGAAAAATTGCAAGATTTCAATGATTTGATTAAACAGGGAAAAAGGAGAGAAGCTGTACAAGTGTTAGTGTCTGTTATAGAACCTTTGTCAACGGCAAAGGCTTTAAGTCAACATTTTATCCAACAAAGGATAGTAGAAGAATTTCTCGAAACAATAATTAAATCAATAGGATAAAAACCGTTTTATCACAGCTTTTAAGTCGGGATTTTTATATTTCCCGATTGATAAGACATATGAATAGTCGTACGTCTTATATTATAGCAGGCAAACGCTGTAAAAATTTTGCCGTAAACGCTACAATAACTTTATGTTTTCGGATACTCATTTTCATTTTCGATCTATGGTAAAGGATCACGCCTTCGACGGAAGCGCCGAGCTTTCTAAAATGGCGTTAAACGACGTTTCTTTTGCCTTGGATATAGGAACCGAATGCGACGACCTTGGCGAAAGAATTCTGTGTGTCGAATCCGCTCTTAATAATATCCGTGAACCCGAATTAAAAGAAAAGGTTCAAAAATTTATTCACTTTTCCGCCGGCATATGGCCTTCAAGACAGGCTATTCTTGCAGCGGAAGAACAGGTAAAAATTCTTGAAACGAACATACTTGAAGCGCTTTCGTCGGAAGATCCGCTTTTTAAAAAAATTTCGGCCGTAGGCGAATGCGGTTTGGATCATCATTGGAACAGGGAAGAAGCGGAAGGCTTTGACTTTGCCGCCGAAAAAGAATTGTTTGAAATGCAGCTTGATATTGCGAAGCGGCTTTCCCTGCCGGTAGTCGTTCACAGCCGCGACGCCTTTGAGCAGACCGTGGATTGCATAAAAAATTCAAATTATGACAGAGGAGTGATACACTGTTATTCATACGACCTTAAAGCGGCAAAGGTCTTTGTCGGGCGCGGTTGGTACATCGCTTTAGGCGGCGGCGTAACATACGCTAAAAAAGCGAAGATGAGCGAATTGGTCGATATTGTCCGCTACATTCCCGAAGACCGCCTTCTATTGGAAACGGACGCGCCTTATCTTGCACCCGTTCCTTTCCGCGGAAAGCCTAACACGCCGAATTTCATAAACCTCACTTACGATTTTATAGCGGGGATCCGCGGCGTTAAAACGGAATATTTATGCGATCTGGTCGATAATAATTGCAGGGCTCTGTTTAAAAATTAACAGGAGTCTTGTTCAGCCTTGCCCGGGATGAAAAACCGTCTGTTCAAAAACTTCGGCCGGTTTGCTTTATTTATATGCGAACCGTATCATTCTTCTATTTCGGGGATTTTTTGTTTAAGGGCGGCAAGAAACTGTTTGCCTGAGACGCCTTCCCTGAGACAGGCAAAAATACAATTTTCACCGGCGATCGTGCCTATGAGCTCGTCCATGTTAAGGCTGTCCAGCGCGTTTGAAACGGAATCCGCATGGCCGGGAAAGGTCTTTATCACAACGATATTGCCGTTGTATTCGATACTTATATATCCGCGTAAAAAATCACGTGCAAAAATTTGCTCTGAATCCTGCCTTTCGTCTTCGCTCGGCAATGTATACACGTAGCCTGAACGGCCGTCCGAAACCTTGCCTACTTTTAAAAGTTTCAGATCGCGCGAAAGAGTCGCCTGAGTTACTTCATATCCTTCTTTTTGCAAATGCCCCAAAAGCGTTTCTTGGCTTTCAATACGGTAATTTTTTATAAATTTACGGATGCTTTTCAGTCGCGTAAGACGCTCTTTCACGTTTGTGTTTCCTTGAAAATGAATATTTATAACACAAATATGGATAAAAATACGGAATGTGTCAAGAAGCGCTCTGTCATGAAGCGTATAAGCAGGACGCCGATACGATGCAACGAGCGCATCGTGTCGAAAATTCCGTGCAATCCGCCGGAGACGTAGCGCCGTCCGTCGCGTCATGTCCTTGAATCAACAACATCGCCGCAGATTTGCAGCGAAGCTTCAAGCAGTGTCAGGAGATCGAGTCCTCCGCACGAATAAAACTTATTTTGCCATTTCCACGTAGGTTTTGCCGCTTCCGCCTTCTTCCGGCGGCGCAAAGTAAAAATTCGCTATTCCCGGATAATGCGAAAGATAGTCCTGCACGGCCTGCTGTAAGGCTCCGCTTCCTTTTCCGTGAATTATGCTGAAGCGGTTAAAGTTATGAACCGTGCACAGATCAAGCTGGCGTTCAAGCAGTTTGAGCGCTTCGTCCGTATAAAGACCTAAAAGTCTGAGTTCAAACTGCGGCTTTCCTCCCTTAAAATAGACGTCGCCTGCGCCGTTTTTCGTATTGTCCGCCAAATCTATCGTTATTGAAGGAAGTTCGGACTGCACATCTTTATCAGGGGGAATAAGGGTAAGTTCTTTTTGCTTTATATTCATTTTTACATTGCCCAGTTGTACGCTCCACGTGCCTTTGCGCTCCATGCGTACAAGAATTCCCGGCTGTTTTATATTTTTTACGCTTACTTTTGCGCCGGCTTTAAATTCGAGATTTTTTTGTTCGTCTTCTTGCACTGTGTGAGATTCGCATAAGGCCGGGTTTTCCGCTGGGGCAAGGTATTTCGAAAGTTCCTTTTCTTCGCTTTCTATCGACTTTTCTTGAGCATAAACGTTCGTTTCGAGATCGCTTATAAACGACTTTACGCCCAAAGTTTTTTTTCTGGTTATTTCGCCTTCTTTTATCTCTCGTACAAGATTTTCCAGTTTTTTTCTGCTTTCTGACAAAAATTTTTGCGATTCCCTATAGCCTTCTTTTTTTAATTCCGCCTCTTTTTGCCGCAATTTGAGTTCGTGTAAACCTGCTTTACGTTTTTGCTCGATAAGTTCGTGTTTTTTAGTGTTCAAGTCTTTGTAAATGTTTTCCAATTCCGTATGCTTTGCTATAAGTCCCTTGATCAAAGACGAAACGTCGGAGCTTTCGTTTGCAATGTAGGAACACGCCTTTCGGCATACTTTTTCGCCGAGCCCGGAACGGCTAGCTATGTCGAGAGCGCGGCTTTCGCCCGGAACTCCCATGATAAGACGGTATGTGGGCGAAAGAGTGTTTTTGTCGAATTCCACGCTGGCGTTTACGCATGACGGATGCGTATAGCCGTAATTTTTTAATATCCCGTGATGAGTTGTGACCAGAACAAAGGAATCTTTTTCTATGAGAGCGTCCAAAACGGCCATTGCTATGGCACCGCCTTCAAGCGGGTCGGTTCCGCTGCCGAGCTCGTCCAAGAGAACAAGAGAATTGCGATCGGCTCCTTCCAACGATTCGGCAATGTTTTTCATGTGTCCGCTGAAAGTCGAAAGCGATTGATCTAGGGACTGGGAATCGCCTATGTCCGCAAACACGTTCGAAAATATCGGCAATCGTGTTCCTTCTTCGGCGGGAAGGGGGAATCCGCTTTGGTTCAACATTGCAAAAAGCGCGATCGTTTTAAGAGTTACGGTTTTTCCGCCCGTGTTGGGCCCCGTTATGATAAGGATTCGTTTGCCGCTCATAAAGCGTACGTCAACGGGAACCGCTTTTTCTCCTAAGATCGGATGGCGAGCCTTTAATATGAGAGGCGCTTCGCCGCTGTCCGAAGCGCAGTTTGCGGCATAGCAACAGCGGTTTTCTTTTCCCCATTTTGCGGCGGCATAGCTTATGTCAAGTTCTGTCATAATCGGCAGGGCGAGCGTAAACGATCTTGCATGAGGCATAAGTTCGGCCGTAAGTTCACGGAATATACGTTTTATCTCCGCCTGCAGATTAAATTCTTCTTGGATCAGCTCGTTGTTTTTTCGTACTACGTCTTCAGGTTCTATGTAAACAGTTTGTCCGCTCTGCGACATTTCATGAATAATTCCCCTGATCGCGCTTCTTCGGCCGGATTTTACCGCTAAAACCTGTCTGTTTGCCCTAAAAGCTGGAACGTTCGATTCAAGCGCGTTCGAAAGGTTAGGATCGTTTGCGTACTTTTTCATTAAATTATTTATTTCACGTTTAAAGCTTAAGATTCTCGCTCTTATCGAACGCAAACACGGAAGGTCTTTAAGTTCCCCCGTCTTGTCTATTACGCTTGAAATTTGCGAATACGGAGCGGAAAGATCCGGCAATGTTTGAACGAGTTCCGACAGGTTTTCCAAATTTAAAATATCCTTTGCGCTCTCTATCGCCGATTTTACTTTTTTTTGCGCTTCGCAGAATTGGAGCAGCGAAAAAGCCTGTTCCTGCGAGACGGCCGCCCCGGGAGTGTTTATGACGGGTAGAATTTCGGAAACGGGATTCCACGAAGACATCGCCGCCTGTTTTTCGGAAGTCAGATATGAATACCATTCGCGCCCGTACAGTTTTAATGTATTTATTTTTTTCGTATCGGTGAGAGGCGTGCGCTCTCTAAGTAATAATGCGCCTTCTTCGCTTACGCAATGCCCGGAAATAATGTCGCGCACGCGAAAATAATCCAATTCGGTAAGTGTTTTTATGTTCATCAATGCCTAGTCTTCCCAGTTTCCCGTGATCATTTCTTCACGAATCCTTAACCAGCTTTCGTAGCGTTCTTCGCTTATGACCCCGGCGTTTACGGCTTCAAGAATTTTACAGCCGGGTTCCGTTATGTGCTTGCACGACATTCCGAACGAACATTTGCCTATGAGCGGTTTGAATTCCCTGAAATATAATGCAAGATCATCGGGATGAATATCGTTTAAAACAAAACGCCTTATGCCGGGGGTGTCTATTATTGAAGTTTCTACGTTTTTTATGCCGCCCGTAAGCGATTCGTTTATATGCAGCCTTAAAAGGTTGCCCTTTGTTGTGGTGTGGGTTCCCCGTCCGTATTTTTGCGAAAGGCTTCCCGTTTTTAAAACGCAAGAGTCGTCAAGCACGTTTATGAGGCTTGACTTGCCCACGCCCGATTGTCCCACAAAGGCTGAGACCTTGTCTTTTATAATTTTTACAAGATCGAAAAGCCCTTCGCCCGTTTTTGCCGAAACACGGATCACCGTATATCCCAACTCTTCCCAGCAGGAAAGCCTGCTTTGAAGATCCGCGTCCGAAGCGGCTTTTAAGTCGTATTTGTTACAGAGTATTATAGGCTCGATGTTTTGGTATTCCGCCTGAGCCAATTCTCTGTCTACGAAGCGCGGCCGAAACGGAGGCTCGTCGGGAGTTGTTACAAGGATAAGGTAATCGAGATTTGCAGCCAAAAGCTGCGGCGACCGACCCTTTACGTTCCAGCGGACAAAAACGTTTTTTCGAGGATGAAGATCGAGTATCTGTCCCCTTTTTTCATCGAGCTTGTCGATTTCTACGGATACAATGTCTCCGGGCGCAAGAGGATTGTAATATTTTATATCCGACTTTAATTTTTTGCCTTTCAGGGAACATTGCCGTTTTATTTTGTCATAGCATTCTACCGTGAAAGTGTTGTTAGAGCCGTCAAGAACCAATCCCTGCATATCCGTTTACAAAAGATTCATAAGATTGAATGAAATTATGAGGCCTGAAAATACTATTGAAACCGTCGAACACAGTTTTATCAATATGTTAAGCGAAGGCCCGGCGGTGTCTTTAAAAGGATCTCCTACGGTATCGCCTGAAACCGCAGCCTTGTGGCAGTCGGAACCCTTCCCGCCGAAATTACCGGACTCTATGTATTTTTTTGCGTTATCCCACGCTCCGCCGGAATTGGACATAAATACGGCCATGGCGAATCCCGTAACCGAAACTCCTCCGAGCAGTCCGATCACTCCTTCGGGGCCGAGTACAAAACCTGTCGCAAGCGGCGCGATTATGGCCAGAACAGCCGGCGCGACCATTTCACGTAAAGCGCCCTTTGTGCATAAGCTTACGCACGTTGCGTAGTCAGGATCCGCCTTTCCTTCCATTATTCCCGCTATTTCCTTAAACTGCCTGCGCACTTCCACTACGATCGATTGCGCTGCGGCCTGAACCGCGCTCATCGTAAAGGCTGAAAAAACGAATGTTACCATAGCGCCGATAAAAAGCCCCGACATTATCGCAGGGTTTGTAAGCGACAAATCCATGCCGTAGCCTTTTTCTTTTACGATGTTTACATAAGAGATCAGAAGGGCGAGAGCCGTCAAAGAAGCCGAACCTATCGCAAAGCCTTTGCCCGTCGCAGCCGTAGTGTTGCCGAGAGAGTCCAGCGCGTCGGTACGCTCGCGCACGTCCTTTGGCAAGCCCGTCATCTGCGCTATTCCCCCTGCGTTGTCGGCTACGGGGCCGTAAGCGTCGGTAGCAAGCGTAATTCCCAATGTGGAAAGCATTCCTACGGCCGCAATACCTATTCCGTAAAGACCGCTGTTGTAGTTTACGCTTCCCCCGGATGTAAAAAAACTTACGATAACTACGGCAATGATTATGAGTATTGAAGCCGACGTGGACTTCATTCCTAAAGACAGGCCGCCTATTATTACTGTGGCCGAACCTGTTTGCGAAGAAGCGGCGAGTTTTTGCGTGGGCTTGTAATTATCGGACGTGTAATATTCGGTAAAATATCCTACCGCAGCTCCGCCCAAAAGTCCGGACAGAATGGCCGTATAGATTCCCCAACTTCCTACGGTAAGGTAGGTGAGCGGCGCCGCCGCAACCGCCGACAGAGCTGCCGAAAGATAAGTTCCCGTGCGCAAAGAGTTAAGAAGAGAGAGTTGAGTCGCGTCTTCTTTTGTTTTAACAAAAAAAGAGCCGATTATCGAACAGACAATGCCGCATACGGCGATCAGGATCGGCAGCGCCATGCCTGAAAACCCGTATCCTGCGGCGGCGCTCAATGCAAATGTCGCAAGGATTGATCCTACATAAGATTCGTAAAGATCGGCTCCCATGCCGGCTACGTCTCCGACGTTGTCGCCCACGTTATCCGCTATTGTCGCAGGATTTCGGGGATCGTCTTCGGGAATGCCGGCTTCCACCTTTCCCACGAGATCTGCCCCCACGTCCGCCGCCTTAGTGTAAATTCCGCCGCCTACGCGCGCAAATAATGCCATAAAGGAGGCTCCCATTCCGTTCATTACCATTATGTTCGCAAGGAGAGAAACATCTTTTATGCCGAATAAATAAAACAAAATATGAAACCATATGGAAATGTCTAGCATCCCAAGTCCCACTACGGTAAATCCCATAACCGATCCGGACGAAAAAGCGACCCGTAGCCCCTTGTTAAGACTTTCGGAAGCCGCCTGAGCGGTGCGGGAATTTGCCTGCGTTGCAATTTTCATTCCTATGAGGCCTGCAAACATCGACCATATTCCTCCGGTTAAAAACGCAAACGGAGTGAAAATCGTAAGCATTTTCCCTTTTGAGGCGAAGGCCATAATCAGCAGTATGATAAAAACTATTATAAAGACTTTAAAAACGGTCATGTACTGCTGTTTTAAATATGCATTCGCGCCTTTTCTGATTGAGGCGGCGATCTTTTTCATTTTATCCGTTCCTTCGGAAAAACGCATTACTTTTTTTTGCTGAACTATCGCAAACAACAGCGCGGTAAAGGCGCCGATAAAACCGAATGAAAATAAATTTTCCATTATACGCTTCCTCCGTGAAATCAGATCTTTATTATATCAATTTTATAATATCTTTAAACAATAGTGCAATAAAAAAATGCGCCAGCGGAACCGGCGGCTATTTTTTTAAAAGAGCGGCGAACGGATTGTAAGATTCGCCGTCGGAAGATTGGCTGTCCATGTATTTTGCGGCCGTTTTGTCCTGTTCCGTTGAAGTTGTGGGTAATAGCGCGATGCGGCGGTTTACAGCGTCTACGCTTTTAACGCTAACTGTCATTTTTGTCCCTGTATTGTACAGTTTTTTCAGGTTTGAATTGCGTTCGACGTTTTCAAGCGCGGAAATATGGATGAGCCCGTCGATCCCCGGCTCAAGGTTTACAAAAAGTCCGAAGTCCGCTATGCGTGAAATCACTCCTTCGTGTTTCGATTCTACCGGATATTTTTTCACGGCGTTTTTCCACGGATCTGCGAGAAGGCTTTTCATACTTAACGATACTCGTTCGTTTTTCCAGTCGGTTTTGATTATTTCAGCCTTTATTTCCTGTCCCGCTTTGAGTGCGGAATTTATGTCCGAAATGCGATCGAGCGAAATTTCGGAAATCGGCAAAAGAGCCTGAAAGCCGTCTATATCTACGAAGGCTCCGTAATCGTGCAGTGCCGTCACTTTTCCTTTTACGGTCATTCCGCATTTTAAAGTTTGAGAAAGGTCTTCAAGTTTCTTTTCATGCTCTTTTTCAAGGATCTTTCGGTTTGAAACTAAAAGATTTTTTCCCCCGTCTTTAAATTCCAATATCATAAAAGTTAAATTTTTACCTGTAAATTCGGAAGGCTCGGCTTTTTGACGGAAGCCCATCTGCGAATACGGACAGAATGCTCTGGAAGTTCCTATTTTGACTTCGAATCCGCCGTTGATCTCTTTTTCTACGTATCCTTCTACGGGAATTCCGTTTTTGTAGGCGTTTTCGAGCATGGAATTATCCGCATTATCTCCCGCAATTTTTGTAGTAAATTGCATTTCACCGTTTTTAAGGCCGATATAAAAAACCTTTATGACGTCGCCTTCTTTTACGGTAAGGTTCCCATCCTTGTCTTTTAATTCCGCCGCGTCCAGAATTCCTTCGCTTTTGGCGTTTAAATCAAGGAATACGGTATCTCCCGAAATCGCCGCTACGGCGGTGGAAATTTCCTGTCCGGGCAAAAGTTTTTTCAAATTTCTTTGCTCGTATTTTTCAAGATCAGCTTCATTCATGTTAAACCTTCTTTAAAATTCAGCAGTCGAACAAAATATCAATTTTGGAGGCTGTTGAATTCGTGCGCATTTTGCGCACAGCTATAATCAGCGACGTTTCGGCTTTATCCGAAACTCGTCGTTTAACGAGACCGCAATGTCTCAGCGGTCGAAGTTAAACCTTCTTTTATCTTTAAAATTATAGCATTTAAAGAAAATCATGTCTGTGATAAAATCTTTTGAAATGTTTTTTGACGAGCCTTTTTTGACAAAACCGATAGGGTAGAGCGTATTGCGCTTGCAAAAGTTGTACGAGGTTTGAAGGATAAGATGTGTAAAAGCTTTTCATAAATTATTGACCGGGAGCTTATTTTTCGGTATAGTTAAAAGAACATCGGGCAATAGCGCAGCTGGTTAGCGTGCGTGTCTGGGGGGCACGAGGTCCCGGATTCAAATTCCGGTTGCCCGACTTAAAAGCTGTTCCAAACGTTAGGGACAGCTTTTTTTATGCTTTTTTTTGTAGTAAAACCGTTTTTTTTCGTAAAATAAGCCTGTAATCCGTATTTCCTACTACAATTTTTAAAAAAAGTATGTATTTCGATTGATATGTCAATGGACTTGACGGTATAATAGCCACGCCTTGAAAAATTGTTTTTAAATTGACTAAATTGCTATAATTTTTTTTATGGGAGATGTAAAATGAGTACAGCGATGAAACGGAATCGACTTGCGATTCTTTTATTTTCCGTTTTTTTTGTTCTGACTGATTGGACGGTTTTTGCTAAAAAAGCTGTCCCCGAACTTGTAAAACAGGAAGAAGGTTTTTATTACGGCTACGGTAAGGGTTCTACCATGGCTGAGGCAGATTTGGCGGCAAAACGCGACCTCATAGAAAACGCCTTGGCCGCGGAGTTAAAAGCTGCGAACGTGCGGTCGCCGAAGCTCGAACTGAGCGACGATTCTGTAAAGGCGCGCCTTACGGACGTTAAGCCGTACGCTCAGTCTAAAAAGAACGAGCCGCCTGTGGTTACGTACAGAATAAAATTCGCCGATTGGGAAAAGAGAGAAAAAGTCTATACGGACAATCTTCGCTCGGATTTGGCGGCGAAGCTCAACAGCAGCAGGAATAAAAAGAATCCTGCCGATAAGATTACCGGAGCCATTGAAATTCTTATAAGACTTATTGACGAAGGCGAAACGGATTTGCTTTCCGCTCAGCCGGACGGCACCGAACTTCTTTCACGCAGAGCCGAAACGCTTTGCTCGGACGTAAGCAAAAGTCTTGTATTTACGCTTTCCGTAGAAGACGGTTTTGTCGGACCTTCCACTCAGTTTGCGGTTAAGGTTGCCGATTCTTCCGGTAACGCCGCCGCCGGCCTTTCCGTTGCCGCAGTGTGGGAAATCCCCGACGTTCCGGCCGACGCCGATTCAATCGACATTCAGGGCGGCGTCAGCGCAATTTTCAAAACCGATGCGCTCGGCAATGCGGTTATAGATTATCCCGTTGCAGAAGACTTCCGCGACAGAGCCGTTATGCTTACCGTAACGAGCGCTTTAACGCGCCAGCTTCCGTCGTCGTCTTTGCTTAAAAAATTGGATGCCCAGAGCGCGGTTGAAGGCCGCTACGTGCATTTTACCGATTTGGCGGCATCATTCCCTTCAGTCGATATTCCGGAAGGCGAATTCAATGCCGGAGCGGTTCCGCAGGATACGAGAGCGCAGAAAAAAGAAGTGTCTCACACAGCTTCTACAGGTGCCTACGCTATCGACCTTACGCCGGTAACCAATGCGCGCTATGGAGCGTATCTTTATCTTACGCAAAGCGACAGCGCTCCCGATTACTTTGATAACCCCGATTACAATCAGGGAAAACAGCCGGTAGTGGGCATAAGCCTCAAAGACGTAGAAGCGTATGCGGCATGGCTTTCCGAAAAGCTTGGAGTTACTTACAGACTTCCTACGGAAGAAGAATGGGAAAAAGCTGCCCGTGCGGGAGCGGACGTGATTTATCCGTGGGGAGATCAAAGTCCGACCGACGATGTAAGAGCGAACTACAAGGGTAACGGTAAATTTTCAAAACCGTCGCCCGTAGGGTCTTATGAAAACGGCAACAACGCTTGGGGGCTTACGGATATGGCCGGCAACGTAGCTGAGTGGACTTCGTCCGCTCACGGTATTGACGGTGAAACGAATCTTCGCACCGTAAAGGGAGGATCATGGATGGACGGTCCGACCGAATTGCGTATTTCTAATTTTCGAAATATTGACAGCCAAAACGGATATGCCGATGTCGGTTTCCGTTTAGTTAAGGAGGTTTCCGAATGAAAAAATGTATGAGCATTATTTCGGCGCTTTTAGCCGTTATATTGATATCCTGCGCCAGCGCTCCCGATCAGGCGACCGCGGATCAAAAAGCGATCGACGAAGGCGTAAAAGCGTGGAACAGCCGCGAACCTGAAGCGGCCGCGACGTATTGGAATATGATTGAAGATGGAAAATTACAAAAGCAATATCTAAATTATATTGATTTATATAAAGCCGGCGTCGAGGCTCTTGACAGCACCGATTCGATTAAGGCTACAAACGAAGCCAAGCTGCTTGCGGCTTGCAATAAGGCGCTGGATAAATTCAGCGCTCTTGATCCCGCTTTAAATCTTTCGCAAGATATTCGTGACAAAGGCGTTTCTCTTTCGGCGAAGCGGCTTGACGCTCTTGTTGCATCAGGAAAATTGACAGCGGCAAGAAAATTGTACGATTCTACTGTAAAGGTGTACGGAACGAGCGATGAACTTGTCAATGCGCACAAAGAAATCGATGTCGTCAGCGCCGTATATTCAAAACAGAATGCCCTTAAACCTGAAGCGGACAAGGCTCGTGCCGACCAGCCGTTTGAAGACAAAATTGCCGCATACGATTCGGCCATCGCTTCTTATGCAAAAGCCGAAAAAGACTTGGATGCGACCGCAGCTTCCGCCGGCGTTGCAAAAACGGCGGGCGTTTCCGTGAATATCCGCAATTTTAAAAAGCTCCGTCAGGACCTTGCGATCGAACGGGCTTCAACCATCCGTGAGCGCGCATACGAGTATAAGACTAAAATCGACGAGGAATTCGCCCGCACTCCCGATAATGGCGGAGACAGCGGAAAAATGTCTCTTGAAGCGATTCTTGCTCACTATCAGTCGGTTCAGACAAACATCGATGCGATCTATCAGGACTTGCTCGGTTTTGCGGCAAAGTATCCGAACGACATCGGCCAAGACATCCTTGACGATATAAACGCGCAGAAAAAAGATCTTGAAGCGAAAATCGCTCAAGTCAACTCTGAAATCCGCACTGCTCAGGAAATCGCAAGCCGCGGTAAGGTCGTCATGCCTCTTATGATCGGTCTTTTCAACCCCGACCCGCGTTCTACGGCGGAAAGCAAAAAGAGCCGCCCGGCAAAATTCAGTGCCAAGAACGCAAAGGGCAACGAGTACTGGTGGGGCATGGTTTCCATTCCGAAAGGACAAATGAACGACCTCGTTATCACTTTGAAAGATAACCGTTCTGTTCGCGTTTTCTCCGAAAATACAAAAAGCGGCAGACTCATCGAAAAAAACAACATGAAGGATCTCGTTAACCGCAGCGCGAAGGTCGGTAATTCGTGGCCGGTTCTCAATGCGGGCAACCAGCTAACGACCAACAAATACTTTTTTGAAATTCAAAAAGGTAAAACCAACGATTACGAAGGCGAAGTTGTCGTCTATAGTTCATTTATTGTGAGGATGCGTTAATGAAATTTAATAAAAAAGGCATTATTGCCGTTATCATCATAGCCGTTATCGTATTGGGCTCTGCCGCTGGGTTCTTAATTTGGAGAGCGCAGCCTAAGGGAGCCACGGTCGCGGTTTCTATGCTGCCGGATTCCTTAAACCCCGTATTGGAACAAAATATATCCGGTTTGAACGCCGACGAACTCTTGTTCGACGGTCTTGTGAATTTTGAAGTTGATAAAGCCAGCGGTTCGCTTTATTCCGATCTAGCCCTTGCCGAAAGCATCATGCAAAATCCCGTAGACAAAAAAACGTATACGGTAATGCTGCGCGACGTAATGTGGCACGACAATACTCCGGTTACTTCCGAAGACGTCGTTTATTCGTTCGCCGCATACACGGATGAAGCAAACAATTCTCCCAAACGCGACTACCTTATGTCGTTTATCAAGAGCGTTACGGCTGAGGACGAAAAAACGGTAAAGATCGAATTCATCAATCCGATTCCCGAATTCCGCGCGTATCCCGTACTAACGTTTAAAATTATCCCGGCACGATACGGCGGGCAGGCAATGCAGGTAAACATGAGAGCCGGTGAAAACGAGCGAAAATTCGCTACCGCCCCGATCGGAACCGGTCCGTTTAAACTTGCAACGTGGGAAATAGGAAAATGGTTGACTTTTGAAGCTAACGGCATGTATTTTAAAAATACACCGCAGACGTCAAGCCTTGTTATGAAACGCGTCATCGACCCCCTTATCCGCATAAACGAAATGCGCCAAGGCCGCGTAAATTTGATTCTTGAAACGAATCCGATGGACAGAGCCGAAGTTGAAAAAATTCCTAATGTCGACGTGAATTCATACATTCCGTATGCTTTTTATCAAGTTGCCATAAACACAAAGCTGTTCCCGAACGCGGAAGGACGCGAGGCTATGGCTATGGCTTTGGACAGATCGTCTCTTATCCCGTCGATCACCGACAGGGATACAGGCGTTATTTTGAATTACGGTCCGTTCCCATCGAACCTGTTTTCGGCCAATATTCCAGAATATGTAAACCGCCCCATGCCCAACAATATTCCGTACAATATTCAGAAGGCGAAACTTCTCGCCGCTTCGGGCGGAGTCGCAGGTCAGAATGCGATTCTTTTATACCCCGATTCTATGGGCGAATTCGGCGACAAAATGGCTAACGGCATTGTGAGCCAGCTTGCGGCGATCGGTTTGAATGTTGAAGCCAAACGAACCGGCGACAGAGTTTTTTCCCGCATGGTTAATACAGAAAAATCTTACGAGCTTGCGCTCGTGTACTGCGAAGGTTTTGACAACCTTTATTCGAGTTTGGGCGACTGGTACCGTTCCAACGGCGAAAAAAATATTACCGGCGTGGCGGACAGCAAGCTCAATTCGCTTTTCGACGACTGGGAAAAAGAAATTGTTACTTCAAATTGGATCGATCTTACCCTCCAGATAGACAAACGCATTTGCGAGCTTTCGCCTGCATTGTTTTTATGTTCTTTGGAAAAAGATGTGTATTCCCGCGGTTTGGAAAACGTTGCTATCGCAACCGACAATCCATTCCTTTCAGTTGAAAACTGGAAGCTTAAATAGGAAGTGTCATGCGTTTTTTTCGCTTTTTAATGAGGGAATTTATCCTGCACGGCATTATATTTGCCGTGGCGGGAACCGTACTGCTTTCGGCGTTTTATTTGCTTTCGATCGGCGCTCCGGCTGAAAGCTACGCCGAAGCGGCGCGTTCCTTTTTATTGCTTATTTCGGGTTCGGAAGACTTTTCCATTGCTCACCCGGGCTTTAGTTCCGGCCAGATTATCGCATCGGGAGCGGCCGTCACCTTACCGCTGACGCTGTTTTCGCTGTGTCTTTTGGCCGCCATCGCCCTTGCGGGATCTGCGTACGCCGTAACCGGGCAGTACATGGCCGAGCATCATGAATATTTCGGAGCGGAGCGCTTCGGTAAATTTATGAATTTGGTCATATCCGTTCTTGCGGCGGTACCGCTGTTTATCGGTTTTTGGGTTTTGGCAAATGTGTTCGGAAGCAACGCCCCGCTCATCATCATCGCGTTTATCACCGTTGTTTTAGGCGGACTTTCGTGGGATGCGACCAACTTTCTTAAAACCGATATGCTCAGGCAGGTCAATTCAACTCACGCTATTGTGTTTTCGACGCTCGGCCACGGTTTGGGGCGTCTTTTCCCTATGCCGAATACGTATTCTGGTTACCTTTTTTCATCGAGTTTGCCGCGCTTTATTCCGTATCTTGCGGGTAAGGTTCCGGCGATCATCGGCGGGGTAACCATTGCGGAAATCGTCTTTTCGTTTCCGGGACTGGGCAGCACGCTGCTCGACGCGCTGCTTGCAACCAACACCGATTTGCTTGTGGCCTCCGTGTTTATACTTTTGTGCGTGAATGCGATTGTGTCGTTTTTGGTAAAGACTATTCTATTCTTGATTTATCCGAGGTGGTATGAAAAAGCTATTTAATATTCTTAAAATTGTATGCATAATTCTTTTAGTGTCACCTTTGGCATTTTCATGGCTTCCGTCGGAATACTTTGCAAAAATTGTGCCCGAAAGAATTGTGTCTTCAGGATTTTTCACTTCGTTTTTTTCATCGTTTAGGGAACTTTCGATTTCGCTTACGGCGACTTTGCTGTTTGCAATGCTGTTGAGCTTTATCTTGGGCTACATAAGCGTATTGAATATGCGCGTCGGAAGGACGTTTGCTAACATTCTCAACGCGGTGGAATCGATTCCGGCGATCCTTGTGGCGCTTTTTTGTTATGCGCCGGTGTCTGGCTACCTTGCGCGGCACACGAGCGCGGCTTCGACGGTTATGTCGCTTACCGTATTCGTGCTTGCTGCGACGGTAACAACGCTGCCTGAGGCCGTGCGGAGCATCGCCATTCCGCTTATAGATTTGTATAACAGAAAGTACAGCCTGTCGTTCCGTTCTTACGGATTTCCTAAAATGCGCATTCTTGCAATTCTCATGGGTACCGATTTGATGCGCAGCACGTTCCGCCGTGTGGCGGCGGGCATTTTACTTAAAACTCTTGTTCTGGACTGTTCGTTCGGTTTTATCATTCAGCTGGGCTTCGGAAGCTACGGTACGCCCGCTCACTTGAGTCCCGGCGCGCTGATAGCCGCACACAGAGACGCTTTGTTTGAAGGCGGAGACCCGATTCTGTTTTGGCTTCCGTCGATCATGCTCATAGCGATAAGCGTCGCGTTTTTGATCGTATTAAATGAAGACAGAGGAGGGAACTCATGACGCCTGTTTCGCTTAATAATTTTTCCATACACCTTGACAAACGTGAACTCCTCAAAGATTGCAGTTTTTCTCTGGAACCTAATTCATCTTCCGTTATCATGGGGCCGACGGGTACGGGCAAATCCGTGTTTTTGAAGTCTATTGCCGGAATTCTTTCCACAAAGATTTTTACATTTGGGGGAAGCATGAAGGTAAACGACATACTCGCTTATGACGGACGCAAGCTTGATTTTGACGCGTGGGCGAAGATAGCTCAGTCGGGACTTATGTTTGTGCCGGCGGAAACCGCACAGGTTATGAACCCCGCTCTTACGCTAGATCAAAATCTCGCCTTGCTTGCGCCGGGACAGAGGCAGGTCATAGTCGAGCGGCTTAAAAAGTATTTTTCGCTAGATTTCGAAGCGTTTGCACGTCTCTACCCCGATGAAATTTCAGGCGGAGAAATGCAGCGCATCACGCTTATGATTCTTTTGTCGCGCAAAGGCAACCTCATCCTTTTGGACGAACCGACCGTAAACCTCGATCGAAACCTCAGAAAGCACTTTGTGACTTTTTTGAACAACGAAATACTTGCGCCTAAGGATAAAACTTTCCTTATGGTGAGCCACGATCTTGACTTTATAAAGCGCCTTACTCTTGATAAGGCTTTTATGCTTCAAGACGGCATCATAAAACAGATGGATCAGCTTCCCGAAATGGAAGGCTATGAGAAACCCGAAGCGAAAAAAGGCGCGTCGGGAACAGCGATCGAGCTTAAAGACGTGTCGCAAACTTATTTTAAGCGCGGTATTTTCGGCGAACGCACGTTTACGGCGTTCAAAGGGCTGAACCTCAAGTTCGAGCGTTCTACCGTTTACGGGCTCACAGGGCCTTCCGGCTGCGGAAAGTCCACGACGATCAAGGCGATCCTCCGTCTGCTTGACAGCACGAAGGGACAAATTCTCATGGAAGATTCCGATTTGGTCGCTTTAAAACCTAAGGAAACGGGCAGAGATCCTAAGGCGTTTAAGCCTTTCCGCCGGCGTATGACAGTTGTACAGCAGGATTCCCGCTTTTCGTTTTTTCCCGATTTGAGTATCCGCGATTCATTTAAACAAATTTCTGCGGAAAGTCAGGGCGGCACGATCGAAGAGCTTGAGAAAAACCTGGAAAAGGTTGGGCTTACGAGCGCAAACCTTGACGAGCATCCGTATCAGCTGTCGTCCGGAGAGATGAAGCGTATGGATATTGCGCGCGCTCTTACCGCCAAACCCGATATTTTGCTTCTCGACGAGCCGTTCGCTCATATCGACTTTGAAACCCGCCTTAAAGTAATGCAGGCGATTTCAGAATACCTTGCTGTCCATGCGACGATTTTGGTGATCGTTACGCACGAGGATTTTGATCTGCGTTACTTTGTAGAAAAGAGTTTCGATTTTCCCGAACTGGTCGGTCAGTTTACCGGAAACTGAAATTCGTAGGAATTGTGCATTTTTGTACAATTCCTATTCACACCGCTTCATGCACACTTTGCAGCGGCTGTAAACGTGGCGGTTGTCAAGTTGCTGCATCAAACTGCTGTGCGCTTGACATTTTTGCGGTGCGTACCTATATTGCTTATATACCCCATCAGGGTATATAAGAGGTGCCGCATGAGCGTAAAAGAAATTTATGAAATCGAAGGAATGTCTTGCGCCGCTTGTTCTGCAGCTGTTGAGCGCGTAACGCGTAAACTCCCCGGTATGATCAGAAGCGACGTCAATTTGGCGACCAATAAAATGAGCGTCGAGTACGAACCGTCTTCGATCACTCCCGAACTGATAATAGAAAAAGTAAAAAATGCAGGCTTCGGCTGCAAACCTTATAAAAACGACTCTTGCAATACAGCAGGCGATAAGGCTGCAGCGTCGCGTAAAAAAGCCGGGGATGAAGAAGAAAAAAAGGCTTTGAAGGCGCTTAAAGACCAAAAAACAAGCCTTGCGGTTTCACTTTTTTTTGCCGCGATCCTTTTATATGTTTCGATGGGAAGCATGTTGACTCCTTCAGCGCCGCTGCCGGATATTTTTAACATGCACACACATCCGGTAAATTTTGCTTTGCTTGAACTTCTTCTTGCGCTCCCGATCATGTACCTAGGGCGAAGATTCTACTTTAGAGGTTTTAAAGCCCTATTCCACGGCAATCCCGACATGGACACTCTGGTTGCCATAGGAAGCTCCGTCGCTTTTATATACAGCCTTTCTCTTACGTTTTTAATCGAAGACAATTCTCATATCGTTCATTCTCTGTTTTATGAATCGGCGGCTGTGGTCATTGCGTTTGTTTCCATAGGAAAATTTCTTGAAGGACGCAGTAAGGAAAAAACGAAGGAAGCCATAAAAAGTTTGGTAGAACTTGTCCCCGATACGGCGCTCGTGATTCAGCCTGACGGCTCCGTGCTTGAAACTCCGGTGGAAGCGATTTTACCGGGAATGATTCTTTCCGTTCGCGCCGGTGAAAAAATTCCTTTGGACGGTATTGTCGAAAGCGGATTAAGCAGCGCGGACGAGTCCATGCTCACGGGAGAGTCCATGCCGGTTGAAAAAAAACAGGGAGACGCGGTCATAGGCGGAAGCCTTAACGGGAACGGTCTTTTGACCGTTCGAGTGACTAAGACCGGAGGCGATACCGTATTAAGTAAAATAATAGCGTTCGTAGAGGAAGCGCAGGGGAAAAAAGCTCCTATATCGCGTCTTGCAGACAGGGTTGCAGGAGTTTTCGTTCCGCTTGTGATAGGGATAGCTCTCTTTGCCTCTCTTTTATGGACGGTCATTGGTATTTTAGGTGCGGGAGGTATAATTCAGCTTCCTTCCGGCTGGAATATTTCAGTCGGATTTGTGTTAAGGGTGATGACGAGCGTCCTTGTGATCGCGTGTCCCTGCGCGCTCGGCTTGGCGACGCCTACGGCTATAATGGTCGGTACCGGACTAGGCGCTTTAAACGGAATTCTGATACGAAGCGGCGAAGCCCTTGAGACGACGCATTTTATAGACACGGTTGTTTTGGATAAGACGGGTACCGTTACCGAAGGTAAGCCTGTTGTAACCGAAGTCGTAACAGCTTCCGGCACGGAAGAAGAAAAAGAGCGGCTTTTAAAATTGGCGGCCGACTTGGAAAAAACTTCCGTTCATCCAATTGCAGCCGCCTTGACCGATGCGGCAAAAACTTTTGCGGAGAAAAAAAACTGCGGCGGGGAAAACGCAGGCGCCGCCGACAGAGGCAGTGTGCCCGGCGCGGAGATCTGCAGAGCATCTGAAGCGGGGCTCCCTAGCGCCGGCATTGGCGAGGATATCACGGACTTGCAAAACGTTCCGGGGCGCGGCGTAAGGGCTTTTCGAGACAAAAAAAACGTTTTTGCAGGAAATGCGGCGTTTATGGCCGAAAACAGCATCGACGTGAGTGCTTTTGAAAAAAAGGCCTCGGAATGCGGCGCGCAAGGCAAATCGATTGTTTATGTAGCCGAGAGTAACCTTGCCTTGGGCTTTGCCGCCGTTGCGGATACGGTTAAAAGCGACTCCGCCGAAGCTATAAGACGTTTAAAAAAAGAAGGAATCCGTGTTATTCTTTTGACAGGCGATAATAAAAAAGCCGCAGATTACATAGGTTCAAAGGTAAACACCGATAGGGTTGTAGCCGAAGTTTTGCCGCAGGATAAGGCGCGCATCATCGAAGATCTGCAAAAAGAAGGCGCAAAGGTGATGATGGTGGGTGACGGAATAAACGACGCACCCGCCTTGGTACAGGCGGACGTCGGCGCGGCCATAGGGGCGGGCAGCGACGTTGCCGTTGAAAGCGGAGATATAGTGCTGATGAGAAATTCTCTTTCAGATGTTCCGCGCGCCATAAGGTTGAGCCGTATGACAATTTCGAACATAAAAGAAAATTTGTTTTGGGCATTCTGCTACAATGTCGTAGGGATTCCCATAGCCGCAGGAGCCTTATTTCCCGCATTCGGTATTCTTTTAACGCCCATGTTCGGCGGACTTGCGATGTCGTTAAGCAGCGTTTGCGTGGTTTTAAATGCGCTTCGTCTAAAAACAAAACGACTGTAAGGTGCGCTCATGAATGATAAAATGAATTGCTGCGCCGAGCCGCAGCGAACCGTTATCGAAGCGTCGGGTAAAAAAAAGACGGTCCGTTCGGAAAAAACGAAAAAACTTCTTGTTTCCCGTCTTAACAGGATCGCCGGGCAGATAAGCGGAATTTCACGCATGATCGAAAAGGACAGCTACTGCGTAGACATTTTGATACAAACGTCGGCAGTGCAGTCGGCGCTAAAGAGTTTTTCGCATGAAATAATAGACAGGCACGTCCGTTCCTGCGTCGCCGAAAGCGTGCGTTCGGGAGACGATTCGGCCGTTGATGAGCTCATAAATACGATGTATAAGTTTATAAAGTAGATTGCGCAAAGTGCGCACGAATGTTTAATTTTACAGGAGGAATTATGAAAACATTATCCGTTCCGGATATGCGTTGTGAAAAATGCGTTGCAAATATAACAAAGGCGTTTGACAGTGCGGGCATAGAACACAAGATCGTAGATCTTTCAACAAAGACGGTAGACGTCGCCGATAGTTTTGTTGAAAAAGCCTGTTCCGTTCTTGAAGACATAGGTTTCCCTGCAAGCTTAAAATAACCTGTAATGTTTTATCGCCGTCATCATCGAAGATTCTCCGCCCTATATTTTAAAGCTGCAGGGGTTAAAGCTATAGCGCCGTTTTTTGCTTTTTGCTTTTTGCTTTTTGCGCTTTTCGTATTCGGCTCTTGCGCATCGGTAAAACCGGGCATAAAAAACGCTCGAAGTGATCCGAAATTCAAAATGCGCGAAGGAAGATTTTTTAAAGAAAATCTTTCAAACGGAATTCCTGTCGTCATAAAAGAAGGAATCGGCGACAGAACCGGTTTTGCATTTGCGCTTTTAATTGAAGGCGGATCTTCGCTTCAATCTCACTCTACGGCGGGAACGGACAAAATTGTATTTTCTTTCGTCTTATCTAATGCGGAAAATCTTATAAACGGCACGGACGGCGGGACACTGAAAACGGGCATAATGCGACCGTTTGTGGAATGTACGCCTGACTATTCGCTTTTCGGGTTTTCCGCTGAGAAAAAATATTTTGAAACTGTAAAATCGGCTTTTTTAACTTCGTTTTCGGACACGGCTTTTACCGAAGAGAAATTGTCCGATTTTAAACGGGAATATAAAAAAATAGGCGAAAGACGATTTTTGCCCGAACGGTTTATGCAAGCCGTCCGTAAAGAAATTTTTGCCGGAACGCCGTATGAGATTTCACCTGATCCGACTTGTGATTCTTTAAAAAACATAAAATTGAATGACATTAAGGCTCGATATTCCGCGATAAAAGATCCGGCGAAACTTAAAGTCGTTGCAACGGGAAATTTTGACGAGAGGCAAGCCGCCTTATTGACTTCGGAATTGGAAAAATCTTTGGGGAATTTGCGGCATTTAAAACCTTCCACTGAGGAGTTCGGCGATGCACCGCCTTCTTTGAAACCTCAGGATCGCGAAAGTCCGCATTCAAAAGCCCCGTCTTTATCGGTCGCTCTTCCTTTTTTAAACATTGCCGCAGGCACAAAGATATTCGATAGAGCCGACTTTTTAGAGGAAAAGGATACGGAACTTGACTCTTTTTCGCCCGACGATCCGCCCTCAGGTAAAAATGCCGGTGTAGATCCGACTTTGCCCGCAGCCCGAGGCATTGTCGGCGTCATGCCTTTGGGCGACAATGAAAAACTTTTGGCAGGCGTTTTTGCGGCTCCCGCTTTTTCGTCTGAAGATTATCCCGCCTTTTCGCTTTGTCTCATGGTCTTTAATAATATGCTACGCCGTTCGCTTTTGGGCGTAGAAAATGCCGCGCGTTCTGCGGGGTGCGCTTTGCTTCCGGGGAAAACGCAGGCGGGAATAATTTCAGTCTACGGAGCAAAGGATGCTGAGACTGTTATGGAAACCGTAAACAGCCTTAGATCCTCATTCCCTTCCACATCCGATCTTGACAGAATCCTTTTTCAATATAAGCGCGATTTTGTTTCGCAGAGCGTACGGGCAGGCGAAAGCAGCAAAGGAGAACTTTTCCGTCTGGTAAGGTCATGGGAATATTTATCTTTACCGGAAGCGTATACTCGAAGACCTTCCGTGATCAACGAAGTCAGCGCCTCTCAGGTTTTTGCCGCGTTTGAAACCTACATTGAAAAAGCTCCGATTCAATGGTTCGTATTAAAATAGCGTTTGGAGTATGAAGTTGCATCGGCCGGCAGAATCGATAAAAGCCGGAAACCCCTGGTGCTGCGAAAGTCTTAATATATCTGACAGCCCGTTTTCAGCCGATTTACCCGTCGGCGTTGTTTTGATATAATAAATGCCGTATATTTTAAGATATTTTTATATAGAGGATCTTATGCAAGATGAAGTAAGAGTTCGTTATGCTCCTTCTCCTACGGGAATGCAGCACATAGGCGGTGTTCGTACCGCTCTTTTTAATTATCTTTTTGCGCGTTCCAAAGGCGGAAAGTTTATTCTTCGCTTGGAAGACACCGACCGCACCCGCTATGACGAAAAATTCGTAAAAAATTTGTACGATACTATGAAATGGCTCAGCATTGAATGGGACGAAGGCGGGGAAAAGGGCGGCGAATACGGGCCCTATGTTCAGTCGGAGCGTTTCGAGCTGTATAAAAAATATGCTTACGAACTTGTAGAAAAAGGTGAAGCTTATTATTGCTTTTGCGATTCGGAGCGGCTTGAACGCATACGCAAAATTCAGACGGAAAATAAAATGGCTCCGGGTTATGACAGAAACTGCCGCCACCTTACGGCCGAAGAAGTAAAATCCGCCATGGACAAGGGGACTCCGTTTGTCATACGTTTAAAAGTTCCCATGGAAGGCGTTACGAAATTTAACGATCGTCTTTTGGGCGGTATCGAGTGGAAAAACGAAGACATAAGCCCCGATCCTGTTCTTTTAAAAAGCGACGGTTTTCCTACTTATCACCTTGCAAATGTAGTCGACGATCATTTTATGAAAATTTCACATGTGATGCGGGCGCAGGAATGGATCCCCTCAACTCCGCTGCACGTGCAGATGTATCGCGCTTTCGGCTGGGAACATCCGGAATTCTGCCATTTGCCGATGGTAAACGGCAAAGACGGTCAAAAACTTTCAAAGCGGCACGGCGCTACGTCAATGAACGAATTCCGCGCACGAGGATATCTTCCTCAAGCCATCATAAATTATGTTGCTATGCTGGGCTGCTCTTACGAAGACGGGCGCGACATGTACACGCTTGACGAACTTGCAAAACTTTTTAAACTTGAACACTTAAATAAATCTCCCGCCGTTTTTGACTATAAAAAACTTGAATGGTACAACGGTCAATACATACGGATGCTTTCCGATGAAGAATTGTACAAGTTGACTTTGCCGTTTATTACAAAAACGGGAGACGCCGCCCTTGACGTAAACGTTTCGGAGGAATTTCCCGCTCCCCGTGTGGGGCCCGAATATTCCGGCATAGCGTTGGACAGCGACGGCGAGCCTGTTTGCGTGGACAAGGCTGTTAAAATGAGCGGCGCGGAAGTTAAAGACGCTCTTATGCGCCTTATGCCGCTCATAAGGGAACGTCTGCACTATCTTACCGATGCCGCCGAAATGGTACATTTTTTATTTTCGGAACCTGAAATTCTGTCAAGCGACCAGATAATCCCTAAGCGGCTGGACTTTGAAAAGACAAAGGAAGTCCTTACGGCCGCCGAAGATTTTATTAAGGCGGTTCCCGCTCTCAGCCACGAAGAAGCGGAAGAACTTGCCCGTTCCATGTCCGATAAATTGGAAGTAAAGCTAGGTGATTTTATGATGACGATTCGCATGGCCGTTACGGGCAGCAAAGTAAGTCCGCCGCTTATAGGCTCGATTTTAATCTTAGGCGTAGAGCGTTCTATCAATAGGATAAAAAAAGCCCTGCGCGTTTTTTAAATTTCGGGCTTTTAAAAATTCGAAAGCCCGTATGCACGACGGAAGGCAGGCGCGATTTATGTTGAGATTGAAGATTCTCCGTCGGCGCGTTTAGTCGTAAAGGATTCCTTTGACTTCTGTAGCACGACCTGTAATTTTGCTTGACGCGCATATTGCAGTCTAATACAATAAAATATGCTTGTTTTGCCGAAAAGGTCTAAAATAAAGGCCTTTTTTATATCGCCGGTAAATCTATAGGAGACGTAGTATGCCGCTTAAATTGGTAGGAACCGTTATATTGCTTGTCCTTGTAACTATTTTTGCAGGGTTTAATATCGACAACAAATGTAATGTTAATTTGATTTTCAGGCAGTTCAGCGACGTTCCCATTTTTTTCAGCCTCATGGTAGCCTTCGTTTCCGGAGTGATTCTCATGATCCCGTTCACTATAGGAAAACGACACAGGGCCGAAAATAATGCAGGCAAAAGAAAAGCGAAAGAAAAAATTGCCGAAAAAAATGCTAAAAATTTAAAAAAACAGGCTGAAGCGGCGGGAATGGAGCCGGCGCAGTCTCAGAATCAGGCGGACTTTTAGCGGATGCGTATGAAGAATAAACTGCCGTTCCTGTGCGCTTGTGTTTTTTTACTGAGCCGGATTTTTGCCGGCGAAACCGCAAAAAACACTGCGGCGGAGATTGCAGCTGAAAGTGCGAAAAAAGCGACCGTAGAAAAATCAATCGAGTTTATTGAAGAAAGCCTACGCAAGGTGACGGCGGCGGCGGACAAACGCGCTTTGTATATTTTTCTCGGTTCTTTATACGAGCAGCTTGCGCGATATGATTCGGCACGTGAATCTTACGCCGCCGCCGCCGGAATTGCCGCGGGCGACGTTGAAAACATGCCTAAAAAAAGCAATGAACAGCTTGTTTTGGATGCCGTGCGCTGCGCTCTTTCACTTGGCGACGGAGCCCTTGCGGACAGTTATCTTAATTCGGCCGTCCGTAATTCCGACGACAAGGAAATTCAAGCCTATATAAAACTGTATTCCCAATGGAGTTCCCTCTGTAAGGCCGATAAGCCTTCTGAAGTTGACGAGACCGTAGTTCTTTTAAAAGCTTACGCTCAAATGCCGTCATTGGAAACGGTCCGTCCCGCCGTTTTTTTGACTTTGTGGTATCTTACGGGAGAAGAAGAATATTCGGCAAAACTAAAAAAGCAGTTTCCTTCAAGCATGGAAGCGGCCATAGTAAGCGGCAAGGTTCAGCTTATGCCTGCGCCGTTTTGGTTTTTTGTTCCGCATTCTCCTTTGGCGCTTTCAAAAATTACGGACTCCGCAATTGATGAATTTTCTGCCGAAAAATCTTCTGCAGCGGGATCGGCGGCTTCGACCGAAACGCTATCCGCATCTGCAGCTTCTTCATCGAACGCAAGCGACCCCGCTTCGGATTCCGAAAGCGAAAAGCCGCTTTATCTCCAGCTAGGTCTGTTCCGTGAAAGAGAAAACGCACAAACCCTTGTTTCGCGTCTCGTCGAAAAGGGCTTCGCGTCAAAAATACTTTCCGAAAAGCGTAAAAGCGGAACTACTTATTACATTGTCGCCGTAGATTACGAGGACGGAAGCGTCGCTTCCGAACTGCGTACGGCGGGATTTGACTGTTATCCCGTATTTCAGTAATTGTATAACCTTCCTTATTTCAATATAATCAATTAATTATGAGTAATGAAAATAAAAATCCGCTTTTGTGCCATTGGGCGGATCAGATGGCCGATAAGATTATCCGTGAGCGCGGGGACTTGCCCTTATACACCTGTGCATCGGGAATTACGCCGAGCGGCACCGTGCATATAGGTAATTTTCGTGAGATAATTACCGTCGACCTTGTTGTGCGCGCCTTGCGCGATCGCGGAAAAAATGTCCGCTTTATTTATTCGTGGGACGATTACGATGTTTTCCGTAAAATTCCTGCGAACATGCCCGATCCTGAAATACTTGAAAAATATCTTCGCTTTCCCATCACTATGGTTCCCGACACCACAGGGCGAAACGAAAATTACGCCCGCCACCATGAAGTCGACATCGAGCAGGAATTGCCGCGTGTAGGAATCATGCCTGAATTTTTATACCAGGCCGAGCGTTACCGTGCTAACCGATATTCGGAAGGCATGAAAAAGGCTTTACAGGATCGCCTTGTGATAAAAGACTGTCTCAACGAATACCGCGATGAAGATCATAAAATGCAGGAAGAATATTGGCCCGTCTCCGCCTTTTGTTCAAAGTGCAATAGAGACACCACTTCGATAACCGGCTACGACGATGAATACAATCTCTCATATAAATGCGAATGCGGACACTGTGAAACGGCCGATATTCGTTCGTTTAAAGGTTTTAAACTAGGCTGGCGCGTAGATTGGCCTATGCGTTGGAGTGAAGAAAAAGTTGTTTTCGAGCCCGGCGGAAAAGATCATATTTCCCCCGGCGGCTCCTACGATACCGCAAAGCTTATTTCAAAAAGGATCTATGGTTGGGACGCGCCCGTTACAATGCGTTATGATTTTGTAACGTTAAAAGGTATTCCCGGAAAGATGTCTTCATCCAAAGGCCATGTCATAGCCCTTGCGGACGCTTTAAAAGTATATCAGCCTGAGGTTTTGCGCTACATCTTTGCCGGTACTAGGCCTAATACGGAATTTTCCATAAGTTTTGATCTGGACGTTATTAAAGTATATGAAGATTACGATAAGACCGAGCGTATAGTTTGGGGACTTGAAAAGGCAAAAAACGACGATGTCTTAAACAAAGAAAAAAGAATTTACATGCTTTCGCAGATCGAAAACAAACTTCCCGAAGTTATGCCTTTTCAAGTGGGCTTTAGGCTTCTTACGACGCTGCTTCAGACTTATTCCGGCGATATTGACGCCGTCATCGCTTCGTTGAGCGGTGTAAAACCGGAACAAAAAGACGCGTTGCGCCGGAGGGCCGAATGCGCGTGGTATTGGGTGACCGAATGTGCTCCCGAAGAATTTAAATTTGCGTTATGTACGGATAAAAGTAAGGTCGAGCTTTCCGGCAGCGAGTTAAACTGCATAAAAAAATTGCACGACGAAGTCATTCCATCGATGGACGATCTGAATGAAAGCGCTTTAAATCAAAAGATCTTTGACATAGCGGCTGAGCTTAACATGCAGCCCAAGGATATGTTCCGCGCCGTGTATCAGGTTTTGATCAGAAAGGATCAGGGGCCGCGCCTTGCGAGTTTTATGAAGATCATAGGCAAAGACAAGCTTTTGTCCATTTTGGAAGTTTATTTATAAAAAAGCTGCCATTGCAGGGCTTTTGAATAACTTTGGGACAGCTCTTTTTCGAAAGCCCGCCGTAGAGGTCTGACTTTGCCGCTTGTTGCTTAATTTGACTTTAAGGTTTTTTTGGAGCTAAAACTATCATAACCAGCGCGCTTATGTACGGCAGGGCAAGAAGAAAGGCCGCCGGCACGGAACCGAATACCGAAAAATTTTGAAGGTTGTTTGCGACGTATTGGGCGGCGGCAAATATTAGGACTGCGGCGAGTATGGCGTATGTGTTTTTTTTACCCAAAAAGACTGCGGCAAGGGCAGTCCAGCCTGTCCCGCTTGAAATGTTCGGCACAAACGACGAAAGCCTCATGCTTAAGATACATCCCGCCGCGCTTCCGAACACGGCCGCCGCCGCCCACGCCCAAAGCCTTACATGCGATACGTTTATTCCTCTGGCGCGAAGAACCGGAGCGTCGCTGCCTGAAATTCTTATGTACAAACCTTGTCTTGTAAATTTCATCGCCGCCCATCCCAATAAAAACATAAGATAAGCTGATGCTGTCGTTACGAGTCTTGTTTTTACCGCAGAAAAGTAAAAATCCGGGTGAGTTATTATTCCCCTTGTCTTAAAAAAAACGGACGACAATATGCTTGTGAGCGCCGAACAGATGAGATTCAGAGCGAGGGCGGCTAAAAAACGATTTGCGCGAAATTTTTCGGCTGCCAGCGCAAAAAGTAAAATAAATGCGGTACAAAAAGTCAGCGACAGTGCGATTCCTCCGATAAAGTTTTTGGACAGCGCCGTGCCCGCAAGGCACAAAAACGCCGCAAGGTTTATCGTTCCGTCTAAAAATAAGGCCATTCCGCCCGACCGCTCGCTTATAAGAGCCCCCATCGAAGCCAACAGCAGCGGCGCCGATAAGGAAATTATTCCGTAAACAAAGTTCATGTGCGACGGCTCCTTGCAACGTAGTTAAATGAAATGCAAAAAAGAATTATTCCTTGGATAAGCGAAGATATGTCAAACTGTATTTCCTGCATCAGCGCAACGCGACCGGACGACGTGTAAAGCCATGAGAGAATTAAACTTGCCGGAATCAGCAAAAGAGGTTCCGACTGTGCTATGAGAGCGCATGAAAGCGCGTTCCAGCCCATGCCGGCGTAAAATCCCGAATGACATGTAAAATATGTTCCGCATACGGCGATCGCTCCTGCAAGGCCGTGCATCGCACCGGAGGCGGCTAGAGAAAGGAACATTGATTTTTCCTCCGAATACCCGCAATAGCGTGCAAATTCCGGGGCTATTCCCCATATCCGTAATCTGCGTCCCGCCTCCGTACGGTAGATAAAATAATGAAAGATCAGGCAAAGAAGGGGCGCTGCAAAAATGCTTATGTTTAAGGGAGAAGGTTTTAATAGCGGCGCCAAACGCAGATTTTCAGGAATGAATTGGGTCGCTAAAAGATTCCCTGTTTTATCCCGAAATTTTCCCGCAATCAAAGAATCTATGCACGGAATTACTGCCGCAGAAATTAAAAATGACGTAAGAAGGACGTTCGCCTTTTTGAACTTTCTGAGCAAGGCCGAAAGAATCGCCTGAAAGGCGCCTGCGGCGCACGCGGCTGAAAATGCGGCCGGCACGATAAATTTTCGGGCATAAGACGGCAGGGGCAGGGTAAGGATGACCGCCACAAAAAAACCGCCGGCATATATCTGGCCTTCGCCTCCAAGGTTTAAATTGCCGCCTTTTATTGCGATGCTTGCGCCCAATCCTGCGACGATTAATAAAACGGCTGTATTTAAAAAGCTCCCCAAGTAATAGCGCGAAGCCGTGGTTCCCGTGATAAAATCCATCGCCGCCTTAGCCGGGTTTTTTGAAAAAAACAAAAGAAATGCGATCGAAATTATAATTCCCGCTGATACCGCAGCCGCGCTTATCCTTACGTTCGTTATCGGCGTCTTATCTTTTAAAGCCTTTATTGCTTTTATAAAGTTTATCATTTTTCAGATCCTGAGTTATTTGTATTTATGATATTTTGCGTAACGTTCTGCGCTCTGGCTGAAATTTCGCTTGAAGCGTCATCAGGAGGACTTGGAATTTTTTGTTTAATCTTTCCGTCCGAAAGCACATATATGCGGCCGCATAAATTTTCCGGAAAATCCTGTGCGGATAGAACGATTACGCATTTTCCGTCTTCGGCATATTTAAAAAGTTTGCCGCACATAGCGGAAGCGCTGTGCGAATCCAGCCCTTGAAGCGGTTCGCACAATATTAAAAATTCGGGATTCTGCTCCAATTCGCGGGTTAAAATGAGCCTTTGCAGCATTCCTCCCGAAAGATTTACGGCCTTTTCCGCCGGAGAAATAGAAACTTCCGCTTTTTTTATAAGGGAATAGGCGTATTGCACAGGATTATTTCCTTTATAATAGACCGTGAGAATCTGTTCGACGGTGAGTTCTGGGTTGGAAGCCCTGAAAACTCTGTCCGACGGAATCATCGCGCACGTCGCGTATTTTTTCCCGCGCAGCATTGCCGAAGTAAGATTTTTTTTCGCAAGGTCGACAATGAACGAAGGTTTAGCTTCGGCTGCTATGCGGCGTCGGCTTGTTAAACGGCTTTTGCCTGCGCCGGTATTGCAGCCGAGAGTGATTTTCCCTTTGCCGCGCGTGTCTTCCATTCCGATCATGAGATCTTCAAGAGTTCCCAGTCCGCTTTCCGAGAGTCCCTCTATGAGTGTTATCTCTCCGCTTTTTGCAGTTAAAGAAACGTCAAATAGGGCGGGGCGGTTTACGGGCCGCAAAGTTACGCCGTTTAATGAAATAAAATTTTCGCTGAACGGAAAATTTTTTATGCGGCATGAAGTTTCTTCGGCCCCCACTTCAAAGTCGGAGTATCCGGCACTCCCCCTTTTGAAATCCGAACTGTTTTCGTAGCGGGCGATGATTTTTCCTTTTTCCAGCACGGTAACCGTGTCCGTATTGTTTTGCGCTTCGCTCATGCTGTGCGTGATTACTATAACAGTAACACCTTTTTGTGCCGATTCTCTAAGATTTTTATAAAGGCGGCTTCGCTGTTCCGTGTTTAAAAACACAGAAGGTTCATCCAGTATTAAGGTTTTCGGTTCTCTGCATAAGGCGCAAAGAAGAGCCGTGAAAAATCTTTCATCGCCGCCCATATCGCGTACCGGCAAATTTGTCTTAAGCGAAGGAGCCCAATGTTTTTTATATATTTCTATGCGGCTTTTTATAAAACGGTTGGAAATATTGCACTGCTCGCTTCCCAGAAGTATGTTTTCAAGCGCCGTTATATCGCGGGCTAAAAGCGGGCGTTGCCGAACTATTTGAATTCCGTTATCGGCCGCCTGCCTTGGGTCTTTAAACACGACTTCGGCGCCGTCTATGACGATTTGACCCGATGTCGCCCTTATGTCGCCGGACAAGATCGAAGCGAGAGTTGATTTTCCGGCTCCGTTTTCGCCCAAAAGCGCGTGGATTTTGCCGGGTGTAAACGACAGGCATATATTATCCAGCGCAGTTTTTCGCGGAAATGAAACTGTGATGTTTTTAAGCGAAACAATCATAAACAGTACTTATATCGGTACTAAATGCGTTAATTAAACGGCGGAATATATTACTGTAATTTTAACGAACCGTCGTTCAATGATTGAATCACTTTAGCCATTTTATTTCTTATTTCTTCCGGCACGGCGCTTATGTAAAGCGGATCGTCCTGTATGAATTCGATATATCCCTGTTCAATTCCTACAGTTTTTGCCGTTCCCCATTGGGTCTTCCCTTCAAGGAATTCACTCGTCATTTCTTTTGCCATGCGTTGCTGCTTCATCGAAGTGCTTGAAATTACCCTTCCCGGAGCTTTGTTAAAGCCGTTGCTGTCGAACCACGTGATGTAAAATCCCTTTTCGTTTGCGGCCGATATTACGCCCTGCGAAGCGCCTCCGCAGATCGGAAGAATAACGTCGCATCCTGAATTGTACATGGCCGCCGCCAATTCCGCGCCTTTGGACGCGTCGTACCAGTTTCCCACAATTCTAAAATCCACAGAAATGTCTTTATTTGCGCTTTCAGCTCCTTCTTTAAAGCCGGGAAGGATGACGTCGTTCATCACCGGATATTCCTGTGCGGCCAAAAGGCCGATCTTATTGGTCTTGGACATGAGGCCCGCCATGTAACCTGTGATATAAGACTGCTCTCTTTGATTATAACGTACCGTTGCCACGCTTGGATTTCCCTGCTCGTATGCGTCAAGCAATATGAATTTTTGATTGGGAAACTGACGGGTGAGAGGGCGGACGATATCGGGTAAAGAAGGGTTTGATGAAATTATCACGTCGAAATTGCCTGCGGCCGCGAGCGAAGTGATTTTGCTGCTCCATTCGGCCTGATTTGTTCCTGCCTCCAAAATTGTCACTAAGACGGCGGAAGTCCCTTTTTTGCCGTTGTATTCGTCCGCAGCTTCTTTTACTCCGTCGGCGAGCATTTGGTAGATCGGACTGTCCGATAAGATGCCCGGTGCGAAGACGGCAACGGATATCTGTTTGTCTTTTTTTCCGCCGCATGCGGTAAATAGAGCCGATAAAATCAGCAGAATCGATAAAAGGGTTTTCCGGCCGGCTGTTTTGCAAAAAAATATTTTTCTTTTCATACGGTAAATATAGTTTTATATCAAACAAATGTCAAATCATTTTAAACTTCGAGCAACGGCGAGTTTTGAAAACCCGATATTCGACCTACTGCCAATAATTCGACCTACTTGATTCGCGGGTTTATCAAGCAGTATTATTATCCTGCCGATCCGGACACGCGTTTGACTTTTCTGCCGTTTGCCCCGATCCTCTAAGGAGAAATTCTATGCGTTTAATCATCAAAAAAAATTATGACGAATGCTCTTCTTGGGCGGCCGACCATATCGCCCATGTCATAAAAACTTTTAATCCCTCCGAAAGTAAGCCCTTCGTTATAGGTCTTCCTACGGGAAGCACGCCGATCGGTACGTATGAAAACCTGATAAAAAAATGCAAAGCGGGAGAGATTTCGTTTAAAGACGTAGTTTCCTTCAACATGGACGAATACGAGGGCCTGCCCCCCGATAACGATCAAAGCTACCGGTATTTTATGGATCACACTTTTTTCAATCACGTCGATATAAAAAAGCCGAATACTCATGTGCTTAACGGATGCGCTTCCGATCTTTCCAAAGAATGTGGCGATTATGAAAAGGCGATTGAAAAAGCCGGAGGAATAAGGCTTTTTATGGGCGGAGTGGGAAACGACGGGCACATAGCTTTTAACGAACCCGGTACGTCTCTTTCTTCCCGCACGCACGTGCAGCTTTTGACTGAAGATACGCGAATTGTGAATTCCCGCTTTTTCGGCGGCGATGTTTCAAGGGTTCCGGAGCGCGCTCTTACCGTGGGAATCGGCACTATATGCGATGCGGACGAACTTTTGTTTTTGGTAACGGGCAGGGCGAAAGCCTATGCGCTCGCGCATGCGGTAGAGGATTCTGTTTCTCAGATGTGGCCTATAACGGCATTGCAGCTTCATAAAAATGCAATAATTGTCTGTGACGAAGACGCCGTCGGAGAGCTCAAAGTGAACACGGTAAAATATTTTAAAGAGATGGAAAAGGATTCAAAGTTTTAGTCTTGGCGTTGTTTTGAAAACTCGACTCTTGTGCCGACATTTTTGATCGGTACGGCAATTGCGACAGATGTGCGGCGCTTCCGGCCAGTCGTGCATTTCTGCCGCTCGCCGACACAGGTCTTATGATATCCGCTGTCGAAACACAAGCCCCAATTTCCCTTTAAAACGGATTTTTCCGTCGTTCTTTCTCATCGTAAGATTTATTTCCGTGTCCGCTTTTTTTTGCCTCGTTTGATCCGTTACGACGGTTCCCGCTGCGATCGAAGAAATAAACTTTTTAGGAAAGTAGACATAAAGAAAATATTTTTGAACGTCTTTCGACGTAGAATCGTTTTGTGTTCTTAAAAAACTTATTTTTGCGGCAGCCTTCCACTTTGAAAAAACATGAGAGCCTTTAAGATTTATCGCGTAAATTGTTTTGTGTTTTTGCGAATTTTTAAAATTTTCGTGCGAGATTTCACACGGAATTATGTTTTGAAGTCCGTCGACCCTTGTATTGAATTCCAACGCCGATCTTTTCGAAGTTATTTCAACCGCTGTGCTCGCAGCGAAATTCGAATTTTGTTCTACTGGCATCAGATTTTGCCGCTCGATTTCCGCCGTAGTAGCAATTCCCGCGCATAATTGCAGGCTGTCGGATGAGAAATTGTGTCGTATTTGCGGGTTTATTCTTATTTGCGCTATAGTCTTTTTAAGTTTGCCGTCCGCCGCATAGAATCCTTCTTTTTCGTCCGAAAAAATATAATTGTCGGTTGCGAATAAGTCCGTCTTTAGCAAAAACGGGCCGAAGATCATCCTGTTTTCATTCCTAAACCATGATCTGAAATTCCCGAAAGGATTTCTATGGATTCCTACGGAAAATTGGTTTTTCAGCGCGGGCAGTGAAAGAATAATTTCAAAAACTGCGCCGTCGTACCATCCGGAAGAAAATATTTTGGAATTGCCGAACCATGATTCCGCTTGTTTGCCTTCGATATAAAATCTTCCGCCCGAAACGCTTGTCTTAATAAGCGATCTACGGCCGTATTTAAAAGTATAAGCGCAGGAAAATAAGAACCGCGGGTTGTCAAAGCAAACGCATTCGAATGTGAAATTCCCCGGAGTAAAACGCACTGCGCTTGATTTTGAAGATTCTGTCCCTCTATTCGTCCTTTCGCTTGAATTTGAAAGCGATGACGAAGGAAGAGATATTCCGAGTCCCGTTTGCCGGCCGGTCTCAGGCTTTACGGCGCTTGATGTTAAAGAAAGCGAAGGATTTTTTAATAAGGCGATGCTTTTTGAAAATTTCAAGTCGCCGTAAAAGAATTCGACGGGAGCTTCTTCCCTTAAAAACTCTCCTATATCGACGGAAAATCCGCTTTGCACATCTTCGGCAAACGATTCTGTAAAAGGAATGCGAGAATACGCTTTTACGTCGAGCCCGCGAAACGCTGCGTGAACGCCAGAAACCGCCTTGTTTTTTTCGCTTTTGATTTGCCCGTCAAAAAGATCCGACGCGGAAAATAAAAATGAAGCGCCGGAATAAATGTCTGCGTATTGAAAAAGAGGCGACGCGTCTTTTGAAAATGCAAGGTTTAAATATGTGGATAAAAAAAATAATAAGGCTAAGGCATGTTTTAAGCGTTTTTGAAATACCATGCCTTAGTAATTGGTTTGATTTATAATTCCATGCAATGCGCGGCACGTGCAGTGCCTGCAGTTTCCGGCGCGGTTAAAAATGGCCGATTTTTGCAATTGGGATTTTGCGTGTCGCTGTGCAAGCGCCGATCGCCATCATTCGGCGGATCGGTGGTTCGAGCCGTTCCGTTCAGCCTACTTTGCTGCGGAACTGTCGGTTATGTAAGCCTTTGAATCTTTGAACTGTTCGATTTGCACGATCTTGTTTTTCCAGTATTCGGCTTCGCTTTTTGTCGTGTAAGGCCCTATGCGTACGCGGTATACCACTTGCTTTTTTGAATCCGTGTATGTAAATATTTCCGCCTGAATCTTGTTTTCTGAAAGGATTTCTCTAGCATTGTCCGCCGATTTTTTTGTACTGAACGCGGCCGCCTGTACCCAATATTTCGGAGCAGGCGACGCCGCTTTTACCGTCGATTTGGTTACGGGCTTTGCCTTTCCTGCCGCAGTTGAAGAAGCGCTTCCCGTCTTTGCTGGGGCGGGTTTTACAGGGGTTTTTGCACTTACCGCCGGCTTTTGTGTTTTCACGTTGTCTGCTCTGTCCACGGCCTTTGAAACCGTTTTATTTGAATCGACAACGGGGTCCGTCGGCGTTTCCGGTATTGTTTGCGCGGCATACCCGTTTTTTTCGTCCATGTTTTTTAACGTATTCAGATCGATTGTCGTAGCTCTGTCGGGTGCGTTTACGCCGTAAACGTTCGTCGTCCCGGATATTACTGTCAATTCCCCTATCTGCTGAAGCCGATCCTGCCCTTGGAGCTGCCCGCTAGGCGCTTCGGGATAAGTATTGCGGGGAACGAATTCTGTTGAAGAAGGATCCGTCGGCGTTTGCACCTGCGCCGTCGGCTGAGCACCGGGCGCGGGCTGTACAGGAACATGAAGAGACGCGACTGCCGGCGCGGGATAATTGCTCGGCGAATAAAGTATTATTGCCGCTCCTATTACTACAAGTAAAAAAACTCCTGTCGCGGCGATTATCCATAATATTTTTTTTTGTTCCATAAAGAAAATCCTTGACGTATTCGGCGTATTAAAAAAATTGAAAAACCGTCTACCTCTTGTATACTTTCAATATCGGTATTTAAAAAAACAGCTTTAGCAAAAATGTTGGGACGGCGTTGTAAGTTGAGTTTACGGTTTTTGCGGGCGAAACTTTTAGGATTTTATAAAGTCCGCACTTGTTTTATGTATTTATTGATAAATTACCGAAATGATCGATGAATGCTTTTTTTATCCGTTTTTCAAGCGAAAGTATCGAACCGGAATTTTTTATTACAACGACGGGAATTTCCGACTTTTTATAATTTTTAAAAAGATCCTTTTGGGAATAAAATCGTGCTAAAATTTGATCGTAAGGCATGGCGTCGCGTTTTTTTACGCGCAAAAGGCGTATGAAAACATTTGCTTTTATAAATACCGTATGCGTACATTCGGCCATAAGTTCGGGTATTTTAAATAAAACGGTAGCGTTAAGGATGATATTTTTTTGCGGATTTTTTTTTATAAAATCTTTTGCAAAGTGAGTTACGGCCGGATATACTATGGTCTCTTGCCTTGAAAGAAGTTTTTGATCTTTAAAGATCAGAGAACCTAAGGCTCTTCGGTTTAAAGAGCCGTCGCTGTTTTTAAGGTCTATGCCGTAAATTTTTGCGTCGCTTGAAAATTCTTCAAATATTTGTTCTGATCGCTCCTCTATCGCCTTATGCACAAGTGTGTCAAAGTCTATGCATTCAAAACCGTATTTTTCGAATATTCTTGAAGCTGCGTTCTTTCCTGCCGCCATCGGCCCGGTAAGGCATAGGATCATGCGGTCTGCCGTAGCTTTCGGCATGGAAGCCGGCGCGAAAGTCTTTAATGCCGAGTTTTTATTTTTCTCAGGAACTTTTTCGGACGTTTTTAATTTCAATGGAATTCTCCCCAGTTTTTTCCGTATTCGACCGAAACCTTAAGCGGAACCGAAAGTTTTACGGCGTTTTCCATTTTATCTTTTACAAGGCTGATAGTATCTTCGATTGTGTGGCTTTCATCGGGACATTCTAAAATCAATTCGTCGTGAACTTGCAAAAGCAGGTGAGCTCCGTTGTTTTTTCGTTCCAGCGCATCGTCCACATCGATCATGGCTTGTTTTACAATGTCCGCGGCGCTTCCCTGTATGGGCGTGTTTACCGCTATGCGTTCCGCGCCGGATTTTTCCATCTTATTGCGGCTGTTTATCGTCGGGATCGGTCTTTTTCGTCCGAATATGGTTTCCACGTATCCGTTTTTTTCGGCGCCTTCTATCACGCGGGTTTTAAAATCCTGTATGGCTGAAAATGTGGAAAAATAATTGTCTATAAATCCTTGTGCCTGCGTGCGCGATATTTTCAACTCGTTTGAAAGCCTGAAAGCGCTCATTCCGTATATGACGCCGAAATTTATGGTTTTTGCCAAGCGTCTTTGTTCGGGGCTTACGTCTTTAGGCGCGACGTTAAAAATCAATGCCGCCGTAAATCTATGTATATCGGTTCCTTCCATAAACGCCTTGCGCATGTTTTTATCGCCTGAAAGATGGGCGAGAACTACCAGCTCTATCTGCGAATAGTCCGCCGATATCAGCACGGTTTTGTCAACGGCCGTAAATGCGGTCCTTATTTTGCGTCCGGCTTCGTCCCGTACAGGAATATTTTGCAGATTGGGGTCGCGGCTCGAAAGCCGTCCCGTGGCCGTTCCCGTCTGTATAAAACTTGTGTGGACGCGGGAATTTGCGTCGGCCAGCTTCGGCAGCGCTTCAACGTAAGTGGATTGCAGTTTCGTAAGCGTTCTGTAGTCAAGAATTTTCTGGGGAACCGGATGCCATGCGGCAAGTTCTTCAAGAACGGCCGTATCCGTAGAAAATCCCGTTTTAGTCTTTTTTCCGGGTTTTAATCCCAGTTCCGTAAAAAGCACTTCCTGAAGCTGTTTGGTGGAAGCGATATTGAATTCGTGTCCTACCGTTTTGTAAATATCCTGCTCGGCGCTGTGAATTTGTTTTATAAGCTCTTCATTATAAACGTTAAGCGCGTTTTTATCCAAATGTATGCCTTTCATTTCCATCTTTGCAAGAATCGGAATAAGGCGCATTTCCGTTTGCCAAAAAAGTTTTGTAAGATTGTTCTTTTCAAGGCGGCCTTCGAAATACTGCCATAGCTGAAAGGTAAAATCTGCGTCTTCCGCTCCGTACGGAACGGCTTTTTCAAGCGGAACGTCCGCAAAGGTCTGTCCTTTCGCGACAATGTCGTCGTATTCGATTCCTTTGAGTCCCAGTTTTGTTTCTGCAAGGAATTCGAGCGAATAGGAATTCCGCCCGTTGCGGTCCGGCTCTAAAAGCCATGCGGCGATCATCGTATCGGCTATTCTGCATGAAATTTTAGTTTTAAGAATTTCATAATCGAATTTTCCGTTATGCATGACAAGCGTAATATTTTCATCGTTAAAAAGCCTTTCGAGCTGCGAAAACGCATCGTTTTTTGAAATAAATTCCCGATCAAAAAGCGCTTCCTGTGCGGCAAGAGGAACGTAAATCGCTCTGCCTTTTTCCGCGCAAAGGCTGAATCCTAACATGTGCGCAGAATGTGTTTCAAGACTGTCAGTTTCGCAGTCGAACGATAGGACATTTTTTTTCATTTCAAAAACGGAGTCGATAAATTCGGAAAGTTCTTTTATGTTTGTGACGGCCCTGTAATCTCCTTTGTTTTGTACGGGAATCATCGCAGGAGAAACGTCGTCCGTATCTTGTTGCGCCTGCGTTTTATAAGTTTTGCCCGCATTTCCCGCCTGCCCATCTTCCGCCGGATCTTTTCCAGCCTGCGCCGCATTTTTTATCGTGCCGTATGCCGCATCCCGAACTGCGCTTCCTGCCGGATTTTTTTCAGCATTATTTACATCACTGTTCGCCTCGTACTGTTCTGCCACAGACGGAAGCCCGTATTTTAGAAGGAGCTTCGCCGCTGAGGCAAAATCAAGATTTACGGGTTTTATCGAGTCTTTTTCGGAGAGAGGAACGTCATAGCACAGGCGGATGAGCTTTTGCGAAAAAAAAGCGTTTTCTTTTCCCGAGCGGATTTTTTCGCCCATGGAACCCTTGATTTCATCGGCGTGTTCGTATATTCCTTCCAAAGATCCGTATTGTTCCAAGAGCATTCCCGCCCTTTTAACGCCTATCCCTTTTACGCCGGGAATATTGTCCGCCGTGTCCCCGTACAACGAAAGCAAGTCCAACAGCTGCTCGGGCATAACTCCCCATTCCGCTTTTACACCTTCTTTCCCGACAACCTTCCATGCGCCGTTTGCGTCCGGTTTTAGAATTTGTGCGGTATCGTTTACAAGCTGCATCAAATCCTTGTCACCCGACAATATGCGGCATTTTCGTCCCTTTTCGGCACATTTTTTTGCGATCGTCGCTATGAGGTCGTCCGCTTCAAAACCGTCGCAGCGCAACAGCGGTATGCCCAACGCCGTAAGAATTTCTTCTATGACCGGGATTTGAGAATGCAGATCTTCCGGCGTTTTTGCGCGTGTGATCTTGTAGTCCTTGTACATTTGATGGCGGAACGTAGGCGTACGCGAGTCCATTGCCGCGATAATGTATTTGGGATTGTAATGTGAAAGGATAATGTTCAGATTTCTAAAAAAACCGAAAACGGCGGAAACGTTTTTTCCTTCAGCATTTGTCAGAGGGTGATTGATAAAGGCAAAATAGCAACGGTAGATCAGTCCGTAAGAATCGAGAATATAAACGGTTTTATCTTCAAAGTCATTCATAGGGGAAGTGTATGGCAAGTTTTAAAAGTTTTCAATGCGTGCTAAAACACGTACGAAAATGTATGCGAAAATGCGCGGCGGGACGCTGTCGGAAGTGGGGCCGTTTTTTTATAATGTCAAACATGTATTTTACGGTGCGGTTGCCCCCGTTACAAACATGGGTTAAACTATAAGCGGTTTCTAAAAACCGATTTGCGATCCGCTTCAAAAGGCATTATAAGCCGTTTCGCCGCGAAACATAAAACAAGCCGCGCGGACTCGCGGTTTTTAGAGATTTCATACAATAAAAATATATAGGAGAACCTTTATGGACGGTCGCAAAGAACTTCTGAAAAAATGCAGATATTTTATTCTTGACATGGACGGAACTTTTTATTTGGGAAATGAAATTATCGACGGCTCTCTTGAATTTATTGAAAAATTAAAAAAAACCGGGCGGGAATTTCTGTTTTTCACAAATAATTCGTCGAAATCGCCTGAAGTTTACATTAAAAAATTGGCGGGTATGAACTGCCACATTACTCGCGATCAGATAATGACTTCAGGAGACGTTACTATCCGTTATTTAAAAACATATTTTCCGCAAAAAACTATTTACCTCGTAGGAACGGAACCCTTAGTGCAAAGTTTTAAAGAAGCAGGACTCCGTTTAATTTCGGATATGCCGGATATAGTAGTCATCGGTTTTGACACGACTCTGACTTATGAAAAGCTTGAAAGAGCCTGTACTTATATAAGAAACGGCGCCGATTTTTTTGCGACTCACTGTGATATAAATTGTCCTACGGAGCACGGATTTATTCCCGACGTCGGCGCTTTTAATGCGGCAATTACGCTTTCTACGGGCGGAAGGCAGCCTAGATATTTCGGTAAACCCTGCGAAGAAACCATAGAAATGATTCTTGCCCATACGAACGGGCGCCGTCACGATCTTGCCTTTGTCGGCGACAGACTGTATACGGATGTGGCGACGGGAGTGAAAAACGGAGTGCCCGGGCTGCTTGTCCTTACGGGAGAAGCTACTATGGAAGATGTCGCCAAGTCGGACGTCAAACCCGACGCGATATTCAAAGATCTTAAAGAGATAGCCTCGCTTCTCGATTGAAAGTATTATTTATAGCCGGCATAGCTTGATATTGCTGCCCGAAAAACGCCGATGATATCCTATGTCATTTTTATTATCCATAATCTCAAAAGTAGAGTTAAAAAAGACTAATGTATGCGCTTTTTTATGCCGAAAATATAGTGTCGACTTGTTTGTAAAATACGGCAAGGGGTGTTTTGTTGACAAAATTTCTAAAATATTTAAAATATCCAAAGCCTCATAATAATAATCTAAACGGAATTCCGGTTGTCTAAGAATTTTTGTGCCGGAAAGTCCGTTTCAGTTACCGAACCTTTGTTCCTGCGGAGCTTGAAAATGCAAAGCCTCCGGCAGGCATAAATCTTGCAGTCGAGAATATTATGAAAAAATCTTTATTTTTGGTTTTGATGTCGTTTTCATTGGTTGTTTTTGCTCGTGATGTTACCGAGCGCGATGTAAAACAAAAAAGCGTATGGCATGAAGAATTTGACATTTCGGATAAAAAAGGCGGAAAATACAATTTTGTAGTGACCGTTACCGGTAAAAACGGAAAACAGCAGCTTGCGGGACCCGCCAATATTTTTATAGATCCTGCGTCCGATCTTCCTGTTGTGAGTATCACAAATCCGAATACGAATATCGATGTGACCGGTAATCTTAATATTGTAGGAACTTGTGTTGACGACGACGGCGTAGGATACGTTGAACTCATTCTGGACGGCAATACTGAAAGACCCGTAAGAGCAGAGGGAAAAGAATTCTGGTCATATTATCTTGACACTTCGAACATGAAAGAGGGGCTGCATACTATAGAAGCCCGCGGAGTCGACATAAACGGTCTTTCAGGGAAGCCTCTTTTTTTGCAGTGGAGTTTTAATCCTCACGGTCCCGTTTCCGAAATAACAAACCAGTCTATAGGCGCTTTACTTTCCAAAGTTGTAAAACTCGAAGGTACCGTTTCCGACGGTAACGGCATTAAATCCTTATTTTATTCGCTTGACGGCGGTCAGCGTTTTAAGGAGATAAAACTTAATCGCAAAAAAGAAGGAGTAAGTTTTTTACTTGAAATAGATACGAGGAAGCTTGCTGACGGGCCTACGGTAATCTGGTTTAAATCCGTAGATATGTGGAGATCCGAAGGAATATATACGTACATGTTTTTTGTTGACAATACCGCTCCTGAAGTTTCCATAGTCTATCCTGCCGAGGGTGACGAACCGAACGGCGTTTTTTCCGTAGCGGGCTTTGTGCGTGACGCTGTCAGCGTGGGAGAAGTTTTATGGACGGCGGATAATCAGAGCGGAAGCTTTGATCTGACGCCGGGTAATCCTTATTGGGTTAAGGAATTGGATACTACCGCAAACCGTTCGTCTTCAATCCGTTTTACGGTAACGGCACGCGATCTTGCAGGGAATACGACGACGGTGCAAAAAAATATAAAATTAAACCAAAATGCGGACAAGCCCGTGCTTGTTTTGCAGTCGCCTTCCGCCGACACCGTTGCCCGCGACAGAGGATCAGTGGTTCTGAGAGGCATTGCAACCGACGACGATGCCGTAGAATCCGTTATATATTCTTTTGACGCAGGTCCCGAACAGACTATTCAGACACGGGGCGTTTTCTGTGCCATACTTGACGAAAATGAACGTCTTTCTGCAGGAAAACACACCGTAACCGTGCGTGCCGTAGATAAATACGGCGTAAGCGGTAATCCTGTAACGGTGACGTTTAACGCCGAAGGCCCTGCAGGATCCTTTTCCGATGCGCGAATAAGAGTGTCGGGACGTGAACCTGAGCCCGTCCATTATGGAATGCAGCTCGATCCTTCCCTAAAACCCGTATACGAAACTTCCGTTTCCGCCGACTGCGGAATCGCTTACGTTTCATGGACGTTGAAACCCGAATCGGGAGCCGTGATAACCGGAGAACGCAAAAACAGTTCTTCTTCTCCTAAAATAGACCTTTCGATACCTCTTAGTGCTGTTCCGGCAGGAAGCCTTTCCGTGGAAATAAGCGCTTCGGACAAATACGGGCGGACCCTTACGCAGAATACAGTTCTGGGAATAATGAATTACAGCCGCGAAGGGGGAGCCTCCGAAGTTTCGGTTCCTGCCGAACCGATCGCGCCGCCTTCTTCCGACACTGCAATTCCGATCCTTGTCGTAACTGCGCCTGAAAACTTAAGCTATACCGGCAGTTCGGTTAATATAAGAGGAACCGCCGATGATGAAGGCGGTATTGAGAGGGTTGACTACAGCTATGACGGCGGCATAAGTTGGACGCCTTGCAATATTGAAAGGACGAAGGGAACCGATGCGGGCGCGGTTTTTTCCGCAACGATAAATCTTTTGTCCGAAGACGGTCTTGTTCCTATAAATATACGTGCCGCAGATAAGACGGGAAACGAAGCATTTGCCTTTCTTGCTCTTTATAAGGATACCGCCCCTCCAGTTGTTGAAATGGTTCTGCCGCTTTCATCCGACACGGTAAACGGTGCAACCACGCTTGCTTTTAAAGTTTCAGACAACGACCATCTTGCAAAGGCTGAATATATTCCTCCGTCCGGAGATTCCGCTTCTACAAGCGCGGCTGCAAATGCGGGAACATCCGCTGCACGTACCGGTATTACGCCGGCCAATACTGCGGCCGCTTCAAGTACTGCGTCAGGCGCGGCTGTTCGTAAAGACATACCTCTTTCTTCTCTCGTTAACGTCATGGTAGGTACGGACTCTTATCCTATCAGCAGCGGAATGAACTTTGTTTTTACCGACGCTGCAGGCAATGAAGCTTTTGTAAGATCAGTGCCGTTTACAATCGATGCGGCATCCGATATGCCGCGGGTGGAAATGCATATGCCGCCGGAAAATGCGGTGGAGACGTATGATTTTACGGTTTCAGGCGTTATCTATGATGATGACGGACCTTCAAATTGTTATTATAAGATTGATGACGGTCAATGGATTGAACTTACAAACAATTCGTCGAACTTTAATTTTACGGTTCCGATTTCGGCGCTTTCAGATAACGAGCATGTGCTTACGGTTTATGCCGTAGACAGGAACGGAGTTAAAGGTGAAGAAACTACACGTAAATTCCGCGTTTCGTTGAACGAACCTGAAGGTGAAGTTATAAATCCTTCATTTGACAAGACTGTAAGCCGTGACGTATTAATTGAAGGAACTGCGCACGATAAAAACGGCATAGAAAAAGTTATGGTGTCGCTCGATAACGGAAATACATACCACGATGCTGCCGGAAAAGAAAAATGGTCTTTCAGATTTGATTCACGCATAATTTCCGACGGTTCTCATGTTGTCTTTTATAAAATTTACGATTCTTACGGAATACAAGGTTTGTATTCAAGCCTGATAAATATTGACAATACTGCGCCTGAAATTTCGCTTGTTTCTCCTGTCGACGGCACAAGAACATCAGGGACGGTGTTTTTCTCAGGTTATACGATAGATAATATAAAGCTTACGGAACTCAATATTGCCGTTCACTCTTTGGATAAGGCCTTTCCTTCCGCTGCAGCGGGTAAATTTTCAAATATACAACTTGAACCTTTTATGCTCATTTCAAAACCTGTAGATGTTTCCGCTTTGGACGACGGATTTTATAATTTTGAAATCATCGGGAAAGATGCCGCCGGTAACGAAACGCGCGTAACGCGTAATGTACATGTCGACAAGGCTTTTCCTTCTGCAGCAATCGGCATACTTTATCCTTTGACCGGAAGCTATGTAAACGGCAGATTCAATATTGCGGCAAAGATTGAAACACAGGAAACGGTAGAATCTCTGGTGCTCATAATGGACGGTATTGTCTTAGAAAAATCCGAAATCACGGATGCAGGATATTGTCAATTTGAACTTGGCCCCGAAAAGGTCTCGGAAGGAATCCATACTTATAAAATTCAAGCCTCACTGGCCGACGGCAAAATTGCAGTTTCCGCCGAACAGGAACTGAATTATTCTCCTTACGGGCCGTGGATAATGCTTGAAAAATTTGTCTTGGGTGATTTTGCCATAGGGCGGCCGTATGTTACGGGAAAGGCGGGCTATTTTGTAAGCGATGAAGAAAAAGCATATGTAAATTCCAAGGAAGCTTTTCCGGAAGAAAAAAATGCGTTCAAGGAAAAATCCGTTGAGTACATAGAACTCAGCCTTGACAACGGGAAAACATTTAAAAATATTTCCAAAAAAGAAAGCTGGAAATACCGTATTGAAACCGATTATCTTACCGAAGGGTATCATTTTATGCTTGTGCGCGCCGTAATGAAAGACGGCAGCACGGCCGTTTTAAATACCATGGTTCAGATTGACAAAAGTATGCCGTCCGTCCTCCTTATCTCTCCTACTGAAGGCGGAAGATACAATCAGAAAATTTCGTTTGACGGACTTGCCGACGGTAAGAGGGGATTAAAGGAAGTAAAGCTTGCTTTGCGCGACGGCGATAAAATGATGTACGGAATTCCCGGATTTATACAGGGACTTTATTTTGATATACATTTTTGGGGTGCCACGCTCTTTGATGTCGGAGTAGGGGTTTCTTTCTTTGACGATAACGTAAAACTGCAATTTCAGTACGGTCAGCTCACTCAGTCGCAGCGGAATATGATTAAAGGATCTCCGTTCCGTTACGGAGGGAATGTCATAGGCACAAAAATACTGGCAAACGTTGCCAGTATGCCGTTCCATTATTTTTTCGGACCGGACTTTACATGGCTTTCGGCAAATGTTGCACTTGGAGCTAACTTTTCACGTTTCGATAATACTAACAGCGGGAAGGCGCAAATTCTTTCGGCTATTTTGGCGCAGCTTGAATTTCCGCGTATGACTTTTGAACAGTTAAAGAAATTCAGAACAATGTCTTTCTACACCGAATTTCAGCTTTGGTTTATTCCCACGGATATATCCGAAGCGGACGGAGTAAAGAACATTGTGCCCCAGGTAGGCGTAGGTATAAGACTTAATGTGTTTTAAGATAGATTTATCTCATATTGCGCATTTCACTTGAGTTCTGTGACAAAACAAATGCCTGCGCCACAGAAATTTCCGAGGGTTTCATAGGCTTAGGAATGAGGTCAATGCAGCTCATTTAAAAAAATCAATTGAACAGCATAAAGCCGGAAAAATACAAAAACACGAGTTATTACAAGGTCCGGGTATTGGTCAAGGCGAATAAATCATGGACAATGTTAGGTTGATGCTGCAATACCGCATTTTAAATAAAGTTTAACCAGGCGGCTATAAGTCGCCGCCTAGCTAACTGTCGAGTTTGCCCTTCCAAAACACCGCTAATCTAATGAAGGTTTTATTCCAGCGACGCCGTCTGCAAGCCTTTCTTTGTACCGTATCCCAACAAAGCCGAGTTAACGTTTGAAGTGTTTTTCTTTATTCCTATGCCTACGGAATAATCAAGCGGTATTTCACTTGTGGGAACCGTCATAACTTCCCAACTGCCGGTAAAGAAGTCGTTTGTCACACCTGTCGGAACGGACGACTCTCCCAGTTTTGAAAGCCATGCGGTACGTACGGAGAACGATGTTTTTGTAAATGCGGATATGAAATAAGAAATATACGGCACGTAATATGTCGTCCCGCCTATGTCTTTTTCCATGACGTCAATTGAAATATTGGTGCCTACGGAAAGGTACGAATCCACTTTTACAACTTCAGGAGTAGTATCGCGATAATCGGAAAGATATGCGTACTTTAAATCTCCCGCTGAGGCTCCGTAGTAGGCGATATGTATTCCGCCCTTTGCGTCCACCGCCATGTCCACATACCAGCCGGAAAAGTCCGAATCTACGAGGATAGTGTTTGAACCCCATTGCGACTGGCTTGTAGCAGTATCCGGCGAAGTATTATGGCTCATAAGCAACGATTGGCTTGAAGAATCGTACCAGGCGACTATTGCCGTACCGCTTGTTAAGCCGTTTTCCGTCGTATTGCTTACGCCTACTGCGCTGTACTCTCCGGCGCGCGCAGTATTATCTGTTGAAACGGTGCCTATGTTATATGTGCCTGTAGCGCCGAAGCCAGCAACCACATGATAGCCCTGTCCTGATCCGAAGTTTGTGTTATTGTGGTTAGCCAATGCTCCCGTAAATGAAAGCTGTGCATTTTGATCGTTCGGATTGCCGCTTACTTCCCCATAACGGAATTTAACTTGGTCGGTAGTACTGTCGTAATACGTCATGTAAACGTGCCCCGTTGAAGAATAATAATCAGCGGAAATTTTTGGGTTCATTACCCTGCTCGCATTAAAAACGCTGCCGTTATAAGTATTTTCTATACAGACTTTTTTCTTTCCGCTGCTGTATGCATGGCGAGAACTTCCGGTTCCGACGCCGGGATTCGCATAGGAACCGTTAGCATATATTCTTCCGGGAACATTTTTTGTGTTCCAAGCATAAAACCCGTTATTTGCATAGCCGCTTCCGTAATAAGCTTGATTTGCTCCGCTTCCGCCGCCGCTGTCTGCGTTTAGGGCCGAGCCGTATATGCGCCCGTAGTTATCGACGGCGCATGCGGTGTCATACCATTGCGTAAAGGATTTGTCAATTCTAAACGAAAAACCGCCGTAATACATTTTTACCTCGTCCGCGCCGCTGTCGTATACAAATCCGAGCGTTTGATCGGTGTCTTTACCAACCCTCATTGTGGGATAGCGGACGGCGCTGTCATTTACTATATCGTTAAATTTCCATACGCGTAATTCGCGATCGTCGGTTAGAAGTTTGTTGTTTATAACGTTCCCCTCGGCATTGTAGCTGTACAAAAGCGGATTCATATTGGCGTCAAATGTAGGAGCCGCGTTTTCGTTGTTCAGAGAAGTTATGGAATTAACCGTAACGCTTAACTTTCCGGATTTTGACGGAGCCGTAAAAGTTATTGTGTCGAAACCGGAACCTCCGGGTGAGGAAATGGTTTGCGATCCCACTTTAACGGTTGAAGATGAACCGTTAAAGTTAAAGCCCTTAAGCGTTATTGTCTCGCCGCTTCGAACCGGATATGCGCCTGTAGCCGAGCGACTGAATACGGACGGATTTGAGTTATAGGCTTTATCGAGATGCGTTTCCATTTTGCTTATATACGGCACGACATCTATTTTGTAGTAAGGCGTCTTTGTCGTTGACGTCGTCTGCGTCGTACTTGCGGCGGAATTTTGCGAACTTGCATACGTTGCAGTATCGGCGTAATAAGTGACGCCGTCTATGCTGCGTTTTGAAAATCCTGCACCCGATCCGGTCGTATAGCTGGGCGTTCCTTCATCCTCCGCCATTACGCCGATTCCTATATCGGAAGATGCGACATTTGTAATTCTCGAAGTATCCCACGAGAATGTCCACGTTACATTATGACCCGAATTTGTAAACGTATTTGTATTTACGTCAAATTTGAATCCGTAGTTGCCTGAAATACTTCCTGCAGCCCATGCATCTGTTCCTGTCCATGTGCCGCTGATGACCGAATATTCGGCCATTAGGTAATATGACGTGTGAACTGAATGATGTGTAAGGCCTGCAGCGGCAAACTTTGTTTCCATGCCGGGCACTTTAAGATACAGACGTTTAAGACGCTGATTGTCGCTTGCGGTTCCCGTAACCGAAATCTTTCCGGATGCTTTTGGGTCGCGGTCTTTAACGCCGGACGGATCATTGAATGCCGTTGTCGGAAGATCGCCTTCAAGTTCGATGTGTCCGTTTGCCTTTTTTTCGTCTGCGGTTGCCCCGAACAAACTGTTGTCGCTTGCCGTGTTCCAATAAAACGGATTTATGGCGGACTCGGGAGGAACCCCGTCGCGTACTTTTACGGCCAAGTACATGGTTATTTTAGCGTATAAACTGTCCGTAAATTGCGAAGTTCCTTCAGTGCTGTCATAGACTGATATCACGCATTTCCTAGCGCCGTCGGTAGTTCCCGAAGCAAGAAGATCTCCTATTTGAATAGGTATGACATTCATTGTATTTAAAGTATAATCAGTGCTTCCTGTTCCTAAAGATATGCTGCTGTTCCCGCTTAGCACGGGCGTTCCTGTGTTGGGGCCCAATTCATATTTGAAACCTAAATTTCCGTTTCCGCCCGTAATTTCGGGTTTTATTTCCGAATAACCTTTAAATGTAAAGGCTGGAACGGAGGCGGTTCCTATAGTCATTTCCGTTCCCAGGTGTTGGGCGTTGGCTTCCGTTTGTGACGCCATATATGCGGCGGAGACTACCGTCGCGGCGTGGTTCGTATTCCACTCACCCGAACCGATAGTGTCGGAACCGTCATAGTCCGTTCCAAGCCGTACGCCTGCTATGCGCGGCGGATTGTTGCTTACAAATGCACTCTGATTTACATAATTGTGCGCTATGGAATTTACGTTTTCGTAACCGGAATAGGCGGCGGTGTTTCCCACAATGCCTATGCTGTAGTTTCCCGCAGCGTCAAATACTACGTAGTGCAATTCTATCGGACCGTCTGGAATATTTTTTGAACAGACGTTCGCTTCCCACGTCCAGTCCGTACCGCTCTTTTTAACGCCTTCTATCATGTGATCGCCGTCGTCGTTAAGAGGCGCCGAATAGTAGCCGTTTATTCCGTTGGAAGAGTAGGTTATTGTACCGCCCGAACTTTCGGTTACGGTGTTGTCAACTACGGATGCTATTGCAAAGTATGCGGTCTCCGTCGGGCTGGAATAAAGCGGGGATCCGTTTATCGTAACATTCGTGCCGCTTATTGAATTGATCGTGTATAAGTAACCGCCGATCTTAACAAGACCTCCCTTGCGTATATTATTGCTTGCTGCGACGCCTCCCAATACTGAAAGCGTGTCCGCGTCGCGGTTTACGGTCAGAACCTTCCAATAAAGGCCGGAATCATATATGTAATTTCCCGACATTAAAGTTGTAGGCGAAGAAGTTACGCTTGCAACATTGATCTTATGTCCTGTTGAGCTTTTGCTAAGCATAATGTCATAGAGATTTGCTTCGGCAGGAGCCGTAAGTCGGCGCATAAAATAGAACGCTACGCGGGCGAAACCGCTTTGATTGACACTTCCTACGGCGGGTTCTTTGACCTTGGATCCGAAAGTATAGAAATTATTGCTTTGCCGTATCGAGCCTGAAATATTGTAACTCACATCGGACGTATTAACCAATTCGGGAGCTTGATTGTCGTAGTTAATCGTAAGGTCTTCGGTTATTGTATGCGTGTTTGTCGCATTGTCTTCTGCCGTAACTTGACATACAAGTTTTCCTACGGTTTCGGTACCGCTTGTGATCTTATATTTAAAGCTCCATGCTTTACCGGTGTTGACTCCGCCGCCGCTTTCGTCCGTTAACTGCCATTGGCTTCCCGACTGTACGTTACAATTTGAGATTAAAGTGTGCGCAGCTCCGTTGATCTTTAAAGACAATGTCTTTATCTTGTCGGAGTCCGTCGCCTTTCCGGTAAGATACCATTCTCCCTTTATGTACATGTTGTCAATATATTCGCGTGAGGAAGTTACGGTTGGGGATCCCAGCGAAGGCGATTGCACAAGGTACAAGTCGCTTATGACAGGATTATCCGAATCAAAAACGGCAGTTCTGTTTACGGCGATACTTTCTTTACCGTCGTCGTCTATAGAATAAACACGGAAAGCGATTTTGTTAGTGCTCGAGCCTAGCATAACCTGAGGAGGATTAAATTCGTCGGATGCGTTTATCTTAAGATTCCACGAAGTTCCGCCTGAAATATTTGCAAGTATTGCAAAATCTTCGGCTCTTTCGCCGACGGACAAGGTATCTCCCTCATTCCATTTAGCCTGAGTGTTTGCGGTAGACGATACCGGTTCGTCAGGTCTGAAATCCTTCATTTTGTAAACGTTATAACCCGCATTTGCCAAGTAATCCAAGTCGTGCGCCGTCAAGACAAACGGAGAGACGGTACCGAAGGTTTTGCCTGCAGGGTTAAAGCCGTTCGCTGTGTATATGTGAGACTCCGAAACTATCTGTACCCACGCCGTCTTTACGGTATTGTTGTCGCTTACATTGCCGCTTAAACGTACAGTGCCTCCCAAAACTTCACCGTCCGCATCCGGATAATCTACGGTAATCGTCGGCCGGTCGCCTTGCGGATCAAGCTGAACAAGGTGTGCCTTTTCAATTTTGTTTCCGGCCGAATCTACGGCTTTTACCCATACGTAGAGTTTTACTATTTTTGAAAAAGGATTGCTGTGATCTTGAAGAGCTGCGGTTGTCGTAACTCCGAAGTCCACAAGATAATCGTTTAAAGTCTTTGCATGCGTTCCCGTAGCGCCACCGCCTATATCGCCGTCAAAGTACACGTACCATGAAAGCGTTGCATCGTTTATCTGCGTGTAAACGGTCTTGGAAGAAATGTCGCCCAGCGAAGTGGAAACATTGTTTTCATCCAGCCATGTAAACGCAGTGCTGCCGTTATCATCGTCCGGAGATACGGTGGAATTTGTCGAAACCGCATAATACATGGTAGAAGAACTGTCTACCGAACCGTATACGCTTACGGCGCCGCTTATAGTGGTGTTCTGAGACGGCGATTGTACGATAATTTTAGGAGCCGTATTGTCGACAGCTAAATTCTGTGTGATATTTGTTGCGTGTCCCGAACTGTCCGTAACCGTAACGGTAAGAACCATGGAACCGCTTCCGTTTGAACATGCAATGTTTTCAAAAAGATAGTAATCTATTGTGTCAGAAGGGCCTGCTTCCGTATTTGCAGCGGTCATAGCCTTGGCGGTATAGTTTGCGACGGCAACGGGAGTGCCGTTGTCGGCTGTGAGGCCTGAAGTTTTGGCCTTAACGTGGGCAATTCCGTTTTCGTCGTTTGCGGTAAGTTTTATTTGGAAAGACGGTTTGTCTCCGCCTAAAAGAACGGAAGAATACGAAGTTGTCCATGTTTTACCGGCATTCGTAATTGCAAGTCCGTCCGTACTGATCCCGGTCATAGCGGCCGAAGGCGCGGAAGTGTCGACGCGGAGATAAAGGACGGAATCGGCATGGGATACCGTACCGAATGTATTCGTGTCGTCGGAAAGATAAATTGCGTCTACGGAATATGAAGCCTGCGACGTAAATTTTTCGCCGGCGGAATCCGTAACTTGGAAATATACTTTCTGACTTCCGTTGCTGGTGAATGTGTAAGTCCATGAATTCCCGTTACCGAGCGTAAGAGCTGTTTCATTGTTCCAATCCGTATCGGTCGGTATTGAAGCGCTTATGATCAGTTTTATTGAATTGACGCCGTCATCGTCGCTGACGGTTCCTCTGAGAACATTTGAGCCTATAAGCCATACATAGTTTGAGGAAGTCATGCCTGTTAATGTAAGGTTTGTAAATGAAACAACGGGTCTGTCGCTGCTCTGATCGATATTTATGCTTCTTATTTCTTGTTTTGTGTTTCCGGCGGAATCCGTCGCAAGAGCTCTCAGCCTTACCACGGAATTATCCGCTATGCCGTGAGCAGGGTCGGTAGTGTTGAAATTATAAGACCAATTATAGCCGTCCGTAGCCGAAAAAGTTTGCAAGAGATGCCAGTCGCTTTCCGGAGGAGAAACCGCCGTTGAAGTGGTATAGGAAAGGGCGACGCTTGAAAGCTCTTTGTTGTCATAGCTCGTCCCGCTTACGCTGATCGTTTTGTTCACTCTGGCGTTTTCAGCCGGCACCGTAAACGATACCGTCGGGGCAGTTGTATCTACGGAAAGAGACGCTATTTTTATATTGTCTATCTTGTTTCCGGCAGAGTCCGTTACCAAAGCGTAAACTCCCGACTCCGAACCTAAAGAGCTGAACCATGCATTGGCGTTCCCGCTGCCGTCGGCTGCGTCGATCGTAAGCGTCCACGCTCTTTTGCCGTCCGAATCGGGCGCGCCTAATACTAAGGATCCGTAAGAAGGAGTCGCACTGGGATTATCCGACGCAATTTTATTTGTCGTATTGCCTATGTATACCGAAACCGCGGTGACGCCCGACGCCTGTATGCTTGGGGACGGTTTCGGGTCTGTCGTAAAGCCCGTTATGGAAATATCCGCTTTGCCGTTTGTCAATATAACGGAAGTTGAAGAAGATTCTATTGTGGGGGCCGTAGTGTCTATGTTGATAGTGTATGTTTTTACCGCCGAAACGTTGCCTGCGTTATCGGTCGCGGCAATGTAAAGTATATTGCTCCCTTCCGCAAAGCCTGAAATCGTCGCCGAAAAAGCGCAAAATTCGCCTTTCGCCGAGGCAGGGTTTACAAACCCGTCCGCCGTAAGAGTTCCGTCAGGGTTTAGGGTTGTGTTTATGGAATTATTTAAGTTGTAATAAACGGCTGAAATTCCGCTTCCGTTTTCCTCAAAGTAATCGGTGATTTTTAACGCCGTTGAATTATACCAAGTCGCACCTAAAGAATCGTAGTCGGTTGAGTTGACCTCTGCCTTATGAGTTGCGTCGTTTTTGATTGCCGGCGCCGTATTATCTATTGTGTAATTGATCGAAGAAGAAGTTTCCTGTCCGTATTTGTCTTTTGCGGAGTAGGTAAGCGTTACGGTTTGGCCTTCAGTTCCGGCGGCGGTTATCGTATCAGTCCACGGCTTTTCTGGAACCGGCGGCGCGGGAGTATCGAAGGCGGGGTTTGTCGGAGTATCTGGGCTTCCGTGATTGCTTTTACCGCTGAGAGTTACAGCCGTTTTGTCGGAAGCTGTTCCCGTAACTTTAAAGATTTGTCCTGTTTTGTAATAGGAACCCGATGTATTGTTTATAACAAGCGTCGGAGATCCCTTGTCTACCGCGACAAAGAAATTTTTCTTTGTAATATTAGTACTGGGAACAGGCTGGGCGTTTGATTCCGCTGCAAAGCCCGTCCTGTCAAGCACCGTAAATTGAATTTCATATTCACCTTCTGTGGACGGCAAGCTGTAACTGAAAGGATAGGTGGAGGAATTTCCGCCTGTAAGAAGCGTAGTTTCGGTAAAAGGATCTGATGAATTTGCCGTTCTGTAACCGATTGAAACTTTTGCGACGGCGTCGTCATCGGAAATAGTTCCCAAAAGCTTGTTGTTGCTTGTCACTCCGAAAAGATTTCCGTAATAAGTGTTTCCTACCTGATGTACCGTTGCGCTTATATTTGCCAAAGCTACGTCATAAAAATTACTTCCGGTAACGACAGGTTTGTCGGAGGATTGTTTGACTTCCAGCGGCGTTCCGCTGTCGTTCCCGTTGTTTAAATACTGTGTTGTCGAATAGGAATTCACATTTCCCGCATGATCTTTTGCGTAATATACGATCTTTACGGATGTGTTGTCTTGGATATGGTATACAGGATCCGTCGTACGAATTGTTTCTGAAAACGAATATTTTGCGCCTAGATCGCTTGAAGTGTATGAAGGGGCAGCCGCACTTGCAGGCGAGAAAATCTCATAGTAAATATTTTTAAGAGCCGATTCTGTTACGGAACCGCTTATTGTGAGCTTACCGTTTACAAGAGAATCCGTTCCTGAAGCGACTATGGGACTTACGGAAGAAATGGTAATATCGGGTTTTTTCGTATCCACATGAATACGGCGATTTCTCGTGCTTATTTGACCGTTTACTCCTGTTACGGTAACGGTTACGTTAAAAAGATATTGCCTGCCGCTGTTTGTGAGAGATGTGGTTTCACAGGTAAAGTATCCCGCTCCGTGTACAAGATCAAAGGTCCATTTATTGTCCAAAGAATTATAGATTGCGTTTCCAGTAATAGTTCCTACGGTGAGGTTTGTCTGTTCGTCCGTAACCTGTACGGAATATTGGACGGAATTTATTCCTCCTCCTCCGGTCGCTTTTCCGCTGAAAGTCATATCGCTTGAATTAAAATAACCCAAATCGTCTGCGGAATTTATGAAGGTTGAGGGTAGGGTATTGTCCCATGTTATTGCAGGCGGTGTTCCCGACACCGAAGCTTTAAATCCGTAGTATCTGTCGTCGGCGTTTGTCATCGGCGTGTTGTCGGCATCGTTTCCTGAAACGGCTATGACATAATACTTTCCTGCCGTAATAGTACTGCCTATTTGGACTTCCCAGGAATAAGAGTCCACGGAAGATCCCGTATAAGCTGAATTATCTGCAAGTTGCAGCTTAACGGCAGCGTTCGCAGGATCTGCCGCATAGGCGTCCGGGTCGTCATAGATGGTTTGCAGAACAGCGGGCGTAAGAACCCTCTCCGTGCCCGGATCCGCGCTGTCCTTGTACGGGCCGAATTGCCATGCTTTAAGGGTTTCGGGCTTTACAAGAGTTCCGTCGCGTCCTGAAATCGCGGAAACAGAAACCTTTTGTCCGCCTGAAGCGGAATTTGTAAAAGTTGCGGTTCCTACGTCTGCTGCGGTAAATCCGTAGCCTATTACGCTGTATTTAGGGCTGGCATCCGGATTTATTGAAAATTTTGTTACGTTTGTTATATAACTCGGGTTTGTAAGTATTGCTTTTGCGCTTGTTTGCACCGATTCGGGAAGCGTTGAAGTTTCATTATATATCTGTTTAATGTCCGATATGGTAAGTCCGAGCCCGGTTCCGCTCGTACTCATAAGTTCAGAATATACCTTGTCGTAAAGATATAATTTTCCCTCGTTTGAATTTCCGTTTCCCGTTGCGCCCGATGAGGGATTTTTGTATTCTCTTGCGGAATCGGCTAGGCTTATCACTGCGTAAAGTTTTTTATTTCCCGACGCGCCGCCATACCAGGCCGCATACCTTGCATTTAATTCGCTTGTGCCGCCTGCCGAATACTTTGCAAATACGATATCGGTTCCGCCTGAAATGTCGATATTGCTTTCAGTATATGTGCCTAAGAGAGTTGCGGGGCTTAAGTTATTAGGATCCGTAGACGTGTCGTAGACGCTCACAGTCATGTTCACAGCATGGTCTTCCGCTATTTGGCCGCTTACTTTAAAACGGGTACCGTACTCCGTCGGGTCGCTTGACGCGTTTGTTCCGTCAACGCCGGGAGAACTTATTACAAAAACGGGAGGGGTATTGTCTATCGTCAATGCGACCGACGAAGTTCCCGACGTCCTGCCGGCGGCGTCTTTCGCCGTAACCGAAAAAACATAATTGCCGTCGGGCAGCGTCCAGCCGTTGTATCCGCCGGCAGGGACTCTTGCATTTAAATTTGCGCTCCACGAATTTCCTGAAATTGAAGCCCAATATGTGCCGTAAGAGACGTGAGTGTTGGTATTCGTAACAGCGATGCTTATCGAGGTAACTCCTTCGTCGTCGGAGCATGCTCCTGCAAGCGTAAAAGAATCTTTTATTATCGCGCCGTGCGGAGGGTATGATATGGAAACCGTCGGCGTTTCCGTATCTACGGAGTCTCCGAGTCCTAGATCGCATGACGGAATGGCAAGAAAGAAAATCAAGGCTGCCGCTGCCAATACAAAAAAATTTAGGGGGGGGGTATGGAATAGTTTTTTCATAATGTCCCTCTGTGTTAAAATATTCAAAGTTTCGCTGTAGTTGCTTGAAACTTTGCCGCAGATCGACATACAGCGTCTATTTTGTGCAGTAAAATTCGGTTAAAATGACCCTTAGTCGTTAATCGGTATGTTTTATATTTATAAATAGTTATTTTTTAATAATATACAGTATTTTTAATAAAAAGTCACTATGTTGTGTTTTAATAAAATTCTGCGTATAATTAAAGTCAATATGTTACCATAAAATGAAAATATATGGAAGTATATGAGTAAAAAACGAAAAAAAAGCGCGAAACAAAAATATTCAACACAAAAGCCGCTTCAAAAACGCAAAAAATATCCGGTTTTTTTTGCATTTTTCTCTAAACTGTCTGAAAAGCAAAGATTTTATGCCGTATTTTTTTGTGCGCTCGTACTATTTACGGTAACTGCCGTTCGGGTCGTTTTGTACACGGCGCGCGTCAAAACCACGATAGTGGGGTTTTTAGGCGTCCCTGAAACCTATGTTGAAACTATAAGATCCGTAATAACGGAAGAAATCTCGGGTAAAATAAAATTCAAGGCGATTGCCGAAAAAAAGTCATTGAACAAAGATTTGCATAAGAAAACGGATATCCTTATAACAAATACGGGAATAGTGACGGAATTTCAAAAGCAATACGCGCTGTCTTTGCCGCCTCAAATTACCGCCCGATATCCGCAGACCGTCGTAAACTCCGTGTTCTTTTCAAATCCGGCGCGGACAAAAAGGAACGATTCTGCCTCTCCTGCCGCTTTTTGTGTGATGCCTCTTTTTACGGATCATTTTGAAGCGGCTTACCTTGCTTCATTTTTTAACAGGGCGAATATATTAAAACCGGAAAATCTTGATGAATTTTCAACTTTTATTGACAAAAGTCGTCCGCTCATTGCCGTTCCCGTTTCCTGTGCCGGACTCGACGATAATACGTTGATCGCCTTTGTTTCTTCCCTTGTAGAAGCTCTTTCGGGGCGCGGCTATTATGATTTTGTATGCCGCTTAAAAGAAACTTCCGAATTTTCAAAAATGCTTGATATTACGCTCGGTTTAATCGGCACGGGCAAAAAAACTCCTTTAAGCGCCGAAAATCCTGCAACCGCGGATTTAAAATTTTCTGAGGCGCTTGATATATTAAAGAAATGGGAAAAAGAGGGGATGCTTCTTAGAAACTGGTATAAGGCTCCTAAAACAGTTGTGACCGATCTTATGAACAGGGAACATACCGCCGTCATTCTTATGCTTTTAAGCGGGCATAGAGAACAGCCTTTCCCGATGATAAAATACTACGACGCTGAAATATTTCCCAAAAAACCTTATATGACGCACGGAATAATCGCCCCTTCCGTTTCCGCGCTGTGCTTTCGCAACACAAAAACTTCCGAAGCGATGCTTGAGCGGCTGTCTTCAGAGGCAGGACAATCTTTGTTTTCACAGGAAACGCGGCTTGCTCCGGCCGCATTGAGGGGAGAATCGATAGATATGCAAGCTGACGACGTTCGCTTTTGGGCTGCCTCGCTGCCCGGAGGACCGCTGCCCGACATCGCTTCCTGTGCTTTTGCATCTGAAAAGAGCCGTGCCGATTTTGTAAAGAATATTCGCTACTATCTTTCTGAAAAATAGGCGATCGAAAGTCGGCGGAATTTAAGCTTGAATTTCTACAAGGCTTGCGACGGGCGCTTTTTGAGCGTATATGCTCTGCGTGCGGGCATAAGGATTCTTAAACGATTCAAGCTGCCTTCGTATCTGGCTTAAGTGCGTGCGAAGAAGATCACGGTTCTTTTTGTTCTGAGCCAAAACCTTTTCTTGCAGGTTTGTAAGATCGTTTTTAAGATCCGAAAGAACATGGTCGTCTTCATTTTCGGCAATACCGTTAAATTGACGGTACAGGCTGTTCATAGGATCTATTACCTTTTGCAGTGTGACTATATTTTGAACTACCTGTTGTTCAAGCACGGTATGGGTAAAAAGGCTTTCAGGATCTTCTTGAGCGATTGAATTTTGTTGATTTTCGAGTATCTTAAGATATTCTCGGAATTTATTGCGCTGCTGTTCGAGCAGTGTCTTAAAGCGCTTAAGGATTGCGATTCTCTCGTTTACTTCCCGATCCGTCAGTTCCGTCATATTTTATCCTTCTATATTAAGGGCCGCGGGTATGACGGCTGCCGGTGCGTTTGCCGTGCTGTTTGCAGCCGTGCGCCAGGATTCAAGCAATTCTTTCATCATATTTGCAACGAATTCGATCTTTTTCTTATCATGGCTTATATTTGCGTCAAGAAGCTCATTGTTAAAATATACATACAGCGACATGAGGCTTTGCGCTATCTGTCCTCCCTTGGACATATCGAGAGAAACCTGCAATTCGGTGATTATTTCGCGCGTCTTGCTTATGTTTGCGCTGAATTTTTCGATCTTGGAAGCGTTGATTTTCCCGCCGGAATTGAAATGCCCTAAAGCTTGTGAAAGCTGCCTAACTGCTTCCTCGTATAACAGCACTACCAGTTTTCCTTGGCTTGCCGTCTTAACATTTGTTTCGCGGTATGCGCTGTAAGCCTGCGGATAGCCCATTTTTCCTCCCGATTTAAAATTGCACCGGGAAAGATTTGATTTTCGGCCAGGTGCAATCAAAGAAACTGTTCAAAAGCTGAAATTTTCGGACAGTCTCAGCTAATAAAATGCGCGTCACGGAAAATTTCCGGCTTTCGAGACGCTGCAAAATATTTTTATATCTCACTTCTCATTATCGGCCGGCAAAAAAAAAACTTAATTAAAATATGGTTTTTTGTCGACTATTTATTTAAAATTGCGTATATTCTTATTATGAAAATATTTATGAGCGAACAAAACGACCCTGAAAAAAATAATAATGAAGATCCTTTTAATTTCTTTAAATTATCTACGGATCCCAAAGATGACGATAAGAATAAAAAAGATAAAAGGCGGCCGCGAGTTCCGTTCGGGCTTTTGCTTCTTGTGGTATTCGGCATAGTCGCAATTCTGCACATGATGATGAATTCGAAGCCCGAAAATCTTATCGACTTTTCCGAGTTCCGTCAGCTTATTGAAGACGGAAAAATCGTTTCCGTAGAAATAGGTGAAACATATTTTACAGGTTACGGTCCCGCCAGTTCTTATTCCGATTCTTCTTCCGTCCGCGACAGCTTATGGAATCTGTCGCGTGCGACGGCTTTTTCAAATCGCGCTCAGTATAGAACGGCCGGCGTGCTCATGTCCAGCTTTATCGAACTGCTTGACAGGAAGGGCGTGGAATATCGCTTCGCAACCAAACAGAACAACTATTTTATGCAGCTTTTGATGAATTTGCTCTTACCGTTCGGTCTTATATTTCTCATGTACTTTTTTGTTTTCCGCAAGATGGGAGGGGGAATGGGCGGCGGCATGGGCAGCATTTTCAGCGCGGGGCAATCGCGCGCAAGGGCTGTTGAAGAGGGCAAGGTAAAGACGCGTTTTTCGGACGTAGCCGGCGTAGACGAGGCGAAAGAAGAGCTTGTGGAAGTCGTCGATTTTTTAAAGGAACCTAAAAAATATACCGACATAGGCGGAAAAATTCCCAAGGGCGTTCTTTTAGTCGGTCCCCCCGGTACGGGAAAAACTTTGCTTGCCCGCGCCGTGGCCGGAGAAGCGGGGGTGCCTTTTTTCAGAATAAGCGGTTCGGACTTTGTAGAAATGTTTGTGGGAGTCGGCGCAAGCCGCGTGCGCGATTTGTTCAAGCAGGCGCGCGAAAAGGCTCCGTGTATTATCTTTATTGACGAATTGGACGCCATAGGTAAAAGCCGCATGAATAATCTCGGCGGTAACGACGAGCGTGAACAGACTTTAAACCAGCTTCTTGTTGAAATGGACGGCTTTGACAATGAAAAAGGCCTTATAATCCTTGCGGCTACTAACCGTCCTGACGTTCTTGATCCCGCTCTTCTCAGGCCGGGACGTTTCGACCGGCAGGTGGTTGTCGATCGTCCCGATGTAAAGGGGCGCGAAGCTATCCTTCGTATCCATGCAAAAAACGTAAAGCTTGAAGACGCCGTAGATTTCAGCGCCCTTGCGCACGCTACCGCCGGATTTGCAGGAGCGGATTTGGCAAATATCGTAAACGAAGCGGCCTTGCTTGCCGTTCGTGCCGGCCGCAAACGCGTTTCCATGGCCGATTTTGACGAAGCCATAGAAAAAACCATGGTCGGTCTGCAAAAAAAATCCAGAGTTGTAAAAGAAAAAGAGCGGCGAGTAGTCGCCTATCATGAAACAGGACATGCCTTAGTAGCGGCTTTTACGCCGGGAAGCGATCCTGTGCATAAGATAACGATAATTCCGCGCGGTGTAGGCGCATTGGGATATACTCTTCAGCTTCCCGAAGACGACGAATTCCTTAAGAGCGAACAGCGGCTTTTGGGTGAAGTTGACGTATTGCTGGGCGGACGCGCTGCGGAACAGCTTATATTTGATGAAATCACTACGGGCGCGGCCAACGACATACAGCGTGCGACGGATATAGTGCGCAATATGATAACTTCGTACGGAATGAGTAAGCGTTTTAAAAACGTCGCTCTCGGCAAGGCCGGAAAGGGTTACGGCGGAGTTGAACCGGCTCTTGTACGCGAATATGCGGAAACTACGCAGCAGTACATCGACGAAGAGATTGCCAGAGTGATGGAAGAACGCTACAAACATGTTCTGGAATTGCTCAAAAAACAAGGTGAATTGCTTAAATATGTGGCGGAACTCTTGCTCGAAAAAGAAACTGTGGAAGGCAAAGAATTTAACGAACTCGTAAAGGCCTCAAAGCATTGCGACGATATTACGGCGTCGTCTAAAGCTGCGCCTGTGAAGGATATCGAACTGAATTCCGGTAAACCTGAAACGGCTCCTAAGCGCCGGACAAAAAAAGCGGATAACTGAAGAGGGAAGCGGGAAATTCGCACGTTTGCGAGCGCTGCGTTGTGTGCCTCCTGCGCTTTTTGCATGCACTTTCGGCTTTGCCCGCTTGACTATTATTAAAAAACGTTGCATTATCACATTATGAAACAAAAATACACAGCGCTATTGCTAGCAGGTTTTCTCTCCAAATGCCGCAGATGATGGTGCCGTGTAAAATATTACCTATGGATTTTACAGACCTGTCGCTTATGCGGCGGGTCTTTTTTTTATGCGCTGCCGTAAAATTGCGTTTTTACGGCAGCGTAAAAGGAGTTGAATATGAAACCTGAAAAGTACAAGCCCTTCGCTGCCATTGACATTAAAAACCGCAGCTGGCCGGATAAGTCGATAACAAAGGCTCCAGTCTGGTGTTCCGTCGATCTTCGCGACGGAAATCAGGCGCTCGTAAATCCTATGGGAATCGAACAAAAACTTGCTTTTTTCGATCTTTTGGTAAAGCTCGGATTTAAAGAAATAGAAGTCGGTTTCCCCAGCGCGTCCGATACGGAATATAATTTTTTGCGCAGACTTATAGAAGAAAAGCGCATTCCTGACGATGTTACCGTTCAGGTATTGTGCCAGGCGCGCGAACATCTGATCAAAAAAACCTTCGAATGCCTGCAGGGGCTTCCCCGCGTCATTTTCCATATTTACAATTCCACTTCGCCCGCCCAAAGAAAATACACGTTTAACATGACAAAAGAAGAAATAGTTAAAGTAGCTCTTGACGGAATTGCGTGCGTAAAAAAACTGCTTCCGCTTGCAGGGGATTGCGACGTTCGCCTTGAATATTCGCCTGAAAGTTTTTCCAATACTGAAATAGACTTTGCCGTTGAAATCTGTGAAGCCGTAAAAAACGCGTGGGGCGCGACTCCCGATAAGAAAATAATCTTAAATCTTCCCACTACTGTGGAATGCGCAATGCCGAACATATTTGCCGATCAAATAGAATATTTTTGTACGCACATTACAAACCGCGACAGTGTAATTATAAGCCTTCATCCTCATAACGATCGCGGAGAAGGGGTGGCCACCTGTGAAATGGGACTTCTTGCCGGCGCCGACAGGGTTGAAGGTACTATATTCGGAAACGGCGAGCGTACCGGAAACCTTGATATTGTTATAGTAGGGCTCAACATGTATTCCCAAGGGATAGATCCTGAACTGGATCTGTCGGACATTCCTTTTATCGCCGCAAAGTACGAAGAATTGACCGGCATGCCCATACACCCCAGAACTCCTTACGCAGGAGAATTGGTCTTTACTGCCTTCAGCGGCTCTCATCAGGATGCGATAAGAAAGGGAATGGCGGCGCGCGCAACAATGCCTGAAAACGCCGTTTGGGACGTCCCCTATCTTCCCATAGATCCTCATGACATAGGAAGGCAGTATGAGGGAATCATAAGAATAAACAGCCAGAGCGGAAAAGGAGGAGCGGCCTTTATACTTGAAAACAACTACGGCCTTTCCATTCCCAAACCCATGCATCCCGTACTCGGAGAAATTGTTAAAGAAGCTGCGGACAAGGCGCAGAGGGAACTTAAGATAGCCGAAGTCTACGATTGTTTTTCCAAACAGTGGCTGAATAAAACCGAACCTCTTTCAATCACCGATTTAGCCGAAACACATATAGATTCTCCGGCCGGCAAAAACGCCGACAAAACCGTTGCGTGCCGCGGTGTGATTTTATGGAAAGAAAAAGAATACGCCATAGGCGGAAAAGGAAACGGACCTCTTGACGCCTTCGTAGCGGCTTTAAAAGATACGCCGGTTCCGCGCTTTAATATAACTTCGTTTTACGAGCACAGCGTCGGAAGTGGAAGTGACACAAGCGCGTTTTCTTATGTTCAGATCACGTTTGAAGACGGACGGCAGACGTGGGGCGTAGGCAAGAGCAGCAACGTCGGCCGCGCAGGTATTGAAGCCGTTGTCAGCGCTCTGAACCAGTGACAGGCCGCAGCGGCATGCGTTAGTGAGAGCGGCGAACGGCGTGAACCAACGAACGACGAAAGGCGAATCCTAACGCCGTCCTCGCCGAAAGTACATCTTTTCTCTTACCTTCAAAACTCAACATTCATTTTAAAATGAAAAACCCCGCCGATAAAACTTATCGGCGGGGCAAAAGGAGAGGAGGATGCAGTGCTGTATCTGCAAAAATCAGCGGTTGTTTTTGCTGTTTACTTATAAAACATCTCCGCTTTGTTACAGTTACAGGATAGTCTTACAAAAAACATCTTTTCGGCATGAAAATGTCTTTCTTCAGTTAATTTTAATATAAAATTGTAATAATTATTATATTATACTGTTTACAAATAATTGTTCGTATGCTATACTAAAGTTACGTATGGCTAATATATACGGATAAGTTTATCGTAATCAGGAGGTTTTTATGTCACTTATCAACAAGGAAGTTGCAGATTTTAAAGTTCAAGCTTTTCAAAACAATTCTTTTAAAACAGTATCAAAAGCCGATATCAAAGGCAAATGGAGCGTGTTTTTCTTTTATCCGGCGGATTTTACTTTTGTGTGTCCGACGGAGCTTGAAGATTTGGAAAACACTTATGCCAAATTCAAAAATGCCGGCTGTGAAATTTATTCGGTTTCGTGCGATACGCACTTCGTGCACAAGGCGTGGCACGATCATTCGGAAAAGATCGCAAAGCTTACTTATCCCATGCTTGCCGATCCTACGCATGCGCTGTCTAAAGATTTTGAAGTTCTCATTGAAGATGCGGGAATTTCGGAAAGAGGAACTTTTATCGTCAACCCTGAATGCAAAATCGTTGCATATGAAGTCAATTCGGGAAATGTAGGTCGCAACGCGGAAGAACTTTTGCGTAAGCTTTTAGCATGCCAGTTTGTAGCCGAACACGGCGATCAAGTGTGCCCCGCCAAGTGGCAGCCCGGAAAAGAAACTTTAAAACCCAGCATTGATCTCGTGGGTGCGCTTTGATGAGCGGCGATCTCAAGCAGTTTTACGATGCCGTCGTCATTGGAGGCGGGCCTGCAGGTCTTACGGCCGGAATATATCTTGCACGGGCGTGTTTCCGCGTGTTGATAGTCGAAAAAGAAAAATTCGGCGGACAGATAACGCTCACTGCTGAAGTTGTAAATTATCCCGGAATAAAGAGCGTAAGCGGAGAAGATCTTACAGGGGCAATGCAAAAGCAGGCGGAAAATTTCGGAGCGGAATTTATGCTTGCGGAAGTTACCGGTATAGAAGACGGCGGCGATTGTTATTCGGTCAGCACGAATAAAGGAAAAATAAAATGTTTCGGTGTGCTGATCGCGACAGGCGCCCATCCGAGAAAAATAGGATTTAAAGGCGAAGCTGAATTCCGCGGGCACGGGGTTGCATATTGCGCCACCTGCGACGGTGAATTTTTTACGGGAAAAGATGTTTTTGTAGTGGGCGGCGGATTTGCCGCAGCTGAAGAAAGCATCTTTCTTACTAAATACGCCGCGCACGTAACTATTCTCATCCGCGGAAACGATTTTAAATGCGCCAAATCGGTTGCGGATGAAGTGCGTGAGAACAAAAAAATCACAGTTCTTACAAATTCCGAAATAGAAGAAGTTTCGGGCGATACGGTATTGCGTAAGATCGTTTACCGCAACAATAAGACGAACGAACTGACGGAAAAAAAATACGAAAATGACACGTTCGGCGTATTCGTATTCGCCGGTTATGAACCCAGCACGGCCTTTGTTTCGAAAGTCGTTGAACTGAACGATCGCGGCTACATAGTGACCGATGCAAAGCAGAAAACTTCCAAAGACGGAATATATGCGGCCGGAGACGTTTGTATTAAAGATCTGCGGCAGGTAGTTACAGCAACCGGCGACGGCGCGCTTGCCGCCACCGAATTGGAAAAATACTGCACGGAAATGCAGAAAAAAACAGGTATCGTTCCGGATCGGCCTAAACGAAAGACCGCCGAATCTGAGGCTGCGCACGGAAGACCTGCCGCCGAAGCGGCAGGTAAAACGGCTGTAAGCGGATCGCCCGAATCTGCCGGAACTGAAAAATTATTTACCGACGAAATGGTCACCCAACTTAATATGGTCTTTGAGAGGATGGAAAGTCCCCTTGTTTTAAAGATGTATCTGGACGAACGGCAAATTTCACAGGAATTAAAACAGTACATGAGCGAGCTTTCGTCCCTTACCGATAAGCTTACGACACAGACGGCTTCGAATAGCGAAGAAATCAAATTGCCGTGCGTAAAAGTTTTAAAGGCCGACGGAACGGAGACGGGTATGGCGTTTCACGGTGTGCCTGGCGGACACGAGTTCAATTCGTTTATCTTAGGTCTTTACAATATGTCGGGGGAGGGGCAGAGTTTGGACGATTCCGTGAAAAGCCGCATAAAAGCGATCGATAAGGACGTCCATATGGATATTTTTGTGAGCCTTACCTGCACAATGTGTCCGGATCTGGTCACTGCTGCGCAGAAGATTGCCTCTCAAAACACAAGGATAACTACGGACGTTTACGATCTCGCTCATTTTCCTGAAATAAAGGATAAGTATAACATCATGGGCGTGCCGTGCTATGTGATAAACGGCAAAGAAGCTCTGTTCGGCAAAAAGACGATAGAAGAGCTGCTTGATCTTATCGAAAAAGAATAAGAAAAGAAGGAGCCGCCGCCGAAAAATCGCCGGCTTTTGGTGATCTTCGGCCGCTGTCAGTGAATTTTACGGACAGCGGCACGACAAAAAGCCGCCTGAAGACGGCTGCCTGTCGTCTTTTTCCCGACGTTTTGACCCATTAATTTTTTTTCACAGGCCTTAATTTTCTTCAACCGAAGTTTTAAACTTACCCACCTCGACCACAAGGTTATCGATGCTGTCTTTATTCTTTGTCGCAATTTCAAGAGATTCCTGCGTTACGGAATTTATCAAGTCCAGCTGTTCTTGGATGGAATCCATCGTTTCCCTTAGAATTTTTGTGAGGCCGTCAAGGTGTGTAGTCTCTTGGCTGATCTGTTCGCTGTTTGAAAGCATCTCATCGGAATCGTGTTTTACTTCATCGGTTATGCTGTTGACGTCTTTTATCATCTTCCATATGTTTTTGCCGTTCTCTTCCTGTGTTTCCATAGCTTTAACGACAATTTCTATGGAATTATTGACTTCCTCGGAATATCCTGAAATAAAGTTGAATTTTTCAACCGCATTTGCCGCCGAGCCGGCGAGCATTTCTATTTCGCCCGTAAGTTTTTTCAGAGTTTCGGTTATGGTTTTGCCTTGAGAACTTGAAACTTCCGCGAGCTTTCTGATTTCGGAGGCGACGACGGCAAATCCCTTTCCCGCTTCTCCGGCGTGAGCGGCTTCGATCGCGGCGTTCATTGACAAAAGGTTTGTCTGGTTTGCGATATTCTCAATTACGGCGCTCGCTTCGATCAATCCTCCGGACGCTTCAGAAATTCTTTGAGAAATATCGTTTGCCTTAATAAGAGTTTCTCTTCCGTTATTTGTAGCGTCGGAGAGGTTCCTTATGGCGACCTGCGTCTGCTTTACGTTGGATCCAACGCTGGTCATACTCTGCGTCATGTTGTCAAAAGAACTTGCGGATTCCATTACGAGCGATAGTTGCTGGCTTACGCTTGCGTCCAGCTGTCTTACGATCTTGATTATCTGTTCGATCGCGGACGCAGTTTCGGTAATACTTTTTTCTTGTGCGCTGAAGTGTCCGCGGAGATCTTCTATGCTATTCGTTATAGTCTTTATGAATTCCGTTACGGACATCATGTTGCTTTCAAGGTCGGAACCAACGGCTTTCATTCCGCTGGAATTTTCTCCTACTTTTTTGATCGAGTTTCGCAGTTTAAAAATAGTTTGGTTAAAATATGAAGACAAGAGTCCCGTTTCGTCGCTTCCCGTTACGGGCAAACTTATGGTGAGATCTCCTTCTCCTTGTGAAATATTGCGCAGAGCTTCAATTGCACGATTGAGCGGTTTTGCAATATGCCTTGCGACTATATAACCTATGATGAAGGCAATTAAAAGCAGTATTACTGTAACAAATATGAATGTTTTAACAAGAGTTTTTATGTTTTCTGCGACAAACTCCGAAACGGGAGCCGTTACCAACAGAGTCCAATTTGAATAGCGCATAGGAGATGTCGCGGATACGTATCGTATATTGTCAATTTTTGAAATGCTGACGTTGGACTTTTTAGAGCTTAACGCTTTCTTTAAAAATGATTGAAATTCCGCGCTTTCATTTTCGTATACGTCCGTAAATATGTTTTTATACAATATTTCAGGCTGGCGGTTTCCGAGTATCGTGCCTTCCGGACTTATAAGATACGCGGTTCCCGTTTCTCCGACTATTATGTCGCTTATGAGATTTGAAAGAGAATCCCCCAAAAGAGTTGCGCTTATGACGCCGGTAATTTTTCCCTGCAGATCCCGCATCGGAATGGCAACCGTGGAGACGTAAGATCTCTCTGTGGCGGACAATGCGGGTTCGGTGATCACGTACTTTCCTTTTATCGCTTGGGAAAACCATGCCGTCGACGCGGCGTTTTCGGTTTTACTGTTAGTGTGGAATATGATTCCGTTTTTGCCGCCTATGCCGAAAGTCAACCATCCCCGTTGGCGTTGCATCTGAATTTCGTTTTTAAATAATTCAATCTTATTTCTGTAGGAAATCGTTTCGTCCTGAATATCGGGTATATTTGCAAAAGCTTCCAGCTTTCCGAAAATAGCCTTTGAACGTTCGTCCAAAATTTTTGATGAACTGAAAGTCAATTCATTTAAAAAATATTTAGTGTTGTTCATCAGCGAAAACGATGCAAGCGAAATGGATACCACGCATGTTATTGCCAATATTGAAATTGAAAATATTGCAAACGCCGCTATTATTTTATTTTTAATGGAAAAAATCTTACTTTTCGTTATGTCCTGAGAAATTTGTTTCATAAAATATCCTATTTTTTAAGGGAATTATCCGCGTTTCTTACAAAAACATTCAAAACATTTTGAATGTTTTGCCCTGCGGCGGCGTCTTTAAGAGCTGTGTTCCAAAATTTTCGCATTTCCGGAAAACCTGTAACGGTATTATAGTACTGACCGAAAAATTTTTGCAGAACGGAATTGTACAATATTTCATCATTGTCGGTCTTTATTTCTATTTTGGACGAAGCGGGAAAACTTCCCGTCGCTGCAACCAGTTTTTCGGCCCAAACCTCGTCGGTAGCTGCAAATTTTAAGAAATTTTTTGCCGCTTTTATTCTATTCGGATCCTTGTTTTTAAAAATGCAGGCTCCTCCCGCCAGAAATTCGAGAGACGGAGCACCCGAATCGTTAGGGAAGGGCATGTAGATCGGAGTAAAATCTTTTCCTTTGTATTTGCGTTTACCGTCGTACATTTTGTTCAACTGCGGAGAATAAAGGATTGTATGGGCGGCGTTAGCTTCCACAAACATCGCTATGGCGTCGTTGGAAGTAAGGTCTTTACCGTCGAGTAAAAGTCCTTTTTTCATTGCATTTACAGTCCATGTAAGATTTTTTACCGCCTGAGGGGTATTGAATGTGTATCTAGAATAGTCGGCGTTTAAAAGAGTTACGTCTCCGTATAGGTTTACCAAAAACGCCCTTGTCCCTTGATCTCCGCCCTGTGTTTTATAAAAGAAAACTCCCGGTGTCTTGCCCTTAGGCAATTTTGTCTTAAGCGCGGTTAAGAGTTTTTCGTATTCGGCGACGGTCCATTGCCTGTCTCGGCGTTTATACGGTAAAAGATCTATGAGGCCTAAGTCTTCAAGCATTTCTTTATTGAAGGCCATTGCGAAGGGACCCTCGTGCATCGGATACATGTAGGTGCGCCTGTCTTTACCGGCGGATACGGCGAGCAAACCTGTCGTGATATACGGTTTTTCGGTTGCAAGAACGTCGTCGAGAGGCGCCAGCAATCCCTTGTTCGCCCATTCGATTATGCGCCCCGGAGCGTCGTATACTATATCTGGAGCCTTTCCCGCGGCGATGGCTTCTTCAATTTTAGCCGCTCCGTCGGCAAAGCTTACCAGATTGAAATTTATTTTAACGGACGGATTTTGCTTTTCAAAAGCCGCTATAAGGCTTTTTTCAAAGTCTCCCGCCGTTCCCGTTTCCGAAGAGAAGTTGGGAAACGTCCAAAAATCGATTTGGACGGAGGCGGAATCTGACTTTTTGTTTATACAGCCCGCCAATACCGGCAATAACAAAAAAAACAATACTTTTGTAAGTAAAAGCCTTGAAAAACCTTTTTTCATAGGAACCTCTGTAAAATCAGTATTTAGCGACTTTATAAAATATTATGTTATGTAGAAATTTGTACTCAAATCAATAATGTACTATTATTTAGTATATAACAAAAGCGGGGCTTGTGTCAATATTTTTGACAGACTTGACATTTTGGAAATTATCGCTTTTTGCATATTTTCGATTTTCGGACGCGTGCGGATTTTTGGCTTGTGCAGCGGGTAAAATTCAGGTGTACATCGACTTTAACAGATCAATTCCTGACTTTGTCTTAAAAATCCGTTCTCTGAATTTATGAATATTCTCGGAAGAATAACTTTTTTCATCGGCGTTTACAAGGTAGTCGGCTTCAATGAGTATCTGATAGTCGTAACCGTCGATATTTGTGAGAGTATGGTGATGACCTATGAGGTATATTATCCTTTTGTTTTCGTCGTCCGGCAAACCGCAGTCTTTAAGAAAATCCTCCGCGAGGATCATGCCTTCGGCTTCCTGCGCCTTTCCGTCGGTGTTGCCGTATTTTTTTCGGCAAAGAGGGCAGGCTATGTCATGCAGTATCGCGGCGATTTCAAGGATGCGCTGTGTTCTTTCATCCAAAACTTCCAACTTACCTATTGTTCTTGCATATGTCCAAACTTTTATAAAGTGATTTATGTCATGCCGGTTTTTGCCGGAATAGGCAATCATTTTTTTCATGATTTCAGCTATTTGCATTTTATTTCCTCCTCTCATTAAAGATATACTAGCATATTATGAAATTTGTCATGAACGATTCCGAAAAGTAATTTAGAGGAAATCTTTATCCCATTGCCGGCTCAAAAAACTTGCGGTTTTTAGAGATTTCTTAAAATTGCACAAGAGAGAAAATTTCAATTTTCGAAAATTACGCATTCGTGCGCTATTTTCACACGCTTTTAGCGCTGTCTTTTATAAAACTTTTACATCGGGATTCGCTTCTCCGAATTTTTCTCGAAGCATCGAACAGATTTCCGCTCTGTCTCTTCCCTGTTTTTCCATCTGTTTTATGGCCTTGTATGCGGCAAATAGGGTTGACGGTCCTATTTCGGAGCTGAAAAATCCTATTCCCTGATTCCATGCAAGAAGTTCAAACACATCGTCAAAGGCGGCGGAGTCCAGTCCGTACGCGTACGCTTTTACAAGTTCTCTGGTAGCCTGTCTCATCCTTCCTGCGCCTACCGCGTTTGTCAATGATAATAACAGCCGTGTTTCATACGGAAGATACCTTTTGCCGTCATTCCACGTAAGCTCCCAAAAATTCACGGCTATTTGTCCCAGATCTTCATCTATGAGAGGAAAATTGGTCAAAGCGGCAGGCCTCATCGGGATATGCCCTGTTTCGTTTTTTGCTTCAACGCGATAAAAATAAGCGTGGTATTCGTTTTCTCCCGCTTTTTCGGTGTGATTTTCAAATCCAAGCCCTTTCATAACCTCGTAAAGAGGAATCGGGTCGAAACTCTGCACAATTTCAAGTCCCTGTCCAACGTTTAAATCTTCGGCCTGTTTTTTTAATCCGGGGAAAAAATTTCCTGCTACGCCGCGAACATCGATTTTTTTGAATCCGGAGATCTTATTGCTCCAATCCGTATATGCCATAAAATACTTCCTTAATTAGCTTATATTTGTTATGAGGCGGACTAAGATTTCCGATTTACTCTTGCGTTATCGCAAAATCGAAACGATAGGCGCTCTTAACTTCGGCATAGCTTATCACGGAAAAAGGCACGTTGGCAACGGCCATGCAATGTCATGACAATATTATGAAACGACGGGGCCGAAAAACCGTTAATCAGTAAAAAAATAGATTGTTAAAAAGTATTACATATTGTATGCTAAGTAAATGGAAAATGAGAGCACGATACGGCGCCTTTTTGAATGGGATTATGAAAAAGAACAGTGTAATATAAAAATGCACAAAATCTCGTTTGAAACCGCAAAGCTCGTTTTTATATGGTAGCAACCGTATCGAATTATTTGATATAACCATAGCGGTACGGAAGATCGCCTTATCACGATAGGGAAAGTTGAAAAAGTTTTGTTTGTTGTTTATACCGAGCGAGGAACAGCGCAAGCTCCGAAAAAAACAAGTAATAGCGATCCGCCTTTCTCCCGAAACTGCCGAAAAAGTTAAAGCGCTTGGTAAAGGCTACAGTTCCGTTTTGAGCCGTATCATTGACGAAGCTTTTAAAACTCCCGAATTTTTGCGTAAGTGCTTATAAAATCCTTTCGGTCAAATAGACGCGCCCGTTTTGCAGAATTGACTTTTTATTCGCGCAGGGGGAGCGATACGCTGGCCCGCTTGAATTTTCGCTGGGAATCTGCGGCGAAGTATGCAGAATTGACTTTTTATTGACTTTCTAAAACGCCGCAAAAAGTCTGTGTTTGACAAGTTTGTATATAGCAAGGAATTAACAGTCGGGCAACGCGGATTTGAACCGCGGACCTCTAAGTCCCGAACCTAGCGCGCTACCAACTGCGCTATTGCCCGAAAAAAATACCCATTCATGGCGAATGGGTATATGCGCGAGTGACGGGGCTCGAACCCGTGATCTCCGGCGTGACAGGCCAGCGCGATAACCAGCTTCGCTACACCCGCATGATGTACGTAAATATATAAAAAACTTTAATTTATGTCAACATATCCTGAAAAATTTGAAAAATTATTGACATTGATATTTATTGACTGCCATAATAGCGCAGGTCATAAAATTAATTGTTGAGGATAAAAATTTGAACCTTCCCGATAGAAAAATTGAAATTTTGGATTCTACGTTGCGCGACGGCGCTCAGGGCGAAGGAATCAGTTTTTCAGTTCAAGATAAAATTCACATAGTTAAAGCGCTTGATGAAATCGGCATAGCGTTTATAGAAGCCGGAAACCCCGGTTCAAATCCCAAAGATATGGAATTTTTTCAGGCGGCAAAAAAGCTTAAATTAAAAAACGCCCGCCTTTGCGCCTTCGGTTCTACAAGGCGCAGGGACGTTTCAAGCGCTGAAGATTTGAACGTTCAGAGCCTTCTCGCCGCAGAAACGGAAGACGTAGTCATATTCGGTAAGTCATGGAAATTTCAAGTTACTGAAATTTTACGTGCTACACCCGAAGAAAATATCAAGATGATTTATGAAACGATCGCTTTTTTAAAAGAAAGCGGCAGAAATGTAATCTATGACGCCGAACATTTTTTTACCGGTTACGAGGACGACAAAGATTATGCGATGCTGACTTTGCAGGCTGCCGTTGACGGAGGCGCTTCCGTACTAACTCTTTGCGAAACGAAAGGCGGCTGTATGCTTTCCCGCTGCAGTGAAATTTCAAAGGTCGTATGTGAAAAATTCGGCGCTAAGGTAAAGATCGGCATACACACTCACGACGATTCCGGTCTTGCAGTGGCGAATTCCCTTATAGCTGTGGAGAACGGGGTAAGGCACGTTCAGGGAACTTTTTTAGGTTTCGGGGAGCGTACGGGTAACGCAAATCTTGCCGTTATCATAGCCAATCTTCAGCTTAAGATGGGTTATGAGTGCATTCCTCCTGAAAACATCGCGCTCCTTACGCCGATTGCAAAGCGGATCGCTGAAATTTCAAATATAATGATAAATCCCGGCGTTCCCTACGTAGGTTCAAGCGCTTTTTCGCATAAGGCCGGCATGCACATCGATGCGGTGTTAAAAAATCCTACGGCTTATGAGCACATCGCTCCTGAAACTGTAGGAAATTCCAGAGTGTTTTTGATGAGCGAAGTCGCCGGACGCAGCATGATAATCGAAAAGATAAAAAAATTCGATCCTACGATCACAAAGTCTTCCCCTGTCGTTGCGGACATAATTAAAAAAGTTAAGGATCTTGAACTCGAAGGTTATCAGTTTGAAGGAGCCGACGGAAGTTTTGAACTTCTTGTTCGTAAGACTATCGGAAAATATCAGCCGTTTTTTAAATTGCATTACTATCAGACTAACGGCGTAAATCCCAGACCGGAAGACGGAGTTTGCGCTTGCGCTCAAATCAAGCTTGAAGTTGAAGGGCAGATTGAAGTTACCGCCGGTGACGGCGACGGTCCTGTAAACGCCCTTGACATAGCTTTGCGTAAGGCTTTGTGCCGTTTTTATCCTGCGGTTGAAACGATAAGATTAATCGATTATAAGGTACGCGTCTTAGACGGAAGATCCGCAACAGCGTCCCGCGTACGCGTATTGATCGAAAGCTCCGACAGTGTGGAAACTTGGACTACCGTAGGCGTTTCCTGCGATATTATGGAAGCGTCATGGATAGCCCTTGTCGATTCTTTTGAATATAAATTGATAAAAGATGTGGAACAGCGTTATAAAAAGCTGCTTTAGGGAGCCGAAAGCCGAAAAAATCGCTAAAGGCGAGTTTCCCCGGATGCCCTGTAGTGAGAATTCAGGATTTTTAATAAAATGTATAAAATGAGGTTTTAAATGAACAAGACGATAGCATTGATCCCTGGAGACGGAATAGGCCCCGACGTTGTGGCCGAGGCCGTTAATGTTTTAAACGAAGTCGCAAAGAAATTCGGACATTCCTTTTCTTATAAAGATATTGTTGCAGGCGGTTGTTCTATAGACAAATTAGGCAAGCCTCTTACCGACGAGCAGCTTGAAGCCGTAAAGTCTTCGGACGCGGCGTTGCTCGGAGCCGTAGGCGGCCCGAAATGGGACAATCTTCCTTCGGAACTTCGCCCTGAAAAAGCTCTGCTCGGCCTTCGCGGCGGATTAAAGGTCTATGCGAACCTTCGCCCCGCTGTTATGTTCAGGCAATTAAAAGACGCATGTCCTTTAAAGGATGAAGTTGCGGGCGACGGGCTTGATATTCTTATCGTGAGGGAACTTACCGGCGGAATTTATTTCGGCGACAGGGGAACTTCTTCCGACGGAAAAACCGCTTGGGATACTGAAAAATACACATGGCCTGAAATAGAGCGCATAGTCCGCATAGGTTTTGAATCGGCTCAAAAACGAAAAAAACGCCTTTGCGTAGTGGACAAGGCTAATATTTTAAATTCCAGCCAGCTTTGGAGACGCGTTACGGAAGCCGTAAAAGGCGATTATCCCGATGTGGAACTTTCATACTTGTACATAGATAATGCGGCCATGCAGTTGGTGCGTAATCCGAGGCAGTTTGACGTAATTGCTACAAGCAATATGTTCGGCGACATTTTAAGCGATGAAGCGAGCCAGATAACAGGATCGATAGGTATGCTTGCGTCGGCTTCTCTTGGCGACGGTTCCGGTCCGGGATTGTATGAACCGATCCATGGAAGCGCTCCCGATATCGCAGGTAAAGACCTTGCAAATCCTCTTGCGACGATTTTATCTGCCGCCATGCTGTTGCGCTACGATTTTAAGCTTGAAAAAGAAGCGGCGGCCGTTGAAGCTGCCGTAGATAAGGTTCTTGAAGACGGTTGGCGTACGGCCGATATTGCCGGTGCAAAGATCGAAGAACTTAAAGCTAAAGGAAAAATTGTCGGAACAAAGAAAATGGGACAGCTTGTGATTTCCGCCCTGAAGGCTGCGGTTTAAACCGTATTCGGTGCCGCCGTCCGTAATATGCTCTATTATTTGCTTGACAGCAAAATTATAACAAATTAACATTCAGATATGAACAATAAAAAAAGAATTGTCACCTTTGGTGAAGTATTACTGCGTTTTAATCCTACAGGATATGAACGGCTTTTACAGGCTTCCAATTGGAAGGCCTCTTACAGCGGAGCTGAAGCAAACGTCGCCGTTTCTTTGGCAAATTTCGATCAGGAAGTTTTTTTGGTTACAAAAGTGCCTTCTCACGATATAGGTCAATGCGCGGTCAACTGGCTTAGGCATTACGGCGTTCATATGTCAAAGTGCGCGCGCGGCGGAGACAGGCTTGGAATTTATTTTATTGAAAAGGGCGCAAGCCAGCGTCCGTCCAAGGTAATTTATGACCGCAAGGATTCCGCTTTTTCGCTGTCGAAGCCTGAAGATTACGATTGGAATGAAATTCTGTCGAATGCCGGATGGTTTCATTTTACGGGGATAACTCCCGCCGTCGGCGGATCTTTACCCGAGATATGCCTTGAAGCGTGCAAGACGGCTAAAAAATTAGGGCTGACGATTTCCTGTGATCTTAATTTCCGCCGAAAACTGTGGTCGGCCGAACAGGCGCAAAAAACAATGCTCTTATTATTGCCGTATGTGGACGTTTTTATTTCCAATATGTCCGACGTCTGTGAAATTTTCGGTATTTTGCCCGAAACTTGCGATATTGAAACCGCGATTTTAAACAGAGAAGGTCCGACGAGCGTTTCACGCCAGCTTGTCGAAAAATTCGGTTTCGGTAAAGTCGCCCTGACGCTTCGTAAAAGCATTTCCGCCGATATAAACGATTGGGGCGGAATGATCTACGACGGCGAAAAGAAAGAAGGAACTTTTTCTCCCAGATATTCGATAACGATGATCGACCGTGTCGGAGGAGGAGACGCCTTTAGCGCGGGAATAATATATTCGCTTATAACGGGAATGCCGGTGCAGGAAGGAATAGATTTTGCGGTTGCGTCTTCGTGCCTTAAGCATACCATTGAAAACGATTTTAATCTTGCGAGTGTGGACGAGGTGAAGTCTTTGTCCGCAGGAAATTCAAGCGGACGCGTTCAAAGGTGAGTTTGTTAAAAGACGCTGCTGAATAAGCGCGGCGCTTTTAACTTCGAGTTTCGGGTAAAGCCGAAATGCCGCAAATTAACGGTTTTGCCAGGAACCGGAATCGAACCGGCACGACAGGTTTAATGTCGAGGGATTTTAAGTCCCTTGTGTCTACCATTTCCACCATCCTGGCAACGCTTTCAGATAATATACAAAAAAGCATTTATGTTCAAGCGGGCGTCTTACGGCGTGTCCCGCGCCTGTCCGCCGTATCCGGAAAAAGGCACGCAATTTTATCGCCTCTATTTTATTGAACCCGGCATTTCAAGCGCCGCGTTTTTTGCCCCGCATTCCGCACCGGTTTCAAGCGACTTTTTAATATCCTTTGTTTTAATATACGTGTATAAAAAACCTGCGGAAAAAGCGTCTCCGCAGCCTATTGTATTTACGGCTTTCGTCTTAATCGTTTTTTGCATATAAAGATTGCCGTTTTCTCCGGCAACGGTAGATTTTGTTCCGCGGGTAACGACGATTATGTTTTTAAGTCTTTTACTTTCACCGCACACGGCTCTTGCAAGTTCGCTTTCATCTTTGCCGGCCGGCGGCAGCTTAAATGTTCCGTAGAATTCGTCTTCGTTTATTTTTATTATGTGCGGAGTGCAAACTTCAAGCGTTTTTTCAAGATCTTTGCCCCAAAAATCCGCCATGACAAGCCTTCCTTTGTCCGCCGCAAGTTTACAGATTTCAGCGTTTAAATTTTCAGGCCAAATTGCAGGGCGGCTTCCCGCAATGAGCAGAGCCTCCGTTTTTTCAAGGCTTTTATCGATCATGGCCGTAAGCTCTTTTATGCTGTTTGACATATCCGTAAAAAGCGGAGGTTCGCTTACGACTAATTCCGTAACGCTTGAATTTTTTTTATTCAAAAGAGTCCAGCATTCGCGCGTAAAACCAGGAACAAAAACGCTTTTAATAGGAAAAATTTCTCGGGCGGCGAGCGCCAAAAATCTTTGTGCGTTTTCTTTTCCTACGGGACATATCGCTTCGCAAAAGCCGCTTTCAAGCTGGTCCAATACGCGCGCGGAATTTACGGCTTTGCCGGACGCATGGACGACATATCGTTGCGAGCGATTGACTTTTTTTAGCTTCAGGTTTTCGAATGTAATCGTCTTTTGTATCGTAGAACTCAAGCAAACCGCAGTTACTTTCATAGTATCAAACCTTATGCGAGCGAATATAGATCAGGGAAACCGGCCAAAAGCTGAAATTTTTGGACAGACCCCTTTTAAAATAACTTTTTAAGCACGTTTCCCGCCGCTTCTTTGGCCTTTTCTTTTGCAGCGTCGCCTGCCTGCTTTTTGATCTGAGCGGATATTTCCTCTTGCTTTTTTGAAAGCTGCTGATTTATCGCGTTCATTGCATTTTCCTGATTATTCATAAGGCTTTCAATTTCAAAATATTTGTCGAGAGCGCTCAGAGCTCCGCCGGTCTTTTGCGAGAGCAAATTTGTCATTTCTTTTTGTACCTGAGACTTTATCGAAGAAAGTTCGGACGAAAAAAGCTCCTGCATCGCATTTAAAAGTTTTTTGTCCGCATCGGTCGCCAAATTTATGTCTACGCCTCCGTCTGCGGAGTATTCGGCTTTTAAATTTATTTTTAATGTCTTTATCGAAGCAAGCGCCTTTTTATAAATATTGTATGCCGATTCAGGTTCGAAAGGCTGTGAGCCGAGCGAAAGATTTGCAAGATCTATTACGCCTTCCGCAAAGACGCTTCCGTCGTCGTCGGCCGTTGTTTTTATGTTTATCCGTGATGTTCCTGAAAAAGCGATTACGTCCGTGTTTACAGCTACAGGATAACCGGAACCCGAATAATCGGCTTGGATAAGAGGCTCTTTTGTCTGCGTACGTCCGTCGACGACGCCCGAAAGTTTATGAGTCTGTTTGGCAAGGGAAAGCGTTCCGTCAAAGACCGCCGGAGCTCCTCTTAAATCCGGATCGCTTGAAATTTCCTTTACTTGGGCTTTAAAGTTTTTTCCGGAAGCTGCAGCTTTTTCTATCAAAAATTTCGGGACGCTATCTTTTTTATAATATATGTCCGTTCCCGGCATTCTTTTTTCAGTTTTTACCTTTTTTTTCGCTTTTCCTGCAGCGCCCGCTTTAGACCGGCTTTTTAAACGGAGCGCGGCGTCGATTCCTTTTTGAACATAGGTATAATACTTACCGAAAATATCGTAAGCTATGGCCGTCATAGAGTCCGAAAGCAACGACTTGGCTTTGTCCAAAGAAAAGGAAGTTATTTTATCGACCTCCTTTTGTATAAGAACCTTATCGTTTTTTATTGCGTCTTGAAGAGAGGATGAAAGTCGTTTTACGGTATTGGAGTCCGCCTTTATGTCTGATGCGGCTTCCTGCGTCGTCTGTTTGAGTCTTTTGGCATTTTCAATTGCAGATTGCGTGGTTTTAAGGGCTGCGGCTAATTCCGCCGCGTTTGAGATTTTGCTCCAGTCCGTGCCGGTTATGGTTTGTACATCCGCTTTTAGTTTTTCAACGTCGGAGCGTATCTGCTCGGGTCTGTCCTTCCATTTTACTGTCAGAGCTTCGGTTTCGGTTTTTATGCTTTCGGCGAGGGCGGGGGACTTAAGGTTATTTTCAAGCCCTGCGATTATGGCCTTAGGATTATAGTCGGCAAAGATCGATTTTATGCTCTCTTTTACAGCTTCCATCTTAGCGGCGGATTTTTCTCCCGATTGTTTTGAAACTTTTTTTTCTTTGGCTGTTGCGGTTTTTAAAGGAAGCTCGCCTGACGTTTTTCGATCCGTTCCGAATAAGATATCCATAGCGGAAATGTCTTCCGCGTCGAATTTCCCGCGAAGAAGCTGCGTAAGATTAAAATCAACCTTTATGCTGCCGACTTCGAATATGTTCTTCATCGGCTCGTTCTTGTTCGCTTGTGCAAGCCCCGTTACGGTAAGCGAAGACTGAAAGATTTTTACGTCGACGCTTTGTATGTCGGTTTTCGCACCGAAGACTTGCTGCATACCGGCCGTAATGGCGCGCTTGACTATTACGTTTTTGAATATCGTTACGGTTAAACAAATTGCGACGCACGCGATCACTATCGCCGCAAACGGAACGGGATTTATACCTCCCTTTTGTTTTTTGACTTCTTTTGCTATAAGTTTTAATCTTTTAAAATCTGCGGCAGAAATGAGCGTTTCAGGCGGAATTCGAACGATTCCTTTTTGATCTTTAAAAAAAGAAGCGAGAAATTTTTTGTCGTCGTCAATGTATATTTTATCGAACAATTTTTTCTCGATCGTTTTTTGCGTATACGCCTTTTTTAACAGCGCAGGAAGTTTTTTTGCGCTCAAGGATTTTGTCGGTTTTTTTTGCACCGGGGTTTTATCGGCCGTCTTTTTTTTGCCGTCTTTTTCAGTTATGTTCTTTTTGGGAGCTTTTTTGTCAGCCATATCAGTTGATCTCCGTAACAAGCGATTTGATCTTTCCTATGAGGGGAATTTTGTAAAATGCCTTCATAACAGGATTTTGTTTTATCTTTGGGGTGATTACCTTGCGCCAAAATACTATGAACAGCCGTCCGAGTATAAACATCGGAACGTATGCGACGATTCCCAAAACCAAAGAGCCCATTACGATCGTATTGTTAAAGCGCGTAAAGCCTACAAAGGGAATGTCGAGCAGAGTTGCAAACAGTCCTTCGAGCGGCGCAAATTTTAAAACCGCATAGCCTATTGAATTCAGTAAGGGATCAAAGACCGGAGCGGCGAATGAAAACAGGAGCAGTATAAGAAAATATGCGCCTTTGTTTATACGAAGCAGTAAAAAAAAGATAAAAAGCAAATACCACAAAAGGTTGTTTTTTGGCATAAGACCGAGCAAAAATCCTATGCCGAACGCATGAGCTATCTCATTAGGATTTGTATTTGCATTTAAGGCTTTAAAAAGCTTTATTATATAGCGAATCACTGTTGATCCTCCCCTGATGTTCCTTAAAAAACGGCATACGAGGAAATTTCAATTTCCGAGAATGGCGTTTTCGTGCGCATCTTGCGCACAGCTTTGTTTGAATACGGGCAAATGCGCATTATGCATTTTTGCAATTAGTCCGCTCGATTATAATCTATTCTTTTAAAAGATTAAAGATATTTTAAAAACCTCTTACGATAACAACACTCGCAGCTACGCGCGACAACGGGCGCAGAGCCGCTCTGGCGCTTGGCAAACGAGCTTTCTGAAAAAAGCGAGCGCAGTCCGATATCTATTTATCCAGTCCTTGTTCCGCGACAAGGACGTCCCCTGCGGCAATTCTGGTGCTTCCTTTAGGAATTATAAGCCGGCCGCCTCTTTTTATGAGCACTATAAAAGCTTTTTTCGGAGCGATTTCGGCTAATGTCTTTTCAACCCATTCATGATCCTTCCCGACGGGAATTTCCATAAGACCTTCGTCATTTTCTTTGTCATGGACATTTTTGTTAAATACTTTTGCCGCCAAAACTAATGTGTCGCCGCTTTTTATGATCGTTGCGCCTCGCGGAATAAGACGTTCTTTATCTCTTAATATGAGAACCAAAAGGGTTTCGGGTGGCAAAACAAGCGATTTTATCTCTTTTCCGTTCCACGGATGGTCTTCCGGCTGTTTTACTTGAATAAAGCGTACGGGAATTTCATCGGGATAGTCGTTGAACGTATAAAGAACGTTCGTATTGTTATCTATCATCTTAAGTTTTTTCGACGCGAGCGGCAAAAGGCTTCCCTGTATCGTAATTGAAAACAAAACTATAAAGAACACTATGTGAAACAGATCGTGTTGCAGTATACCGGGAGAATTTGCATTTATTGAATTTAACGCCATAACGGCAAATACGATGGAGGCCGCTCCCCGAAGTCCTGCCCATGAGATAAGCATTTGCTGACGAAGCGGATACCTTGATGGCGTTAAAAGAAAGAAGACTGCGAGCGGGCGCGAAACAAAGGTTAAAAAAAGAGCGACCGCCATTGCGACCGTCACTACTCCGGCAATTCTGGACGGAAAGGCAAGAAGACCCAGCAAAAAGAAAACAAGCATCTGCATGAGCCCCGTTATTCCATCAAAAAAATGAACCAGTGACTTTTTGTTCGGTATGTTGCTGTTGCCTAAAAACAAGCCCGCTATATAGGCCGAAAGATAGCCGTTGCCTCCTATGAGCGACGGCAGTGAATAAGACAAAACAGCCAGTCCTATGACGAACGCCGCGTCAAAACCGGCGTCCGCAAATTTAAATTTTTTTAAGGTAACGGCGGCCGATTTTCCGGCTATAAGTCCGAATGCGGCGCCGTATACAAGCTGCGATACGATTAAATACACAAGGGAAGGAACGCTCATTCCCTTCTCTCCGCCTGAAACTCCCAAAAACGACAAAGCTATGATCGTAAGCATGTATGAAAGCGGGTCGTTGCTTCCGCTTTCCGCTTCGAGCAATGAGGCTGTATTGTATCTTAAGTTCAGTTTTTTTGAGCGGAGAATGTAAAACACGGAAGCCGCGTCCGTCGAGCTTATAACCGCTCCCAAGAGAAAACTTTCGTTGAAAGAAAAACGGAGAACGAAATGGCAAAAAAGAGCCGTAAAAACGGCGGTCAAAACTACGCCTACCGTAGCCAACAAAAACGACTGAACGGCGACCGGTTTCGCTGCGCTCCATTTTGTTCCGAATCCTCCGTAAAACATGATAAAAATAAGAGCTGCGGTGCATAATTTTTCGGAAGCGGCGAAATCGTTGAACGGGATTTTAAAAATTCCGTCGGAACCGAACACCATTCCCAAAATAATAAATGCTAAAAGCATGGGAACGCCGAGTTTTGAAGAAATTTTATTAAGCAAAACGCACAAAAAAATTACTGCGGCGGTTATCAGAAGAAAAAGCGGCATAACGGCTCCTAATCGGCGATTTTTTATATTTCGGCATTGTGTCGACGTCTTTGCATTTAAATATTTTACATAGGCTGCGCCCACAATTTGAAAGAGTATACAGAAGATAAATTTTTTTTTCAATGTTGCAAAATGTTGTCTATCGACACTGCAAATATTGTCTTACATGCCGCGAATGCCGCGCAAAGAACGTGTTTTCGTAAAAAACAATGATTTTTTTTTTGCTTTGCCGTATACTGAGCGGGGTAAAACAGTTTGAGCGGGAACAAACAAAATTGAAACTTTTGGCCGAGTGTAATTTTAAGGAGCGCATTTATGAATGTATTATTGTTAAACGGAAGTCCGCACTGTGAAGGGAACACTTCGATCGCCTTACAAGAGATGGAAAAAATTTTTTTAGAACAAGACATTGAAACAAAAACGCTTCAAATAGGAAATAAGGACATACGCGGCTGTGTGGCCTGTTATTCTTGCAGCAAGACAGGAAAATGTGTTTTTGAAGATGACGTAAACGAAACCGCTTTACATTTCGAAAGAGCCGACGGTCTTGTTGTAGCAAGTCCCGTTTACTACGCGGCTCCAAACGCTACGCTTACGGCGTTTCTTGACAGGCTGTTTTACAGCACCCGCTTTAACAAGACGATGAAGGTTGGAGCGAGCGTAGTCGTCGCCAGAAGGGCGGGAACGTCTTCAGCTTTTGACAGTCTTAACAAATATTTTACCATATCGGGAATGCCGGTAGCTTCAAGCCAGTACTGGAACAATGTTTTCGGAAGAATGCCCGGAGAAGCCTCTCAGGACGAAGAAGGATTACAGACGGTGCGCGTCCTTGCCAGAAATATGTCCTTCCTTATAAAAAGCATTGCGCTGGGAAAAGAAAAATTCGGTTTGCTCGCAAAAGAAAAATGGAAAAGGACGAATTTTATACGTTAAGACGATATAAGGGGAAATACGTTTTGCCTTTGTGCGCACATACGGGCATTCGCGCCGCCTGTATGTCGCCGGCTATTTAAAGTTTTTATGGGAGTAAGCCATGTTTGCTATTAGCCGTAGAAGTTCACTTTACGGAGAAATAATCGTGCCGGGATCGAAGAGCCACACTATACGGGCTGTACTTTTGGCTGCGATGGCTGACGGACGATCTCGAATCAAAAATCCTTTGACGGGAAGCGACGGCAAAAGCGCGCTTTCTGCGGCAAGGGCTTTCGGGGCGAGGGTCGAAGAAGACGACGGCGTGTGGACGGTTTACGGCACGGGCGGAAATCTTAAAGTTCCCGACGATGTGATTGACTCGGGGAATTCCGGCACTACAATGCTTTTTACAATGGGAATGGCGGCTCTTTGCGAAGGATACACGGTAATAACCGGCGACGATCAGATACGCCGCCGGCCGGTATCACACCTCGTGTCTGCCTTAAACGAAATAGGCGCAAACGCTTTTTTAACGCGTCCGGGGCTGGAAGCCCCGCCTGTAATCGTGAAAGGCAGGATAAAAGGCGGAACGGCGCATTTTTCTGGATTCAATTCTCAAGCAGTTTCGGCAATTCTTATGGCTTCCGCACTGGGAGAGGGCAGGGTCGATATTGAAATTAAAAATCCTCTTGAAAAACCGTACTTACAGATGACTATAGACTGGATGCGCCGGTACGGGGTGGAGCTTTCTTTAAATTCCAAAGATTATACGAGACTTTCCGTCGAAGGGAATCAGTCTTATACCGCATGCGATTCTGTCATTCCCAGCGACTGGTCGGGCGTAGCGTTCCCCCTTGTCGCTGCGGTATGTACGCCTTCGCAATTGACTGTCTCCGGCGTAGATTTTGACGACGCACAAGGCGATAAGATAATTGCCGATCATCTTATAGCTATGGGAGCCGACATAACTAAAGATTCGGACGGAGGTCGTCTTATAATAAAAGGCGGAAAACCTCTCAAAGGCGGGCTTACGATAAATTTAGATGACACCCCCGATTCTTTTCCGGCGTTTTCCGTTGCGGCGTGTTATGCGGAAGATCCCGTAACTTTTACGGGACTTTCGCACGTGCGCATAAAGGAAACGGATAGGGTGGCGGTAATGGAAAAAGAACTTACGAAGCTGGGCGCTAAGATAGAAACGACCGCGGACACAATGAAGGTCTATGGCGGCAGAGCGCTTACAGGCACGGAAGTTGAAAGTTACGGAGACCATCGCATTGCCATGGCGCTCATGGTTGCAGGACTTTTTGCCGACGGCAGTATGAAAGTAAAAGATGCACAGTGCGCCTCCGTTTCGTTCCCCACCTTCTTTGAATCGATGAACAGGGTCGGCGCCGGTATCGAACTTACGGAATAAGGGATGCAGCTTTTCTGTAAAGTTTAAAATTTCAGCCTTATTTAAGGCGCATATACTACAAGACGCGCATTGAATGCACGGCGTCCCAGTCAAGTTCTATGCCGAGACCTTCTTTTTCAGGAACGTAAAACGCCATTTTCGGGTCTGCCTGAAACGGAGATTTAACTATGGCCGATCGCAGCGCATTAGCATTCTCTTCCGATTCTATCATATCGGTGTTAGCTAAACAGGAAGCAAGGTGCAGACTTGAAGCAAAATGTACAGCCGAACCGAATGAATGCAGAGAGAACTTTTTTCCGGCTTTTTTTGCAAGTTCCGCGATCTTAAGACAGCCCGTAAAACCTCCAGCCCAGCCGATGTCGGCTTGGACGATGTCTACGCAGCCGCCGTCTATGAGGTTTTTAAAAACCGCATCTCCCTGTGCGGTTTCAAATCCCGCGATTTGCATTCTTCCTTTCATGGCGGCACGCAATTCCTTAAGGCCGTCTTCGTCTTCAAAGCGGATGGGCTCTTCAAACCACGCTACGCCTTGTTCTATTAATGAAGGAAGAATCTGCATTGCGCCTTGGGCGGAAAAAGAAGCGTTTGAATCCACCATTAAGATTCTCTCATTTCCCAATACGGACCGGACGGCCGCAATCCGCTCTATATCTTTTTCGACGCTCTCGCCCCAGCAGGAAGACGGAAGATATTTAAGAGGACTGTCGCTCCTTGAAGGATTTCGTCCTATTTTTATTTTTACGGCGGAATATCCCTTTTTTAAATATGCTTCGGCTTCTTTTTCGAGAGCAGCTTTGTCTTTACCTTCGGCGTAGAAGCCTCCGCTTGCGTATGAAGGAATTTTATCCAAATGTAAGCATGAGGTTTCCTTGCAGAGCAGTTTTCCTACAGGCAAGCCTTCCGCTTTTGCCGCAATGTCCCATAGGGCAATGTCAATGCCGCTGATCAACGCCTTTACTATTCCCGCCCGACCGAAGGCCATGGAATTCCAGCAAAGAAGTTCGTAGTTTTCTTTTGCACTGCAGGGATTTTTCCCTATAAGGAGAGAAACAAACTGATCTTCCAGTATTTTTTTAGCCCCTTGCAGCGAGCAGCCGTACAAAAACGCTTCGCCTATTCCCCAAAGGCCTTTGTCGGTATTTATTTTAATGAGCAGAGCCTTACGAAGCCTGTTTACTCCTACGGCGTCCGCGATCGGAATTTTGCATTCGTGCGCGAGCGGTATCGTTTCAACGGCTGAAATTTTCATAAAAGTCTCCTCTGATTCCTATGTCCTATTTAAACGCTCATCCCAAGGAAAGAAGGGAACCAAAGGCTTATCTGAGGAATAAACGTAACGAGCAGCAACGCCGCAAGCAAGGCTGTCAGCCACGGAAGCAGAGCCTTGCTGAACTGCCCTATTGATATTCGTCCTATCTTGCTTACCACAAACAGCACGAGTCCGAAAGGCGGCGTTAAAAGTCCTATCATAAGATTAAGAACTATGATAACGCCGAATTGAGTTAGGCTTATTCCGTATTGATTTAAAAGCGGCAAGAGCAGCGGCACTACTATGGTTATGGCCGAAGCGGTTTCCAAAAAGCATCCTATAATAAGAAGGAAAATGTTTATGACTAAGAGCAAAACGTATTTGTTGTTTATCGTTCCCGTCATTGCCGTTAATATCATTTGCGGAATTTTCGCCCTTGTAGCTACATAGCCGAAAAAGGTTGCCCCTGCGATTATCATTGCGATAGTAACCGAGTCTCGGACGGTATCCCTGAGGATATTTAAAAAATGCTTCCATGTGAGTTCATGGTAAAGCAAAAGGTCAAGAGCGATGCTGTACGCTACGACTACGGCCGCGCTTTCCGTGGGGGTAAAAACTCCGCCGTAAATACCTACGAGCAGAATCACCGGCGCCATCATCGGAGGAAGCCCTTCTTTAAATGCAACGAAGAATTCTTTTACGGAGGGGAATTTTGTACGGGGATATTTTCGCTTTATCGAATATACTGCGACAACTCCCATCATTATGAGTGCCATTATTATTCCGGGGAAAATTCCTGCCATAAACAAGGCTCCGACAGATGCTCCCGAAACCGTAGCGTAGATAACCATAGGAATGCTTGGAGGAATTATGGGACCCAGTGTTGAAGAAGCGGCGGTAACGCAGCAGCTGAATTCATTGTCAAAGCCGTTATCGTTCATGGCCTGAATTTCGATTGTCCCGAGTCCGGAAGCGTCCGAAACGGCCGTGCCGGACATACCGGCAAATACAAGGCTTGTCAGTACGTTTACATGTCCCAATCCGCCGGGAAGCCAGCCTACCATTTTCATGCAGAAGGCAAAAAGCCTTTTTGTGATTCCGCCCGTGTTCATTATCTTTGCGGCAAGCAAAAACAGCGGAATCGCAAGCAATGTAAAAGAATCCACTCCCGTGTACAAGTACTGGGCGAGAATTCCCCATTTCATTCCTCTCGTAACCGCCATAAGAACGCAGCCGGCTAAGGTCATGCTTATGTATATTGGAACCTTGCAAAGAAATAAGAGCAGCATGCTCACAAGAATGAGGGTGATAACAAGATTCATTTTTTTTCTCCCAGTTCGGATTCTATAGCTTGTGCGAGCGAGCTCTGTTCCGAATTTCTTTCAAGCTCCATTTCTTTCATGTTTATCAAAGTTATTTCAGACTTTCCTTTTAAAATCAGTATCAGCTGCACGGTAGAGACGAAGAATAAAAAAAAGAGCGACAGATAGACAAGACCGTAGATCCAGTTCATCATTATCCATGAAATAGATACGGCGGTCGTTTTTGTGTTCGCCTTCATCATTGTTTGTAGACCGATGATCCCGAATACGGAAAAAACGTCAATGAGAACAGCGTCAAGAACTCCGAAAATTCTTTTTCCCGTGTTCGAAAAACGGCGCACTACCATGTCTACTGCAATGTGAATCCCTTCGGCGAGGGCAAGGGGAGAACCCATAAACGCCATTACGCAAAAGCAGATACGCGCCAGTTCTTCCGTAAAGCTTTGGCTTATGACAAAAATTCTGCAAATTATCTGGAAAAGCATGCATGCAAGTATGATTATCAGCAAAGCTATGCAGATCCATTCCAAAATCCTTAGATAAAGGGAATAAATCTTATTCATTAAATTCATAACTTTCCCTTTAATTACTTTGCGTAGCTCATCACTTCATCATATGTGGTGACTGTCCAAACCTTTGCAAATTTATCTTTGTAATAGGCCGTCATAGCGTTTCGGAACGCGTCTTTGTCTACTTGCACGGATTTCATGCCGCCTTTTATACATTCGTTTTTGTAATTTTCACGGTTTTTTTCGGCGAGACTGTCCGCATACTTCATGGATTCGGCGGCGCAATCCTTCAGGACTTTTTTCTGAGCGTCGCTCATAGACTTAAACAGGTCGCGGTTTATAAAAAGACCTACAAATTCAAATACGTGATCCGTATCCGCAATGTATTTTTGAACTTCATAAAGTTTAAGCGTTTTCATCTGCTCATAACCGCCTTCGCATGCTTCGGCTACGTTTGTCTGCAACGCGGTGTACAGTTCGCTCATAGCTACTGTCGTAGTGGTAACTTTTAAATTTCCCCATGCGTCAACGTACACTTTCATACCGGGAAGTCTCAGCTTCATACCGGTAACGTCGGACGGAGTTTTAACTTGCCTGTTGGAAGCCAGTACGCGGATATCTCTTTTGTGCCAGGCAAGAGTTGTGATTCCGTTTTCTTCGTATCTCGCTTTAAGTTTGTCGCCTATTCCGCTGTTTAATAAGGCCATGGAATGGTTCCAGTCTTTTATTAAAAACGGGCAGTCAAGGAATGTGTATTCCGGCGCGTATAAGTCAAGACCTTCAAGGCCCGTTACGGCCATATCCAAGTCGCCGCTGGCTACGGACGTATAGTTGTCTTTAGGATTACCCAGTGTTCCGTCCGTAAACAGATTGATATTGACGGAACCGCCGGATTTTTCTTTTACGTCGGCGACGAATTTTACCAGAGCCTTGCCCGCCGGCCCTTCTGCCGCATAAGATGTGGCAAGGTCAATGTCGAATTTCTTATCGGCCTGACCGGCTCCCGTTTCTTGAGCTCCGCCGGCAAAAGCAAGAGATCCCGCTGAAGTAAGAGCAAAAACAAATACGGCAATTTTTTTTAACATTTCTATCCTCCTAAAATTAGACCTAATTTTTAGATCTAATTTCATGATATACCATTTTTCCGGGTTGTCAATCTTTTTTTTTCGGCTTTCTGTCTTACCGTTCCGAAGAATCTCGCCGGCAGCGGCTCTTTCTCTCTTTTACACTTTCGTTCGCACTTTTGCCGCTTTTTTATCCCCAGCGCCAGCGCAGTATTCAGCTTTCAATTTTTAACTTTACAGGCGGCGATTGTACGTATATAATATATTATTCGTATTTTTACAGGTCACGCTTTTGCAGCCTGAATTTTGCTTTTTTTGGAGGAAGTTGTTATGAAGAAAACTCTGTTTGCGGTATTGGCGCTTACACTGGCAATTGGCACGGCCTTTGCTAAGGGCGGCGAAGAAAAGGTAAAGAAGACCAGCGGTTTTAAAATTGCTGAATCTACTTGTTTTCTTACTCCCACGTGGCAAAAGCTTACTCTGCAGTGGGCGGAGAAACAGTTTGCCAAGTATAAGGGCGACGGTACCGTTGCCGGCGAGTATCGCGTAGTTGATGCTGCGGGCGACACAAATCAGCAGATCAACGACATTCGTAACCTTGTCAAACAGGGCTATGACGCTATTATTCTGATCGCTAACGACGCCGAGGCTTTAAACGATGTCATCGAAGAAGCAGAAGAGCAGGGCGTTCGTATAATAAATATCGACTCTTTGGTTACAAGCAAGGACGTAACCAGTAAAATCGGCACCGACGGGCTGGACTTCGGAGCGACCGTAGCCCAGTGGGTTGTAAATCAGATAGGCGGCAAGGGAAACGTCATCGTTTGTAACGGGCCTCAGGGAGTTTCCGTTTCGGAAGACAGACGAAAAGGCGCTCTTAACGTATTGGCCAAATACCCCGGAATCAAGATCGTAGCCGAAACCTATTCCGACTACAATGAAGGCCCGGCGATAGATGCGATTCGCCCGGTTCTGGATGCAAACCCCAATATCGACGGTATAATAACACTCGGCGGCTCTCAGGGCTCTGCAGCTCTCAAGACTCTTCAGGCTATGGGGCGTAAACTTGTTCCGATCGGATCCGAGAACTACGGCGCCTATCTTAAGAACTGGCAAAAACTTCGCAAGCAGGGTTTTTCGTCGATGTGCGTAGGTCAGCCTAACTGGCTCGGTGCGCTCGGCGTAGAGCAGGCCGTGCGGGCTCTCAAGGGACAGAAGATTAAAAAGGAAGTAATTCTTCCCATTTCTTCTACGGTCATTGACGACGCAATGATCGAAAAACTCGATCTGTCCGGTCTTGCCGATGACGGTTATTTATTTACGATAACCGACGAGCAGATCAACGAACTGTTAAAGTAACAGCGGAAAAGCCGCACCGCAAGGGGCGGCTTTTTCTATGGATTCTGTCCAAAAGCTTCAGCCAGTTTCCTTTCTATGGGGTTCACATGGAGACACAGTCATTTCTTGTTATTGATAAGGTGAGTAAGTCCTTTTCCGGCAACGTCGTTCTTCAGCCTTTTTCTCTGGAGATTAAACCGGGAGAGTTTCATGCTCTGATCGGTGAAAACGGTGCCGGTAAATCTACGCTTATAAATCTGGTTTCAGGTGTATACGAGCCGGACGGCGGCAATTTGATCATCGCCGGTCAATCTTATAAAAAACTCTCCCCGCGAGAAGCGCAGCTCCTTGACATTCAAGCCGTGCGTCAGGAATTGAGTTTACATCATCATCTTACAGTTACCGAAAATATCTTTCTCGGCGACGAACTTCTCTACGGCGGTTTCTTGCGCGATAAAAAAAAGATGCGGGAGGCAGCCCGTGTCCTTTTAGCCGATATGGATCTTGGTTTTATTGATCCTGACGCCTATGTGTCGGGTTTGAGTCTGCCCGAGCAACAGCTTCTGGAGTTTGCCAAGGCTTTAAGAAAAAAGCCCCGCCTTCTCATTTTGGACGAAGTTACGAGCGCCCTTAACAACGAGCAGGTGGAATTGATGTTCGGCAAATTGCGGGCGCTTAAAAGTACGGGGCTGTCGGTAATTTTTATCTCTCACCGTCTAAATGAATTGTATCAAATTTGCGACATAATGACCGTACTTAAAGACGGTCAGCAAATTGTTACCGAAAAAATCGCCGCCTTTGATGAGAACCGTTTGGTATCGTTGATGACCGGACGGGAAGCAAGCGACTTGTATCCTGCCAAACGTCCCGAGCGCCTTAAAGGCGCCGAAGAAGTGATTCGATTGGAGCATGTATCCACGCGTCACTTACGCGACGTGAGTTTTAGCGTTCGAAAGGGCGAAATTTTAGGCATAGGCGGCTTGGCAGGTCAAGGTCAGCAGCACGTGCTTGAATGTCTCTTTGGAATAGAGCGTGTCAGCGAAGGCCGCATCACGGTTAAAGGTCAGCCCGTCCGTCTTTCAGGACCGCAGTCGGCCATGCGTTTGGGCATAGCTTATCTTCCCGCCGAGCGCAAAACCGAGGGACTTTTTCTCTGGCATTCCATAGGTTTTAATATGTCTTTTGCCCGTCTCGATGAAATTTCCAACTCGCTCGGATTGATTCGCAGAGCTAAGGAAATGGAAGAAAACGGGAAAATTCAAAAAGATATGCAGGTAAGAATGATGGGAATGGATCAATTGGTAGAAGATCTTTCCGGCGGCAATCAGCAGAAGGTTGTCGTGGGTAAATGGCTTCTGCGTTCTCCTGAATTTCTTTTGCTCAACGATCCTACCAGAGGTATCGACGTGGGTACCAAAAAGCAGATTTATGAACTGCTTCACGATCTGTCACGGAACGGAGTGACTATACTGATTCTCTCGTCCGATACGCTTGAACTTGTGGGTTTAAGCGATCGCGTAGTGGTTTTTTACGAAAACAAACTTAATTCCGAAATTGACGGGCAAGATCTGAGTGAAGAAAGCCTCGTTGCAGCGTCGGTATTCAGCCGGGAGGAAAAAGCATGAAATACAAATTCTCCGAGCAAACCCGGAAAATGTTGCCCATGTACGCGGTGGGAGCTGTGTTTGTGGTAGTGAACCTGATACTCGATCCGTCTGTGCTTCGCAACTGGCGATCGACTTGCGCCTTTTTTCTGCAATTCGCACCGCTTATGGCTTGCGCGATGGCACAGACTTGTATTCTTCTTACCGGCGGTATAGATCTGTCGATCGGCATGACCGTTTCGATGATGACGACGATTTTAGCAACTACAATGGGGGACGGCCCCCTTGGCATCGCTTTCGGAGTGATCGTAACGCTGCTTTCAGGAGCGGCGGTCGGGCTTATCATGGGAAGCGTAGTTACTTTTGCCCGCATTCCGGCCATCATAGTTACGTTGGCATTTTCTTATGTATGGAAAGGCGTTACCTTATTCATTTTGCCGCGACCGGGCGGCTACATTCCTAAGGTTTTTACCCGCTTTTTTTCAGGCAGGGCGATGATCCCCGGAGCTGCGCTGGTATTGATCGTTGCCGTAGTTGTATGGAAATTGATAAAGAATTCCCGGCTCGGAGTCGCCATTTACGCTGTGGGCGACAATCCTAAGGTCGCCTATGCCAACGGTATAAATGTAAATCGTTCGCGTTTGGCCGCCTACGCTTTGTCCGGCATGTTTGTAGCCGTAAGCGCTCTGCTTTTGGTTGGACAGATCGGATGCGGAGATCCTACCATAGGCCCTCCTTTTCAGATGAATTCCATCGCAGCTGCGGTACTGGGAGGCGTCGCCTTTACCGGCGGTGTGGGCATGATGAGAGGGGCTCTTATCGGCGCTTTCATAAATACAAGTCTTCTAAACATTCTGTTTTTTGCCGGTGCGTCGCCTTATTTTCAAAAGGTAGTACAGGGACTTATACTTATAGCTGTCATCGGCGTTAAAGCTGTCGAGTATTATCGCAAGGGGGATGAGGAATGATTATGTCTAAAGCTACGCTAAAAAAAGCCGTGTCAGAGCCCGTTTTCCTTGTGTCCGTGTTGACGGTCGCGCTGTGGATAGGCTCCAGCTTGTCGATCAGCGGCTTTAATACCTGGTCGCATAATATAACTTTTGCACAGGCGGCGGTGTATCTGGGCTTTATGGCCGTAGGTCAGGCCATCGTTGTAATTTCAGGCGGTTTTGATTTGTCCATAGCCAATGTAGTCACTATGGCTTCGGTTGTTACCAGCGCTATGACACAGGGCGGCCACAGCGCCGGATTTGCCATCGGAGCGGCGCTGCTTTTAGCGATCGTTGTGGGCGTATTTAACGGCGCGGGTGTCACATTCCTGCGTATTCCGCCTATGATTATGACGCTGGCCACGATGACCATTATTGACGGCAGCTTGCTTTTGGCTACGGACGGGACGCCGCCTTTCGGGGTTCCGCCTTTGGTCACGTTTTTGGCAAAGGGGCAATTTATTCCGGGCATTCCGAACGTCCTTTTAATATACGCCGTGTTTATGTGCGTTGCCGTAACTTTTATGCTAAGCGCAAAATGGGGCAGACGGATATATGCTATGGGAACCAACGAGAGAGCCGCTTGGCTTTCAGGCGTGAGAATATTCCCGATGAAATTCCTTATTTACGTCATTTCGTCGCTTTGCGGCGGTATTTCGGGCATTCTGCTGACGGGTTACATCGGCAGCACCTATCTTACGATCGGGGCTCCTTATATGATGTTTACCGTTGCGGCTACGGTAATGGGCGGCATAGCCATAACCGGCGGTAAGGGTAACTTCGCCGGCGTTATAGCGGGTACTTTTTTATTCATCATAATTAAGGATATTTTGCAAGTCATACAGATGCCTCAGGCCGGCCGCGAATTGGCGCAGGGACTGTTGATTCTGCTGATGATACTATTGTACGGACGAGAAAAGAGACAGCGCTAGCTGTAAATGCCGGACGTCTCGCAAGGAGTTGTTTATGAGAGAATCATATAAAATCTGGTTTTTGGAGTACGCTATGGCGGACAGCGCAGTGTCTGCCATGGTTTACGGCAGACATAATGAAGGCTATATGTACGTACCCTTCGGGTTCCTCGTTTTGCAAGGTAACGGTCACACTGTTGCTCTGGACTGCGGCCATCTGAGAGAGGGGCACGCCCTTAAACTGGAGGCTATGAATCACGTGCGAAACGTTCAGTCGCTGGAGGAAACTCTGGCCCGAATAGGTCTTCGCGGAGAGGACTTTGACACGGTGATTTTGACTCATGCTCACTGGGATCATATGGGCGGAATAAGGGCTTTCCCTAACGCGCATTTTTATCTTCAGAAGAAAGAGATGTTGGACTGGGTTGAAGTTTTTTCTTTGCCGTCCGTTTTTGATTATATCCGTGCAGGCATCAATCCTGACGATATGCGGGACGCTTTGGACATGGTCCTAAAAGGCAGGATGACGCTGTTGGACGGATTCGTGTGCGACCTTCTGCCCGGAATTTCCGTGGTTCCGGCTTTCAATACTCATACTTACGGATCTCAATTTATCACAATCCAGGTATCGCCTGAAGATCCAGCCGATATGTGGGTGTTTACGGGAGATGCCTGCGGCTCGTTGGAAAGCTTCGGCAAAGACGGCAAGGGACCGTTCTTTCCGCTCGGTTACGGAGTAGGAAGCAATACGAATATGGTTTTTGCCTTAAAGTCGATGTACGAAAAAGCACAGGGGCGGTTGGATCGTATAATAGTGACGCACGAACCTGCGCTGTGGAAAATGTTTAAAACCAAGGTGGAATCCTGCGGCCTGCATACCGCCGTAATTCAAGCGTAGTTCTCACATCGAGCCGGCGCCGCTCCTATTGCTTTCCGAATCGGATTTAGGGGAATTTTTATGCTTCCGGTTTTCAGACTACCTGCCGCACCCAGCTGCGGCGTTCCGCTGAGGCCAGCGAAAAATTATAGAAGTAAAAATGTTCGCAGCCTGCTTCTTTTGCATCGTTACAAGCAGCCAGGAAGGCTGTCTTTGTCGGGGACTGCGCCGGATTTAGACTCATTGCCATGCCTACGGGCGTTTTTTCGTCAAAGAGCCGTACGGTTCGTTTGACCGAGGCATAGGTTTCACCCTGCCCGTAAACAAGGGGCAAAAGAAGATCCGCCTTTGTGCGGTTCAGCAAAAAATTCATTCCTTCCATAAAGACATGGTTCGCGTCAAACGGCGTCGCGCTCGGGATCACTGTGGCTCGTACGCCGCGTTCTCGTGCCGGCGCCGTAGCAAGCGCAATAAAGTCGGCTACTCCTTCTTCCCGCGCCTTTTGGTACTCAAAAAGACCGGGAATTTCCAAGAGTAGTTGCATTGTCTGTGCGTCGCCGTTACCCTGAATCAGAGTGTCTTCTGCAGCAAGACGAAGAGCGATTTCTTTAAGACTGCTTCTGAGCGCGTCGGGGTCTATACCGGGGTATCTTCGCGCCGCGTTTTTGCGGCACGAAGGACAAAAGCACAAAGAATAAAGCCACCGCAGGGCGGGAGTTACGGTAATGTTTGCGATTTCATGATGCGCGCCGTGAAAGGCGGGCAGAGTGGTTACCGATTCCAGCATGAGGCTGTCGGGACAAAACTGGTCGAGAATGTCGTTAATGAGCGATAGGGCATATTCTTGTATTTCCGCATTAGACGGGCAAAGCGCGTGCGGATAGCGGTCGCCGAAGATGTTTTCCGTAGTGAACGCTTCGTGCCGCTCTCCTTGGCTTGAATTATGAAGCAGCACCGTCCAAGCGGCAAAGTGAATATCCGTCTTTTTTGCCCAAGAACGGAGCTTTTGCACAGTACCGGCACGGGCGCACTCTTCGTTGACGCAGGGAACGATTTTTCCGTATCGCCCTGTTCCGGGCGTAAAGCTCACGGCCGATTCTCGAAGGTTTTTACAGCGTCCCGTAGAAGCGGCAAAGGTCGCAGCATGGTGATAGCTCAGCGCCGGCGCCACGGCGTTACAGCCTGTTTCGGCGTATTCGTTTTCAAAGTCGCCTATGTCTTTAATTTCCCACGGATAGACGTACATGCCTTTTTCCATGCGCTAAAGTATACTATGCGTCGTCGCCGCGTGCAAGGAGCCGCGGTTTACTTGCCGTTAAAAAAGTCTTTCCGACGGCATCAAATTCTCTCTTTATTGCAATTTTCTAAGAAGATGTCACAGTATATTTGTGTGATTAAATTACTGCCAAATAGTTTCAACAGGGTATTGGGGAATAATGCTGTCTTTTGTTATGATACTCAGATTTTCACTCATCGCTTGAGAAATAAGTAAACGGTCGAACGGATCATTATGAATATTCGGAAGACTGATTAGAGTATCAAGATGTTTTGATGTAATATGCAGCAATGAAATATCTTTTTCACAACAAAGCGTTTCTATCTTTTGAATCGGATATTCGATCTTAAGCTTCCCTATGCTTTTTTTTATTGCAATTTCCCAAAAGGATGCAATGCTTACATAAATTTGTTCTTCCGTGCCGATAATATTTAGCGCTTTTTGTGAGATGTGCGGAGAATTATGCAAAAACCACAGAAACGTATGGGTGTCTAACAAATACATCAAACATAATCCCGAAAACATTCGGGCGTTTCATCGAAATCGTCCGCCATATAGAACGCGCCTGAAAGTCCGCCTGGAGTACGGCGGATTGTTTTCTTTTCTTTCCCGACATTGTTTTGCTCTACTAGAAAATTAACATAATCGAAAACTGATTGTCGTTGTTCCGCATTTAAGCTGTTTATTTTTTTCTCTAAAACAGAATATGGCATGTATTTCCTCTCTTGTACTCAGTATATCATATCTTTGAAACGCTTGCCGTTAAAAAATTCTTCCCGACGGCATCAAATTCTCTCTTTTACACTTTCGTCCGCGTTTTTGCCGATTTTTGTCCCGCCTGTGGCAACGGTATTCTGCTTTCAAATTTTAACTTTACAGGCGCCGGTGCATTCCGTTTTTCAAATTTTTGTTCTGTACATATTCATATTTTCCTTATATTATTTACCCAAAACAGGAGAATTGATATGGAATCGACGCTGCTTGCCGACGAATTGGCCGACAAGATCAAAAGCCGCATCAAACGGGGGCTTTACGTTCAAAACGAGCGGCTTACCGTGCGCCGGCTTTGCGAGGACTTTAAAGTAAGCGAAACTCCCGTTAAACAGGCGTTGAATCAACTTGTTGCTGTAGGACTTGTCGTTGCAATTCCTAAATGCGGCATAAAGGTAAAATCTTTTGATTTTGAAGAGATGCGGCATATCTGGCGTGCCCGCCAGATGATAGAACAGTATTGCGCAGCGTCCGCTATAGAATCGGTAAAAAACAGTGATAAGATACGGAATAAAATAAAGCACCTGCTTGAACAAACTGATTCCGAATATGAAAAATGCGCCGAATATTTTACTCAAGAGACATTCGGAAAACTTTCCGAACACGACTATGCTCTGCATAAGGAACTGGTAAAGACTTGCGGCAATCCCGTCATAATAACGGAATACGAAAATCTTCACACACATCAATGCATGTTTGTGGGTTTTCACATCCATAACGCAAAATCTCTTAGGCTCACTATACAACAGCACGATGAGATCGTGGATGCGCTTTTCAGCGCAGATCTTTTGCGCTTGCAAAAAGCTATTTGCGAGCACATCGATACTACTATCGAATTGTATAAAAAAGCACACCGCAACCTGCCTGTGATATAATATAAGGGCATCTTAAAAGTTACCTCTAAAGACTTCGGTTTTAGAAGCAACTGTAAAATGTGGGGAACAAATTTTATGAAAACAAAAAAACTTGGGTTCGGCTTTATGCGCCTACCCATAAAGAATTCTGACGATCCTGCGAGCGTGGACATAGAGCAGGTAAAAATTATGGTGGACCGTTTTTTGGAAAACGGTTTCACATATTTTGACACTGCGTGGATGTATCATTCTTTTACAAGCGAAGAAGTTTTACGGGAAGCCCTTGTTAAACGACACTCAAGAAATTCTTTTACCGTTGCAACTAAGATGCCCGTTATGATGATCGGCTCCAAAGAAGAGCAAAAACAGGTTTTCGAAAAGCAAACGGAAAAAACGGGCGCGGACTATTTTGACTATTACTTGCTGCATTGCCTGAACGAAGCAAATTACGAGCGTGCCGTTAAATATGAAACCTTTGAGTTTTTATCCGAACTAAAAAAAGAAGGAAGAATACGACGTCTCGGTTTTTCTTATCACGACAAACCCGAACTTCTCGACAGGATTCTTTCGGAACACCCTGAAACGGAATTTGTGCAGCTTCAAATAAACTATTTGGATTGGGAAAGCGAAAGCGTTTGTTCCAGAAAAAATTATGAAGTTTGCATAAAACATTCCAAACCCGTCATAGTCATGGAACCGGTAAAAGGCGGAACTTTGGTAAATCTTTCAGACGATGTGGCGGGTATTTTCAAAAAAGCCGCTCCCGATATGTCGCTTGCATCATGGTCGATACGTTTTGCCGCAAGTCTGCCTAATGTGGACACGGTGCTTTCGGGAATGTCCGACGCTTCGCAAGTGGAAGACAATGTTTCGTATATGAAAAATTTTCAACCGCTTTCAGATGCGGAAAAGGCGCTTATAGATCTTGCGGTTCAAAAGATAAAAAAGGAAATTTCCATTCCGTGCACCGCATGCAGGTATTGTGTGGACGGTTGTCCCAAACACATCCCTATTCCGGATTTTTTTATGCTGTACAACAAGGACCGCCAAATAAATCGAAAAAAATACGCCCGACAGCAGATATATTATACAAATTTGGCGTCAGGTACGGCCAAGGCTTCGCAATGCATAGTCTGTAAAAGGTGTGAAAAAATATGCCCGCAAAAACTTCCCATAAGCGATCTTTTAAAAGACGTCGCACAGGTATTTGAGCACATAGACAGAAAAGACAAGGCGGCTAAGTAATCGGTATTCGCGCCGGCAAAAGCCAATGCAGCCGAAAACCGTAATAAAATTATTTTTAATTTATAGCGTTTATTTTAAAACTTAAGTCTTCCGCGTACTATGCAACATGTACGAGCCCGGTTTCATTTTTTATCGCTGCCGTGCTATAATAAAGATTATGAATATTTCCGTTTCGATCGAAGATTATAAAAAGAAAAAGGATTTTCTTGTCTGTGTGGACAGCGACGGCTGCGCAATGGACACGATGAATGTAAAGCATTTCAAATGCTTCGGCCCGGAGCTGGTAAAAGAATGGGAGCTTGACGATTACCGCAAAGAAGTTCTGGACAAGTGGAACGAGGTAAACCTGTTTTCATTGACGCGCGGCATAAATCGTTATAAGGCGCTTGCGACAGTTCTTTCATACATAGATTCCAAAATAAGGAAGATCGAAGGGCTTGATGAATTTGTCGCGTGGACTGAAAACGCCGAAGCGCTTTCAAATTCCGTTTTGGAAAAAGCCGTCTTGGATGCCGCACAAGGCAAAATGAATGATTTCTGCTTAAAAAAGGCTCTCGCTTGGTCAAAAAAAGTAAATTCTCAAATTGCCTCTCTTGATGAATCCGAACTTTTGCCGTTTGAGGGAGTGCGCGATTCTCTTAAACAAATACACAAAACATGCGACGTTGCAGGCGTTTCAAGCGCAAACCGGTCTGCGGTTAAGGAAGAATGGACGCGCACGGGAATAGCGGAGCACGTCGATATTCTGTTATGTCAGGAAGACGGACCAAAAGACGCATGCATAGCGGCTCTTTTGAAAAAAGGCTATGAGGCCGGCAATGTCTTGATGATAGGAGACGCTCCCGGCGATGTAAAAGCCGCAGAACAAAACGGCGTGCACTGTTATCCTATTTTGGTAAAAAAAGAAAAGGAAAGCTGGCTGAATGCAGCGGCGGCTGTGGATCGCCTTTTAAAACACAGTTACGAACCTCATGAAAAGGAAATGCTCGCCGCGTTTTGGAAAAACCTTGGCGCCGGCGTCTGAAAAACGACGCGTCGTGGTGTGAAGCGCGGTAAAAGGCCGTGCCGCACATCCGTGCGCAACCGCCGCCCTAAAATGAAATTCGAAATTTATGCTATTGATTAAATTTATTGATTATTCCGGAGGATCACGATGGTAGACTTAAGGGCAAAACCGTTTTACTTAAACGACGCTCAGATTGATTGGGTGGAAAAGACAATTTCTTCCATGAGCGTTGAAGAAAAAATCGGGCAGCTTTTTATTACGCTTTTGGCGTCGGCGGATGACCGTAAGCCTGAAAACATTTCAAAATTATTGGAAAAATATCACGTGGGCGGCGTCCGCTATCACAACGCGCCTCCCGCAGAAATCCGCAATATGGCCGAATGTCTGCAAAAAACAAGCCGCATTCCTTTATTGATCGCGTCAAACTGCGAAGCCGGAGGAAACGGAGGAATGACGGGCGGCACTGCCGTTGCATGCGGAGCGGCGCTTTCCGCCATAGGCAAGGAAGAATGCGTATATAAGATGGGAAAAGTCTGCGCCGCCGAAGCCGATGCGGTCGGCTGCAACTGGAATTTTGCTCCCATTGTGGACTTGCCCTATAATTGGCGCAACACTATAGTCAATCTGCGGGCATATAACGAAAATCCTGACGACGTTATCCGTTTTGCAAAATCGTTTTTTAAAGCGATGAGGGAATTCGGCATCGCCACGTGTATAAAGCATTTTCCGGGCGACGGTACTGAAGAAAATGATCAGCACCTTATCATGGGAGTAAACGATCTTTCGCCGGAAGAATGGGACAAAACGTTCGGCAAGGTTTATAAAGCGCTTATAGATGAAGGCGTTATGACGATTATGGCGGGTCATATAGCGCTTCCTAAATATTCGAAAAAGCTTGATCCTTCACTAAAAGACGAGGACATCCGTCCGGCAACCTTGGCTCCTGAATTAATCCAAAAATTACTGCGCGAAAAGCTGGGCTATAACGGGCTCGTCGTTACGGACGCCTCTCATATGATAGGAATGTTCGGCGCGACAGTACCGCGTTCGCAGCAGGTTCCTTCGGCCATTGCCGCCGGCTGCGATATGTTTTTGTTTTTTAACGATAAGGACGAAGACTTTCAATATATGATGGACGGCTATAAAAAAGGAATAATATCCGAAGAAAGGCTTTCCGACGCGCTTCACAGGATAATAGGACTTAAGGCCGCTATCGGGCTTCCCGAAAAGCAGAAGGCCGGCTCTCTGGTTCCTCCTGAAAAAAATCTTTCCGTGGTGGGATGCGCCGAACACAAAAAGATCGCAAGAGATTTGGCGGCCGAATTTGTGACGCTCGTAAAAGACAGAGACCGTTATCTTCCTATGACGCCTGAAAAATATAAGAACATAAAGCTCATATACATCGGCGCCGACGATATGGTTATAGCAGGAACCAAACTGCCTTCAAACAACGAAGATGTCATAAAAGACATTGTGAAAGCGCTTGAGGCCAGAGGCTTTGCCGTTGATTTTGAGCCGATGAAAGTCAAAGGAAAATGTGAAGAATTTAAAAAGAAATACGACGCCGTCATGCTCGTTCTCAATGTTTCGGGTTTTGCGCAATTCAACACCATGCGCGTAAAATGGGACATGCCTGCAAAACAGCCGTGGTATTTTTCCGAAGTTCCTACGTTTGCGGTTTCGCTTTCGTTTACGAATATGCTCATCGATGTTCCTATGGCGCGCTGCTATATAAACTCGTATATGTCGCATAGCGAGGCCATAGAAGCCACCGTGGACAAGATGACCGGCAAACAGCCGTTTACGGGTAAGTTTAGGGAAAACGTTTTTTGCGGCAGGTGGGACACTCGTTTTTAGAAATATTTATGCGCCGGCTTTGTGACTGCATTCGCGCATTTTTGGCGCACACGCTTTGGCACGCAGTTGATAAATTCATGTAAGTTCTTTATTATAGTTTAAGAAAAACATCCTTGTTTTTCTTTAACGAACAGTTTTTTTCAAAAACTGTCAGCCTTGATTGTGGGTCGCACATCCGTGTGCGACTGAGGGACTAAGAAAAACATTCTTGTTTTTCTTAAACGAACAGTTTTTTTTCAAAAACTGTCGGCCTTGATTGTAGGTCGCACATCCGTGTGCGATAAGCCCGGTTTTTGCGATAAAATCGCAAAAAGCCGCCCTGAAATTATAAAAAAAACAACGTCTGAAATAGCACCGTTGCTTTTTATGGGAGTTATTATGACAATAGGAAAAAATTTTTTGATCGGAGTTTTGGTGGGCGCCGCTGCTGCGTCTCTTATTAAGACAAGCACTTTTAGAAAGGGTGTCGCGAAAGTCGCTGCGGCAGGTCTTCAGTTAAAAGAAGAAGCCTTTGAATTTCTTGAATCCGTAAAAGAAGACGCCGAAGATGTAGCAGCCGAAAAAGTTTCAAAAAAGACCGCTGCAAAAAAGAACTGATCCTTCATGAATTTTTATATTAAACATTCTCTTCCGGGACGTATCAGGGTAGGATACAACAAGGATGAAATTTCTTCGCATCAGGCGGCTTTGGCTCGGCAGCTGCTCTGCGTGCAGGAAGGAATGATAAAGGTGACGGTCAATTGTGTTACCGCCGCGTTCCTTATTTATTATGACGAATCCGTCTTGTCCCGAAAAAAAATAGAAGCTCTTTTTGCGGCGCTTTCGGACAAATATCTTTGCGATGAAGAAATGCTTTCTTCTGTGGAAGAGCCCGTTAAAGATCACGGCCTTTGGGGCGCGCTTTTTGCAATGACGGCAAACCATTATATACGCAGGCTTTTTCCTCCTTCAATACGGCTTATTTTAAACGTCGCAGCCTTTTTACCCAGAATATTTAAAGGCATGAGCCATGTTGCGCGCGGCGATATTTTTAACGCCGCTGTTCTTGACGCAACCGCTATCACTATGGCTGCCGTAAACGGTGACATGAATACCGCTTCCAATATCAATTTTCTTCTTAACGTAGGGGAAGCCATTGAAACTTTTACAAAAAAAAGATCGTACGACAATCTAGCCCATACTATGCTTAACGAACACGAGCAAGTCCGGCTCGTAGAAGGGGATACGGAAAAATCCGTCCCGCTTTATATGCTTAAAACGGGAGATACGGTTGCAGTGCGCACGGGCGCGGTGATTCCTGCCGACGGCGATGTTATAAAAGGTGAAGCGTTGATAAATCAGGCTTCAATCACCGGCGAACCTCTCGCAGTGGAAAAAAGAGAAAGACAATCGGTTTTTGCAGGAACTATAGTTCAGGAAGGGGAGCTTTTTATTCGAGTACGCGCAGTGGGAAGCCAAACGAAGGTTCAAAACATACTTGCCATGATCGATTCATCCCAATCGCTTAAAGTTTCTTCTCAGATCCGCTCCGAAAATCTTGCGAACACCCTTGTAAAGTATAATTTTTTGCTTTCTCTGCTGGTATTTGTTGCGACGCGCGATATTACAAAGGTTATGGCCACTCTTATGGTGGACTATTCATGCGCGATGAAACTTGCTTCTCCGATCGCCGTTTTAAGCGCCATGAAGGAGGCTTCCGAACACGGTATTTTGGTAAAAGGCGGCAAATTTCTTGAAGAAGCGTCGCATGCCGATACCGTAGTATTCGACAAAACCGGAACTTTGACTGCGGCCGTACCTAAGTTGTCCCGAGTAATTCCGTTCGGAAATCTTACTGAAAGTCAGGTGCTCACGATTGCGGCTTGCCTTGAAGAGCATTTTATTCATCCTGTTTCGCGCGCTATAGTTCAGGCCGCCGCCGACAGGAAACTCAAGCACCGTGAAAGGCACGCCAAGGTGGAATACGTGGTTGCCCACGGCATCGCTACGACTATGGACGGAAAAAAACTTATCATAGGAAGCAGACATTTTGTCTTTGAAGACGAGCGCGTAGCCGTACCTGAGAATATGGAGCGTATTCAAAAAGAGGCCGTCGACAGGGGAGAATCTCTTTTGTATCTTGCGGAAGACGGACAGTTGCTTGGTGTTTTGGCCGTTACGGATCCTGTGCGTAAGGACGCCGAACGCATAATAGAGCTTTTGCATGAAAACGGGGTTACTACGTGCGCGATGATAACCGGAGACGACGAGGGAGCCGCAAAAACCGCCGCGAAAGCCGCAAAAATCGACTTTTATATTTTTAGGGCTCTGCCTGAAGATAAGGTTTCATACATAAAAAAGCAAAAAGAGGCTGGGCACAAGGTTCTTATGATAGGGGACGGAATAAACGACGCTCCCGCACTTGCAACTGCCGATATAGGAGTCGCTATGGGCGACTGCGCCGATATTACAAGCGCGACGGCCGACATAGTTTTATCTTCGGAAAACGGACTTTCGGATCTGCTGACTACGCGTGTTTTGGGGCAAAGGCTTCTTGAAAAGATCGACCGCAATAACCGCGGCATCGTTGCGGTGAATTCCGTTTTGATTATGGCCGGATTGGCAGGAATTTTAAGTCCCGCTCTTGCCGCAGTGCTTCACAATCTTTCAACGATTTTGTTCAGCGCGGTTGCGGCAAAATCGCTGCTCGGTAAGCGTTAAGCGATGCAGATCAATTATTTCCCCGGGCGCATACGGCTCCGCGATCGTATATTGCGCGACGAGGATATAAGACAAGCGGCTATGGACGTAGCCGCAAAGCTGGGAAGGATCCGCTCCGTTTCATACAATGAAAGGACGGGAAGCGTGCTTTTGGAATATGACGCAAAAAGCGTCGACATGGAAAAAATTTCATCGCTTTTTCCGCTCGCGGCAAAATTAAACGCCAAAGCTTCGTTTTATACCGAAAATAAAAAAGGTGAGATCATTGCCCTGATCGCAAAAATCGGCAGGAAGATAGACGGATGGGCAAATGATTGCGGCAAGTCGTGATAGTGATTTCCCTCGGCGGCGGAAAATCACGAAAACCGCCCAAAGCTGAAATTTTGTGGCAGCCCTGTGAGTCTTATAAACTCTATGAACCGAGCAAGAGTTCTTCGCAAAAATCATTAGGATCTCCCGTCCAAATCTGCTTTCCCCTGTAAAGCACCGTAACTGCGTCGCACATAGCTTTTATTTCGTTTATATCGTGGGTTACAAGGATTCCTGTAAAGCCTGTCCGAATTTGAAGCTGCTTTATCTCTTTTGCCAGTTTTTTACGGAGAGGCGCGTCCAAGGCGGAAAAAGGCTCGTCAAAAAGGACGAGAGAAGGGTTCATGATAAGCGTGCGGGCAAGGCTTACGCGCTGGGCTTCTCCGCCTGAAAGTGAATCGGGAAAGCGTTCGGCGAGGTCTTTCATGTTGAATTTGTCAAGGTATTCGGCGGCGTATTTTCTTGCTTCTTTTTTTGAAAGTCGGACTTCGGATGAAACGTCTCCGTAACGCAATCCGTATGCGACGTTATCGTCCACTCTCAGGTGAGGAAAAAGTGCGGGAGTTTGAAAGACCATGCCTATTCCGCGTTTGGCAGGCGGAAGTTTTGAAATGTCCTTGCCGTCAAGTAAAATCTTGGGTTTTTCGGTAAACTCTTTGCCGCCGTCCACCCGTATGCGGCTTATGCGGCTGTCGTCGCTTTCCAAAAGTCCGCTTATGAGCCGCAGCACCGTAGACTTTCCGCTTCCCGATTGCCCTGCGATTCCCAAAATCAAACCTTTTTCAAGCGAACATGAAAAATCTATCGAAAAATTCTGACGCGCTTTTTGATCGAATTCGCTTTCATGCGGCTGCTTCAGAAAAAACTTGTTTTTTTTATCGTCGTTCCAAGTTTTTACAAGATGAGAAATTTCAAGATAGCTCATAGGTTTTTTCCTGGAAATTTTGAACTTAAATAAAAGACTCCCGCCGTAAGAAGCGCGAGAATGCACCCGCATGCGCAGGCGTCGTCAAAGCGGTACGAACTTGCAAGCCTGTATGTAAAAAGAGAAAGCGTGTCATAACGCGGAATCGCTAAGATAAGCGGCAGAGCGGCGTCTCCCGCGCTCAGTGCGAAACAAAAACCGAACGCGCTTATTATATTTGTTTTACACAAGGGCAACATTACGGAAAAATATCTGTCAAACCGTCCTGCAGTAAAAAGGACGGACGCTTCTTGAATTTCTTTTGGAATTCTGTCGACTCCGTGCATTATCTGTCTGAAGGCGAACGGCCAGTATAATGCGGACTGGGCGAGAATCATCGTCAGCGGAGAACCGCGCCTTATAAATTGCGTCATCCCGAAGCCGGTTACGACCGACGAAACCGCCATGGGAAGCAGCGGAACGATGAGGAAGATTATTTTCGGGTTTGAAAATCTTTTGACGGCAAAGGAATATGCTGTTCCCGCCGCCGTACATAAAACGGCCGTAGAAAAAGCCGTTTGAAACGTGTGTTTTACCGAAACATAAAACGATTTTTGCGAGAATATTTTTATAAAATTTGCAAAAGTAAAATTCACGTATCTTGCGGCGCGTTGTCCCGCATTGCCGGAAAAAGCGTTGACCGCAAGCATAAAAAGAGGCAAAAGAAAACAGACGGCGATAAGAAAAATCACAAAAGCGGCCAGGATTTTTTCCGGAAGAGGGGAGTTTTTTAAAAAGTTTTTGCCGTTTTTATCATCTCCGCCGCCGACATTGTTTGAAAGGCTTATGCCCTTGTTTTTTTTCGAAAGTTTTTCAGCCTTTGCGTGGAGTACGATAACCGACACGGCTATAGCCGTTTCCAAAAGGGAAAGCACGGACGCTTTGTAAAAATTAAGGGTCGAGCGGGCGGCTTGATATATTTCCACTTCTAGCGTAGCGCTGCCTACGGGACCGAACAGTAAAACGATGATAAAGCTGAAAAAGCAAAATAAAAATACGATCAGTGAAGAAGCGGCAAGGGACGGCAGCAGCTGAAATATTGTTACGGTTCTGAAAACACAGAAATTCTTTGCACCCAGCATTTTGGCGGCTTCCTGCATTTCCTTAGGAATCCTTTTCCATGAATCTCCTACGGTCTTCATTACGATCGGAAAATTGTAAAATCCCTGAACTAGTATTATACCGGCAAAGGAATATAAAAAAGTTACGGGCGGCCGCTCGAAATTGAATGCTTTCATTAAAACCTTGTTTACGGAGCCCTGCATTCCGAACGCGCTTACATAGCCCAACGCTACCAACAGCGGAGGGAAACACAGCGGGATTGCCGAAAGCGATTCTAAAAAGCTGCGCCCTAAAAATTTTTTGTTTGCAATAAGATATGCGGCCGGAAGTCCGACCGCAACTGCAAGCGCCGTTGAAAAAAACGCCAAACGTACGGTAAAAAACGCCGGTTTTATAACCGAAAAAAAAGCGTATTGGAATTTTTCTTCCCGAACGCTTGTAAAGGCGGGCGAGACTGCCGCAACAAACGGAATAACGAACGTCGCTATCAGGATTACAGTACAAAGCAAGGCCGCACATGCGCACGCCGTGTATAGAATGGTCTTTGTCGGCAAATACTTAGGCCCTGCTGTTTTTTTCATCACTAAATCATCACTGAATCGTCATTGAACGGCGGCCATTATTTTTTCTACGGCGGCGCCGAGACTTGCGTTGTCTACGGAAAGCTTTTTATCCGCTTGCGGAGCCGCCTTATAGCAATCCGGAAGAACCGTATTTTTGTTTACCGGATACATCCACTGGGTTAGAGGAATTATGCTTTGTGCGTCTTCCGAGATCAAAAAATCCATAAAGGCTTTTGCCCCCTTTTCGTTTTGCGCTCCTTTTACGACGCCCGCTCCTTCTATCTGCATTATGTGGCCTTCGGCAAATATCAGAGCCTTGTATCGGTCTGTCTTGTCATATTCAACGTGATAAGCGGGGCTTGTCGTGTAGCTTACTACAAGAGGAGCTTCTCCGTGCGTAAAAAGTCCGTATCCCGCATCCCATCCTGGAGCCATTGTCAAAATCGAGGGCTTGAGATGCTTCCAAAAGTCAAGATACTTGTCTTTAAAAACGGCTATTGTCCACGCCGCAAAGCCGAGTCCCGGAGTGGACATACGCGGATCCATGAGGATGAGTTTTTTTGAATATTCGGGCCTCGTAAGGTCTTCAAGAGATTCGGGCGCGGGGACACTTGACTGTGTGTCGTAAATCAGGGCAAAACAGCTCCAGTCGAACGGAGTTAAAAGATAATCGTCCGTAAAAAGAAGCTCCGAAAGAATTTCTTCAGCGCCAGAAGGCTTGTACGCACTTAAGATTTTAGCCTTTCGCGCCGCATCGGTTTGATTATTGTCTATCCCGAGCAGAACGTCCGCCTGCGGATCGTTTTTTTCAAGAATTGCGCGCGAAAGAATCTGCGCCCCGTCGCCTACTGAAACGAGCGATAGTTTAAGCCCCGTCTTTTGTTCGAATTTTTTTGTGATTTCAGGCCCCGCTCCCCAGTCGGAAACAAATGAGTCGTATGTATAGACTACGACCTCTTTTTGCCTTTGAGAAGAACCGCTCTTTGTTCGATCCGCTTCGGATCTTCCGCCTGCCGTAAGTGAAAAATTGATTAAAGATAAAAGGATAAAGGTATAAAGAATTTTCTTCATATCTACCTCCGCCGGTATTATCCGGATCAGGTTGGGGCGGCCGTACGGCGCCCTCGGGTATATTCTCAGAGATCCGCAGAAAATTTTCCGTAAGGATCACACCCCGATATGTCTGTCATTATATATACAATGAGATTGCGTGACAACACGCATTTGTAAACCTATTATTGCGCATGCTTCAATTATGGTATATTATTTAAACATTAATCGATAATACGGAGAGAAAACGTGGCACGACACGGTTCCGGCTTGGGAAAATCCATAGTACTTTTATTTTTAATCGTCATACTCATTTTAGGCGGCCTTTTGTGGTTCGATTACCTTGGCGTAATTCACGCAAAGACCTTTTTTTCGCCTGTGTACCGTCTTTTGGGAAGAGAACCTCAAACTTCGCTTTCCTCAACTTCGTCGCATCCTTTAACTGCGGATCTTGATCAGGACAGACTCGACAGGCAGCGAGAAGCTCTGAATATTTACAAGCAGGAACTTGATAAACGCGACGAGGATCTTGCGGCGGCGGAGCAACACAACCGCCAAATCGCTCAGGAACTCGAAGAAAGAATAAAAACTCAAGAAGAAAGGGAAAAAACATTCAACAATGTTGTAAAAAAGTACGATGATAAGAATGTAAACATCGTGCAAATTTCGCAGAATTTGACCGGAATGGCTCCGCAAAATGCGGTGAACATTTTGCTTGCAATGGACGACCAAACAGTCATAGACGTTCTTCGCAAAGTCGAAGAACAGGCAAAAGCAAGCGGTTCAAGTTCTATGGTTTCTTATTGGCTTTCCCTTATGCCTGCGACCCGTGCGGCCGAGATCCAGCGTAAGATGGTCAATAAACCCGAATCGTTGAACTAGGCGACAGGTTCTGCCGTATTTCCGATGTTTTTAACATTGGAGGTGGAATCTATGCAGACTGTCAACGTTTCGTTTGACAATCAAAACCTGCAAAATCCGTTTGCAAAACAGTCTCACGCCCCTTCGCACTCGTCGTTTTCTTTTTTGAATTTGCTTAAAGCGGAAACGTCCGGTTCTTCGCTTAGTCAAAAAGAAGGCGCTTCGGAAATGATTAAGTCTGCCGGAGCCGGAATCCTTGCCGGCATGGGTAATTCCGCGATTTTTTCCGATCCTGCCGGTAAAATCGGCTTGTCGGATAGACGGCCGGAATCGGTTTCTGAAAGAGCTTTGTCCGGCGGAAATCCTTCGACAGGCGGTGTGACGGAAAATCCAAGCGGCGTAAAAAATGCGGCGGTGGAAGACGGCGGAAATAGGGCGGACGGTTCGAGCAGTAAGACCGTTACGGGCGATACTAAAGCTGAGAAAGCTGCGGCCGCCGGCCGGGAAGAAGCGGCCGGTAAAGACACTGAAACTCAAAAAGCCGCCGACAAGGCTGAAATTTCAGAAAAAACGGCTCTAAAAGGAGACGGCGGCACAGGCGAAGATGCCGGTACAATCGAAGGATCCGACGCGGCGAATGCTCTGCACGCAAAAAAAGACGCCGTTTACGCGCGTCTTAGAAGTTCAAATGCCGCAGAACTTGACGCCGAAGATGCAAGCTCTAAAAAATCTTTTCAAGCGGAAGATGCGGATGAAATATACCTTGCAGAAGGAATCGAGCCTGAAAGAGCGGGGTCGGCCGGTAAAAAGCTCGGCGAAAAAGATGCGTCGGGCGCAGGAAAAAGATCAAAAGAAATTCCCAGTAATGAATCCGCCCTTATAGGAATCGGACTCGAAGGCGCGAAGGCGGAAGCGGCCTTAAAAAATGCCGCAAAGAAGAAGCGTGCAGGAGAAGACGTATCGGATGACGTTACGGGCGTTAAAGGGGATTCCCGTAAAAAGACAGTCGTTTTAGGCGAAAAACTTGTCTTTGAAGTTACGGATTTGCGCTCTTTGGCGGAATCGCAGGATATGTCCGAGGTAAGATCGGCCTTGGATAAAAATTCCGCCGGATCGGGTTTTAAAACGCAAATGCGTTTTGACGGCAGCAATATGCAGTTTACATTCGATCTTAATCAAAATCAAATAGACCCTAACATGTTGTCCGAACGAACCCGGCCGGCCGGAACCGTAAATTCAAATTTTCAAACAATGCTTTCAAATCTTATTCAGGATAAGGCGGCTGAATTTGCCCGGGCAGGTTCCATAGTTTTAAAAGACAATAACTTTGGAAACATATCCATGGTCCTTCACCCGGAATCTTTAGGAAACGTTAAGATAAATCTTGAATTGGCCGATAAAATAATTACGGGGCACATAACCGTAAATTCACGCGAAGCGTTGGCGGCGTTTGAAGGCAATATCCAAGCGTTAAAAAACGCCTTTATGCAAAGCGGTTTTGAGTCGGCTTCGTTCGATCTTTCAATGGCTAATCATAATGCCGGAGGAAACGCGGGCGGAGGGCAGGACAACCAAAAGCATATGCAGGATATTTCGGATAAGGTATACGGCGATTATGCGGAAGTTTCTTCGCCGACGCCGGAAATGCAGAGGGAATACGGCATTGACTATTCGGTGAATATAGTAGCTTAGGATCGATCTATACGGAAATTTTTAGGAGAATATGATGGATTTCAGTCCAACCATGAGCGCGGCGGAAAAAGCACAGGTGCAGATGACCGCCGACAATTTTAACAAAAAACTTGCGGTAAACGGACGTACGGCAAGTCAGCAATTAGGCAAGGATGATTTTTTAAAATTGCTGCTGACACAGCTTTCCCATCAGGATCCTACAAATCCTATGGACAATAACGAGTTTATTGCACAGATGGCGCAGTTTTCATCGCTTGAGCAGATAAACAATATGAGTAACTCCTTCGCAAAGCTGGCGTCAATGCTCAGTTCTTCCGACGCTGTAAACACTATAGGAAAGACCGTTGAAATAAACACGGGCGACACGACCATACAAGGTATTGTGGAAGGTGCGACCCGCGGTGAAAATCCGCAAGTGCAGATAAACGGTGTTCTGTACGATATGGAAAAAATTAACGCCGTGTATGGTAATTAAAAAGAGGGTAGCTATATGATGAGATCGCTTTATTCCGGGGTTTCCGGTCTGCAAAATCACCAGACACGGATGGACGTTATCGGTAACAATATTTCAAATGTGAACACCACAGGTTTCAAACGCGGACGCGTTAACTTTCAGGACATGATTTCACAGCAGATGTCCGGAGCCGCTGCTCCTACGGTTGAAGTGGGCGGCGTCAATCCCAAGGAAGTGGGACTGGGGATGACAGTCGCTGCGATAGATACGGTCTTCACTCAGGGAAACCTTCAGACAACCGGCGTTTCGACAGATCTTGCCATTCAAGGTAACGGATTTTTTATTCTGAAAAACGGCGAAGAATCGTTTTATTCGCGCGCGGGAGCTTTCAGTCTGGATGTGGACGGGACTCTCGTAAATCCTGCAAACGGTATGCGCGTACAAGGTTGGATGGCGCGTAACCTTAACGGCGAGCAGGTTTTGACTACGGCGGCGAGTCCCACGGATCTCACGATTCCCGTAGGATCGAAAGATCCCGCTCGTGCTACTCAGAACGTGAATTTTGCCTGCAATCTGGACAAAAATACGCCTGAAATTCTTGAAGGCGCAAGCGAAGCCGACGTCGCCCGCGGCACTTGGAATACGGAATTTAAAATATACGACAGTTTCGGCAACACTCATAATCTTGCGGTTTCCTTTGAACGCGTACCAGGAAATCCTAACCAGTGGCTGGCGACGGTTCTCGTCGACCCTGAAAATTCGGAAGTTACGCAGACCCGCATAGGCATCGGAACAACTGACGGAGTAGGAAATACGTTTATTGTGAATTTTGACAATACCGGAACTCTGCAGTCCGCAGTAGACACGGCTAATAACGTTTCAAATCCGGCGGGAGAAATTGTTTTGCAAGCCTCGTTTACCGTTCCGGATTCCAACGCCTATGCCGACGGAACTCCTTACCGTCAGACTATGAACATAAATCTCGGCACGATCGGAAGTCAGAGAAATACGGTTACTCAATCGGCGTCTAAGAGCACTACGAAAGCCTTTGCACAAGACGGATACACAATGGGTTACCTTGACAATTTTAAGATCGATTCTTCGGGCGTTATTACCGGCGTTTACAGTAACGGTACTAACCGCACGATCGGACAGGTAGCGCTCGCATCGTTTGCAAACCAAAACGGTCTTGAAAAAGCCGGAGACAACACCTATGTTCAGTCTAACAACTCAGGCATCGCAAGAATAGGCGAAAGCGGCATCGCGGGAAACGGAAGCCTTTTGGCGGGAGCCTTGGAAATGTCAAACGTCGATCTTACGGATCAGTTTACCGACATGATTGTAACCCAGCGCGGTTTTCAGTCCAACGCAAAGACAATTCAAACGGCCGATACGCTGCTTGAAACCGTTTTGAGCTTGAAGCGGTAACGAGCGGCCTATATTGACTGAATCTTGAAAATCGCTGAAGGCGAGTTTTTCAAGATAACCTAGTTAAAACGGCAGCGTTAAAGCCAGTTTTTTAAAGCGGCTTCCAAGTTTGAGGCGGTTGTAAATCTGTGTGTTTGTATACCCAGTTTTGCGGCCGCCTCAACGTTTTCCTGTCTGTCGTCTATAAAAAAAGTATCTTGCGCCTCAGTTTTTTCAAATTTTAAAATTATCTGCCAAAACAGCGGATCCGGTTTTAAAACCCCCATATGATGCGAAGCGTATGTCATGTCGAATATTCCGTAGTCGTTTCTGGCCAGGTGACAATCGTAGTGACTCGATATCGTGTTTGTTCCGCAGACTACGCGGTGCTTGTTTTTAATCAATTTACCTATGATTTCATAAACTTCGGGAATCCGGTTGGGGTGCAAAGCCAGCCGCCAATAGTCGGCGGTTATCGGTTTTCCTAATTTTTTTGAAAACTCCTTCCAATAGTGTTCAACCGTGATCGCTCCGACGCCTAAAAGCTTAATCGTGTCCCGCCCCTTGTCGTCGACGGCGTATTCTTTGGCCTGTGCAACGCTGATATTCAGGCTGTCCGCAATCTGTTCTTCAAGCGAGGCGGACGTTATACAAACGCCCCCCATATCGAAAATAAAAAGCATAGGATCCTCTTAAAGTGAATTTTTAAGTGAATTATATTAAAAAGTATCTTCATTGTACAGGTTGACCGTTTAAGTGTATACTCGCTTTTATGAGTGATTTTGCGCGCGTATTTTTAAAACCCCGTGAAGAAAAAGAAATCGAACAGGGATTCCCGTGGGTGTTTGACAACGAGATAGACTTTATCAAATACCTAGAAAACGGAAAACGGACGCAGGCGCCGCTTCCTCAGTGCAATGTAAAAGACGGGAGCGCGGTTGAAGTTTTTACGAAGGCGGGAGGTTTTTTAGGAACGGGAATCATAAACCGCACGTCAAAAATTACCGTCCGCATGATCGGAAACGAACACGCAGATAAGATATATAAAGATTTGAGCGGATACTGGTCTAAAAAAATTTACAACGCATTTAACGTCCGGCGTCTGAATTATTCCGATGAAGATTCTTACCGCCTAATCTTCGGCGAAGCCGATCTTATTCCGGGGCTTATCGTGGAACGCTACTGTACCGAATCGCATAAGGTATATCTGGTCGTTCAGTTTTTAGCGCTTTCGTGTGAAGTTTTTAGAAATGAAATTCTTGAAGCACTGAAAAAAACATGCTCGCCGTACGGAATTTATGAAAGAAGCGACGCCGAAGTACGCGAAAAAGAAGGATTGAAGCGGACTGCCGGCTGGATAGGCGCCGCTCGGGAAGAGACGATCACCATCGTTGAAAACGGAATAAAACTGAAAGTTGATCTGGCTCACGGCCAAAAAACGGGATATTTTTTGGATCAAAAATTTAACCGCAGGGCGGCGGCGCACTACTGCCGCGGCAAAAAAGTCCTTGACGCGTTTTGCCACACGGGCGCCTTCGGACTGAACGCCGCAAAGGCGGGAGCGAGGGAAGTAATTTGCGCCGATATTTCGCCTGAAGCGATAGAGATCGTAAATGAAAACATAAGAGTAAACGGTTTTGAAAAAATCATAAAGACCGAGTGCGCCGACGTTTTCGATCTTTTAAAAAAATATGAAGCCGACGATGAAAAATTCGACGTCATAATACTTGATCCTCCGGCATTTACAAAGAGCGCAAAGATGATAAAAAAGGCCTACGGGGGATATAAGGAAATAAACCTGCGTGCAATGCGCCTTTTAAACGAAGGCGGGTTTTTGATCACCTGTTCCTGTTCGTATTTTTTTGATTCGGTTACGTTTTACAGCATGCTCATGCACGCTGCGGCTGACAGTCATAAGCGCGTGCAGATAATTGAAAAACGCGGAGCCGCTTACGATCATCCGGTCTTATTGGGAGATCCCAAGTCCGAGTATTTAAAATGTGCGATAGCGCGGATTATCTAGAGGTGTCCGGAGATGTTTTTATGACAAATTCGGCTGAACGTTCTCTGTATCAAACCTCTGAAATTCAGGACGGACTTTCCGCACCGCAATCGTCGAAAGAATCGGACGGATTTTACAAAACGCAGGCTGAAAAAGAGTCCGCCGACTCCTTTGTTAAACTTCCGCTTGAAAAATACAACCTGATAGTTCTCTTAGGGCCTACGGCCGTAGGAAAAACGGCTCTGGGCGTACGTCTTGCGGATAAATTCGGCGGAGAGATTATCTCGGCGGATTCAAGGCAGGTTTATAAGGAACTTAATTTGGGAAGCGGCAAGGATATTTGCGAATACACGCTTCCGGACGGAAAAAAAATTCCTTATCACTTGATAGATATTACGGATCTGAGTTATGAATACAATGTTTTCGATTACCAGTGTGATTTTTATAAGACGTTTGTGCAAATTTCAGAGAGAGGTAAAATACCTTTTCTTGTCGGCGGAACGGGGATGTATATCGATTCGGTCGTAAGGAATTACGACCTTGTCCCTGTGCCGAAAAATCCTTCGCTTAGAGAAGAGCTTGAAAAAAAGACGCTTGAAGAACTCGGCGCCATCCTTTTAAAAATGTGTCCGGATTTTCATACTTCGTCGCATTTAAAAGACCGCGAACGCGTGATACGTCACATAGAAATAAAGACTTTTATGAACGGAAACGATCTCATCGAATTCCGAAAAACTCAGCCGCCTAAGCCCGAAATCCGCCCCTTTATAATCGGTACTACGCTTTTGCGTCCCGTATTGCGGGAAAATATTGAAAGACGTCTGCAGGAAAGGTTCAAGGCCGGAATGCTCGATGAAGTTTTTGACCTTCATAAAAAAGGCGTTTCTTGGCAAAGACTTGAAAGTTTGGGACTTGAGTATAAATTTATTTCGGAATTTCTTGAAGGAAAATACGATAAGGAAGAAAGCATGTATGAAGCTCTTAACCGCGCGATAGCGCAATTTGCAAAACGGCAGGAAACGTGGTTTCGCGGTATGGAAAAAAAAGGCATCCGTATTAACTGGCTGCCTTCAGTTCCCGACGCAAAAGTAAAATTTACTTCCGCCGTTGATATGATCTTAGGGGCGTTTTTATGATTTTACCGCCGACCGGCGGCTCGCTTGAAATAGCTAAAAAGTTTTCAATCCGTAATCGATCGATAAAATACCGCCCGATATTTTATGTGTTTACGGCAATTTTTACCGGTTTTTCGATTTTTGTGATGTATCCGGTCCTTACACAACTTTCAAATAATGACTTGCTTATAAAATCTGTTGTCACTTCGTCATAACCGTCGCGGTCGCGCACTATGCGGACTACATAGCCGTCATCCATTTCGCGTTCAATGGTCATATAATCGTTTGAACTTCCTATGCTCTTCAATGTGTAAGATCCCATACAGTACCTCCCAAGTAAGGTGTCAAATTTTTTGCAATGCTATAGGAAACCTCTGAAAACTGCGGTTTTTAGAGGTAACTTTATGCTCTATATATATTTTCGGTATATAAATATTCATGTTTAGCTTTTTTTATGTTAAGCACACTGTCCTGAAACCCGCGCGTCTTAATCCGTTTAAGTCGCCGATCTTCGCGTCCCGCCGTTTTATGCTAAGTGCACAATTTGCTGCGGCCTGTCTTTTTTAATTTTTTTTGTATATATTTTAGCCATGATATGTGATGCGCATTTTCATCTTATACCGTTCTTAGAATCTTGCCCGGAAAATCCGCATGTGCCGGAAGAAAAAGATCCGCCTTTCGATTTATGCGCGGCCTTTAAAATCCCAGAAGACATTGTTTTACGGGCGTGTACTTGCGCCCACGACAAAGAGGAATTTGAAAAACAGCGTCAAATCGTTAAAGCCGCTAAGGACGACCCTGAAATTTCCAAGTCGCTCGGCTTACACGAAGCGTTCGGGATGCATCCTCAAAACCCTCTCATTGAAAATGCGGATTTTTTAGAATCTTTGCTGCAAAAAAATCTTATATGCGCTATAGGAGAGACGGGGTTCGATCTGTTTAACGGCGAATTCAAGCGGACTATCGAACGGCAAAAGAAAGTTTGGGACATACAGATATCTCTTGCGGAAAAATATAAAAAACCTGTGATCATACATTGCCGAAAAGCGATGCATTTGATCTTTGAAGACAGCAGACGGCTTAAAAAACTTCCGGCCGTAATATTTCACTCGTTTTCAGGAAGTCCCGTGGAAGCGCTTTCGTTTTTAAAGCGCGGCGTAAATGCTTTTTTTGGTTTTGGAAAACAGATTTTAAACAATAACAAACGCGCTATAGCCTGCGTTTCCTCTCTTCCGCTTCAGAATTTATTGTTGGAAACCGATTCTCCTTTTCAAACTTTAAAAGGCGAAGAGTTTACTCATCCCATGGAAATACTTCGCGTTTACAAAGAAGCGTTTAATTTGCGCCGGGCGGCAGAAAGCGATTCTTATTTGAATTTTTGCAGTCAACTGGAAAGCAACTTTATTTCAGCCTTCGGAGCTCATCCGACATAATTTTGCGGGTTTTATCGTAAAGGTCGAAAAATTCCTTTGCCTTTAAAGCCGCGTCTTCGTCAGACTTTCTTCGCAGAAGATCTTCAAGTTCCTGGCCCTTCGCCGCAAGCTGCTGTGCGCACAGCTGTCTTGCCGCTCCTTTTACGCGATGGACGGAACTGGCGGCTTCTTCAAATTTTTTTTGTTTTATCAGTTCGGCAAGGCGGTCTTTATCGAATTGTGTGTCAGTTAAAAAACCTTCAAGAAGGATCGTAAAAAGAGACTCATCGTTATCTACCATATCCATAGCCTGCTTGACGTCAAGTATTTGTAAGTCCATGTATAAAATATAGTTTTTTATGCCGGTTTCTGCTATACTTTTTTTTATGAATAAAATACGGATTTTGAATTTGTGCGCAGTTTTTACAGCGCTTGTTTTTTCCATTTTAAATATAAATTTTCATGTCGACATTTCATTTTTTGCTTTTCCGCTTTCGGTTTTATTTGCGTTTGCACGATCATACTTTTCATTCGTTTTATTTAAAAAAAACGACATGCGCTTGATTCCCGTAGTAAGAAAATTTATACAGTACGAACCGTATGTTTTTATGGCCGTCTTTATTCTGCGCCGGGCGGGAGAGCACGAAACTTCTTATCTTCTTGACCTTGTGTGCGTCATATTTTGGCTTTGTATTGCCGTCTGTTCGTTCGCTTTGCAGTATTATATGAGCGAAAAACGCGTTTATTCGTATAATTCTTTGTGGGAAAGCGCCCGTAAGGACATTGTAAAGCCCAAACGCAGTTTCGCCTTCCGCGCATTAACCGAAGCTGCGGAATGGATCGACGCTCTTTTGCAGGCCGTTTTTATGGTGCTGCTCATTCAAATTTTCTTTTTTCAGCTTTACCAAATTCCTTCGGAATCCATGGTTCCGGAATTTCTTATAAAAGACCGCGTCGTCGTAGGCAAAACGGCCAGTGGCCCCAAATTTCCTCTTTCAGAAATCGGACTTCCGTATTTAAAGACATATAGGAGGGGAAACATAGTAGTATTCAGAAATCCGCATTACATAATAGACAGAAAATCCGAAATAAAAACGTTTGTGTCGCAGCTTGTGTACATGCTTTCGTTTACGACCGTAAATCTGAACGTCGATGAAAAGGGCGACCCCAAAGCCGATCCGCTCGTAAAGCGCGTAGCAGGCGTTCCCGGAGAACAGCTTGTGATGCAGGACGGAATTTTATATGCGCGCACAAAGGATTCCGCCGATTTCAAACAGGTGGAATATGACGCGGAAAAAGCCGCGTGGGATCTCAATTCTCTTCCTGAAAAAATAAAGCGGAATATAAGCTATTTTCCTCTTACGAGCGAAGAATATGAGCTGATGATCGAATGCGAAAGGCAGCGCAATTCCCTAGATCTCCTTGTCTCTGCACAGGAGTGTAAGGACATCGCCGCTTCTTTTGAACGCCTTTCACGACGAACGGTTAAAGATCAGTCTGCAAAGCAAAACTCTTTGAAAGACCTTTTTACCGCTTCGGACATGTTTGAATACAATCTTTTTGACCAAAACATATCGGTGACGCAAAAACTTTTAAGCGCCTCAGGCGGAAGCGAATGGTTTACCTTGTTTATGACGGATTGGATAGCCCGCTCCGAATTGAAATCGGGGTATATAGGCGGCGACATTTATACCGACGCGAGTTTTCGCCTTAATATTATGATAAAACTGACTCTCGGCCGCATCATACTTAGAAACGCCGAGCTCATGTTTTCAAATAAGACTGCGGGCGAAAAGAATTCCGATGAAAAGCGGCTTTCGTATTTTAAAACGGCACAAATGCTTCATTTTTACATACTTTTGCACGACCGGCGCAACATGCCCGTCTTTCCTGCGAACGACGCTTCAGGAAAAGCTCAATACATTCCTGAAAACTGCTATTTTATGATGGGAGATAATCGCTTTAATTCCCTTGACATGAGACATTCGTACAATGAAAAACTCGTGCGTCTTACGGACTTTGACGATTTTTCTGTTACTTATTATTCGAATATGTCGCCGCAATATGTAAACAGGCGCTATATTTTAGGAACTACGGCGTTAAGGTTTTGGCCGCCGGGCAGAATAGGCAGACTCTGACTTGCGGCGGCATTGCCGCAAACCGTATCTGCCGCACAGTTTAGGATTCAAGCGTTTCTTCCGCAGCAATTTTTATATTTTTTGCCGCTTCCGCATGGGCAGGGATCGTTTCTTCCCACTTTGGGAACGGTCCTACGTACGGTTACGCCTGCGCCTGTGGAAGATTTTTGCATAGCGCCGCCTGAGGCCTGCCGTCTTGCCTGGTCTCCGCTGAATGACGAAGATGCTTGTGAGTGCTTTGCTTCGATCTGCCGTTGCGGTTTTACTTCCCGCGGAATCGAAGGATTTACCTGTATGCGCACTTTAAAGACTTTCGAAACGATTTCTTCGCGGATTGCATCCAGCATGTCGTAAAAAATATTGAATCCGTCGATCTTGTATTCCGTAAGAGGATTTTTTGAGCCGTAAGAGCGTAAACTTACGCCTTCACGCAGTGACTCCAGCGTCTCAAGCTGATCCAGCCATTTTTTATCTATGGATTGTATGTACTGGTATCTGATGAACATGTTCAGGTTTTCTTTTCCGGCGAGAGTCGTTTTTTCTGTAAGATCGTTTTGCAAGGCGGCGAGGACTGTTTCTCTGTTTAATTGATCGGGTGAAAACAGCATACCGAAGGACTGTTTTAAACGCTCAGAAAGAATTTGCGCGGAGTTATCTTTTGTGTTTTTGGAAGTTTTTCCGTAATCGTCAAAAATATCGTTTGCAATATCCTTTGCGTTGTTCATAACCCTGTCTGCAAGGTCGTCGTCTCCCAGAATGGAATCGCGCTGCTGATATATCACGTTTCTTTGTTCGTTCAAAACGTCGTCGTATTCCAGCAAATGTTTACGGATTTCAAAGTTGCGCTCTTCGACCTTCCGCTGAGCGTTTTCTATTCCTTTGTTGAGCCATGGATGATAGATCGGCTCTCCCGGTTCCATTCCTATCCGCCGCATTATATTTTTCATGCGCTCTCCGCCGAACAATCTCATAAGATCGTCGTCCATGGAAATAAAGAATTTGCTTCTTCCCGGATCGCCCTGACGTCCTGAACGTCCGCGGAGCTGATTGTCGATGCGTCGGCTTTCATGCCGTTCCGTTCCTATTACGTAAAGGCCTCCCAACGAACGCACTTCATCGCAGTCCTTAAGCCATTTTTCTTTTTCAACGGCGTATGCTGCCGAATATTGTTCCGGCGTCGCATTTGTACCGGCGCGCTTGCGCGCTCTGAATTCCGGATTTCCTCCGAGTTTTATGTCGGTTCCGCGTCCGGCCATGTTAGTCGCTATCGTAACGGAGCCCTTTGCGCCCGCTTCCGCAATTATCATAGCTTCTCGGGCATGATTTTTTGCGTTGAGAACTTCGTGGCGCACTCCTTTTCGTGTCAGCAGGGATGACAAATATTCGGACTTTTCAACGGATATGGTTCCTACGAGAATGGGCTGTCCCTTGTCATGTGCGGAGGAAATCTCATTACAGATAGCGTTCCATTTGTCTTCTTCGTTAAGATAGACTTCGTCGTTTTCATCTTTACGTATGACCGGTTTGTTCGTGGGAATCACCACCACGTCCAGCTTGTAGATCTTGTTAAATTCCACGGCTTCCGTCGCTGCCGTTCCTGTCATGCCGGACAGTTTTTTGTACATGCGGAAAAAATTCTGGAATGTGATCGTCGCCATAGTACGGTTGCGCTGCGCGATTCGTATGTGTTCTTTCGCTTCTATCGCCTGATGCAGTCCGTCTCCGTAACGGCGCCCTTCAAGTACGCGGCCGGTAAATTCGTCCACGATCTGGACTTGTCCGTCGCGTACGAGATAGTCGACTTCGTTTTTATAAAGTCTGTGAGCGCGTACGGCCTGTGTAAAGTAATGAACGTATTCAAAATTTTCTTCGTCAAATACGGTGCCTTTTATAAGGTTGTGCTTGTGAAGAATTTCGTCGATGTGGTTCATCCCTGCGTCGGTAAACGAAACTCTGCGCGATTTTTCATCGAGCGTGTAGTCGCCTTTCAGGTTCTTCCTTTCTTCGGCTTCCATCTGCACTTCGTCCGGATATAAACCTGTTACGGGATCTTTTTCAACTTCCGTAAGCTGGTTTACGTACTTTTCAACTTCATAGTATTTAAAAGTATCGTCTTCGCCCGCTCCGCTTATGATCAGAGGAGTTCTTGCTTCGTCTATTAAGATGGAGTCTATTTCATCGACGACTGCAAAATTAAATCCGCGCTGCACCTTACGATTCAGCTCTATCTGCATGTTATCCCGCAAATAATCAAAACCCAGCTCGTTGTTCGTTCCGTAAGTTATGTCGCAGTTATACGCGGCTTTGCGCGCTTCATTATCCATATTCGATAGAATGCTGCCTACGGTTTGTCCGAGGTATGCGTAGACGGGGCGCATCCAGTCTGCGTCGCGTTCGGCAAGGTAGTCGTTTACGGTGACTATGTGAACTCCCTTTCCTGAAAGGCTGTTAAGATAAGCTGCGGCGACGCACATGAGGGTTTTACCTTCTCCGGTTTTCATTTCGGTAATTCTTCCGGAATTTAGAACTATAGCGCCCATTATCTGAACGTCGTAGGGTCGTTCTCCGAGAACTCGTTTTGAAGCTTCTCTGGCAAGAGCAAAGGCTTCCGGCAGAATGCTTTCGAGCGTTTCGCCGTTTTTTATGCGGTCTTTTAATATCTGCGTCTGTTTGGGAAATTCTTCGGCCGGAAGGCTTGCCGCCCAGCTTTCTTTTGCGTTGACTTTTTCAACGATAGGTCTCAGTGTTTTGATATCACGTTCGGATTGAGAGCCGAACAGGAAGGTCATAATCTTATCTATCATATCGTCTAATATACTTAAAAAGCCCTTATGAGTAAAGATTTAACGTTTAAAGATAGCGGCGCCCGCGCCGGAAAAAAGCTGCATTCCCGGCGTTTCCCTGTCGTTTGCGTTATGGAAGCTTGCGTTTTTCGCTCGTTGTAATGCGTCGCGGCCGGCGTGCGGCTTAAAATAATTGACACGGCATACGCTAATCTTTATTCTTTTTGTGATGATAAATAAAAAATTGCCGTTATATCTTTTGTTTTTTTCAACGTGTTTTTGTTCCGTGTTTTTTTCTTCATGCGCGGACTCCGGCGTTTCAAACATAGTCGACAGTGAAAAACTTTTTGTATTGGAGTACGGAAAATTCGACAACCAAATAGATCTGTTTAATATTTCGTCCGTAGGCCCTATGAGTACCTTTATATCCATGAAAGACGGATTTTTTTATATATCCAACGGCGAATCTAAAAAAATAATGGAAATGAATTCTTACGGCGATCTGTTGACCTTGTTTTATAATGAAGAAACTAATGTGCGCCCGGATTTTGTTTTGTCCACGGATACCGTTGACAGCACTAAAAAGGCCGTGTCCTACCCGTTTAATTTTCCCGGCGTAATTACCGTAGATTCGCGCAAATGCATTTATGTTGTAGATTCTTTGCCGCAGGAGCAGCAGATTTTAAATACCGATGAAAATCTTGTCTACAGGCAGGTGGTGCTCAGATTTGCCAGCAACGGAAAAGCGCTCGATTATATAGGCCGGCAAGGGGTAGGGGGAACGCCCTTTCCGTATATAAAGAGTATTTATATAACCCGGCAAGACGAGCTTGTAGTTGTATGCGTAACAAATACCGGCCTCATCGTTTATTGGTTTAATTCTTCGGGGCAGCTTTTATATGTTGTGCCTATAAACAATTCGGATCTTCCCAATCCGTTTACCGAAAATTCTACGGAAGATTATTATATGACGGCGGGAAATATAATTCCTGCACCTGATAAAGATATTTTATACATAAAAATCGATTATTTTCTTACGCACTTTGATCAAGATTCTAAAGTGCAGTCAGGAATAGATTATACCAACACGCTTCTTTATCCTATAAACGCATCTACGGGATTGTATTCGGAACCTTTGAAAATTCCTGCGTACGAAGAAACGGTATCGGACGGTTTCGGCAAGGTAGTTTACACGACCCCGTATGAGTTTATCGGAGTTACCGATTCAGGCTGGATGTTTTTTTCTTTGCCCGTCAACGACGGCTACATGCTTCAGATAATTCAGCCCGGGGGTCACAGGGTTTTAAACAGAAAGATCAAGGTGGACAGCGCGAGACTTTTGTATTATACGTTTTCGCTTTCTCAAACGGGAATTCTTTCGGGGCTTTTCGCTTATCCTGAAAACGCCGCGATCGAATGGTGGCGCATCGATTCGCTGATAGAAAATTTGTCGGAAGGCTGAAAATGGCTTTTGACGATATTTCCGATAACGGCGCCGACGAAATTCGCGCCGAAGACGAAGAAGTTTTACATTTTTATTACAACCGTGAAGAGCGCCTTAAAAATGCGCCGCAGTCGGTAAAGGATTATTATTCGGGCAAATTTAAACTCAACAAGGGCTTTAAGGTTCTTGTGGCCAACAAGGCGAACCGTTTTGTTCTTATCATTCTTATCGTTTGCCTTGTCTTCGTTCTGTTTACCACGGTTTTAACTTCGGAAAATACGGCGCGCATAGGCAACATCGATATGCAGCTTTCTTCCTTTGCCTTTGAAGACGAAATTTACGTAAGCCTTAAAATAAACGCGTCCGACAAAAAATCAGGAAAAAAGTCCGAAAAAAAACTTACCGTTCCCGTAGAGATGAATGTCGTTTGCTACGACGCGGACAAGCAGCCGTCTCTGCTTCAAAAAATAGAAGGCGTTTTTACCGGAGACGAGCTGTTTTTACGGACAAAATTTTCCGATTATGATATACTGTATGTGCGTGCCGATGTCGCCGCCTTAGGAGAATCGCGCAAGCTTTTTGCATCTGTACAACGAAAATAAAAATGCGGAGGAAAAATGCTTCAATTTTATTTTTTATCTATACTTTTAAATCTTATTACCGGACTCGTTCTTATTTATGCGGATATTTTTGCCGATGACGCCGGAAAAAACGAAAAAACTTCCGAAAAAAGCAGCGGTAAAATAAAAGACCTCGTTTCCGGTACGGCTTTTTTTTCAAATAAAACATTTTTGCTTATAGTCGGTATCCTTTCGGCGTTTACGGGCGTAATGAAACTTCTTTCCGTCGTGAGAAACGATATTCCCGTTATAGGCGACTTGCTTCCCTCTCTCGCGGGGCTCTTGGGCGGATTTTCCGTGATACTCGCTTATTATCGTATGACTTCCACGGAAAAAATTTCACTTCCCGATATTGTTGAAAAAGTGTTCGTAGACGGACATAAATACGTAGGCATATTTTGCATTACGGCCGGACTTCTTCATTTTATATTCCCTGGCGTTTTGTTCTTTTAATTTATGCCTCATAATTCTTCCGTGGCCTGCCTTGCTAATTCCGGCAAAAAAGTTCTGATCGCACGGCGAAAACTCGGCGGTGAGATGGGCGGAAGGTGGGAATTCCCCGGCGGAAAAGTAGAACCCGACGAAACCGACGTACGCGCCGCCGCTCGTGAATTCAGAGAAGAATTCGGAATTGACGTAAAAGTCGGCGGATATATTTGTGAAGCGGAATTTGAGCACGGCGGTAAAAAAAGCATTTTACGCGCTTATGAAGTTTTTGTTCCGCACGACGGTATTGCAAAACCTTACGTGCTTTCGGAACATTTGGAATATAAATGGGCGGATCTTGCCGAAATAGAAAAACTGGACTTTGTCGACTCCGATATGAAGCTTTATCCTTCGGTAAAAGATTATTTTACGAGTAAAAGCGGGATGCGAAACCTGTCATGAAAAGATTTATCGTTCTTTTTATGTTTGTTTTTGCGTTTTTTTCAGGATGTCTGCCCGAAAAAGAAGCGGAGCGCATAGAATTTGACAATTCCGAACCGCTTGCCCTCGTTCCCGGCGTCCGCTGGGCGGTCGTTACCGAGCCGTATTCGGCCTTACGCACAAGCGCCGGCTGGGAATTTCCGGTAAACACATACAGCCGCCGAGGTGAAATTCACAGAATTACGGGCAATAAGACCGTTTTCAGCCCCGACGGTACGGCGTCGGTTTGGCTTCGCTTTGAAGGCGGCTGGCTTCCGAGTTCTGCGGTGACGGTATGCTACAATCTTTTTAACGCTAGAACCGTTTCCGCACAGATAAAAAAATAAAGAATAAACAATTTCGCCGCAGATTTGCCGCGAAGCTTCACGCGGCGCCGGAATGCAAGCCGTCCGTCAAACGGGCGGTTATGATTAAAATACGGCTATGACGTCTCCGTTCGGATATGTTTTTTGAATGTAATCTTTTACTTTTTGGCTTTTCATAGCTTTTGCGAGCGCTTTAATTGCGGGAGAATTTTCATTGCCCGCTTTTACGGTTAAAATGTTCACATACGGAGAATCTTTGCCTTCGACGATTAATCCGTCCTTTGCGGCCGTAAGTCCTGCGGGAATCGCGTAATTACCGTTTATTACCGCTGCGTCCACATCTGCGAGAACCCTCGGCAACGACGCCGCTTCTATTTCTTTGAATTTAAAATTCTTTTTATTGGACGTAATATCTGCCGGAACGGCGGTCAGACCTGCCTTTGCGTCAACGCTTATATATCCTGCGGACTGAAGCAAAAGCAAGGCTCTTCCTTCGTTCGTCGGATCGTTCGGGATAGCTATCGTCGCTCCGTTCGGAATATCTGCCGCTTTGGAATATTTTTTTGAATACAGTGCAAGCGGTTCCACGTGGATACCGGCGACGTTCACAAGATGATAGTTTTTTTCTTTGTTAAATGTTTCCATGTAGGGAACGTGCTGAAAAAAATTAGCGTCGATTTCGCCCGACTCTACGGCGTCGTTCGGCGTTACGTAGTCGGTGAATTCAACCACTTTAAGCGTATAACCTTCCGCCGCCATATCGTCGATTAAAAGATTGAGAATAGCTGCGTGCGGCTCGGGCGTTGCCCCTACGGTGATAACCTTGCCATCCTTTTCTTTTGAACCGCCTGCAAAAAGCGGTGAAGTCAATATAGCTGCAAGCGCGATAACCGCTGCTTTTGTGATAGCTTTTTTCATAAAACCTCCTTGGAAAACCTGAATTATTGCGATTTATGCACATCTGTTTTCCAATAAGCAGCAAAATATCATTTTTTGAAATCATTGTACAGTGGGAATTGATTTAAATATACATCCGCCGCCTAAAATTACGTTATCTTTATAAATCACAACCGATTGTCCGGGGGCGACCGCCCTTTGCGGCTGCTCGAAGGTGATTTTGTACGGCCTCCCTTTGAATGCGGCTTTTTCATGCGGATCGTACGGCTCGATTTTTGCCGCTACAGGTCTTGAAGCAAGCCTGATTTTTACCGCCGCTTCAAAAGCTCTGTCCGGTTCGATGTTTGCGGGCCACACAAAATCGTCCGCTATCAGCGCCGTGGAATCCAGATCGCAGTTATCGGCCAATACGACAAGATTTTTTTTTGCGTCTATCGACCGGACGTAAAGCGGTCTGTTGGCCGAAACCCCCAAGCCTCGCCTTTGCCCGACCGTATAATGTTCGATTCCCCTGTGACGGCCGAGCACTTTGCCGTCCGAATCTATTATGTCGCCCGGGAGCGAAGGCCTGTCCGAAAATATCATATCGAAGAATTCTTCGGGAATAAAATCCTGGCTTTCTTTTCTTTCTGCGGAAGAAAGACGTCTTTTTCTTGCAAGCTCGACTACTTCGCTTTTTTTCATACCGCAAAGAGGAAAGCGTACTTTTTCTAATACTTCCGACGGAATGCGGTATAAAAAATATGCCTGATCTTTTGCGGCGTCTTCCGCACATGATATCATGGCAGGCCGCCTATCTGTTCCCCAAAGGCCTTCTTCAGGCCGGACTATTTTTGCGTAATGTCCTGTGCAAAAGTAATCATAGTCGACGTTGATCTTTGAAAGACCTTCAAGAAGAGCTCCGAATTTTATAAAACGGTTACATCTTATGCAGGGGTTCGGGGTTCTTCCTGAACGGTATTCGCGTTTAAAATAGTCGAGAACTTCTTTTTGATAGGCGTCTTTTACGTCTATCACGTGATATTCTATATTATTGCTGCGGCAGAATTCGGAACATTCGGCAATATTTTTGATTTCATCCGGGCCGTAGCACGAGTTGTGCAGAGTTTTTCCTGCGGCGATTACGGGAAGGTCTCCCTTCCACAGCGACATGGTAACTCCTATGACGCGGCAGCCCCTTTCTTTTAAAAGAAGAGCGGCGAGCGTCGAGTCAACTCCGCCCGATATTCCTACTACTACCTTGTCGCCCTTTTGCGGCAGATCCAAGTCTTTATAAAGCATTTTATAAAATATAGTTAAAAAACCGGAATATGAAAAGCCGGTTTCGACGGGTTCGACGGGGATATGCAAAACGGTAAAACTTGACAAAATACCGTAAACAATGCAAAATAATACACTATAAATAATAAGTTTCAAAATGACCGGAGTTCGGAGTGGAAGACGACATACTTACCATTGAAGAAGTTGCAAAATACCTACGCGTGTCTGAGCGTACTGTTTACGATTGGGCGCAAAAAGGCGAAATTCCCGCCGGAAAGATCGGGACGGTTTGGCGTTTTAAAAAATCGGAAATAGAAAATTGGGTAAACGCTCATCTGTCGTCAAGTTCAAGATTTTCGATGCCCGTTGCGGCGGTACAAGTAAAAAACATATTATCGCCGGATCGTATAGTTTTCATTAAACATTCCGCAAAACACGATGCGCTTTTGGAACTTGCCGACGTTTTAGGCAGAGCTCCGCAGGTAAAAAATTCCGGGGAATTGGCGTCGGAAATCTTAAAGCGGGAAGAACTTATGTCTACGGCGATTGGCCGCGGCATTGCCATTCCGCACGTGCGTCTTTCGTCCGTTACCGACCTTGTGATGGCCGTGGGTATTTGTAAAAATCCCATAACGGATTTTCAGCCGCTTGACGAATTTCCCGTAAGCATTCTTATTATGATAGCGGCAGCTTATAATCAGCATTCGTATTATCTTCAGACTTTGTCCTTTTTCAGCTCCAAATTAAAGGATAAGGAATTGCGCGGCGCTCTTATGAACGCTTCGTCTGCGGAAGAAGTGTACAAGCTTTTGAATTAGAACTTAAGGACGTTTTTAGCTCGACTCGGAAAGACGATGTCTCAAGAGTTCCGGCTTTTTTCATTTTTAAGGGAATTCCACCGCTATCCATTTGTTTTTGTCGCTCATATCTTTTGCTATCTTTCCTATGTCTACATGGGCGGTAGTTTCCGCAATCAAAAAATCCGTTTGGCCGACTTTGATCTTTGCTCCGTCTCCGGTAATATTGAGCCCCGCGACGGCATGGCTGTATTCCCTTGAAATAAAAAGGGCGGAATTTACTCCTATGTGCTTCATCAAAACGCATAAAAGCAAAGAGCGGCTGTCGCAGTCGGAGCCTGCGCCGCTCAATGCGGAAATAAGATCGGTAAAATCCGAAGTTTTATGATTTCGCTCATATGTAAAATCCTGCAGCCAACTGAGCAGAGTTTGCGCATAAACACGTTCCGGTGAATTTATGTCCGCTTTTATCGCGTCTGAAAATATTTCTTTGTAAATATCCGCCGAAACTGCCGAAAGTCTTGAAAAACTGTCCCTGAAAACAAATCTGTAATATCTTTGCCATGCTTCTTTCCATAGATTGTGCCTTGCGTATAGGGTAAGAACCGCATATTCTCTTTCAACGACGAATTTCGCCGCTTCGGCATCCTGTTCGTCCACTCTTGTCGCTATAGTTTTTCCGCCTATATTTAAAGTCAATTCTTTTTTCTTACCGTAAGGAAAGGCGAATGTTTCAATGAGTCCTTGGTTTAAAAATCCCGCCCTGCTCGGAACAAAAGAGTCTATGGTCGAAATTATTAGCCCGGAGCATTGAGCGTTTCTTTGTAAAGGAGCATAACACAGAAGGCAGGCGACGGCATTTCCTTTTCCGACGGGAATGCACGCAGCCCAGCCTTTGTGCTGTGTTTTATCCGGCATGGCAAACGAAAAATCCGCAAGAGCGCAATCGCTTCCGTTCCATTTTACTTCCGATATTTCATTTTCGGATTTAAGCCGATCCAGCGCGTCTCGCAGCACGGAAACCGAAGTCTTTGCCGCATCGGCTTCATATATTTTTATTGCAAAGTAAACGGGGAGCAAAGAATGCGTAAAAAAGATGGAACTTTCGTCTTCAGCCTGATCTTCGATTCTATATGCTTCAGGCAGATCAAGGTAATATCCGTATTTTTCAGAGTAAAAAAAATCCGCCTGAGCCTTGTGCGGGAAAAATAGAAGTGCGACAAAAAAAGCGGCGTGTAAGATAAAAGGACGGCCTGTGTTTTTTATTTTGCGGTGTTCGGATCTTGAGGGTATCGTCAGGGTTGTCATTTTTTTTTGCCTCCTGTATATTTTTTCGGATGAATTTTGTTCCGATCCTATATGAAAATGAAGATATTATGGTCATTGAAAAGCCTTCCGGCATGAGCTGTCAAGGCGGGCATAAGATTTTTCATCCGCTGGATGAAGAACTTTCAAAACAGGTAGGTTATAAAGTTTATCTTGTGCATCGCCTTGATCGGGATACGGCGGGACTTATGGTCGTAGCAAAGTCCAGTGCCGCCGCCGGCCGTTGGATAAAGCTTATAGGCGGAAAACAGGTGCAAAAAGAATATAAAGCGGTCTGCATAGGAACGCCCTCCGGCGGGATATCGGGAACTATAACGGAGCCCGTAAGCAAGGGCGGAATTGAAAAACCTGCCGTAACAGGCTATCGCGTGGAAAAAATTTTTACTTTTCAGGATTCGGACAAGGCCTTTGCCGAAGGTCGGCGCGATTTTAACACGGAAATATCGCTTTTGCATTTGAAACTCGGGACGGGACGCATGCACCAGATCAGGATTCATTTGGCAAAGATCGGCTGCCCGATTGTAGGTGACGACAAATACGGCGATTTCAAGCTTAATAAGTATCTTAAAAAAACGGCAGGCGTACGCCGTCTGATGCTTGCCTGCGTTCATCTTACCTTGCCGATCGCAGGAAAACAAAAGAAATTTGAAATACCTGAGCCGCTCTATTTTAGCGATTTTTTAAAGACGTGCTCGCCAAGATCAGGCTCTACCGATTGATCGATCGATCAATCGACGGAACGCCTTCTCTGTAACGCCTTCCCGCCTTATAGCAACATCGGCTTTAAATGCCCTGCGGGAAAAAGGCGGAAGAATCAAGAAAACCTTCTAAGCTAAGCAAGCGACCTTTACATTTTCAGGTTCGTGCTGAGAAGCTAAAAATAAAGTAAGTTTCATTTGCATCGCCATCCAGCTTTCAGGCGTGGTAGCCGTCGCTTTAGCGATTCTAATTGCCATTTCCGGACTTAAAGCGGATTTTCCGTTTACAAATTCAGAGAGAGTTTTTCTTGTAACGCCAAGCATCTTGGCAGCGTCCGTAACGTTTATTCCGAGCGGTTCAAGAACATCTTTTAAGAATACTTCTCCCGGATGAGTAGGTTTTCTAATCATAATATCCTCTTAATGATAATCCAGATAATCGACAAGAATCGCATCTTGTCCTTCAAAATAAAAAGTAACGCGCCAGTTTCCACTTACTGTTACAGACCACATTTCTTTTTCTCGCCGTTTTAGGCGCACGCACAGCAAGGGCAGCACGTCGGCACTCCTGCCTCCGCACGAAACGTGCCGGACAGAACGTGCGGCGGTTTTATGCTTACGGCGATTAGTTTCTTGCCGCTTTAATTTCTTCTACGGTGGGCGAACTTACCCGGGTAAGGATTGTTACTTCAGTACCGCTGCCGTCGCTTATGGTCGCTGTCGCGGTGTTTCCGCTTATAATAAAGGATACCGATACCCCCTCTATTGTCAGAATACCGTTCGCAAAAGTGTATGGGAGATTCCATGTGTTAAATTCACCCGTACCTTTAAAAAGACCGCTGTTTGCAGGATCACCTGTTATCTCCATTTCGCATGCGATATATACTTTGCCTTCCGAAAAGCAAAGGTACGGCTGTAACGTAGTGCCGGCACTCACCGTTTCCGGGTATGTTTCCAGAGGGTCGCTGTTTCTTTTTATGGAAACTAATTTCCATACGCCTTCGATGTTCCCGTCCCCCGAACCGCCGTCCGAGCAGCCGGTAAACAACAGCACGACGGCAAATATTGCTGCTACGGCGAGCACAGCCGTTCCCTTGAGTACAAAGGTATGTACCTTGATTTTGTTTGGATTAATCATAATTCCTCCAAAATAAATGTATTTTCAAAAGGTTTATCCTTTGAATTCCTGTTTTTTGGGGAAAAACGTTTTGGACTGAGTTTTTCCGAATGACGTTTTTCTCTGGGCGATACAGGATCTGCCTGAGAGATAAAAAAACGCATAAGGGCATGGCGGCGCGTTTCTGCGTAATGTGTTTTGAGAAAAAATCGTGTTTAAATGTATACGGGAGAACTTGGGAACCGTTTGCGACCGGCCGGTTTTCAAACAGTCGCTTGTCGCTTGTCGCTTGTCGCTTGTCGCTTGTCGCTTGTCGCTTGTCGCTTGTCGCTTGTCGCTTGTCGCTTGTCGCTTGTCGCTTGTCGCTTGTCGCTTGTCGCTTGTCGCTTGTCGCTTGTCGCTTGTCGCTTGTCGCGAAAATTGTGTTGAGCGCGATGCTGCGTGTCAAGCGCTTTGCCGTGTTTTTGTACGTTTTTTTGTGAGAAAGTGTACTGCTTTTATCGGTGCATTTCTCTGTCATTACTGTGATTAGGATATACCATTTTCCCGCAGATTTCAATCTTTGACGAAATTTTTTTTCCGTGCAAGGCAATAAAACTTTATCAAAACCTTTCGTAAAATCGCACAGAAATCGTGGGAATCGTGTAAAATTTGACTTTTATTTTCAAATCTTTTATACTGCTAATCGTACATTTTGATAGTCTTTTAAATTGGACTCGTGCAAACGGGTCTTTTTTTATGTTCAGGTGAAAAAGTGGAATACAAGGCGTTAAATACTATTCCTTATTATTCGGACTGCGCTCCCTTGGTAAACGGACTCGGCTATGAGCTTGTAGAGCTTAAGGTTACTCCACAAAGAGGATCGGTTCACATAGTCGCGGTAATCGCCGCAAAGGATCCTCAGTACGACATAGGAGTAAACGACTGCTCAAAAGTACATCATGTGCTTTTGCCGAGGCTTGAAGCGCTTTTGGGAACCGACAACACTTACATGGAACTTACGTCACCCGGCATGGAACGCAATATTCGTAACGCCGCCGAATTTGCCATTTTCAAAGGAAGACAGGTTCGTGTCTGGGACAAGACCATTTCCGATTGGGTAGGCGGTAAGATCATAGGGTCGGACGAGCATTCGGTAACTTTGGAAACGGAACAGGAAGATTCAAAAAAAACATCGCAAAAGTCTGTTTTGTTTGAAGATATTGCGAAAGCTAAATTTATACACTTATAAAAATTTGTAAAGGGGGCTTTATATGGCATCCGAAATGGCGGAAGCGATCCGTCAGTTGACGCAGGAAAAAGGAATTTCCGAAGAATCTGTCAAATTAACCATTGAAAACATGCTTAAAGCGGCTTATAAACGCACGTACGGAACATCCGACAACGCCGTCGTCAAATTTGCGGACGACATGTCGGATGTCGCGATCTATTCACGAAAGACTATCGTAGACGGCGTTTACGATCCCGTCATGGAAATGGAACTTGAAGAAGCTTTAAAACTTAGTCCCGAATGTGAAGTGGGAGATGAAATCGATATCCTTGAAGACCCTAAGAAATTTGACCGTTCCGCCGTCGCTACCGGAAAACAAACGGCGCACCAGGCTTTGAGCGAAAGCTTTAAGGATAATCTATACAATGAATATAAGACAAAGATCGGCGAAATAATCATAGGTTATTATCAGAGGGAACACAACGGCAACATTTATGTTGATCTTGGCAAAGTCGAAGGAATTCTTCCCGCTAAATATCAGTCGCCGCGCGAAAAATATGAAAAAAACGACCGCATAAAAGCTCTCATAGTCGATCTCAAGAGAACCGCTACGGGCTTGCAGCTGGTGCTTTCAAGGAGCGATCCCGAATTTGTGCGTTCCATTGTCGAGCTTGAAGTTCCTGAAGTTTATGATAAGACTGTAGAAATATATAAGGTTGTACGCGATGCTGGCTACCGCACGAAGATTGCGGTGTATTCAAACCGGGAAGACGTCGATCCTGTAGGTGCCTGCGTAGGCCTAAAAGGCGTTCGTATTCAGAACGTCATCCGCGAACTCTACGGTGAAAAAATCGACATTTTAAAATACGATGCGGATCCTACCGTTTTTATTAAAAACGCTTTGTCTCCGGCGGAAGTCGACAGAGTTCTTATTTTGGACGAGGGGAAAAAACAAGCACTTGCGATCGTTCAGGACAGCCAGTTTTCGCTTGCGATCGGAAAGCAGGGGCAAAACGTCCGCCTTGCAAACAGGCTTTGCGATTGGAGCATAGACGTTAAAACTGTCGATCAGGCTGCCGAAATGGATCTGTCGGAAATCGAAACGCGCAAGGCTGCTCAGAATCTGTTCAGCGACGGAGTCGAAGAAGAATACGATGAGATAACGACTCTCGCCGAACTTCCCGGCATAGACGCCCGTACCGTTGAAATTCTTAATGCGGCGGGTATTGAAGATATTGAAAAATTTATGAATGCAGTGGAAGACGGTTCCATAAAATCCGTAGAAGGACTCTCGGATGAAAGCGTTGCCGCCGTTAATAAAATCATAAATGATACCGTAGAATTCATAGATGAAGATGAGGCGTCTTTTGAAAGCGGCGCGCAGGAGCCCTCGGGTGAAGAAGAGGATGAAGAGGAATATTCATGCCCCGAATGCGGCGCTAAAATAACATTCGGCATGACAAAATGCCCTGCTTGCGGCGTTGAGATTGAATTTAAAGAGGATGCTGAATAAAAAAAACTGCGTTGCGGTTTTATGAAAGTTTATTTGCGAGGATAGATAGCTATATGGCAGATGAGTCTGTTAAAAAACCTGAATTTGTATTAAATAAAAAAAAGACCGATACCGCCGCTGAAAAACCGGCTTCTTCCGGTACGCCCGGAAAAAAGCGTGTGGTCATCGTAAAGAAGGGGCCTCCCGCCAATGGGGTATCAAACCGCGACGCACAGATTTCTGCTGTAAAAAAGGTTGTGCCGTCCGCTATCCCTTCACAAAAAGCGAACGAATCCGCAAGTTCAGGCGCCGTGCATCCTTCCTCCGCCGAACATAAAACTTTAGCGCCTGAAGAAAAAAAGACGCCTTCTTCTTTTGAATTCGGCTCGCGCCGTCCGAACGTTAAAGCCGGAAATCTTTCCGACCATCCGCGTTCCAACGATTACAGAAGCGGCGGATTCAGAGGCCCGCGCAACAATTATTCGAATAACCAGGGCGGGTATAACAATAACTACCAGCATCGCGACGGAGGCTTTACCGGAGCTCAAGCCCGCGAAGGCTATCAAAACCGTGAACGAGACAGTCAGGGCTCCTACCAAGGGCGCGGCGGCGCAGGGGGGCGGCCCCCGTTCGCTCAGGGGCAGGGACGTCCCGGCAGTTACAGAAGCGGACCTGCCGGAAGCCGTCCGGGTTTTGCCGGGCAACGGACTAACGGGAATTCCCGTCCCGGATTTACTTCTTCGCGTTCCGCATCTCATTCGGCGCCCGCTCCCATGCCGGATGTGCGTTCCGCCGGAAAAAAAGCTTTTAAAGGTAAAAAACAACAGGTTTACAGCCGCAAAGATAGAGAAGATTTGTTTGACGAATCGTCTTTATATGACAACAAGAAAAAGACCGAAACACCGGCGAGCGTAGTTCCCAAGCAGATAGACATAATGGAAACTATTTCCGTTTCCGACCTTGCAAAAAAGATGAATTTAAAGGCTTCGGAAATTATTTCAAAGCTTATGGCTATGGGTATGATGGTAACCATAACGCAGTCCATAGACTCCGATACGGCGACATTGCTTGCCTCCGAATACGGATGCGACGTTCATCTTGTAAGCTTATATGATGAAACGGTAATCGAAAGCGAAAAGATTTCCGAAGCGGATATGTTGCCGCGACCTCCGATAGTTACGGTTATGGGACATGTCGATCACGGTAAGACTAAAACTTTAGACGCGATACGGCATTCCAATGTAGCCGCCGGAGAATTCGGCGGAATTACGCAGCACATAGGAGCTTATTCCGTTTCGACTCCTAAGGGAAAAATCACGTTCCTTGACACTCCCGGCCATGAAGCGTTTACGATGATGAGAGCAAGAGGGGCGCAGGTAACCGATATTGTTGTGTTGGTAGTCGCCGCCGATGACGGCGTTATGCCCCAGACCTTGGAAGCCATTCATCATGCAAAAGACGCAAAGGTACCGATTATAGTTGCAGTGAACAAGATCGATAAACCCGAAGCAAATCCCGATCATGTAAAAACCCAGCTTTCGGAACATGGCCTTACTCCCGAAGAATGGGGAGGCGACACTCAGTTTGTTTCGATAAGCGCTTTAAAGGGGCAGGGAATAGATCAGCTGCTTGAGGCGGTTCTGCTTCAAGCGGAAGTTCTTGAGCTTAAAGCCCCCGTCAGCACCCGTGCCGAAGGAAAAATCATTGAATCCCGCGTCGATCAGGGCAGGGGAATCGTAGCTTCGGTTATAGTGCAAAAAGGTACTCTGCATCAGGGGGATTCTTTTGTTGCAGGAATTTACGCCGGACGCGTTCGCGCCATGTTTAACGATCTGGGGCAGCGCATTCAGGAAGCGGGGCCAAGCACTCCAGTTGAAGTTTTGGGTCTTGAAGAAATGCCCAACGCGGGAGATCCGTTCCAGGTGACGGAAAGCGAAAAAGACGCCCGCTCCGTTTCTTCCAAGCGGCAGGAACTTAAACGCTTTGAAGACGCGAAGGCCGTTAAAAAAGTTACTTTGGACAACCTGTATCAGACGATCGACGCAAGCGAAGTAAAAGAACTCAAAGTAGTAATTAAGGCCGACGTTCAAGGTTCCGCCGAAGCTCTTAAAGCGTCATTGGAAAAACTTTCCACAAAAGATATAAGGCTCGTGGTTATTCATTCTTCCGCAGGAGCTATAAACGAAAGCGACGTACTTTTAGCTGCGGCCGATTCAAACGCATTTATAATCGGATTTAACGTTCGGCCTACGCCTAAGGCAAAACTGCTTGCGGATCAGGAAAAGGTGGATATCCGTAAATACAATATAATTTACAAGGCTGTAGAAGAAGTTACGCTTGCGATGGAAGGCATGCTTAAGCCTGATACTAAAGAAGAAATTACCGGAACTTTGGAAGTCAGAAACACGTTCAAAGTGCCCAAGATCGGGCTTATTGCCGGTTGTTACGTTACGGACGGCCTCATAAAACGTTCTAGCATGGTAAATCTTATCCGCGACGGAATAGTTCTTTATACCGGAAAAGTTACGTCTCTTAAGCGCTTTAAAGACGACGCCAAGGAAGTAAAAACGGGTTTTGAATGCGGTCTCGGTCTTGAAGATTGGCAGGATATTAAAGTAGGAGATCAGATTGAAGCCTTTGAATATGTAGAAGTTGCCAGAAAACTCGGCGACACGCTAGTAGACGAAAAAGCCGATGCCGAAAAGCGGGCCGTTGAACGCGCCGCGGCAATGAAAGCCGAAGCTGCCGCCGCTTTGGAAGCGGAAAAAGAGCAAATAGCGGCGGAAAAGACGGCCGCGAAGGCAAAAAAGGCCGCCGCCAAACAGGAAACGGCAAAACAAGCGGAAACAAAGCGTGAAAATGCAAAAACGGAAAAGGAAGCAGAGTAATATAATATGAGCGAATACAGATTGATAAGATTGGGGGAACAGCTTCGGGATGAAATTGCCAATCTTATCCTTCGTCAGCAAATAAAAGACCCTAGAGTTTCGACTTTTTTGACGATCAACCGTGTCGAAGTTTCCCGCGACTTGGGATACGCAAAAGTGAGCGTTTCGAGTTTCCTTCCCGACCAGCAGCTTGAAACCGGTGTCGCAGGACTTCAAAGTGCGGCGGGTTTTATTCAGTCCACGATCGCAAAAAAACTTAGGATAAGACAGTTCCCGAAACTTACCTTTGTCGCAGACACTGCGATGAAAGAAGGCTTTGAAATGATAAAAAAATTGGAAAAATTGGAAGCTGATGAGCGCTCCGCAAAAGAAGACGATCGAAAATAAATCCGGGATCGTTTTGTTTGCCAAACGTCCGGGTAAGACAAGTTTTTCTTCGCTGTACACGATAAAAAAAGCGCTGAATACGTCGAAGGTGGGACATACGGGGACTCTTGACAGCTTTGCCTCAGGACTTCTTGTCGTCTGCACCGGTCAGCTCACCCGTCTTTCATCCCGAATAACTTCTTTTGATAAGACTTACGAAGCTGTTATAAGCTTCGGACAAGAGACCGATACCTTGGAACCTTCGGGAAAAATCACAAGACAGGCGCCGCTCCCTAGTCTTTCAGATCTTTATTCGGCGCTCGACGCATTTACAGGCAATTTTATGCAGAGCCCGCCGGTTTTTTCGGCAATCCGTATAAAAGGCGAGAGAGCAAGCGATCTTGCCAGAAAAGGAATTTCCGCCGATATTCCTGAGCGGCCCGTTTCGGTTTATAGATGCAAATTGCTTGAAGTTAAGCTTGAAAACGGAAAAATTTTTGAAGCAAAAGGCAAGGACGGCGATAAAGCGCTGCTTGAAGAAGCGGATCTGTGCGGCGATGAAAAAGTTTTATATGCGCGGATATTGTTCGAGGTTTCAAAAGGAACTTATATAAGAAGCCTTGCGCGCGATATAGGCGTTTTTTGTAAAAGCGCTGCTCACCTGAAGGGGCTTTTACGAACAAAGGTGGGAAATTTTTCGCTTTCCGAGGCGGCGGGATTTTCTCTTTTACCGGATTTTAACATATCGAGCGTGCTTGAAAACGAAAAAACTTTTGAAAACGCTTGTGCCGATACGGCCGATTCTGAAGCGGAGCTTCGGCTTGAGGTAGTAGAAAAACTTAAAGGCATGACGCAGGAACTTGCTTTAAGCTGCGGTCTTGTACCGGTAAAAATTTTGCCTGAGTATGAAGATTCTTTTTATAACGGCAGACCGCTTAAAAAAGAGATGTTTGAAAGGCCGGCGCGAGGTTTTAATCGCAACTGCGGAAAACTGCCGTTTGACGGCAAGAAATCTTTGTTTGCGGTTTTTACGGAACAGGATGTTTTTTGCGGCACGGTCGAGGCGGCAGGGCACTACAGCGGCGATATGGGACAAAACTGCTTGACGTACGGATATGTGATTCCCCGGCAGCATGGTTTTATTTTGAAGCCTGCGTCACAAAAGACCTGAGTCTAAAAGAATATTTACAGCAAGGGATTAGTAAATGACTGTAATTGCTTGGAACGACGTTTTGAAGATGATAGAAGGTAAAAGTTTTTTTTCCGATTTTTTTAACGCCGGATGCGGAACGGCCGTATCCGTGGGCAGTTTTGACGGCCCCCATATCGGACATAAAAAATTGTTTGAAGCGCTTTTGTCATGTAAAAAAGAAGGCCTTGTCCCCGGAGTTTTGACGTTCACGCGCCCCTTGGCCGGATATAAAAATCCTGAAGAATACCAAGGCGATATTTCAACACTCTCACAGCGTCTTTCATCCTTTGAAAATGCAGGGCTTGCCTTTGCGGTGGTAATTGACTTTTCCGACGATTTTAGTAAAATAGAAGGACGTGTTTTTCTTTCACTCTTGCAAAGATATCTTAACATGAAATTTCTTGCGGAAGGCGAGGATTTTCGCTGCGGATATCGAGGCGCCACGGGAATCGGTGACATTTGCAAGTATGCCGCAGAAAGCGGATACGCTGCGGCAGCCGTTCCTCCCGTATTATACGGAAACGAAAAGGTGAGCTCTTCACGGATAAGGCAAAACATTTTAGACGGAGATTTTGTTTCCGTAGAATACATGCTTTCAGCGCCTTATAAAGTCGATTGCGCGGATATTAAATGGCGTGTTGAAAAAGAGAGAGATACCGTGTTCTTGTTTGCGTCTAAGCCTGCCGTACAGGCGCTTCCTGCAAAAGGAACATATGATGTAAAATTAACGTTGTGTTCGGGACAAGACGGCTGCAGAGCAAAATTTATTTCGGAACCTCATTCCCTTCGCCTAGAGATTCCGACGTCTAAAAAAATCTCTGCGGTACAGATAATGGAATTTATCGTGTGAAAATGAGACATTTATAGAGAGGAATATTAATGGCACTTACAAAAGAAACTTCCGCTGCTATTGTCAGCAGATTCGGTGCAAAAGAAAACGACACCGGCAACACAAAGGTTCAGGTAGCTTTGCTTTCCGAACGGATCAAACAGCTTACTGCCCATGTGCAGCGTTTCCCGAAGGATTCGGGAGCCAAGCGCAGTATGATGAAGCTTGTCGGGCAGCGGAGAAGCATGCTCAAATATCTTGAAAGACGCAATCTTGAAGTTTATCGAGAACTTATAAAAGATTTGAATTTGCGCAAATAGGTTTGTTTATAGAAAGCCTGTTGAACATGCGGCCTCCGCGTTCTCAGGCTTTTTTTGTGTTTTTATTCGTGTGGAGGGTCAAATAACCCTGTCGCCGCTTGAAACTTCTTTTCGGATCTGCGGACGAGTTGTTGATTGGATGTATTAAAAAAGCGCACGGATAAACAGTCTCCAAAATTGATATTTTGTTCGACTGTTGCATTTTAAAGAATATAAAGAATTAGAAGGAAATAATGGTACAAAGAGTTACATATAAGATCGGTGATGAAGAACTCATCCTTGAGACGGGAAAGATCGGTAAACAGGCTAACGGCTGCGTTTACGCTCAATTTTCAGGAACGGCCGTAATAGCGACCGTATGTGCTTCCGGCACGGTAACGGAGGGGATGGATTATGTCCCTGTTACCGTAGATTACAATGAAAAATTTTATGCTGCGGGTAAAATTCCCGGAGGCTTCGTAAAGCGTGAAGGCCGTCCTAAGGATAAGGAAATTCTTGTTTCCCGTCTCATAGACCGCCCCATGCGCCCTCTTTTTGAAATGGCGTTCGGACGCGAAATTCAAATAGTCCCTACGTGTGTTTCGACTGACGGCGTTCATACGCCCGATATCCTTGCAGTCATTGCTTCGTCTGCGGCGGTTACCATCTCCGACATTCCTTTTCACGGACCGGTCGCCGCATGCCGCGTAGCCTATATAGACGGGGAGTATGTTGTAAATCCTACGTTCCAGCAGATTGAAAAGGCAAAGCTCGAAATTGTTGTAGCCGGAACCGCGGAAGGCTTTACAATGGTCGAAGGCGGCGCTCACGAGGCTTCGGAAGATGTTATGCTCGGTGCGCTGGAAAAAGCGCAGGAATTTATTACTCAAATGTGCCGTCTGCAGGAAGAATTGCAGAAAAAGGCCGGAAAAGAAAAACTTCCGCTTGCTCCTCTTGACGTAACGTTACAGAATGCCGCTGAAATTGAAAATGAAGCTACTCCCCTTGTAAAAGAAGCAAGCTTTAAAAGCGGCAAAATGGCCAGAAGCGCTGCCGTAAAGGCCGTAAAAAAGCAGATATCGGAAAAATATGCCGCCCAGCTTGAAGATCCTGTGCAAAAAAAATTGTTCGATGCGCTGTTTGACGATATTCAGTACAAACTTTTACGAAAATCCATACTCGACGAAGGCGTGCGCATAGACGGCCGTAAATGCGATGAAATTCGTCCTATCACCTGTGAAATCGGCGTGCTTCCCCGTCCGCACGGCTCGGCTTTGTTTACGCGCGGCGAAACTCAGTCTTTGGCCGTTACTACTTTGGGGACGGCGCTCGACGAGCAGATCTATGACGATATTGACGGCGACAGGAGCGAAAATTTTATTCTGCATTATAATTTCCCGCCGTATTCGGTAGGAGAAGTCGGACGTCTTGCTACGGGACGCCGCGAAATCGGGCACGGAAATTTGGCGCGCCGCTCATTGGCTCCAATGGTGCCTTCCCGTGAAGAATTTCCTTATACCATCCGCGTAGTTTCCGAAATTATGGAATCCAACGGTTCTTCTTCTCAGGCTTCCACTTGCGGCGGCTGTCTTTCTATGCTTGCCGCGGGAGTCCCGATGAAAAAGATGGTGGCCGGTATCGCTATGGGTTTGATTACCGACGGGCCAAAATATGAAAAATATAAGATTCTTTCCGACATCCTTGGAGAAGAAGATCACTTAGGCGACATGGACTTTAAAGTTGCCGGAACTAGGGACGGCATAACAGGGTTCCAGATGGACATTAAGATAGCCGGCGTTACGACTGAAATAATGAAAAAGGCTATGGATCAGGCACGGGAAGGGCGTTTGCATATTCTTTCGATAATGGAAAAATGTATTGACAAACCGGCGCCCATAAGCCAATTCGCTCCCAAAATACTTTCAATGAAAATTCCGATCGATAAGATAGGGGTTCTCATCGGCCCTGCAGGAAAAAACATCAAGGCTCTATGCGCGGATTACGACGTTACTATCAATACGGAAGACGACGGAACCGTAACGATTTACGGCAAAACCGGTGACGCCGCCGAGAGGGCAAAGAAGGCGGTAAAAGGAATTACCGAAGATCCTGAAGTCGGCGCGATCTACAACGGTACTGTAAAGCGTCTTATGGATTTCGGAGCCTTTGTTGAAATTCTCCCCGGCAAAGAAGGTCTGTGCCATATTTCCAAACTTTCGCGTTCGCGCGTAAATAAGGTAAGCGACGTATTGAAAGAAGGTCAGCAAATACCTGTAAAACTCCTTGAAGTGGATAAAATGGGGCGCCTCAATCTTTCTTATATTGACGCCGTTGAAGCGCAGGAAAAAAAATAAAACCGAATGACGCCTATTTTGCAATTGCTGCGGAGTAGGCATGCAAAGGCTTGCGCGCGATTACCTGTCGGGTTATGCTGTTAGTAAGCGAAAGATCAGGAGCTGCAGATGGCTGAAAAAAAAGTGGATCAGGGAACGATTATTCCTTTTGTTATTGAAGATTCCGCCAAACTGCCGGAATATAAGAGCGAAGGCGCTTCGGGCGCCGATGTTTACGCCTGCTTAAAAGAGCCCGTCGTTCTAGCGCCCGGAGAGTATAAGCTGATTCCTACCGGATTAAGCTGCGCGATACCCGAAGGCTATGAAATACAGGTAAGACCGCGATCGGGACTTGCAGCTAAAAACGGAGTTACCTTGTTAAACACTCCGGGCACGATCGACAGCGACTATCGCGGAGAAATAAAAATAATCCTCATAAATCTGGGAAAGGAACCGTTTACGGTCAAAGATAAGGACCGCATCGCGCAATTTGTCGTTGCACCCGTTGTTAAAGGGTATTTTAAAGCGGTAACTTTTTTGGACAATACCGACCGCGGGCAAAACGGATTCGGTTCTACCGGCGTTTGATTTTCCTGATTTTCTTGCGTAAGTTTTGCCCTGTTATATGATTGTGTTCATATGATTATGTTTGAAAGATGTTTGAAAAAAATCGAAGGTTTTATTGAAAATCTTATAAGCGCTCTGATTTATTCTTTTAGAAAGATATTTTTACCAGGATCTTTGAATATTTTGTCCGACAATACCATAGGCCGGTATTTTGTCGGAGAGCTTTTGCTGTATTTTTTCGTTTCGTTTTTGTTTTTCTTTATGGTTTTTTTTGTAAACCAGATATTGCTGTTGGCGGAAAATATTCTTCAAAAAAGAGTTCCTGTAGGAGACGTTATACTGCTTGTCACATATTGCCTTCCGTTTATAATCGCCCAGTCCGCGCCATTCGCCACGCTTGTAGGATTTTTGATGTGCATAGGACAGATGATGAGTTCCAACGAAATCCTCATCATACGCGCTTCCGGGCTGGGCTATAAAAAGATTTTGGCTCCGGTCTTGTCGCTCGGTCTTATCATTTCCGTCGTATCTTTTTTTGTAAACGATTATCTTTTGCCATTAGGCACTATAAACTATTTGAGGCTTTACAGGAACATCCTTCAGTCAAACCCTTCCGTTGAAATCGAGCCTCATTCCATTAAACGGACGAACGATTCTACGCTCATAATCGGAGATGTCAACGGTACTGATATTTCGGATTTGATTTTATTCGACACTGACAGGGACGGCGATCAACGAATCATGGTTTCAGGTCATTCTTCCGTAATAAAATCACGGCAGCGGGGCGTCGTCATGCAGATATCTATGGACAATGCGTTTGCCTTACTTTTGGATAAGGCAAACAGGAGTTCTTATGATACTCTTAAAGCGCGATCTGTTGATTTGAATATTTTCGAATCTTCGTTTTTCGATCAGCCGAGCGGTATAAACCCCAGAGAAATGACTTCTTTCGATCTTTTTCGCCGTATTTCCGAAATGAAAAAAGACGAAAATACGCCCGGCGAAGTGCTTAATCAGTATGTATTGGAGTACAATAAAAAGTTTTCTATGCCGTTCGGTTCGTTGTTTTTCGCTTTGTTAGCCGTTCCGCTTGCAATAATTTTCGGAAAGCACAACGGGCAGACTATAGGACTTATAATAGGAATTTTTATTTCGGTATTTTACTGGGCCGTCATGATCCTCGGGCAAATTTTTTCCTCAAGGAGCGGACACGGAGGATTTATCAGCATGTGGATTCCGAACATAATCATAGCTGGGGCGGGATCCTTGTTTTACATAGGTATGATACGAAAATGAAGCTTGTTTTGTATCTTTACAGGCGGTTTTTGTCTGTTTTTATAGGGGCTGCCTTATTTTTTTCATTTGCGCTTTTGCTTGTGGATTTGCTCATGAATTTATGGAAATTCATCTTAAACCAAGCCGCCTTGCCGGATGTTTTACGGATAATGCTGTTTTATGCTCCAAAGACCGTATGGTATGCGGTTCCGGCTGCGGTTTTATTCGCTTCGTCCTATGTTTTAAGCGACCTCTATGCCAATAACGAACTCACTGTGATATTTGCCTCAGGTATTTCTCTCAGAAGATTTACGTTTCCTCTTTTGATTTTGTCGCTAATATTGAGTTTTTCATTGTTTTTCTTTGAAGACCGTATAGCCGCTCCGTTTTATGCAAAAAAAGTTGAGCTTCAAAACGAAGTTTTAAAAGCAGATAAGTCCAAGAGCAACGCAAGAATCGTCGTTCTTTCGGACTACGGGCGCATAGTTTATAAGGCGGATTTTTATGACGACGGCCGGCAGCAGCTTTATAAGCTTTATCTGGTTTTGCGCAACGAAGACAGGACTGCTGATTGTGTTATCGCCGCGGATTCGGCTTTATGGGACGGCATTGAACAAAGGTGGCAATTGCAGTCGGCGGTGGAATACAAGGTTTTTGATGACGGCATGAAAATTGTTCCGATAGAAGACGGAATTGAAGAGCGCCTTACCGAGCCTCCCGAGACGTTCAGGAATAATACCGTTTCTATGGAAGAAGTAAACACACGCGAAGCCCGCCAATATCTGGCGCATCTTAAACGTACAGGACTGCCGTCGGCGGAAGCGAGGTCTGTGTATTATAAAAAATTTGCGTTTCCTTTTATTGTATTTATCGTCGTCTTTTTGTCCGTAGGTCTTTCCGGAAAAACAAGAAAAAACGTTCTTCTCGTAAGTTTGTTTTTGTGCATAGGCGCTGCGGTTTTGTTTTATGTAACGCAGATGATTACCATGTTGCTTGCAAAATTCGGTTATATACCTCCGGTTTTGGGAGCGTGGTTCCCCGTGTTTTTATTTGTGATTTTAAGCGCCGTTTTATTGAAATATTCGCGGACTTAAATTGACGTTCAGCCGGCATATTTGAAATTTTTTTAATCGGCCGACTGTCGGGAGTTTATATGGCTTTTTTTGAAATAACGTCCTCCGCCTCCGTATCAAACGGAAAAGAACGCTGCGGCGTTTTAAATCTTCCTCACGGAACCGTAAAGACTCCCGTCTTTATGCCTGTGGGAACCAATGCCACCGTAAAAGCGATTTCGAAAGACGATCTGGTCGAAATAGGTTTTGACTTGATTTTGGCGAACACTTATCATCTTTTTTTGCGGCCGGGGCCGGATTTGATCGAAAGCGCCGGAGGACTACACGGGTTTTCAGGCTGGCGGCGCAATTTTTTGACGGATTCCGGGGGATTTCAAGTTTTTTCGCTTTCCAAGATCAGAAAAATTTCAGAGGAAGGAGTGACGTTTTCAAGCCACATAGACGGTTCAAAAAAGTTTTTTACACCTGAAAACGTCGTCGACATTCAAACACAGTATAACAGCGACATTCAAATGCAGCTTGACGTGTGCACGGGATGGGATGCCGGCAGAGAGGAATCCGAAAAAGCGCTTGAAATAACTTCCCGCTGGCTTGAAAGGGCGAGAAGCGAATGGATAAAAAAACGCGACTCAGGTTACAAAGGAATTTTATTCCCCATAGTTCAAGGGAATTTTTTTGAAGATTTACGCAAAAGAAGCGCAGAATTCGTTTCGAGTTTTGAAGATTTGCAGGGAATTGCCATCGGAGGGCTTTCCGTCGGCGAGCCGCCTGAGCAGTTTGCGCATTTTTTGCAGCATACGGTTCGTTTTTTGCCGCAATCGAAGCCTAAATACGTTATGGGAATCGGAACGCCCGAATACATACTTGAAGCGGTAGCCGATGGCGTGGATATGTTCGACTGTGTTCTTCCCACCCGCAACGCACGTAACGGTTCCTATTTTACGCACGAAGGTATGCTTTCGATAAAGCAGGAAAGATACGCCCGCGATTTTTCGCCTTTGGACGATAAGTGTAAATGCAAGGTATGCCGCAATTACAGCCGCTCCTATTTGCGCCATCTTTTTAAAACAAAGGAAATACTCGGTTCCATGCTGGCGACTTATCATAATCTTTATTTTTTGAATAATATGATGAATGAAATACGGGACGCCATAAACGAAAACCGTTTTGATCGTTATCGTAAAGATTTTCTCGCTGGATTCGGAAGCGGTAATGTCCTATAATGGAACGGATATGGATAGGAACGATAAATTTATTTTATAAAAAGAAATTGAATTATGTTAAATAAAAGAATCATAGCGGCGGCTTCGGCGCTTTTATCGGTTTCGTTTGCATTTTCTCAAGATTCCGGCATAAGTGCGGTAAAAGACCCGAGAGAGGCATCTTCTGACACCGCAGTGTCCGAGAATGCAGCGTCCTCCGGCGCCGAATCAGCAGATCAAGGTGCGGCTTCCTCTGACGCGCCCGCAAACGCTGCACCTCCTGCCGGCACGTCTTCCGGCAGCGCGGCGCTTTCCCCCGATACGTCCGATTCTGAAAATTCGGTTTCCGGCGGCCCTTCAAAAATCCCCGCAAAAAAACGTCCTCGAAAGCCGGACGGCGAAAAAGTTAAAATTGCACAGCAAAAAGACGTAGGAAAAGACGCTGTAAACGATAAGCGAGACACAATAAAGTACGGAATCGAAACCGATATAGTAAAGCTCGTAGAAGAACTTTCGTCAAACGACGATCCGCGCTTTGTAGACGATCTGTATGACCTGTTTTATACCACAAAGAGCGACAGAATAAGGATCGCAATTCTTGATTATTTTGCAGGTCTTGAAGATCCTTGCCTTGAAGATTACGCCGTCGATATTTTAAACGATCCCTATGATGAAAATTCCGATCTCGTTTCGTCGGTCTTTAAATATGCGGCCGCCGTAAAGTCCAAGGCTGCGATTCCCGCAGTTATGGCAGTCCTTGAAAACGACAACGAAACCTATTTTAACAATGCTCTTACGACAATCGGCGCGATAGGCGGAAATGAAGAAGCCGCCGTTTTGGTGCAGTATCTTGAGCGGGAAGACTTAAGCGTGGCTCAGCGTCAAACTCTTATGAAGGTGTTGGGGAGCATAAGAGCCGTAGAAACATGGCAGACACTTTCGGACATAGTTGAAAATGAAGATGAAAACGTATTTGTGCGCTGTTATGCCGCAGAATCCATAGGCGCCATGCAAAAAGAAGAATCTCTTCCCATTCTAAAAGAGCTTTTCGAAGACAGGGATCCGAACCTGCGCATCTACGCTTTAAAAGGACTTTCCAATTATAAAAAAGACAAGGTAAAAGATGTATTCCTTGAAGCCTTGCGCGATCCTTATTATAAGGTGCGTCTTGAAGCGATCTCCGGAATCGAAAAATTGGATATAACGGAAGCTTCTCCATCTCTCATATACCGCGCAAAAAATGATCCTGAAGCTGCGGTAAAGAAGGCTTCTTACCCTGTTATCGCGAAGCTTGAAACGTCCGAAGGCGACGAATTTTTAACGGAACTTCTGGCCGACAAAAAAACAGGCGACGGCACTAAGGCTTTGGCGTCCGACGCCCTCATGAAGCATAAAAAAAGCGTCGCAAAAGAGATTTTAGATCTGGCACAGACCGCCGTAAAAGACAAAACTCGTAAGCAGCTTCGTTATTCGCTCGGAAAGCAATTCGTAAAGTACGCAGCCGAAGAGAACCTGCGTCCGCAATTCGCCGAAATTTGCAGGCTATACTTGGAATCCGACGACGTTTTAACCCGCGGAATAGGACTTGATCTTTATGCGATAGGCCGCTACTCCGGCTCGGATGAGATCGTCCGGTCGATCGCCGAAAGCGAAAAGAAATCCGCCGTTAAAACAAAGGCTAGAAAGATCTTAAAGTTGGAGGACTAGGACGGCAGCGGCGTAAAAAGGCCGCGCTCCTTCTTACAGATTCTAATCATAAAGATCGTTAAGGCTTCTGTAAAGCATGTTTATCTTTTCTTTTTGCGAATCGGAAAGTTTTAAAACATCCGTGCCGCTGTTTATTTCATCTATAAGGACTTCGAGCGAAGAAAGACTTTCGTTCAAGGCCGTTGAAAAACCTCGTGAAACTTTAAACCAGTAAGTGCCGTTCCCGTCAGTAAAAAGGCCTATGAATCCCAGCTCTTTGCTTTTTGTTTTTGCGGTAGTCACTTTAAGCACATTGTCAAGAGTCTGCGTCAGTTTTGTGATCCCGCCGTCTTCGTTGATATTGATGTTGAATTTTCTGTTCCATTGACGTCCTTCGTCTACGGGCGTAAGATCAAGCGCCTTTGCAAGTTTAAAAATCAATTCCATTTTTTCGCCTGAAAGCAGCTCGTATCCGTTGCCGAAAACGATCTTACCGCGCAGGCCGTATATTTGTTTTAATAGACTTTTGTCCTGTTCGGCCTGCGCGGCAAATTTGAATACGTCCCACGGAAGAAACAATGTTTTTTTGCCTTTAACCTTCCTGAGAGTAAAGGTTTTCCCTCCGAAGCGGACGATGTCCTCGTCTTTTTCGGTTTTATTGTGCCGTCGGGGGCTTGAACTTTCGGAACTTGCGCCTCGAAGCGGTTCAAAGCTTTTTTCCTTCGTTGTTTCGCGATCTTCGCCTCTGACGCGTCTTTTTCGCATTCCGATGAGTTTTTCTTCAAGGTCTTGACCTATTCGTTTTAAAAGAGCGGATGTAAGAGGCGACACGCTCATTGCGAACATTCTGCTTGTTCTGACTATCTCTCCGGCAACTATGTAAAGCGGATCCTTTCTGAACATGCACGATCCGGGGTGTATGGTAATATGTTCGGCTGTGAGACTTCTGTAGTTTTCTTTTCCGTCGCGGATGCATATGAATTGGATCATTCCCGCTCCTATGCAGCATAAATAATCGTCAAGAGACCCGGACGAAGATATGGGGAAGCCCATGTCGCTCACAATCTGGGTGAGCTGCAGGTTTATGTTTTCTATTTCCGCCATTACCTTTGCGTCAAGAAAGTGTTTTTCGCAAAATTTTTCCCGGTCGCTCTTGTTCTGTGCGGTATAAAGGGAGTAGACTTTTAAATATGTCACAAAATCTCCCTGTATGTCGCGAAAGGCGTGGTGGGCTTGCCTTGCATCCATCTCTTGTCCCGGAGGAAGGACAAAGGGAGACTGAGCGGACAAAAAAGCCGCTGCGACAAGAACCTGTTCCGTTACGTCGGGATAGTACATAAGCGATTCCACTATTATGCGGCTGATCCTCGGTTCGAGCGGAAATTGGACCATAAGCTTGCCTACGGGAGAAAGGGTATTGTCGCCGTCAAGGGCTTTAAGCATGTTGAGGGTTTCTACTGCGCCTATTATTCCTTCTTTTCCCGGCGGAGATATAAAATCGAAAGATTCAAAATCGGTGATTCCGAGTTCAGCCATTCTGAGTACGACTTCGCTCAAATCGGTGCGATAAATTTCTTCAAGGGTGTATGTTTCCCTCGTATCGAAATCCTTGCGCGGATAAAGTCGGTAGCACGTTCCTTCCCCCGTGCGGCCTGCGCGTCCCCGCCGCTGATTGCATGACGCTTTTGAAACGGGAGTTTCCTGCAGGCTCGAAGTGAAGGTCTTGGGGCTGTAATAGTTCAGTTTCGCAAGTCCTGAGTCTATCACGGACGTTATTCCTGCGATTGTGACGGAAGTTTCCGCAATGTTTGTGGAAATTACTACCTTTTTTTTGCCGAACGGAGCGTTTTCAAAGACTTTTTCCTGATCTTCTTTAGGAAGCCTCCCGTATAACGGAATGATGTGAATCTTATTTCTGAATGGCGAATGATAAAGTTTTTGCATGCAGTCTTTTATTACCTTTTCGCCGGGTAAAAAGATAAGGATGTCGCCGCTGCTGCGATTGGCCAGGATCCTGTCTATGATCACGGAAATCTTTTCAAGAAGCGCTTCCGTCGCGGTGATCGTAAGCGTGCTTGCAGGAATTGCAGGCGGATCATACACGATCGTAACGGGATACGTGATCGTGTCTATAGTTACGATAGGACATCCGTCAAAATAATTTGAAAATGCTTCCGCATCCATTGTCGCCGAAGATACTACGACTTTAAAATCTTTCCGTTCGGTCAATATGCGTTTTAAAAGCCCCAACACAAAGTCTATGTTAAGACTTCTCTCGTGCGCTTCGTCCACCATGATCACCGAATACTTGCTTAGCCACGGATCCAGCTTCATTTCCTGCAAGAGAATTCCGTCGGTCATGATCTTTATGAGAGTGGTATTGTCCGTCTTGTCCTCAAAGCGCATTTTATAACCCACGAGCCCGGGGAATTTAGTATTGAGCTGTTTTGCAATAAATTCACTTACCGAAAGAGCGGCTATGCGCCGCGGCTGAGTGACGGCTATCATTCCGTTTGAAGAATAACCCGCTTCGTGCAGTATTACGGGAATCTGTGTAGTTTTACCGGAGCCTGTGGGGCTTTGAACCACGATCACCTGGTTTTGCGAGAGCGTATCCAATATGCGCTGCTTTTGCGCATAGACGGGAAGTTTTGTATAATCTTGCCTGATATTTACCGCCATGTTGTTTTTCCTTAAGTCGTTTATGCCGCTTTATAAAATAAAAAAAGACTCCAACTCTATTTTATGAATAGAATATGAAGTCTTTTCGATATTCCGCATTTTAAGGAACCTTTAATTCTTTTTACCCGCCTGTACCATCGTAATTGCACAGGTGACTACGATATCTTCGGAAGAACATCCGCGTGAAAGATCGGAAATAGGTTTTGCAAAGCCCTGAAGAACGGGGCCGTAAGCATCGGCATGCGCCAAGCGCTGCACAAGTTTATAGCCTATGTTTCCTGCGTTTAAGTCGGGAAAGATCATAGTGTTTACCTTTCCCTCTATAGGAGATCCGGGAGCCTTTTGTGCCGTAACCGAAGGGATAAGAGCCGCGTCCGCCTGCAATTCCCCGTCAACCAAAAGCGAAGGAGCCTTTTCTTTTACGATCTTCAAAGCGTTCTGGACTTTTTCTACGGAAGGACTTTTTGCCGAGCCCTTTGTTGAAAAAGAGAGCATTGCGACTGCCGGCTCGACGCCGAGCAGATCCTTGCAGGACTTTGCCGAAGAAATTGCAATGTCGGCAAGCTGTTCCGCATCGGGATCGGGATTTACGGCGCAGTCGCCGAAGATCATAAGGCCTTCATGCCCCCATTTTTTGTCGTGTGTGTCTATCACAAAACAGGAAGACGCCGTCTTTGTTCCTGCGGCGGTTTTAATGATCGTAAGCCCTGCGCGGAGCATGTCTGCGGTGGAAGAAAGCGCTCCCGAAACCATAGTGTCCGCAAATCCTTTTCTGACCATCATCGCGCCGAAACGCATAGGATCCTGAATTTCAATGCGCGCCTTTTCAAGCGGCATAAGAGGATTGCCTTTTTCGTCGACTTTTTTCTTTCTGAGATCAAAATACTCTTGAGCAAAGTCGTCTATCCATTCGGAAGACGAAGGATCCACAATCGTAATTCCTTCCAAAGAAACGCCCTTATCTTTTGCAACTTTTTCAACGTCTTCTTTTTTACCGAGCAGGGTGAGTTTTCCCGCAAGTTTTTCTTCAACGATTTTTGCAGCGGCAACAACGGTGCGGGGTTCCGTTCCTTCCGGCAATACCAAAAAATTCTTGTATTCGCGCGCCTTTTTTTTCATCTCTTCAACAAAATTCATAACAAACCCTCGAAAAACAACTTTTATTTGCAAGCAATCGGACGGATTGCCGTCGCCCTGCGGGAAACGCCGCTTTATTCATGTTCGGATAATCGGTGCTGACTTTATAATAATGTCTGTGAACTCTTTTTGCAACCGCACAGGAAAATTACTTCGCAGTATTAAAAAAAATTAATAATATAAAATCAATAACACCCTTTGTTTCCGGCAGCTAAGAAGAATGTTTGAATTCCTTTTTTCATAAAAAAAGCCCTCTTGTATTTTATTTATACAAAAGGGCTTTTGAAAAGCTATTAACTTTCAAGAAAAAGTAAAAATATTTTTATGTAACAAGCACATTCTTTACATATTGCGGATCAGCTGAAACGATTTTCAAAAGCGATAAAGCCGCTCCCGCAGGTTTTCTTCTTCCTTGTTCCCAATTACGCAGCGTTCCGACGCTGACATTAAGCATTGCCGCAAATTCTTCTTGTGTTTTGTTTGTTTTATTACGTATTTCACTGATGTCTAAAGGCTCAATGTGAAAAACCCGTGAAGGCTTCATTTTTCCTTCTTCAATCGAAACCGCCTCTTTTACACTTTGTTTGAGTTCATCAAACATTTCATTAGGCATTCTTCTCTTTAACATAATATACCCTATGTGCGTCATTGGCGTACATTTGTCAAGTGTTTTCATAAAAATCTCATAAAAAAGGATCTAACATGACCCTCTCCGTGCAGGGAACGCGCCTCTTGTCCTCGTAGCCGAAAAAATCCCTCCAAAAAATCCCTAAAAGTTGAAATCTGCGGGAAAACGGGGTATGATAAACACATCAGTCATCTTAAGTCAGTCCTGCAATTTATTGTTACGAGAGACTTATGTACGATAATGCCGACACCGGAAAGGCTCTATCTCCGGCGCGAAACACGCAAAGCACGCGAAACATCGCGCTGCGGGCGGCAATAAGCAGACTGCGGGCGCTTACCGCACAAAAGAGTGCACAGGCGCCTGTTTGCTTTGCGTCAAACATCTCGTGTCGGAATATAAAAGCAGGGAGCGGCTATGAGTACAGCAAACAGAAAATATAAGGATTCGGTTTTTGTTGACCTTTTCAGTGAAGACGAAAAAGCAAAAGAAAACTTTTTATCGCTGTATAATGCTCTGCACGGTACAAACCTTCCGCTTTCGTCTCCTGTTGAAAATATACGGCTTGAAAACGTTATGTACATGAACATAATAAACGATGTTTCCTGCCTTGTAGACGGTAAAATCATCGTGCTAGCCGAACATCAATCGACAATAAACGAAAACATGCCGTTACGTTTTTTGGAATACATCGCAAGGCTCTATGAAAAGCTGCAAGCGCCGACAGACCGGTATTTAAGAAAGCTGTCAAAAATACCTACACCTGAGTTTTACGTCTTTTACAATGGAATGGAAGATTACCCTGAAACTACAGTCCTAAAACTGTCCGATGCATTTATGACAAAACCGGAACACGCTCCGCTGGAACTGACGGTGCAAGTGCTCAATATAAATACGGACAAAGTAAACAAAGTTTTAGCAGCGTGTAAACCGCTTGAAGAATACAGTCTCTTTGTAGAAGAGGTGAGAAGGCAAACTCAGCTCGACAGTGAAAACGGCTTTACCAATGCGGTAAAGATATGCATAGAAAAAGGAATATTAAGAGAATACTTACAGAGAAAATCACGGGAGGTAATCAATATGTTAGTGGCAGAATATGACTACGATACGGACATTGCGGTACAGAGAGAAGAAAGTCTACGGATTGGCATACAACAAGGAATTGAGCAGGGAATTGAACAAGGAATTGAACAGGGTTTCTCCGACGGCTCGCGCCAAAAAGCTCTTGAAACGGCAAAATTGATGAAAGGTATGAATTATCCGATTAATGACATTTGCACAATATCGGGGCTTCCCAAAAAAGAAATAGAGGCTTTATAAAATCAATATGTTAGTAGCAACCTCCGCCCAGGCACTTGACAAAACTCGCGTGCGCCCCATAATCGTTCGTCAGTTCGTCAGTTCGTCAGTTCGTCAGTGTAGCGTAGACTGTACTTATAACACAAAATCCGCAAGACGGTTGGGAATCTCGAAAAACTCGCTAAGAGCGAGTTTTTCGAGATTTCAAAAGACCGCTACGAAGCATTTGCCGGCGGGTGCCGCACACAATCCTGCCGGCAGCCCTGCCGCGCTCAAAACAAATCAATCTTCTTACACAACAGGCGCACGGAAAGAAACATTCCTTCCGCGCGCTTTTTTTATACCCGCACCGTCATACGTCTTTTGCGGTGCGGGAAGATTACCCACTACATACCATTTGGAGGTTGTTTATGGAAATACGTAAAAAGACACAGCTCTTTATACGCCGGGCGGCGATGTTTGCCGCAGTTTTGCTTACAGGTTTGGCGATAAGCTGTTCCAACGGCAGCGGTTCAGGAGGAACGCCGGAACCTATTAAAACCGTTGACGTGTATGTTACCGGAAGAAGCGACGACAGAGCCTATGTGTGGATAAACGGCATAACTACGGAACTCAGAGCGGACTCACCCGGCCCCTCTGTCAAGGTATATCCGCATGCGGTGCGCTCACAGGGAAAAAACGTATACATTACAGGAGTGGAAAATGACAGCGGCGTTACCAGGCCGCTCGTATGGAAAAAAGACGGCAGCCTGCACTGGATCGGCAATAACTGGTGGAGCAATGCGTATGACATCGCGTTTTATAAGGGAAAAACCCTTGTCGCAGGCGAAACCTCTGACGGCACCGATGAGGGGGCGAGCCTTACCGACATCAGCGACCCCGACAACCCTGTCGTAACCTTTTTGTATAAAAAAACGCCCCCGATAAACTATGCGGAAGCCCGCGCCCTGTGCACCGGTACCGACAAGCTGTACGCGGCAGGCTTTAAACGTGACGGGAATACCTACAAAAAAACCGTCTTTTTATGGACAAAGCCCGATTCAGGCTCTATAAGCGAAACGGAATTGGGACTTGAAGGCAATACCGCTTATACCGACAGCATTCCCTACGGCCTGTGTACGGCAGGCTCTTCGGTCTATGTTGCAGCAGGTAATGTGTGGAAGGTAGAAGGCGGGGCCGTTACCCCCATTCCCGTCGCCGATGCCCGCGCTCTCTATGCCCTGTGCGTGTGCGAAGGCACCGTCTATGCCGCAGGATGGACGAACGCCTACAAAGCCGCCGTATGGAAAATCGAAGGGGCAAGCGCTTCGCTGTACAAAGAGCTTCCTACCGTGTCTAGCGGAGTGTTTGCACTCTGTGCCGCAGGCGGTGACCTTTTTGCCGCAGGCTATTATCTGGACACCGGCAACAAACCCGTGTGGTGGCACATTGCAGCAGACGGCACCGTTACCGAGAACAAACTCGGCACCGACGAAGGCGAAGCCCTCGGCATTTGCGTTACGGTGAAGGAGTAAGGGTTTGAAAACGGCTCAAAATCCGCAAGCGGATTTTGAGCTTCGAGTTTTGGAAAATCGTGAAGAGCTCACGATTTCAAGTCAAGTTCCGGTGCGCTGTGAGTACACTGGAACATTGCGTGCAAAAACCTCCCTGCTTTTCTCGCCGGGTTCTTAGGGCAGAGCCCTAAGCAGCGCGGGAAGAGAGAGGGAGGGTTTGGGAGGGAGAGAGAAACCTTGCTCTGAACGAGGTTTCTTTCTCCCTCCCAAAGGAGACTTTTATGGCTAAAAAGAAATTCGTATGGGAAGTCTATTTACGGCCGAACACGCTCACAAAGGACAATGACCGCGATTGTATCGCCGACGTTCATGCGCACACGGGAACACAGCGCAATGAAGACATTGCGGACATTATCACGAAAGAACGAAGCGAGTTCCGAAAAGAAACCATCTTGAGCATCCTCAGTTTGCGCGACAAAGCGGTTAAAGACCTGATTCAGGCAGGCAACAGTTTTATGGACGGCCTTGTGCAGATAAGCCCGCGCGTATCGGGCGTCTGGCAAACGGAAAATGCCGCCTACGACGAGAAAATCCACAAACGCACGGTCGACCTTATCCCGACGGCCGACTTACGCACCGTGCTCGACGCTATCGGCGTTAAGGTACTCGGCGCAAAAGAAGCGAGCGCGCGCATTACGGCAATCACCGACACGGCCACCGGCTTACACGACGGTACGCTCACCATAGGAGATGACATCATCATCGAAGGCGACAAACTCAAGGTGAACGAAAAAGACGCTCTACAGGGCGTGTTCTTTAAAACCGCCGACGGCACGGAGCACAAAACCACTCGCCGTCTTTCGGTGAACAAGCCCGGCCAAATCATCGCGCGCGTGCCCAAAGAAGTGCCGGCAGGAAAAGTAACGGTGATTGTGCGGACGAAGTACACAAGCGGGGGCAAGCCGCTCGCCGATATGCGTGAAATCGTCTTTAAACTTGCCTGTACTGCAAAAAACTAAACAGTCGATTGTTTGTGTGCTCGAGCGCTCGATCGGGCACAACCCTCCGCCGTGAGGGCGCGAGGCCCTCCGCTTGGAGGGAACATGTCCCTTCGAGCGGAGCAGCCCAATCCGCCCGTTCGGAGGGAAGTTCTCCCTCCGCTGTGATCTAACACAATCCTCCCCGCGCAGGGAACGCGCCGTGTCCCGTTAAAATTCATGCATTGACCTAGCTTTTATTTCCTTGTAAATTATTGACATGGTTGATTCTAGCAATAATGACCTGTTCGACAGGGAAGACGACGATTATGACACATATATCGCTCCGGACTTGAAATTTTCGGGTAATATACGCTTTGAAAGGCCGTTTATAGTAAAAGGGCAAATTTCAGGGAATATTGAAGCTTCAAGCGATTTGGTCGTAGATTCGGGGGCGGTAATAAATGCGGATATTTCGGCGGACAGAATTTTAGTCCGTGGAAAAATTACCGGAAACGTGAAAGGCAAAAGGGTTGTGTTTGTTACCTCCACAGGTTCGGTAAGCGGCGATATAACTTCCGCACAGGTAGTTCTTGAAGCCGGCAGCGATTTTACCGGACGCTGCACAATGATAAAATAAAGAGTTATGCGGCAGGCGAAAAAGTAACGTGCGCAAGATGCGCGCAGCCGCGGCATTTTTGAAAGCTCAAATTTTTGTGCTGTGATGTAATTTTATAGGATATTTATATTATGAAAAGAATTAGTTTAATTCCCTGGCTTTTTTTGTGTGTTTTTTTTGCGTATCCGCAGGAAAAACCCGACGCGCTCAGAATGTATATTCAGGGCAACTACCTTGAAGCGATAAAGATCTGTGAAGGCGAAATCGCTTCGGAACCGGTTCACGCGGATTCGTTTGTCGTCCTATGCTGGAGCCTTGTGGCGAACAAACAGTATGCGGTTGCGGAACAGCGCGCTTCCGACGGATTGGCCTTAAGCCCATACGACCTTCGCCTTGTTGAAGTTTTAGGCGAAGCGAAATATTACCAAGGAAAAAACAGGGAAGCGCTTGAGCTGTTTGAAAGATATTTGGCCGGTATTCCCGATTCCGGAAGCCGCGTAGGCTCCGCCTATTATTTTATGGGTGAAATTTATATCAGGCAGGCGAAGTATCAGCATGCCGACATTTCATTTACCGCCGCCGTCAAAAAAGATCCCCTTATGGAAAGATGGTGGACTCGGCTAGGTTATGCGCGGGAAAAGGCTAAAAACTACAGCGGCGCCGCAGCTGCTTACGACAAAGCCTTGGAATTGAATCCGTCGCAGGATGACGCCGTCGCAGGGAAGAGCAGGATCTCAAATATTTTAAGTCAGGCTCCCGCGCTTTAATGCGATATCACGTTCATTTTGAAACGCTCGGCTGCCGCCTTAATCAAATAGAAAGCGAAAGCGCCGCGCGTTTTTTTTCGGATTCGGGATTTTCAGTCGATCTTGAAAACATCAGCGCTTCAGCCGTCCCCGCCGAGCGCACCGTGCTGTGCGTTGTAAACACATGTACGGTAACTACTAAGGCCGAACAAAAAGCCCGCAGAGTTATAAGACTTTTGCTTAAAAAATATCCGGCTGCGGCCGTAGTCGTTACGGGCTGCTATGCACAGGTGGAACCTGACGAAATTTCGGCGATGGACGAGCGCATAGCGGTTTTGCCCGGCATGAAAAAAAACCGTTTGGCGGATATTCCCCTTATTTTAAACTCTTTTATTCATGAAAGGCCGAAATCGAACTGCGCAAAATATGATGCCGAATATGATTTTGACGCGTGCGGTTTCGTTCACCATCTTTCGGAAAAACTTTTTTCGGTTTCGGGCGGGGGCGGCGTTCTGTCTCCGCCTCAGAAGTCGCCGCTCAAGAGTGCTCTTTTTAAAGCGATTCCTGTCGCTCAAAATCCTCCTTCAGTAAAAAATTCTTCATTCGTGGGTTTTTCGGAGGATCCGTTTCGCCTTTCGACGGACACTTTTCTGGCTCATTCGCGTTCTTCGATAAAAATTCAAGACGGTTGCAACTGCTCGTGTACGTACTGCCGCATCCGCATAGCGCGAGGAAATTCGGTTTCGCTTGACGCCGAGTCCGTGCTTTCGCGGGTTCTGGCGCTGCAGAGGGCGGGGCAGAGCGAAGTTGTCATCACAAGCGTGAATATCGCTCAGTACGCAAGCGAATACGGCGGGCGTAAAATCGGTTTTACCGATCTGCTTAAAATTTTGCTGGATAAAACCGACGGCATCGCGTTCAGACTTTCAAGCTTGTATCCTGAAATCGTCGATGAGAAATTTTGCGCCTTAGCGAGCGACGACAGGATACGCCCTCATTTTCATCTTTCGGTACAAAGCGGCAGCGATAAGATCCTTAAGGCTATGAATCGGCCGTACGGGATTGAACAGGTGTATAAAGCCGTAGAGCTTTTAAAAGCGGCAAAAAAAGATCCGTTTTTGGCATGCGACATCATAGCGGGGTTTCCCGGAGAAACCGACGAGGATTTTTGGGAAACGCTGGAATTATGCCGTAAAGCGAATTTTACGTGGATTCATGTGTTTCCTTTTTCGCCGCGTCCGGGAACAAAAGCGTATTCTATGAAACCCAAGGTGGCAGAGTCCGTTACGGGAAAAAGAGTTTCTGAGATTTTTTCTTTGGCGTGCAAAAACAAAATCGATTATATTTTAGCGATGAAAGGAAAAGCTCTTACAGCCGTCGCGGAAAAAGCATTTAAAGCGGGTTGCGGTACGATAAAAAACGCCGACGAAACCGAACGGCAATTCGGACGGCGCGAGAATACGACATGTTTCAGCGCCTTAACTGAAAATTTTTTGCATTGCATAGTCGATTGCGGGGGTTGCGGCGAAAAAACGGTTCCGCGCCCGGGAACTCCCGTAAAGATAAAGATAGTGTCCCCTCTTGAAGACGAAATAAGAGCGGGAAAGGAAGAAGAAGCCCGCGCGAAACTTGTGCGGTTTTTTTAGCGGCGGCTTGTGAGGTTTTTCGCGGCAAAAGTTTTATCACTGCATAAAATCTTTTAAAGCCTTAACGTAAAGTTCCCTGTCGCAAAAAAAGCTTGTTGCGTGTTCCGCCCCTGTTTTTAAAAATACTTTCGCTCCGGTATATGCTGCAAAGTTCTCTTCGCTCATCTTTAAGGGGACAAAATTGTCTTTTGTTCCGTGAATAAACAAAATCTTGACGCTGTTCGTGTCGGTGTTTTTATTTAGGCCGCCCGCAAGGGGATTTTGCGATTTTTCTTTATGCGGCGAAAGGGCTGCCAAAGTTGAATATGAATACGGATTGTAACCGCAGAAAATTCTTATTCCCAAATTTATAAACGGCATAAAGAGCGCGGCGGGCAAATGATATTCGTTTTTAAGCCCCAGTTCCAGGATCTTTCCGGGACTTGTAAAACCGCAGTCCGCAATTATTCCTTTGACATTCGGAGAAAGTTTGTGACCTTTCGCCATCAAAACCGTAGCGGCTCCCATGGAAATTCCGAAAAGCCAAATAGGATCGTTTTTACCGAAACGCGTATTGACGTAGTCTATCCAGCTTAGGCAGTCGTAACGCTCTTTTATGCCGAGCGTTATGTATTTTCCTTCGCTGTTTCCGTGCGTTCTTTGGTCGCACAAAAGCACGTTGCAGCCTTCGCCGTAAAAATATTCGTAAAGACCTGCAAAGTCAAACGAGGCGAGGCTCTTGTACCCGTGCATGAGGATCACCGTTCCTTTTTTATTTTGTTGAGGCGTAGTAAGCAGCGTTGCCGCAAGGATAAGATTGTCGAAGGATTTTATGCGCACTTGCTCGCTGTCTTGCCGGGAAAGCCATTGCTGCGATTTTTTTATTTCATCCATGAAGGGGCTTCTGCTTCCCTCCGTATCAAGGGAAGGATCGTCCCAGCCTTTTTGAGGCCGTTTGAAATAACGATTAATCAGAACCGCCGTTATGACGATGCCCAAGGCGATGTAAATAAAGACGAGTATGATTATTCCATTCATGTTATCTTTATCCGTAGAATCGCATATGAACTCGGCGGGCTTCCGAGATAGTCTGCCGAAAAGCAACCGGCTTTTGCGACTGCCCCTCAGTTCCGGTCGGTCGACTCGGCCTTATTTCAATTTCAGGCGTGCAAAAAGGCTTCCGGTATAGACCGCCTGAAAAATCTCCGGAATGTCTTTATAAAAAGATTTTTTTGCATAAATTTGATTGCCGATTCCTATATTGAGTTTGGGCGACACGGGAATTTCATAGTTTACGGTTCCTATACCGATCATCTCCCATCCTGTAAACATGTTATCCTGAAGCTGGTGGTTAAACACATACATCGCATAGCCGTGAAAGTCGGTATCCAAAATAAATCCGTTTTTGCTTGTATATTTGAATTTCAGTACGGTTTCGTTCCCTACGGTGTAGTTATAATCCCTAAATGTTTCGTCTGGAGACGGCACTTTTTCGCGCCTGTAATAATAATAGTCGGTCGTTCCAAGAATAAGCGCGTCCACATGCAGCTGCCACTCTGTTTTGCTCCCGCCGGGATTTCTTATTCTTTGTTTGAATGCGGCTCCCAAAGCTAAAGATGAAAGCTCCATAAACGAATGCCATATAAAATCATAGTCGAATATCATTCCGACGGAAGTATCTTTATTTTCGCCCAGATCGATAAAACGTGAAAACATCATTCCGCTGCTTGTAATGTGAATATCGTACATGAGTTTTTCTTCAACGCTGTTCGCCCCTTTCCCGCTCCCGACGCCTACGGCTCCGCCTATGTCCAATTCGAATTGGCTGAACGGCACGTTGGAATCCCAGCCGTAAGGATCGTTGTAGACTACGTGAATTTCAGGTGAAAAAAACGCGGGAAAGATTTCTATGTCGTCTCCGAAATCAGAAGAAAAATTCGTATATGCGCGAGTAGTGCCGGCGCCTAATTTAAATGAAAGTTCACGTATGTTTCCTGTCGATCCTCTCTGCTTTTCGCCGTTCATCATGTCGGTCAAAAGCCTGTTCGGGTTTAAAGCCGCGGACAAGAGCCGCGATATTTCATCCGCTTCTACGGAAAGTCTGTAAAGCATTTCTCCGACGGCGAAGGCGCCTACGGTAGTGTAGACCATGTCGTTGATCGAAGGCGAATTGCGCTCGAAAAACCACTCCCATATCGTAGAGCCCAATACGGTAACGCCGAACGATTCAAGTTGATTTAAGTTTGAAGCGCGCGAAGCCATGTAGTAAAGTCCGCCCTGATAAGGGTGAAGCACGAAATTTGTCCAATACCAGTCGGTGTCCCAAGAAATTTCATGTTCGTAAAAATATCTTGTGTCTTCCCAGTTTACTTTCGCCCACGACCTGTTGCCGACAAAACGGTTCCATCCGCTTATTACAAGATTGTCAAACATCATGACTGACAGAGCCGTAAGATAATGCTTTTTAGGCGCAGTTTCGCCGCCGCTCTCGAGACTGTCCGCGGTAAAGTCCGCAGAGGAACCCGAAGCGGAACCTGCTGCAAAACCTATCTCCAAAGGTGAAAATCGTATTTCTGCGGAGGGTTCAATACCTTCGGCGCTGTAAACGGTATCCTGTCGCTGCTCGAAACTCCTCTGCGAATCTGCATCGATTTGCGCGCTTTGTTTTGCAGAGATAAAGGACAGGGCAAAGACAAAGGCGGCCGCAGAGACGGCTTTTTTATAGATATTACTCTTATTCATATCAGAAACATTCCCTATGTGTTTTGTAAAGATGCGTAAAAAAATTGCGGGCTGATAAGTTTACGGACGAAATGCCGCAAATTGTATTTTATTTAAAATTTCACGTTTTACTTTGGCGTACGGTCTTGTATCAAAACGCAATTTATCGTATTACTAATATAACGATTTTCGCCTTGCGTTGCAAACAGATGCGAGGCGGCGTTGCATTAAATTGTGCGCAAAAAATGCGCGAAAACGGCATTCTCTGAAATCTAAATTTCCTCATATGCCGTTTTATTTAGGAGTTGTTATGAAAAAAGATGTTTTTGAAACAATGGCTAAGGTAAAGGTTGTTCCCGTAATAAAGATCGACGATCTGAAAAACACCTTGCCTCTTATCGATGCCCTCGTCGCAGGCGGTCTTCCGATCGCTGAAATAACGTTTCGCTCGCCCGTAGCCGCCGAGGCTATCAAGATAGTTGCAAAAGAAAGACCGGACGTCCTAACCCTTGCGGGCACCGTCCTTACTTTGGAACAGGCCGAAAAGGCCGTAAATTCCGGTGCAAGCGCGATAGTCGCTCCAGGATACTATCCCGAACTCGGAGAATGGTGTGCCAAAAAGGGCGTTCCGTACTGCCCCGGAGTGAACAGCCCGTCACAGATGGAACTTGCGCTGCGAAACGGCTTGGAAGTTGTAAAATTCTTTCCGGCGGAACAGTCCGGCGGCGTGGGTTTTATAAAGGCCGTGGGAGCCGTCTATCCTCTTAAATTTATGCCTACCGGCGGCGTCACTCAAAAAAACATTAAGGATTACCTTGCTCTCAAAAATGTGCTTTGCTGCGGAGGTTCGTGGATGGTAAAGGCGGATCTTATAAATGAAGGCAAATTCGACGAGATCACGCGCCTTACAAAAGAAGCCATGTCGCTTGTAAAATAAAAAACAGTAATAAATGGATATTACTGAGCGATTTTCCGATGCGGTCATTGCCGTTATGCGTGAAGCGATTTTAAACGCGGGCGGCAATGAAGTTTTTTTTACCGGCGCGATCGATTCCAAAGGGCTTGTCGTTTCAGTAACGGCTGCCGCCCGGGGCAACGAGCGCTCCGTCCCCGTAAATTTAAATGAAATGCGCGAATGTTCCGTTTTGATTCACAATCATCCGAACGGAATTCTTTTACCTTCGGAGGCGGATCTTGGAGTCGCTTCGCACGCTTCCGAAAACGCTCAAGGGTTCTACATAGTAAACAACGACGTAAACAGCGTGTATGTCGTCATGGAGCCCGTAAAACCCAAGGTAATAAAAAAACTTGACGTTGAAGACGCAGCTTTTTATCTGTCGGACGGCGGCCCCCTGTCTTTCCAATCGAAATCATTTGAAGAACGCCTTGTTCAGATCGAACTTTTAAAAAAGATAGTTTACGCCTTTAACGAAAATTCCATAGGCGTATTTGAAGCCGGAACGGGAGTAGGTAAGTCCTATGCCTATCTTATTCCTTCGATGCTTTGGGCTGCTGAAAACAGTGAAAGAGTGGTAATCTCCACAGGCACTATAAATTTGCAGCAGCAGCTGTCCGAAAAAGACATTCCCGCCGCAGAAAAAATAATAGGAAAAAAAATCAAAACCGTTTTAGTAAAGGGCCGGCAGAATTTTATCTGTCTGAGGCGCTTGGAAGACATAGCGAACGACAGGGATATGTTCAGCGAAGACACTGAAACCATCGATAAAATTGCGGAATGGGCAAAAACTTCTCCTACGGGCAGCAGGAGCGACCTTCCGTTTATGCCGCCGGAAAATGTGTGGAGCCGCCTGTGTTCCGAAAGCGACGCCTGCATGGGAATGCGCTGCGTACATCGCGAAAAGTGTTTTGTCATGCGCGTAAGAAAAGACGCCGCCGGCGCAAACCTCCTTATAGTAAACCATCACCTTCTGTTCGCCGACATTGAATCGCGCATGAGCGGAATAGGGTATGACGATGCGGCCGTATTGCCTCCGTATAGAAGGCTGATATTTGACGAGGCGCACGACATTGAAAGCTCCGCCACAAGTTTTTTCAGTGCAAGTCTTACGCGCTTCCGCCTTATGCGCCTTTTGAACCGCCTTTATCGCAAAAAACGCAATTCTTTAACGGGTTATCTTTTTACACTTCAGGCTCTTTCATCCGCTCCCGACGAGACGGCTCATGTGATTGAGTCGATTGAAAGCGTAAAAAACAATATAGCCGATCTTGAAAAAGTTTCGTTCGACCTTCTTTTAAACGAACATACGCTGCGCTTAAATTCTTCTTCCGCACGTTCTTTCGGCCCCGTGATCGCTCTTATCACAAATCTGGGCGACAACGTAGCCGCCGTCTGTGCGTTCGTTCGTGACATTATGGAAGGGATCGACGACAATGGCAAAGAAAATTCCCAATATTGGGAAACAAGGAATATCTTGAGGCGCTTGGACGATATTACGGTGTTTTGTAAGAATTTCAGCGCATGGGAGGAACAAAGCGATACCGTATTTTGGCTGCAAAGACTTCGTATAAGCGCGCCTTCCTCCAAGAGCGACGAAAGTTCCCAGTACATACAATTTGTCCAGACGCCGCTGGATATATCTTTCCGCATGGCGTCAGGAGTTTTCGAACCTATGAAAACGGTTGTGTGCACTTCGGCGACTCTTTCGGTAGGAAAAAAATTTGATTTTTGGAATCACCGCACGGGCGTCAACCGCATTGATGATAAAAGGCTTTTAACGGGGGAATTCCCTTCGCCGTTTCCTTATAGAACTAACATGCTCTTTTCCGTTATTTCAGACGCTCCGTTCCCCGATAGCATGAGTTATCAGAATTTTGTGGACAAGGCCGTCGTTCGCATGATCAAGGCCGCAGGCGGAAGGACGCTGATATTGTTTACGTCCTATGATTCTCTAAAAAAATCGTGCGACTATGCGCGTGCCGCGCTCAAATCTTCAGGAATCACCGTCTTTAAACAAGGAGAAGATGACCGTTTCAGACTCCTTGAGAACTTTAAAAAAGACACGACAAGCGTTCTTTTTGCCACGGATTCATTCAGGCAAGGTATCGATGTACCGGGAGAGTCACTTTCTCAGGTGATCATAGTAAAACTTCCGTTCAGCGTTCCAAACGATCCAGTCTTCGCCGCACGTTCCGAATTGATAGAACAAAGAGGCGGAAGCTCTTTTATGGATCTAAGCGTTCCCGAAGCGATCATAAAATTTCGACAGGGAATAGGAAGGCTTATAAGGCGAAGCGACGACCGCGGATGTGTAGTTGTCTTTGATCGGCGCATAATGGAAAAACCGTACGGACGGCTTTTTATGTCAAGCATTCCCGAAACGAAGTGCATTTATGCGCCGCTTGAAGAAAGCGCCGAACGTGTGGAGCGTTTTTTGGACGCGTAAAAATTTTGTGCGAGGGCCTCGACAGCCGCCGGCAACCGTAGTTTAGAGCCGCACCGAAAACATTCGCCGACAGTTCCTGCACAGCGTCTTTAATTTGCAGCATTAAAAAAAACGGCTACACTCCCGGCAGCGTCCTGCCGTTCGCCGCGGCTGACCGTAATAGGTATCGGACTGCGCTCGCTTTCTTCTGGAAAGCTCGCTTGCCAACGGTCAGAGCGGCTCGGCGTCAGTTATCGCTGCCTCGCGTTTCGCCTTTTTTCCTTTTAACGTAGGCATTTCCATACGCTAATACATTTACGCAGTTCTTTCCCCGCCGTCGCACCGAAAACATTCGCCGACAGATTCTGCACAGCGCCTTTCATTTTTTTTGCCTTGACCTGAACAGCCGTAATTGATATTATAAACGGAAATTAAATCACAATCGGCATGGAGGTGTGTTATGGCTGGAGCCAGTAAAAACTCTCGTACTACTGTTGCAAAACAGACATTTATTGATCCGGAATCCGGCGGCGAAATAGTCATGAAAACAATACTTAAAAACGGTAAGCTCAGAAATGTAGCGGTATGTGAAAAAACACAGCGCACGGAAAGACGACCGAAGGATTTTCTTAAATAATTGTTTTAGTTACAAAAAACCTGCACTTCCGTGCAGGCTTTTTTTTGTCCCGCCATTAAGATTTCATTTAATTTTCCTGTGCAGCGGCATCGATCGGTGCGGGCGGCATTAATCGGCGCAGCGGTCTATTTCATTTTATGCTAGGCCTTTTCTTCAGTTCGCCATTTATCAAGTTGTGCGCCGATGAGAGCCTTTGCTTCGTTTAAAACCGCATTCTGTTCTTCTTTTCCGTTGGGAGGCGGAAAGACTTTTAAAACCTTTACTCGATACGAACCGTCTTTAAGGTTTGTAAATATGTTTTTAAGGTTATTGATCTTCCAGCCGCCTTCAAGGGCGCAGACGGCAACCGGCAGGTGCACCGCGTCGGTGAGTCTTCTGAACCCTGCAGCATAAAATTGCCCCAAACTTCCGTCTTTGCTTCGCGTTCCTTCGGGAAACAATACGGGAATCTGATCCCGCTCCTTTACGCGTAAGGCAAATTTGTCCAATTCACGCATCGCAACCGAAGGATTTCCTTTTCTGGGAATTATACAGTGCTCGTGAGCTCTCAACATTTCCGAAACCAGCGGTACGTGCCGCCCTAAAGAGTCTTTTGCGACAAAGCGGAGGTCTTTTTCCGGCAAGAATACCATGTAAAGAGGAATATCCATCAGACTTTGGTGATTTGATATCACTAAAAACTGTTCGGGAAGAAGTTTTTTGCTTGCGGCATCGTCGTCAAAACGAAAATTCTTATAAAGGTTCAAAATTGCAAACACGCGGTGCGCGCAGACTTTTACAATGTAATTTGAAATTCTTATGCAAAGTTTTTTAGAAACAGGGTAGGCAAAGATATTCAATATTGCAACCCACGCTAAGGCTACAAGCAGGCAGGACATCGTAATAAAATTTATCATACGGAGAATTGTAACTTCAATTATTTTTACTGTCAATTTGACGGATGAAAATTGATTTTCGTGTTTCGATTATTTATTTTGAAAATTTAAAAGTTGACAAATAAAATAACTGACAATAGAATTATATAAAATTGTTTTATAAATCGGTTTATAAATAGTATAATTTTTATAATGATCGAAGAGACTGTCTCAAAAGTTTATTACTTCTCGACAGCTCGTTGAGTTTAAAAATAAGTCCTTACATTGCAATGGCTTATTTTTGAGCGTTGCGTATAAATCAAGGAAAGAGGTACGGTGTGGCAAAGATTGAATTCATTGATGTATCAAAATCTTTCGGCTCTAATAATGTCATCAGTCATTTGAATTTAACTATTCAAGACGGAACTTTTACCGTTCTTGTCGGACCGTCCGGGTGCGGTAAAACAACCTTACTTCGCATGATTGCCGGAATAGGCCCTGCCACAAGCGGAAAAATCCTGTTGGATGAACAAGACATCAGCGACCTTCCACCGGGTAAACGCCAAATTGCAATGGTGTTTCAAAACTATGCAATCTATCCAAGTATGAGTGTCCGAGAAAACATAGAATTCGGTTTGAAAAATAATCATGTACCGAAAGAAGAACGGAAACTCCTTATCAACGAAGTATCTGAAAGTGTCGGCTTAACAGACTTTCTGGATAGAAAACCTGCAACCCTTTCCGGAGGGCAGCGTCAGCGCGTTGCCTTGGCCAGAGCCATGGTAAAAAAACCGAAAGTCTTTTTAATGGATGAACCTCTTTCCAATCTTGATGCAAAACTGCGTGTTGCAATGAGGACGGAACTTATCAGACTTCATAAGCAGTTAAATACAACGTTTGTATATGTAACGCACGATCAAACGGAAGCGATGTCTATGGCCGATCACATTGTTCTGATGGATCATGGTATCATTCAACAAGAAGCAACACCGGCAACAATTTATCGCGATCCGGATAATGTATTTTCCGCACAATTTATCGGAACTCCTCCTATGAATATCTTTTCTCTTAAAGGAACGAAAATAAAATACGGTTTTCGTCCGGAACGCGCTTCCCTTGCCAAACAAGCGACTTCTAAAGGTTTTTTCAGGAAATGTAAAATCGCAACACGCGAATTATTAGGGTCTGAAATTCAATATTGCATAGAACTGAAAGAAGGGTTGGTAATGGTAAAAAGTATGAACGACGATTTCCAATTAGATGAAGAGGTATACATTCAAGTAGATGATCAATGGATCTATTTTTTTGATGAAAATGATAAAAGAATCCGCGACACAAATAAAATTGAAGACTACCTTATGCACCTAAAAACGGCGGAACAGATATGAGAAAGATTAATACGCAAACGCACCGTGAACGATTCGCAGGAGAAAAGAAGATTCGTTATATTTTACCGTACTTAATGATAGCGCCTGCAATTGTTTTTTTAATTATTTTTACATATTGGCCCTTAATTAATTTGGTACAATTAAGTTTTCAAGATTACAATATGATAAATCCTGCAAAAACGAAATTTGTAGGTCTACAAAATTTTTATAATATTTTATTTGTAAAAGATGATTTTATTGTCGCACTCAAGAATACAAGTGTTTACACTTGTTGCGTTGTTATCTTTTTAATTTTATTTGCCATTCTCTTTGCGTTATGGGTAAAAAAAGATACATGGCAAAATTATTTTGCCCAAACGGCTTTTTTTACACCCCACATTATTGCAATGATAAGTTGCGGTATGGTTTGGGCATGGATTATGGATACGGACCGAGGTATTCTGAATACGGTTTTTAACTTTTTCGGTCTTCCGAGTCTTCGATGGTTAAACAGTTCTAAAACTGCCATGCTGTCAGTTGTCATTGTTTCCGTATGGAAAAACATAGGCTATTATGCATTGATAATAATTTCTTCGCTGAAATCTATTCCGACCGAAATATATGAGGCCGCTGAATTAGATAATACGCCTCGAGGAAGAAAATTTTTCCGGATTACTCTGCCGATGATTTCTCCCCAGTTATTCTTTTTGCTGATAACTATTACCATAGGATCGTTTAAGGTTTTTGATACTATTCGAGTTATGACAGACGGAGGCCCCGGCAGCGCAACGGATGTCGTTGCATATTATATTTATCGATATGCCTTTCATCACTTCCGTATCGGCTTAGCAGCTGCAGCTGGAGTTGTTTTAATGATTGTTATGATTATTATGACAATTATCTATTTCAAGGTATTGGCAAAGAAAGTTTTTTATCAATAAATGAGGAACGTCCTAATGAAACCTTATAATTATAACAAAATACTAAATTACATTTTTGTTTCGCTTGATTGGATTTTTAAAATGTTTATTGTACTTTTGTTTTTATTTCCTTTTTATTGGATGATAATTACGAGTCTAAAAACCAATTCCGAAGCTATACTGGTGCCTCCCACTTTATGGCCGCGGCATTTTACTCTGGAAGGGTATATTATATTAATACAAAAAATAAAATTATTTACATATGTAAAAAACAGTGTTTTTGTAACTTTCGGGTGTATTATACTGGAATTAGTTATAATGGTTCCTGCAGCCTACGCTTTTGCAAAATTTGACTTTATCGGGAAAAAACTCTTTTTCGCTATGATATTGGTTGCATTTATGATTCCGACACAACTAACTTTTATTACCGTATACTTGATGATGGCAAAACATAAACTGTTAAACACATTATTACCGCAAATCCTGCCTTTTGGAGCAAATGCTTTTGGTATTTTCTTATTGCGGCAAACTTTTATGCAAATTCCTGACGAAATTATTGAAAGTGCCCGTTTGGACAATGCAAAAGAAGCGAAAATAATGTTTAAATTAATGCTTCCCATGTGTCAATCTACTGTAGTTACAATTGCGCTTTTTAGTTTTGTAGGGCACTGGAATTCTTATTTTTGGCCGCTTGTTATGACCGATAAAGAGATTGTAAGACCCTTAACGATTGCTCTCGAAAAACTGAAAGACGTAGAATACGGTATTAATTGGAATTTAATCATGGCCGGTAATGTCCTGTTGGTTTTCCCGATTTTAATTATTTTTGTCTTTGCAAGCAGAAAAATTATCCAAGCTTTTGCATACAAAGGCGTAAAATAAAAAATTCTTTTTAAGGAGGATGGTAAATGAAAAGAATTTCTATGTTTGTGCTTTTGCTCTCGCTGATGGGAGCAATCCTTTTTGCAGGAGGGGGAAAAGAAGACGCGTCTAAAGGAAAAACGGAACCGGTAGAAGTCAGCGGGCCGGTAAAAATTACTGTTTGGCATCCGAGAGGAGCAGGACCGAACGGAGAGCAAATAGCAAAATCTGTAAAGGAATTTAATGAAACAAACGGAAAGCAAATCGTCGTCGAAGAAGTTTATCAAGGGAATTATCCGACCACCTTGTCAAAGGTTGTTCAAGCTTGTGCTGCGGGAACTAACCCGACAATGGCTGTTCTTGAAAGAGCCGCAGGAGTTCCGTATATGTACGAGCAGGGATTACTGCTTGATATGATGCCGTATGCTAAAAGAGATAACTTCGACACAAAAAATTATCCTGACGCATTAATGTATTACTGCATACATAATGGGGAATTAATATCTTTACCTTATGTTCGATCAACCCCTGTGTTTTATTATAATAAAAAGTTATTTGCTCAGGCAGGCATAAAAAATCCTCCTAAGACAATAGATGACCTTATTGCTGCCGGTAAAAAATTAACCAAAGTCGGCCCTGACGGCAAGACTCAAATCTACGGTTTTTCTATGAATATCGATGCCGCATGGTATGTTCAAAACATGACGTATCAACTCGGCAGTAATATGCTGAGTGAGGACGGAAACAGCGCGCCGTCTTTATATGATGGAGTCCTTTTAAAAGTCTTAAAAGCTTGGAGACAATGGGTCGACGAAGGTTGGTGCAAGGCGCCGGAAGTACTGCAAGGTCCTACAAAAATGAAAGAAGCTTTTGCACAAGGATATATCGCTTGTATTATGGAATCTACCGGATCTATGGGCGGAATTTTAAGAAATGCGAAAAACACAGGCGTTGATGTCGGGATCGCCTTTCTTCCTACATGGGATAAACCGTCCGCACCTGTAGGAGGCGGAAACATTGCCATTATCGGACGTAACACGACACCGCAAGAACAAGCCGCCGCATGGGAATTTATTAAGTTTTTGATGACGGATAAACAAGTTGCTGAAAACAGCGTTAATACAGGTTATTTACCTGCAAGTAAAACGTCTGTCAATCAAAAAATTGTTCAGGATTTATGGAAAGAACATCCCCAATACAAAACGGCGTTTGAACAATTGGCTATAGCACAAGAAATTCCATGGTCGCCTTATAAGAGCCAGTATGAAGAACAGATGAATCGCATTTGCGGAAAATTAATCCAAGATCGAAATATATCTGCTGAAGAGGCGATTAAAGAATTACAGGCGGAAGCGGAACAGATTCTACCTAAAAAACCTAAAGTGAAATAATCTATATTTTATCTACAAGAGGCTGTCAAAAAAGTTTGTTACTTTGTTTGACAGCCCTCAAGTTTAAAATAAGCACTTGCATTGCAATGGCTTATTTTTAACGTCGCATATAAATCAAGGAGACTGTCCAAAAGCCGAAATTTTCGGACAGCCTTTGTTATTATGAGGTCTATAACGACTGTCCGAGGTATTTTAATGAAAAAAAAACTAGTTGTTTTCTCTCTGGATGCAATGGTTAGAGAAGACGTTGAGTATTTAAAAACTCTTCCGCGATTTAAATTTTATTTTCAAAATAAATATAGTGAAGTAAAAACCATAAGATCAATTTATCCAACGATAACCTATCCTGTGCATACATCAATTGCTACAGGATGTTATCCGGATAAAACCGGCGTAACAAATAATTATCCGTTTAGCACGGAAACAGGAGAACTTCCTTGGTGTTGGTTTCATGATGTTGTAAAATGTCCAGATATATTTGATATAGCACATGATGCAGGTTTAAAAACGGCCGCGTGTTTTTGGCCTGTAACAGGGAACCATCCATCTATTGATTACTTGATCAATGAATATTGGATACAGCCCGGTGAAACACTCTCGGAAGGATTTAAAAGAAACGGCAGTAACAAAGAAATGCTGGCGATAATTGATAAAAATAAAGGTCTTTTACCTGCCTCTTTTGTGCATGGAGGAAGAAAAAAGTTTGTACAGCAGCCGTACCTGGATAATTTTATTGTTGAATGCACATGCGATATAATTGAACAATACAAACCCGATGTTTTATTTTTACATGGCGGCTATATGGATCACGTACGACATCAAACAGGTCTTTTCAATTCTACCGTTACGGAAGGAATAAAGCTTTGTGACGATTGGATCGGACAAATAATGAATTCTTTGAATAAGGCAGGCATATTGGATGAAACAAACATAGTCCTGTTGAGCGACCATGGACAACTCGGTATTGTCCGTACAGTAAACATCAACATGTTCTTTTTGAATCGCGGTTGGATTACTGTGGATGCTGAAGGTAAAATACAAGACTGGAAAGTATTCAGTTTTTCAAACGCAATGAGTACTCTGATATATGTTAAAGACAAAAAAGATGAACCTGAAGTAGAAAAAACACTTTGTGAAATGGCGAGAGAAGGAATTTACGGTTTTACGGAAGTCTTTAATCGCAAAGAAGCGAAAGATAAATATCATCTTGCCGGAGATTTTTCTTTTGTCTTGGAAAGTGACGGGTATTCGTCATTCGGAAACAAGACTCAATATCCTATTATTCAAAAACTGAATAATGAAGATTTTATTCATGGCAAAGCGACACACGGATATCTTCCTGAAAAAGGCCCCCAGCCCTTTTTTTTATGTATGGGGCCGGATTTTAAACAAGGTGTAGTATTGGAGCGCCGAGATATTGTCGACGAAGCTCCGACTTTTGCTAAAATATTGGATTGTAAATTTCCATACACAGACGGAGTATGCATGGATGAAATTTTAAATATATAAAGTGAAAAAATGATACGAAGCGGTTAATTCTTTGAAATATCATATTTATTTGTATGCTTGACTAAAGCTGTTTCGCTCTGTTAATATATGTTATTAGTTTTTTGTTTTGGGGGGCATCCTTTGTCTATAAAAAAAACATCTGCAGAAAAACGGTTCGCACAAAGTGAAGTGCGTCGGTTGCGCAATAAATCGATTAAGAGCAAGTGTCATACATGTGTCAGGCGGTTTGTAGAAGCCGTCCAGAAAAAAGATCAAAAAGCTTCGGAAGATGCATTAAAAATTCTTGTAAAGGAACTTGATTCGGCGCGCGGTAAGGGCGTTTTAAAGCCGAATGCAGTTTCCAGAAAAAAGTCCCGTATGATGAAACTTTACAACGTTTCATTTTTACAGTCTAAGTAATTTAAATTTACTGGCAACATGACGTATGTTTTGAGATTTTTTCGATCCCGGAACATACGAATTTTTTTGTTGAGGTTCTTCAATGTCCGCTAAAAAAATTACCAAATATGATCTGGTTGAATCCGTGTATCAAAACACAAAACATGAAAAACGTGTTGTTCAGGACATTGTAGAGAATTTATTGATAGAACTTAAAACTGTTTTAAAAGAGGGCGCCACTATAGAGCTCAGAGGATTCGGTACGTTTGAACCGCGTTTACGAAAGGGGCGCACAAGAGCTCGTAACCCCAAGACGGGAGAGCAACTGTCCGTAGCCCCTCATTATGTAGCGGCTTTTCGCTCTGGACAGGAGCTGAAAAAAGCTTTGTGGGATCTTCCTGTCACAGAGGACAAAAAGGACTAGCTTTGCCTTATGGCCTCCGTCGAAAAAAAATCTTTATCTTTGAAAAAAAAAATACGATCGTTTTTAATTAATATTCTGCTTCTTGTTTCGGGAGCTTTTTTGTTCGCTTTTTCAAATCCCGGTTTTATTTTTCCTGAGGGAATATCGTTTTTTGCGTGGTTTGCCTATGTTCCCGTTTTTGTTTTAATTTATCGCGCCTCTTTGAAAAGCGTTTGGCTGTACGGATTTGTGTACGGCGTTATTTCATACATGCTTTACGTTTCGTGGCTGGTAACTTTCAGCCCGGCCGGTTCCTTGGCCATAGAAATACAATACGGGCTCATGCTTCTTGTTGTGTTTACCTGTATGAAGCTGTGTATGATATTTTTTCCTAAAAAAGGCTGGATCGCATCTTTTGTAATCTTTTGCGCCTACGAATACCTTAAAACCGTGGGCTTTGCAGGATTCAGTTACGGCGTTACGGCCTATACCCAATGGAAAAATCTCGTTTTAATGCAATGCTCGGAACTTGCAGGCGTGTGGCCGCTTTCGGCTTTAGTGGTGTTTCCGTCAGTATGGTTTTCTTCCGTAATTTTGAGATTTACCGAAAGCGCTGAAACTGAAAGTTCAGGAAACGCCGAAAATACCGAAAATGAAAGCGCCGATCGCGATACCGCTGTAGATAGTTCCGGTCGCGTGAACGGTGGATGTTGTGTAAAATCATTTTTACGTCCCGTAAAATCGCACGGAATTTCCGCCTGCGTGTGGCTTTGTTTTTTTTCGGCGGCCGTATTATACGGATGCTTATCACGTAAGGACTATTCTGCAATGCCGTCGGTAAAAGTCACCGCAATCCAGCATAATACCGATCCGTGGCTTAGCAATGACTCGGATGATTATGCGGAAGACGTTAATAATTTGATAGATCTTTCTCAAAAAGCGCTCTCGCAGGATGCAGATATAAAACTTGTAGTATGGCCTGAAACTTCCGTCATTCCGCCCGTGATAAAACACTATAAGTTGCGGCCGGACAGAAACCGCTTTAATATCGTAAAAAAATTTCTTGAATTTGTGGAAGAACAAAGGGCTGTCTTTGTCGTGGGGAACGATCATCAGGATGATATATACGAAGACGATCCAGACGATTATAATTCCGTTTTAGTCTTTGTTCCCGGGAAAAACGTTTTGCCGCCGAATCCTGAAATTTACCGAAAGATTCGGCTCGTGCCTTTTACGGAAAATTTTCCGTGGCCTAAGCAGTTTCCGCGCTTGTATGAAGCTTTGCTGGCAGGCGACACGCATCTGTGGTCCAAAGGCGAAGAATACACGGTTTTCCGTGAAGCGGGACTTGCATTTTCCACACCCGTGTGCTTTGAAGATACGTTCGGTGAAACGGGCAGAAATATGTTCAATGCCGGCGCGCGTGCGCTTGTAAACCTTTCAAACGACGCATGGTCGAAAAGCCTTTCGTGCCAGAATCAACATTTGGCTATGGCTCGGTTCCGCTGCATTGAAAACCGCATCCCTGCGGTTCGCAGTACGGCTTCGGGGCAAACTTGTATTATCGATCCCAACGGAATAATACGGGCGATGGCTCCACCGTTTGAAAAGACTTTCGTGACAGGTGAAATACCCGTTATTCCCGACGATGCTACGCCGACGTTGTACTGCCGCATAGGCGACCTTGTAGGCGCCGCATTTGCGACAGCAGCTTTTTGCGTTTTGACGGTGGGATTTATATTGTATATTTTAAGAAGAAAGTTTAAATTGAACGTCTGAAGTGACGCCGTTCAATTTAACTTAGAGTTTCCCTTCGGAAAACTCTTTTATTTAGCTGTGCGCAAAGAGCGCACGAATTCAACAGTCTCCAAAATTGATATTTTGTTCGACTGTTGAATTTTAAGGAATGTTTAATTTCGACCGCTGAAATAGTATAAGCCGACGTACTTCCGTGTACATCGGCTTATGGCGAATTTTGGCAAAGCCAAAATATCGCTTTTACATATTTTGCCGCCATCCATGGCGGTACTTGAACTTAGAGTTTCCCTTCGGAAAACTCTTTTATTTAACTGTGCGCCAAGAGCGCACCAATTGCACTCGGTCGAAAATTGAAATTTTCTTCCTCGTGCAATTTTAAGGGTGTAAAATGGACAATGAAAAGCGAAATTTAACCGTGTTCGGAGCGGAAACGGATTTTGACGGAGAACTTGAATACACTGACGATCTTGTGATAACCGGAAAATTCCACGGGAATATAAGATCGAAGGGATCTTTGGAAATAGCCAAGACAGCAGTTTGCAATGTGGGAAAAATCTCCGTGCAGTCGATAGTCATATTCGGAACCGTCACGGGCGATATAGAAGCCTCCGAGCGCATTGAAATGTGCAACGGCAGTAAGGTCAGCGGAAATGTTTCTACCGCACACTTGCGTATTGCCGAAAACGTCAACTTCGACGGACAGGTGACCATGCTTGACGATGTTCCCGACATAGATTTGTTTTCCGTCGCTTCAAAAGAATATAAACAGGCTCTTGTTCTGAAGTCGGATTTTGTAGGCTGAGTTTTGTGATCCGCTGCACTTTGGCAATTTGGCCGTCGCAGTTTGCGGCGGTCGTAATTTGGCAGTTTGATAATTTTCCTGCGGCCGTTTGATAGGGCGCTTGAATTGTGATTGACAAAAATTCATGTATGTGTAATTATATTATCAACAAGTGTTTATTTCTTTTCCTGTAGAGAGCAAATTCCAATACATTTTTTATTTTTTACAATGTTTTATATATTTATTTTACTAATTGCCAGGAGTTTTTTTAATGAAACCATTCCAAAGACGTCGTTCTAGCGATGCGTCTGAAGGCCGGCTGCAGTTGAATGAAGACGGACAAACGCAGCTTGATCTTGATGTTCAATCTTTAAACGGATCGATCGAACCGGAGGTCGGAAATACGGATTCTGATACTGATTCCTCCGACGAAATCGAATCCGATCGAAATGAAGATGCTGCAAAAGCGGTGGTTCGTCCGAAGCGCCGCCGTATAGTAAAGGCAAAAAAAGAAACCGTCGACGTTCCTTCTGCAGAGACTTCTTTGCAAACCGAAGAAAATCCGGCTTCTTTTTCCGCAGCGGATCCTGCCGAGAATTCCGCGGAAGAAGACGGTCAAACGCCTTCTCACGGTGAAAAAAACAGATGGGGCGGCGCTATGCCGAAATTCAGCGGCGGGCGCAAATTTGTGCGTACCGGCGGATATCAGCGGCATTCAAGCAGCGCAAGGGATGAAGCCGTAAAAGCTGCGCAGACCATCGAAAATCCTGAAGAATATGAGTCAAAGCCGCGTCTTTTGATAAACGATCTTACAAAGATGGGCATGCATGAGCTTAGGAGCCTTGCGATCCAGTACGGTTTTTCAAACGATGATCTTGCTCCCATGAAAAAACAAGAACTTATCTTTGTAATACTGAAGGCACATACGGAGCACGGCGGAATTATTTTTGCTTCCGGTTCTCTTGAAATACTTCCCGACGGATACGGGTTTTTGCGTTCTCCACAGAACAGCTATTTACCCGGCCCTGACGACATCTATATCTCTCCGAGCCAAATACGTCTTTTCAATCTTAAGACGGGAGACACGGTTTACGGGCAGACGAGATCTCCTAAAGAAGGAGAAAGATTTTTTGCCTTGCTCCGCATAGAATCCGTCAATTTCGACGAGCCTCGCATCGCGCAGACGCGCATTCCCTTTGAAAATTTGACGCCTCTTTATCCCGATGAAAAATTTCATTTGGAGACGGTTTCGACGGAAATGTCTTCGCGCATAGTCGACTTGTTCAGCCCTATCGGAAAGGGACAGCGCCTTTTGATCGTCGCTCCGCCTAAGGCCGGGAAAACTATCCTGATGCAGAAGATCGCCAATGCGATCACTACAAATCATCCTGAAGTATATTTGATTGTGCTTCTCATAGACGAGCGGCCGGAAGAAGTTACCGAAATGGAAAGGTCGATAAAGGCTGAAGTTATCTCTTCAACCTTTGACGAGCAGGCTACGCGGCACGTACAGGTTGCGGAAATGGTACTTGAAAAGGCTAAACGGCTTGTCGAACATAAGCGCGACGTGGTTATCTTTTTGGATTCCATTACCCGCCTTGCGCGCGCCTATAACCAAACGGTTCCCACTTCTGGAAAGGTTCTGTCGGGCGGCGTAGACAGCAACGCTTTGCACAAGCCTAAAAGATTTTTCGGCGCAGCACGTAACGTGGAAGAAGGCGGAAGCCTTACCATTATTTCAACCGCTTTGATAGAAACCGGCAGCCGCATGGACGAAGTTATTTTTGAAGAATTCAAAGGAACCGGCAACAGTGAAATCGATCTTGACCGCAAATTGGCCGAACGCAGGCTTTTCCCGGCTATAAACATCAAAAAATCCGGAACGCGAAAAGAAGAGCTTTTGCTTACGGAAAACGAGCTTCAGAAATTGTGGGTGCTGCGTAAGGTTCTCAATCCTATGGAAGACGCGGAAATTATGGAACTGCTTATCGACCGAATGAAAAAAACCAAGGACAATAACGCTTTCCTGGCTTCTATGAATACGGGGGCTGCTGCGGTTTCTTGATTGTAAATTTTGCTTATGATAGACTAAATCGCGATCAATACATTAGATATGAGGCTTTTTTATGTGAAAACAGAGAATTGCAATAATTATGAGACCTGCAAAAATAAGTGATGTTGCTAAACTTGCAAAAACATCCACAGCAACAGTTTCACGTGTTTTATCGAATAGTGGATATCCAGTAAGTAATGAAACTGCAAAGCGCGTTCGTGATGCAGCCGAACAGTTGAATTACTCGCCAAATCTTGCAGGCCATATGCTTAAGTCTAGGTCCGCAAAAACTCTTGGAATAATCATTCCTTCACTGCAAAACCCTTTTTTTATACAGCTTGTACGCGGCATTGAGGATGCAGCAGCATCTGTTGGTTACACAACATTTGTTTTTAACTCAAGGCGGAGTGCTGAGACCGAACGAGAACTTATAAGCAAACTGCAACATTTGAGTGTAAGAGGGCTTTTAATATCGTCTCTGGATTCAAACGATCAAATGATTAAGCGTTTTTTGGATACGGGTGCAGCAGCCGTGATATTTGAATCTAATTGCCCGATAGACTTTAACCGACGGGTAATTGATGCAACTCCAAAAATGAATGAGAACAGTGCACTTGCAACAAGGGCCCTGCTTGAACGCAATCATCGGAGAATTGCTCTTCTTACAACCCCTTTAACAAGAAACAACCGAAAAATGGTATATCTTGGTTATTGCAGTGCCATGGATGAATATAATATACCTGATGAAGGCCGACTTGTTCTCGAAGCAACATCTGAACGTGAGAAAGATGATAGTATATTTGAATTTGAAGTCGGAAAAGAATTGGGAAACCAATTCTATAATCTAGGAAAATCATTCAGTGGAATAGTAGCAGTAAATGATTTGGTTGCCTGTGGTGTTATTCATGAACTTATAAGCTTACATGTTAGGATTCCGGAAGATGTTTCAGTTATTGGTATTGATAACATCCCACAAGATATTATGATTACTCCTGCAATAAGTTCAGTAGATCAAGACAGCTATCGACATGGATATAATGCATGTATTAAACTAATTAATTCTCTTGATTTAGAAGAATATAAAGATTGGCCAATAAGAAGATGTTATATCCCTCCAAAAGTAATTATTCGGGATTCTATCAAACCGCTTGACGTTTTTTAATGAACAAGCGGTTTGAATTTTTTATAGTTGTGATGCAGAGTCGGGATCGAGATAAAGTTTTGCACAATTTTTTCCCCGCAGAATTGTACATGGGCAGCTTTAATTTATTATACCTTCAAGCATTCTTTTTACTGCATTCGCTTTATTACTTGTAGGAACAACACAAAACATTGCTTTTGCACGTAGAAGCCCAGAAATGGTTACCGACATAGAATACGCCGGAACTTCACTGACATTTGAAAAGCATCCGTCATTTACTTGCTGTTGACGGCAAACATCGTCCAAATGTACCAACCAGCTTAACAAAGTGAATATCATTGAAATCGGCTTCATCCGGGTCATTGAACGCTATATGCCCATCTTCACCTATTCCTAAAATGCAAATATCCATACCCTTTGTGGAGCATCTGCAGTCAAGCCAATGTACTCATCCATATGAAACCCATTAACACGTGTCCAGTCAATATCCTTATCCAATATTAAGTTTTCAAGTACTTCATTTTGTGAGGGTGCGGCAGCAAACATAATATTAATTTCATCTTTTGTTTGAAGAAGAACCTTTATAAGGGATGACACATCTTCTCTTGCAATTCTCCTTATTTCTTCTCTGCTGTCAACAATATAAATTTGAAGTTTTTCTTTTTTTTTATATCTCATATTACCCTCACGATCCATAGACAAGATTTGGCAGGAACAAAACAACATCCGGCAAAAAAATTAAAATAATAAATACAATTAGAACTGCAGCAAAAAACGGAATGCTATACTTAATATATTCCTCTATCGGGCAACCAAGGATGCCGCAAACAATATAACACGCCGTACCGACCGGAGGCGTCATAACACCTACAGTCAGAAGTGTTGCCATCATAACTCCAAAATGTACTGGGTCAATACCTGCTGCCTCGACAATTGGAAGAAATATTGGTGTGAGAAGCAAAGTATTTACATCAGAATCTAAAACCATGCCTAGAAGGAAAAGTAAAATTAAAATTATTATTTGCAATAAGGCAGGATTTGATGTAATGCCCATAACCGCTTCACTTATCAATACTGGGACCTTTTCTTTTGTAATTGCATAAGAAAAAACGCCCGACAAGCAGATAATCATCAATATTACACCTGTATCCATGCAGGCATTTTTTAGAGAGATAAGAAACTTCTGCCAAGTCAATTCTTTATAGACAAATTTACCTATAAAAATAGCATAAACAACAGCAAAAGCGCCTCCCTCAGAAGGGGTAAAAAGTCCAATCCTTATGCCGACAAGTAGGATGACCGGAAAAAGCAGTGCAGGTATTGACTCTTTAAGCGTGTATCTCAATTCTTTCTTGTCAATCGGTTCATATTTGTGTGTTGGTGGCTCGTATCCATGTTTTTTTGCGGTAAAATGAACTGTAATCATTAATGCAACACACATCAACAAACCCGGTATTATCCCGGCAATAAAAAGACGGCCAATTGAAACCCCTCCGACAAACCCAAATAATATTAAACCAACAGATGGAGGAATTGTCGCTGTTATCAAAGATGATAGACAGGTTACCACAGCTGAATATCCCTTTGGATATCCGCGACGCACCATATCCAAGCCAAGAACACGTGCTTCCATTGATGCATCAGCGCATGCTGATCCGGAAATCCCACCCATCATTGTTGAAAGAAGGACATTTATCTGGGCCAAGCCTCCCCACATTTTTCGTGTTATTATTTGTGCAAGCCTAAGCAGGTTCTTAGTAATCCCGGTCTCATTCATAAGACTTCCCGCAAAAATAAAGAAAGGTACTGCAAGAAAACTGTATGATTGAGTCTGAGCAACAACACGCTGAACCGCTATTGAAATAGGAATAGTGCCATTTGTAATAAAGTATGCAACGCCTGCAATTCCAATTACAAAAGCAATCGGCATATTTAAGCAAAGGAGAAGAATAAAAGTAATCAATAGAATTATCATATCAGCTCCTCCTTCTTCTCACCCACGCTTACTTTTTTAAAGGAAAGAAATCTAAAGCTATTGACAATATTTGTCAACGCTGTAATTGACATAAAAATAGAAGCTACTGGAAGACTTGCTGTTGCGTATGAGTATGATATTCCAACAGTTTGATAGGAACGTTTTATATTTGACATACAAAGAGAGTACCCATATTTAATAAATAGTATTAATGTAATAAGAATCAGTATGTTCATTACGAGCTTAATGGCAGCTCTTACTTTTTCAGGAAACTTTCTGGTAATAATATCGACACCCATTATCTTATCTGATCGAAAAGCCATGTCTCCGCCTATAAATGCCAACCATGCAAGCAAAAACTGTGACAATTCAATTGTCCATGAAATAGGATGATTAATGCATCTCCCAACTGCAGTAATGAATGATAATGCTACAATTACACAGAGAATTGCAGCACAAAGATACTCTTCTGCTTTTGAAAAAAAAGAAGTAATTTTTTTCATCTCTTGGCTCCATTTCTGTTGAAAAGTTCCTGCAGGCGTACACCGGCAGGAACTTTTCAGAATTTTGGTTAGTTCAAACCGGCCTCTTCAAGGATTGTGGTTCTGAGCTCATCATAGCCAAGCTTGGTATAAACAGGCTGAACTGCCTTTTTGAATTTGGCTGTGTCAACTTCATGTATTGTTACACCATAGTTGGCGGCCATATCCTGTTCACACTTAAGTTCCATTTCTGCACATATGGACTGATATTCAGTCCCATTTGCCTTGAATGTATCAACAAGCAGTTGCTGATAGTCTTCAGGAAGAGAATTGAAATAAATTGTTCCAGTTGCAGGACAACCAAGAAGGATAAAGTGCCCAGTCTTGTTTATGTACTTACATATCTCATAAAGCCGACTTGCATAAGTAGATGTGGACTGGTTTTCGCATCCGTCTAAAGCCTTCTGTTCAATTCCTGAATAGATTTGGGATTGTGGCATTGCAGTCCCTACAGCACCCATAGCAGTTATTGACTTGATGCAAAGGTCGCTGCCCATAGTACGGATCTTGAGACCGTTAAGATCTGTTGGAACATTGATCGCTTTGTTGCATACAAACTGACGTGCGCCGCCATACCAGTTGGAAGTAAGAACCTTAACTCCAAATTCTTCAAAGCCTTTTTCCCAATTAGAAACTATCTTGGTGCTTGTAATCGGGTCTATCTTTGTGTGGTCTTCCATAATGTAAGGCATTTGAAGAATGCCATACTCAGGAATGTAGTCGGCAAGGCGACCTGGGTCAGTAACGGTCAGAACCGCTGCGCCCTGAATTGCCTGCTCAAGAATGTCGTCGGTGTCACCGAGTGCGGAGTTTGTAAAGACTTCTACAGAAAAGTTTCCATCAGTAGCGTCCTCAATGGCCTTCTCACAGGCATAAAGCTGAAGAGATTCCACGTCAGTGTTGGGCTGTGTGTTACCAAAGGACATTTCTGTCTTTACCGAAGCTGCAGATTTGGCAGGTGCCGGTTGCTTTGTTTTTGCCGCACGCGCACCACATGCTGTTAATGCAAACAACATTACAAGTGCCAGAACCAGTGCGATGTTTTTTTTCATACTTTTTCCTCCTAAATAAATTTAGCTTTTGCAAGCTTGTATGAACATATTTTATGCTTATTTCTATAAATAAGCTTCTAACTCGTAAACTAACTCTTCAACAGTTGATGAATATGTCATTGCGATCGCATTGCCATCTAAAAAAACTGCGCACTCATGCTTTGATGATGGAAATATGGTAATTATATGCTCAGAAGCGTCACACAGTTTATACACTATTGTCAGGGAGGGATCTCTTTCAATGCTTGTATTCTCTTTAATTGAACTTGATTTTGGCAGCAAAGAAATAATTTGTGCAAAATCTATCGATTCCTCCTGAGAGAGTAAATTGCCGTTTAATACTGCGTGCAAATCATTACCAATTCCAGAAAAATTACAATTAAAATCAATTCCGTTTCCACTTATTATTACAGATTTCAAATCTGCCGGATTCACTGAATATATAGCATCACCAATGATATCTGAAATCTTAACATTAAGAATAGAAAGTTCTTTTTCAGGTATACTTATTATCTGATTTGAACCTTCACGGCAAACAAAAAAGCTGCCATTAGTTGCCTCAGAAAAAAACAAGTGAGTGTCAATACCCTTCAAAGTCAGAAAAAGTTCTGTTCCCCCACGCTCTTTCAATCCATAATCAGCAAAAACACCTGCCGAACTTACAAAAGAATAGTCGGTAATTGATAATAAGGGGAGAAAAACAGCCTTTGTAACTTTTTCCCAGTCAAGATTTATTTTTTCAGGCAACATCAAAATAAACCTGGCACTCTTCGATGAAGGATCTGAAGTAAAGAAAATTTCTTTTTCTCCATTAATAAGCCTGAACATCTCAAGATCCTTGAGTTTGATTTCAGCATTTAGTTCAGGTAAAACATCCAAAAGTCGTAAATTGTCAACCGAGTACTGCATCATCTTTGCAGATACGTTGTCAATTATATATATTTTTTTCTCTCCCTCAATCGCTACATACCACCCTTTTTCAAATGGTGCCTGATCTCCAAGTGTAAAACGAACTTTTTCTTTTGAATTCAGCACGACAGAAACAGTCGCTATGGGAGAATCAAGACCATAAATGTCAAGATCGCTTACTTTCTCTAATTCATCATAGACAGGAATGTGAGTCATCCTATAAAAGAATGATTTAATCAATGACGTGTTCATTTTGGTGTCGGTAGGTTGATCCAGACAAATAATCTGTCCGTCCCTAACCATGAGTGCCAAAGATCCAAGATTATTTTTAACTGCAATTCCGGCAATGTCTGCAAAAACAAAGTTAACTAGAAATTTTTCTGAAGGTTCTCTATTTTGTTTTTGTGTCATATGTTCAAAGAAAAGCAGAAACAAAGCAAAGACTAAAGTTGTTGCAGAAATAACTGCTAAAACCTTCACGCATTTCGCATTCATCAGAGATATTTCCTCCGAAACAATACGATAAATCCAAAAAGCAGAATAATGGCTGGTATTACACCCATTGTTATTATTCCATATAAACTGCTCTGGGACGCTGTTACAGGGATTATATAAGCTTCAATTTTCTTTGGAGGTATATCAAGCAATGAATAATCACCAATAAGCCAAGCCGTTGCCTGTACAACAAAATCGAAGTTAGCTAATTTTTCTTCGCAGAGCAAATCATCGCCGTAAATCAACTTCGACCCAAAAACTATCAGCTTTTGATCTTTCAAAAGCCCGTTTTTGTCAACATTCTTACGGACCGAACTAACGCATATTCCCTTTGAGCCTATTGAACCATCTTCAGAAAATGACTCTGAGGTAGTCCGAAGAACCTGGGCAGTATTTGTACGGCCTTGACTAATGTATTCTTGTGTAACTTCAGAAGAAGAAGGAGCGATAACGTAACGGCGATTATGTGTGAAATATGTGTTTATTTCATTTTCACAATAGTTTGCAACAATATTAAGCTGATTACCAGAAATATAAAGCTTTGGTTCATGAATCGCACTGTCTGTAAGTCCAATTCCGCGATCTTTAAGGAAATAACTTAAATTTGACATTCCGGAAGATCCTAGCTCAGCAAAAAGCATCACAGACCCTCCGCTTCTCAAATATTCCTCTAAAAGAGAAATTTCATCCTCTGTAAAGTCTTTTTTTGGCGCGCAAATGACAATCAGGATTGTTTCCGGATCAATTCCCAAAACTGAAATTTCAGACAAAACAACCTTAAAATGATTGTTTTCAAAAACATCTTCAAGAGATACAGAAGGCTCCTCTCCATGGCCATCAGTAAACAGGACAGTTTTCCGATTATCGGTTGTTACAAAATCTATAGCCGAAGAGATTTTTTGTTCAGCTAAAAGTTGCTCAACCTTATTACCGGAAAGATTAAGTTTATACAAATTTTCTATCTTAAGCAGCTTTGTACAATTATCAGATTCAACAGAAATATCGTTTTCGGCAATTTCAAAACCGCGATCTTTCATTTTTCTTATTGTCTGCGGGTCAGAATATGGATCACAATACTCAATGCTGATATGTTTGTTTTCAGGTTTATATGAGTCAAGTAGATTTTTTATAAATATCGGAAAATCTGTTTCTCTATTATAAACTGTTATTGTAATGTCATTTTCCAGAGACGAAAGAATTTTTTTTGTCTCTGAAGACAACGTATATAGTTTTTTTTCCGTAAAATCTAGTTTTGCTCCAAAATTATTAGTCAGATAAACAGCACAGAACCCTATCGCAGAAAAGGAAATAAGGCTGAGTATAAGGCAAAGATAAAAATATTTTTTGCTCATATCTACCTTCTCCTCGCCCTGTCTAAAGAAAGACGTGTAAAAAAAAGCATAAATGCAGTCAGACTAATAAAATATATCAAAGTCGACAGATAAAACACTCCACTACCAAGAATATTGAAGTGAGCCCTGAAAGAGAGGTATTCAATTATTCTTATTAGAAGTTCCTCTTGAATATAATACCGAAGATAATCAATAAGCCAAAGGCCAAGAATAATTACATAACTTATAATGGCAGCAACAATCTGATTTTCAGTTAAAGAAGAAGCAAATAGTCCAATTGAAATAAACACACCGCCAATTAAAAATAAAGCCAATATGTTTCCGAAAATTGTTAATATGTCGATTGCATCAAAAACCGAAAGAATATAAAAAACAGGCACAAAAGAAATGCAACCAATGGCGAAAACGACATATGCTGCGGCAAATTTGCCAAGTACAATATTAATAATAGATTCAGGACAAGTTAAAAGAAGTTGGTCTGTGTGCAGACGCCGCTCCTCCGCAAAAGTTCTCATGGTCAAAAAAGGAATAAGTATCATAAGGAAGGAGAAAACAGAACCAAATAATTTCGATAAATCAGCACTGGCTGTCAGCAAATTCCCTACAATGAAAAAGTAAGAACAAAAAGCAAAAAATACCGCAACAAATATAAATCCAATTGGAGTAACAAGATACTGTCTGATTTCTTTTTCAAAGACGGCTCTCATTTTTATTTCCATTTCCAGATGGATTATCTGAGTTTATTTTAAAAAAGACTGACTCAAGCGAAGGAAGAGTATGATCGATACTTGAGATCGAATACCCTATTTTTTCAAGAGCATTCTTAAGCTCTAAGGTGCTTTTTGAATCGACTAATCCTTTTAAACGAATATCATACAGGTCTGGTTCCATATATTTTTCTTTAAGATAAGAAATTTTCCCATCTGCAGTTATGGTTCCTTTGTTAAGAACAACAATATGATCACAAAGAAGTTCTACCTCATTCAATATGTGTGAGCTTAAAACAATTGTATGAGATTTGCTCTCGTCTTTTATTATATCACGCATTTCTGAAACCTGGTGTGGGTCAAGGCCATTAGATGGTTCATCTAAAATAATAAGAGGTGGATTGCCTATAAATGCTTGTGCCAAACCTACTCTTTGCTTATATCCCTTTGATAGATTTCGAATCAGGCGACCACGAATACCCAAAATATCTGTTTTGCGGCATGCCTCTTCAACAGAATAATCAAGATTTTCTATTTTACGGAGCTTCGCTGAAAAGCGAAGTTGTTCTTCAACAGTAAAGTCATAATAAAGAGCAGGATTTTCCGGCAAATACCCGATTTTTGAACGTGCTAATTTTGCGCTTTTGAAAGTATCAACTCCATCAACTTTTACATAGCCGGAAGTTTGAGTAACAAATCCTGTAATAATGTTCATTGTTGTCGACTTCCCGCTGCCATTATGACCAACAATGCCAACAATCTCATTTTTCGCCGCTGAAAAAGTCAAGTCCCTTATTGCAAATTTAGCTCCATATTGCTTTGTTAGATTACAGACTTCAAGCATTATTCTGATCTTCCCAAAAATACAGAAATCGTTTTCTATTCATAAATTATACATCCCCTCATTATGGGTGTCAATACGTGCAGTCTCCGTATTTCCTCATGTAAAAATCTAACCGAAATTATTTAGTCCAAGGGACGGCCATAGAAATAAGTTTGCTTTGAAGCCGTTGAGTTATTTCAAGCAGATCCCCTAAATCAAGTGCATTCTTCCTACAAAGTAACTCCTCTTTTTCATCAGGACTTACATTCATACTTTCCATCAGTCTGCGATAGGGAGTCTTCGCCGCATCATATTTCTTTATGAGCTTTGCGTCCATGCGTTCCTTTGCCACTATCTTCAATGAAGGGAAAAAGAAGTTAACGAGCTTGCTGTAGCTCTCATACAATTCAGCCATAACAGCATGAGCAGTCTCTCCCTCAAATCGATAGTAGCCGACAATGCGTCTGACCACGCTATTATTTTTCTGTTCAACAAAACAATTGTCGTTCTTTTCGTACGGACGGCTTCGGGTAAATGTAATTTGATTATAGTTACACCATTGCAAAAGCTGTGTATTTTTGAACTCGCTCCCGTTATCAATATCAATACCTTTCATAGCGAACGGAAAGTTTATTCTCACATCCTCAACGGCTTCTTTTACCAAACGCTGAGCTTTGTTCAAAAGAGCTCTGTTTTCAGTCCATCCTGAATGCAAGTCGGTGAGTGTGAGCGTACAAATATACTGTCCTTCGTTTCTTATACCGCAGTTGGCTACGGTATCGGCTTCGAAAAATCCTAGTTTACGCTGATCCCAATTGAAGAATGTGCGGATCGGAATAAGCTTGTTCAGGTTCTTGGCAGGACGTGTCGTCGAAATTCCGCGGATTGAATGCTTGGGGATTTCCGGCTTGAGAATCCTAGAGACCGTTGCGCTTGATATATTGTTCAGTTTTCGCTTGAGCTGTTCATCATAACCGAACTTTTGAGTAAGGTAATCGATATTGTCGCGGATAAAGGGTACAAGGCGTTTTGCACACAGGTACATCGAAAATATCCATAAGTGAATAATTTCTTTGTGTGCGTCTTGACCGTAGTATTTTTCATAGTGTCGCTTTTTACGTACTTTCGTGATTATCTGTACGCTCTTTCTCTCGACATTATTGAAATGCGTTATTTTTATGCATGCAGTATTTTTGAGGATGTGGATGGCATATTTTTGATTGTAGCCGGTGGTTGCGATGAACTCATCGATGATTTTCGTCTTGTACTTTTTGTTTGCCGTGCAGTAGCGTTTTGCCGTTTCTTCGGTTAATTTCTGTTTCGTTTTCATGTCTAACCCCATTTTGCCCTTCCTTCGGGCTTCTATTGTGACTCAGATTTGGGTTAGATTTTTATGTGATTCACCGCTTTTTTTTCGGTTAGATTTTACGTGAGGCAATGCGTGCTCTTGATTTTAGTGCAAAAACTGTATATACTTAATTTTACAAGATTTGAATTTGCCGGTTTTGTGGCGGCGTTTTGATTGGTTTCCATTCCGCGCCGCAGGGCAAAACCTGTAGATATATTTGGAGGTTCAAATGAAAAAGGGTATTCACCCGGACTACAAGGCGAGAAAGGTCGTCTGTGTCTGCGGAAATGTTATTGAAACACGGTCAACGGCAAAAAACGACATTCATGTTGAAATTTGTTCCGCTTGTCATCCGTTTTTTACCGGTAAGCAGAAATTGGTAGACACGGCCGGACGTATCGATCGCTTTAATAAACGTTACGGAATCAAATCAGAAAATTAAGATATTGCAAAAACTAAGCTGAATATAAAAGGTATTTTAGAATGCACCCCGGAGCCGGAGATTTTAATCCTGTTCCGGGGTGTTTGTTTATTTTGCTGAATATTTATTAAGTTCTTTTAAAGCGGCGTTTTCCCATTCAGTCCCTTTGTAAGCTTTTATTATTTGTTTAAGACCGTTAACCATAATTTGGTTTGCATTTTTCCCCATTTTTCTTTTATATTTTCTTGATCGAAAATTTTTGTTGGTTTACCGGATTGCGCTGCGACTATGATTTCTCTTCCCGTGTATTGCCCGAAACAATAGAATCCGGGCTTTTTGGGAATTTTAATTACGAAATACTGTTGTTCTTCAGAGAACGGCTGATCCAAAACATAATCATAGAATGTAGTTGTTGTTGTGGAACCGAATGCGGTTGTTGCTGTGGAAGATGTTATGCCGCCTTGGACAGAACCCTGTATATATGAAATCATATAGGTTGATCCCGGTTCTACCGGGGTAGAAAGCCGTAAAAAACAACGCTGTCATTTGGGCTGCCTTTTGCATCCTAAAATTTTTTAATCTGTTTTTCAGAAAAATCCGGCAACGAAGCACGGCTTATAAGAGTTGAAAGTGAAACTGCAGCAATTGATAAAATTACTGCAGTTTTTTCGATAATCTTTTTTATAAAAATCCCCCACGGTTTTTACTTTTTTAAAAACATGTCGAAATATTTGAAAAAACTAACTTAAATCAAATATAACATAATAGGCTTAGCTTGTAAGACGGCATGTCCGCAGTATTTCAGCGGCCGCGTTAAACCATCATTAAAATTGCAGGAAGGAGAAAATTTCAATTTTCACCTTCGCACAATTCGTGTGCGGAAAGCGCACATATGATTAGCGACGTTTGCGCAGCAAACTCGTCGTTTAAGTACCGCCATGGATGGCGGCAAAATATGTAAAAGCGATATTTTGGCTTTGCCAAAATTCGCCATAAGCCGATGTACACGGAAGTACGTCGGCTTATACTATTCTAGCTGGCAAAATTAAACCGTGATCTTCCAGCAGCGGTGGATTTTTACGTTTCTAAAGTCTTCGGGGACGGTTTTTAAGCTTATGTCTTCCACTTCAATAGCGCGGCTGTCGCGGGCAATCGTGTTGCGAGCAAGCAGGCCGCGGGAGAGTAGGCTATCGCGACTGTCTCGGTTATGCGGCTCGCCGGCAATAGGACTTCTGGCGCTCGGACTGTGCGTAAGCAGGCCGAGCGCACTCGAGCTGCCGGCATGCAGGCTGCATCCGATATTGCCCTTTTCTTTAAAATTGCGCTCCCCGCTGCTGCAGTATATTTTTGATATGTCGAATACGAGACGCCTGCTGTTTGTTGAAAAATACAAAACTCCGCCGTTGTTTAACAAAGAAACGCACATATTGACCATGTAAGGCCAGTCGCGATTTATGTCCAGAACCGACTGAGAACTTTTAGAGTTGCTGAAAGTCGGCGGGTCTAAAATTATTATGTCAAAGCCTTGCGATCCGGGCGAATGCATTAAGGCCGCTTTTTGTTCTAAAAATTTTATCACATCCGAACGCGTAAAAACATATTTGTCGTCAGAGCGGAAGCCGTTTAATTTCATATTTTTCTTTGCGAGCGACAGATATGCGTTCGATAAGTCTACTGATTCCACCATTCGAGCTTCTCCCGCCGCCGCGTATACAGAAAACGAACCCGTATAGCAAAAAAGATTTAAGACGGATTTTTCTTTTGAAGTTTCGCAGATTATGCGGCGCAGAGGTCTGTGATCAAGAAACAACCCCGAGTCAAGATGTTTTAATAAGTCCACGGTAAAAAGGAGCCCATGCTCTTGAACGATTCCCGCCGCCGCAGCGCGTTTATTCGATACGGTAAAAATATCCGGAACTTCTTTTGTGTTGATTAAATTGATTTCTCCGTCGGCTCCGGAAGCAAAAGTTGCAGCTGTCATGTTTTGCACATTTTCGCCGCTTAATACTTCACTTAACACACTATCCGCATAATTTGCATACTGGCTTCCGCCTTTTGAGCGACGGCGCATTTTTATGATGATATGCGTAAGATCGATTTGCAGAATTTCCGAAGCAGCTTTTGCCATGGCGGTAAGCCAGCTTTTTTCTTCATGATAAGATTTTTCATACGGACGCTCATATAAAAACATGTTAAGATATCGCCTTTCAGCGGTTTTTTTCATTGCGTCGCGGTCATTTAAAACCTGCGTTTCATATTCTTTTTGCATAAAAACGGATGCCGCTTCACGCTCAAAAATTCCTTCCGGCAAAAACTCGTAAAGGTCGCATGATAATGGAATTTCCGGAATGTCGCGATCGTATAATCGGTAACAGGTTATTCCGTTTTTTCGCGCCCATTTTCTGAGCGTTCTGTATTTTTTTTCAAGCCGGTTCGAAAAAATTTCTGCCTGATATAATTCATTATCATTCATGATTTTATACTATACATAAACATGTAAAAAGTATATACTTACTATTTATATGGATTTTTTGGAATTTTCTTTGCATGACGATCTGCAAAAAGGAATAAAGGAAGCCGGATACGTTTCCTGCACCCCTGTACAAGAGCGGGTTTTAAAAAGTGCAACCGGCGCAGCGGATCTGTACGTTCAGTCTCAAACCGGAACGGGAAAAACAGCCGCTTATTTAATAGCGATAGCGCAAGAACTTCTTGTGCGTCCTGAAATAAAAGGAAAGAAGGCTTTAGTACTCGTTCCCACTCGAGAACTTGCCGTTCAAGTTGAAGACGAAGCGAAAAAACTTTTAAAATACACATCTTTAAGACCGTTCAGCTTTTACGGCGGAGTAGGTTACGAAGCCCAAGTGGCCGCTCTCAAAAAAAACGTTGAAATTTTAATCGGCACGCCGGGGCGCGTCATTGACCTTGTGGAAAGCAAACGCATGGCTCTTAGCGACGTAGGTTTTTTGGTTGTGGACGAAGCCGACAGGATGTTCGACATGGGATTTTATCCCGACTTGCGGACTCTTATAAAGCATCTTCCTTCCGCCGAAAACAGACAGACAATGCTTTTCAGCGCCACGCTCAATTCCTATGTAAAAAATCTTGCATGGGAATATACGCTTGATGCCGAAGAAATTCAGATAGAATCTGAAAATATTGTCGTAAGCGAAATCGCACAGGAACTTTTGCATGTTTCAAGCGATGAAAAGGTAAAGCTTTTGCTTGGAATTTTGCAAAAGGAAAAACCTTCCAGCGCCATAATTTTCTGCAACACAAAGCGCGGATGCGAAGTTTTGGGTAAGAAGCTGAAGATTAACGGTATCCGAAGCGATTTTTTGATCGGCGATATGATTCAGTCCAAGCGGCTTAAAGTTCTTGAAGACTTTAAAGCTTCGAGAATTCCCGTTTTGGTAGCGACTGACGTCGCCGCCAGAGGTATCGACGTAAGCGACCTGGCAATGGTTGTAAACTATGACCTGCCTAACGAAGCTGAAAACTATGTTCATCGCATAGGACGCACCGCCCGTGCCGGAAAATCTGGCAAGGCTTACACTTTTTGCAGCGAGCAGGACGTCTATAACCTTCCGGCGATCGAGCGCTTTATTGAAATGAAAATTCCGTCAAGGGTTGCGGACGAATCTTTATTTGCCGAGGATAAGAGCGAGGGTGTTTACATACGGACTGAAAGGCGGGGAGGCGGAGATTTCGACAGAAGCGCTTCCCGCACCCGAAGGCCGCGTTCCGAAGAATCATCGCGCAGAGGCCGTCCTTTCTCAAAGAAAACTGAAAGCGGTTCAAGGTTTAAAAAAGACAAAAATAAATTCTCAGGAGAAGAAAGACGGCAGGACAGCGGCAGAGAAGGCTCTAAAAAATACGGACAAAGGGAAAGACTTAAGGGATTTCAAACTTCCAAGGACCTTGAAAAATTGGAAAATCTTTCTTTTGACGAGCGTATGAAGCTTTACAGACAAAAGTATGCGCCCGGAACTTCTTCCATGCCTAAGGCGGCTCCGCAAAAGGGTGCCGTACGTTCTGACGGTCGTAGAAAGAATACTCGGAAAGTTAGTTCACCTAAAAAGCCCGGATTTTTGTCGAAAATAATGAGCGCTTTAGGTTTTGACCAAAAAAATAAACAGGGGAAAACAAAGTGATAACGGTTTCCGATGTAAGCGTAAAATTCAGTGAAAAACCCTTATTTAAAGACGTAAATTTAAAATTTACGCCGGGAAACTGTTACGGCATCATAGGAGCAAACGGAGCGGGAAAATCGACTTTTTTAAAAGTCCTTTCAGGCGAGCATGAACATAATTCCGGTACCATATCGCTTTCTCCCGGGGAACGGATAGCCGTGTTGCAGCAGGACCATTTTGCCTTCGATAAGTACTCGGTAAAAGACACGGTTATGATGGGATTCCCAAAATTATACGAATGCAGTAATGCCCGCACTGAAATTTATGAAAAGAGCGATTTTACCGAAGAGGACGGAATAAAAGCCAGCGAACTTGAAGCCGAATTCGGGGAGCTCGGCGGCTGGGAAGCTGAAAACCAGATAGAACAGATGCTTTCGGGACTCGGGCTGGAAGAAGAATTCCACGACAAGAACATGAGCGAACTTGACGAGGGACAAAAGGTTCGGGTTTTGCTTGCGCAGTCCTTGTTCGGAAATCCCGATATATTGCTTCTCGACGAACCTACGAACGGTCTTGATATTGAATCTATCACTTGGCTTGAAGATTTTTTGATCGATTTTCCTAATACCGTAATAGTGGTGAGCCATGACCGTCATTTTTTGAACAGCGTTTGTACTTACATCTGCGACATAGACTACGGAAAGATAAGCCAGTTTACCGGAAACTATGATTTCTGGTATCAGATGAGCCAGATCCTGCAAAGACAGGCGAAGGATCAGGCAAAAAAACGCGAAGAAAAAATGAAGGATCTCAAAGAATTCATCCTTCGCTTTGCGTCCAACGCGGCTAAAAGCAGACAGGCCACGAGCCGTAAAAAAGTATATGACAAACTGGCTCTTGAAGAATTGCCCGTCACAAGCCGTAAATTTCCGTACGTAAGTTTTAAACCGGATCGGGAAATCGGAAACAATGTTCTTGAAATACGTAAATTGAATTATGAGGAAGACGGAAATGTTCTTTTAAAAGATTTTTCGTTGATCGTAAACCGTACCGATAAAATCGCTTTTGTGGGAATAGAACATAATTCCGTTTCCGCTTTTTACGATATAATAACCGGAAATAAAAAAGCTTCTTCCGGCGAAGTTTTTTGGGGACAGACCATAAAATACGACTACATGCCGCGCGACAACGCCGTTTATTTTAATACGGACTGCAGCATAACGGACTGGCTTCGCCAATATTCTCCGGAACAAGACGACGCCTATGTGCGCGGTTTTTTAGGGCGTGTGCTTTTTTCAGGGGACGAATCGCTTAAGCCTGTAAAAGTCTTAAGCGGCGGCGAAAAGATGAGATGTATGCTTTCAAAACTAATGCTGAGCGGAGCCAACACTCTCATATTTGACGATCCCACGAACCATCTGGATCTTGAAGCCATTGAAAGTTTGAATGAAGGAATAATAAATTTTCCCGGTGTGGTTTTGTTTAACAGCCACGATCACGAATTCATACAGTCTATCGCCAACAGAATCGTAGAAATTACCCCTAACGGCATTATTGACCGAATGATGAATTTTGACGATTATTTAAAAGACGATCAGGTAGCGGAACTCCGCCGAAAATTTTATGAAGGAACGGGGAAAAAACTCAAGTACAGGGTCTAGCTTTTACGCGGCCGGTTTTTGAGAGGCGGCGTTTTTTGCACCGGTGCATTTTTCGATCAGGAGCGGCTGTGTTTCCCCCGTCTCGTCCGTTCATGCGTTTAGGGAAGCGCTGATTAAATGCGCTCCTCGCTTTAATCAGGACTTCCTTAGATTCTTTTTCATCTGTTTTAAAAATTCCAGCGCGGTTTTGTCGTCCGGAGCTTTAGGCGGCTGATGATATTCGATAAGGTTTTGCGGAATTTCATCCAAAAAACAGGAAGGTTCGCACTCGACGCCGCTTTGTTGGCGGCGGCGCTTTCGGCATGCGGAAATAAAAAGTTTGTTTCTGGCTCTCGTTATCGCCACGTAAAAAAGGCGCCTTTCTTCTTCTACGCTGCCGCCGTTTTCTTCGACCGAGCGCGCATGCGGAATAAGACCTTCTTCGGCTCCGGCGATAAACACCACCGGAAATTCAAGCCCCTTTGAGGCATGGATGGTCATAAGATTTACTTTGCCCTGATCTTCATCTTCCAAATCGTCGCGGCTTAAAAGCGTGATCCTGTTAAGATATGTATACAGATTGCCGTCATAGTTGTCGGCGTCGTTTTCCCATATCTCCATAGAGTCGATAAAACTTTCAATGTTTAAGAGTTTAAATCGGACAGCCTTTTCGTTTTTCGAATATTCGGTTATAAGGTGATCTCGGTAATTTATTTGGTCTACAAGCGCCTTTGTTTTTTTTGCAAGATTTTTACCGCTTATCATTGAAGAATTGTTTTCGATTATTGAGACAAAGGATCTCAGATCGTTTTTTACGTTTTCGCTTACGGGCGCATTTTCTGTTTTCAGTATTGTTTCCATCGCAGTCCAAATGGAACATTCCATAGCTTTTGCACAGTTGTTCAGGGTTTCTATCGTAGTCCGTCCTATGCCGCGTCTGGGTACGTTTATTATGCGTAAAAGATTTACGTCGTCGTTGCGGTTCGCTATCACCCGCAAGTAGCTTATAATGTCTTTGATTTCTTTCCGCTGAAAAAAGCTTGTTCCTCCGCTCATAGTGTAGGGAATGTTGGCTTCCAAAAACGCTTCTTCGATGGGGCGGCTTTGTGTGTTCGCCCTTATCAGAACGCCGAAATTGTCGTATTTTATTCGTTCTTCCGCGGCAACTCCCTGTATCATCTCCGCAATAAAATCAGCTTCCGCCGTTTCGTTTTCGGGCATGAATATTTCTATGGGTTTTCCGCCCCGCTTTTCGCTCCAGAGTTTTTTGTCTTTTCTGTTTGTGTTGTGCGATATTACGCCGTTAGCCGCCGCCAATATTGTCGTTGTCGACCGGTAGTTTTGTTCGAGCCTGATTTCAGTAACGTTCGGAAAATCTTTTTCAAATTGGATTATGTTTCGGTAATCGGCGCCTCTCCAGCTGTATATGGACTGATCGTCGTCTCCTACTACGGCTACGTTTTTGTCTGCCAAAAGACGCATCATCTCGTATTGCTGGTGACTTGTATCCTGAAATTCGTCTACCATTATGTACTTGTACGTGTTTTTGTATTCTTCAAGGACTTCAGGATGTGAGCGGAACAGTTTTATGGGCAGCACTATAAGGTCGTCGAAGTCCACCGCATTAAACAGCTTAAGACCTTCCTGATAGGATTCATAAAGGCTTTTATACATGTCGTTCGCGCTTTCCCAGTTTTTTCTGCCGGTCTTTATGTTTGAAAAAAGGCCGCCTATCTTGTAAACGTCAAGCGAGTCCTGAGTAAAATGAAGTTCTCGCCCGGTTTCTTTTATCAGCGAAGACCGATCCGTTTCGTCATAGATTGAAAAATTTTCCCGCCAGCCCAGCTTTTCTATATGTTTCCTTAATATGCGGACGCCGAAAGCGTGAAAGGTGGAAACCGTAAGATTTTGCAGTTTTTTGCCTGTAAGTTCCTTTATACGAGTTTCCATCTCTTTTGCGGCCTTGTTCGTAAATGTGAGCGCAAGGATCTGGCTCTGCGGAATGCCGATGTTCAGCATGTGGGCGATTCTATAAGTTATCACACGGGTTTTACCCGAACCGGCTCCGGCTATAATAAGGATGGGACCTTCCGTAGTAGTTACCGCTCTGTATTGTTCCGGATTTAGTTCATGCTTAAGGCTTTGCAGATCGAATGGCATGAAACGGACTGTAACACTCTATTGAATTTTTTGCAATATTTACTGATAATAAAAACTACCTCTAAAAACTGCGGTTTTTAGAGGTTCCCTAAAATAATTATATTGTCGAGGACGGTTATCTGAAATGAGACACGATGTTTGTGCCTTCCTTTTAAAACATAATTTCGTGCGCCGTATTGATATAAATGCGGTTGTTTCATCGCTTTTATACGATATGGATAACGGTATTAAAGGCCTGCCTTCAGATTTGGCCATGCTTAAGACATGGTGCGTTCCGCCTGAAAAACATATAAAAAACGAGAGTACGATAGTCATAGACGCCGGAGGAACGAATTTTCGCTCTGGTCTTGTAACCTTTGACAATGAAGGAAATCCTTCCGTTTGCGAATTTGAAAAAACGACCATGCCGGGCGTCGGCCAAATGCTCGGCAGGGCGGAATTTTTTGACAGAATGGCTGAAAACCTCGATCACGTTAAAAACAAGGCGGATAAGATAGGTTTTTGCTTTTCTTATCCGATAGAGATAACGCCTGACGGCGACGGAATTCTTTTGAACTTTTCAAAAGAAATAAATGCGCCTGAAGTCGTCGGTTCCGCCGTAGGAAAAGAACTGTGCGCGGCTCTTGTAAAAAGAGGCTGGGAGAGGCCTAAAAAAATCACACTTCTTAACGATACCGTAGCCGCTCTTTTGGGCGGAGCCGCTCTAGCCGATAAGGGAAAATCGTATTCTTCATACGTGGGTTTTATTTTGGGAACCGGTATGAACAGCGCGTATATACAGCCTGAAACGGCTTTGGACGGCGGCAAAAAATTCATAAAACAGATCGTCGTGTGCGAATCCGGAGGGTTTGCAAAAATTTATTTGTCCGATTTTGATAAGGCGCTTGACAAAAAGACCATACGGCCGGGCTCGTTTTTGCTTGAAAAACAGTGTTCGGGAGCATATCTCGGCTCGCTTGCCCTTGAAGTTATAAGATCCGCCGCCGAAGAAAACCTTTTTTCGCCTCCCGTGTGTAAAGAAATTTCGGCTTTCAAAGATCTTTCACTTATTGAAGTGGACTCTTTTTTGCATTCGCCTCATTCTAAAAATCATAAGATAGGCGCTCTATGCGCGCTCTCCTGTGATCAAGACCTTGAGATTTTATACGAGCTTTTGGATTCCGTTGTAGAGCGCTCGGCAAGATATGCGGCGGCTCTGCTCTGCGCTGCGGTTATACAAAGCGGCGAAGGTAAGGATCCGTCGCGTCCCGTTTGCATTATGTGCAACGGAACGACTTTTCATAAAACCCATAAGGTGTCTTCAAGATGCGCCGCCTACCTTGAAGAGTTTTTATTTTATCAGCGCGGTCTTTCTTACGAGCTTGTTTCCAAAGAGAATGACATAACGTACGGTTCTGCAGTCGCGGGGCTTACTGATCGCATAGCATAGTGTAGCATGATAAATGCGGCATTTTTTGAGAATTCGGACTGTAAATGTGACAAATGTGTAAAAAAATATTCTGCGTTGTAATTGTTTTTTGTCTTATTTCGCGTATCTTTGCCGGCGGCGTGATGAGCGGACAACGCAATAAGCGCACGATTGCGACTAAGTATTTTGAAATAATCTACGCTTCAGGATCGGAAAAAACAGCTTCGTTAGTCGCTTCAAACATAGATGCAATCTATGAATCCATATGCGCTGAATTTTATGAAACTCCGTGGATGAGGCGCTTCCCCGTCACAATAACAAATTCCGTCGACGATTTGAACGCTTATTACACTCCTTATCCGTATAACAGGATCGTTTTGTACGATACTTTGCCTAATGAAGAATTTTCGGTATTTTCAAACACGGTTCTCAGCGTTTTGTATCACGAACTTGTTCATGCTGTTACGTTCAATATGAAAAACAAAGTATTTAAGATCCTAGGTAAAATCTTCGGCGATGCCTTAAATCCCGCTTTTGTAAACGTTCCTCCGTCGGTTTCGGAAGGTGCGGCCGTTTTAATGGAAAGCCTTACGGATAATAGCCTCGCGGCCGGAAACATTTCTGACGGCGACGGGGAAGCGGCTGAAAAACTTTCCGCCGGAGGCGTGGACAAGAAGCGGGGCGTAAAGGCCGAAGGTACTGAAGGCCGAACGGCAAAAAATGAAAGAGCCGAAGGGCGGGTAAATTCTTTTTTCAGCACTCACGTCGTGCGTCAGGCAAAGATCGACAATAAATTTCCGACTTGGCGTGAAATCACCGGAGCCAGGGATGTTTTTCCCGTAGGTGAAATGCCGTATATTTTCGGCGGAATGTTTTACACCTATGTGAGGCAGACCTTCGGCGACAAAAAATACGCCGAGTTTTGGAGAAGGCTTGTAAACTCCTTCGATCTGAAATTTTATGAAGGAATGTTCAAAAAAGTTTTCGGCGCTCCGTTGGATCAGGTTTGGCGCGATTGGTACGAATCTATTGAAATTCCCGCTGATCTTACAGTCACGGACAGGGAGCCGGCGGGGAGCGTTTCCGGCCCGGACGCTTCAGGGGGAGGGGGCGGTTTTACGCTTTACGGAGACAGAGCCTCCGAATCGCAGCTTTTTACGTCTCTTACGAGCAGCGTTCTTTCCGTAGGCAGAAGAATCGCATGGATAGATTCCGCAACCGATTCCGTTTGGATCAAGTATTTTAACGAAGAAGGTGAACCTGAAAAACTTTTTACCCTGCCGGGAATTTCCCGCATAAAATTTTCTTCCGACGGAAGATACCTTGCCGTGAGCCGCACGAATCCTAGGGACGGCAGAAATTACTCCGGCATTTACGACGTAAAGACAAAAAAACTAAAATTCGCACGGCAGCCCGGTCTTCGTGACGCCGCCGTCGTATGCGGTGCGGATGGAGCGAAATATCTTTCGGCCGTTTGCATAAAATCTCAAAGAGCTCAGATACGGCTTTATAAAATAAAGGAATCTTCCGTTAAGGCGGATATTTTGAGCGACGTGTTTATGCACATAGACTTTAACCGAAAGGCGCAAGCGCCGCACACGACGTCCGGGCGGACGCCTCAAAGGAGCCAAGGGACAGAGGACGTTTTATCGGATCGGGCGGACAATACGCTTATGCCGTTCAGTTTGACGGACGGCGGCAACGGAATGCTTTCGTGGATAGTAAAGGACGGAATGAAAAACAAGATCGTTCTTTGCGAAATAAATTCAAAAAACATCCGTACATATGTGTTGCCTAAGGAACTCGACGGCGTGAACATAAAATTTCTTTCGGGAATAGTGCCGGACGGATTTCTTGCAGGACAGACAGGAGTTTTGCTTACGTTTTCATATACGGTAGAAAATTCTTTGCCGCGGCTTGGCTATTTTGCGCTCGATCTTGATAAGGAAAACACGACGACAAAAAAAAGAAACGCCTTTTGGTATTTGCAAAAACGCGACGTTTCAGGCGGAGTGTATTATCCTGCGGCGAAACCCCTTTCTCAGGGCGTTCAATTCCCCGATTCGCTTTATATCGCACGATTTTTTGATTCAAAAAAGATCCGTTTTTTTTCCGGCGATGATATGGAATTTGAACGCTTTTCAGCCGAAGAGGAAAAGCCTTCGATACTGCCGGCGCAGCGGACATCTGCAAAGGATTCTAAGAATTTTACGCCTGAAAAAGCCGCTGAGGCGGCTGAAATTGAGCGTTTCGGCATTCAGGGATCGAAGCCTTATTTTCCACTTAAATACTTTGCCGACGGACTTTTTCTTCCCGTAAGCGGCTTGTCCTTTTATGACGCCGCGCTTAATGAAACGACAGGCGCTCCGCTCGGTCTTTTATGGATCACGTCGGATCCGTGGATGGGAACCCTATTAAGTTTTACCGGCGGATACGACGTTGCCGAAAGCTTGGGCGGCATCGGAGTGACGGTTTCAGGCGGGACTTATACCGATGCTTTTAAATACGAGTTTACGTCTTCTGTAATCTTTGACGATACGGAACTTTTTCAAACGGCGGGAAAGCTGACTTTGACGTCTTCAATACAGGCAGGCGCGCTATTCGATGTGGTTTTTTACGATGCCGCTTCCGCAATGAAGGGACATTCTTTTGACGCCGACAGCGGCAAAAACAATTCGTTTGACTGGCTTTCAGTAAATAATCTTTCTGAAATAATGTTTTCTACCGTACGTAAAACCGGCAGGTCTTATTATTCATCGGGCGGATTTTTTGCAGGGCCCGCCTTAAAAAACGAATATTATGACTGCGCCAATCTTGACTTTAATTCATATTATGCAAATTTGGGCTTTAAAATAGGATATAAGCTGCCTTACATATTGCCGTTTTTGAATTTAAGGTCCGACGGCGGCGGAGCGACGCTGAATATTCCCCATTCCGCATCAGTATCGTTTCTTCCTTCTGCGGGAACCTTCGCTTCCCTTTCGGCGGATCTGGTCTTATTCTCGTACGAAGTTCAACGCGGTTTTTCAATGCTCATGCCCTTTTACATGAAGCGTTTTTCATTTGTCGGATCTTATAACGGAAAATATAAGTATCTCGATTACGGTTCTTGGGATATAAAACGCGCCGCAGAACTTCTGCAAAATTGTTTTGAAGGTGACATGGATTACTATGACCGTGCGGGGCTCGCTATGGATCTTTATTTTGCCTTTAATTCGGGAAGTTTTACTCAGGTTCCGATCCGCATGAGATTTTTAGGCGAATATGCAATCAGAAAAAAAGCCGGAGAAAACAGGTTTAATTTCGGAATACGGACAAAGATTTTAATGTAGATTTGCGGTGTAAGTTACTTTAACGCAACGTCGAGAGCTGAGTTGCGCCGGCGCGCGCCACATGACCGCCGCTTTCGGCCGAAACTGTTTTTTTTGAGAGGGAGGGGGCTTGGGTGCGGTCGCCGCAAAGGACTTTTACAAAATTGACATTTTATAGTTTATATGAGATTATTTTAAAGTATAAACCGAAGCGGATAAATATTAACCTGAGCGCCGAGATTACCGTGACATTACTTGTAAGTCGCACATCCGTGTACGACTGCGCCCTAAAATTAGGGAAGCTCGAAATTTTGGCTAAATAAAATACGTAAAAGAGGTATCTATGTCTGACTCGAATCCTGCAATCATAAAAAACAAAACGGGCTTTTTTTCGTCAATACGCACAAAATTGGTCGTTGCCGTTATGCTCATCGTTAGCGTTCTTGTTTTATGCGCCTGCCTCATAGTCGGGTATTCAATACGCGATATGACTATGAAGCAATACATGCAATTTATGGATCAGGAGCTTTCGATAATCGAACAGGATGTGCATTCGTTTACGCGAAATAATATGCGTATGGTTCAAATGCTTGCGAAAGACGGCTTGGTAATGTCCGTCGACGACACTTTAAACAATTATTCCGTTGCAAAATCCGATATTGCGGTTAAAGACACGAAAAAGAGCAAAACGGAACAGGCTCTGGTGAATCTGTTTAAGCATGTGCAGGATCAATGGAGCGAATTTGCCGAAGTGTATATAGGAACCGAATGGGGCGGTTATGCGACTTCCTTCGACGGTGTTATGAAAGCCGGCTATGATCCCAGAAAACGCGGATGGTACCTTCAAGCTTCCGCAGCCGACGGAAAAACGATAATGACTCCCGCCTATGCATCTACGATCGGAGAAGCCGTAGTGTGTTTTTCTCAAAAAGTTTTTTCACAAACCGGAAATTTTATAGGTTGCATGAGCATTGAAGTGGGGCTTGGAAATCTCACTTCTTTTATAGAAAACATAAAAGTGGGTAACGGCGGTTATGTGATGCTTGTGCAAAACGACGGCACTGTTTTAACCGATCCCAAACACAAGGAATTGAATTTTAAAAAACTTTCCGAAAACGGAATCCCGGCCTTCGAAGAGCTTAACGACATTCAGTCCGGAGTGACGGAAGTGTCATTCGACGGAAAAAAATGGCAGACGCAGATCGTTTCGATGGATGGCTTAGGTTGGAAACTCATCGCATTTGTAGAACTCGAAGAGATATTGGCGCCGGTGTATAATTTTGTGCGCAATGTGATCTTTATCGGAGCGGGAATGTGCATAGTGTTTTTTATGCTTATATTTTTGTTTTCAGGCAGATTGCTTGTTTTTTTCGGCAGATTGCAGAATTTGTTTTCCAAGATCGCTTCCGGCGACATTACCGGAAGAATCGCAGCTAAAGGAAAAGACGAAGTCAGTTTGCTTTTGCAGTATTTTAACAGGACTATGGACAACGTATCCCATATGATCAGCACGCTTATGACCGAATCCCAAACCATGCAGGAAGTAGGCGAAAGCCTGGCATCCAATATGTCTCAGAGCGCAAGCGCGATAAATGAGATCACGTCGAATATCGAAGGCGTCAAACAGCAGGTTCAGACACAGGCTGCAAGCGTAACTGAAACTTCTTCTACGATAGAGTCCATAATCCGCATAATAAAGAATGTTGATTCGAGCGTAACCGCGCAGGTAAAATGCGTTGAAACTTCTTCCGCTGCAGTAGAGCAGATGATTGCCAACATAAATTCCATAGGAAAGGTCTTTGAAGAGAATAACGTAACGATCCAGAATTTGTATAAGCATTCCCTCGAAGGAAAAGAGGGCGCTATGAAAGCTAACGGCATAGTTTCAAAGGTTGTGGAGCAGTCCGCTTTGCTTGCCGAAGCCAGTGAAGTAATACAGCGTATTGCAAGTCAGACGAATTTGCTTGCTATGAACGCCGCTATCGAAGCCGCTCACGCGGGCGAATCGGGGAAAGGCTTTGCCGTCGTCGCCGATGAAATTCGAAAGCTTGCCGAAGAATCCAACAGGCAGGGAAAACACATAGAAACGGTTTTGAATGAAACCGCCGAAATAGTCGACCAGCTAACCGTTTCCGGGCAGGGCGCGGAAAAAGCCTTTACCGCGGTGTACGATTTGGCCGAAAAGGTTGCGGAACAGGAACAGTCCGTCGTGCAGGCGATGAAAGAGCAGCAGAATGCCAGCGCCGACGTTTTGCAGGCTATGAAAGAAATAAGCGAAGTTACGATGACGGTAAGAGACGGTTCTTCGGAGATCGTTACCGGAGGAGAAGAAATATCCAAGGAAATGCATCGTCTTAACGATCTTACCCGCATGATAACCGACAGCATGGATGAAATGGCCATAGGCACCGTACAAATAAACGACGCCGTCCAGGACGTTCACATGGTCACTAAGAAAAACAAAGAAAGTATTGAAAATCTTATCGTGGAAATAAATAAATTCAAGGTTTGACTTTCAACAATGGAATCATTTGTTTTTTCGATGAATGCGGTTTTGCCGCTCGTGTGTCTTACAGCTTTAGGGTATGCGCTGCGGCAAAGCAATTTTTTTAACGATGATTTTATAAAAGCGGGCAATAAATTCGTATTTACAGTATGCCTTCCGTGCTTAATGTTCGTAAATATTTATAACATTCAAAAAATGGATTCCGCTTATTATAAAGTGATGCTTTTTGCGTCGGTTTCCATACTTGCCCTTATAGCAATTGGGACTTTGTTTTGCGTGTTCTTTGTGCAAGACCCCAAACAAAAAGGCGTCATGGCGCAGACCTTTTTTCGTTCCAATTTTGCGATCATCGGAATTCCTCTCGCTCGCTCTATTTTCGGCGACGAAGGCGGGGCAATGGGAGCGGTGATCCTTGCGTGTTCCATACCGCTTTTCAATATTTCTTCCGTGTTTTTGCTTACCGTATTTTTAAAAGAGGAACAGAAAAGAATTTCCGTAAGATCGATTCTTTATAAAATATTAAAAAATCCGCTCATAGACGGAATTTTTTTCGGCGGTCTCATGTTAGTGTTAAGACCGTATGTGAACGGGTGGACGCTTAAAAACGGCGAAATCCGTTTTGTATATAGGATCATAGAAGAGCTTGCAAAGGCGGCTTCTCCTTTTTCGCTTGTGATTTTGGGCGGCCAATTTCAAATTTCGGCTGTAAAAAGGCTTTTTTCAAAGATCGCGTTTGCAGTTTTTGTACGCCTCGTCGCGGTTCCCGTAGCGGGGCTTTGGGCGGCTCATCTTATCTTTCCGGATTTTAAAGGACCGGAATACGCAGCGCTGCTTGCGCTTTTCGGCTGTCCGATCGCAGTTGCTAGCGCCATAATGGCTAATCAGATGAATAACGACGGGGAACTTGCAGGTCAGATCCTTGTTTGGACTACGTTTTTTTCAGGGCTTACGCTTTTTTGCTTTATAAGCTTTTTCCGCTTTAAAGGAATTTTTTAAAACACGGTGAATTCCCTGCATATGTTTTTTACTTCTTCAAAAAGCTCCCGCATCGCTTTTTCCGTAGTGGAAAAGCCGAAACTGAAACGGACGGCAGATTCTCTTTCTTCCGCGCTCACGTGCATCGCTTCCAATACGGGACGCGAGCGCTTTTTTGCCGAGCAAGCGCTGCCCGTAGAAATGTAAAAGCCCTTTGCACCTAGCGCTCTCACCATCACTTGCCCGGGAATCCCTTTAAATGCCGCCTGTAATATCCACGGAGAAAAATTCTTTTCGTTTTGCGTTTCTTGCCTGGAGTGCGGCAGTATTATGCAGTTTTTCAGCGTCGAAAAATTTTGAATCAATGCCCCTGTCCACTTTATTTGAAGTTCGAGCCGTTCCTGCATCTTCGGATTTTTATCTGAAATACAGTAGCGTTCAAAGCAGTCCGCGACGGCCTTTGCTCCGAAGAGGTTTTCCGTTCCGGGACGGATGTTTTTTTCTTGTCCGCCTCCGCGCAAAAAAGGCGTAAATTCATTTGCCGAATACAATATTCCGATTCCTCTGGGGCCGCAAATTTTATGCGCGCTGAAGGCTGCGCTGTCTATGCCTCCGCCTAAAAGCGGCATCTTGATCTTACCTGCGGCTTGCACGCAGTCGACGTGGAATTTGGGCCGGCGTTTTCCTTTGTAAAATTCGGAAAGTTTTTGGGCGATTTCAATAACCGGCTGTACGGCTCCCGTTTCGTTGTTTACCGCCATCACACAAACTAAAACCGTATCGTCGGTCAGACAGCTTTCAACCGCTTCGGGTGTGATTAGCCCGTTTAAATCCGCAGGTATTGTTATGATCTTCCAACCGAGGTTTTTAAGCGCAAAAGCTTGTTCGCGAACGGCGGGATGTTCCAGAGAGCTTATCAAAATCGTTGCCGGCGCCGGACGAGTCAGCATGGAAAGCATGGGTATGTGATTGCTTTCGGTCCCCCCTGAAGTAAAATACAGGGAAGAAGGCTCTACTCCCAAAGCGGCCGCGGCTTTTTCCCTTGCGGCATTTAAAAAAAAAGCCGCGCGCGTTCCTGCCGGATGGACGCTCGAAGGGTTGCCCCAAATGCGAACGGATTCTTCCAGAGCGTTTTTAACGATGTCTTCGTCGGCAGGCGAAGTGGCGGCCCAATCAAAATAATGCAATATTTCCGATCTGTTCATATTTTATAATACCCGTATTGACGTATCTTTTTCCATCACTTTCCGGACGACAGAACTTTCAGAATGTCGCCGTCTTTAACTTCCGTAATCACCGTATCCGCTATGCCCCTTTGCAGTATGAGGCGCACGTTGCTTGAATCGTTTTTTTTGTCGTTTTTCATTGCGCCGATCAGTTTTTGTGCGGGATCCGGTAAATTTTTAACGGAACTGTGCACGGCTGAAGTTTCCCAGCCGAACGAACTTAATAATTCGAGGATTTCGTCTTTATACGCTGAAGTGCAGAGTTTCAAGTTTGAGCTCAAACACGCGGCTCTGCCTATTCCCCACGCCACGGCGTCGCCGTGCGTCACTTTTCCCAAGCCTGCGACGGTTTCAAGCGCGTGTCCGAACGTATGCCCGAAATTCAGCTGCATGCGGATGTTTTTTTCCGTAAAATCGCTCTCTGCGACCGCGGCCTTTGCTTTTACGCATTCGGTGATGATCGTAAAAAGCACGTCCTCTTTCCGGCTGAGAATGTCGTTCCCGCTTTTTTTTATGAGTTCGTACATTGAAGGCGAATATAAAAGCGCCGTCTTTAGAGCCTCGGCAAAGCCCGATCGGAATTCGTTTTCGCTCAAGGTTTGTAAAAAATGCGGAAAAACGTAAAGAGTTTTTGCAGGATAAAAGGTGCCGATCATGTTTTTATAGTTTTCAAAGTCGCAGCCTGTCTTTCCGCCGACGGCGGCGTCGACCATTGCCAAAAGCGTCGTCGGAACGAATTCTACGACCGCTCCGCGTTTAAAAAGGGATGCGGCTAAGGCCGTTACATCGGTTATGACGCCGCCGCCTATTCCCACAAAAACGTCGTGTCTTGCTAACCGGTGATCAAGCGCCGTCTTTATTATCTTAAGCACGCTTTCCATCGTTTTGTATTTTTCCCCGGCTTCCAAAACTAAAAGAACATCGCCCCCGGATGTGCCGTTTGTAAATGAGTTTATAAATGGGATGACGCTTTTTAGAGAGGAAACGGTCTTGTCCGTTACAAAGATATGCCGGCGTTCGGCAAGGCTTGCGCCGCAGGATTCGCCTGTTTTTTCTTCGCTGTGTTGCTTTTTAAAAAGCTCTAAAAGATCCGCTTGTCCTTCATAAAATTTGATTGTCGTTTTATCGGTTCCGGAATTTATCGCAGGATATTTTATTGTAAATTCTGACAGCATGTGTGAAAGTTTAATATGTTTTATCGTCTATTGCAATAAAGTCGTCTATTACGTTTTGGACACGAGTCAATTCTCTTTCCAAAATTTTCGAATAGTCAAGTTCTCCCGTCCCTATGCGCTCCCTTTCGTCTTCCCAGTTTTGAAGATCGGTGATGAACATAAAGTTAAAACTTGCGCCGTTAGCCTTTTCCGCCCAAAGTTTTGCTTCCCGCCAATAATATTTTCCGGCGGTATAACAGGATTTCGCCTTGTCCAAATCGTTGAGATATTCTTCTTTCCACGGCGCGTCGTAAAAATATGCGACCTTTTTGTCGTAAATTCTTCCAAGCCTTAAATGCTGTTCTATGAGTTTAAGGTTTAAATGCATCATGTAAAGATAACGGTATTTTTCCCATTCTTTTTTGTTTGTGATCTTTGCGTCGGCGTATTGCGGGTTTGCAAAGTCCGCCTGAACCGCTTTTTCAAGCCAGTAGATGTTTTCTATACAGTCGTCGGGATCCTGGCGGTAGTGTATGTGGTAAAGCCTGTAAAAGTCTTCTTTGTATTTGACCATGTAGGCTGAAAGTTGCACGGCGTTTAAAATGTAAAAAAACGCCGCGAGCGCTGCAATTTTACAAAAACGCGGCAATGTTTTATTTAAAAAAAAAGTATGGAATTTCACTCTTTAAATATCGGAAGCTCTGCCATGTAACTCCAGATTATTTCGGCCGTTTTTTCAACCGCGTCTTCGGCGTTCAAACGGATGATTTTCATCCGTCCGTTTTTACCGCATTCGCCGTTTTTTTCGTAGAAAGACACCACTTTTTCGTATGCTTTCGCCGTCTCTTCAAGATATTCGCTTTTTTCGTATATTTCGATAAAATCCCGATTTTTTATGCGTTTTAATGCGACGCCCGGCGAAATTTCAAAAAAGAAAAGTATTTGCGGAAGCGGAAAATCTTCATTTAATTTATAGGGCAGGTCCCAGCCGCAGCTTACGGACTGATAGGCAAGGCTTGAAAACGTATATCTGTCGCTTATTGCAATTTTGCCTTGGGCGATCTGTTCTTGAATCCCTTTAGCGCCGTTTATGTGTTCGTTTCTGTCTGCGGCAAAAAGAAACGCGGCGGTGCGCGGTTCCACCGTCAATTCGCCCTTGAGTATGCGGCGCAAAAAAACACCTGTCGGCGACGACGTGGGTTCCGCAGTTATAAAGAATTTTTCATGCTCCGGTCTTTCCGATAAAATTTTAAGCTGCGTGGATGTTCCCGAGCCGTCGATGCCCTCAAACGCTATAAAATTTTTTAATACCATAAAATATACCTGTTTTTTTTTCGACAATATAATAAAATAAGAAAATCCGTATAGTTTATGAAAGGGCATGTTTTAAAAACCGGCACGGGCGGTACGATTTTTATTTTTCTCATATTTGCGGCCTTCGCGGTGATCCGTCCCGCCTTTGTAAGGCTGTCGGAATGGAGCCGCAGCTATGTTGTAAAAACCTTTGCAGAATTGGAAAAAACTACCGCTCTTAAATTTTCGTATGCGTCTCTTTCTCCTTCCATTTTATCAGCAATAAGGATAAAAGGTATAGTAGTTTCGGATCCTGACAATAAAAATAAACTCTTATCGGTAAAAAAAATTGTTCTATCTTATGATATAAGAAAACTGCTTAGCGGGAAATATGAAAAAGCCCTTACCGGCCTTGTGATAAACGGACTGACGCTTGAATATAATGCGATTACGGATGCGAAGATAATTGAAAAATTCCGTGCGCTTTTTTCGGGCGGCGCCTATGATTCCGGCGTGCGCGAGTCTTACGGCGCGTCGTTAAATTCCGGCGATGTATCAAATCCCGCCGACACGCAGAAAACCGCCGATGCAACAAATCCCGCCGACACGCAGAAAACCGCATCCGAAGTCATATCCGAAATTTTAAACCTGCCCTATGAAAAATTTACGGCTTTTTTGCCGGCTTCCGTTCGCGTAAGAAACATTTCGCTTCATTACGCGGACGAACGCGTCGATCTTCTGTGTCGTTTAAAAAAACTTCAATTTGCCGGTTCTAAAGGCGGTACGCCTTTGGCGCTTGATGCCGAAGGTTTTGCCGACACAAGAATATCCGGCGGACAAAGTCTTTCATTCGGTTTTGCGACGCACGCGGTTTTTCCTGCGGATTTAAAAAATATTACGGCAAATTTATATCTGTCGGACATTTCCAACAAGGATTTCAGAATAAATTCCGTTAATTTATTATGCGAATATGCGGGCGATGAAAAGATTTATATAAAGACGTTAAGGAACGCCTTTCCGTTTACCGCGGAAGCCGCGGCCGATATGGAAAAAAAGGAAGTTACATTTTCATTCTCATGTAAAAATCTTATGCCGTTTCAACTTGTGTATTTTTCAGGTAAGGCTAAGGAATTGCGAAAACTGCTCGGCTTGTCTGCCGACCTTGACTTAAGCGGTTCCTATCTCATCGACACAAAAAAAATCTCATACGTTTCCAGCGGAAAGTTAAATTTTCCGCATCAATTCATATCAGGCGGACTGACGGCCTCCTATTCCGTTTCAGGCGATAACGACGGCGTTTCGATTCCTTTTTTGGATTTAACAGGACGCGATTACGACGTTTCCTACTCAGGCGAGTATTCCGTCAAAAATTCGAATTTGTCCGGTTCCGCACAGATACGAAAAATTCAGCTTTCAAACGGCGGAATAATTTCTTCCGAGCTTTATTTCGATCCTTTGCCTAGGGGATTTATGGTCTTTGCGCCTCAGTTATTCTTGGGTGAAAAAGCCTTTACGGCCTTGCAGCTTTCCATTATCCCGCGGGAAGACGATTCGCTTGACTTTAATTTTGAAGCTTCGGATTATTCTCACACCGAAGCGGAAGAGCCGGGAATTTTGCGTTTTGACGGAAGTTATCTGCCCGGAAACCGTTATGTGCAGACGAGCCTCACGGCCCAAAACTTATACATGGACAGCATTGTAAACGCGGTCGCGTTTGTCCTTCCCTCTCAGAAATCCGAAAGGCTTAAAAACTACGCTGGTGCCGCGGCTCCTTACATATTCAGCGGAGAAACCTATCTTTCGTACGATTTTGAAACATTTTCTTTTAACGTTCCGTATTCGATCATTGCAAACACTCAAAAAGACCGGCAATTGCTGATCTTTTCATTAAACGGCAACAACGATTCGCTTCAAATTTCAAGGTTCGACGTTTTGTACGGCGAGCGGACTTTTAATATGACCGCGCTGGCGGAATTTTCAGGTTCGGCTGACGAAGCGTTTTTTTCAAGCGACATGATGTATAACGGTATTCCCTATCGCGTGAACGGAACCGCTTCTTCTTCTTGGATAGATATTACGGGCGATTACGGCTTTCAGTCCATAATATCATTGAACAAAACTCCTTCGAATATTTTTGAACCGTATTTGAGCGGAACCTTGCATTTTGAAAATTTGCCTTTTTCCACAAAAAGATACGTGTTTACTTCTTCGTGCGATTCAAGTTTTTCCGTTTCCGACGCGGAAGGATTTTCGGCCGTAATATCGCGTTTTGAAACGCAGGAACCATCGGGGCGCCTTAAATCTTCTCCCAGGCTTAACATGAACGGAAATATTTCAAGATACGGGTTTATAATGGAATCGTTTGCGATTTCGGACGCTTCTTCGATTCTAAGCGGAAACGGGAGCGTCTTGTGGAATGTGAATAACGGAATTCTTGATTCATTGACTTTAAAGCTTGACGGCGATTCGGTTTTGACCGGTGAAAATTGGAATTTTTCCGCCGATATTACAAACCCGCTGAGACGAAGTTTTTCTTTTGAAGCGTTAAAAAAAGATTGTTTTTTTTCGGCACAGTTTAACGTAAAGAATTTTCCCGCCTACAGACTGTTCGAAAATCAAGGGCAAACGGACACGGTTTCTTTTTTGCTTTCAGGCAGCGGCACGTTGGAAAATCCCTACGTACAGCTTGACATAGGCACGTCATCCGTTTCTTTGCTGGGTTCTCCCGTGCTTTTTAACGGAAAAGCGGTGCTGGAAGACAAAAATTTTACATTGTCCGACGCCGACATAAACTGGATTATGCTGCGTTTTGACAATATAAACATGCAGTATTCGCTTGAAAGCGGCTCGGGGTCGATAGATACCGATTTTGAAGCGAAAATCGTTGAAAAATCCGTAACGGCCGCCCTTGAAATGAAAATCGATAATATTTCTCAAACAAGAGAAAGCTCAGGTTTTGCGATTTCCGATTCTCTAAGCGGCGTTTCCTCGGCCGGCACGGGCAGAACTTCCGCTGAGCGAAGCAATGCCGTTTTCGCCGTACCTAAGTCTTACATACTCACCGTTTCAGCCGAAAAAGTCGAAGGTTCGATTTTTACGTCGCCGTTCGCAGTGGGACTTTCCGTTATGAGAACACCCGGAAGATACGACGTTTATTCTTCAGGCGACATTAGGATTTCAGGTAATATTTTGGACGACGGCAGCATCAATTTTGAAACGGGAGAAGGATTCCCCGTCAGGTCTTCGATAAGCGGCTACGTGCATTCGGACGGAATGTCCATCGCGATAGATAAAATTTATGCGGATTTAAAGGACTTCGCGCCGCTTTTAACTTATCCTTTTATTGCGGTTCACAACGGAATAGTCGAGGGATATTGCCGGATGGAAGGACTTGCGTCGGATCCCGCTTTCAGCGGCAGTCTCACCATCACCGATCCCGAAATAAATCTTCCGATCATAATACCTGAGCACCTTTACGGTGAAAAAATGTTCCTTACGATAGAGAACAGCGAAATGACAATGCCCGATACGCTGTTTAAGATACGCGGAAACACCGTCACTACGAGCCTTGATTTGAGCTTCGACCGTTGGAATTTTGACGGCCTTTCGATCGACGTAAGAACGGCGCCCGACGTATTCGTTCCTGCGGATTTGAATTTGGGAGACATACGCATAACGGGAAAGGGAAGTCCCGATCTGCATATTTCAGTTTCAAAGACACAGACGGACGTTACTGGTTCCATATATGCAAAGGAGACGAGCGTCAACATTGCCGCAAAAGCCCTTGCCTCCGCAGCTCAGTCGATCGCCACTGGAGGAAACATAGCTTTTTCTCAGGAATTAATGCTTAATTATACGCTCACCGTTTCTCTTGACATCATGATGGGGCAAAGCGTTCAAGTTCTCATAGATCCCCTTGTCCGCGGCGTAGCAGCCCCCGGCACTCCGCTGCATTTTACTTTCGACAGTTCCGAAAACAGGATAGCCCTTGACAGCGACATAAGTTTTCGCGGAGGAGAACTCATTTACCTTAACCGCAATTTTTACATGCGTGAAGGACGCATAGTTTTTACCGACAGGCAGGAACTGTTTATGGATCCTGTGATAACCATACGCGCCGAAACCCGCGAACGCGACGACGACGGAAACCAGGTTACGATTACGCTTTCCGCGAACAATCAGCTTTTAAGCATGTTTTCGCCCAGATTTTCCGCGACGCCCGCCAAGTCCGAAAAAGAAATTATGGAATTGTTGGGGCAAATAATTACGGCCGATTCGAGCGACGCGGCGAGCCTCTTAGTGGCAACCGGCGATTACGCGTTACAGGTTACCGTAATGCGTAAAATAGAGAGCGCATTGCGTGATTTGCTTAATTTTGATATATTTTCGATACGGACAATGATCCTTCAAAATGCGATGAAGCAGGGACTGAACCTTAATATTGACAACGGAAGGATAACGGCCGGTAACTTTTTTGATAATTCGACTGTTTATATGGGTAAGTACTTCGGCCGTGAATTGTATGCGGACGCTTTGCTTCACTGGACTTACGACGAAGACCGCATAGACGACAATAATACGGTCGGAGGTCTTGTGTTCCAGCCGGAATTCGGTTTGGAAATGTCAAGTCCTTTCGTGAACATACGGTGGGGAATCGCACCGGATATAGACGCGATCAAAGAAAATCGATGGATCCCTACTACATCAGTTTCATTGTCATGGAAATTTAATTTCTAAAAAGGGGATTTTTATGCGTTCGATGCGCCGTCCGCTGCTCTATATATTTTTTGCCGCCGTTTTGTGTTCGTGTTTAAGCGTTTGGGCGCAGGAAAATTCAGGCGAACAGCCGGATCCCGACAATTGGTATTTGGGTAAAAACATAACTTCGATCACTTTTGAAGGACTTAAAAATGTAAGAAAGGTAGAACTTGACGGAATCATTTCAAGTTTTATAAATAAACCTTTTAACGACGAACTTTTCGGAAACCTGTTGGACAGATTATATGCTGTCGATTTTTTCGACGATATTTCTCCTACCGCGCATCGCGATCCAAAAAAAGAAGACGGCGTAAGGCTTGTTTTTACCGTAGAAGAAAAGCCTGTGGTTTCGCGTATAGTTTTTTCAGGCAACAATAAGATCCGGAACGGAGAATTGCGGGATGCTATCGCTCTTAAAACCGACGATATTTTCGTCTTGAGCAAGGTTCTTGTGGACGAACGCGCCATACGCAATAAGTATTTGGAAAAAGGTTACCTCGATATAAAAGTGACTTCCAAGACGACGGAAACCGACGGCGGAATTGTCGTAACTTTTTATATCGAAGAAGGGTACAACACCGTAGTTACTGATATAAAATTTTCCGGCAACAGGATAATTTCGTCAAAAACGCTTACTAGCCGTCTTAAAATGAAAAAAAAAGGCTTGTTCAGAAAGGGCGCTTTTGAAGAATCTCAGCTTGAAACCGACAAGCAGGAGATAGTTAAATATTACAAAGATTCGGGCTACATAAACGCAAGCGTAATCGACGTAATACGCGAAACAACTAAAAACGAAGAAAAAAAATGCGATGAACTCACATTGACCTTTGTAATTCAGGAAGGCGCTCAGTACACGTTCGGCGGAATGTCGTTTGCCGGCAATACTATTTTTCCCTTAGAACAGATTGAAAGTCTTGTAAAACTTAAAAAAGGCGATATTTTCAATCAGACGAAATTTCAAGAAAGCGTTATGGCCGTTGCCGATCTGTATTACGAAAACGGCTATACGTCGAATAAATTTGACCCGGCAATCACACAAGATGCGGATTCCCGCGTAGTTTCGGTAATGCTGAATATCGAAGAAAATGCGAGGAGCCATGTTGAAAACATCATCGTGCGTGGAAATACTAAAACTAAAGAAGAAATAATCCTGCGCGAAATTCCCATAGAGTCGGGGGACGTCTTTTCAAAGGCCAAGGTTACGACGGGATTGCGCAACCTGTATAATCTTCAGTATTTTTCGGGAGTAGTGCCCGACGTTACTCCCGGATCCGAAGAAAATCTTGTCAATTTGGTCGTCTCTGTGGAAGAGCAGTCCACCACAAGCATAGAATTCGGCCTTACGTTTTCAGGCGTCACCGATCCCGACGATCTTCCGTTCGCTCTGTTTTTAAAATGGCAGGATTCCAATATACGCGGAACCGGTAAGTCTATTTCCGCCAGCACTACGCTCGCTACCGACGAGCAGTCCGTTACTGTAGGTTTTGACGAAAACTGGCTTTTCGGAAAACCGATTTCATTTTCCGAAGCGCTGACGTTTTCACACGCGAATCTCAATGCGCTCAGAAGCGTCGTCATGGCCGACGGAACGGTAAACACCAACGATTACTATTTAAGCTATGAGCAATGGAATATCTCTTTGAACACTGGGTTTGGCCGCAGGTGGACGCCTGACTGGGCTATCATAGCTTTGTCGGGAGGACTTACCAACCGATTGATAAACAATGTCTATGACGAAGACTTATACAGACCGCTTGACAGCGCGATAAGCAATTACGCCAACGAATGGGGACTGAAAAACGCAGTCTGGGCGGCTTTTTCATTGGATGACCGCGACATAAACTGGGATCCTTCCAAGGGATGGTTTTTTAGCCAAAGATTTTCATGGTACGGATTGACTCCGTTTGAAACGGAATTTTACTTACAGAGCGCTACTAAAGGCGAATTTTATTTTACTCTGTGGAATTTGCCGGTTACCGAAACATGGAGCTGGAAAATGGTTTTGGCGGGATATTCCGGACTCACAATGCAGGTGCCCGCGTATAATTCTTTTGTAAGCCGCACGAGCCAGCTTTACATAGACGGTATGTTTACGGGGCGCGGATGGACGAATATTTATAATTCCCTTCGGGGACGCGCTTTGTGGACAAGCTACCTTGAATTGCGCATGCCCGTAGTTCGCGGAGTTTTGGCTATCGACGGCTTTCTCGATGCGGCCGTCGTAAAAGACAGTCCCTACGAGCTGTTTAACGATCTTAACATAAACGATTTTTATTTCAGCACCGGGCCGGGACTTCGCTTTTCAATTCAGCAATTTCCGCTGCGTCTGTTGTTTGCAAGCAAATTCAGGCATAACGATGAAAGAGGTTTTTATTGGGACGACATCTGGCGGTTCGTTTTGTCGTTTAACATCATAAATAAGTGATAGTTACGGCCGCCTGTCCGCGGCGGCCGTGTTTTTAATCGGATTTGGTATTGGGAGTTACCGTATGAATAAGACAATTCGCTATTTTTTTATATGTTTGTTTTTTATCCTTCCGCATGCCTTTGCCCAGCAGCAGATAACCCGTTTCGGCGTCGTAGATACGTCTCGCGTATATCAATCGTATTTTAGAAATTCTACGGCAGTGCGAAATTACGAATCCAAAAAGGCTCAGTTTCAGGAAGAGATCAATAAAAGAACTCTGGAGCTGCAGAATCTTCAGGCGCAAAAGCTGGAATATGAAAAAAACGACAATCAGTCGGCGGCGCTCCGCATTGAAAGCGAAATCGTAAAAAAAACCGATTTTTTAAACGAGTACACGAACGCCAAGAATATAGAACTTGAAACCATAAAAAATTCCCTTCAAAGATCCGATTCTTTTTACCAAAAACTGTATGCGACGCTTTCGCACATTGCAGAATCGGAAGGCTACAGCATGATCTTAAGTCTTCAGCAGGCTAACGCCATCCTTTGGTACAGCCCTTCGGTAGACATTACCGATCAGGTGATAAGAGAACTGGGACTTTAGTTTTTTATCGGGCGGCAGGCGAAAAATGGCAACGGATTCTCAAATGACGCCGTTAATGGCACAGTATGTTTCGATAAAAGAAAAACACAAAGAAGACGTTCTCTTTTTCAGGCTGGGCGATTTTTACGAGATGTTTTTTGAAGACGCGGTGGAAATTTCGCGACTTTTAAATCTCACGCTTACGCACCGGCAAGGCACTCCTATGTGCGGCGTTCCTTATCACGCCGCAAAGATCTACATAGCAAGGCTTTTGCGGCTCGGAAAAAAAATTGTGATATGCGAGCAGGTGGGTGAAATTTCTCACGGAAAAGGACTTACCGAACGCAAGGTTGTGGAGATAATTACTCCCGGCACCGCCGTAGAATCCGAATACCTTAACGGATACACCAATAATTACCTCGCTGCTCTGTCCGTCAGCCGCGGCAAAGTGGGATTCGCCTACATAGACGTTACAACGTCGGATTTTTGCGCAACTTCTTGGCCTTCTTCCGTTACGGCCGACAATTTTTCCAAGGAATTGGGACGCTGCAATCCCAGAGAAATTCTTCTTCCGCTGTCGCTGAAAAACAACCAGGAAATTCAAGCGCCCATTGCTGCTATGCCCGGAATATCCGTAACCTACTATCCGGACTGGCATTTTTCTTTTGAGCTTTCATATAAAAAGCTTGTTTCGCAATTTAAAACCGCAAACCTGCAGCCTTTCGCATTGAATGAAAATTCGCCTGAAATTCCGCCTGCGGGTTTTTTGCTCGATTACCTTGAAAAGACTACCAACACGAGCATACCTCACATAAGTTCCATAAGAATTTATCACGACAGCGATTATGTAATTATAGACGATTCTTCGAGGCGCAATCTTGAAATAGTATCGAATTTGCGCGACGGGAGCAGCCGGTATACGCTTTTGGAATGTGTAAATTATACCGTAACCGCTATGGGCGGCAGAATGATGAGAGCTTGGCTTTTGTCGCCTCTTACCGACTGCAAAAAAATATCCGCCCGTCAAACGCACATTGATTTTTTTGTAAAAAACAGGGGTTTGCTCGCTAAGATAAGAGAAAATCTTTCTTCGGTTCTGGACATAGAGCGCCTTGCCGGGCGAATAGCGATGGACAGAGCGCACGCAAAGGATCTGCAGGCGCTGAAGGCGAGCCTTGCATCGTGGCTTTTAGTGCGGGAATCCTTGTTGCAGCAGGACTTCGCGCAAATCCCTTCCGAACAGGCGCAGGAGATCATAGATATGGTGCAAAATGCCATAGCCGACGATCCTGCGACGTCTTTAACCGAAGGCGGAATAATAAAAGACGGGTGGTCTGAAGAACTTGACCGATGGCGCCGTATAAACGGAAATTTTAACGAAATACTTGAAAAATATCTTGAGGAAGAAAAAAAACAGACGGGAATTTCCACTCTTAAAATAAAATACAACAACAGTATCGGATATTGTCTTGAAGTTACCAGAGGAAAATTGGGCGCCGTTCCAGAGCATTTTATAATGAGGCGCTCACTTTTAAATGCCGATCGTTATACGACGACAAGACTTCAAGAGCTTGAAAAAGAACTTACGCAGGCGGAAACAAGGATAAACGAGCTTGAACGCGACCTGTTTATCGAAATCCGAAATAAATTAAAAAACTTTGTTCCGTATCTTTTAAAAACATCGCATGAAATCGCATATACCGACGTTACTTCATCGCTGGCTCACGCGGCGATATTGCAGAACTGGGTTAGGCCTGAAATTGACGACAGCGTAGCCTTTTTTGTGCAGGGCGGGCGGCATCCTGTAGTAGAGCGGCATCTGCCTACGGGCGAATTCGTTCCCAACGATTTGGCTCTTTTTACCGAAGCGCAGACGGAAAAAGAAACTTCTTTTGCACTTATAACAGGGCCCAACATGGCGGGAAAGAGCACATATCTGCGTCAAAACGCACTCATTGCGCTTTTGGCTCAAATCGGTTCGTTTGTTCCGGCACAAAAAGCGCATATGGGCGTTGTCGACCGCATATTTTGCCGCGTAGGCGCCAGCGACAATCTTGCACGCGGAGAATCTACGTTTCTCGTTGAAATGACCGAGACCGCCCACATATTGAGATCCACAACTTTAAAGTCCTTTGTGATTATGGATGAAGTAGGCCGAGGAACGTCCACTGAAGATGGGCTTTCCATTGCGTGGGCCGTCGCGGAATATCTGCTTGATGTTCTTAAATGCAAAACTCTTTTTGCAACCCATTATCATGAACTTACGCGCATGGAGCATCCGGCGCTGAGCCTTTTATGTATGGAAGTTTCCGAGCAAAGCGGATCCGTCGTGTTTATGAGAAAAATAAAACAAGGCGCTTCCGAAAATTCTTACGGAATCCACGTCGCCCGCCTTGCCGGTGTTCCCCAAGATGTGATAGACAGGGCTAACGAGATACTCGCTCACATCCAGTCTGTGGCGTCTTCCCGCCCGTTGCTAACTTCGTCTCATGAAATACCGGTACTTGAAAAAAAAGAAGAAAAAATCAAGTCTATTTCGCCCGGTCTTTTCAGCGACGAAGAGATGATATTGGATGAAATCCTTTCCTGCGATACGGACGAAATGACGCCTCTGTCCGCTCTTCAAAATATCGCCCGCTGGAAAAAATCTTTGTCCGGCCGCTAAGCGTTCAGGCTGAAAAATTTGCGGTTTTATTCATTCTAAAACAATTAATGATATGTGAAATATTTGTCGAAAAGACATTACTGCGTTCCATTTATTCGCCGGCTTTGTTTTTTTATTAAATATCTTGTCATTACCGCTTTTAGGTATATGTTTTCTTATATCGCGGGGGGAACGCGATGCATTTGCTGCGGAAATATCTGTATGCTCCTGCCTTTATGCCGCGAGTGCCGCATGCGCTTTTTCGACTATGTTTCGCTTACGAGCGGCCGGCGCTGCCGAATCTGCGGTAAAGAACTCATTTCCGAAAACGGGACATGCCTTTCGTGCCGTGAAAAGAACGCTGCGTCGCATATTTTTCGCATTTATCCGTTATTTTCTTACCGTCTGTGGAATAAGGCGGTTTTATTTGAATGGAAGACGATGAATGTACGCGTGCTTTCGCCGTTTTTAGCTTCCGTCGTCCATAAAGCGGTATGTGAAATTGAAGGCGAAAGAGATGGAAGTCCGATCCCGATAGTACCGGTTCCGCCGCGTCCCAATAAAATAAAGGTAAAAGGATGGGATCAAATTGACGAATTGTGCCGTTTTTTAAACGGGTTTTATTCTCATAAAATCATGCCGCTTTTAGCCAGAAATTCCGTGCAGCAGCAGAAAAAGCTGGGGCGGCTTCAGCGTTTTGAGAGTATAAAAAGCGCGTATTCTTGCGCGCCCAAAAAAGAGCTTGATAAATTATTGAGCAGAGGAATTCCCGAAGAGGTGATTCTTTTGGACGACGTCATGACAACCGGAGCTACCGCCGAAAAATGCGCCGCACTTTTACAGGAGATCGGAATATATAAAGTGCATGTTCTTACGTTGTTTACTGTAGACGGATAGCCGCGAGACGAGGGGAGTGCGCGGCGCTTGCACAATATTTGTTTACGATGTATCATAAATTTGAATTTACGGAGGCGTTATGGCTGACAGCGATACAAATATTCAATTGGTTACTTTTCAACTGGGCGAAGAACTGTACGGCGTAGATATTATGGGCGTTAAAGAGATCGTAAAGATACAGGAAATTCGTCCCATTCCTAACGCTCCGTATTATGTTGAAGGAATCTTAAATCTGCGTAAACAGATTATCCCGATAATCAATCTGCACAAGCGTTTTCGCTTGCAGCCGTCCGGCGCTAAAGACGGCAGCGGTACGGATTTCGAAGGCGGTTTTATAATTCTCAGCATTGAGGGTAATAATATCGGCATAATTATCGATCGCATAGCGCGCGTGATTATGGTGGATCTCGCCGAAATAAAGCCGCCGCCCCAATTGCTTTCAGGCATAGGTTCGGAATATATCCGCGGCGTCATAAGAAACGAAGACAGCGGTTACGTTATCGTGCTTGACATAAACCGCTTGTTTGATCCTAAAGAATTGCAAAAGATAATCGAATTTAAATAAACGAGTTTCCGAAAGAAAACTCGAAGTTAAAAGCTCCGCGCATATTTAGCGGTTCCCGTAAGTCAACGGATGATACTTGTCCGTTTTAAGCTGCAATTATAGATTTGATGGAAATTTAAAATGATACAGACTTTCAGCTCTACAATCCGCCGGCGCGAAATGGACGCAGTGTTAACGTGCATGGTAGACGAAAAGATCGGCCCCGGAGAACTGAACGCACGCCTTATCCAATCGGTCAAAGATAATTTTTCATGCGCCGGAGCCGTAGCTCTCCGCAGTCCTTCCATCGCCCTGTACTATGCTCTAAAGGCCATGGAGCTCGCTTCCGATTCCGTCGTAATGATTTCAGCTCTTGCGCCGTCATGGCAGCTTCTTTGCCTTGAGAACTTTGGATATAAGCTTCTTGTGCTTGACGTTGACGAGAAAACGGGACTGGTTACTCCCGATATAGTTTTTGAAGGCATAAAAAAGGGCGGAAGAGTTCTTTTACTCCATGAAACCATGGGTATAATGCCCGATATGCAGGGTATTATGGATCTCGGAATCCCTGTGATCGAAGATATTTCGCAGAGCGCAGGCGCAGTATATAAGCCTGATGCGCCGCCTGAAGAGAGCGCTCAGGAATTCGGCGGCGAAAATAAAATCGGTTCCGAACCCGCCGCGCCAAAAGCCGGTTCTTTCGGTCTTTTTACGATAATGGGTCTCGAAGAACACGACATAATTACGGCGGGGGGCGGAGCCGTCCTCATGGCTTCAAACCGACGCGATTGGACGGTTTTAAAAAAATATACGGACAATTTACCTCAAACGGATCTGCTTCCGGACATAAACAGCGCTCTCGGCTGGGTTCAATTAAAGGAGTACCGCCGCAACGAAGAAATCCGTAAAGAAATTTTTTCAGCATATTATCGTTCCCTGCTTTCCGGCAAAAATAAAACCTTTTTACGCGCCGCCGACGAAGGATCGGCCGCATGGGGATTCCCAGTGATCCTGTCCGGCAGTTACAAAGACGTAAAACAATACGCTTCAAAAAAGGATATTGAAATCAGGAGTGCTTACGAACAGAGCGTTATCGCGCTTCGTCCTGATGAAATAGGTGCTTCATGCAGGACTGCAAAATCACTCTTGTTGAGGTGCGCTCTCTTTCCCATGTATCCTCGATTGGGGAAAAATCAAGTGATAAAAGTTTCGAGGGTTTTGGGAACCTTGCCGTGATTTTGACAATGTTATGAAAAAATGTCTTATTATTGAGAACAGCTTTAAAGAAGACTCTTTTGCCATAGGCAGGGAAATCGACGAGTTTTTGTCCATGCGAAACATAAAGGCTTCGCATTTCGTCATAGCCGAGGATTCTAAAAAGACAAAGATAGACAGCGTCCCTTTTTGCGGAAATGATTTTGTTATAACCTTGGGCGGCGACGGGACCGTTCTTTTTGCCGCACGCGGCAGCGCTCCGTGGAACATACCCGTGTTCCCCGTGAACTTAGGCCTATTCGGTTTTATCGCCGGAGTACAAAGAAATTCATGGCGATCGGATTTGGATTTATTTATAGAAGGGAAACTTGAAGCCGTCGGTCGCAACATGATTCAGGTAGATGTTTTTCGCAATAAAAAAAAGATTTTTTCTTCGAACAGCTTAAACGACGTAGTGCTCACGTCTTTGCTGCACGTTCAAATGCTTTCTTTCGACGTCGTTTACAACAAATCCTTGCTGGGGCATTTTAAAGCCGACGGAATAATCGTAGCCACAGCGACAGGCTCGACCGCATACTCGGTTTCCGCCGGAGGCCCCATTGTAGATCCTGAACTTGACGCCTTTGTGTTGACTTCAATAAATTCCTTTTCTCTGTCGGTACGGCCTTTAGTCTTTAATCCTGAAGGAAAATTATCGATAACGATGCTTCCATGGCGAAACAATTCCGTAAGAGCCGTCATAGACGGGCAGGACGCCGTAGAGCTCACCGCCGACGATACTGTGGTCATAACAAAATCCCCGCACAAGGCTCTGCTCGCGGGCTGTACGATCGGCAATTTTTATGAGGCGCTCCGTTCAAAATTGAATTGGGCGGGAGGGCCGCATGCTTGAGAGGCTCACAATAAAAGACTATGCGCTAATCGATAGCGCTGACATAGAATTTTCGGACGGTTTTACCGTCCTTTCAGGCGAAACGGGTGCGGGAAAGTCGATCTTAATCGGAGCCCTTTCCTTTGTTTTGGGCGGAAAAGCTTTTTCTGTTGAACAGATAAGAAGCGGTGCAAATGAAGCTTCCGTGAGCGCAGTGTTTACGATTGAGCCGCCCGTTTTTAAAACCGTGCAGGTCGCAGCAAACGACGATTCCGGCAGCGAGTCTTTACCGCGCAGCGCCGGAGAATGGCTTTTTAGGCACGGAATCGAAGCGGAAGACAACACGGTTGTGCTTCGCCGTTTTATCCGTTCAAGCGGCAAGGGCGGCGCATGGATTCAAAGCACTCCCGTTTCAAGGAGCGATCTGGCGGAGTTTTCGTCTTTTTTAATAGACATTCACGGCCAGCACGAACATCAGTCGCTTATGAGAGTTTCCGAACATCGCGTTTTTTTGGATCTGTGGGCGGGAATAGAAGGACAGGTGGATTCTTTTACGCATATGTATACGCAGCTTGCCGCGAATCGGCGGCGGCTGGGCGAAATCGCTTCTTCGCAGGCGGAACGCGAACAAAAAACAGAAATGCTTTCATTTGCCGTAAACGAAATCAACGAAGCGAAACTGATACCGGGAGAGGACGCGGCTCTTGAAGAAGAGGAATCAAAACTTGCCTCGTTTGAAAAATTATACGCCGATATGGACGGTGTAGTGTCCGGCCTGTCGGGCGACGGAGAAATTCTTTCCTCGCTTAAAAAAGTGCTGAGCGAATTGTCGCACGCTGCGGATTTGGATAAGTCGCTTGATCCGCTCAGAACTAGGCTTGAAAATTCCTTTTATGAAATTTCCGACATAACGGAAGAGATCAGATCATATTCCAATGCGCTCGTGTTCGATCCTAAGCGTCTTGAAGAGATACAGGAAAGGCTCGCTCTTTTATACAAGCTGAAAAAGAAATACGCGCCTTCAGTCTCTTCTTCTATTTCGGACGTCATAGCTTACGGCGAGAATGCTGCGAAAAAACTTGAAGACCTCACGGGCGGAACTTCGGACGCTGTAAAACTGAAAGCGGAAACCCAGGCGCTCGAACGTTCGGTGTATACGGCGGCAAAGGTGATTTCCGAAAAACGGAAGTCGGCCGCTGAAAAAATGTCTTTAGGCGTTATAAGCGTCCTTGAAAAACTCGGAATGGCGGGTACTAAATTTGCCGTAAACATTACCGAAAAAGAAGGTACGGACATCACTCAAAAGTGCAATCCGTACGGGATGGACAATATCGAATTCCTTATAAGCGCCAATCCCGGCTCCCCGATGCTTCCTCTTGCAAAAATAGCTTCGGGAGGAGAGCTTTCGCGAGTTATGCTTGCCCTTAAGACGATTTTTGCTCAGAGCGATCCCGTAGGCACAATGATATTTGACGAAATAGACACGGGCATAGGAGGGGAAATAGCGATTGCCGTCGGAAGCCATTTAAAAAATCTCTCGAAGAATAAGCAGATCTTGTGCATAACACATCTTGCCAGTATCGCAGTTTATGCCGATAATCAGATAAGGGTGGAAAAAATATCCGACGGAGCAGCCGCAAAGACTTCGGTCGCTCCGATAACAGGCGAAGACAGGGTTTCCGAAATAGCGCGCATGCTTTCGGGAGATTCGGCGGGGACGGAATCGAGGGATCACGCCCGATCGATGCTTGAAAAATTTTCATAATGCAAGGTTCAGGAGTTTTTTATGGCTAAAATTTCAACCGAAGCCCAAGAACTGTATGAAAAAACGATACTTCCGTATAAAAATAACATTATAAGTTCGAGCGAGAAAGAACAGAATTTTTTAAGACTCATTGAAAAGGATCTTTCCGGCATTGGATATAAAAAGCTGCTTTTATGCGACGAGATGATCTATCAGGCTTCCATGTACATGATAATAAATTCTCTGTCCGTAAAATTTCTTGAATTTAGGAATAACGATGTTCTTAACGACGCAAGAAAGGCCTTGTATAAGGCGATAATATACCTTGAAGAGATAGTTTCCAATTCGGTCGACATCTCCTATTCCGAACTTGAAGACCGTGTGGCCGAGATAAGCAATACTCCGCTGGAAAAAAGATATTATCAGATACGAAAATTAGGTCTTGCGATCAGCATGCTTAAAGACGCTTTCGGCGAAAATTCAAAGTGGAAATGGTCGTTTGTCGAAGTGGAAGGCCGGTTCGCTGTAGTCGCAAAAAACATGATCGACATGAAGCAGGCTACGAAAAGCTATTTTGATCCGCGTTCGCCCGACTATGAAAGCGCGGTGTTCTGTCTGCGCCTTATAAAGTCGCTTTTGGGCAAGTCCGCAACGTCTTATCGAGAGCGCTACGAGCTTTCGACTAGGCGCATAGACGATATGCGCATGGGAATAAATTTTTTGTTGGCGCAAAGAAGGCTGTGTATCGCCATGGAAGCCCGCGACGAAGCCGAAGACATTAAAAAAAAGGCTTTAGTTTGGAACGATAAGATGGAAAAAGACCATAAAGCGGGAATAAGTTCCTAGAGAATCATCACGTTGCCGAAACCTCGCCTCCGCACCTCATTTTCAGGCCGCGCCGTTTCATCGCGCAGCGAAAGAGCCGGAAAATTGATTTTACATTTCCCTGAAAATAAGGTATCATTTTCTTATAGCTTAGGAGGACACAGTGAAAAAGATTGTTTTTTTGTTTGCCGTTTTGATCGGTGCATCATTGGTTTTTGCCGGCGGAGCAAAAGAAAACTCTGCTTCTTCAGACAGCCGTCCCGTAGTAAAATTGATTACTGACGCAACGGGGATCGATGACAAATCTTTTAATGCGGCCGCATGGCGCGGAATTCTTTCTTATTACGGCGACACATGGGAAAATCAAAAAGGCCGCGGTAATAAATACGAAGTGGTTTCCTGCCAAACACAGGACATGTATATTCCCGTATTGAAGCAAATTTCCGACGAAGCGCCGGATTTGATAGTAGTTACGGGTTTTACCTTTGCGGATGCGCTTTCGGAAGTTTCGGAAGAATATCCCAATCAAAAATACATGATAGTCGATGTGGATTGGGTGAACAAACCCAATGTGATGGAATTTGTCTTTACCGAAGAGCAGGGATCTTTTTTGGTCGGCGTTGCGGCGGCTCTGCAGGCTCAGGAAGAAAAGATTGCAAAACCCAGATTCGGATTTATCGGCGGAGTTCCGGGCGTAACCATCACAAAATTTGAAGTAGGTTATATTCAGGGGCTTAGGGCCGTTATTCCGAACGCCGAGATCGTAGATTTTTATGCCAACGACTGGGGTAAACCCGAACTCGCAAAAACACAGGCGAAGAATTGGTACGACAGCGGAGTGTATGCGATTTATTCTGCGGCGGGCGGAACTGGTAACGGTACCATAGCTCAAGCAAAAGAATACCGCATGAGCGGAAAAAATGTGTGGGCGATCGGCGTTGATTCCGATCAGTATGCCGACGGTATTTATGAAGGAAAAAAATCCGCCGTTCTTACTTCGATGATCAAACGCGTCGAAGCCGCGTCTTTATATGCGCTTAAGTCGGTAGAAAACAAAACCTTCAAGAGCGGAGTCGTAAACCTTTCTCTGGCCGACGACGGCGTAGGTTTTTCAGTTGCAAATCCGGATCTGAAACCGTCGGTGGTTAAAAAGATCGAAGAGTACAGAGCAAATATTATCAGCGGAAAGATAAAGATCATAGGCACTTATAAAGACGCTTTGGCCGCAGGAAAAGTTCCCGCAGGACTCGGCGCGAAAGACAACTAAAACCGTTTTATAAGGTGCGAGTCTGTCGGAAGTTAAAGCTTTCGGCGGACTCGTATTTTTTATTTTGAGGTGCTCTATGGACTATAGCGATCCCGGTAAAAAAAACTTGATCGAAATGCTGGGGATAACGAAGGCCTTTCCCGGCGTCGTCGCCAATGACAATATAACTTTGACCGTACAGGAAAATGAAGTTTTGGCTTTGCTCGGTGAAAACGGTGCGGGAAAATCCACACTTATGTCTATTCTGTTCGGTTCTTACGAACCCGACTCCGGGGTTATAAAAATCAGAGGCAAGACGGTCAGGATCGACGATCCTAACGTTGCTACCGCATTGGGAATCGGTATGGTTCACCAGCATTTCAAACTCGTTCACAACTATACCGTAGCCGAAAACATCGTTTTAGGTTACGAGCCTAGGACGAAATTCGGGTTTCTTGATTTGAAGTCCGCAGAGAAGAAGGTTTTTGAACTTTCCGAAAAATACGGATTAAAGGTTGATCCTAAGGACAAGATAGAAGATATAACCGTAGGAATGCAGCAGCGCGTTGAAATTCTTAAAGTCCTTTATAGAAGCGCGGACATAATAATATTTGACGAACCTACGGCAGTTCTCACCCCGCAGGAAATAGACGATCTCATTCTTATAATAAAGCGTCTTAAAGCCGAAGGAAAAACCATAATAATAATCACTCACAAATTGCAGGAAATAAAAGCCGTTGCCGAGCGCTGTACGGTTTTGCGCCGCGGGAAAGTCATAAGTACCGTAAAAGTTGCAGACGTTTCGGAGCAGGACTTGGCCGAAATGATGGTGGGGCGCGCTGTCAAATTTAAAATTGAAAAAAGACCGCCGAAGTTCGGCGACGTAAAACTTCTGTTGGATAAAATTTGTGTAAAAAATTCCCGCGGGCAGATCGCCGTTCGGGATCTGTCGCTTGACGTGCGCGCCGGAGAGATAGTCGGCGTCGCCGGCGTTGACGGTAACGGGCAGTCGGAGCTGCTTTTCGGAATTACAGGAATGATGCCGCTTGCAGACGGAAAAATATATATTAACGGCGTAGATGTGTCAAAATATTCGATCAGAAAGCGGATCGAAGCCGGGCTGGGGTATATCCCCGAAGACAGACAAAAACATGCGCTCATAGCAGATTTTTCTCTTGCCGAAAATATCGCCATAAAGAATTATTATCTTCCGCCGTATACTAAAAACGGCTGTGTGCTTGTCGAAGACGAAATGAAAAACAAGGCCGAGTCGCTCATAGAAGCGTTCGACATAAGAGCGGCGCAGGGCGCGGTTACAAAGGCCGGAAGCATGTCCGGAGGAAATCAGCAAAAAGCGATCGTCGCGCGGGAGGTAGACATGGGCGGCGGAGTATTGGTAATCGCGCAGCCTACGCGGGGGCTTGACGTCGGCGCGATCGAGTACATTCACAATCGCATTATCGAAGAAAGGGATAAGGGGAGGGCGATCCTTTTGATTTCGTTTGAACTTGACGAGATTATGAATCTTTGCGACCGGATTGCGACAATTTCCAAAGGTATGATAGCCGGAATTTTTAACGCAGGCGAAGTTACCGAGCGGGAAATAGGCATTATGATGGCCGGTTCCAAGGACAAACATTCGGAGAGGATCGCATGAGTGAAAATACCGCAGGAAAAAGAAATTTTACGGCTTTTTTGATGAAGTCCGACGGAGCCGTTTCCGCTCTTGTCGTCCTTATGGGATTCCTTTGCGCTACCTTGCTTGTCATAGTTGTCGGACGAAGCCCTGCCGGAATATATAAGGCTATTCTTCAAGTTGTGACAGGCTTCAATGCGAATAACGGCAAATGGAACATACGCTACGTAGGCGAATGGCTTAATTATTCGGTTCCCTTTATTTTATGCGGGTTTTCGATGGCCTTCGCCGCGCGGTCGGGGCTTTTTAATATAGGCGGCGAAGGGCAGTACATAATAGGAATGACAGTCGCGCAACTCGTAGCTCTCACCTTTCCTCCCATCCCCTTTATTCACCTGTTTTTAGCTCTTGTTCTTGCGACTGTGGCGGGCGTAATATGGGGCGGCGTCGTAGGATATTTAAAGGCACGTTTTGAAGTTTCGGAAGTCGTTGCGACTATAATGTTAAATTATATTGCCTTGTTTCTTTCCCGCATCGTAACTCTTGCCATACCCGGTACGAATACCTATAAAACTCCGAATTTTCCGGAAACGGCGAGCCTGCGGTTGAATTTTTTAACCAAGCTTACAAATTCTTCCGCTCTCAATGCGGGCTTTTTCATCATGATAGTCTGTGTGTTCGTTTATTGGTTTTTAATGGAAAAGACAAATGTTGGCTTCGGACTTAGGGCTACGGGTTTTAATAAGGACGCCGCCAAGGCTTCAGGAATTCCTGTCGTCGCAAGCATAGTTATCGCGATGGCCGTTTCGGGCGCTTTCGCCGGATTGGGCGGCGGAATTGTCGCCCTTGGTTCGTTTAAATACGGCCGCGTTATCGCGGGCATGGATAATTACGGGTTTACGGGAATTGCAGTCGCCCTTGTAGGCAACAACACGGCGCTCGGCACCTTTTTTGCGGGGCTCCTGTTCGGAATGCTGCAGGCAGCCCAGCCCATCATGCAGTCAAATAAAATTCCAAAGGAAATCACATTTATTATCCAAGGACTTGTGGTGGTCTTTATTTCGCTTAAAGCCGGATTCCGCCTTTTCCTTATATGGAGAGAACGCAGACGTGCGGAAGATCGGCAAGGTGAACGGTGCTGTCAAGGACGGGGAGGCATAAAATGAACGTACTTTTAGGGATAATACCTTCCGTATTGATGATTTCGTCGCCTATTTTGATAACCGCCGCCGGCGGCATGATATGTGAACGAAGCGGCGTTACAAATATCGCCCTCGAAGGCCTTTTGGGAATAGGCGCTTTTTGTGCAGCTTCTACACACGTGCTTATGGAATCGTTTTTTCCGTATTCCGAGTGGTTCGCGCTCGCGGTGGGAGCCGTTTTCGGCATGCTTTTTTCGCTCATACACGCTTACGCCAGTATTTCGCTGAACGCCGATCAGACGGTATCCGGTACCGGTATAAATTTGCTTTCTACGGGGGTGACTATTTTCTTTTCCCAAATTCTTTTTTCTTCCGACCGTACACGGCCCTATAAGATCGGCATGTTCCCCGGCCCGGGAGGAATTTATCCTACGGCATACATAGCCCTTGCCGTAATCATAATTTCATGGTTTATGCTCTATAAAATTCCGTTCGGGCTGAGATTGCGCGCCTGCGGCGAACATCCCGATGCCGCCGCTTCCGTAGGGGTAAACGTCCGTAAAATGCGTTACTTCGCAGTCCTCGCTTCGGGCCTTTTGGCAGGGCTCGCCGGCGGCTGCCTCGTCCTTACGGAGACCATTCAGTATACGTCGAATACGATAAACGGTACCGGATTTATTTCTCTGGCGGCGGTTTCTTTCGGGCGCTGGTCTCCTTTGGGAATAACGGGATCTTCCCTGTTGTTCGGAGCTGCTGTGGCTTTTGCAATTTACGTAGTGAATATTCCGGTCTTAAGCAATATGCTTCCGGCCGAATTTTTTAATCTTTTGCCCTACGTCATTACCCTTCTTGCCCTAGTGATATTCAGCGGCAAAAATTATGCGCCGGCCGCAAACGGAAAGCCTTACGTTACCGGCGCGTCCTAAGATTGCCGGAGCGCGCGCGTAAGAAAGTGTAAGAAAGCGTAATAATTTAACGGAAAAGTCATGCTCGATAAACGATTAATCCTAAAGATATTTGAAGCTTTTTCCATTGAAAGATGGAACGATCTTGTAAGACCGTTCCAGATAATCGAAATGGATAAGGCCGCCGAAAAAATGGTCTTGGCCTATATATTCGGTAAATTCGAAGAAAATAATGGCGCCAAAATCGATTGGGAATGGATGATATACGCATCCGTTTTCGATTTGCTCAGAAAGATCGCGCTCTGCGACATAAAGGCTCCCGTTCAGCACCTCATGAAAAAGGAATATCCTTCGGAATACATGAGGCTTAACGAATGGGTCTTGTCGCAGTATCGGTCTCTTATCCACGACGATGAGCTTTTTTCCCGTTTTACATTGTACGTAGGACAGTCGTCGGGGTTGATTCCTCTTACCGATACGGAAAACACGACTTACCGTATTTTTCGCGCCGCGCATAAGTATTCGACGTTGCGAGAGTTGGACATGATTTCCATGGTAAACGAACCGCGCCGCCTTGACGCGATCCGACGGGAACTTGAAGACGTCATGCAAGGGTATCTCGATCTTCGCGCCTTGCAGCTCTTGCTCACTCGGCAAAGGCCTTTCGACTTTCTCATGATTATCGAGCAGCTCAGGTTCCAGCGCCGCTGGAATCAGACGCCGCGGGTTCCGGCCACAAGCGTGTTGGGACATTGTTTTTTTGTGGCGCTTCTTACCGTCTTACTGGCGCGTGAGACGGGCGTATGTTTTTCATCGACGAGATTGTATAACGATTTTTTCAGCGCGCTTTTTCATGATCTGCCGGAATCCGTAACGCGGGACATAATTTCGCCCGTAAAGCAGGCGACAGACGAGCTTCCCAACATCGTAAAAAAAATAGAAGACATGTTTGTTCGAAAAGAGCTTTTGCCGTACATGGAAGATTTTTATTCCGACGAATTGCTTTATTTTACAAGCGATGAATTTTGCAACCGCGTGATGATAAACGGAAAGGCTAAGATAGTTTCATGGGAAGAATTGAATTCGATTTATACCGACAAAGACAAACCCGTCGACGGTAAACTTGTACGTTTGGCAGATCATCTGTCGGCTCTTTTGGAAGCCGACAGTTCAATACGTCACGGAATAACTTCGACTCACCTTGAAAACGGACGCAAAAACATGCTTAAACTTTATGCGGACGGCGAACTCATAAACGGTATAGACGCGGCGTCGCTTTTCCGTTCCTTAATAAGCAGATAGCGGTAGCCGAACGAGCGACCGCGCCGCAGTCGAACCTTAGCCAAACAGAGGGCGTAAAAAAAAATCGCCTTTCGGAGCGGCCGTTTAGTTTTCTTGTTTTCAAACTCTTACGAAAATTCTTTTTTATGCCGATAAGGGTATTGTATGAATTTACGATTTGGAAATCTTGCTATAAAAAAAACGACGGTATTTTTCTGTGCGGCGGTGCAGGTCTTTTTAAGTTTATGTGTATTTGCCGATTCCACTCATACGGTTTCGAAGGGAGAAACCCTTTATGCCATAAGCCGGAAATATCAGATTACGGTAGCCGAACTTCGCGCCGCAAATAATATGTCTGAAAGCGACGTTTTAAAAACGGGGCAAAAACTTACGATACCCTCGGCCGACATTTCCGCAGCGGCGGCGCTTACGGGAGCTCCCGTTTCGGATCCTTCGCAAAAGAAAAACACGAAGGTCTATATCGTACAAAAAGGCGATACCTTTTACGGAATAGCGCGTAAAAACGGCATTCCTCTTTCGGAGCTTTTTGCATTAAACGGGCTCGGAAACGATGCGATTCTTAAAGCCGGTGAAAAATTGTTGGTTCCCGATTCCCTTGCCGTATCGGGAGATTTCGGAACAGGAGGCGGCTCGAGTAAAAAAAACGCTTCTTCAATAGCCTCGTCTTCGAAAGCTGAAAATTCGGGCGATCAAAACAAATCCTCGGAAGGGACTGTTTTGGATCTGAAATTCGCGGATCCAAGAAAATATACGGACGCTGAAAAAATCGATGCCGGCGTAGTGTGGCCGGTAAAAGATCCTAAAGTTACGTATGTGAAAGGAAAAGTTTCGGGCGTTCAGCTTTCCGCCAAGCGCGATGAAAATGTGACCGCCATCAGAGCCGGCACGGTAATGTACTGCGGAATTTATCGAGGCTTCGGACAGGTGATTTTCGTTCAGTCTAAGACGGGATTGATTTATGCGTATACGGGACTGGGTTCCGTAGAAATTCAAAAAGGCGATTATGTAGTGGCCGGGGCGCAGCTCGGCACTGTCGGAATAGATACGATAAGCATGCAGCCGCAGATGACGCTTATGGTTTTTCAAAACGGAATGCCGATAGATCCTGCGAAAGCTCCGCGCGGATAAGATGATCGGCTGTTCGATTTTGCCGAATCACTGCGTTTCCTGCATCGAATCCGTGTCTTTAAGGCAGCGCAAAAACAAATTCATGCATACCAGAGCGTCGTCGTCAGCGCGGTGCGCGTTTTCCACGTTTATCGAAAAAGTTTTTGCAAGAAACTGAAGAGCGTATTTTCCGAGTTTGGGATACGCCCAGCGCGCAAGCTCCAAAGTGTCGATGGTTTTATTCTTCAGAGGTTTCATGCCGTTTCTGAGCAGTTCCGTATTCATAAAATTCAGATCGAAATTTGCGTTGTGCGCCACAAGGATTGAATTGTCGATAAAGCGCAAAAAGTCTGGAAGAACTTTGCCTACCGGCGGGCTGCCTTTTACCATCTCATTTGTGATGTGGTTGACGTTCGTTACGTCTTCAGGAATATCGGACAGCGGATCTACGAGCGTGTGATAAGTATCCAAGACGCCGTCAATATCGAATTTAACGGCGCCTATTTCTATTATCTTATCGGTTTCGCACGTGATTCCCGTCGTTTCGGTGTCGAAGGCGGTCAATACCGCTCCGTCTTCCAAGAGAAGGCGAAGCAGTTTATAATTTTTATAGATATTATTTCCCGGCAGCATCTAGGATTCGCTTAATATCGGCGTTGACGGCGTTGCAAACTTCTTGGGACGCATTTCGGGCGGAATCAAGACTCGTCTTTATCGGCGTGGACGCGTTGATGTAAAATTTGATTTTCGGTTCCGTTCCAGAAGGCCGCGCGCTTACTATAGTGCCTCCCTCAAGGAAGAATTGAAGCACGTTGCTTTTAGGAAGTTTAACTTTTTCTTTTTTCTCCGGATTGTCGGGTGAGAACGAAACGCTTCTGTCTATGTCGCGGATATTAAGGACTTTTTTATTTCCGAGAGTTTTCAGGCCTTCTTCACGCAGCTTTGTCATTATGCCTTTCATCGTGCTTGCGCCCGAACTGCCGTAGAAATACTGCGATATGGCCGTGTCCTCAAAATATCCGAATTCTTCATAAAGTTCGTCCAGCCGTTCCAAAACGCTTTTGCCCTTCGATCTCCAATACAGCGTCATTTCGGCGCACATGGCCGCTGCGGATATTCCGTCCTTATCGAACACTTCTTTTTCGATCTTGTATCCGTAGCTTTCTTCAAATCCGAACACGTAGGAATTTTTGCCTGTGCTTTCCATTTCGTCTTCGATCGCGGCTATCCATTTAAATCCCGTAAGGCATTCGAAAACTTTTACGCCGTATTTTTTACATATGCTGTCGCAGAACGGAGACGTAACGATAGTGCGCACGATAGCCGCGTTGTCGGGAAGTCTTCCGGTCTCTTTTCTGCTTAAAAGAATATAATCCAAAAGCAGAGCGCCCATTTGATTTCCCGTAACAAGTTGGAATTTACCGTCTTTTTTAGGGAATGCGCTGCCGAAGCGGTCCGCGTCGGGATCCGTCGCCATAATACAGTCCGCTTTTTCTTTTTCGCCCAGAGCCAGAGCGAGCTGCAAAGCCGTAGCTTCTTCGGGGTTCGGTTTTTCAACTGTGGGAAAGTTTCCGTCGGGCTTACGCTGCTCCGGAACCGTGATTACTTTTAATCCCAGATCCCCCAAGACTTTTTCAACATGCATCGCCCCCGTACCGTGCAGCGGAGTATACACGATCTTTACGTCTTTTGCTTTTTCTTTTATGAGAGCGGGTCTGAAAAGCTGTGCTTTACACATCGCCCAGAACTTTTCATCGATTTCTTTGTCGATCGGTATTATCATCCCCTCCTTTAGAGCTTCGTCCTTTGATATAGTTTTTACCGATTTTACGGCGTTCACTTCTTTTATTATTCCCTTGTCGTGCGGTTCGGTTACCTGCGCGCCGTTATTCCAGTACGCCTTGTATCCGTTGTACATTTTGGGATTGTGAGACGCCGTAACTACTACGCCCGTGTCGGCTTTTAAATAGCGGATTGCAAACGACAGTTCGGGAGTAGGGCGAAGGCCGGTAAACAAATAGGCTTTTATCTTGTTTGCTGCAAGAATACATGCGGTGGCTTCCGCAAATACGTCGGAATTTACGCGGCTGTCGTAAGCGATTACCGCGCTCAGTTCGCCTTTTTTCGCTTTTTCTGGAAAGGTTTTTATAAGATAATTTGCCAAGCCTTGGGTTGCAAGATTTATTTCGAGCGTGTTCATCCTGTTCGTTCCGCCGCCCATTATTCCTCTGAGGCCTGCCGTACCGAATTCAAGGTTTTGATAAAACCTGTCTTCCAGCTCTTTCATGTCGTTTTTTTCAACAAGATCGACAATTTCTTTGCGGAATCTTTCGTCTTTTTCGGACGCGATGTACTCTTTAGCGCGTTTTAAAATTTCCTTTGAATCCATGATTTTCTCCTGATTTTATTTGTATTTGTCGGCAATTTCAATTAGACTGCGTTCCCAGTTTAAAAGATCCTCTTCCATATCTGAAGTGTCGCTGTTTAAATCTTCGGATTGTGATTTGGCGTGCGTTTTGCACTTTACGTCGCATAAAACCCTAAAGACGCTTTCCGTACCGGATCCCCGCATCCACATAAAGGCCAGAGCGTTGCCGTTTTTGTTCCGCCCTTGTAACATGCGGAGGGTGCCGCTTTCTATGCCGGCAATACCGCCATTTTCGGCAGCGTCGTTTTCTTTTCCGTAAAACAGAATTTTAAGCCCTCCGTTACCGCTTACGCTGAAATCTTTTATATTTTGAGTTTCCACCGTTCCGTTTGTAGCCGCCGCAGTGTAAGATACGATTCCGTATTTCTTTTTAAGAATAGGCGACATCGTTACCCAGCTTTTTTCAAATTCTTTTTGAAAGCGCTTTTTTAAAATTCCGTGATCTTTAGTCTTTATGTGCATTATCGCTCTTTTATCAAAAGTGTTCGTAGTCTTGTATTTGGGCAGAGTATTTATAATGTCGGTTATCGTTATATCACCGGGAGAATACAGATCTTCTTGTCCGGTCAACTTACACCACATTTTAAATAAATCCGGCTGTTTGGAATTACCCGGATGCATCACCAAAAGCCTTACAAGCGCAAAGACGGTGTTGAGCGGATCGCGGACGGCTTCGGGATGCGTTATGTTTCCGCCGTTTGTTCCCTCTCCGAAAATGCGCACAGTGTAGCCTTCGAGGCGTTTTTTCCGGGCAAGGTTTACGGCGTTAGCTTCTCCTACTTCGGCGCGAAAAATTTCAGCTCCGAAAACTTCGGCGATTCGATCGATGCGCATAGAAGTGGCGCAGTTTACAACGACGGCGGGTTTATAATCTTTTTTGCCCTTGTTTTTCCACGCTCCGTACGCCAGTTCCGAAAGAACGGCCAAAGCGAAAACTTCCTGGGCTTCGAGCGTTTTTGCGGAAGCCGAGCGGCGGTCCCAGTATACGATGTTTCCGCGGTCGCCGTCGCAGTCGGGCATGTAGCCTAGCAGGGGAAGTTTTTCCTTGTCTTTGAGCCGTTCCATTTCAGCTGCGCAGAATAGAAGATTTTCGCCTTCGGGAATTATTCCGTGTACGATCTGTCCGGGCGCAGCGTTTATTTTGTAAAAGTCCATGCCGCATTCTTTAAAAAATTCTTCGTCGACGGATAAAGACCTTGAGGAGCCGTTCATGTCGCAAACTACGGCGATTTTTTTCTTTAAGGCCTTGGAACGCATGATTGAAAACACGTTTTTTTGAACGGCAGGATCGTCCGAGTCCGAAATTACGCGCATCATAAAGTCATGATAATAGGCTGCGCTCTTGTTTTTTACCGAAGGCGCGTTCGCGTAGACCCAGTCAAGTTCCGAGGGCAAAGCCGTATTTGCCGTTGCCTTAAGCCTGTCTTCCGTATTTTTTTCATGCCATTTTTTCAGAAACTCGTTTGCAAGTTTTAAATTTTCTTCGCCTGCAAGAACCCCGCCGTCTTTTAGACCGAATTTTAAACCGTTATGGCCTATAGGGTTGTGGCTCGCGGAAACGTACATAAAACCGTCGAAGCGGGTGGAATACGCCATTATCTCAGGAGCGGCTATGACACCTGCGTAATGCGGAACAATTCCTTTTGCAAGGAATATTTTTAAGACCGCGTCGATTACGGCGGAACCCGTAGGCCGCGTATCCGTTCCGCAAACGACCGAAGGCGACGCCTTGTTTGAAATTTTTATTATGTAATCGGCAAAAATTTCTGCCGCCAGCATTGCGATTATCGTGTTTTTTTTCCCGATACAGGGCAGGCCGTCGTCTTCTTTACCCGATTCGGCAAAGACCTTTCGCCAGCCCGAAGCGGACATTATAATATCCGGAAGTTCTTGCATAATCGAATAATAGCACGTATTTTGCCGCACTTCAATAAAGCAAATTTTAAGGAATTCGGGCGCCTCGGCGGCGGGGCGCTTTTATCGTAAATAATCCGCCGCCGAACCATAGCCGCGCGACAAAAATTTTACACTAAAAATGACTGAAAACAAGCAAAAATAGGCTGACAAAACGGGCTGACTGTTTGACAAAGAGGCATGCACGAAATATAATCAAATAGTTACAGTTATTGCATGATTCTGCCGATGATTAAACAAGGTATTCTTTATGGAATGCAAAATATTTCAAGGAGTTTTTAATGAAAAAGGGCTTTTCATTTTTTGTGCCGCTAGCTTTGTTTTTTTCATTTTGTCTTCCGGTTTTCAGCCAGCACAATGAAAAAAGCGTAGAGACTGTTTTGATCGATAATTTTGATACGCCTGATCAAATGGATTGGACGTGGAAAATTCAGGCCAGCCGCTTTGTCGCCGACGGTTATCCCATTATTTCAAATTTTAAAGGCATGCCGAATTCGCTTCTTCCTTTTGTAAAAGAAGGCGATCCCGAACCGCGGGTTTTAGGCGCTAAGGTTTCTTTTAAAAGAAAAGGCGACAACTGGTTTGAAATTTATCCTTCTAAAGATGACAAGCCCTATGAAATTCCTTTTAGAGGGAATGTTTCTCAGCTTGATTTTTGGGTATGGGGTTCCAATTATCTTTATTTTATGGACGCTCTTGTACGCGATGCGGAAGGTTCCGTTCATATTATCCCCGCGGGAAATCTTCTGTTCTACGGCTGGAAAAACATCGTAGTAAAGATTGCCGGCTCTATACGACAGTCGTCTTCAAGACATTCCATCGCGGACAATATGTATTTTGTCGGATTCAGATTCCGCGCCGACGCTGCCGAACATGCCGATGATTTCAGCGTATTCATCGACAAATTTCAGTATATGGCGGCGGGTATTACTCATGTTTACGACGGATATAACTTGAAAGATGCTGACTTTGGCGATAAAAAGAGTACAGGGGATGGACAGTAATGAAAAAATATTTGCTTTTAAGTTTATTTGCGATCTTCTCAATTGGGATGAGTTTTGCGCAGGTCAGTTTGACGGAACCGGATCCTTCCGTTATAGGTAATGATTCTGCAGAACAGGCTTTAAAGAATATTCTCGTCGATAATTTTGAGCGGGAAGGTTCTTGGACGGTCAGAATGTCTTTGGACGCGGGCGTAGTTACCGGCCGTCTGTTTTCGGGCGGACCTGCAGGAAAGGAAGATGAAAAGGAATTGGCCGAAGGTGAAAAGGACGTCGGAGAAAACAATCATTCGTTCGGCGTCAAAGCGGAATTTTTCCGTCGCGGTATAAATTCCATATACATCGAAGCTGTAAGGCCTATCCCCATCGAAGGAGTTACAAAGACCGTTTCCGTGTGGGTTGCAGGCCGAAACATGGATCATTCCTTGTTCCTTTTGGTGCAGGACTTCTTCGGACGCAATTATGAGTTGTACATGGGATCCTTGGCCTTTACCAGTTGGAAAAAAATTACGGTTGCGGTTCCGCCTTCGGTAGACGGGGTTCACGGTATAGTTCAGTCAAGCGCGTATTACGGTAACCGGCCGGGTTTAAGAATCACCGGCTTTAGGATCGATTGTGATCCCGTCAACGCTAGAGGCGCGTACTATGTGTATTTTGACGGTATGCACGCCGTCACCGATCTGTACGACATAGAAAATCACGACGTAGACGACATGGACGATAACTGGTAGAAATAAAGATCCTTGAAATAGGGGCTGCTTTGGGCAGCCCTTTTTTTGTGCGGAGGTTTAAATTCTCCGACGCCTCTTGGAACTCGCTCTTAATCTGGGGTGAGACTCTTTATTTTGTAATGACATTCCCTCTTTATCTTATAAATTTCTTCGATAAGCCCCATGCGTTTTAGAACCCAAAGCATTACGTGCGCCTGTGTTGCCGCAGCCGGCGTATGCGTTTCTTTTATGCATTTTGCGGTTTCTTTTACCGTAAAATCGTCTTTAACGAAATTCGCCGTCTGCGGCAAAAGCCTTAGGTAGTCTTTTTTAGACTTGAATCGGTACGTTTTTAAAACGGCCGTGAGCTTTTTATCGGTCTTTATCCAGTTTTTTAAAAAGCGGCGGCTCTTGTTTAAAGTTTGAACTTTACCGTCAGTCCTCAGCCTGCATTCCGTCGCGGTTATTTCGGGAACTTCAAGGCAAAAATTTTCATCGAGCAGCAGATCGCAAAGTCCCGTAAGCTGCCTGAAAATCGAATACACGCTTTCCTTTTTCGGACTTGTGCGCTTTGAAATGCGGCCGCCGTTTTTATCCATGGTTTCTATCATTTTTTCACATATCACGGGATATACGAGTGTTATCCTTTTTTTGAGCGAAAGTAATCCTTCGATTTTGCGGCGCAGACTTGAAACGCTGCCGGTCTGTATTTCAAAAATGCTTCCGTCGCCTTTTACTATGTCGCAGATCCATCTGCCCACTTGTTTTTCCGTCTCCGTACTTTCTTCTAGCGAATAAAGCGTTTTTAGCGACTTGTGAAGAGAGCTTTCGTTCAAAGTGTTTATCATCGTATTCACTATACATTCATATTGCAATTTTGTCATGATTTATAAAAAAAAACGGTTATCGGCATTTTTAGGCGTTGACTTTAGTCTTTTTTATTATAGAATAGTGAATAAGTGGGTAAAAGTGGTATAAAGTGGTAAATATTTATGAGTTTATTAACCGGCGAATATCGTAATACGCTTGATGAAAAAGGAAGAATCCTTTTTCCTGCAAAATTACGTTCGGAATTGTCCGATACCTTTCTCATAGTTACGCAGGGGATCGATGCGTGTCTGTGGCTTTATACTCCCGCCGAATGGGATGTTTTTTCATCTAAGATAATGGAGTCTGCTTCTCCGTTTAATGAAAAAAACAGAAGCGTCATAAGAAGGATTATAGCTCCGGCGCAGGAAGTGGAATTCGATAAGGCGGGACGCCTTTCCATTCCGCAGACATTGCGCGACTTCGCCTCTCTTTCAAAGGATTGCCTGATATTGGGCAATATCAAATACTTTGAGCTGTGGGATGCGGAATCTTACGGCCGCTACCTGAAACAAAGCGAAGAATCTTTCCGCGACGCTGCAGAAGAACTTAATAATATTACGTTTTGAAAGCGGGGTCTGGTTTGGAGGTGGTTCACACGCCGGTCTTACTCGAAGAGTGCTTAAAATATTTAAGCCCCTTGGGTGAACCGTATGAAAAAAATGCATTTATGATAGATTCCACTTTGGGTGAGGGCGGACATTCTTATGCATTTTTGGAACGATATCCGAATCTTTCCGTTTTGGGACTTGACGCGGATCCTTCAATTCAGGAGAAGGCGAGGGAACGGCTTTCCGTGTTTTCAGGACGTATGAGGTTTTATAACGGATGGTTCACCGATTTTTATAGGAACTATCCTGAGGATATGCCAATGCCCCATCTTATATTGTTCGACCTTGGCATTTCGACTTACCACTATGAAAAATCCGGGAGGGGATTTTCGTTTTTACGCGATGAAAGGCTTGACATGCGGCTGGATCCGGAATCTTCAAAGACGGCCGCCGACTTGGTGAACACTTTGAAGGAAAAAGAACTTGCCGACATGATCTACCTTTATGCCCAGGAAAAATTCAGCAGGAAAATAGCTTCCGCAATAGTCCGCGCAAGAGAATCGGGAAAAATTTTTTCATCCAAGGCTCTTGCGGAAATTATTTATGAAGCCGTTCCACCAAAGTACAGGCATGAAAAAATTCATCCTGCAACCAGGACGTTTCAGGCTCTCAGAATTGCCGTGAATTCCGAGCTTAAAAATCTGCCCGCCGCTTTGACTGGCGCCTTTGACGTTCTGGAAACCGGCGGAAAGATGGGAGTGATCACCTTTCATTCGCTTGAGGACCGCATTGTGAAAAACTATTTTAGAAATTTGGCGAAAGAATGCGTGTGTCCAAGCGAATATCCGTCTTGTGTATGCGGCGGAAAGCCTTGTGCGGAAATACTGACTAAAAAACCTGTCTGTGCTTCCGAAAAAGAGCTTGAACTGAATTCGCCTTCAAGGAGCGCAAAATTGCGCGTAATCCGCAAATCGGCGGACGCAAAGGCGCGCCATAAGATGGGAATCGCAGGAGTAGGTTTATGAAAAACATATTGAAGTATATTTTTGTCTGTATCTGCGCCGCAACAGTACCTGCGCTGCTAGTGATAAACAGCATACAGGCGATGCGCTATAAAAAACTTGAAAAAGAAGTGACGGCTTTGGAAAAAAAACAGGTCGAGCTTGTGGAAGAAAACAAGCGGCTTATTACGGATATAAGTCTTCTTTCCGGTTCTGATCGGATAGAAAGAATCGCTTCGACGGAATTGAACATGCACAAGGCGGAAAGCGAAGAAATTGTCCGCGTAGAAATGAAGGGGCGCAACTGACGTGACGAGTGGGGATTTGATAAAGTGAATAATGCAATGGAAAAAGTAGTACAGTATACGCTTCTCACACTTGATGAGCTTCTGACGGCCGTTGCCGGTTATGTTGTTGGTCGTGAAAGCGGGAATGCTGTATTTACCTCCGTTGTTACAGACAGCCGCAATGTAAAAACAGACAGCCTTTTTGTGCCTCTTATCGGGGAATTTCAAGACGGTCATAAATACATACCGCAGGCGCTTGAAAAAGGCGCTTCGGTCGTTTTTGTCGCTCAAAGCGAATACGAAAAAAATAAAGAATATTATGAAAAGTTGGCGAAAGAAGGATTTTCTAAAAGATGTTCAAGCAGTTGCGATTTTGCAGTTTTTATCTGCGTAAAAAATACGCTCGATGCTTTACAGGCTGCGGCGAAAGCCTATGTAAAAAAATTCCCGAAACTTGTCAGAATCGGTATTACCGGTTCCAGCGGAAAAACCACTACAAAAGAACTGATCGTGTCGCTGCTTAAACAAAAATACCGTGTCGTATATTCCGAAGGAAATTTCAATTCGGAAACGGGGCTCCCACTTTCCGTTTTTAAGATTAAAGGCGACGAGCAGATCGGAATTTTTGAAATGGGAATGAACCACAGGGGCGAAATTGAAAATCTTACGAATATTTTACGCCCGCAGTACGCACTCATCACAAATACAGGAACGGCCCATATCGGTCTGCTGGGATCGAGACGTAATATTGCGGAAGAAAAGAAAAAAATTTTTAAATATATCGGGAAAGACGGCGCGGCGTTTATTCCCGCAGTGGACGACTTCGTCGATTTTTTGGCGGAAGGAGTTTGCGGTGAAGTAGTTCGTTTCGGACTCGGTAATTACACGACAGACGCTCCCTGTAACTCGGCTCTAAGCGAGTCGGCGGGTGCGGCCGTTCCGGATCAGAGCGGCGCTTCGGCTGCGGGTAGTGGACTGGCTGTCAGCGGGAAATCCGGCGCTCCCGTTCCGCCTTTAAAAAACATAACGGATCTGGGAATCCGAGGAACAAAATTCGATTACCGCGGGGTTTCCATACATTTGCCTTTGCCCGGCGCATATAATCTTTTAAATGCTTCAGCCGCTATCGCCCTTGCCGAAAAGCTTGAGCTTTCACCGCCGCAAATAAAAAAAGGTATTGAAAGCGTCGCCGTTATGGAAGGGCGTAATCGTGTTTTCGACTTTACATTCCGCGGAAAAAAAATTACCGTCTTTGAAGACTGTTACAACGCAAACCCCGATTCCGTGGAAAAAGTCCTTTCTCTCTGCCTTTCGGTAAAGGGAGCAAAATGTCTTGTGCTCGGTGACATGCTTGAACTTGGGCAGGAATCAAGCGACGCGCACGCTGCGGTAGGTAAAAGCTGCGTAAAATTTGCATCGGAAAAAGATACGAAATTCATATTTGTCGGCCCTGAAATGCAAAAAGCCGCAATAGCCGCCGAAGAAAACGGGATAAAAGACATAAGGGTTTTTAAAAGCTATACGGACGAGGATATCAAGACGATAGTTTCGGATGTGGTTCTTCGCCTTCCGCGCGATACGTTTATTCTTCTCAAGGGTTCTCACGGCATAGGACTTGAGCGCGTCACTAGGCAACTGCAAAATATGCTGCGGGAGGCTGAAAAATGAATACGTATAATTTTTTTGCCGAGCGTCCCGTGTCGGGCTACAGGCAGGCGGATAAGGTTTTCATTTTTTTTGTGATACTCATGTGGGGAATCGGTATAGCCACGCTGCTTGTGTGCGCCGAAAATTCGGCTCAGCGTATTTTCGGGGATTCGCTTTATTTTGTAAAACGACAATTGGTAAGCTCGATGATAGGATTTGTGCTTTTTGCGCTGTTTGCCGTTGTAAATATAAAAACAATAAGATCGCTTTTGCCCCTTATGGTTTTGGGAACTTTAATCTTGTGCATGCTGACTTTTTTTCCGGGCATAGGCATAGAAAAAAAAGGGGCCGTCCGTTGGGTTAGGCTTCCGGGAGTTTCCACTTTTCAGCCTTCGGAGCTGGTAAAGTTTACGGTCATTTTGTTTTTGGCCAATCTGTTCGATAAACAGGCTCAAATTCCCGATTTAACTAAGCGTTCCGTTTTTCCTGCGGTTATAGGTTTGGCAGTCTTTGTGGGAATAGTTTTTTTGCAGAAGGATTTTTCTACAGGATTTTTTATTTTCGCTATAGGAATAGTGTTGTTCTTTGTGTCTGGCGCAAAGCTTTCGTGGCTCATACCTTTTTCATTTTTGGCCGTCCCCATGGCTTTTTTGATGATTTCCTTGGAACCGTACAGAATGAACAGGCTTATAGCGTTTTTAAAACCTACGGAAGATTTGCAGGGAATAAATTATCAGTCTTTCGCTTCCCGCCGTTCGATAAATGCCGGAGGTTTTTGGGGACAGGGAATAGGAGCCGGCTTGTCAAAATTAAACGGTATTCCTGAAATACAGACTGATTATATTTTTGCAGGATGGACTGAAGCTACCGGATTTTTAGGCGTATTGATCTATATGTTTTTATTGGTGCTGTTCGCTTCAAGGGCGTATAAGATCGCCCTTTCGTGCAAGAACAGGTTCGCCGCCATAGGCGCTTTCGGATGCGCTACGGCGATATTCGTTCAATCGCTTTTAAATTGTGCGGTTGTGAGCGGAGTTGTTCCCAGCACGGGAATAACGTTGCCGTTTTTTTCTTCGGGCGGCTCGTCCATGATGGTGACGCTGGCTATGTGCGGTTTTATAGTAAATGCGTCGCGGACGGAATTTGATACAGGTTTGATAACGGAAAATATACATGGGGTAAACGATTATGAGTGATGTACGCTTCGCGTCTTTTGCCGCGCCGGGCGCAAAACGACAGTCCTTCGGTTCTCTTTCATACGCACATAAGGATGCCATTCGCGATGAGGATAAAATATCGCCTGAAAAGGCTGCAGATAAAAAACATATTTCCGCGCTGAAAATAATATTTATCATCTTATGTTTTTGCCTCTTGCTTGAAGGCCTTGCTTACAAGGTAGTGCTTCCTCTCATGCGCTATCCTGCGATAGAATTTTCCGGCATAAAAAATTATTCCGAACAGGAATTGACTGCCGTCATATATTCGGGGCAAAAATCGTCTTGGCTTAATTTTGATACGGGCCGCGCGGCGGCCGCATTGTCCTCACTGTCCGCAGTAGAAAGCGTTTCTGTGTCAAAACATTTTCCCGACACTATAAGCGTTACCGTAACGGAGAGAAGTCCCGTAGCTTTAACATTTATAACAATGGACGGACGCAGCGTGCCTGTTCAAATAGACAAAAATGGTGTATTATTCAGTCCTAATGCCGAAAGTCCGGTTTCTGACAGAACAATTCCGATTGTTTCAGGCTTGCCGGTAGAACATTTGACCGACGGTATGCGGATTCCTCAAAAATACCGCAGGCTGATAGATCAGATATCCGACATAAGGAAATTGTCGCAAAAATATTTTGCGGCGATTTCGGAAATTTGCGTCGTTCCTAAGGAGTACGGAAATTACGAACTCGTCCTGTATCCTGTGGGATCGCGGACGAGGGTTTTGACCGATCGCTCTTTAAGCGAAGAAGCGCTGCAGTATATGATGGTTGTCTTGGATATTGTAAAGTCTCTCGATTCCGGCGTTTCGGAAATAGATCTGCGCTACGGCTCGGTTTCTTATCGTACTGACGGCAGGTGGAGGCGACCTTGAGTATTGTTGTTGGGTTGGATGTAGGTACAAGTTTTATCCGTGCCGCGCTCGGAGAGATTCACGATGACGGAAGTGTGGAAATACTCGGAACGGCGCAAAGACCCTCTGTGGGGCTCAGAAACGGCGTTATCGTAAATATTGAAGCCGCATGCAAGGTCATAAAGGAAACCATAGAAGCCTCTGAACAGAGCGCAGGTTACGAAGTAACTTCCTGCGTTACGGGCATAGGCGGCGCGCAAACCGAAAGTCTTAATCAAGGCGGTTCTGCGGCTATAGCTTCCCACGGCAAGGGCCGACGTGAAATAAATCAATCCGACATAGACCGTGCGATAGAAATGGCTACGGCCGTTTACATTCCGCTGGATCGCGAAATGCTGCACATCATCCCCCGTGAATATTTTGTGGATAATCTTTCTTACGGAATAAACCCACCCGTGCACACGATAGGCGCTCGTTTAAAAGCCGAAGTGCACATAGTGACGGCTTCAAAGACGGCCGTGATGAACATACGATCATGCATAAACCGAGCCGGTTACCGGCTGGATAATATTATGCTTAAAACTCTGGCGGCCACGCAGACGGTCATGCATGAAGATGAAATGGAACTGGGCTCTATTTTAATCGATATGGGCGCCGGAACTACCGACGTGCTGGTTTTAATACACGGCGCTCCCGTCTGCTCCGTGTCGATCGCCGTAGGGGGAAATCTCGTTACAAACGATATAGCCATTGTAAAAGGAATTCCAACCGCAGAAGCCGAAAAAATAAAAACCGCTTCCGGCTGCTGTTGGTTTGACGGTATCGAAGAGGATCTTCAGGTGATATTGCCGGGTATAGGAGGCAGACCGCCTGAAGAAACGTCTACGGCCGAACTTTGCCGAATAATTCAGCCGCGCGTAGAAGAAATTTTTTCAATGGTTCGCAGCGCGGTTGTGAGAAAGGCTAATTTGACGCAGCTTTCGGGCAATATAATATTGACAGGCGGCGGAGCGCAGATGAGGGGAGTCGTGGAGCTCGCTCAAAACGTATTCGGTACGACTGCCGTCCGTATAGGGATTCCTGAAAAGCTCGGCGGTATAGAAGAAGACTACCGCAGAGCCGACTACGCCACAGTGATAGGCTTGATAGAAAGCTGCAAGGATCTTGTAAGCGCCCGGGACGGCAAAAAAAAGAAGCGAGCACAGAATGCGGCGCGTCCTGAACAAAGTGAAAATGAAGGTATTCTTAAAAAGATAAAAAATATGTTTTTTTGATAGGTGTCGGCGCTTTTTAAGAACTTACTTTTAAGGCGCTTCCGATACCGATGTGGAGGGGATATGCTTGAAAATTTTGAAGTTTTAAATGACTTTGCTGAGGGGCTTAAAAGAAGTCCTACTGTCATGAAAGTAATAGGCTGCGGCGGCGGAGGTTCGAACGCCGTAAACCGGATGATAGATGCAAATATTGAAAATGTTGAATTTATCGTTTTGAATACGGACGCGCAGGCGCTGAGCGAATCTAAGGCGCCCAGAAAAATTCCCATAGGACAAAAACTTACGGGCGGATTGGGTTCCGGGTTCTGCCCTGAAATCGGCGAAAAAGCCGCAGAGGAAGACAGCGAATCGATACGCAATGCGCTTAAGGGTTCAGACATGGTCTTTATCACTGCGGGAATGGGCGGCGGCACCGGTACGGGTTCCGCTCCCGTAGTGGCGCGCATCGCAAAAGAGATGGGCATTTTAACCGTAGGAGTCGTCACCTTGCCCTTCGACTTTGAAGGGCGAATGCGCCGCGAAGTTGCTGAAGAAGGCGTAAAAAAACTCCGCGGAGAAGTGGATTCCCTCATCGTTATTCCCAATCAGCATCTTTTAAAAATGGACGATAAAAAGATGACGTTCCGCGAAGCCTTCCTCATGGCGGACGACGTGCTTCGCCAGGGAGTTCAGGGAATTTCGAGCGTCATCACAAAGCCCGGAATAGTGAATATAGATTTTGCCGACGTAAAGCGCACTATGCAGGGACAGGGGAATGTCATTTTCGGCGTAGGGCTTGGCACTGGCGAAAACCGCTGTGTGGACGCGGCCACTAAGGCCATAAAAAATCCTTTGCTTGAAGATTCAAGCATTGACGGTGCGAAAAACATACTCATAAATATCTGTTCCGGCGACGATATTCCCATGATGGAAATCGATGAAATAGTAAATATAATAACCGCTTCAGCCGACCCGGTTCACAACGTGTTCTGGGGGCAGGTACACGACGCGGATTTGGGCGATTCCGTCAGCGTTACCGTGATCGCTACAGGGTTTTCTTCCCGTTCCTCGGGAAATGGAACGCCTGCGGACAAAATTTCAAAGAGTAAAATTATTTCAAATGAAAATGTTCTCAGCTACGGCGATTTTGACATAATTTCAAGACCGCAGGCGGAGCATTCTTACGTTTCAAACACGGCGACAAAGGCGTCTTCAGCGGCGGCTTCCGATGTTAAGGGAAACCGCTCTTCAGGATTTTTGTTTGACGAAACGGGAGAGCCCGTCGCCGTTTCGACCGCACCGTCGTCATCGGGAGGATCGAATTTGGGGAGTGCGCTCGCTCATTCGGTTTCAAGGTCATCGAATATTTCGTTGTCGCCGCCGGCAGGTTTTAACGCTTCTTCGGACGATATCAACCAGCCTGCCTGCTGGCGTAATGCCGGACTGAGCCGTACGATCAATTTGAGCGTAGACTGACTTTATGAGTGAAGAAAGACTGACTGCGGATGTCATGCTTTCAAGGTTTTACACGGATCTTATAATGGTTTTTCGCCGATCCGAACTTACGGCGCAAACATATAAAACCGCCGTAAGTGAGTTTTTTAAATGGTGCGGTAAAGAACGCCTAAAGTTAAAAGAAATCGGAGCAAACGATCTGTTGTACTATTTGGCTTTTCGCAAAACGGAGGGGTGTTCCGAACTTACGCTTGCCAAAGATATTTCGGCGCTGCGTTCGTTCGGTTCATATCTGGTAAGAACAGGCTTTTGGACTGAAAATGACGCTCTTTTGCTTGACCGGCCTAAGGCTTCACGGCTTTTGCCGGATGTTTTGTCGCCCAGGCAGGTAGAACTCATACTATCCGCCATAGATGTTTCAAAACCTTTGGGCATACGCGACCGTGCGCTTTTTGAGCTTATCTATTCCTGCGGACTTCGCATAAGCGAAGCCGCATCGCTTTTGGTAAATGACGTGCACATGAACGAAAGAGTTCTTATGGTTCACGGTAAGGGCGATAAGGAAAGACTTGTGCCGTTCGGAGACGCCGCAGCAGAGTGTTTGGAGCTTTATATGAAATCGGTGCGCCCCTCGTTGGCAGGACGGAAAAATCCGGCGGAAGTTTTTTTAAATTACCGCGGAGAGCCGATTTCAAGAAAGGGAATTTGGAAAAAGTTTAAGGAACTTGAAATCCTTTCGGGCGTTCATGCTAAAGTACATACGCTGCGCCATTCGTTTGCGACGCATCTTTTGTCGGGCGGAGCCGATCTGAGATCGGTACAGGAATTGCTCGGGCACAGCGATCTGTCTACTACGCAGATATACACGCATGTAAACGACAGGCAGCTTGAAAATTGTCATAGGGAATATTTCCCCGGGCACAAAAAATGAGGTAGTACGGCGATGAAAAAAGTTTATTTTTTTTGCAGTTTGACATGGCTTGTTTTTTTATTTATGGGATGCGCAAAGAGTAACAAGACGATCATCCGGCAGCAGCATTTTGAAGAAGGCGTACAGAGTCCTACTACGGTAGAGGAATTAAAAAACGCGATAGCGAAATATCAAAACCGCGTCGCTGATATTCAGCTGGCGCAGGCTCAGATCGGCATATGGTATAAGATTTTGGGAACCCGCTACCTTGACAATAAGATGTACGGGGAAGCCTTAAAAACATTTCAAAAAGCTATAGAATATTTTCCCACGAACCAGAATTTGTATTATTACGTGGGACTTTGCGCCGGTTACATGGCTCACTCTGCCTTAGATTACGACGCCACTGCTTCAGACACCAAAAAATACAATTATTTAAAGCTCTCGGAATCCGCATATCTTGAAGCCCTTCGCATAGAACCGCGCTACGCGAGAGCCTTATACGGTCTTTCGATCCTGTACGTATTTGAACTTGACGAAAATGAAAAGGCGGTGCCTCTGCTTGAAAAGCTCCTTACGATTGAAACACGAAATGTCGACGCAATGTTCGTTCTTGCGCGCGCCTATTATTCCACATATGAATTTGACAAAGCCGCGGCCGTTTATGATAAAATAATCCAAACCACAAAGTCGGACGAACGAAAAAAAGAAGCACAGGCCAATAAGAAGATCGTGTTAGACGCCGCTTATGCAAAATGAAAGTAAAAAGCTTTTGATCCTATGCCTCTCGCAGGCGCATTTTTTAACGCTTCAAGAAAAGATAATTTTGCTGAAAAATCTTGACAGTGCGGACGACATTGCGTTACTTTCTTTAAAAGACGTTTCCGGTATTATAGGGAGAAAACCGCCAAGAGCGAAATGGGACGGTAAGACGGCTCTTCATGACGCAGGGGCCGCGTCCGCAATCATTGAAAAGCGGGGAATATCGTATTCAGTGTATGGGGATAAAGATTATCCTTTTTTGCTTACGGAAATTCCTGACGCGCCGTTCGTTTTGTTTTACAGGGGTGATATTTCCGTGCTCGGTAAAAACTGCGTTTCCGTAGTGGGAACGAGGCGGCTAACACAGGAAGGAGCTAAGGCTGCACACGATTTTGCTTACGACGCCGTAACTGACGGGGCTACCGTAGTTTCAGGTCTCGCTTACGGCGCCGACGGTAAGGCCCACGAAGGCGCCGTCGATGTGTTTTACGCACTGTGCGAAAAATTCGGGGCGGAAAGAACAGGCGCCGGTCATCTTACCGGCGGAAAATTATGCGGTAAAACGGCCGCAGTGCTGCCGTGCGGAATAGATACTGTAATTCCTTCGGCGCATAAAAGATTGGCAGCTCGTATTCTGGAAACCGGCGGATGCCTTTTGAGCGAATATCTGCCGGGTACCGGCGCCGAGCCGTGGCGCTTTGTTCAGCGCAATAGAATCATTGCGGGGCTGTCGCCTGCGACGGTAGTAATACAAGCGCCTGCCGGAAGCGGAGCCCTTTTGACGGCGGATTTTGCGTTGGGCTATGACCGCGACGTATTGTTTCATGAGAGCGCGCTCTGTCACGCTGCGCAGATGACTTCGCAAGCGGTTGAAAAACAACTGGAGATTAAAGTTGCTCGCGGTGAAAAAAGTGAGTATAAGTTAAGGCAGACTGTCAAGCGCTACCTTGACGACGGAGCGCCGGTCATAAAAAGCTATGACGATTATAAGATTTGCATTGGAGAAGTTCCGGGAGATCGCGCTTCCGGGCGTTTTCGGGAAGGTGTGTGATGGCAACGACAACTAAAAAAAACTCAACGAAGAAAAAGGGAAATACTGCCGAAAAGACTAAGGCGACATTGGTGATCGTCGAGTCTCCTGCAAAGGCTCATACCATTGAAAAATACCTTGGCAGCGGATACACGGTAAAGGCTTCTATGGGGCATTTGATAGACCTGCCTAAGTCCCGCATGGCGATCGACATTGAAAATAATTTTCAGCCTGAGTATATAACCGTTCGCGGCAGGGCAAAATTGCTCAAGGAATTGCAGAAGGATGCAAAAAACTCTACGGAAGTATTGCTCGCAAGCGATAACGACAGGGAGGGCGAAGCCATAGCATGGCATTTGCACAATGCGCTGAAAGATAAAACCGACGCAAAAATAAACCGCATAGTGTTTAACGAAATAACTCCCCCTGCCATCAAAGCGGCGGTAAACAATCCCGGCGATATTGAAGAGTCAAAAGTGGACGCGCAGAAGGCGCGCCGCGTGCTCGACCGTCTTGTCGGTTACAATCTCAGTCCTCTTCTTTGGAAAAAGGTAAAGAACGGCCTTTCTGCCGGACGCGTGCAATCGGTAGCGCTTCGCATAATCTGTGAACGCGAAGACGAAGTGGAAAGCTTTATTCCCGAAGAATATTGGTCTTTGGATGCGGTTTTTATAAAGGGTAAGACAAAGTTTTCAGGCCAGCTTGTGTTTTATAAAGACGAAAAGCCCGAACTTAAAACCGAAAAAGAAGTAAACGACATAATTGAAAAGATCAAAGATTGTGATTGCGTCGTTACAGCCGTAAAGTCGTCGGATAAAAGCCTGCGGCCTCGTCCGCCTTTTACAACTTCCACATTGCAGCAGACGGCCGCAAACAGACTGGGTTTTACTTCCCGCAAAACCATGCAGATAGCCCAACAGTTATACGAGGGAGTAAACATAGGCTCCGGCCGCGTAGGACTTATCACCTATATGCGCACCGATTCCGTACGCATTGCACAGACGGCCCTGGACGACGTTCGAAAGTGGATCGATGAAAATTATCCTGAAAATCTTCCCGAAAACCCAATTCAATATGCCGTAGGCAAGGGATCTCAGGACGCCCACGAAGGCATCAGACCTACATATTCGTCTTATACTCCCGATTATGTAAAGGATTATTTATCAAGGGATCAGCTTAGGCTTTACACGATTATTTGGGAGCGCTTTGTTTCAAGTCAGATGACAAACGCAAAAACGCGCACGACCAGCCTTGAAATAACGGCGGGAGATGCAGTTTTCAGACTTTCGTCATCGAAGATAATCGAAAAAGGGTTTTACAGCGTAATAAAACTTCTTTCGTCAAAAGAAGATGTGACGGCAAGTATTCCCGCTTTAAAAGAAGGTGAAAAAGTTTCCGTTAAGTCTTTCGATCCCGAGCAGCATTTTACGCAAGGCCCTGCGCGCTACACCGACGCGTCGATAGTCAAGACGCTCGAAGAAAAAGGAATAGGACGCCCTTCCACCTACGCTCCGATCATTTCAGTGCTTCTGGATCGTTACTACGTTACGCGCAGTAACAAGCAGCTCGTCCCCACTCAGCTCGGACGCATAATAAATAAGATCCTTGTAGAATCGTTCCCCAATGTCATAAGCGAAGGATTTACCGCCGACGTTGAAAACGATCTTGACAAGGTTGAAAGGCGGGAACTTGTTTGGAACAAGATGGTCGGCGAGTTTTACGCTCCTTTTAAAGTCCGTGTAGACGACGTGATGAAAACGCAGGAAAGCATGAAGGGAATATTCGACGAACCCACAAATGAAATCTGTGAAAAATGCGGAAAGCCCATGGTCAAAAAACTTGGCAGATTCGGTTTTTTTATAGCATGTTCGGGCTTTCCGGAATGTCACAACACAAAGGCCGTTCCGCTTGCAAAATGTCCTCTGCCTGGCTGCAACGGCGACATAGTAATGAGAAGACCCAAGGGACGGGGAAAAGAATTCTACGGCTGCACAAATTATCCTAAGTGCAATTTTATTTCGCATTTCAAACCGCTTTCGGGACAGTATTGCCCGAAATGCGGCTGGTTCCTTGTGGAAAAATTTGACAAAAAAAACGGTTCGTACAAAGCGTGCATAAATCCCGATTGCGATTATTTGCATTCTGCGGACGATTCTTCCAAATTTTCCGAGGAGGAATCCGCATCATAGGCCTTTAATTGCGCACTGCAGCTATGAGGCCGGCGGAACTGCCGCAACCTAAGGCAAAGCGCCGCCGATGATGCGCCGCAGCTTGCAGCGCCGATCGCGTGCGACTACATGCCGATTTTGCCGCAGCTTGCAATGCGGATCGTGTGCTCATAGTGTGAGGATCGCAATTTTACGGCTGTGTTAAAATACAATGAAAAGAAGGGAACAAAAAAACGATATAAGCCTTAAAGAAGCCGTTGAAGAATTTCTTTTATACGAAGAAACCGTGCGCTGTCTTTCTCAAAATTCCGTTATTTCTTATAAAAACGACTTGAATTTTATGCTGTCGAATTTGGGAGAAGAGAGACTTCTTCCTTCCGTAGGCCTTGAAGATCTTCGTTTTTGCGTCGGAAAGATGTCGGAAAATAAAAAGTCTGCGGCTTCGATAAACAGATTTATCGCCGCCGTAAGATCGATGTTTGCTTATTGCAGAAAATTTCAGTATATTCAAAACAATGTTGCGCTTGAGCTTAGGACGATAAAAATTCCCAAGCGGCTTCCGCGTTTTATGACTGCCGACGAAATCGACGCTTTGTGCGGTCAGCCCGTAAAAAAAGAGCTTTTATGGGAAACCAGAGACAAAGCGATTTTTGAAATGCTATATTCTTCAGGGTGCCGTGTGAGCGAGATAGCTTCGTTGAAATTAAAAGATCTTGACGACGAATACGGATCCGCCGTAGTTACGGGCAAAGGGAAAAAGGACAGGCGAGTGTATTTTGAAGATGACGCCCGGAGAGCCTTGTGCCTGTATCTGGCCGACAGAAAAAAACTTTTTGAAAGGCTCGGCACAAGGGATCTCGTGCCGGAGGTTTTTGTAAACCAGAGAGGTAAAAAACTTTCGGCAAAAGGAATCGAATGGATAGTGGCCCGCTATTCCGGAGTGGAAGGAGTAAATCACTCGGTTTCGCCGCATGCTTTCAGGCACACCTTTGCTACTCAGATGCTTGCCAACGGAGCGGACGTGCGGATGGTTCAGGAACTTTTAGGGCATTCGAATATTTCTACGACGCAGCGTTACACTCATATCACTACCGAACGATTGATAGAAATTTATAACCGTGCGCATCCGCATGGAGGAAAAAAAGATGAATGAACAATTTGAAAAAATCAGAAGCACAACCGTGATCGCAGTAAAAAAAGACTCGAAAGTCGCGATGGCCGGCGACGGACAGGTTACGATGGGTAACACCGTGATGAAAGGCAACGCGAGAAAGGTGCGCCGCATATACGACGGCAAAGTATTAACGGGTTTTGCAGGCGCGACGGCCGACGCCTTTACCTTATTTGATAAATTCGAAGCTAAACTTAAGGAATATAACGGCGATCTCACTCGTTCCGCTGTGGAACTGGCCAAGATGTGGAGAACGGATCGTTCTTTGAGTAAATTGGATGCGCTCCTTTTGGTAGCCGACGTCGAAAAGATTCTTTTGATTTCAGGCAGCGGCGACGTCATTGAGCCTGAAACCGATATCCTTGCCATAGGTTCCGGCGGAAACTATGCCTATGCCGCAGCTCTTGCGTATATGGAATGTTCGAAATATTCCGCGCGTGAAATTGCCAAAAAAAGCCTGGAGATAGCAGGCAATATCTGCATTTATACAAACAATAACGTCATCGTAGAGGAACTGTAATGGAAGATCTTACCCCGCGACAGATTGTCGAAAAACTTGATATGTATGTCATCGGACAGCACAAAGCCAAGCGTGCCGTCGCAATAGCGCTTAGAAACCGCGCGCGCCGCCTTAAACTGCCTGAAGACATCCGTGACGAAATCGCTCCCAAAAATATTCTTATGATCGGGCCTACGGGCGTGGGCAAAACCGAGATAGCCCGTAGGCTTGCGAAACTTTGCAACGCGCCGTTTTTAAAAGTCGAAGCGACAAAATATACCGAAGTGGGCTACGTAGGGCGCGACGTTGAGTCCATGATCCGCGACCTTATGGCCGTAGGTTATAACGACGTGAAGGCCGAAATGCAGGAGAAAATGCGCGAGCAAAGCGGCGAAAAAGTTGAAGAGCGGCTTTTGGATCTTCTTCTTCCGGGGAGCGGAGAAAAAGAAAGCAAAAACGAACTGATCGCCTTGCCGCCGGGAAATTCTCAAACCGCTTCGGAAAACGCCGTATCTACGCGGGAAAAATTCAGACAGATGCTGCGCGATGGAAAACTCGAAGATCGGGAAGTGGAACTTTCCATAGACCGCCGGCCGCAACTGCCCAATATGGAAATAATCGCCGGCGGAAATATGGACGATCTTGAAAGCGGAATAAGAAATTTGACTTCGTTCATCGTAGGCGGAAAATCTCACCGCAGGACGGTAACGGTAAAAGAAGCCAGACGCCTTTTAACGGAAGAAGTTTTGGACGGTATGGTAGATCACGACAAGGTTGCCGAAGTTGCCAGGCAGCGCGTGGAACAATCGGGAATAATTTTTATCGATGAAATAGATAAGATCGCCGTAAAAGGCGAGCGCAGCGGACAGGACGTTTCCAGGGAAGGCGTGCAGAGAGACATATTGCCGATCGTAGAAGGATCTAATGTAAATACGAAATATGGAATAGTCGATACTACGCACATCCTTTTTATCGCAGCCGGAGCGTTCAGCATCGCCGCTCCGAGCGACCTTATCCCGGAGCTGCAGGGACGCTTTCCGTTGCGGGTGGAACTCGATTCGCTTCATAAAAACGATTTTCGCCGTATTTTGACGGAGCCCAAAAACGCCCTTACGTACCAATACACCGCATTGCTGTCTACGGAAGGCGTTACGGTAAAATTCTCGGACGACGCAATAGAACGTATGAGCGCCCTGGGTGAAGAAGTAAATGCCGTGAGTGAAAACATAGGCGCCCGCCGCTTGCATACCATTATGGAAAAAGTTCTTGATGAAATTTCTTTTTCTGCAGACGAGCATAAGGGAGAAACCATCGTGATAGATTCCGCCTACGTGGACGAGCGGCTAAAAGATGTTGCACAAAACCAGGATCTGTCGCGTTACATTCTTTAAAAATAATGTCTAAACAAGGCCCCTGTTTTTTCCGAAAATAAGGATATGAACACATTTACAAAGTCTGTTGAGCTTTTACACCGCGCGCTTGACGTAAATTCCTTGCGTTATCAGGTAAGCGCAAACAACATGGCTAATGCGGAAGTTCCTAAATTTAAACGCTCGGTTGTAAATTTTGAAAGCGAACTTAAACGCGCGTTCGATTCCGAAAAAGAAGCGGAAAGAGCGTTTAATCTTACGCGCACGAATCCGAGGCACATTAAACTGAATAACGTGCAGGATTGGCGATCCGTAGAACCTAGGCGCGTTCTGGACTATACAACGTCTGCGAAGGCGAACGGTAACAATGTGGATGCCGAAGCGGAAGCCATGAACATTCTTAAGATCCAGCTTCAATATCAGCTCCTTACCCAGCTTGGAAATTTTGAATTTTCACAGGTAAAAACAGCCTTAAGGCGTTAAAGATTTGACTGCACGCATATCGGCGCATGCCTAATGCGCAGCATATAAAGAATTTTACGGAGGTAACGAACGATGGGAATTTTTTCAAGCATAAACATCGCCGCTACGGGACTTAGCGCCGAACGGCTCAGAACGGATGTAATTTCCAACAATATCGCAAACGCTTCCACTACGCGCACGCAGGAAGGCGGAGTTTTTAAACGTTCCAGGGTAATATTCGAACCTGTCGCCGCTTCAAACCCGCAGTGGCGCACGCCCTTTGTGCCGGAAGACTTGGATAACGGCCCCGGAAAAGGCGTAAAGGTTCTTGAAATAGTAAAAGATACTTCGGAAGGGCGGATGGTCTACGATCCTTCTCACCCCGACGCAATAAAATCAGGACCTAACAAAGGCTATGTGGAATATCCGAACGTCAATATAGTCAATGAAATGGTAGATCTTATTTCTTCTTCCCGCGCTTATGAAGCGAATACAGCCGTAATACAGGGTGCGAAGGAAATGTTCAACGCCGCGCTTGAGATAGGTCGGGCGTAAGCTGTTTTCCGACTAGGCACAGGCTGGTAAAATATTTTTGAACGGGGTATACTTATGGACATGAAAATTCCCGAATTCGGTTCTTTGCAAATGACGCGAACGGATCCCGCTCACATGGGAAAGGCTCCTTTGTCCTCGCCGCAGGATATTTCTTTCAGTAAAATTCTGTCGTCCGGAGCGCAGGATAACAAAACCTCCGGCATACAGTCGACAGGCCAAGCGAACGCCCTTGCCGATAAGGATCCAAGAGCCGGAATTTCAACTCCCTCCGTTGCAGATCGCGTGCTCGGCGCCGTTTCCCAAATGAACCGTCAGCAACTTGATGTCGCTTCCATCGAACAAAAGCTTATTACCGATCCTGATTCAGTAGATATCCATGACGTAACGCTGGCCATGTCCAAGGCTCAGATGTCGCTTTCGATCGCGCAGACCGTCATCGACAGAATGATTACCGGATGGAATGAGCTTACGACAATGCGCTGAGCATGATCGAAAGTCCTGCGTGAATGCATGAGCGGAGGTAGCTGATTGACTATCCGCGCCAAAAGCAAAAGGCCGGGGTTTCTTATGAAACTCTGGCCTTTATTCGTATGGAGTCGATTCCTCAATGCTTTCAGTTCTTGGAATCCGTTTCGGGTTTTCCTTGTCTCTCCCGGGACTGGTGAAGCTTCTTCTCCTTACGCCTACCTGCGATGATGGGATATGCTATCGCAGCTATGGAGACCACGAACAGGATGACCGTCAGAGGTCTCTGTATGAATCCAATGGGACCGGTGACCATCAAGGTCTGGACGTAGTTCGTCTCGATGAGCTTCCCAAGTACAATTCCAAGCACAAGAGGGGAGGCCGGGTAATCGAACTTCTTCATCATCCAGCCTATGAGTCCGAATGCAAGACAAGTCCCTACGTCAAACATTGATTTCTTGATTGAATAGCTTCCAAGGATTGCAAAGGCGAAGATCAGAGGATATAGGATGGTCTTCTTGATGTATCCGACTCTTACCCAGAGCTTTGCCCCATAGGTTCCTACGAAGATCATCAGGGCGTTTGCGATGAACATAGAGGCAAAGAGGCCATAGACCAGCGCCGGCTCGTCCGTGAACAGCTTCGGTCCGGGATTCAGGTTGTGGATCATCAGTGCGGAGAGCAGAACCGCTGCGGTTGAAGATCCTGGGATGCCTAAGGTCAACAGTGGAACCATTGCACCGCCTACGGATCCGGAGTTTGACGCCTCTGCAGCTGCAACACCTTCTGGAGCGCCCTTTCCGAACTCCTCAGGATGCTTGCCCATACGCTTTTCAACGTCATATGCAAGGAATGAGGCAATAGTTCCGCCCGCGCCTGGGAATATCCCGATTATACAGCCAATGAGACCGGAGCGTAGGATGGAGAACTTCAGTTTCCAGTAGTATCTGAGCTTTGGAAGCTTGTAGTCAACCTTCTCCTGGGTAGATTTCTGACCTGCCTTGTAGTGCTCAAGGTTGTTGAGAACCTCTCCAAGGGCAAAAAGACCGATCAGTACAGGAACCATCTCAAAGCCGTCGAACAGCTTCGTTACACCAAAGGTGAAACGCTTGATTCCAAAGGTCGGGTCAAGGCCCATGGTATTGAGCAGAAGACCGAAAACACATGTCACAAGAGCCTTTTCCCAGTGCTTTCCTCCAAGGGTGGCTACTGTGGTCAGACCCATTATGCAGAGCGCGAAGTACTCGGAGGGCCAGAATTTTAGGGCCACCTGTGATAAGGGAACGCTGAAGAAGATCAGAATCAATGCCCCGATCAGACCTCCGATTACTGAAGACCACAGAGAGATCCCCATTGCTTCTCCAGCTTTGCCGTTCTTGAGCATTGGATAGCCGTCAAAGGCTGTGACGGTTGCGGACGGCGTTCCGGGTGTGTTGATTGCCACCGCTGTGATGGAGCCGCCATAGTTTGCGCCGATGTAAATCCCCATCAGCATGACCATTGCGGTTATCGGTGAAAGGGAGTAGGTGATAGGCAGAAGAAGAGCAACCGCCATTGACGGTGAGATCCCCGGTATTGCCCCTCCCAGGATCCCTACAATCACTCCAAGCAGAATGAACAGGACAGACTGTATGTTGGCGATGGTTCCGAAGCCCATTGCAAGATTTCCAAAAATGTTACCCATGTGGACCTCCTTACCTGACCAACCCGTTGAACAGGCTTCCAAAAGGGAGCTTGATGTACAGCAGCTTGTAGAAAACAAAATATGTGAACAGGCACCAGATGATCGGGACAAGAATCAGCTGGAACTTGTTCCTCTCTCCCATTGCAACCATCACAACGAATATGAAGATTGCGCTTGAGATGTAATAGCCGATGTAATTGAACAGGAGCACACTGAAGATGGATCCCAATCCCACAAGGAGGGAGAAGACCCACTTGTTGAATTTCTCATCCTTCTTTGCCTCCTGTTTTATGATCGCAAAGAATGCTCCGATTGAGCAGAGAAGCATGAACAGTGCCCAGAGCCTAGGCATTGTTCTTGGTGTCACTCCGGCCTCTGCCGCGAGCTTGCTGATTCTCAGGTTGAAGGTGAGAAGATAGAACAGCAGCGTGACAAGATCCATACCGCAGAGCACAAGCAACTGGCACTTTACGTTCTTGGTCATCTTGATGCCGTTGAAGAGAAAGTACAGACCGACCATGATTGCAGCGAAGGCTGCCAAGATCCACCAATAGCTAAGGCCGGTCAGCCATTTTGAAAAGCTTTCCATAGATTTTCCTTGTAAAAGACCCGAAGGAGGACAAGCCTCCTTCGGGTGAAAGTAGAATTCGGTTTCAGGACAGGATTATCTCTTGTAATCCTGGCTGATCTGATCAACGCTCTTGAGAACCTCAATTGTGCTGACCACTTCTTTCTCAACTGTTGCCGTAAAGGCCTTAGTCCTCTCGGTCAGCACTGTAAGCTTGTTTCCTGTCATGTAGTCAATCCACTCCCGGTCAGCTGAAACCTTGTCGCAGATGTCTTGGAACCATGCGATCATACCTGACGGCGTACCCTTCTTGACGGCATAGCCTCTCCACATGGATATGGTGTCGAGTTCCTTTGAATAGCCGAGCTGCTCATAGTTCGGAACATGCTCAAGTCCGGGGACAGGGGTTGTGTTTCCGATTACAAGAGCTCTCACCTCATACTTTTTCGTGTCTCCGGGGTTTCCAACAGATGCTATTGTCTGGCCGCCCAGCAGTGCGGCGAAGTTCTTCTTTGCGCTTTCATAGGAAATGGCTTTGAAGTTTACGCCTTTAATGGAACCGAAGACCTGTACCGCATCAATGTATTTTGCTCCGTAGTTGGGTTCTGACAGTGTGATGAGGTTTCCTGCCTTTGACCATTCTATCAGCTCCTTAAAGGTATTGAACTGTGAAGTTTTAGGGACGAGTACGCAGTACGGGTCTGCCATAAGATTGTAGATGTAGGTGAAGCCATCTACATATTCTGAGCAGTCAAGCTCTGCCTGTATGACGGCGTCGAGGTAGGTTGGAGCCAGTGCGAAGACAGTGTAGCCGTCCGCATCCTGGTTCAGGACCCACTCACCAGCGGTGAGTCCGCCGGCGCCTGAGTTGTTGTCAACGACGAATGTGGCATCTGTATACTTTGCGGCAATCTCAACCCACTTTCTTGAGTAGAGGTCCATTGCCCCTCCTACCGCCACATGGTTCATTATTGTAATCGGCTGACCGGGTTTCCATTCCTTCCCATCCGCTGCATTCTCCTTGCCACCATTTGCAAATAAAGTTGTAAGACCAACGACCAAAACCAATAGTACAGTTAATGCTTTTCTCATTTTTTACCTCCTTGTTTACATTGCTTATTTCTGGAACAGATCGAAGGCCAGACCGTGTCGGAGACCTCTGTCAGAGATCGTCAGCCCATCTGCGCCGAGTCTGTCCGTAATGACCTTCAGAATGCAGGCTCCTGCAAGAATCACATCTGCACGCTTGGGCTGCAGTCCGGGAAGCTCCTTTCTCTGCTCCACTGTGCGCTTTGAGTACTCTTCAATCTGCTCTTCGATATCCTTCTTTGTCAGGCGTGAGCCTTGGATGACCGATGGGTCATACTTGACCATCTTATGCTTCACTGCACCCATGCTGGTGACTGTTCCGCCCATTCCGACAAGCTGCGCCGGTTTTCCGTTGACTCCGGCTTCCTTGAACTCCTTGTCTATCTGTGCAATGGCCGCCTGAACATCTGCAGGGGATACAGGATCCGCTTTCAGGTAGTTCTCCGTGATCCTGACTGCACCCAAGTTGACCGAGAATCTCTTGACCATCTGTGTGCCTTTGCCGTAGATAAACTCTGTGCTTCCGCCTCCCGTGTCAAAGACCACTAGATCCGTATCCTTCTCCAGAGGAAGGCCTGAAAGGATCGCAAGGTAGCTTAGTCTGGCTTCCTCCTCTCCAGGGATGATCTGAACCTCAACGCCACAGGTCTTTTTGACCTTCTCCACGAATTCAGTGCTGTTACTTGCTTTTCTGAGTGCCATTGTCCCGACGCTCACAATCTGGTCTGCACCAAGTTCCTTTGCCTGTTTCGCAAAGGCCGCAACAGAAGCGACGTTACGCTCCATCGCCTCTGGACTGATTGCTCCTGTGGAATCAAGGCCCTCACCAAGACGGGCTATGTCATTTGTGTCCAGCACTGTCTTTATGGTTCTGTCTGCGGCCAGCTCTCCCACAAAGAACTTGATTGAGTTGGACCCAATATCAATGATTGCTTTTCTGCTCATGGGCTTCTCCTTTAAGGAAACACTGATTAATTCGAATGCGAATTAATCAGTGTTAACATAAAAATTTCTTGTTTCGTAATAAGTCTATGTATTATAAGCAGTTAAAGACTTATGAGAAACAAGGGGAAGCGCTGATTAAATGCGCTCCTCGCTTTAATCAGCACTTCCTTAACTCTCCATACCGACAGCCTGTTTCATGGCGCTCAGGTAATTGATGTTCGGATAATCCTGCACCCCGAGTTCACGAACGACCTTCATGACCAGTTTCGGATCAATGTGCTCAACGCAGATCGTCCTGTTTGGAACGCCGTTGAACTTCGTCTCTGCAATCTCAACAGTGGTTCCCTCGATATCATAGATGGACCTTTCCTTGTACACATCAACAATTTCGAGATCCTTGGTCTTTGCAACCAGCTCATCAAGGTACTGCTCATAGGTGTACTCGTCTCTCTCAAACTTCGGGACTTCAACCTTGAAATAGTTCTTGAACAGATCTGTTATGTTCTCCTTTGAAAGCGGGAAGGTGAGCTTTGCGGTCGGGTACCACTGCTCAAGTTTGTCTGCGTTGACCTGTCTGAGTGACTTGATGTCCATCAGATCATCACGTATCTTGCAGTTCTCGTTGCTGTTTTTTGAGAGTATGTACTTCTCTGAACTCTTCTTGAATGTCGCTAACTCATGGGCCTTGATTTTGGCCTCTCCCTCACCGAATTCCTTTCCGAATGTTCTCCATTCCCAACGTGGAATAATCTCTCCCATATGTATCCCCCAAAATATTTTTGATTTCCTGATGGAATCCCCATCAATTGAAATTCTTACACATAAAAATGAGAAGGTCAAATTTTTATGTACTTAGTATAAGAAAATGTTATATATTGGGAGTGAAGATGTTATTATTATGATACATATTTATTTTTTAAATGATGAAACGTCTTATTGCAAACGTTTTTGCATGTTTTTTTGATATGGATTTGATATGGATGGTTGTCTATGACGTTACATAATATAAAGGTTTTCTGTGCCGTATATGAAGAAGGAAGCATGTCACGTGCCGCCGTGAGGCTGAACATGACTCAGCCCGGTGTCAGCAAGGTTGTCTCCGATATGGAGAGGTACTATGAGAATGTCTTCTTTGTGCGCCGCAACAAGCGGCTTTATCTCACAGATGCCGGCAAGCAGCTCTACAAGGACTCAAAGACGGTTCTGCAGGCTTTCTCCCGCCTGGAGAACAATGCCGCACACAGCCAGAAGACCCGCTCCATAGTGCTTGGCTGCACCTCTGGAATAGGTTTTTCGATGATGACGGATGTCCTTCTGAAGTTCAGGCGAAAGTACCCGGACTGCAAGCTGTATCTAAGAGACAGTTCATCCAGACGGATTCGGGAGATGGTCCTCTCCGGAACCTGCGATGTCGCGATGGTACAACATTCCGATACAGATCCCAGACTGCACCAGGAGCCGTTCTGCCGCAATGAGCTTGTGGCTGTCTGCAGTCCACTGTATAGGCTGCGGAGCGACAAGAAGATTCTCTCCCTTGAGGATATCGTCAATGAGGATCTGATCCTTCTTGAGAAGGACAGGGCGACAAGGATACTTATAGACAACCTTGCAATGGAACACAACTATGTGCTCAATCCTATATGGACAAGTTCCTCGCCTTCCAACGTAAAAGAACTTGCGGCGAAGGGGGAGGGTGTTGCCATTCTCTTTGAGATCCAGGTGAGAAACGAGCTTCAAAGCGGGAAGCTTGTGAGGATTCCGATAGACGTCAGCATCACAAGCAACTTCTTTATACTCCACAGAAGCGACATCTGGCTATCCGAAGAGCAGCAGTACCTCATCTCACTTTGCAGGGAATACGCTCCATAAGTGAAAATAAATTACTTTCTCTTTTCACTTTTTTATTATTATGATATAATTATTCATAAAATGTTTGTTCGTTCATAGGAGGGGATGATGAACGAATGGCTTAAAAAGTTCATCGCTTCTTTAAAAGGAGCGTGGGCTAAATGGACCATAATTCAAAAAGGAATATTATTCGGGATCGTCGCGGTCGCCGTCTTTGCTCTGATACTTCTGCTTAATATTTCTTCAAAACCGACTACAGTCCGTCTTTTCGGCACTCCGATCACCGATGAAAATGCGCGAAACGCTATTATCTTCAGACTTGATCAGGAAAACGTCGAGACTTGGGTGGATGCCGCCGGATACATATCGGTCGCAAATGCGCAGACCGCATACAGAATGCGGGATCTTCTTCTTGCCGAAAATCTTGTTCCGTCAAATGTTAATCCTTATGCATTTTTTGATCAGACTAACTGGGCTACGACCGATTTTGACCGTGAAATCCAATGGCAACGCGCTACCACGCAGTTGGTCAAACAACACCTTGAAGCTTTGTCCGACGTCACCTACGCGGACGTTAATATCGTAAAACCCGAGAGGACGCTGTTCGCTTCGGAGCAGAATCCCGTTACGGCCAGCGTTATTTTAAAAGTCGTGCCGGGCAGCGATCTTCTTACCAGCCGCCGCAGAATTCTCGGCGTTCAAAATCTGCTTTTAAAAGCGGTCGAAGGACTTACCGCCGAAAACGTGACTATCGCGGACGGCGACGGAAACATCCTTAACGATTTCGGAAGCATGGCCGACAGCGATCGGGTAGACATAGTCGCAAAAGAGCAAAAGCTCATCCAAAAACTTGAAACCGAATACAGGGCGAAGGTTCTGCGCGCGCTTCAAACTACATTGACCGAAGACCGTGTCCGCGACTTGAACATAAAGATCGACATGGATATGTCCAAGCGTTCGTCGCAGTCCACCGAGTACAAACCCATAACTATCAGAGCTGATAATCCCGATACCGTTTACGACGATTCCGAATTGCGTGACACCTTCCCGATCTCTTCTCAGACCGTAACTAAGGAATGGCAGGGCACAGGCTATAATCCCGAAGGGCCTGCGGGAACCGAAGGGCAAACTCCGCCCGTTTATTCGGACATGTCCAACGTCATAGGCCGATCTACGGAAACTGCGGTAACTCAGAACAATGTGATTAACACTACGACTACACAGGAAGAGCGAAGCCCTACGATCGATCGTATAACTGTTTCCGTAAACATCGACGGAACGTGGACAAAAAAATATGATAAAAACCACAATCTCGTAATTAACGACGGACGAATAGACCGCGAATATACGCCCGTCTCGCATGAAGATCTGGAAAAATTGGCCGACTATGTCCGCAATTCCATAGGCTATGACAGAGCGCGTGGTTATGCGGTTACGGTTACGAATATTCAGTTTGACCGCACGTCTCAATTTGCCGCCGAAGATGAAGCATATTTCAGAGCTATGCAGACAAGGATGACCGTTTTGATGATTCTCGGCGGCTTGGCCTTGATACTGCTCCTGTTCATAATTGTCAGATTTATCGCCCGGGAATTGGAGCGGCGCAAGAGACTGCGCGAAGAAGAGCTTTTGCGGCGGCAGCAGTCCGCCCGCGAACAGGCTCTTTGGGACGCAAAAGAGGAAGGCATGGAAGTTTCCATGTCCGTCGAAGAACGCCGCCGCGCAGAGCTGCAGGAAAACGCGATTGCAATGGCAAAAGAACATCCCGAAGACGTCGCAATGCTTGTGCGCACTTGGTTGATGGAGGAATAAGATCATGGCAGAAGCTACAACACCCGCAAAAACAGGAACTTCATCAAAGAAAAATTCAAAGGACTATAAAAGTCTCACCGGCCGTCAAAAGGCTGCGATATTTCTCGTTTCTTTGGGAAGCGACGTCTCTTCGGACATAATGAAACATCTGCGCGAAGACGAAGTCGAAACCCTCACTTTTGAAATCGCAAGGCTTGAAAAGGTCGACGCGGATTTTAAAGATGCGGTTCTCGAAGAATTCCAGGAACTCATGAGCGCGCAGAATTTTATCACGACCGGCGGTATAGATTATGCGCGTGAACTGCTTGAAAAATCATTGGGAAGCCAAAAGGCTATAGACATTATAAACAGGCTCACAAGTTCTCTGCAGGTGCGGCCGTTTGACTTTATCCGCCGCACGGATCCGGCTCACCTGCTTAACTTTATTCAGCAGGAATATCCGCAGACCATCGCTCTTATTTTGGCGTATTTGGAACCCAATAAGGCTGCAGTTATCCTTCAGAATCTGCCGGAAGAGATACAGGCCGAAGTTTCAAAGCGTCTTGCGACTATGGACCGTACTTCGCCCGACGTTTTGCGCGAAGTAGAACGCGTTCTTGAAAAAAAGCTTTCCACACTGTCAAGCGAAGATTATACCGCAGCCGGCGGAGTCGAAAGCATTGTAGAAATTCTTAACCTTGTCGACCGTTCTTCCGAAAAGTCCATCATCGAGTCTCTCGAAGAGGACGATCCCGATTTGGCTGAAGAGATCAAAAAGCGCATGTTCGTTTTCGAAGACATCGTCATGCTCGACGATCGCGCAATTCAGAAAGTACTGCGCGAAGTCGATACGCAAGAGCTGTCAAAGGCGCTCAAAGCCGTCGACACGGAAGTTCAAGACAAAATTTTCAGAAATATGTCGAAGCGCGCCGCAAGTATGCTTAAAGAAGATATGGAATTCATGGGACCGGTACGGTTGAAAGACGTCGAAGAATCCCAGCAAAAGATCGTATCGACTATCAGGCGCCTTGAAGATTCAGGCGAAATCGTTATTGCACGCTCGGGAGAAGACGAGCTTGTTACATGACGGCAAATTTGTGCTTGAGGTAAAAGATGGCAAAGACAGTATTCAGACCGAATGAAATAAAAAAACGTCCCGGCGAAGTCATGTTAAAACTTGTGCACTCTTACGAACCTAAGGTCGAAGAAGTGGTTGAAGAAGCTCCCGTGTACGAAGGTCCTACCGTCGAAGATCTTAAACGCGAAGCCGACGAATACCGCGCCCGCTGGGAAGATGAAAAAAAGCTCATGCTGGAAAAAGCGCAGGCCGAAGCGGCGGAAATAGTTTCTAAGGCAAAGGACGATGCGTTCAGCGAAGTAAAAAAACAATCCGATCAGGCGCAGGTGATAAAGACCGATGCCCAAAATAATGCTGCGCAGATAATAAAGGAAGCGCAAGAGCAGGCTTTAAAGATAATCGACGAAGCTCATGCCGAACAGGAAAAAATAAAGCAGCAGTCGTCGAAAGAAGGGTACGAAAAGGGACATGAGGACGGCTACGTATACGGAAAGGCGGAAGCGGATCGGCTTGTAGAGCGCATGCATACTATTTTAACTGCGGTGATGCAGCGCCGTGAAGAAATATTGCAGGAAACCGAACAGCAGATCGTAGAACTTGTGATCCTCATGGCCAGAAAAGTTATAAAAGTGCTTTCGGAAAATCAAAAGAGCATAATCATGAACAACGTTTTGCTCGCTCTTAAAAAAGTCAAGGGGCGCGGCGACGTTATTCTCCGCGTAAATTTGGAAGACGTAAAGATGACGGCCGAACACACGCGAGATTTTATAGAGCGCGTTGAAAATATAAAAAACATAAGCGTTATCGAAGATTCTTCGGTAGAAAGAGGCGGCTGTATAGTGGAAACAGATTTCGGCGCTATCGACGCACGCATTTCAAGCCAGCTGAAAGAACTTGAAGATAAGATCCTTGAAGTGGCGCCCATAAAGACAATCACAAAGTCGGATATAATTAATCCTGATGCGTAAATTCTGCGGATCGTTTTTCCGGGGAATTTTAGGGGTGAAAGATGAGATCGTCATACACGGCTGAATTTGATTTTGCAAAATATTTAAATGAGATAAAAAGAGCGGAAACCATTTTATACGTGGGACACGTTTCCGCCGTAAACGGACTCGAAATTGAAAGCATAGGGCCGCGTTCTGTTATAGGTGAAATGTGTACTATCCGTATTCCGAGCACTAAGACCGAACTCATGGCCGAAGTTGTAGGACTTTCGGACACGACGGTTAAACTTACGGCTTTCGGAGACACAAAGGGAATTGAAGTGGGATGCGAAGTGGTCGCTTCAGGTAACGTTCTTCAAGTAGGCGTAGGGCCTAAGCTCTTAGGGCGCGTTATCGACGCTACCGGTAAGCCGTGCGACGGACTGGGCGACGTCGCTCCTGAAAAATTTTATCCTGCGGTAGCTTCTCCTCCCGATCCTATGACGCGAAAGGCTGTGGAAAGACGAATTTCTACGGGCGTCCGGGCGATAGATTCCCTTCTTGCCGTGGGTAAAGGGCAGCGAATGGGGATTTTTGCGGGATCGGGAGTGGGAAAGTCCACCCTAATAAGCATGATTGCTCGGAACACCGACGCCGATATAAATGTCATAGCCTTGATAGGCGAGCGCGGACGCGAAGTTTTGGATTTTATCAAGCGCGATCTGGGCAAGGAAGGGCTTAAGCGTTCGGTAGTCATAGTTGCGACGAGCGACCAGCCTTCAATATGCCGGCTCCGCGCAGCATACGTCGCTACGGCGGTAGCCGAATACTTTCGCGATCAGGGAAACGACGTAATGTTTATGTTTGATTCGGTCACGCGCTTTGCGCAGTCTCAGCGCGAAATCGGCCTTGCAAACGGCGAACCGCCTGCGCAGCGCGGCTATCCTCCCAGCGTCTTTGACATGATACCCAAACTCCTTGAGCGCACCGGCACGAACGACAAGGGATCCATTACGGCTTTTTATACCGTCCTTGTGGACGGGGACGATATGAACGAACCGATCACCGACAAGGTAAGAGGAACTATTGACGGACACATCGTTTTAAGCCGCGCGCTGGCGCAAAAATACCATTTTCCCGCTATCGACGTTTTGCAGAGCATAAGCCGTCTTTCGCGCAGAGTTTCCGGACTGCAGACACGAAAAGCTTGCGGTGTCATAAGGGAGCTTATGGCGTCTTACGCCACGAACGAAACCCTTATAACCACAGGAAATTATCAAAAAGGAAATTCCGCATTTATCGACAGGGCGATTGAAAAACACGACGCTATTGAAAATTTTTTAAAGCAGGAAGAATTTGAAAAGTGTACGATGGAAGAAACTTTGACGCGGCTTTCCGAACTTTCCGAAATCGAAATTCCGGAAGAAGAATTCAAAGACGACGCGGGAATGATGATAAGATCCGTCGCACAGATTGCGGACGAGGCCGCCGCAGCCGCCGCTGAAGAATGAAAAAATTTGATTTTCCGCTTGAAAAAATTCTTAAACTTAGGCGCTTTCAGCAGGAGCAGGCTGAAATAGAGCTTGGAAAAGCTCTGCAGGAAGAGCAGGCTATTCAAAACAAACTCGATTCTATTGCGCGACAGCACGCGGCGGCTGCGGCGAATATCAAAGGGTCTTTAGACTTTGAAGTTATAAGTTCCGCTCAGCAGTTTTTTCGTTTGCTTGAAATTCAAAAAGAAGCTCTGCTGAACGATTTGGCTGAGGCCAAACTTGTAAGCGAGCAAAAACGCCGCGTCCTTCAGGAAAAAATGAAAAAGACGGCTTCTCTTGAAAAACTCGGGGAAGAAGAATATGAAAAATACAGACGGGAATCGTTTCGTGAAGAAGAAGCCGTCGTCGACGATATAATAAATTCCCACTTCGGCAGAAAAAACTGAAAACCGCTGCAAAGCTCCTGTGCGGATTGCATTATTCTGCACGGACTCGCGCGGCTGTCCCTGCTAATAGTGAAATGCGCTTCCTCCAATGAATTCGCGTATTATCGAGCGGTCGGGCACGTCTGTCGGCGGAATAGGCGAAAAATTGCTCAAAAAACCTAAAAGCCTTGACGCTTCCGAGTATTCCTTTTGATGCGGTTTTACCGCGCGCAGCAACGGTTCTGCAAATATTTTTAGAACGGAAAGTTCGTAATCCAGCGCCGTGTTAAGCATTGCGTCCGCATTCCCTTGGAACGGAAAGATATGAAGTTTTTCGCCCCTTTGCACGTTGTCCCACATGAATATCGTCTCTGCGGCGCTTTTCCCCCTAAATTGCGCGTCTCTGACTATGCGCCGTATCAGGCGGTTGTCGCTCGTCGAAATGCGGTTGTGGTCGTCAAGATTTAACTGAGTGAGAGCCGAAAGGTAGATCTTGAATTTGAGGTCTGGGTTTATAAGGGGAGTGAGTTTATCGTTCAGACCGTGAATGCCTTCAATGATGAGAACGTCGTTGTCTGAGATCTGCATCTTTGTTCCGTCATAGAAGCGTTTGCCGGCGGTAAAGTCATACATGGGCATGTTGACTTCTCTACCTGAAAACAGATCATTTAGAAGTCCGTTCAAAAGAGGAATATCCAAGGCCTCAAGGCATTCGTAATCGTAGTTTCCATCTTTATCTTTCGGATTTTTATCGCGCCCAACATAAAAACTGTCAAGGCTTATAAGCTGGGGATGATAGCCTATGGCCTGCAGCTGTAAAGCGAGCTTTTTTGAAGTTGTGGTTTTGCCCGAACTTGAAGGCCCCGCTATGAGTATAACCTTAACATGAGACCTCTCATGTATTTGATCTGCAATGTCTGCGATGCATTTAGTCTGGAACGTTTCGTTTATGTTTATAAAATCGTTTATTTTACGGTTTTTTATAAGCTCGTTAAGAGAAGCTGCCGACGTAACGCCGATTTGTTTTCCCCATTCTTTATAGCGTTTATAGATCGAAAAAAGCGTAGGAATATCGCGGAAAGAAGGAATTTCCTGAGGTTTCCCCGTCGTTGGAAAGCGGAGCAGAAAACCTTCGCCGTAGGGCATCAGGTCGAAATATTTTAAAAACCCGGTAGAAAAGACGAGCGGGCCAAAAAACATATCGGAAAAATCACCCAGAGTATTCATTCTGACGTATGGAGGGCTTATGCAGTCGAGCTGTTTGCAAGTTTCGGTGAGTTTCAGTTTTGTAAAAAGCTCTACGGCGTCGTGATAAGATACGGTTGTGGTTTCGATTTTGCGGTCTTTGCCGACGATATTCGCCATTTCCTTTTTCAGACCGTCTATTTCTTCCTGCCGGATGCGGCGGCCCGTGTCCAGGGTATAGTAATAGCCGTATCCAAGGCTGTGTCCTACGAGTAAGTGCGACTGCGGAAAAAGATTGTGGGCCGCCGCCGCAAGCAAAAAGCACAGGGATCGCCTGTAGACGGCCGCTCCGTACTTGCTGTTGGCATATATGGGTTCAACACAGGCGTTGTATAAAATCGGTTGCCCCAGAGAAAAAATTTCGTTGTTGACGGCGACGGCTAAAATAGGCTGCGCCGTTTTTTCAAAATCATTAAGAAATTCAAAAGCCGTCGTTCCTCTCGGAAGCTGTAATTCCTTTCCCGACGGAAAAGTTATTTTTATCTTATTCATCATTTTTCGTAGTGCTTTATGAGTGCCTGAGTTCCGAGGTCTCCGTTGCCTTCTTTTTCAAGTTTTTTATAATTTGAGAGCACACAGCTTAGGACGTCGAGATGCAGTCCACTTTTTTCGGCTTCCTCCAGTGCGAGCGACATATCTTTTACGAAGTGCTTTAAAAAAAAGCTGGGAGTAAAATCTTTGTTTATGATCTTTTCACCTAAAAAATCGAGCTGTTTGCTTCCCGCCGCTCCTGATGATATGGACTTTAGAAGGACATTTGCGTCAAGTCCCTTTGCCTGTGCGTAAGACAGAGCTTCGCATACGCCCGACAGATTGCCGGCTATCATGATTTGGTTTGCCATTTTTGCATGCTGACCGCATCCGGCCCTGCCTTGATAATTTATATTCGTTCCCATGGCTTTAAACAGGGGCATGCATGTTTCAAAATCTTTTTTATCTCCTCCAACGAGGATCGAAAGCGTTCCGTTTTTAGCTCCCGTTTCTCCGCCTGTAACCGGCGCATCGAGCACGTGCAAGCCTTTTTTGCTTCCCGCATTGTATAATTTTTCTGCTAGGGTAGGACTTGTGGTTGTCATGTCGATAAGATATGCACCTTTTTCCGCGCTGTCCATAATGTTGCCCGGCGAAAAATATACTTCTTCAACGTCTTTGGGGAATCCTACGATAGTGATGACGGCTTCGCAGCTTTTTACGCAGTCCGCTATGGTAGCATGAAACGACGCTCCTTCTTTGATAAGATCCGACACCTTTTCTTTGGAGCGCGCGTATATGCGCATTTCAAATCCCGCTTTCATAAGATTTCTTATCATGGATCTTCCCATAATACCTGCGCCGATAAATCCTATTTTTTTCATATTTACCTCCATGAATTTTACGGAAAAATCATTGCGATATTTGCCGATGAAAACTCAAACTGTGCGCAAGGCAGCTTAGGCACGGGACAACAAAATAGAGCGTACTGGATTTGAACCAGTGACTTCTACCGTGTGAAGGTAGCACTCTACCACTGAGTTAACGCTCCGAAAGTATATATTCTAGTATTGCAAAATAGTCGTATTTTGTCAATTTAGTGAAACGGATTATCGGCGCAGATTTGCACGAAACCTGCGACAAGTTGCCGCTCGTAACACCTGTAACAGTTGATAAGTTATGTTAAACATCGACCTGACCGTCCCGTGTGCGGACAGCAGTTCTGCGCTCGGATTTCAGCCCTGCGCGGTGTTGTTTATAAGTGAATTGCCGTATATACTTATTTTTATGAGAGCGGACGGATATCAGACAAAGGGCAAGATAAGGATTCTTTCATTTTTGGAGTCAAAAAAAGATACGGCTGTTTCCGTTCAAGATATCGCTTCTTATCTTAACAAACACGGCGAAGATACATGTATCACTACGATCTATCGGCGGCTTGAAAAATTGATCAACGAGCGAAAGGTCATAAGGCACACGGCGGAAGACGGAAAAAAGAGCCTGTTTCAATACATTGCGGACGATACCGGCTGTCTTCATCATCTTCATGTTCAATGCACTTCATGTCTGAAAATAATACATCTTGACTGCGACGATTCCGAAGAATTTATCCGCCATCTTTCTTCCAAACACGGAATCGCGCTCGATTGCAAAAAAACCGTTTTATACGGTCTTTGTGAAGAGTGCGGTAAAAAAATATGAGCCGTTAAAAAATCACCGAAATTTTTCAATATGAATTGACACAAATTTTTTTTTGTAGTATAAAATGCAAGTCGTTTGCATATTAAAAATGCAAATAGTTTGCAAATTATATTTTGAGGTGATTATAATGAAAAAGAAATTACTTTTATCGCTCGTTTGTTTCAGTTTGATTTTTGCCGGAACCTTTTGTTTCGCGGCTGAAGTAAAGAATCCCGCTTTTACTAAGGCTGGGAAGATCAAAGTTGTTACTACAATATTTCCCATATACGATTGGGTAAAAAATATTGCAGGAGAAAATGTTGATCTTACTTATCTGCTTGAAGGCGGCGTCGACCTGCACAGCTGGCAGCCTTCGGCGCAAGATATGGTAAAAATCACTACGTCCGACGTATTTATTTATGTGGGCGGGGAATCGGACGCTTGGGCGGAAAACGCTCTTAAAAATGCGATGAACAAAGACCTTATTGCCGTTAACCTTATGGACATGCTGGCCGATAAGGTGCGGACGGAAGAAATTGTAGAAGGAATGCAGGCGGCCGAACACGATCATGATCATGATGATGATCACGAACACGATATTGCCGATGATTCGGAACATGATCACGATGATGAAGAAGAAGAATATGACGAACATGTGTGGCTTTCTTTAAAAAATGCGGCGGCCGTGTGCGACGGACTTTCCGAGATATTTTGCAGCCTTTTGCCGTCAAAAGCCGATACGATCCGCAGCAGCGCCGGCGCTTACATAAAAAAACTTTCGGATTTGGACAAAGAATATGAGCGGACTATTAAAAACTCAAAGAAAAAAGTCATTTTAGTTGCGGATCGTTTTCCGTTTCGTTACCTTGTGGACGATTATGATCTTGATTATTATGCGGCTTTCGTAGGATGTTCGGCAGAAACTGAAGCAAGCTTTAAGACCGTCGCGTTTCTTTCAGGCAAGTCCGACGAATTGGGTTTGAACGTGATCCTTGTTATGGAAAAATCCGACAAAAAAATTGCCGATACGGTCATTAAAAACAGCAGGAAAAAAGATAAAAAGATAATGACGCTGGATTCAATGCAGTCGGTTACGGCAAAACAGGTGGCCGACGGCGCGTCGTATTATGAGATTATGAAAGAAAATCTTGCCGTGCTTAAAAAAGCTTTGAATTAGTTTGAACTTACACGCGGCGCACAAGGCGAGATTTCGCCAGCGCGCCGCGTGTGGTAATGGCGGATTCAATGCGAGTCCCGTATTTCCTCAAATAAAAATCTAACCCAAAGGATTTAGGTTCCTCAAGTAAAAATCTAACCGTAGCTATTTTGACCAAGGGACAGCCATAGAGATAAGCGTACTTTGGAGCTGTTGTGTTTTCTCAAGCAACAGTTGCAAATCCAAGTTGACCATTCTCCGTCTCAGTTCCTCTTTTTCAGCAGGGCTCAGTTCCTTGCTTTCCATAAGCCTTCGGTAAGGAGTCTTAGCAGTATCATATTTTTTTATAACCTTTGCGTCTATTCGTGCCTTAGCGATAATCTTCATCGAGGGGAAAAAAAGTTGACGAGCTTGTTATAGTATTCATACAGCTCTGCCATGACTTCTCGAGTTTCTTCTCCTTCAAAGCGGTAATAGCCGACAATTCTTCGTACCACACTGTCATTTTTCTGCTCGACAAAGCAATTGTCATTCTTTTTGTATTCTCTACCTCTGGTAAATACAACCTTATGCTCTTGGCACCATTGCAACAGCTGAGTATTTTTGAACTCACCTCCGTTATCACTGTCGATGCCTTTCATCTTAAACGGTAATTTTTCTTTTACATCAGCGACCGCTTCTTTTGTCCAGCGTTGGGCTTTGTTCAACAGAGCCCTGTTTTCCGTCCATCCTGAATGCACGTCGGTGAGTGTGAGCGTACAAACATACTGACCTTCGCTCCTCATACCACAATGAGCGACCGTGTCGGCTTCAAAAAAACCCGGTTTTTTCTCGTCCCAATTGAAATAGGTGCGTATGGGAATAAGCTTATTCAGATTTTTTGCAGGACGTGTGGTTGAAATACCGCAGATTGAATGTTTTGGGATTTCCGGCTTGAGAATCCTTGCGACCGTTGCGCTTGATATGGCGCTTAGTTTAAGCTTGAGTTGTTCATCATAGCCTGCCTTTTGAGCAAAGTAGTCGATGTTGTCGCGGATGAACGGAACAAGGCGTTTTGCACACAGATACATCGATAAAATCCACAGGCGAATAACTTCCTGTTGTACGTTTTGACAGTAGTATTTTTCATAGCGCCGCTTTTTGCGTACTTTCGTAATGACCTGCACGCTCTTTTTTTCAACGTTGTTAAAGTGTGTTATTTTTATGTACGCCGTGTTTTTCAAAATGTGGATGGCATACTTTCGGTTGTAGCCGGTGGTTGCAATGAACTCATCGATGATTTTCGTCTTGTGCTTTTTGCTTGCCGTACAGTAGCGTTTTGCCGTTTCTTCGGTTAATTTCTGTTTCGTTTTCATGTCTAACCCCATTTTGCCCTTCCTTCGGGCTTCTATTGTGACTCAGATTTGGGTTAGATTTTTACGTGATTCACCGCTTTTTTTTCGGTTAGATTTTACGTGAGGCAATGCGAGTCCTTGAGAAAGCGTTTGAATTTTACTATACTTATGTAATGAATGTTTTTCCTGTGCAGGGCAAAAAGATCGTTATTAAGGGCGCCCGCGAACACAATCTTAAAAATATAGATATAGAAATTCCTCGCAATAAATTGGTAGTGGTTTCGGGGTTGTCGGGTTCCGGAAAAAGCTCCCTTGCCTTTGACACGCTTTTTGCCGAAGGACAGCGGCGCTATATGGAAAGTCTTTCTTCTTACGCTAGGCAGTTTTTGGGACGTATGGATAAACCCGACGTAGATTTGATAGAAGGTCTTTCACCGGCCATATCGATAGAGCAAAAAAGCACTAATAACAATCCGCGCTCGACAGTGGGAACGGTTACTGAAATTTATGATTATTACAGACTGCTCTATGCCCGTATAGGGGTCGCCCACTGTCCGAATTGCGGCCGCGTCATTCAAGAGCAATCCGTCGATCAGATAATAAATACCGTGATGAGCTGGGAAGAGGGAACGAAACTTCAAATTCTTGCGCCTGTCGTGCGCGGAAAAAAGGGAGAACATCAAAAAATTCTTGACGACGCGCGCGCCGCAGGGTTCGTGCGCGCCAGAATTGACGGAGTGCTTGCCGATCTTACCGAATCGATAAAACTCGATAAGCAAAAAAAACATACCGTCGAGCTTGTTATCGACCGCATCGTTTTAAAAGCCGATGTGAGAAAAAGACTTGCGGATTCTATTGAAACGGCTCTTAAAAGCGCTAACGGCATCATAACGGTTTCCCGCCGAGTGAATAAGGAAGATGCGGCTTTCGCGGAAGTTATGAAGGCCGTCGCCGCAAGCGGTTCCGCCGTAGATTTGAGCAAGGATTACCTTGAGCAGGAAGTGTTTTTCAGCCAAAAAAACGCCTGTCCCGACTGCGGTATTTCGATTCCGGAACTTCAGCCGCGTCTTTTTTCATTTAACAATCCTTTCGGCGCCTGTCCCGAATGCACAGGACTCGGCGAAAAAATGGAATTTGATCTGGACCTTATGATTCCCGACAAGCATAAATCTTATAATGAGCACGGAATACTTCCTTATAATCCTTCTTCAGTATGGAATACGTGCAGGTTTAAGGCTGTGGCGGACGCTTACGGATTTTCGCTTGATACTCCTTTTAACGAGCTCACTGAAAAACAAAAAAACATGATAGTAAACGGTTCCGACAAACCGCTGCACTGGGTATACTACAAGCAAAGCGGTACGGGACAATCCGAATACAATCAGCCTTGGCCCGGAATTTTTGTCGACATGAAAAGGCGTTATATTGAAGCGTGGGGCGACGCGATGAAAGAGAGCCTTGAAAAATTTATGGCGCACCGCATATGTTCTTCGTGTTCGGGAAACAGACTTCGCCCTGAAGCCTTAGCCGTTACCGTAGGTGGAAAAAATATCATAGAGTTAAGCGCTCTTTCCGTTCTTGAAACGATTGATTTTTTTGAGAATATTGAACTTACCGAAACCGAAAACCGTATTGCCGCGCAGGTTTTAAAAGAGATCCGCTCAAGGCTTTCATTTTTAAAAAACGTCGGGCTCGATTATCTTACCCTTGACCGTTCGGCCGGAACTCTTTCAGGAGGCGAAGCGCAGCGGATCAGGCTTGCCACCCAGATAGGTTCCGCTCTTACGGGAGTTATGTACATTCTTGACGAACCTTCGATCGGCCTTCACCAGCGCGACAATCAGCGCCTCATAGACACTCTTACCTATCTTCGAGATCTCGGGAATTCCGTGATTGTCGTAGAACACGATGAGCAAACTCTTCGCACCGCCGATTGGATCGTAGATATAGGTCCGGGAGCGGGCATACACGGAGGAAGAGTAGTTGCGTCGGGAACGCCGGAACAAGTTGAAGGAGTACATGAGAGTTTTACCGGTCAGTTTTTATCGGGAAAACTCAGTATGGATATTCCTTCACAGCGGCGGCAGGGTAACGGCCATATGCTCGTATTAAAAAACGCGTGTGAGCACAACCTTAAAAACGTAGACCTTTCGATACCGCTGGGAACTTTTACCTGCATAACCGGCGTTTCGGGTTCCGGAAAATCTACGCTGCTTTCCGACGTATTATATCCGGCTGTGAGCAATAAACTCATGCGCACAAAATATTCTGTGGGCCGTTACGATGAAATTTCCGGACTTGAACATATAGATAAGGTCATAAATATTGACCAAAGTCCTATCGGCCGCTCTCCGCGTTCAAATCCCGCAACTTACGTAGGCGTGTTTAACGGCATACGCGATCTTTTTTCATCGCTGCCCGAAGCGAAGGCCAGAGGATATTTGCCCGGCAGGTTCAGCTTTAACGTAAAAGGCGGACGCTGCGAGCACTGTCAGGGAAACGGCACTATAACCATCGAAATGAATTTTTTGCCTGATGTTTATATAACGTGCGACGTGTGTCACGGTAAAAGGTTTAACAAAGAGACGTTGGAAGTTACATATAAGGGTAAGAATATTGCGGACGTTCTGGATATGACGATTGAAGAAGCCTGCGATTTTTTTCCTCAGATTCCGCATATAGCCCGCAAACTTGAGACTCTCAGATCGGTAGGCTTGGGATACATTCAGCTGGGGCAGTCGGCTCTCACTCTTTCCGGCGGAGAAGCACAGCGCGTAAAACTTGCAAACGAGCTTGCGCGCGTTTCAACCGGCAAGACCTTGTACATCCTTGACGAACCTACGACGGGACTTCACTTTGCCGACGTAAAACAGCTCATGACGGTTATTCAAAGGCTTGCGGATCAGGGCAATACGGTCGTTATGATCGAACATAACCTTGACGTCATATGTCAGGCTGACCGCATCATTGACCTTGGTCCCGAAGGAGGTTTTAGAGGAGGGCGGATAATAGCTGAAGGAACGCCGGAGCAGGTAGCTATGGTTGAAGGATCGTACACGGGGTTTTACATTAAGCAGATGTTTGAAAATAAATGTAAGATGAAAATAAAACAATAGATAATATCTATGAAAAAATTGCCGTTCGGAATACGCTTTTTATATCTCTGCCTTTTTATCATCTTAGGAAAAGCCGTATTTGCGGATGAAAACGCTTTTTCCGATGCTAAAGATAATGCCCGCACGCATGAGCCTGAAGCTGCGGAATCTCTTAAAAAAAAAGACGACGTTACCGTAATTACCATTAAAAGAGCGGACAGAACCGGCAACAAAAAAAATGAAATTGACGGTACCGATATCATAGCGCTTGAAGGCGGCGTCGTCGTTTCTGTAGAAAAAGACGGAACCGTTACCACCATAAGCGCAGACACGATCAACTATAACCGTGCAAAAGATATGCTCTATGCGGAAGGCGCCGTAAAACTTTTGCAGACGGGTAAAGACGCAGATAATGAGACCGTCACCGCAAATTCCCTTCTTTTTAATACGGCGACCCTCGAAGGAATTTTTGACGAGGGGCGCATAGTGCAGGCAGAGACGGATTCTCTTAATATTCCGTCGGGTTCCACATTGATAGTGGCTTCGGATATCTTCGGGCGAGATGATTCGGGAACCGTAACTTTTAAAAACGGCGCCCTCACTTTTTGCGACGAAGATCCGCCGCACTGGAAAATAAAGGCGTCGCGCATATGGCTTTTACCCGGCGGGGAATTTGCCTTTTTTAACGCTCTTTTGTATGTGGGGCAAGTGCCCGTTTTTTACCTGCCGGCTTTTTGGTATCCTAAAGACGAGCTTGTCTTTAATCCCGTTTTCGGCTTCAGACAGAGGGAAGGATATTTTTTCCAGACGACGACATATATATTGGGACGCAAGCCTTTAAGCGCCTACGATGTTTCGGATCAATATTCCGACGATGACGATGAAAGCGACGAAAGCTATTACAGTTTTGTAAAACCGTCAAAGCTTAAAGAGCAGGAACGGCAGGGACTCATGCTGCATAATCTTGACGGCGATTTTAAAGGAGATACGGTAAATTATGTAAAAATCATGGCGGATTGGTATGCCTCGTTGGGTTATATGATCGGGATAGACGGAACTGTAAAACCCAAAAACGAATACGTTTCGAATTTAAAATTTAACGCCGAATTGGGTTTCAGCAATACCGTCTTTCAAAAAAACGGGGTCTACAGCCCTTACGAGCCTTCGTCGGAAAAAATTTACAGCGATTCTTCCAATTTTTTAGGAATCGAGCTTCCCTACAGATACAAGGCCGATCTGAAACTCAACGTAGATAAACCCCTGTCGATTAAGCTTTCGATGCCGTTATATTCCGATCCTTATTTTACAAGCGATTTTGACGACCGCATGGAAACTATGGATTGGATAGACTATCTGATTTCAAATCCCAGCCTTGCGTCCCAAAAAGACGATAAAAAAAAGGCTGAAATGACTTCGTTTTCATGGAATCTTTCAGGGACGTATAATATTCCCGTTCCTAAGTCTATAAAACCGTACGTTTCTTCGATTTCCGTATCGGATTTTTCATCCTCGGTTCTTTTTTCGAGTCTGAATAATTCCGTCGTAGCTTCTTCGTCAAATCCCGCTCAATGGAAGGTTTATACGCCCGAAAGAAAGTTTTTTTATCCGTCACAGATAAATCCGTTTAAAATAAGCGGAAAAATAGCCGGCACATTGCTTTCGTTCGGATCAAGCGCTTCAAATGCGTCGGGCGGCAGATCTTCTTCAAAAAATAATGAGGTTTCGGATAAAGATCTTCCTCTTATCGCCCCCGAAGAACTTGCGGACCCCGCCTTGCAGAACGGTGTTAGGCAGAACTCCGAAGATTCTGAAACGTCTTCGGCCGAATCTTTTAAAGAAGACGCCGCACAACCGCAGCTGCCGCCGACAACTCAGCCGGATTTAGCCCTGCCTGAAAGCGCTTTGCCGAAGATAGCGTTTAGTCCGCCGGCTGTAAAAAATACGGAACTGATTTCGTATTCGCTTTCGTATTTGATTTCCCCTTCATATGTATCGGAATTTTCGTATTCGTCTACGGGAATCGCCGGGCCTAGCGATTTCGACTGGAGCCGTACGAAATCTACCATGGTTTTGTTCAAATCGCCGATAAATTTGACTAGCAATTTCGGATATAAGGGAAATTTTTTAGGATTGACGGACACGTTTTTATTCGAACCGGTGTATCAATCTCACCCTTATATTTCTACGGATACTTCATACGGCGGCTATACGCAAAGCGGTGTGGATTCAATCCGCAAAACGGACTACGCGGCGCGAAAGCTCGACCTTACCAATACCAATGAAATTTCCGTCAGACCATTTTATTATACCGAGCATTTTAAAGAAACGGGAATAACGTGGAATACGACCGTAAAGATGGTACGCACAAAGTTTGTAGGCGACGCCGACAATCCCGAATGGGACTATATAACCGCCGACTTGTTCGACGAAGAATGCGTTACCGTACACACCTTGAATATGACGCTCGGAGCAAAACAGTTTGACGATTCATTCGGGCAAAAATTAGTGCTTTCGACGACCCTTCCTCCCCAGGTTGACAGATACTACGGAACATTGACGTTTACATTCCCTTATACGAGCCTTTCCTTTGAAACCGGCATAAAGCAGAAAAGCAAAACCGATACCGGCTGGAAAAAGGAACCGTTTAAAGAATCGTTGTCTTTAAATTTAGGAAGCGGGAATTTTAAATTTACGCAGTCTTATACTTATGAACTTGAAGAAAAATACAAAGATTCTCTGCGGTTGTCTTTTTCCGCCTACGATTTTCATGCGACGTACACGGCAAGTTATACTACCGGCTATGATTTCAATGAAACTTCCGGCTGGGTTGCCAGGAGCAAAAAGGAATTTTTGCCGTATTCGCTCAGTTTGTCTTACGTTCGTTCAAAAAAGACGTTCCGATATTGGAAGAACAGGATCAGCTGGGCTCCATCTCTTTCTTCAAGCCTTGTGTACGATTTTTTGCGCCCTACGAACAGTTATTTTAAATTTACTCCGGCGATCACATTTAAAATCAATGAATTTTTGGATATAGAATTTTCTTCCAGTTCCAGAAATGACGTCATATACCGCTATGTTCAGCAGTATTTGGGTCCCGAGGCAAAAATTTCGGGGGAAACAAACTGGCTTAAAGATGCGATAGATTCTTTCCGCTTTGACGACGAAAGCAAACGCAGGTCTTCGGGCTTTAAACTTGAAAATTTCAAGGTTTCCGTAAAGCACGATCTTCATGACTGGGATTTTGCTTCGTCATTTAAAATCGAACCTCGTCTTGTTACAAAGGCTTCGAGTGAAAAGTATTATGATTACAGACCGTATTTTACGATTTCCGTAGTATGGCGGCCTATGACCGGAATGAAAACTAAGATTGTCGACGAATACGGCGATTGGGAGCTCAATCCGTGACGCGGCGGCGCACGGCAGGGTGCTGCCGTGCGCCATATTCCCCGGTGCGGATCGCCGATACATACGCCGCCGCACCGCTTCCGCCGCTGAACACTGCCTTGACCAAACGCTGCCGTAAGATTAATATCTGGACATGGGGCTGTCTTAAAAGTCCGTTACTTTTTAGACTGTCCGTCGACTATTGCCCGTTTTGAATGATAATCTATTGGTAAGACAGAGGTTCAGTGGATTCTACATATACCATAGTAGTGCCTGACGCGGACGTCCTTGCGCGTGTATGCGGTACTAATGACAGCAACTTAAGACTTATTGAAGAGCATCTCGGCGTGCCTGTATTCACCCGTGGAAACGAACTCTCCGTCGAAAAGGATGATCCCGTCGTACAGCAAAAATTCAGATTTATTATAGACAGGATCATAGACGAGATCGGCGACGGCTCTGACGGAAGTGAAGATATGATCGCTTCGATCCTTCATGCGGGAACCCACGCCGCCTTTGAAACCAGTTCCATAACGGTTCCCGGCGGAATTCGAAAAGTGTATCCAAGGAGCGTAGGGCAAGCCGATTACGTGCAGGCTATGCGAAAGTATGACATGGTGTTTTGCACGGGTCCTGCAGGAAGCGGAAAGACCTTCCTTGCCGTTGCCGAAGCGCTCAGGCTTTTAATGTCGCATAAAAAATCGTCGATTATACTCACGCGCCCGATAGTAGAGGCGGGCGAAAACCTAGGGTTTTTGCCCGGAGATCTCGAACAAAAAATAAATCCGTATTTGCGCCCCCTATTTGATGCGATGACTTTTGTACTGCCGCGCGAAACCGTAAGACGGCTCACGGAGTCGGGCGTTATAGAGATGGCTCCGCTGGCTTATATGCGCGGACGCACTTTAAGCGACAGCGTCATAATACTTGACGAAGCTCAAAACGCTTCCTGCGCTCAAATGAAGATGTTCCTTACCCGTATGGGGGAAAATTCAAAGGTGTTTGTCACCGGCGACACAACCCAAACAGACCTTCCCGCCCGAACGCGATCCGGGCTCGTAAATGCGATAGAAATTCTTTCAGGAGTTTCCGACATAGCTAAAATTGAAATGAGCTGTGAAGATGTAGTTAGAAATCCGTTAGTCCAAAAAATAGTACAGGCGTATGAAAATGACAAAAAAGATGAAAGATAAGAATTCTTCTTCGGAAGATAAAAATTACTTGAACGACGCGGTCTTAGCTTTTTTTAAGCGCAACATTGCAAATATTATCCTGCTTTTATGTGCGTTTGCCGCGCTGTCCGTGATAAATTACTTTAATATTTCCACGACGGAAACGGTCGCCAGTTTTACGCTGAACGATTTTGAAATCGGGCAAATAGCCGACAGGACTATAATCGCCGCAAAGTCTCTCTCCCCCGATATTGAAAATCCGGTCGCGGTTGAAGAGGGCGAAAAAATCATCCGTAAAGGCTTTCCTATTTCAGCGGAAGCGTACGAAAAATTGAGAAAGATCGCGGAATCGCCCATATACATGGATTTCAGGGCGTTTGCAAACTATACGCTGTATTTGCTTTTGATAGCTATATTATGGTGTTTTTTATGCTCTTCTGAAATTTTGGGCATACGAGTGAATTTTAAAGAATCGCTCGTCGAAGTGATTTTTTTTGTGCTTGTGTTCGCCATTGCTTCGTTGGGGCGTAAGTCGCCCCTGTTTGCAAGCGATTATTCCATACTTATAATAATTCCGTGCGCCTTCGCGATTTTTTTAATAACGGTATTATTCAACCATATTTCGACGTATTTTTTTGTCTGTATGCTTTCGCTCGGAGTTTTATGCGCCACGGGTTTCAGGCTCATTCCAGCTCTATACACGCTTTGTTCGTCGATTTCCGCCGCCATAATCGTGCGAAGGATAACGCGCCGCATAGACATGGTGCTGGCTTCGATTTTGATTTCGGTGTTAAATGCGGTGTTTGTAATACTGTTAAAAGTTATCTTTAACGATAATTTTTCAGACGGAGTGCAGATATTCGCCGGCGTGGCTTTGAGCGGTTTTATTTCAGGCATACTCGCGCTGGGATTTCTTACTCCGCTCGAAATGCTCTTAAACACCGCTTCGGTATTCCGCCTAATGGACCTGAGCGACGTGAACAATCAACCGATAATGCGCCGCATGCTCCTTGTCGCAAGCGGAACCTACAGCCATTCCATGATGGTTTCTTCCCTAGCTGAAAACGCCGCTCACGCAATCGGAGCCAACGCGCTTCTCGCCAGAGTCGGCGCATACTATCACGACATAGGCAAGCTCGATCAGCCTGAATATTTTACCGAAAATCAGGGCTCTATGGAAAACAAGCACAATGAAATAAATCCTTCGCTTTCAGTTTCAATCATAAGAAGCCACGTAAAAAAAGGGGTCGAAAAAGCCAGGCAGATGCATTTGCCTCAGCCGATTATCGACATAATTGCGGAACATCACGGAAACAGCGTGATAGCGTATTTTTACAACGAGGCGAAAAAAAAGGATCCCAACGTATCTCCCGAAGATTTTTCTTATAACGGTACGCCGCCTTCCACTCGGGAATCCGCAGTTGTGATGCTTGCCGACACCGTAGAAGCCGCCTGCCGCACGCTTGAAAACCCGTCGGCTTCCAGAATAGATAAATTTGTAAAGCAGCTTATCGCGGCCAAGATTGAACATCATCAACTTGACAATTGTCCCATCACTTTCAGCGACATAGCCAAGATAAGAGAATCGTTTGTACAACTTCTGACGGCCTATCATCATACCCGCGTGGAATATCCGGATCAAAAAGACCCGGACGAAGCGGAAACCGCGCCTTCAAACGATGAAATTCCCGCCGAAAAGGACCAGGACGAGACTAAAAAAAATGGCTAATTGCGTTTTTATTTCATTTCAGGACGGGATGGAAGAGCCTTCATGGGCGGATAATGCAGAAAAATTTATTCTTACGGTTATGGAAAAACTTAACTATGACGGTAAAGCTGTTTCCGTTATGTTTTGCGGCGATGAAACGATGCGACGCCTTAACAGAGAATACCGGCACGTTGACAGTTCGACAGATGTCCTTTCTTTTGAAGACAATTCGCCGTATACTGATGAAGACGGCGTTGAATGGATAAATGCGGGAGATATTGCGATCAGTCTTGATATGCTTGTTAAAAATGCGCAATACTTTGACTGTACAGAAGACGAAGAATTGAAACGTCTTTTAGTACACGCTTTACTGCATTTGACGGGGATGGATCATGGCGACGAGCACATCGAAAAGGATCATAAGCCTTTTTGCGATATGCTCGTGTTGCAGGAAAAATTGCTTTTTGAGCTTCACGATGAGAAAATAATTACGGGATAGATTTTAGATTATGGGATTATTCGGTTTAGGAAAAAAACAAAAAGATGCGCAAAACGCGGATCTTTTAGGCGACGAGCAAAGACAAATCCTCAATGAAGAGAAACAGGACATGATCAAGGGCATCGAGGATATGCCCAATACCACTGTAAAGGAAGTTATGATTCCGCGGATCGATGTCGACTTTATTTCCATAGATATTCCGCAAGACGAACTTTTGGAAAAGATCCTTGCAAGCGGGCATTCTCGTTTTCCCGTTTACGACGAATCGATCGATAATGTCATCGGGGTTATGTATGTAAAAGATCTCATTTATGCCTTTGCGCGAAAAGAATCGATCGATTTAAAAAAGATTATCCGAAAAGCGTATTTTATTCCCGAGTCCAAGCACATAGACAGCCTTTTACGCGAATTTAAAAGGCGCCATCTGCACATAGCTATGGCGGTAGACGAATACGGCGGAATATCCGGCATCGTCACGATGGAAGATATAATAGAAGAAATCGTCGGAGACATCCAGGACGAATTTGATAATGAAAGAGAAGATATTATCTCTTTAAGCGGCGATATCTGGCTTTGCGACGCAAGGATCAGTCTTGACGACCTTAATGAAACTATAGGAGCGGAATTTCCGACCCAGGAATTTGACACGCTCGGAGGCTTTGTCTTCGACCTGTTCGGAAAAATTCCTGTCAAATTTGAAAAGACAAGCTGGAATAATTTTGATCTTATCGTTCAGGACATGGAAGGGCACCGCATAAATGTCATAAAAGTCATACGCCGCACGGGAGAAAAAATCGCAGATGAAAAAAGCGAATAATATGCGTTTGTTGTTTACTTTTGTTTTCTCTTTTGCCGTATCGCTTTTACCGGTAAAAGGACTCAATGCTCAGCCGGAACGGACTGCGGACGTTTTTTTGCCGACTGCTCCGGCTGCAAATGCTCCGCTTCTTGCCCAGGCTGATCGATCCGGTCGGACATCTCAATCGGCTTCGGATTTTTACAGGCTCGGGGTAAGCCGGCAGCAGTCCGGAAATTATTATTCCGCTATTGAAGCGTTTAAACAGGCGACCATGCTAAATCCCACTTACGGAGACGCTTGGCTTCATCTTTCTCAGTGCGCTTATTATCTTGATGAATTTGATCTTGCCTTGCAATACGCCGACACGGCCGCCAAATACGCAAAAAACGATTCGGAAATTCAAAACCTGCGCGGAATGACTTATATTTCCCTAGGGAATTTTGCACAGGCTCGTTCGATTTTTGAAAAGGTCTTATCCGCCTATCCCAACAATATCGAAGCCCGGTTCGGACTTGCGGAACTTGATTTGTTTTCAGGCAGGGTAGGCGATGCGGAAAACCTTTATAAGGATGCGCTGAAACGGCAAGGATCCAACAGAAAAGCTCTTTTAAGCCTTGCGCTTATTTCGGCCGAGCAGGGCAAGACCGAACTTACCAGAAATTATGTAAGTCAGGCGCTTCAATATCATTCGGGAAACGCGGAAGTGCATTTTCTTGCGGCGTATCTTGACGCTAAAGCCGGAAATTTTGAAAGCGCGGAATACAGAGTCCGCTCAAGCCTTCAGATCGACGGCAGCTATTACGCCGCGTACGAACTGCTGGCAAACATCTTGTTTATGCGGGGCAAATATATCGAAGCCATAGACGTCTGCGATTTTTGCATAGACCGCGACCGCACAAACGGTAAATTCTGGTATATCAAAGGTCTGTCGCTTTACAGACAAGGAAAAACTGCACAGGCTCTTTCCGTTTGGGAAAACGCTCTTTATGCGGATCCTCAGGATGAAATTCTCAGAGCCGCGTTTGAACTTCTTGCCAACGAAACTATTCCTCTTGAAGACAAGCGCCGCGCCGTTTGGGCCGAATACCACGTCGGAAAAGCGAAGGCATATGAAAAGAAATTTCAAGGAAACGCTATGCGCTTTGAGTATCAGAGAGCTTTAAAACTCTATCCGTACGATACAGAGGCGCGTACGTCCTACGCTAAACAGCTTGTCCGCGACGGATTATATGAATTGTATTTGGAGCAGCTTAAATTTATAAAAACCGGCAAAGAAAACGCCGGTGAAATTCCTACCTCCGAACTTACGGATACGATCGAAGCGTATGAATCGCTTTTGCAAAATACGCTCGCTGCAAAGTGGAATATAGATCCGCTCTATCTCGATAAAATCCGCTGGCATTTGGGGATTTGCTACGAGTCCCCTCCTGCGGAACTGCAGTATCCGGAATCGATAAGAATCGTTTCGGAATTGTTATGCGATATGTTCTCAGGAATTTCCGCCGCGTCTGTCGATGTAAAACCTATTCCCGTGTCCGGCTATGCGGACGCTTTCGGCAAAGCGCGGCGGTCGGGCTTGGATTATTTTTTAATTCTAAAACTTAACGAGACCGAACGGGAACTTTCAGCGGACGCGGTTATGTATTCGGCTTTAAGCGGAAATGAAATCAGATCTTTTTCCGTTTTCCGCACGGGTAACGACAGATATTCGATCAGCCTCAGATTTTTGCGCCGTAAAATTCTTGAAACGCTCCCCATAAAGGGCAGGGTTCTTGCGCGCGAAGGAGATACGCTTCTCATAGACTTAGGCAAGACTGAAGGAATCGTATCGGGCGCCGAATTCGACGTAGTAAAAAAAGGTGAAATACGCACTGCAAATTCAAGCGCGGGCTTAAGTTATAAGCCTGCTTCAGTCATAGGCAGCGCAACTGTTTTCGCGGCAGGTGAAGAAGTTTCCGAGGCCGCTTTTAAACAAAAAGGTTTTTTTGACAATTTGAATATCGGCGACGAAGTTGCGCTCATAAGAATGCCTCAAGCGGATCCGGGTGCCGAAAGCGGCGGAAATTCAGGCGCTGCGCCTGCTTCCGGGCAAGGCGGCGTTTCGTCCGGCTCCGGCGGCGGCGCTGCAAGAGGCTCTGCCAATAGAAATGGCGCTGTTGCCGCTTCCGAAACCGCCCCTGCCGCCGCCGCGGACGGCAGAGCCTCTTCGGCCGGAGACGCAAGCGACGCTTCCGAAGGAGAAAACGAACTTACATACGAATCTATGAATCTTGAAAGAAGGCCGGCTCTTATTGAGCTAATCCGCAATATTAGAAACACTGATCAGGTCAAGTGACGAATCGATCCATTTTCGCGTCAGATTCGGATATTCGTCTTGAATTTTAAGGAATGACATAACCGCATCTTTAAAATTTCCGGAAAAATACTGACACTGTCCCAGATAAAAATATGCGCGGTCTTCCGTATTTTTTTTGTGTTTTACGGATAAAAACTCAGTCAGCTTTATGATTCCTTCTTCGTATTTCCTTTTTGCGAAAGTTTTGTGCAGCGTGTCGAATAAAAGATAATCGTCGCCGCCTTCGGGTGAAACGAGGTCCTGCTCAAAAGCATAAGGGGCGAGCAAAGGTTTTTCAGTGATTTTTTCTGAAAGATTTTCGCCTGCTTCTACCATTTTGCTTTTTAAAGGGTATTCGTCGTTTTTGCCGTATCCCGACACGGCGATGACCGGAAGGGGGATTTCTCTCAGGACGCCTTCAGGATATGTTTTTTCCTGTGCGTGATTTTGAGATATTTTTGAGTTTTTTGAAAACGCCGCTTTTCGCCTTGTCCCGTTTACCGTTGCGTTTATGGACGGCAGTATTATACCGCCGCTTCCGTCCGGCGCTTTTACAATTACGGCGTAATAATATTCCTTGTAATCTGCTACCTTATCGGAATAAGATCTCTCCTTCTGGGGAATTTCGGCTATTTTCAGATTTTCGGACAGTTCGTATGCTGCGGAAAACGGTCTTAAGGCCCTGTATATTTCAAACGATGTATCGGACGAATTTCCCGTAAATTTCCAGCTTATTTTTATGGAATTTACGGATTCGGGAGCGGCAGTGATGTCGTATATTGTCGAACGCGTCGGCTGAGAGTAAATTTTTAGCGTTAAAAAAATAAAGATCGGAAAAAATGGATTAAAAAACGATAAAAGCCAAAGCTTTTTTTTCATATTATAATAATATATTTGAAACGGCCTAATTGCAAGATGTGCGCAAGACATAGCGCTGCCTATCGTTCCGTCTTTTTATACCGATACTATTTCATGTTTGTACAGGTTAGCGCGGTTGCCATTAGTCCATAATTTGACATTAATACCCATTTATTTTATTCTTATAGTATGTTTGTTTCCGTCGTTCTTGATCCGGGCAGCGCAGATTCCGCAAAAGCATTGGCTTCGGTCGTTAAGCAATACGGCTTTAAAAAAATTCAGAGAGCATGCTGGGAAAGCACCGTGTTGGACGAGACTCAGTTTATGCGTCTGAAACAGGATATCGACAGGGTGACGGATTATTACGATACTTTGCGTTTTTACCAATTCCCTTTAAACGGAATGTTCGCCGTTACGGAATTGAATAAAAAGAAATGGCGCAGATGCCTTATCAAAGCGTAAAATATGCGGGTTCCCCTTGTAAAATGCAAATCGGGTATCCGCGTGCAAAACCGCCGAAAAAAATACTGCAAAACCGTGAGGAATAATACATGCTTGAAGAATTGAAAACGCCGATTACGGAATTAAAAGAAGATATTATGAATGTTTGGGGGCGTCTTTGACCCCGCTTCCATCGAAAAAAAAATAGCGGAAAAAGAAGCTCAGACGACGGCTGAAAATTTTTGGGAAGATCAGCAAAAAGCTCAACATGTGATGAATGAGATAAAGCTTCTAAAAGGGCGCGTGGAACCGTGGAAAAAACTCGTGTCCGATATAAACGATATTGAAGCTCTCTATGAACTTGGAGAAGAAAGCAAAGACGAATCCGTTGAAGAAGAGCTTAAGCTTATGTTAAATACCGCAAAGGCGGAATTCGAACATCAGAGCATATTGAATTTGCTTTCGGGAGAAGTGGATAAGAGCAGCGCTTTTCTTACGATACATTCCGGCGCCGGCGGAACGGAGGCCGAAGACTGGGCCTATATGCTCAGCAGAATGTACATACGCTGGGCCGAGAGGCAGGGTTTTAAGATGGAAACCGTGGATATGCTTGAAGCGGAAGGCGGAATAAAATCGATCACCATTCAGATAAACGGAGATTACGTTTACGGCTATCTTAAGGGAGAAGCCGGAATACACAGGCTTGTCCGCATAAGTCCCTTTGACGCAAACGCCCGCCGCCACACTTCTTTTTCGTCGGTATTCGTATTTCCTGTTTTGGACGATTCCATAAATGTTGAAATAAAACCCGAAGATCTCAGGATCGATACTTACCGCGCCGGAGGAAAGGGCGGACAGCATGTCAACAAAACGGACTCCGCAGTTCGTTTTACTCACCTGCCTACGGGTATTGTGGTTGCCTGTCAGAGCGAACGCAGTCAGATAATGAATCGTCAGACTGCCATGAGTATTTTAAAATCAAAACTCTACGCATACTATAAAGAGCAAAAGGAAAAAGAGAATTCAAAATACGGCGCCGAAAAAAAAGACATTTCATGGGGTAACCAAATCCGTTCTTATGTGTTTCAACCGTATACGCTTGTAAAAGATCACCGTACGAAATATGAAACTGGAAACATTCAAGCTGTAATGGACGGCGATATAACCCAATTCATAGATTCGTTTCTGAACGCCCAGTGGAAGGGGTTGCCTATGGGTACGGGTGAAGACGACGATGATTTGAAATAAAAAAGTATGTGCCGGTCAAAAAAGCTGTTGATCCATTGTTTTCTGTGTTTTCTGTGTTTTTATGTCGAAAATACATTTTATGCCGAAAGTACCGACGGTCTTTCGGACTCAAGGAAAAAAGAAGAAAAAACTTGGACGCTGGCCGCAGTTCCTTTTAAATTTACAAACGAAATTATGACGGACGAAGCTTCCGCCGCCGTTGCCGAAAATATTCCGAAACTTATCCTTGAGCAGGTTTATGCCGGAGCGTCAAGAACTCCTTCCGCCCGTGAAATGTTAAGTCGCGACGCAGATTCTCTTCGCACGGAACGGCTTTCTTTGTTTCTTCAACTGTCAAAGGCCGAAAAGGATCGCGATGCCCTTATCTTGCGGGATTTAAGCGACTACAAGTTTAAAAAAGAGGTCGTTAAAAAAGAAAAAGAAATAGACGAACTTCACGTAAAGATTACCGAAAACCTTGTAAAATCGGATCGAATAAGTGAAAGATATTATTCCGACATGCTTAGTGAAGATTTCTTTTGGGCATTACCTGCCGGCCGGAGAGAATTTTTTACCGCGCCGTCTGAAAAAATAGAGCTATATGAAAACGACGCTTCCAAACTCTTTAGCGCGCCCAAAGAAGCTGTTCCAAACGATTTTACGGATTATAAATTTGAAAGCGCCGTTAATTCGGCGAACATAAGAGGGCTTATAAGCGGCACGATTTCTTCATACGGAGGCTACGCCGCAGTAACGGCGGAGCTGCACTTGTATCCCGGCGGAGTGTCCGGAGGAACGGTTACCGAAGTAGGGCTGCTTTCTTCCCCTCTGCAGATTGCAAGAAATCTTTCGCGCGCCCTTATGCCGTTCATAGCCAATAATCCTCCCGTGATCCTTAATATTTCGGTGGAACCTGAACAAGCGGCTTCCAAAGTTTCCGTAAGCCTTGACGGAATAGTTTTTCCGAAACTGCCTAAAAGCATTGTCGCGGAGCGGGGAATACATATGCTTTCTTTTGAGGCGGAAGGTTTTCGTAACGCAAGCGTAACTTATTCTTTTTCGGAGAAGAGCTCTTATAATATCAGCGTAAATATGGCGAGAGTGGATCCGAAAGTTGTTGAAATAGATCTTTTAAATCCCGTCGCAGGCGTTTTGTCGACGGAGGCGGTGAGAGAGCTTGTCGTTGAAAGCCCCGTCGCGCACGCCCGGATCGAAATTGACGACGGCGCGGTTATAGGACATTTTACCGGCGAAAACGGAATTTCATCTTTTTTTTATATTCCGGAAGATATTTTGCGTGAAGATCGGGAAAAAGACAAAAACATAACGGTTCCTGTCATAGATTACGATGTGAGCGCCAACATTGAAAAACGTCGGCGCAGAATGTATACTGCTTACAGCGCGTTTATTGTGTCGCTTCCTTTTACGTTTTACAATTACGGAACGTATATAAACAAATTAAACAGGCAGGACGTTATCGACGCTTACGAGATTGAAAGGTGGAGATCGCGATCTCTTGCATGCGTAGGCGTATCCGTTTCTCTCGGCGCCGTTTTCGGTTATCAACTTGTGCGCTATCTTTATTCGGCAAACGCGGTGTTGCCCAAGACGGCAAAGATAAAGAACGACGCAAAGACTGCGGATGCCCGAGATAAAAGAAACGGTACGGAACAAAAATAAAACCGATACGGAATTTTTAAGGAAATATCATGGCTAAAATATCATTTGCATCGAAAATAAAATCGCTTTTTTCATCTCATGACAAAAAAGACGATGTTTTTTTCGAAGATCTTACGGACGCCCTTATAGAAGGCGACGTAGGAGCGAAGACTTCGTTTGAGATAGTAGAAAAACTTGAACAAATCTGCCGCTCGGAAAATCTTTCGGATAAAAGCGCGATAATGCAAAAACTTGCAGAGCTTTTGTCATCCGATGTAAAATCCGCAGTGCTGAAGCCCGAAGAAGGGAAAACCAATATTTGGATGGTTTTAGGCGTGAACGGAGTGGGAAAGACCACTACTGCGGCAAAGATGGCTTCGTATTTTACCGAAAGCGGTTTTAATAATGTGATTCTTGCCGCCGCCGATACTTTCCGCGCCGCCGCAATAGAACAGCTTATCATGCACGGAAAAAAACTTAACGTGCGCGTGATACATCACCAAAGCGGCTCGGATCCGTCGGCCGTGGTTTTTGACGCCGCAGAATCCGTCAACGCTTCCGGCGGCGGCCTTGTGATCGCCGATACCGCCGGGCGGCTCCACAATAAAGAAAACCTCGTGCGCGAACTTCAAAAGATCGATAAAATTTCTTTTCAGAAGGCTTCACCCGGCTGTTATAAAAAACTGCTTGTAGTCGATGCGACAACCGGGCAGAATGCCTTGCGTCAGGCGGAAGTATTCAACGAAGCGGTAGGCTTGGATGCGATCATCCTTACAAAATACGATTCTACAGCAAAAGGAGGAATTGCCGTTTCTATATGTAAAGAGCTGGGAATTCCCGTTGCCTTTGTATGCACAGGAGAAAAGTACGATGACATTTCGCTTTTTGACGTGCAAAGTTACGTTTACGGTTTTATCGGAGAATGAACGGTGAAAACAAGTTCGGGGCGGCGTATATTTTTTTTGTACGCTATTTTTTCGTGCTTTTTATTCGGTTCTATAAAAGCGCATGCGGCGGAACCTGCCGCTGCAGAAACACGCGAGACAAAAGCACATTTTGACGCCGCGGGCAAACTTCGAAGCCTTTATGCGGGCGAATACGGTACCTTTTCCGTAGACGCCTTTAATCTTTCGGTCTTTTTAACCGATTCTTACGAAGACCTTACCGTCCGCCGTAAATACGATGAAAACATGCGCTTAGTATCGAAGGAACACTGGAATATCGTTTTTCCGGCGGAAAAATCTTCGGTTTTACTGGCTGAAACTTTTTTTTATGTCGCCGGCTCCGCCGTTCCGTTTAAATGTGTTATTGAAAATTTTGCCGAAAAAAAAATTACGGAAGTCATCTTTAACGAACGAGGCCTTAAAGCCGAACAGAATACGTATTTAAAAATATCCGGAAAGGCCGAAAGCGCAGACGATTCGGCGGCAGCCACCGGCTCGGCTATTTCAGCCGCCGACAACTCGGCGATGGCCGGCGGTTCGTCCGATATTTCGCGAGATCTAAAACCTGACGCCGCCGCGCAAAAACAAAACTTGATTTTATCGGAATCGCTTTTGTGGAAGTACGACGATGAAAACAGGATTCTCGAATATGAAAAACACGGGTACGCAGGCGGAAAAAAAAATTCGCAAAAAAGCGTGTATTCCTATGACGCGCCGGGAGGAGAGCCCGATTACGTGTTTTACGATAACGGCGTCATGAGATTTAAACGCATTTTTTCGGATATCGACGCATATACGGAGACTTCATATTTTGACGGCGGTTTTACCGTCGAAGCTCTGTACAAGCACGGAGTAAAAAAAGAAGAAAATTTTTTTTTGAACGGACGCCTACAAAACAGGATAGAATATGAAATTGAATAAATTTTTGTGGGTATATTTTGTTTCGCGCCGTTTTGCAAATGTAGATATGTCCGGAAGGTCCGCTCTCGCTTCTCGATTAGCTTCTCTCGGGATATGTTTCGGCGTCATGACCTTGATAGCCGTGTTAAGTGTTATGAACGGTTTTCAGATGAGTTTTATAGATGCAATAATGGAAGTAAGTTCATATCACGTGCGCATTGAAAACGTACGTTCCGATTTAACGGAAGAATTTGAGAATTATTGCGGAAATTTTTTAAAATCTTCCAAGCATAAAAGCGGATTCCGCGTTAAAACGCTTATTCCGTTTTATGAGTCGCAGAGCTTTATCGTAGGAAACGCCTCCGGCGGAGCGGCCGCTTTGATACGCGCCCTGCCTGAAAACGTTTTTGAGCTTGACGAAGGATTTGAACGCGAAGTAAACGTGATACGCGGCGAATTTGATCTTTCTTCTTCCGGCGATAAAGATTTAATAGTGCTGGGATCTTCTCTTGCTTCCAAACTCGGCGTACGGATCGGAAACACCGTGAACCTTCTTGCCCTTTCCGGCGGGAACGACGTGGAAATGCTTTCTTCCAAACGAATTTTTACCGTCGCCGGCATATTTCATACAGGTTACGCGGGAATAAATTCCGGCTACGCTTTTATAGGTCTTAATGCCGGCGAAAAATACTTCGGCTCGCAGCCGAAAAAAATCTACGGTATAAAACTTTTTGATCAATTTCAGTCGGAATCGTTCATAAACGAAATAAAAAGCCGTTTCCTACAGGTTAAGGCTGAAAGCTGGAAAAGCTACAACCGTTCTTTTTTCGGAGCCCTTCGCGTGGAAAAAAACATGCTCATGCTGTTCGTTTTTTTAATATTCGTCGTCGTATGCATAAACATTTTTAACAGTATGAAGCGGATGGTATATGAGCGGCGCAACGAAATTTCAATCTTATCGGCCTTAGGCGGTAAAAATAGGATGATACAGGCCGTATTTATCTTCCGCGGATTCCTTACAGGCGTGACTGGCGCCTTTTGCGGGCTGGCGCTCGGGCTTTTGCTCAGCGTTCAAACCGGTAGGATATTTAAGATTCTTTCTTTTTTTACCTACGGGATACAGTATTTTTTTACCATGCTTTTTTCTCCGGAAAACGCCGCATACTTACATGAAAATCCCATGTATCTTGTCTATGCGGGACTTCCCGCACGGATATTTATGCATGAAGTTCTCATCATAACGGTTTTCGGCATATTTTCGTCCCTCGCCGCATCATGGCTTGCAAGCATGGGAATTTTAAAATTAAAGGCTGCGGAGGTTCTGCGGGATGAGTGATACTATAAACTTCATTGATTTTGAAAAACAGACAGAGATAAAAAATCAAAATTTAAACCATATTATTAGGATTTCGGGATTGGAAAAGACGTATACCGGTACCGGTGAAAAACTTACGGTTTTAAAAAATCTTGACTGCAATATTCCGTACGGTGCAAAGGCCGTAATAACCGGAGAAAGCGGCTGCGGCAAAAGTACTTTCTTAAATATCTTATCGGGTATTGACAGCGTAACTGCGGGAATCGTAAACATAGGTCCTTATTGTATAACTTCTTTGGATGAAGATTCCCTTGCGGAATACCGTTCTTCATTTTTGGGAATGATATTTCAATTTCATTATCTGCTTAAGGATTTTACGGCTCTTGAAAATGTTTTTATGCCTGCATATATGGCGGGGCTTTCTAAAAAAGAAGCCGAAGAAAGGGCGAGGCGGCTTTTAAATGACGTAGGGCTTTCAAACCGTGAAACACATTTGCCGTCGGAACTTTCAGGGGGAGAAAGACAGAGAGTCGCCGTCGCCCGTGCGCTTGTAAACGATCCTGAGCTTTTGCTTGCCGACGAGCCTACGGGAAACCTTGATCCCGCCAACGCCGCTGTGATCGGTGAACTGCTTTTTTCAATGACGGAACAATATAAAAAGACCTTGGTTCTTGTCACTCACGATCTTAATTTGGCTTCGATGGGTAACATTCATTATACTATAAAAGACGGAACCTTGGTAAGGCTGACAGGGAGCGGCGGGCAAGAGATTCGATCAGAATAGGAAGTGTTTAACTTCGACCGCTGAGATATCGCGGTCTCGTAAACTTCGAGTTTCCTTTCAGGAAACTCGCTATTGAACTGTGCGCAAAGAGCGCACGAAAACGGCACTCTCGGAAATCGAAATTTCCTCGCATGCCGTTTTTTATAGGATCATATATGACTTTGAATTCTTCTTTACTTTTTGCGCGCCGCCTGATATTTCCGCGCATAGAAAAAAAATCTTCCGCTCACAGAAGTTTGCTCGGCGCCTTGTTGTGCATAAGCATAAGCCTTGTTCCTTTGATCGTAGTCTTAAGCGTCGCCGAAGGGATGATCGAAGGGATAACTCAGCGTATCATAGGGCTTTCGTCTTCGCATTTGCAGGCGGATTTTTTAGCACCCGGAAAAAACGGCCTGTCTTTGGAATATTTGGACAGTGCGGCAAAAAAACTTTTGTCAATAAACGGCATAGTTTCTTCTTACCCTGAAATTGAAGGAGCCGCCCTTGCGTTATCTTCTGCAGGAAGAACGGGGGCTGCGGTTCGCGCCGTTCCGAGCGATATTTTTCAAAAAAATCGCTCGTACATGTCCTTGTTTTCGGTTGCGGAAGGAAGGGCGGAGCTTACTCTTTCGCAAAATTCGGCGGTTATAGGAAAAAAAATAGCGTCGGATCTCGGACTTTCGGAGGGAAGTTCGTTTAGGCTCGTAACCTCAAAATTTATTGCAGGAAGACTTGTTCCGCGCGTAACGGTTTTTACCGTGGCGGGCATAGTTTCATGCGGATATCAGGAACTCGATTCTCTTTGGGTTTTTATTCCGATTGAAAAAGGACTGTCCGTCCTTGATCCGGAATCTTCGGATGTAAGCATAAAACTTGAAACGGAGGACGCTTTTTCTTCCGACTTGGTTCGCCTCTCCTATGAAGTTCAAAGAGCTGCGGGTAAAAATATCCGCGTTTACCGCTGGGATGAACTTAATGTTTCCGAATATGAAAATTTCGCTTCTACGAAGGCGCTGCTCTTTTTTATAATGCTTTTAATCGTCCTTGTAGCTTCGGTAAATATATTTTCCGCCCTAATCATGCTCTCTATGGAACGCCGTCGTGAAATCGCGGTTTTAAAAAGTTTCGGCGCGACGAAGCGGGGCATAACGCTTTCATTTTTGATAACGGGAACGGTTACAGGACTTGGCGGACTTTTGATCGGACTTCCCGCAGGGATTTTGTGTGCCGTAAATATAAATAAAATTTTATTATTTATTGAAAAAATACTAAACTTCGGCGCAAAATTTGTGTATCTTTTAATGAAGGGAGGCGGGAACGACTTTACAAAATTGGAATTGCTGGATCCCGCCTATTATCTTCAGACAATACCCATAAGGATTCCGCTTTTTGAATTGTCGGTTGTAGCGATAGGAACCTTGCTTTTGTCTCTGGCTGCGTCGGTGCTCCCCGCCGTGCGCGCCGGAAGTGAAAAGCCAATTGAGACTTTTAGAAAAACTTAGCGCAAGGAGCGGTTTATGGTGTGTGACTTTTGCCGTAAAAATGAAGCCGTTTTATTTATAGAGCAATTAAGCGTCGCCGGTAAAAAAAAGATAAATTTGTGCATGGAATGCGCCGTAAAATACGGAATATCCCCCGATCCTAAATCCATCGAAAGCTCGATAGGTTCTTTGTTTTCGGATTTTGCCCAAAAAACAAGAACTTCTTATGAAGAAAAATCCCGCCTTTGCCCGGTATGCGGACAGAGTCTTTCCGGCATAAAACGCACGGGTTATACAGGATGCCCGGAATGCTATTCGGTTTTTTCTTCTGAAATAAAAGAAATGCTCAAAGCGAAAAATATTTTGGGGCCGTATACAGGATCTATGCCTGCAAGACTTACTTCTTTTCGCTCCCGTATTACCGACCGCATGGACATTCAGGCAAAACTTAACGCTTCGTTAAAAAGCGAAAACTATGAAAAAGCCGCCATGTATCGCGATTATCTAAAGGCGTTGGAGAGATCTTCGGTTTCAGACGGCTCGGGCGAACTTTTTCCTGAGGAAGATGGAAATGAAAAAAAATAACATTGACTCGTCGTCCGCAGGTTCCTGGTATTCTAAAGACGGAAAAGACAACGATGTGGTGCTTTCGACAAGGGTGCGCTTGGCGCGGAACCTTGCGAATTTTCCTTTTCCTTCGCATTTTCGCGGCGACGACGCTTCTCGTGTGCAAACGCTTGTGTTCGATTCGTTTTCAAAGGTTGAAGATCCCGATTCGTATCAAACCGTCGCCTTAAAAAGCATAGATGACAGCGGAATTAAAATTCTTACGGAACGGGGACTTATCGACGATCAGCCCGGCAGCGGTATTGTAATGGGAGCTGAAGACGATCTTTTTTGTCTTGTAAACAGCAAGGATCATCTTCGCATCGCGTCTTTTGTAACCGGTTTCGACTGTAAGGCTTGTTATGAAATTTGCAGATCTCTTGACGATCAGCTTCAAAAATCACTGCAATTTGCAGCTTCCTACGAATTCGGTTTTTTAACTTCGTCGGTGAGCGACGTAGGCAGCGGAATGAAAATATCCGTGCGGCTTCATCTTCCGTCGCTGTCCTATGTCGGAAAAATTCCTGAAATTTCATCTTCCCTTCAAAAAAACGGCTGTGTTTTCAGCGCTTGCTTCGGTTCGTCTTCATCCTTTTCATCGGCTTTGGGCGCTTATTATGAGGTTTCCACGTCTTCATCTTTTACCGGCAATGAATTCGATCAGATATTTTCACTGGCTTCTTCAATAGTCAACCTCGTTGAAACAGAACGAAAGTTTACAAGGGAATATGCCGAAAATATACCGACGGCCGTGCGCGATATTATTTCCCGCTCTTATGCTACAGTCAAATTTTCACGGCTTATAACAAACCGCGAAGCCGTAGAGATCATATCCAATATAAAGTGGGCCGTAAATTTAAAGCTTTTAACGGGAATTGAAAACAGAGAACTGTGCGCGCTTTTGTATCGTACAAGGGACGGGCACGTTCAGTTCGTTCTCAAAAACGGAAATTTTAAGTTTGAAAAAGACATCGAAAGCGATATTAAGTTAAAGACGGACCGTTTAAGGGCTATTATCTTACAGGGATCGTTTGAAAACATACTCTTTGCGGACTCCTGAGCAAGGGTATTGACCTGTCGCAACTGCAATCGCGACGGTCAGCGCGCAGTTTTGACTTGCCGGCCGTATTGAGTGTATAATTTGTTCAAGCTGTCACATAACAGGATGGAATTTTATGAAACAATTTTCTCCAAGAGCTCACCGTCTTATAGCTTCTCTTGCGCAAGACGAAGGGCGAAAGAGCGGAAGCGATTACCTTTATCCCGAACATGTGCTTTTGGCGCTGCTTAAAAGCGGTGACGGTTTGGGATTTATTCTTTTACAGACGCTTCACATAAATATTTTAACATATCAGCTTACCCTTGAGCAAAGTCTAACCGTGCGCACTCCTGTCAATTCTTTCGGCGATCTTCCCCTGTCGCGCAGGTTCAATAATATGCTCGACGTCGCTTCGGCCGAATCGGGTTCTCTTCGTAATGAGTATATAGGCACGGAACACATTGTCATCGCCGCTATCCGTGAGGATCTCAGCATTACGTCCCATTTTTTTCAAAAGGCGGGCGTAAATCTGGATGACGTTATAAATACTCTTCGCGACATTCAAGCCAGAATTCCCTCTTCGGGTTCTCCGAAGTCTGCAAAAAGTCTTGCCGCTTCAGTTTTTCAGAGTCTTATGGGAGAAGGAAACGCCAAACGGCCTGAAGTGATTTCTTCTTCTCCGCCGCCGCAGGGCAGATCTCAGTCTGCACAAAACGCTCAAAAATCGTTTTTGGCCGAATTCAGCCGCGATCTTACCGCAAACGCCGTAGAAGGAAAAACCGATCCTGTCGTAGGCCGCGACATTGAAATTCTCCGCGTCATACAGATTCTTTCGCGCCGTACGAAAAATAATCCCGTTTTGATCGGAGAGCCGGGCGTAGGTAAAACCGCGATCATAGAAGGTCTTGCGCAGCGTATTGCGGAAGGGAGCGTCCCCAAGAACCTTTTAAAAAAACGGATATTGTCGCTGGATCTTGCTGCGATGATCGCCGGAACAAAGTACAGGGGCGAATTTGAAGAGCGCATGAAGCGCATGATGAAAGAAATAAACGATTCTAAAAACATCATACTTTTTGTGGACGAACTTCATACTATAATCGGGGCGGGCGGGCCGGAAGGCACGCTGGACGCTTCCAATATGATAAAACCTGCCTTGAGCCGCGGAGAACTTCAGATAATCGGAGCGACAACTATAAAAGAATATCGCAAATATGTTGAAAAAGATTCCGCTCTTGAAAGAAGATTTCAGATCGTAAGAATCGAAGAGCCGTCCGACACCGATACGGCAAAAATTCTTGAAGGAATACGTAAAAAATATGAAGATTTTCACGGCGTAGTTTACGACGAAGGCGTGATTCCCGCCATTGTAAAATTCGCCCACCGTTATATACCTGAAAGGTTTTTGCCCGACAAGGCCATTGATATTTTGGACGAAGCCGGCGCGGCAAAAAAAATTCAGGAAGACGACAGGCCTTCCGAACTTGTGGAGCTTGAAAAAAATATAGAAGAGTTGGGCGAAGAAAAAAGACGCCTCGTAAGGGAACAGGATTATGAAAAGGCTGCCCTCATTCGCGACAAGGTAAAGGCTCTTAAAGAAAGACTGGAAATTTTCAGCCGTTACTGGCGGGAAAACGGACAAACTTTAAAACACATAACCGAACAGGATGTGTGTAAAATAATAAGCAATATGACCGGTATTCCCGCCGCTCAATTGGATAACAGCGAAGCCAGGCGTCTTTTGACTATGGAAAAAGAAATTCACAAGGAAGTGATAGGTCAAGACGAAGCCATCAATCTTATTTCGAGCGCGGTCCGAAGAAACCGTGCGGGCGTGTCTTCCGTAAAGCGTCCCATAGGCTCGTTTATATTTTTAGGGCCTACGGGCGTAGGAAAAACACAGCTAGCAAAGACGCTTGCGAAATTTCTGTTCGGAACCGACGATTCTCTCATACGGATTGATATGTCCGACTACATGGAAAAACATAACGCCAGTCGTCTTGTGGGCGCGCCTCCGGGTTACATCGGATATGACGAAGGCGGAATTTTAACCGAACAGGTTCGCCGCCGGCCTTACTCGGTTATTTTGCTTGATGAAATCGAAAAAGCTCATCCGGACATTTTCAATCTTTTGCTTCAACTTCTGGAAGAAGGGGAGTTAAGCGATAATCTGGGCCATACGGTGAATTTCAGGAACACCGTTATCATAATGACAAGCAACGCAGGCGCGCGCGAAATTACGGGAGAAAGCCATGTAGGTTTTTCCGCAAGCAAAGAAAAATTTATGCCGTATAATGAAATTCGCGCGGGAGCAATCGCCGAATTGAAAAAAATCATGAGTCCCGAACTTTTAAACCGCATAGACGACGTTGTGGTTTTTAACGCTTTAAATCGAGAACAGGTTTCATCGATACTGAACATACAGCTTTTGGAACTTGAAGAGCGCCTTGAAGAAAAAGGATTTTCGTTAGCTCTCAGCTCAAAGGCCAGATCTTATCTTGTAGACAACGGCTATGATCCTTCTATGGGGGCTCGTCCTATGCGCCGTCTCATACAAAGAGAAATAGAAGACGCTCTTTCGATAATCATCCTTTCAGGCGAAGGCGAAACGGGTGATACTGTCTTTGTGGATAAAGGCAAGAATTCCTTGACGGTAAAATTCCGCAAAAAAAGAAAGGCGAATCATCCGGCAACGGCCGAAAAACCCCTTATTGAAGCCGCACGGTGATAAGGATTTACGATGCAAAGGTTAAATTTTTCAGATTTCGGTAAAAAGTTGACCGAAAATTCGGGCATATTGCAGCTTATGGACGATCTTGGACAACCCTTACCCCCGGGGCATTCCTTTCAGCTGGGCGGAGGAAATCCGGCCCGCATCCCCGAACTTGACGAAATGTATCAGAGCGAAATGGCAAAGATAATGGCTGCGGACGATTCGTTCGGTCAATTGATCGGACGTTACGACGCTCCCGGCGGGAGAGTTTCTTTTTTAGACGATATAGCCAGTTGTCTTTCCGGAAAATACGGCTGGAATATCACTTCGGAAAATATCGCCGTAACGAACGGCAGTCAAACCGCAATGTTTTATCTTTTTAATCTGTTCGGCGGCACAAGCACTGAAAACGGCGTTGCCGAAAAAAAGACCGTAGTGTTTCCCCTTGTTCCCGAATATATAGGTTACGCCGATCAGGGAATAGAAAAAGATATGTTCGTCGGGATTCCGGCTTTATTTGAAATTTTCGACGACCATACTTTTAAATATTCAGTTGATTTTCTCGTACTTGAAAAATATCTTGCAGAACACGACAACGTCGGCGCCCTATGCGTAACCCGCCCTACAAACCCTACGGGAAACGTCCTAACCGACGATGAAATTCTTCATCTTTCAAAACTTGCCGTGCGCTACGACATTCCTTTGATAATAGACAACGCCTACGGGCTTCCGTGGCCCGACATTATTTTTACGGACAGCGCCGGCCCGTTTTTTTCGGAAAATGTCATCTTGTCCATGAGCATGTCAAAAATAGGACTGCCGTCGATGAGAACCGGAATTATCATCGCGCAAAAAGAGATCGCAAAGGCCGTATCAAACATCAACGCCATCATCTCTTTGACAACCGCAAGCGCGGGACAGGCAATCGCTTCAAGCCTCATAAGAAGCGGAAAACTTCTTGACTGCGCAAAAAACATAGTCCGCCCGTTTTATGAAAAGAGATCCAAAGACGCTCAAACGTGGATCCATAAGTATTTTGCAGGAACGAATTATGCCGTTCACAAAAGTGAAGGATCGATATTTTTGTGGCTATTGCTCTTCGATCTTAAAATTCCTACAAAGGAATTATACTGTCAACTTAAAAAATGCGGAGTTATAGTCGTTCCCGGCGAATATTTTTTCTTCGGCGATGCGAGTGACGGTTCCTTTCCGCCGGTAAAAGATCATCCTCACTATGACAAGTGTCTCAGACTTAACTATTCGCGCCCTGCAGAAGAAACGGAAGAAGGAATAAGAATAATTTCCGAAGTATACAGAAAATACTGCTGAAGCGGAAAACGAATGTGCCTGCTTGCCTGCTGATGCCGTAATAGGGTAAAATTGCGATAATGAGGTTCAGTATGAATAAGGAATTTCTGCCGTATAATGTTGTACGTAATAATGCTCTTAAAATTGCGCACCGTATATATCACGAAGGGTTTATTCCCGATGTAATATACAGTTCGCTTCGCGGCGGAGCGTACATGGCAAACGTGATCAGCGAATATTTTAAAATCGTCCGAAAGGATTTTCATCCCGTATTGTATTCAGCCGTGGTGGCGCGCTCTTATTCCGACATTCGTCAAAACGACAAGGTTATGATCGACGGTTGGACGTACGAGCCCAATTATCTTAGGCACGGCGACAAAATCATGCTTGTGGACGATATTTTTGACACGGGCAGAACGATAAACGCCCTTGTGGAAATTCTATTGCAAAAGGGTATTCCGCGCTGCGATATAAAAGTTGTGGTTCACGATTATAAACATTTTACTTATAAAGAAAAGCAGCCTATTCAGCCGGACTATTGGTGCAGACGCTTCGATATCCAAAAACCTGAACAAGATCTTTGGATTCACTATTTAAGCCATGAGCTTGTAGGATTGTCAAAGGAAGAGCTTGAAGAGTATTATTATAAAGACGATCCGGATCTCCGTAATATTCTTGAACCTATTCTAGGGTGAGTATGAAACTAAAAAGAATTACAGTTCTTTTTTCTCTTTTTTTATTTTGCTTTGCGGCCTTTGCCGAATTTTCAATAGTAAACCCCGTGCCCGGTACGTGGGCGAACAAACAGACGCTTTTGCTTGTTTTGCCGGAAGGTGAAATCGCATATTATTCCGTAAACGGATCGGATCCTCTTGTTTCAGGTTTTGCCTATGACGATCCTGTTGTTATCGACGTTGCCGGCGACGTTGAAATCCGTATCGTTTCCATAGATGAAAACGGAAGGCGCACTCAAAAGAGCGTTTCATATACCGTTACGGAACACAGCCGTGAAGAAGAAGATGCCAAGTCTTTTTTTTACACGTTTTTGAACTCTCCGGTTTACGAATACGTTCCCGGTTCTAAGATCGCGATTCCCTCGTCTTTTAATTATGCAATAGGAGAAGAAGACGGCGAAGGTGCTGTGATTTATCTGCCTGCAAAAACACTTTCCCTTTCTTCCGATTGTTCCGTGTCGCGTTACGTTCCTTTGACGCTTACCGACGGAAATTCGTTTTGGCGCGGCATAATACATGTGTCCTCTGCATACGGTATAATCAATGAGCGCAGCGTTCCTTTTTCCGTTGAAAACTGGACGACGATTTCTTTTAACGACAAAACGCTTATCTACAGCATTGACGACGGGTGGTGGCGCCCTGCGGGAGATCCTGTTGAAATAGACCGCTATGAAAGCCATACCATACGGTGGCAGTCGGCGGCTTTTGAGTCGGGAAATCCGATTTATTCTTTTGAACTTCCGCCGAGAGCGGTTCTTGTTGAAGATCGGCGCGCGGACGGTTCCGTAGTTTATTCGGCAACTCAAAGCGGCATATATAAAATTTCAGTTTCCAGCCGAAATAAAGACAATCTCGGAGTAAAAAATACGCTTTCACCGGGACTTTTTTCCGAGATGTGCATAGACGTTTTTGAAGGAGATTCTGTTTCGGAAAAACTCACTTTTTCCTTATATGCGGATAACGTTTATCAGGGCGACTTGTCCGTTCGGTATAGAATAGACCGCCGTCCGCCTGCGCCGCCCGTGCTTATCCCGTCCGTTTCCGGTTTTTGGATCCGCGCGCCTCTCGATATAAACATCGTGAGCGAAAAAAAATCGCGCATTTATTGCGCAGTAAGTTCTCCTTTAGAACTTGAAAGCGATTTTTCAGCTCCGGTTCCTTCGAAGGATTTTTTTGATTCCGTCGCTCTTGAAAAATACACGGAATTTAAAGGAAATATTTTGCGGATCGCCGCGAATCCCGAACGGCCCGTGTATAATAAAATTTCCGTTTACGCTCAGGATGCGGCCGGAAACAAGAGCATTCCTTCGGAGTACAGCGCAGTTATAGACGTATGTAATTATTATTTCGATTCAGGTTCGAATCCGACTCTCGCGGACGGAACCAAAGAACGTCCCTTTACTTCTTTTGAACAGTTTGAATTTACACGATTTTTACCGCGTTTTATAAATCTTCATGTCCGCGGAAAGCTTGTAATGCCGCCCAAACGTATCGTTTTACCGGCCAACTGCAAAATTTCAGGCTCTGACGGAGCTTGTTTGGTGTTCGCGCCTGAAACATCCTTTGACCTCCGCGTTTCAAGCCTTGAAATTGAAAACTGCGCCATAACCAAAACTTCTACCGACCGTAAAGAAGCTAAATCGCTGTTCTCGCTTGAAAACGCAATTTTGTCTTTAGATAACTGTGAAATTGTGGCGCTTTTTGAAGACTCCGGTTCCGTCATCCAGTCGGCGTCGTCGATTGTGCTTTTTAAAAACACTGACCTTGTAAGTCAGGCAAGATCATATTCGTCATTAATTTCCGCGTCGGATACCCGCATAAGCGTTTTTAATTGCCGCGTTTCCGCTGTAGCTAAAACCGCAGTTGCCTTTTCATTGCACGGCGGACATTTTGAACTTCGCTCGTCATCTTGTAAAACCGTAGGCTCTATGGGGCGCATAGCCGAATTGTTCGGCTGCGGCTGCCGCATGACGGATAATTCCTTTGTCGGGGAAATTTCTTTGTCGCGCGCGTCTCAAGCCGTATGGACTGATCCTTCCGTCAAGATCTTCGAAAACTCAAACAATAAAACACAGGGTTTTTAATGACGCAGATTATGTGCGGACTTGACGAAGCGGGCAGGGGACCCATCGCCGGCCCCGTGTGTGCAGGAGCCGTCATATTGTCGCCTGATTTTCCCGTTCAAACGCTGGACGATTCAAAAAAACTCTCCGAAAAAAAGCGTTTTGAGGCTGAAAAACTCATAAAAGAAAAATGCGTATGGGGCTTGGGAATTGTAGATCATGAGACCATCGATAAAATAAATATTTTACAGGCGAGTCTTTACGCTATGAGCCTTGCTTTTGAAATGCTTTTGATCCGGCTTCCTGTTTGGAGTGAAGTTTCCGGCTGTAAAATTGCGCAGGAAGATATTTTTGCTCTTGCAGACGGAACATTTTGTCCCAAGATTTCATGCCCGTGCCGCGCCGAAGCCAAGGCTGACGGAAAATATCCTGCCGTCATGGCGGCGAGCATAATTGCTAAAACTGCAAGAGACCGTCTGATGATAGAATACGATAAACAGTTTCCGAAGTACATGTATTCGAAGCACAAGGGGTATCCCACTTTGGAACATCGAAAAATATGCCGCGAACTGGGCCCGTCGCCCATCCAGCGGCTCACGTTCAAGTATTAATATTAAGGGGGCTGCCCAAAAACTTCAGTTTTGGGGCAGCCCCCTTCCGTCGCTTTCGTTGTTCAATTAAATGGCGCGTTTTGAAAGCTAATAAAACTGTACGGAGGCGAGGTTCCGGCAGCGTGCCGCTTCGAGCGTTACGCTCACAGAATTATACCCTAAAAGCTCGACCGCGGCTAAGCGGACGGGTTCTCGCCGGAAGTGTATTTTTTATTATGTCTTAGTTTCAAAACGCAACGTTCAAGTATTAGCCGTTTTCAGGTTTTATTTTAGAAACTACGTGGATCACTCTTCCCGTACGTTTGATCCCGTCGTCTTTTTTTATTTCCGGAATTTCTTCGCCCTTTCTGCGGTATACTTTCTTTTTTACCGTTTCTGTACCTTGATCGTATTTTTTATCGTTGGCGGCTTTTTTCTGAGCTCGCGCTTTCGTTCTTTCTTTGCGGTCCTTTTCTATAAACGAAAGCGATCTGTCAAGACCTTGTAAAAATTTTTGCAGATCTTCCGCAAAGACCGCTATCTGGTGCCGGTCAAAATCCGCACCGTCACGGCTTTTGCTTTCCACTATTTGCATAAAAACGTCGCCGGTTCTGTTTTCTTTTACATTAAAAAAATAAGAGCGATTTTCCAATATTACCTGCGTCGTAAAAAGTTCTCCGCGTATACCCATGATTTTTCCTTCCCTAATAATTTTACCGGGATTTTTATCGCAAATGATTCTAAGAATATGCAAAATCTCCGCAAAGCCGCGATGCTGTAAGGTTGCAAACTTTGCGGAGACTAGCCCTTTATCTTTTATTTTCCGAAATAATTCAGAGCGTTTTTAAACGAAATATCCTTTACCATTCTTGTAAGAATCTCTTCGTCGTTCGGGAATTCTCCGTTTTCAACCCAACGGCCAAGGATGTTGCAAAGAATTCTTCTGAAATATTCGTGGCGCGGATAGCTTAAAAAGCTCCGGCTGTCGGTAAGCATTCCCACGAACGAAGAGAGCATACCTAAGTTTCCCAGAACTTTAAGATGCTCGGTCATACCGTCGTAATGATCGCAGAACCACCATGCGCATCCGAGCTGTACTTTTCCTCTGACGGATTCTCCGTTTACGGTTCCTTGGAAACATCCCATTGCAGTTCCGAGCACATAATAATCTTTAGGATTGAGCGTATAAAGCACCGTTTTGGGCAGCCCGCCGTTTTCTTCTATGAGGTTAAGAAGCCCGCTCAATTTTTCCGCCATTCTGTTATCGTGAACCGCGTCAAATCCCGTGTCGGGGCCGAGAAGTTTAAACATTTTTTTATTCAAATCGCGGATAGCGTTCATGTGAAGCTGCATTACTACGTTCCGCTTTGCATACGCCAGGCCTAAAGCGAGCAGTACCTTTGTGCGATAGGCTTCCGCCATTTCAGGGCTTACGGGTTTTCCGGCCATAGCGGCTTTAAATGCCTTGTTTATTTCCGCATCGTCTTCAAGGCGGAACGGAGCAAATTCCAGTCCGTGGTCGCTCGCTTTGCAACCCGCTTCGACAAAAAAGTCCAGCCGCAATTCCAAAGCTTTTATCACATCGTCGGTATTTTTTATGTTTATTCCGGCAGCCTTTGCAAGTTTGGGAATATATTCCGCGAACGTCGGTTTGTCTATATTCAAGGCTTTGTCGGGCCTGAAGGACGGCCTTACCTTTGTTTCTATCTTGCCTATGGGAGCCGTTCCCGCCGCGATCGCTTTATGATATTCCAATGTGTCTGCGGGATCGTCCGTGGTTCCTACGGCATATACGTTGAATTTCTTTAGAATCCCTTTTACGGACATCTCGTCGCTTTGGAGTAAGGCGTTCGCCTTTTCCCATATTGCCGGCGCCGTCTTTGTAGTGAGCGGTTCATAGATATTAAAATAGCGCTGCAGCTCAAGGTGCGTCCAATGGTACAAGGGATTGCCGGCGAGGTTTTCTATAGTTTGAGTCCACTTGATAAATTTTTCAAAAGGATCGGCATTATCTCCTGTTATGATCGATTCGGGAACGCCGTAGGTGCGCATCTGGCGCCATTTATAGTGATCCCCGTATCCGTGGCTTCCAAGCCATATTTCACTCAAATTGGGAAACTTTTTATTTTCTGCAATTTCTTTAGGCGGAAGATGACAGTGAAAATCCCATATGGGGGCGTTTTCAGCCGCCTTGTACAATTTCTGCGCAGTTTTAGTTTCAAGCAGAAAATTTTTATCCATGAATTTTTTCATAACACGCTCCTGATATTTGATCATATTGCTTAACGGACTTAGGCCTTCAATTTAAGACCCAAGCCCATTATACCGCATAACGGAGAGTTTATGGAATTGAAAATACGGTCGAAATTAAACCAATATGTAATTTTAATCTACTTTCTGCGTCCGAACAGCCTCAGCAATGCTAGGAACATATTTATAAAGTCAAGATAAAGTTCCAAAGCTCCGATTATGGCCGCTTTTTTGAACATTTCGCTTCCGTCGGCTCTTCGTGAAACGGCGAGCATCTTCTGTGAATCGTAGGCGGTAAGCCCGGTAAACACTACGACCGTTACTACGGACACAAGCCAATCAAGCGTATTCGATCTGATAAAGATATTCAAAAGGGAAGCGATTATTATTCCTATAACGCCCATCATGAGGTAACGGCCTGCGGACATGAGATTGGACTTTGTTGTAAGACCGTAAAGGCTCATTATGCCGAACATAGCCGCGCACGTGATAAAAACGGACGCTACCGACGCGCCGGTATAATATAAGAGAATGCTTGAAAGCGTTATTCCATTTAAAACCGAGTATGTTATAAATCCTATAACGGCGGATTGCATGCTGATCTTTCTTATAGATGCGCTGAGCCACCACACAAGCGCGATTTCACCCAACGCAAGAATCATAATAAAACCGTTTGAAAAAAGCAGTTTTACCATGGACGTGTTTGAGGCCGTAAAAAAAGCCGTCGCCGCGCTTACGACGAGCGCCAAGAACATCCAACCGTATACGCCGGTTAAAAATTTTTGTTTAGCCTGGGCATTCACCCTTTCAACTGAAACTCTCGTTTCTTCCATAGATCAAACCTCCGTGATCATAAAATATGACATTTTATAAAATAAAACACGAATTTGCCAAAAAGATACGCCTTCCGATATGGAATAAAGAACTGCAATCTTTTGCAAATCCTCCTTTTAATATACAATATAAACATAAAAACGGTAAGTGTGTTATAAATTAATTTTATTGATGTCTGCGCCGCGATAAACGCTTGCTCTGCGGAATTTTTGATGCGCGGCCTATGCCGCCGGAAGGAGATGAGAGTGTGAATAAAGATGATTTATATCAATCAAGAATAGACAAGGTTCTTGAAGGAATGAAAAAAATGAAGCTTGACGGTCTTATTGTAAGCGACCCCAAAAGTATACGGTACTTGACAGGAATATATAACGAGCCGTATGAAAGGTTGTTCGTCTTATATCTTTCAGCGGATAAAAATCACATTTTTTTCTTGAATAAACTTTTTAACGTAGATCAAAAAAAGATCAGGGAAGTTTGGACATGCGACACCGACGATGTAATGAAAATCATGGCTTCGAATATCGCAAAAAACGGCCTTATAGGGGTAGATAAGGTTTGGCCTGCGCGTTTTTTAATTCCTCTTTGTGAACTTACTCCCGATGCAAAATTCTTACTAGGCTCGGATTGCGTTGACGACGCGCGCGCTTGCAAAGACGCCGAAGAGCAGAGGATTATGAAAGAGGCTTCCCGTATCAACGACGTATGCATCGAAAGAGGAGCAGCCTTCGTGAGAGAAGGAGTTACCGAAAAGGAAGTCGCCGAATATATAGAAGCCCAGTTTAAGGCCGAAGGGGCTTCCGGAACTTCATTTTCAACGATAGTTTCTTTCGGCAAAAATGCCGCGGATCCTCACCACGAACCCGACGATACCGTTGTAAAGGAAGGAGACTGCGTCCTCATCGACATGGGATGCGTAAAGGACGGTTATTGCTCGGATATGACGCGCACATTCTTTTATAAAACTGCGCCGGATAAGTTTACTAAAATACACGATCTGGTACGCGAAGCCAACGAAAAAGCCGAAGCTATCATACGTCCCGGAGTTTTGCTTTGCGATATTGACGCTGCTGCGCGCGATCATATTGCGAAAGCCGGATATGCAAATTATTTTACGCACCGTCTGGGACATTTCATAGGGCAGACGGATCACGAACAGGGCGACGTCAGTTCTTCCAATAATAACCCCGTAAAACCCGGCATGATATTTTCGATAGAACCCGGCGTTTATCTTCCTGGAGAATTCGGAGTGCGCATTGAAGATTTAGTGCTCGTCACCGATACGGGCTGTGAAGTTCTAAACAAAGTCGATAAAAAATGGAAGATCCTTTGCAAATAAAATGCTTTATCGGGCGCGGAGACAGTTTTGTACGAGGCTGTATTTGAAAGCGGCCGTGAAGGTTGTGCGAGAGGTAAAAACGCTAAAATATGGCTGATCTGATAGATTACGTTCGCTGGCGCGGCGATTTGACGATTTCCGTTTCTCCGTTTAATGAAGTTGACGCACTCGTATTAAGTCAGCTTGTCTACCTTGATTATACGGGAATAGTCCCCTCCGAATTTTCCAAGAAAATTTCCGTTTCCCGTCTTGCCGAAAATTTCAAAGGTGCGCCCGACTATAATCTGCGCTCGAATACCGGCCATTTTATAAACCCGAAAACGGCTTCATTGCTTGAGGCCTGCGGGGCTTCGGTTCGTTTCGGAAATATGGAAGTCTGCGGGTTTATAAATAAGATCGATTTGGAAAACGAAGAACAGTTTTCAGCTTTTACGGTGCTCCTAAATAGAAAAACCGCTTTTGTAGTTTTTAGAGGGACAGACGACACCATCGTAGGCTGGAAAGAAGACTTTAATATGGGATTTAAGGACGTGATACCGTCGCAGCTGGACGCCGCCGTTTACATAGAAAAAATTTTTAAAAAAGGCGGAATCAGGTCTTGCGGCAAACTTTACCTTTCCGGGCATTCCAAGGGCGGAAATCTGGCAATGTATGCGGCGTCCTTCGTACCGCAAAAGATTAAAAATAAGATAAAAAATGTTTACATATTCGACGCTCCGGGTTTAAATGAAAAACTTGCGGCAAGCGGTGAATTTTTTTCGATAAAAGATATTTTGCAGTCTTTTTACCCTCAATTTTCGATCATAGGAATGCTGTTCAACCATCCTGAAGATTATACTATAGTGGAAAGCGGCCAGGCGGGAATAATGCAGCACGATCCTTTTTCATGGCACATAGAGCGGAATAATTTTATAAAAGCGCCCGATTTTGAAAATTTCAGCAAGTATGTGCAAAAAACTTTGAACACGTGGTTTTTAGGACTTTCGCTCGAACGCCGTGAAAAATTTGTGGAAACGATATTTAAAGTTTTGCGTGCGGCTGAAGCTCGCACGAATACGGAATTTTATGAGAATTGGCTTAAAAATTCCGCACTAATTATAAAAGCTCTCGCCGGATTGGATGCTGAATCCCGTAAAGAAACCGTAAAGATAATCCGGCTTTTGTTTAAAACCGCTGCCTCTGAAATGCCGGATATATTAAAACCGCTGAAAAAATAAGCGGCGCACGGGGTTACCGCATTTGTCGCACACGTATGTGCCGAACTCCCGACATTCTGGTTAGTTAAATTCGTTGCCGTCGAAAACTTGTTTACAACATGACATACAGGTGATATTCTTTATATAAAGTAGGGTGTTTAAATTGAACGTCTGAAATAATTATAAACCGACGCACCTCCATGTACATCGGTTTATGGCGAATTTTGGCAAAGCCAAAATATCGCTTTTACATATTTTGCCGCCATCCATGGCGGTACTTGAACTTAGAGTTTCCTTTCGGAAAACTCTTTTATTTAACTGTGCGCAAAGAGCGCACCAAAACGGCATTCTCAGAAATCGAAATTTCCTCGTATGCCGTTTTGTAAGGAGTTGTTTTATGGTAACTTTTTTACTGTGCATCGCTATGTTGGTAGTGGGGTACGTCATCTATGGCAGAGCAGTTGAAAAATTCTTTGCCCCGTCGAATAACCCGACGCCTGCAATCGCCAATCCTGACGGTATTGATTATGTTCCTATGTCAAATGCGAAGGCGTTTCTTGTGCAGCTTTTAAATATTGCGGGGCTGGGGCCTATTTTCGGTGCTATTTCAGGCGCACTGTGGGGGCCAAGCGTTTACTTGTGGATTGTATTCGGTACTATTCTTGCAGGAGGCGTTCACGACTATATGTCAGGCATGCTGTCCGTCCGTAACGACGGAGCAAGTATTACCGAAGTAACCGGTAAGTACATGGGTAAGATAATGCAATCGATCATGCGCGTTTTCGGCCTTGTTCTTTTGGTTTTAGTAGGCGTTGTATTTATGGTAGGGCCTGCCGGCTTGCTTGCAAAACTTACCGCAAATGTTTCTTTCTTAAATATTCAGACATGGACGCTTATAATTCTCGTATATTACTTCCTCGCTACGCTGCTTCCCATCGATAAAATCATAGGGCGTTTTTATCCTATATTCGGAATATGTCTTATTCTCATGGCCATAGGAATTGCCGTCTCTACGATGATACATTCTGCCGAGCGCCCTATGATGGAATTGACGCTTGTAAACCTTTATCCTGCGACCGGCAAACGACCCATTTGGCCGCTCATGTTTATAACAGTCGCCTGCGGTGCAATATCCGGCTTCCATGCTACACAGTCGCCGGTAATTGCTCGTACTATAAAAAATGAAAAAGACGGACGTAAAATATTTTACGGCGCTATGGTAGCCGAAGGCATTATAGCTATGATATGGGCCGCTGCCGCTATCGCTTTTTATTACGATCCTTCCAAAGCCGCCAGCGGAATGGGACTTGAAGCTCTACTTAAAGTAAAGGGCGGAAATTCAACTTCTGTCTATGAAATGTGCAAAGCTCTTCTTCCAGGAGTGGGAACGGTCATCGCCATGCTGGGCGTTATAGCCTGTCCCATTACTTCCGGCGACACGGCGTTCAGAAGCGCGCGAATGATAGTCTTTGACTGGTTCAAGCTCGATGAAAAAAGATTAAAGATTCGCTTAAGCGTCGCAGTGCCCTTGCTTCTTGTCGGTTATGTAATTTCCAAAATAAATTACGGCGTTGTCTGGAGATATTTTTCATGGTCGAACCAAACTTTGGCTATGATAGTCCTGTGGTGCGGCGCTACATACTTTGCTACGAACTATCCTAACAAAAATTTGTGCTGGATCTGTGCAATTCCTGCGACCTTTATGTCTTCCGTAAGCGTCACATATCTTATGTATGCTCCGGAGTGCTTTAATCTGATCAAGCAGGGACATACGGGAATCGTAATTTCCTATGCGGTGGGTATAATCGTAGCGCTCGCTTTCCTTGTAATATTTATCGTCCGCGCATACCTGTCGCCTGAAAAATGCGTTGAATACCAAAAGTCCGTAAAGCTGGGCCGGAAAGAATAGTATTGTGATAAGGCTCATAAAGTTTCGGCTATCCGATTGAAATGCGTATCCGAAAGGGTTGAACCTGATTGCGTAACTATGGCCGACGCAAACACGTTCGCCCTTTCTACGGAATCAAAGAGCGACAGTCCCTGTTTAAGTCCTGCGATCATTGCGCCGCAATGACAGTCTCCGGCACCTGTCGTGTCGACTGCGTTTACCTTATTCCGGCATGGAATTTGTACGGCCTTCTTCAGCGCTTTGTCGTAACAAAAGGCTCCCTCTTTTCCTTGGGTGATCACAATGGAGTTATGCGTAAAAGAAAAGAGCGTCTCGGCGGCTGTATGAACGGATTTTGTTTTGGTAAAAGACAGGGCTTCTTCGTCATTCAAATGAAGAACGGGCTCCAAGTTAAAAATATTTGAAAGCAGTCTTTTATCTATACTGTTTATGCGCGGCCCCGGAGCGAAGAACAAGTTTATGTTTGAATGTGTTTTGTTTTGATCTTTTAATGTTTTTTCAAGAAACGAAACTATTTTTTTTCCGTCTACGTCTTCTATTTCAAGTCCGCAAAAATATATTCCGTCTACGTTTACAAAATCGACGTTTAAAAACCATGACGGGTCAAATCTGTATTCTGCCCCATGCTTGCTTAAAAATGTTCGCCGGCCGTTTTTTTCAATTATGCAGTAGCAGCAGCCGTTTTCTATTTCCGGCGTACGGACAAAGACCGGGATTTCAAGCTCTTTAAGCTTTTGTTCAATAAAGTTTCCGTATATTCCGCTTCCTACGGGCGAACACAGCTTGTAAGGCAGCTTGAATTGGCGCAAAACCGTGGAAGCGTTAAAGGCACAACCTCCTACGGACATGCTCTGTTCGATTATGTTTTCATCCTGTCCCGGAGCCGGCAAGTTGTTTATGTTCAATATAATGTCGGCACAGGTTGAACCTATAAAAAGCGTTTGCTTCATGCAAGAAAGTATAAGGAATCGTGCCTGCGCCTGTCAACTTATGCGCATCGGTTAAGATTAAAAGCCGCCGGTTTTTGAGTTCTCGCTGTTTTCAGAAAGCCACTTAATCAAATTTTTATGGATAATTCCGTTTTGCGAAAAATCGAACTTATCCAGCGACAGAACATATTTTGGATAATTATCCTTAACACTGTCGTAAGCTCCGAATTCGCGTTCGATTGTTTTATCGTTGGCAAGCAGGTAACAAACTTGGAAATATTTTTTTTCATTCCCTTTTTGTGCTATAAAATCAATTTCAGTATTTTTTAGAATGCCGACATGAACTTCATACCCGCGATTTAACAGTTCGTTATAAACTATGTTTTCTAAGCTGGCGCCGACATCTATTTTAGTGGAATGAATTCTGGCTAAGCTGACATCTGCGAGATAATATTTTTCAAAAGTGGATAAAATCCTTTTGCCATGAATATCATAGCGTGAAACTTTATTCACAATACACGAATTGGTAATGAACGAAAGATAATTATACAGCGATTCTTTAGAGCAATCTCTTTTTTCTGCTTTAAGAAAATTCACAATTGATGTTCCCGAAAAAATCTGAGACATATTTATGGAAAGATAATCGATGATCTTATTCAACAAGGCTACGTTTTGGATTTTATAACGGGAAACTACATCTTTTAATACAATGGAATCATACAAATCGGAAAGAAAAACTCTTATATCCTCGTCATTCTTTATTGAAAAACGCTGCGGCATTCCTCCCCAACGAATATAGTCCATAAGCGCTTCGTCATTTGCTTCGTGAATTCCTTGAATTTCAAGCGCTTCGGCAAAACTGAATGGAAGAATTTTAAAAGAAACATAGCGACCGGAAAGCAATGTCGCCAGTTCTCCTGATAAAAGTTTTGTGTTAGAGCCGGTGATAAAAATACTTGTATTTAGAAGCCTGAAAGAGTTAATCGCTTTTTCAAAATTTGCGACATTCTGTATCTCATCAAAAAACAAATAATATTTTTGATCATCATTAATAAGATTTTTTACGTATTTATAAAGATCCAGTTCATCTTTTAACGCATTAAATTGTAAATCTTCAAAGTTGATAAAAATTTTATGAGCCTCGTCGGCATCAATTTCGTTTACGATCTGCCTTAGGATTACAGATTTACCGCATCGGCGAATACCGATAAGCGCTTTGACGAGTTCATTTTCATAAAAAGGTCTTATTTTTTTTAACCAATTTTCCCTTATTATCATAATGATATAATAGACTTAAAATTAAAATAATGCAACTTATAAGGTTGAAACGTACTAAAAGCATATAGAAACGGCGTTTCCGGAAATCGAAATTTTCGCGCATACTGCTTGTATTTATCAGATGACGCCGAGCAACTTCCACCAAAGAACCGATAGGGCGGCCTGTGCAAAAACAGCGGCTTTTTAAGTGGACAGTTCCCTTTTTAGAACCATTTTTTTTCTTAAAAAACATTGACAGGTGATAAAAACGAATTTATACTTTGTATGAGGTTCTTAAAAAGAACCATTTTGTAAAAGCTGATTTTCAGGAGGATTTTATGAAAAAGAGACTCTTATCGGTGCTCTGCCTTACTTTAGTTCTTGGTATGGCTTTTGCTGCCGGAGGAAAAGAGACAGGCAAGACGGAACTTACGCTTTGGCACAGTTTTAGCGGCAACGCGGCAAAAGCGTTACAGATGATCGTAGACCAATTTAATACATCTCAAGATCGCATCCATGTGGACGCACAATACCAAGGGTCGTATGAAGAATCTCTTAACAAATTAAAAGCGTCCATGCGCACAAATTCCGGCCCGGATATGGTACAAATTTATGAAGCCGGCACGCGATTTATGGTAGACAGCGGATTTGTTCTGCCCATGCAGAATATCATCAGCAAATATAAAATTGATATATCAAATTTGGAAGAAAATATTCTGGCGTATTATACGATAAATAATAAGCTGTATTCGATACCCATGAATACATCCGTTCCTATCTGTTACTATAATAAAACAATCCTATCAAAATTAGGATATGAAGACGGTCCGAAATCTTGGGATGATATCATCACAATTTCACAAATGGTACAGCAAAAAAATATGTCGAAATGGGGAATTGCACTCTCAACGAATATGTGGTGGTTTGAATTAATGTTACTCCAGCAAGGTGTAAATTTAGTAGACCAAAATAACGGGCGAAGCGGAGCTGCAACCCGTACTGTGTTTGCAAAAGATAATTTATCTTATCAAATCGCGGAAAAGTGGCTGTATTTGTATAAAAACAACTACGCTTCGAACACCGGATTTTCATCTTCGGATTGTCGTACCGTATTCTTTTCCGGAATGGCTCCGATTATTCTGGATTCTTCCAGTTCATTGCGGGATTATATCGATGTAACAAGCGGTAAGTTTGAACTGGCCGTATGCGCTTTGCCTACATTGAACAAAGGAGCTGCAAACGGAGGAGTGACGCTGGGAGGCGCTTCTTTATACGTAATCGATAATAATAAATATACGGATAAAAAACTGGACTCAATTGCCGAATTTATTAAATACTTGATTTCCGCCGACGCACAATCAATATTATGTTTAAATACCGGTTATTATTCGGTAACTAAAACCGTGTATGACTTGGATTCCGTTAAAAAGAATTTGCAAAAATATCCTCAATATGTGACGGTGCGAGATATAATGAGAGAATCTAAAAGCATGGGAAAGGGTGCAATTTACGGTGTTTTCACGGAGGGGCGATCAACATATAAAAACTATTTTGAAGAAATGTTATTAGGTGAAATTACCCCGAAAGAATGTATCGATAAATCCGCACACGATATTGATATACTTATATCCGAATATAACGCGTCAAACAAATAGGTAAAAAGTTTATTCTATAAAGAAGGGAAAGCTGTATGGAGCGTAACAAAAAGCGTTATCGGGGGCAAATATTGCAAAGGCTGGAGCCTTATACATATCTTTTGCCTGTATCGATAATCTTCGGCATATTTATATATTACCCCTTGATACGAACAATCAGAATGAGCGTTTCTGTTGTAAATTCTATGGGAAAGGTTGTGTCGTTCTGCGGATTAAAGAATTTCATAAATTTATTTTCCGCAGGTGCGTTTTGGAACAGCCTTTTTTTAACAATAAGATTTACTGTGATGATTGTTCCTGCACAGATAATTACGGGAGTATTTTTAGGCTTACTGGCAACAGACCCCAAAAGAAAAACCGATATGGTACGCACCATATTCGCTTTCCCGATGGCGGTTTCATCCGCCTGCGCATCGATTATTTGGTTATTGCTCTTTAATCCTACCACAGGGCTGGTCAATTGGGTTTTGGGAAAAAGCATAGATTGGCTCGCTAACGGAAACTTAGCATTGCTTATGGTAACAGTTGCGACTTGGTGGCTGACAATGGGAATGAATTTCATTTACGCTTATTCAGGTCTTCAAGCTATTCCAGCCAGCCTATATGAATATTCATGCGTCGAAGGCGCAAATTACTTTCAGACCCTTTGGTATATCACATTGCCCAGTATGTCCCCTACGTTGTTTTTCTTGTTAATAGTTAACACGATCGGAGCCTTCCAAACATTTACACAGGTAAAACTGATGACACTGGGCGGCCCTGCAAACAAAACCTCCGTCTTGTCGTATTCTATCTACAAAGAAGCATTTTTAAACAACCGCTGGGGATATGCTTCGGCACAATCCATTGTTTTTCTGATTATTCTATTAATAATTTCCATTATTCAATTTCGTACAGAGAAAAAAGGAGTGTTTTACCAATGAAATCTGTTTTTCGATTGGAACGGTTGGTTGTGCTTGCACTAAAGACTTTTATGATACTTATTATTTTATGCCCTATTCTTTATGCAATGAATGTAAGTTTTATGACCACACCGGAAATTTTTAAAAGACCTCCGACGTTGATTCCCTCCAGTTTTTTATTAACAAGCTATCGGCAAGCGCTTAAAACGGCGCCTTTATTCCGATATTTATTTAACAGTTTCGTTATGGCTTCTTCGGTAATGATCGGACAGATTATTCTGGCGAGTATGGCCGCTTTTTCTTTCTCTCATTTTAAATTTAAAACCAAACAAATCATCTTTATGGCATTTCTGGCAACCATGATGATCCCGGCGGAATCATTAGTTATCAGCAATTATTTAACAATCGGCGATATGAGACTGTATGACACATATCTGGCCATGATATTGCCTAATCTTGCTTCGGCAATGTCAATCTTCTTTATGCGGCAAGCCTTTATGCAAATACCTACGGCATTGTATGAAGCGGCCAGAATTGAAGGATGCAGCAATTTCAGATATTTATTTACAATGCTTCTGCCTATGTCTAAAGGCTCTATCGGAGCAATCTGTATTTACACATTTATAAAAGCGTGGAATGCTTACCTATGGCCGCTTTTGGTGACAAATAAAACCAATATGAGGACAGTACAGATAGGCGTGGGAATGCTTTACGACAGAGAAGCCGCGTCATATAATATGATTATGGCAGGTATCGTTATTGTACTTATTCCTTCAATAATAGTTTTTATCGTTGGACAAAGGCAAATTCTTTCCGGCTCGCTATCGGGAGCTATAAAGGGATAAAAATATTAAAATTTTTATTAATAAACGATATTTGTATGTAGCCCGCTGAATATTAAGACCATAGAAGTAGGTCTAAATACTTCTGAAGAAGGTAGAATAAAATGGCGTCATTTATTTATGAAACTCATATGCATACATCTCAGGCAAGCGCGTGCGGAAAATCACCGGGAAAAGATTATATTCAAAAATATATAGACGCCGGATACTCCGGAATTATAATTACCGATCATTTTTTTCGCGGAAATTGCGGAATCAATAGAAATCTGCCATGGGAGCAGCGCGTTCACTTATTTTGCCAAGGCTATGAAGATGCAAAAGAAGCCGGTTATAAAGCAAATTTTCCCGTTTTCTTTGGATGGGAAGAATATTATGACGGTGACGAGTTCCTGGTTTACGGCATAGATGAGAAATGGATGCTGAAACATCCGGAAATGGAAAACTGGACCCGCTTTGAACAATATCAACAGGTTCACATAGCAGGAGGATGCGTCGTTCAAGCTCATCCTTTCCGTGAACGTGATTATATTAAGACAATCCATCTGTCTACCCTCTGTGTAGATGCCGTTGAAGGCGTGAATTCCGATAACAGCCCGGAATGCAACGGTCTTGCCGTAAGATATGCAAAAATGCTGGGGCTTCCTATTACGGGCGGCTCCGACAATCACTGTGCGGACACCATGCGATTTGAAAAACTTTCGGGTGTCGTATTTGAAACGCCCCTGCGTGATATTCACGATTATGTAAGCGCCATATTAAATCGTAAACCGTTTAAAGTACACGCCCAACCGGAAAATATGATCTGGCGTGAAGACGCCGAAATTCACACACCGGTAAAAATTCACGGTGAAAACGATAGCATAATACAGGGCGATATTAAGCGTTTTTTACGTAACGGAGAATTTTAGAAATGCAAAAATTCGTTGTCGAAGGCTTAACGGCCTGCGCGGTAAAAGAGTAAGAGGAATCGAGTGCGGCAATCATCGGTTAAAATCCACCCTATTGAGAAAAATTTACTGCCCGATAAGGTTGAAGACGAAATTTTAACTTATATTGTAAAAAATCATTTAAAAGCCGGAGATAAAATTCCGTCCGAGCGTGAACTTTCAGTAAAACTTAAAGTAGGACGAAATTCCGTTCGCAATGCGTTTTTATCTTTGGAAAATAAAAATATAATCGATCGCCATATCGGAAAAGGTTCGTTTTTAAAAACAATACATTTTGAAAACACCAAAGCGAATGTTGACGTGCGTCTTTTTGAAGTTAATTTTACCGACATACTTGAAATTAAAACGGATTTGGAAAAACTGGCAATAAAAAAAGCCGTCGACAACGGCAGCGACGAAATGTTTAACGAGTTGATACAAAAAGCAAAGTATATGTCGGCCTTGGCTGAAAAGGGCGAATATTCAATAGAGGCGGATAGAGATTTTCATTCAAAATTATACGATTGCGCGGGTTCAAAAACATTAAAACAGCTATTGTTAAATCTCATAGACGCTTTGGATTACTATCAATGCATATATGCAAACCCGCATGCCCAGTGGATACTGACGGTTCCGTATCATCTTGATATTGCGTGTGCTTGTAAGGAAAGAAACCTTGTACTTGCGCTCGCAGCTCATGCGTATATTTATAATTGTGATTTAAAAGTGCTCAGTTCCAAAGTAAAGGATAAGGCTGTGATACAAAAATAGCGGAGGATGCCTTTTTCTGCATGTTTGTTTGCCGGAAGCCGTATGCCGTTTCTGCAGGCGAATACAGCGGCAAAGAATAGACCGCGTTGTCTGTGCTGAAGTTGAAGGCGACAAACCGGAATTCGAACCGACTAGGAGATAGAATTATGGAAAAGATTGAAGATATTATTACCGACGATACGTTTTCGTTTACGAATATTGAAATGCCGGTTTCTATGCCGCTTTTTCAAAATTCATTGTTTTGCTTTAATTGCGTAGACGATTTAAAAAAGGCGATCGGCGACGAATTTTATTCTCATCTTTATTCCAGAGGAAACAATCCTACCGTAGAGCTGGTTGAACGCCGCATAGCCGAGGCGGAAAAAGGAGAGCGTGCAAAACTTTTTGCATCGGGGGTGGCCGCAATCTATGCAGTCGTTTCATCGCAAGTGCAAAGCGGCGACCATATAATCTGTTCGGATTGCGCATATTCATGGGCAAAATATCTTTGTTCGACGTATCTTAAACGCTTTAATGTTTCGGCTACCTTTGTCAACACAAAAGATATAGAAGCCGTCAAGCAAGCCGTGCGCAAAAACACAAAGGTACTGTATCTTGAATCGCCCGGCTCCTCGGTTATGAGAGTTTCCGATTTAAAAGCTTTGGTTGAAATTTGCAAAAACAATTCCATCTTTTCGATAATAGACAATACATGGGCGACCCCCGTGTTTCAAAACCCTTTGACTTTCGGAATAGACGCCGTAGTGCATTCCGCATCAAAGTATCTCGGCGGACACAGCGATGTTATCGGCGGCTGCGTTATATCGAGCAATAAAAATATCGAACATATTTTTAAAACCGAATTCCTGCCTACGGGAGCCGTTCCCGATCCTTTTCAAGCATGGCTCATCCAGCGCGGAATGCGGACGCTGAAAGTCCGCTTGGACTATCACTATAAAGCCGCCCTGAAGGTGTGCGATTTTTTATATGCGCACAATGCGGTGGACGAAGTATTTTATCCCATGCACCCTAAAAGTCCCGACTATGCGCTTGCATCGTCGCAAATGAAAGGCGGCTGCGGTTTGTTGTCTGTAAAATTAAAAACCAACGACGAAACAAAAATTAAAAAAGCGGTTGACGCTTTGAACATATTCAGAATCGGCGTCAGCTGGGGCGGATACGAAAGTCTTATTCTTCCTCTGTTGGCAACAAAGGGAGATCCTCGCGTAATACGGCTGCATATCGGTCTTGAAAATACGGACTCGCTCATAGAGGATTTGGATAAAGGCTTGTTTTTGCTTAAATAGGCGGGCAGTGTGCGCTGGGCGTGCCCCTTGCTCCGCTCGGGTCGGGCTTTTCGAGGTTCCGCGCTCACGCGCTCCATTCCTCCGCTTGCGCTCATCGCTCGCTCCGGAACGGCTTTGCCGCCTCTCCAATCCCTCACGCATGTCAATTTGAAGCGGTTTTATCGTGCAGTTGTAAATCCTCTTCGTCGCCGGCATTGCCGCATTGACTTTGCTCTTCGCTATGCAGCGTTTTAACGCCGAAGATGAAATAGATTATATGGGCGCCCCATACGATTGTAAGACAAATTCTTCCGACGGGTATTCGCTTCATCATAATAAAGCCTGCGAGCATCACCGCGCTCGACGTCGTAAGAATTGAAACCTTCGTTTTCAGCGTCATCGCTTTTCGTTCGACGAAACTTTCCAAGTGCTTTTTATACAGCGATGTGCCTATAAACCAGTCATGCAGCCGCTTTGAACTCTTGGCAAAACAAAAAACGGTTGCCAAATAAAACGGCACAGTCGGAAGCAGAGGCAGTACGATGCCGAGCGTGCCTAATCCCAAAGATATAAAACCGAGAAGTATCCACAAGATGCGAAGCGGGTTTTTCATTTCAACTCCTTTTGCATTTCAAAGATGCTGTGTGCGATATTCAGCGTAGACATTCGATGTGATACGATGACGACCGTTTTGCGTTTCGATTTTTCGTTGAGCGATTTTAAAATAATTCCTTCGTTCAGCGAATCGAGATTGCTCGTCGGTTCGTCCAAAAGCATAATCGGCGCGTCGTGCAAAAACGCGCGGGCAAGCCCTATGCGCTGCCGCTCTCCGCCGGAAAGCGTGCTGCCGAGTTCGCCGACTTCAGTGTCGTACCCGTTGGGCAGCGAAGAAACGAATTCGTCGAGCGACGCTTTTTTCGCCGCATCGATTATCTCGTTTCGCGTTGCGCCGATTTTACCGATAGCGATGTTGTTTGCAATCGTGTCGCGGAATAGCGATGTTTCCTGTGTTACGTAGGATTCGGCTTGGCGGAGGGATGCCGTATCTATCGTGCGTATGTCTTTGTTCGAAAGCGAAACGCTTCCCGACTGTACGTCCCAAAAGCGCATGAGAAGTTTTAAAAGCGTCGATTTGCCGCAGCCGGACGGTCCGTGGATGCCGAAAATCTTTTGTTCGGGAATCGCGAGCGAAAAATTCGTCAATATGTTTTCCGCGCCGTAAGAAAAATCGGCGTTTGAAACGGCGATGCCATTTGTGGAAAATGTTTCTGCGGTATCTCCATTTGCAGATCCGCTTGTCACTTCTTCGACGATCGGTTTTTCATCGAGCAGCGAGAGAACTCTTTCTCCGCTTGCAAGCGTCTGCATCAAATTGTTCGAAAGGTTTGACAGTGCGACTACATGCCCAAACGAACTCATCAAAGCTGTTGTCGTTATGACGACGCTTCCGAGCGAAACGCTGCCGGCAAAAAAAGAGCGGAGCATGAGACAAAAAACCGCGGCATCGAATGCGAGGATGACGACATTGGTAATGGCTCTCTGATACGATTCGAGCGTCGAAAGTTTTTTTTGCATACGCGTCAGTTCCTGCGAACGCTTTTCCAATTTCGACAGGCGCTTTTTGCCGCAGCCGTATTGTATCGTTTCGTCTAGTCCGCGAAGCGAATCGAGCACGAAACTCCCGAGTTCTCCGAAGGCGTTCCTGAACTTGAGACCGTCCGCGCCTCCGAGTTTTGCATTTACAAGCGGAATGACGGCGCCGACGGTTATATACGCACATAAGGCGACGATGCCTGCCGCGGCGTTTCCGTGCCAAATAAAGACGGTCATGCACGTCGACACGATGAGCGCGATCGCTACCGGCGAAATCGTGTGCGCGTAAAAAACTTCGAGCAGTTCGATATCCGACGTCAGTATGGAAATGAGGTTGCCCTTGTCTCTGCCTTCGAGCTTTGCAGGACAGAGTTCGCGGAGTTTTGCAAAGATGCGGTGTCTGATGACCGCGAGTAATTTGAATGCGATAAAGTGGTTGCAATACTGTTCCGCGTAATGAAAGACGCCGCGGCACACTGCAAACGCGATCAAAAGATACGGCAGCATCCGAAGCGGAACTAAGGGTGCACTTTGAGCTGCGATACTCGCGATTCCGGAAGCGGCCGACACCGTTACGGCTATGGCACACAAATGTCCTGTGCTGCCGAAAAAGATCGCAAGCAGCATGACGGGAAGCAGCGTCCGTATGAGGACGATGAGGCGCGCCATAATCAAAAATGCGTTTTTCTTTTCGGTTTTTTGCCGCATATCGGTATTCATCGTTTTGCCTCCGTCGCATAGGTTTCAAGTTTGCGCTGTTCACCGTACATTGCAGCATAGTTCTCTTTCAATTTTATCAATTCGTCGTGCGTACCAGATTCGATGACGCGGGCGTTTTCGAGCATGTATATGCGCGCCGCGTCGGAAACGTTCGACAGCTTGTGCGAAATCACGATGACGGTTTTCGTTTTTGCCAAAGCTTTGACCACGTCCATGATCATCGCTTCGCTTTCGGCATCGACGTTCGAAGTGGCTTCATCGAATACGTAGACGGCGCTGTCGTGAAGCAGCGCGCGGGCGAGCGCGAGGCGCTGGCACTGTCCGCCCGACAGATTGCCGCCTTTTTCCGAAAGCTCCGTTTTAAGCCCGTTTTGCGTTTGCAAAAAATCCCACAAATTGACTTTTTGCAGCGCACGCTGCATATCCTTTTCCGATGCACTTGCATTTCCCATGCGGAGGTTATATTCGACCGTTCCTTTGAAAATATAGCTTTCATGCGTGACGAGCGTCGCCGCGCTCATAACGGCGTCTTCGCGTATCGAAGCGAGTTCCGTTTTATTGAAACAGATGCTTCCCGAATAACCTTTGTTGCGCGTCATGATAAGAGATGCTATCGTGCTTTTACCCGAGCCCGATTTTCCGACGATCGCCGTGAGCGACTTCGGTGTACACAAAAGCGAAATGTTTTTCAATATAGTCCTCTCGGGCGAATACGAAAACGAAACGTCGGAAAACTCTACGGCGACGGAAGCGCCCTCAATCACGGCCGAACGCTCGTTTTCTTCCGGCAAATCGAGCAGCGCGAATATTTTATCGGACGCCGCCATGCCGTTCATCGCAACGTGAAAAAAAGATCCAAGAAGGCGGAGCGGGATAAAGAATTCCGCGGCGAGCAGCACGATCATGAGGCAGCCGCCGAGCGTGACTTCTCCTCGAGCGAATTCGGCGAGCGCGATGATCATGCCGACCGCAGCTCCTCCGTAGGCCATGATGTCCATAACGCTCGTACTGTTCAGCTGCATGGAAAGCACTTTCATCGTGATCCGCCGGAAGTTTTCGGCTTCCCTGTCCATTTCGGCCGCCTTTTGTTCATCGGCGCGATAGATTTTCAGCGTCGTCAGCCCCTGCAGATTTTCCAAAAAGCCGTCGCCGAGCTTTGCATAGAGCGCCCAGTATTTACGCAAAAGGTATTTTGCGATTTTCATGATGACGGCGATCGAAAGCGGAATAAGCGGCACGCACAAAAACAGGACGACGCTTGCCTTTACGCTGACAAACGATAAAAACGCAAAGAGCGTTAAAGGCGCGAGCAAACTGTAGCCGAACTGCGAAAGGTATTTTCCGAAATAGATTTCGAGCTGTTCGACGCCGTCGGAGGCAAGCTGCACGACTTCGGCTGTCGGCGCGGAGTTTCGATATGAAGCGCCCAAGTGCAAAAGTTTTTCGTACATGTGCTTTCGGAGCGTTATTTTTACATCGGCGCTCGCTTTGTGAGATGCGGCGACGTAGAAGCGGTCGAATGCGAAGCGGGCAGCAACGCAGCAGAAAGCCGCCCCCGCGTACAGCGGAACGAACGGGGCGATAGGTTCATGAACGAAGAGTCTCTGCACTATGTCGGCTATAAAAAAGACAATCGCCGTTTGACACAGCAGCGAAATCCATTGGCAGAGCACTTGCAAAAAAACGAATTTTTTTGCGTGCGACAGCAACCGTATCAAACGAATTTTAATCATGCTTTTTCCCTGTTTGCATACCGATGATCATGTGCTTTATGACGAGAATCGGATGATATAAAAATATCCGTGGTCCCGAAAACCGCATAACCGTTTTGATTTTATTTCTCATCTCCTGCGAATAACAGTGTATTTTACACGCAGAACAAAATGTCTTTTCTTTCATAAACGGGCACTTGTCGATTTTTCCGAGCGCGTACTCATACAGTTCTCCGCACTCGGAACACAGCGATTTTTTAGTGCCGTGTTTTTTTCTGCAGTACAGCCGTATCATTTCGCCGATGATTTTTTTTTCATTCGCCGTTTTCGCTTCGACGGAGTTACCCATTGCTAACTAATGTAGCGGATAAACTTTTTCGCGTCAATAAATCTATTGACATACAGTGATTTAAATAATAGCATAGGCTAATGATAGTTAGTAATAGGTAACTTTTTAAAAACCGATTGCGCGTAACAAGCGCACCAATGCCGCATTTTCGAAAATTGATATTTCCTGCAATGCCGCATTTTACGGATCGGTTTTCGGAGGTTTCCGATATATTTTTGTGCTTAGTATTATGTATGAAATATCTGTTTAAAGAAATACTTGCATCTTTCAGAGAAAACGGGATGCGCGTGACAAGTCAGCGCAGGAAGCTGCTCGCGATTATATTGCAAAATCCCGATTTATCGCCGAAAGAGATATTTTACATCGCACATAAAAAAGATAATTCGATCGGGCGGGCAACCGTATACCGGCTGGTTCGTTCGCTTCAGAAACTAGGGTATATTCGGCGCCACTATATTAAAATCGTACCGAAACGCAGCGTTCCGTCTGTTCCTGTTTCCGCTACAGGTTATTCTTAAGTTTTGTAAATAAATGCAATGATCAAGGAAAATCAGGTATCATTATGAGATTGGTTGAATTTATTAACTTGGGCGGACCGCTCAACTGGGTGCTTGCCGTAATATTGTGTTTTTGTTTTTGTCAATGCCTTGAGCGTGGCATATATTTTTTTCAAACGCGCAAAGGTTCGAAAAAGGATGTGCTCAAACGCTTGCAGGAGAAGGCTGCGGAGATTGCGGGGCTGCCGGAAGAGCGGCGCAGCAGCGAGTTTACCAAAGAAAGCACGCTTTTGTATTACGAAATGAACCGCGGGTTGTGGCTGCTCAATTTTATCAGCGCTGTCTCTCCGTCGATAGGACTGCTCGGTACGGTTACCGGTCTTATCGGCGCATTTTCGAAGATGGCGGAAGTTGGCGCCGCGGTTAACATTCAGGATCTGTCCGGCGGCATTTGGGAAGCTATGCTCACGACGGCGTTCGGCATGATCATTTCGATACCCGCGCTCCTGTGCTACCGTACGTTCAAACGCATTATCGAAAAGCGTATGATGTTTATGCAGTTGTACGGCGAAGAGGGGGAAACGGCGGGGCAAATAAAGGGATAAACACAGGAGATAAATGATGATTAAACCCGACTTTTTATCCCGTTATGATGAAGAACTTGTCGTAAACATAACGTCGCTTATCGACGTTATCTTTATTCTGCTTATCTTTTTTATGGTATCGACGCAATTTAAAAGAAGCTCACTTCCGCTTGACTTGCCGAGAAGCGAAGATACGACGCAGGAACGCAATACGACAAAGGTTCTTGCCGTCACCGCCGACAGAATGGAATTGGACGGCGATGAAGTAACGCTTGAAGTGCTCGAAGGCACGCTTTCGTCCATGTATGCGCGTGAACCGGAACTTGCGCTTTCGCTTGAATGCGAGCGGACGGTCGAGTTTGAACGGATTGTGCAGATATTGACAAAAGTACAGGCCGCGGGGATCAGCCGCATAGGTATCGTGCATGAGCCGTTGGATTAGCTCCGCCCTGTGTACGCTCGCAATCGTTGCATTTTTGTTTTGCCTGCCCATTTGGGGTATACGGAGATCTTCGTCGTCTCAGGCGTCGATAGTGTCGGATACGACGGTGTCGAACGTTCGCATTGTACAGCGTGCGGCAAAAAAAGCGCCGGCAGTCGTGCAGAATAAAAGCGTTCCCGCAGTTCCGGCAACGCCGGCCGAAACAATTCCTTCTCCGGAACAGGAAGTGCCTACAGAAAGACTTGAGCAAACCGAAGAGTCGAAAGAACCGTCCGCCGAAGCGGTCGATGAAAGCCCGTCGGCAGATGCGAGCGAAAGTACGTCAAGCGAGGCGGGGAGTGCGCTCGGCGCTGAAGATTCATTTTCTCATACGCAGGATGCGAAAGCGGCTGCAACGTATAAGTCCTATGTGCTCGGGCGCATAGCGTCAAAAAAGACATATCCATATTCCGCCCGTTCGAACGGGCAGGAAGGCAAAGTTCGCGCGCGTATCGTCATCAATCCTGACGGAACGCTTGCGGAAGCCGTCATAATAGAGCCGTCGGAATACGAGCTTTTAAACAGTGCATGTCTTTCCGCGATTAAAAAATCCGCCCCTTTCAGAAAAATGACCGGCGGCGCCGGAGCGATGACGCTTTCATTTATCATGGATTTTTCACTGCACTGAATGCGCTTGGAGCCCTGCGCGGCGTTATTGATGTTTTTTCTCAATAAGGCGGAATTTTATTACAAAAAACAAAAAAAACTATAATATAGAAGTTAGCGTAGGCTAACTAAAATGGGTATATTTTTGAAACGATATATTTTTTTCTGCATTGTGATTTTTTCAGCATCGTTTTTATTTTCACAGGAAACTGAAGACGATGTTATCACCGTCGATGCGGAAAAGATCGAACAGACTATCGACGATGCCGTCGAACAAAAAAAAGTTATCACAACCGACGACATACGAAAGTCTGGTTCCAAGACTGTCGGTGACGCTTTAAAAACGCTTCCCGATGTTGCGGTGAACGCCGCCACAGCAGGCAACGCCAACGAATCCGTCACAATGCAGGGGCTCGGCAACGGCTACGTTAAAATCATGATAGACGGCGTGAGCGTTTCAACCGATATATCGGGATCCACGCCGATTTTTCAGATCCCTATTGAAAACATCGAACGCATCGAAGTTATCAAGGGTGCGGATTCCGTTTTGTACGGAAGCGACGCGATGGGAGGCGCCATCAACATCATAACGAAGCGTGGAAGATCGGATTCCGAAAAACAAGATTCGCAGGATGCCGAAAAAACAAAGTTGAAAATTGCCGGTGGCATTACCGAAGAAGTCGGATTTATGCCGCTGATACTGGGATGGAAAAACTATGCGGCGGGAAATCTCACCGTTTCGGGAAAGCATATTTCGAATACCCTGATAGGCAGTTTCGATTTTAATCCGGGAAGGGAAAAGAAGACCGAAGACGCCCTCGCCGGAAAAATTACCTATTATGAAGATACAAAAAAAATACTCGGTTTTGTGCGGGATACGCTTACGTGGAACGACGTGTGGGGTTCCGTCGGCGCATACACAGTGTATACGGGTTCTCACCAAATAAGCAATTATACGAAAACGGGGCTCGATAAAGGCGCGGATATGACGTATACCACTCACCGCGGAGAGTTCGGGCTTACGGGAAAATATATCTTCGACGAAAAGCTGTACGTTGACAGCTTTTTGGCGGGGAAACTGTATTTTATGGAGACGGTTTACAACGTAAAGGCCGGGCTGCACTCTTCGTCGACGGGAACACATTCCAATTCTTCCGACGTGGAAAGCGATACAAGGGTGCACTGGACGCCGAATACGATAAACGATATCACGTTGGGTGCAAACGCAGACCTCGAATCGATGAGCGGTACGTCGTTCGAAAAGCGAAAATATGCTTTGGAAACCGCGCTCTTCGCACAGGACAGCATTGCACTTTTCGACGCAAAGCTGACGCTCGTTCCCGGCGTCCGCTTCGACGTTTCACCGAGCGTTCAGGGAAGCAGCGCGCTTTTTATGGCGACGCCGAAGTTCGGCATAAAATACAATCCGACCGAAAAGACGGCGCTCCGTTTCAGCTACGGCATGGGGTATAAAATTCCTTCGCTGAAAGAAAAACACTGGATTTTCAGACACAGCTACGCACCCGGCGCCGGAAACTTTATCCTCTACGGAAATCCGAATCTCGTTCCGGAAAAATCGCACAGCTTCAATATCGGCGTCGAGCAAAACGTAAAAAATCTTTTTAAAGTTTCCGCCGGCGGCTATTTCAACTACATACTCGACCTCATCGACAGCGTCGTCACCGATGCGTCTTCGTCTCCGCAGAAACGCGAATATCGAAACGTGGATAAGGCGATGACTTACGGAGGCGATATTTCAATAAGCTCGGATATGGACAGGCTCAACGTAAAAGTCGGCTACGCATACACCGGAGCGAAGTTTTTTGATAAAGACACCGCCGGATGGGAAAACCTCGCGCTGCGCGTTCCGCACCGCCTCACCGCACACGTCGCCTACCGCATTCCCGTCATCGAAACGACGGCCGCTTTGAACGTGCAGTGGAATTCGCCGCAGCTTTTGACGGCGAAAAGCGGTTACTACACGCCCGATTACTGTATGGTCGGCTTTGACGTTTCGAAAAAGTTTTTGGATGAAAAACTCGAAGTATATGTCGGTGTGGACAATATGCTGAACAATATTCACTTTGTAAAAGGGACGAACGGAGAAACGCAAAAAAAATATTACGGGCTTGCCGACGGTATCGGTGTGCGTATCGGCGGTAAATATAATTTCGGGAAGTGAGGCAAGCGTCGCTTGTCGATTTCCTGAAAAAGTTTTTATAGGAGGTTTTATGAAAAAAAACATGCGATATTTTTTTAAGGGAGGAGCTGCGGCGATTTCGGCGGCGCTGATTTTGCTGTCGGTTTCCTGCTCGCAAAGCGCGGACGAGCTTAAAGATCACGACATCAGCGAGCTGTACGGTTATACGTACCACGGAACCATTACCGCTTCAGGCGGCAATACTTTAATACCGTTGCTTATTTTATATAACGATAAGCGGGCCGATTGGAATATGAGCATCAACGGAATGAATGTCGTTCCGTTTTATTATTATACCGTTAAGAATTCCAAAAGCAACTACACGATGTATTGGTTCGGCGGCTCGGATCTGGCGGCGGCGGAATCTCACGACAAGTCAAAAGCTGCGATGACCGTTCAGCTCGGCATAAACTCTTTGGATGAAGTGGTCATTTTGCTTACCGGCGACGGTCTTACCGGCATCGAAGCGATGCAAAACACGCGCGTTCCCATGTATAAGCAAACGGCAATTCCGAAAAACACAAATGCACCCTCAATAGCGTTTGATCCGAGCATTCAGGACGTAACGATTGAAATTCCGAGCGACGCCGCGGCGGCCGATTGGGGAGGGAGTGCTTCGTATACGGGAACATTTGACTATTTGATCGGACCAGGCGGAAACACAGCGAGAGGACACGGAAGCTGCGGCGCCGGAATCGAACCGAAAATTACCTTTGCGTCGGACGGAACGCACACGGTAAAGCTCGGTATGCACCGCTTTGCCTATACGCCTATGATGACCATTGAAGGTTACGATATTCCCGGTGTGCGTGTGTCTGAAAAAGACGGCGTATATTATTTGAAGCGTGATCCGGCCGGTGTTCCTGCAAATATGGGTGGTGTATCTAAAACATTAAACGATCTGACGGTTTGCGGAAAACTTGAAGGCGGCAAACTGACGCTGCGCGTCGAATTTAAGCCGGGCGCGATGCCGCTTCCGATTATTGAAATATTCACAAGCAATTAAACGGATTTTCCGTTTGAAAATATACTGCTTCGAAAGAAGCTGAAGGAGGTATGATAAAAAGCGCCGTCTGATATCGCCGTCGCTAAAGTCCGGAGCCGAAAAACGCTGAAGCGTTTTTCTTTTATCGGAGACATTCGCGATTTCTGCGCGGGGAACTTCGCGCTTTGCGCTCGTTGCAAGTCGCGCATTGCTCGAAATTGCAGCGTTCTTATCTCGAGTTTGCGTTGCAAACTTGATTATTAAATATGTGCGCCAGTGCGCACGGCTAAAAACTTTTTCGGAAATTGATATTTCCTGCAAAAGTTTTTATAGGAGGTTTTTATGAAAAAATATATGTTTATTGCAGCGGCTTTAGCGGCCGTTCTTGTCGGTTTCAGCGCATGCAGCAACGGTTCGTCGGACAACAATACGCCGACGATACCGGGGGGGGGCTCCGGTACTCCCGAAGTGCCCCTGTTGCCAGGAAACTATACCGTCGAATCGGACTTGAGCTGCGTTGCCCCCGGAATGAACAATGCCGACTTAGCTAAAGGGGTTCCGGTAAGCGGATATAAACCTTTACTGGAAAGTACTCGCGCTACCGTTGACAGCGACGGGAACATAACACTCACCCTGAAATTTAGAAAGGCACGCATACATTTTAACGCTTCCGCTGCGGCAATAAACACCTTTATCGATCCGCGCAATTCACCGCCCGGCTATTACGATATGGCCGGAGTTAAACAGAATGCGCTGTCTACCACCGTAAGTACCGATGACACTGCGAAAGATCCTACCAATCAGGATGTTTACTATCTTACTTCAATGACCTTTCCTGCAAGCAAAGGAAAATCTGAATATTTTTTGTGGATTTACATCAATTCCGGCTTTATGGGCGCGCAGTTCAGCGACGGAAAAGGGACGGCGGGACACAGTCAACCGAACCAGCACTCAAAATATGCCGGTAAATTTACCGTCGATTGGACTACTCTTACGAAAGAATAGCATATACTGAATACGTTTGCTGTACCGGCGGAAAAAGCGATTGCTTTTTTTTCGCCGGTATTTTTTCTAGCGGCAAGAAGCCGCTTATATTTAATAAAAGTCATCGCACCTTTACGGATATAAGAGCCTTGGGTATATTTGAAACTTTTAGTAGTTCTTAATTGATACATTAATCCGTCATCGCCGCTTTGAATTCGTCAAATGAATTAACTGTTGCGGAATTTATTCTCCCGTCGTCCTCGCAAGATGTATAAAAAGGCACCGTTCTAGGCGTATTACTTCTTATTATGTAGGCACACCACGTATTGGCTTTTTAGCTTTCTTGAGGGTTCCACCAATTACCTTGTTTCGGAACGATAAAATCTTTATTAACTAAAGTTATCTTTTCCAAAATTCCACGCAGTGACTTCTGATTCAGCTCCATTCCCGATCACCTTTTCAAGCGTATAGAGGATAAAACCGCCTTCATTGTTCCAGTCGTTATCAGACTTTAGTCTGAACAAAACTCCGTTAATTTTTGTAAACATTCCGGAAAGCCCTTGCGATTGCGTTTAAAGCTCTACGATCGAAGATTTAACAAGGTTCCCGTTCGAATCCTTTAAGGTTTTACCCCCTGTGTGATGATATAGCCCTTGTATTTCCTTTTGGCTGTCTTTATCGACATCCCAACCGCCGTTTATTTTTCGCCAATACCATAGCGGCATTGAAACGGTGTCTGTTTCTGCGTCTAACATACCCGCGCTTGCGTCCTTTTGTCGCAAGTATAACCGTATCATCGAGCCGTCGCCTTCTTTTACGCGCTCGATTGCTTTTCCCTCGACAAAGTCAAGGACTGTTTCCTCGCTGGATATACGCCTGTTCTTTTTGTAGTTTTTTCGTCTACTCATACTCTCTCGGACGTATCGGAGTTTTTATCCTACTCAAGACATCCGCTTGTTATCGGTCTACCGGTTTCTCTTGCCCATTTGGTATAACGGCGACGGATAACATCGCAATAAACGGGATCGAGTTCTCAATAAACGTCTCAAATAATTTAACAGGCTTCATTGTCGGGTGCGATTCGTTGCGGCTAGGCTTGTCGCAGTGGATCACGGTAGTCAAATCTCGCCTTCTACCCCAAAAATGCGCAGCGCATTGACGGCTTCGATAAAATTCCATCGAACGGGAATAACGACATAGCATTAATCGAAATGTTCCTTGTTGAAGCTGCGGCAGGGAAGGGGCGGGAAGTTGCTGAATACTATGACGTTACCCAGATCCCCATACTGGAGCGATTTATTTACCCGTATAAAGCCAATCAGGTAAAAGCCGTTATCGTTAAAGGCGACAGTATGAACGGTATGCATATCTGCCATAACGATATAGTGCTATTTGTGCCGGAAGAAAAGGGATGTAACGGCATTTTTGTCATATCAATAAATAACAACGTGCTGGTAAAACGCCTTGAATTCAACCCTGCCGAACATTGCGTCCGAGTGTTGAGCGAAAATGAAAAATACGCGCCGATCGTCATAAAAGAAAACGGCGGCGATATACTGACGGTAAGCGGGCGGGTGATTGTCGTGCTGCATCGGGCGATGTAACGTCCTGTGGCGTAGCGTTGTTTATTGGTAAATGGCACACGGCTTATTGACGTTTTAATCAACGGGAAGTATCATTTAACAACAAGAATTTCAGACGAGATCGGTTTTCAAATAACAGAACAAAGGCTTATTTTTATGGCTCGCTCGTCTATTTTTCCGCCATCCACGGCGGTACTTAAACGAGGAGTTTGCTGCGCAAACGTCGCTTACTAGGAAGGATATGATAAAAGATCTTGTATTGCAAAGCCGCTCTTATCGCCGCTTTTATGAAAATGAAAAAATTTCTGAAGGTACTCTCGTCTCTTTAATCGACGTTGCCCGTCTTTGTCCGTCGGCCGCAAATCAGCAGCCTTTAAAATATCGCTTGGTAAATGATGCCGAAGAGAATAAAAAATTATTTTCATGCCTTCATTGGGCTATGGCGTTGCCTGAGTGGGGCGGGCCGGCGGAAGGTGAAAGACCGTCCGCTTATATAATTATTCTTGACGATTTACGAATAGCAAAGAATAGGCAAACGGACGTCGGCATTGCCGCGCAATCGATAATGCTCGCCGCTTCGGAGCGGGGACTGGGCGGCTGTATGCTCGGCGCGATCGACCGCGAAAAACTTTTTGAATTATTCGGCCTTGATAAAGAAAAATACGAAATCGAACTGGTGCTTGCCTTAGGCAAACCTAAAGAAACCGTAAAGATTGTACCGCTTGACGAAGGCGGAAGCGTTAAATACTTTCGCGACGAAAAGCAAATCCACTATGTTCCCAAAAGGAATTTGGACGATATAATAGTAAAATAAGTTTTTATTCGGCAAAACGCCCCAAGGTTTTTATCCGAAGGAAATTTTCTGTCCAGCGGAAAATTTTTCTTAAAGTGCGCCGTTCAATTTGCAGCGGCGTTACTTTGCCTTTGAAAAAACGGCGGCGGCAAATTCTTGAGGATATTCGTTTATTATTGCCGCTTCAAGCGCTCTTGTCGCCGCGTTAAGGGCGTCCTGTTCTGTCAGTTTTCCTACGCGAGCGTTCTTTGTCCACGGAAATATATTTTTTCCGCTTGACGTGTCCGTCGTCGTAGAAGTTACGTTATAACGGACAAAGGCATATTGGGAATCCGGCATCTGTATGTTTTCATAAGAGACGCTTGCGGTAAGTTCATAAAGGACATTCGTCGTATCTGAAACCTTTTTATCCGCTTGTTTCGCAAGGGCTTTTATTCCGAACGACGAAAGCGCCGATGCAAAGGCTGCAGCAACTCTGCCGTCGGTATCTCCGTCTACGGAAATACTAACGTTTATTTTGGACAAGAGTTCCGCCGTCCTTTGGGCGACGGCATTTGTCGAGCCGTAATCTACGGAAACGGTCTTTTTATACACGGGCTTAATGATCGCGAGGAGTGAAAAATAATAGTCGTTTGTTTTCGCAAGCTCGTATGCGTTTACGGCGTAAGCGCAGCTTTCGAAAGTGCCTTCCGTTTTTTCGGCAAGTAAAAGCAGTTCTTTTACGGCGGCATTGTTTTCTTCTATTTTGCTGCGGTAATATTGTCCGCTTTCGTTTCTGTTTAAAACCGCCAACGCGTATTCCGTGCCGTCGGGAGCGGAGTACGATCTTTTAACGGAAATACCCGCAAGATCATTTAATGAAGTCGACGTTTTTATCCGTGAAAGATATGAGGACACTCCTTCGCTTGCACTTGAAAACGACATCTGCGTATTTTCTTCGGCTTCGATATTCTGGTTGAGCACTCTGCCTATTGCGGCTGCCGCATCATTTTCCGCGTCGCCCCTCGATTTCGCGCTGCCTATTCCCGTAATATATGCGTCCGACGGAAACAGCGTCTCGGGATTATTCAGCCATTCCGGTTGTTTTTGACCGCTATCGGCGGATTTTTTCTTTGCTCCTCCGGCATATGCGGCTGCCGATAAGCAAAGCAATATGGCGCACGCGGCGCTTGCGTATCTCATACCTTTTCCTGACTTTCTACTTTCGCACGGACGATTTTCCGATGACTTTTTTGATGCTGTCGTTTTCGTTTATCCAGATCTTACGATGCGATTCAATGTCTATAAGTTCCGTAGAAACATAATACGTTCTCGTAAGAGTTTTTGCATTTGAATCGACGATCGTTTTTACCGAACCCTGCATCATAAAATCCGCGCCCGTAGCGTTTGCAAGATTTTTTGCGCTTTCTTCGCTTGCGTGCGTCTGCTGGTATTCAAGTTCCGCATCCAGTTCTTTGCGTTGAGAAGAACTTGCGACAAAGTCGACGAGACCGCTGTTTACGAGAGCCGTTTCAAGTTTTGCGGTAAGGATAGACGTGTCAATGTGTTCGTCGCTTTGGTTTCTGAATGAACCGAGTATTACGACCGGAAGCCGCCCCTTATGCGACGATGAAAAATTTTTTATTCGCTGCGATCCCAAACATTCGGATATGATCGCCTCGGCGACTATCCTTACGTCGGTATCGTTCCAATATCCGCTTAAATCTAGCTGAGTGTCGGATGAAACCCTTGTGACCTTTGTCGACGAGCATCCTGCAAAAATATAAAACACCGAAAGCAATATGAAAAACTTTGTGAAAAGCTTTTTGGGGGAACCTCTAAAAACTGCAGTTTTTAGAGGTAACTTTTGTTTATTCTTTTCCATAAATATGACTCCCTGTTAATTTAATTATGCCGGCATAATCGGATTATGCCGGCCGCGGAATCAGTTGCCGAGCAGCTTGTATTTTTTTACGGCGTCCGAAACTTTTTCTACTGTGATCTCCGATTTTTGATTTGCGGCATAATCTTTTACAATGTCGTTTACCGTAGGCAACACGGCTTCGTACGGCAAAAACATGAGAACGTAAACGGTATTATCGGGGCCTACCCAATAATCTGCCTGCGTGGAACCCTGCAGCAATGCATCGGTTCTTGCGACGATGGCTTCTTCCATGTAATTGAGAGCGTCTTCGGGTATTCCGGTGTCTTCAGCATAAGTCGTGGTTGCGCCTTTAAGGGATACTTGAACGGTGTTTGCAAGTTCCGCCCGTCCGTTTACGCGCGCCGCTTTGAGTGAATTTTGCATATTGCTCATTTTTGCGGAGCCTACCGCATAAATTCCGTCAAGGGACTGTTTGCCTTCCATAACCCATGCCGGACGCTCCACGCCTTCGGCGCCGACTACTTTTTTTACCTGCGACGCTGCCGTAGGCTCTTCTTTTGCTTTAGCGGCTTCTTTTGTAGAACCGCAGCTCATAAGAATTGCGGCTATTGCGCTGAATGCAACGATAATAGCTTGTTTTTTCATAAATCCTCCGAAAATTATAATATCCTATAACCCGTATCGGACACGTGCGGAGCATCGGTATCTGATATGCGCGGATATTTTATTGCTTTTATTGCCTAGTAAGTACGGTTGCAGTATATCATAATATATTTTTAAAGTCAGTTACGCTCTGTAGGTTACAAATAATTGCGTAAAATATCAATTTTGAAAACGCCGCGTCAGTGCTCGATAGTGTCGCAAAACTTTGACTTTTTAAATATCTTCCTATAAAATGCAACAGTTGAGAGAATATCAATTCTCGAAAACTGTTGCATTGATGCGCGATCCCCGCAACGAGCGCGTAAGCGCGAAGTTTCGAGCGGCGATATGTTAATTAGCGATGTTTGCGCAGCAAACTCGTCGTTTAATGAGGCCGCGATATTTCAGCGGTCGAAATTAAACATTCGTTTATAAATAGTGATATGACCTTAGGCGATATTGATATTTGTATTTGCGTTCATAATAATTTTGCAGACTCAGTTTTTTGCCTTATCCTTAAAAAGATCAGGTTTTTATTTATTTGCGCATTGTTTTCAGTTTCAGGAATTTTTGCTTTTGCGAAAGAAGCCGTTTTTTCGCTTTCGCCCGTAGGAGACGCCGCCGCCGTTTGCTCGGGTCTTGCACTCGAAACCGTAAACCTTTTTATGAATAATCCCGAGTGGGACGGCGTAAGAAATTCCAAGGGCGACGTAAATTCCTTTGACTCAAGCTTTATGTATAAATATAACAAAGCTCTCGACGTTTCCGGCGATGTTTTGTTCGGAACTCTTGCCGCCAGTCAATTGGCGCTCACATTTACGGCTGAAAGACAGGAATGGTTTCCCGTTTTGGTTATGGCCGCCGAGACAGTCCTTATAACCGACGGAACAAAGCGCATATTAAAAAAATCGGTCGCCAGAATGCGCCCGTACACGTATTTCGAAGACCCTCCGTCGGACAGCGACGCCGCCGCTTCATGGCCCAGCGGACATTCTATGAACGGTTTTGCGCTGGCTTCTTTTTCAAGTTATGTGTTCAGTCAGTATTATCCTGATTCTCCGTGGAGATGGGCTGTGACGGGCGGCGCTTTCGGTATTGCCGCAGCTACGGCGGTAAGCCGCATTTTTGCGGGCTGCCACTTTATTTCGGACACTTTAGGCGGGGCCGCTTTGGGAAGCGCGATAGGCTTTCTTGTTCCTTTTTTACACACCAATCGCTTCTTGGGGGCGAGGTCAAAGACAGGGGAAACCGTTCAATTAGCCCTTATCCCGTCGGGTATAATGCTTTCCGTGCATTTTTAGAATTTGCAGCCAAAGCGGTCTTGAGCATTTTATTTGTCATTTGTGTTTTTTGTATATATATTATTGATATGAATAAAAAATACACGGAAAATGAATTTACTGATGACGATAATCTTCTTTCGCTTGACGAGATGGCGATGCTTGACGGCGCTGAAAATTCAAACGATGCGATAAAAAAATACTTTGAAGATGAAAATACCGCCGGATCTTCCGGCGCCGGAGTGGAAACGGAAAATGCCGGGCAGATTGTGTCCGCGGCGGATCAGGAATTTACGGCTGCCGCTTCACCTTTGGATTCCGCCGGCAAAGAATCTTCGTCGTCAAATGACGGAAATTCAATAGTGTCCGTCGAGCAGATGCTTCCCAATAAGCTTTTTTTAATTCCGCTGCAGGGACGTCCGATTTTTCCCGGAATATTCACTCCCCTTATGATTAATTCTGCCGAAGACGCAAAAATTATAGAAGAGTCGTATAATTCCAACGGTTTTATCGGAATCGTTATGCTCAAAAACGACAACAACAATCCTTCGATCACGGATCTGTACGAAGTAGGAACCGCCGCAAGGATAATCAAAAAGATAAATTTGCCTGACGGCGGCTTGAATGTTTTTATTTCTACGGTAAAGCGTTTTAAGATCCGCAAAGCGCTAAAATCTTCGTCGCCCATTATTGCGGCCGTCGATTATCTCAATGACGAAGAAGACGACACTTTTGAAGTAAAGGCTTTGACGCGGGCCCTTATAAGTGAAATGAAAGAAGTGTCCGAAAATAATCCTCTTTTTTCGGAAGAAATGCGCCTTAATATGGTCAACATCGATCATCCCGGAAAAATCGCCGATTTTATAGCTTCTATTTTGAACATAGATAAAACCGAACAGCAAAAAGTTCTTGAACTTTTGAACGTGCGCCGCAGGATGGAGCAGGTTTTAGTGTATATCAAAAAAGAACAGGAGCTGCTCAGGATTCAGAAAAAAATTCAAAACGAATTGAATGAAAGGGTTGAAAAAAATCAGCGGGAATATTTTTTAAGAGAAGAGTTGCGTTCCATTCAGGAAGAATTGGGAACGGATGCGGACGGCAATGGAACCGATTACCAGAAATTTAAAGATAAAATCGCAAAATTTAACTTTGAAGGCGAAATAAAAGAAGCCGTGGAAGACGAACTTGAAAAATTCCATCTTATGGATCCGAATTCCGCGGAATTTATAGGAACACGTAACTATCTTGAATTGGTCTGCGCCCTTCCTTGGCAGAGCATAAATCACGAATCTTATAGTTTGAACGAAGCAAAGAAAATTCTTGAAAAGGATCATTACGGCCTTGAGGACGTAAAAAAACGCATTATGGAATATCTTTCAGTGCGCAAACTTAAAAAAGACAATAAGGGCTCGATACTTCTTTTAGTCGGACCGCCCGGAGTAGGAAAGACAAGCATCGGCCATTCCATTGCGCATGCTATGAATAAACCGTTTTACAGGTTTTCCGTGGGAGGAATGCGGGACGAAGCGGAGATAAAAGGGCACCGCAGAACTTATATAGGCGCAATGCCCGGAAAAATTCTTCAGGGAATGAAGATATCGAAAACAAAGGCTCCCGTATTTATGATTGACGAAATCGATAAGATGGGATCAAGCTTCCAGGGAGATCCTGCAAGCGCATTGCTTGAAGTTCTGGATCCTGAACAGAACGTTTCATTCCGCGACAATTATTTGGATCTGCCGTTCGATATTTCGGATGTGTTTTTTATTTTGACTGCAAATACGCTTGACACGGTTCCAGCTCCATTGCTTGATCGCGCCGAAATTATTCAACTGCCCGGTTATATAGACCAGGAAAAGATTGAAATTGCAAAAAAATATTTGATCCCGAAAAATCTCGCTAAAAACGGTTTGTCAAAAAATCAGGTCGTTTATACGAAGGACGCTCTTGTAACGATAGCCGAAGAATACGCACGCGAGGCGGGCGTTCGTAATTTTGAAAAATGTTTGGATAAAATTGACCGTAAAATAGTTACCGAACTTCTTAACGCTGCGGAAGAAAAGGCTGAAAAAGCGCGAAAAGAAGCTCAAGCACAAGCAAAGGCTTCCGGTAAGAGCAGGAGCGGAAAGGTAAAAAGCCCTGCCGAAAACGCTCGGATAGAAGCCTCCGCTGCAAATGCCGCAGACGCTGCAAATTTTGCCGCGGCCGCTTCCGACGCCACCGCTACAAACTCCACTGCCGCCTCCACCGGTGCCATGGCCGCAGATTCCGTCGAAGCCGCAGTTGAAAAAGATGCGTCGGGCAAAACCGAAAATGCCGCGACGGGTACTGCCGTACGCGAGCCCGTTGCGAAAGATGCTTTAGGGCACAACTCTGACGCTCCTGTGAATGAAATCCCCGACGCTCTTTCTTTTATCGACAGGGAAAAGACATATACGATTGACAGCGCCGACTTAAATAAGTATTTGGGAAAGCCCTCTTTTGACGAAAGTGAAATAAAAAAAGCCGTAGTGCCGGGTACTGCCATAGGTCTTGCATGGACAAGCATGGGCGGCGATACGCTTTTGATAGAGTCCATTGCGTTCCCCGGAAAGGGAAGCGTCGAGCTTACCGGGCAGATGGGCGACGTGATGAAAGAGTCTGCGGAAATAGCTCTTAACTGGGTAAAAAGAAGCATTCTCGAACAAAAGATAAAGGAATCGGACTGGTTTGAAAAAAACGTAATTCACTTGCATATTCCCGAAGGCGCGACGCCCAAAGACGGCCCGAGCGCGGGAATTACGATGGCTACTACATTCATGTCGCTTTTGACGGGCAGGGTGATAAAGTCAAATCTTGCCATGACGGGGGAATTGTCTCTTACAGGTCAAGTTTTGCCTATCGGAGGATTGCGTGAAAAAACCGTCGCCGCGCGTAGGAACGGAATAAAGACGATAATAATCCCCAAGGGAAACGTGCGCGATTTGGATGAAATTCCTGTGCACGTAAAATCCGGAATAAAATTTCTTCCGGTAACTAGAGTTGAAGAAGTTATGGATCTCGTTTTCCCGCCGGAAAAAGGCAGGACTAAAAAGAATTGACGGAAAGCAAAAAAGGCGGAACGCAACGCGCAGCGGCCGACGCAAAGCCGCGACAACCGACGCAAAGCCGCGCGTTTAATACGTGCGGCTCTGTTTGACAAAATTCCGTTATGCATCTATATTATTTAAAATGCACCTCGTTATGGACATAGAGAAGATTTATAATGCGTTCCGCGAAGAGATTCCTGTTTTTACGGCTTTTTCCGATGACGAGCGTTTTAAACTTTTTTTGAGGATACTGCAGGCGGGTGAAACCGGTATACATGTAAATGCCGTTAAGGCTTTGTCACATCTGTCGCGTCCGGCCGTTTCTCATCATTTAAAAATTCTAAAAACCTGCGGTCTTATCGATTTTAGAAAATCCGGAACGAAAATATACTATTATGTTTCCTGTAAGGATAAGTTTTCAAAATTAAAAAAAAACCTTTCAATATTGTCACAGGGAATTCAAGATACGGATTTGGAAGAGATCGCTTCTTCCGATGAAATAAAAGAAATATTGGGTTCCGATAAATAACACCTTTAAGTCGCGGCGGAATTTATTGATCTTTATGAATATTTTTGTTATATTCTTTACATACGTTCAAAAAAATGAACGCTTAAAGTGCTTTTTTAAAAGCGTATTTTCTCATTTTTAAGGATTTTTTAAGGATAGTATTATGCGGAAACTTTTAAAAAACTCGTATCTGATAATAGTTTTATCCGTCGCCGTCACGGTTTTTTTTGCTTTGCGATTGCGGGGAATTGAAATTCAAAATACCATACGTATGTTTATGCCGCAAAAAGGCGAATCTTATACACGTATGCTCAATACCGAAGAACAGTTCGGAAGTATGCTGCTGATCGGAATTTCGATCGAAGCGGAAAACGATACTTCCGTAATTACTCCCCGAAACATTCAAATCATACGCAATATTACGGAAAAATGTTCGCTGGTCGACTATGTTACGGACATAGATTCATTGACTAATGTCGATTTTATATACGGCGAGGACGGAGCTCTTGTAACCGAAAAGCTTGTCGGAAAAGACGATCCTGTAACTGATGCGCAGATTGCGCAGATAAAGCAGAGCATAGCGGATTGGCAGGATATGTATCAAAATGTAATTTTGTCCAATGACGGAAAGATTACTCAGATCATCATAAAAGTAGATCCGGATACGAATTCTTCACAGCAAATTGCGATGCTGTCGCAGATAAAGACTATCGTAAGCGAGCAGGTAAAGGGAACCGATCTTACGGTGCGATACTACGGAGAACCTGTGCAAAGCGACGAAATACGCAAATTGATGATGGTAGACCTTACGCGTCTTATCCCGCTTGTCATACTTGTAGTAATATTAACCCTGTATTTTTCTTTCCGATCGTTTATCGGCACTATGCTGCCGCTCCTTACGGTCTTAATGAGTACCGTTTGGGCATGCGGACTTATGGCAATATTCGGCGTGACTTTTACGCTCATAGCAAGCGTCATTCCCATTGCGCTCATTGCGTGCGGTTCCGCCTACGGCATTCACGTCATAAGCCACTATTACGAAGAAATTTCTGTCGTAAGCGGCGAAATTACAAAAGAAAAACATTTAAACGCTATAATATCAGGATTGAAAAATGTTAGTCTGCCCATTTTTCTTGCAGGTGTAACGACAATAGCGGGTTTTATATCTTTGATTACGAGCCCTCTTATTCCTCTGCAATCCTTTGCCGTGTTCACAGCTCTCGGCGTGGGATTTGCCTTATTGCTTTCGGTAACGCTGATTCCGGCGATGCTTTACATTACTCCGCTAAAACAAGTAAGCAAGCGTTCTACACACTTGAAAAAGGTTGCGGAAAAGTCCGTAAAATATAAGAACCGCCTGAGTCATATGTCGGGCGACAGCACTATGTTCAGTTTTTATAAGTTTTTTGCAGGAACCAGGCCGCGCGTAACGCTGCTGATTTTGTTAATACTCATCGCTTCCGGAGTGGGAATCCACAAGATGATAATAGATACGGCGATGATAAACTATTTTCCTAAAGAAGTGCAATTCAGAAAAGACATAGATTTTGTCGACAAAAATCTTACAGGATCGAACACTCTGTTTTTTGTTGTTAGCGGTCGGGAAAAAGGCGACATGACTAAACCTGAAATCCTTAAAGCCGTAGATAATATGCAAAATCATCTTTTAAAGACCATGCCCGAAATCGGGAAGATCGTTTCTTTTACGACCTTTATAAAAAGAATGAATCAGGTAATGCACGTTCCGTTCGTTCAGGAATTTCCTGTAGAAGACGGCGCCGCAAAAACCTCGAAAGCGGAAAATTTGTCTTATGACGACGCTGATTTCGGCTTTGACTTCGGTGACGGCAATGTTACAGGTGCGGATTCTGCCGCCAATGCGAATTCTTCCGCCGGCGCAGCTTCAAATTTTGTCGATCCGAATCCGGAATACGCTAAACGATTGGACGCTCAACTGACCGCAAGGGAGTTTTTTGACATCATTCAAAAAGCGTGTGCCGAAGCGGGCGGAGACAAAGCAAGCGTAGCGGACTTGGTAAGAAAAATAGAGCAGGCTCTTAATTATAACGGAACGGACTATTATGAAATTCCGTATGATGAAAAGCGTTACCCCGTAGAGCGACGGGAACAGCTTGCGGATCTTGTTTCGCAGTATCTTTTATTGTACAGCGGCTCGCTTGACAATTTTGCGGACGATCAGCTCTCCCCGAAAGTCATCCGCATACAGGTTCAGATACGGGAACAGAGCACTATTGAAACAAAAAAGATAATCGAAGGCGCTAAATCTTATGCGGCGAAGTATTTCCCCGAGGGATATTCCATCGAGGCGACTGGCAACGCCGAAATGCAATACAATATGGCAAAAATGGTAATCAACAGCCAGATGACAAGCATTATATTTTCGATCATTTTAGTGTTTATAATACTGAGCATTTCATTTAAGTCGCCTATAGCGGGATTTATAGGCGCCGTACCGCTTGTTTTTACCATTTTGCTGAATTTTATGGTTATGGGCTTTGCGAATATTCACCTTGATCTTTTGACAAGCATTATCGCTTCTGTAGCGATCGGAATAGGCATAGATTACACTATCCATTTTATGGAAACTTATCGAGCCGAACGCGCAAAGACCGACAATCTTGAAGAAGTTACAAGAAATACGTTTCGCATTTCAGGGCAGGGAATAATGACGAACGCGCTCGCTGTAGGCTTGGGATTTGCCGTTCTTGTTCTTTCGAATTTTATAATCCTTCGCTATGTGGGAATATTGGTTACGATCGTTATGTTTTCAAGTTCGACTTTGGCGCTTACGATAATTCCGGGATTCCTTAATCTGATTGATCCTAAATTCATGCATTCGAAAAGCTAAAGACGAATAGGTAAACGGCCGATCGAACGCACATGTACCTGCGATCGAACCGCGCGATAACAGTGCAGGCCTAAGGCCTGCACCGATTTGAAACTGAACTAGAACGTGTATTTTATGCCCGCCTGCACGAAACTGTTGTCTTTCCATGCGTAGAATTCGCTGTCTTTATCCCTGCAGTATATATACATGCCAGAAGCGATCAGATCTATGCCTGTTCTTACGGTATAAGATATCTGCGGACGGACGCTCAGATCGCCGCGTTCGATTCCCCATACGACGAGAATTTCCGTTTTTAGGTTTTCGTGCAAAAAATTATCGCTTATGTTGACGGAAAGTTTATTATTCGAATAGCAGTCCTCGCTGTCTCTGTCAACGTCGTAATTACCGTTGTTTTTTATGCTCTCTCCGTGCAGGATAAAAGCGCCCGTTTCCTGAACGTTTACGTTCAAATTATGTATCGGAAGATCCATGTCAAAGCCCGCTACCCATGCGACGCTGTTGTTATGCACCGCGCTGTTATCGCCGGCAATGTCGTCGGTAAGATTGTATGCAAATTCAAAGCGAGTATTGAGTTTTCCGAATACTTTTGCGCCCTCTATGCCGAAAACCTGAAGCCTGTCGTAGTCGATCCCTGTTTCGAGATTCGAAGCTCCGCCGTTTGTTATATAGTCTCTAACATATGAGGAGAGTTTTAAAGGATCCACGCTGGGGCGCTTGTATCGTCCGTAATAATACGAAAGTCCCCAATCGAAAGATCCCAAAAGCCCCGTAACTCTTAGTCCGTATTGACTGTATTTAAGGTTGTAAAGATCTGGCATAAGAAGATCTGACGAAAGTTTATTTGCGGCGGACATCTGTTTTACAGAGGGCGAACCAATGGAGCTTAATGTATTTACGGCCGTAGAGGATACCGTCGCCGAAAGTTCTTTTTTTGCAGCCGGAACCCAAAGACCGTCGTCGGAAAAACGGTCGGCCGCCGTTACGGGAGAATATACGGCTTCAGCTCTGAACATGCCTGAAGGCGCGTTGTAGATTGCGCGGAACATAGGAACCGCCAGCCGTCTGTCGATATAATCAGGATAAATAAAGTCCGTATAATCGGAAGCGAGAAAATTATCCAATACGTGAAGTTTATCTCCCTTTCCCCATACGAGCTTTTCTTTTCCGCCTTCGAGAATAAAATTTCCAAGGTAGACGCGGGCGACCGCTTCTTCAATCACGTCTTCATTGTAGGTTCTTATTGAATCTTTGCTGAAATTCAGCTTTATCTCTGCGTCCGCCGCCTCTCCGCGATGATCTATATTGATCGTTAAGTCGGGGACGGCTTTTAAAGGGAATCTTTCAGATCCTTTATTGTCCTTGTTTTCAGGATCGTCCAAATATGCGCGGGCGTCGAACTTTAATTTTCCCCCCAGCGTTACGGCAGACAGAGATTGCGTAACATAATCCTGCGAATTTGATGAAAAGTCAAAGCCGCCCGTATCCTGCGTTTCCGCGTTGGTACCGGAAGATATGTCGGATGGAGTTCCGCTGAAATCAAAGCCGTCGTCTGCGAATGCCATTTCGAATCCCGATACAATAAATAAGAAAAGAAACACTCTTTGTACAATCTTCATGTTATCATCCCCTTTAAACGATACCGCAGCGGCCTGATTAAGCGCCGCCGACATCAGTCTGAACCGCCGCCACGGATTACCGTCTTTTTACCGTAAGAGCCTCTGGCAACGCCGTAAATCGCCGCCACAGATTATCGCCTTTTGCCGCAAGCACGTCGGTAAAAATTACAGACGCCCCGTATTTAAGAAATTCGGTGAAAAATACCCTTCGGCAAGAGGTTTGTCGACTTCTATGTTCAAAATTTTAAGCGTTGTGGAATGTCCCGTTTGAACGTTATCCATTTGCATTTCCATGGGAATATTATAAGTTTTGTTTCCGGTTCGCTCTTCGATAGATTTGATCGTGTTTATTTTTTGAAGTTTTTCCTTTTTGTCATACATTTCAATATAGACCGGAATCATAGTTTTTTTATCGACCCATGAAATTCTGTATAAATACTGGTTGTTTTTATCCAGCGGAACGGATTTTACCACGTAACAGTCAAAACCGTTTTTTGTTTCGCTTTCTTTTAAAAGTTCGTGCGTATCTTCTTCGACTTCTCGTGTGCTCATATCGTCATAGGTAAAGTCCGTTCCTACGAACGACTTGTCTCCTTCGGAAGAAGCGACGCGACGCGTAGAGCGCAGGGCGGGAAGATATATCCACTTATCGTCGTCCGCATTTTTATTTTCTTTTTGCAAAAAGCGGGTGTCTTTTACGGCTGCGGGAGAAAAAAAGATCATGACCATGTCCGTTAAGTTCTCCCGGCAACGGCCGTATTCCCCTACGTTTCTGGTTTCCTTAGTACCGTTCTTGTCGGTCAATGTCATTTGAAGAGCGGCTTTTGTAAAATTCGGTTTTTTGCGATCATATACCTGCCTCATGATGTCCGTAGCGTCGGCAGCGGCCACATACGAACACAGCGCCAGTGCCGTTACCATTGCCGTAAATATTTTTTTTAATTTCATGACAAACCTCTGAATATAAGTAGTATTAAGCGTGTACGATTTTTCAGGCTCGGCGTCATGCAAAATTTACCGGCATGCAGCCGAAATAATTTTAGACGACGCTCCGATAAAATTGTAACTTCGCTTTTTCAATCGGTTTAAGTAATTAAACCGATTGAAGTATATTAAACTTTTATCGGTGTGTCAACAAAAGAGAAAGGAGGGCGGAAATGATTTTTTGTCTAAATTAAGGATAATAAGTCATTAATAAGAGCATGGAACGTAATACCGTTCAACAACAACTTTGATTTGTCTCACATTTGTTTATGCGTATTATGCTATGTTGAGAGCGAATTTATGTAGGGGCAAATAATCAAATTTTATCTAACTAAATATCCTCCATCCACAGGGATTATTGCTCCATTTAGATAATCTGAAGCATTAGATGCTAAAAATATTACTGGTCCTTTCATATCTTCAGGAGTTCCCCATCTCTTAGAAGGAATACGATTTGTAATTTCTAAAAATCTTGGATTATTAGGATCTGTCAAAGCTACATTCATTTCTGTATCCATATATCCGGGTGCCAAAGCATTAACATTGATTCCCTTTTCTGCCCATTCATTACAGAAAGCCTTAGTAAGCTGTGCTATTCCCCCTTTGGAAGCTGCATATGCTGGTACTGTATATCCACCGAAAAAAGACAACATTGAAGCTATATTGATAATTTTTCCTTTAGAATTTTGCTTTATAAATTGCTTTGCAGCTAATTGACATAGGACAAATACAGCTGTTAAATTTACATCAATAACGAAATTCCAATCATTTAAAGGAAATTCCTCACTTTTATGACGCCTTTGTACTCCCGCACTATTCACAATAATATCTAAATGTCCTCCTAATTTTTCTACGGCATCCCTAAATGCTTCTTCTCTTTCTCCTTCTTTAGCTATATTTGCTATAATTCCATGACATTTAAATCCTTTATCGTTAAATTCTTTTGCTACATCTATTACCTTCGGATTAATATCTAATATACAAACTTCTGCTCCTGCTTCCATAAGCCCTTCCGCCATTCCTTTACTTAGCCCTTGAGCAGCCCCTGTTACTATTGCCTTTTTCCCTGTTAAATCCCATAAGTTCATTTTTATCTCCTTGATTTCCTTTTCAGTAAAATTTTGATACTATTTTTTTGAATACAATGGATCTAAAATTGCTAGATCATAACTTCTTTTTAATTTAATAAAAATGTACTAAGTTTAGGTAGAAAGACCACAAGAAAAAACACTACAACATATCCTATAAAAAATGGAAGCTGTCCTTTTGCTATATCTCCCATTTTTAACTTTGTAACACTTGCCGCTGAAAATATATTCACAGCTACAGGAGGTGTCATTGTTCCTATTACATTTGAAATAGAAACTATCATACCAAAATGAATAACATCTATTCCCACTGCCTTAGCAATAGGCCATAATACCGGAACCATTAATACGCAAGTTGCTATCCCCTCTAAAAATACTCCAAATATAAGAAAAATAATTGCTACCACAAAGCAAAACATTGTTGCTGATAAGTTCAATCCTACAACAAAGTTTACAAGTTGTGCTGATATCCCTCCAAAAGCAAATAACCAAGCAAAAGATGTTGAAGTAGCAATAATAAATAAAATCATTGCTGAACCTTTTGCCGAATCTAAAAAAATTTGATATAAATCTTTTATTGAAACTTCTCTATAAATAAACATTCCCGTTATTAAAGACCAGACAACTGCTATTGCTGAAGATTCAGTCGGAGTTAACATTCCTGAATAAATTCCTCCCAAAATTATTATTGGAAGAAAGAGTGCCGGAATTGCTTTAAAAAAACTTATAAAAAATTCATTAAATGACATTTTTACCCGTTTTTGAGGCCATTTTTCTTTATTAGCATAAAAAATAACAACACTCATTAAAACAAACATTATAAAAATTCCTATTGCCATTCCAGACTTGAACATATCTCCAACTGATGCACCTGTTATTGTTGCATATACAACCATAATTATACTTGGAGGTATTATAGGTCCAAGACCACCAGACACAACTAAAAGACCTGCTGTCCTTTCCTTGGGATAGCCAAGCTTAACCATGTCGGGATAAAGCATCACTCCGATAGCTACAACTGTCGCAGGAGCTGACCCCGATAAAGCAGCAAAAAACGCACATGCCAGAACTAATGCCAATCCAAGTCCTCCCCTAAAACCTCCTACTATTGAATTGGCAAACTCAACAAGTCTTCTTGATATTCCCCCTTTGGTCATAATATTGCCTGCCAAAACGAAAAATGCAATTGCCATTATTGATGTGGAGTCCAGCCCTCCAAAAATTCTTTGCGCAATAACATTTATAGAAAGATGAATATTAGGACTGAAAAGAATTGTTGCCATTCCTGCCGCGCCTAAAGACATTGCTATTGGAACACCTAAAATTAAAAGAATTGCAAATGAACCAAATAAAATCAAACCTGTCATTATTTTTCACCTTTTTCTTTTTTATTATTTATTCCTGTTTTTCCTATTATCATCATTATCAATGTAATTCCTTGAACCAAAGTAATTATCCCAAAACTTAAAGCTAATGAAAAATAAGGGATTGACATTGGGATTTGTAATCCTGGAGAAACTTGCCCTGATATAATTTGTTTTTGGACAAGCCCCATAGAATGGTAAAAAAGAGAAGCTGCAGCTAGAACCACTATTAATTTGGAAATAATCATCACAATTTTTTTTGTTTTTCCTTTTAACATATCTACTATAATTGTAACTGATATTTGAGTTCCATCTCTAAGCCCCATCTCTGTTCCCAGAAGTACCATATATACCATAGAATACTTTGCAGCTTCTTCAAAACCGGATATTGGAATTTTAAAAATATTTCTATTAATTACTTGAGCAAAACTTGATATGACCATAATTATAAAAGGTATAACCATTATAATATCTTCTATTTTTTGAAATTTTCTCAATATCTTCATTTTATCCCCTTATATAATATTTTTTTATGAAGGGTTGTTTGTAAATTTACAACAAGCCTGCGAAGATTAGTCTCTCTTCCGCGTTTGTTTAATCGAATTCGGTTCATAATAATACTGACTTCTGGAAATCCGGAGCCGCCTGCACTGTCGAGTAATGCCTACCTTTTTCACTAATGAATCCACGCAGGGGGCTCGATTCCGTAAATCTGCTTGTGTTTTTTTTATTTTGCACCACTAATAGCTTTTTGAACTGCTTCTTCCCATTCTTTATCAAATGTAAATTTTTTTTCAGCTGCTTTTGTTTTATAAGCATTCTTTAAGACTTCTGTATCTGTTTCAAAAAATTGCACTCCCTTTTCTTTCAATTCTTTGGTTGCTTCTTCGTTAGCTTCCAACAAATATTGTCTTTGAGCTTCTACCCCTCTTTGAACTGCATCTAAGAAAGGTTTTAGTAAATCTTCTGGTATTTTTTTCCAAGCAGCATCAGACATGCAAAGAACAATATATACATAAGCGTGTTTTGTATTTGTAATAAATTTTGTAACTTCATAATATCCTGAAGCTAGACAATTTGCTGTTGCATTTTCAGCTGCATCTATAGTTTTTTGTTGTAATGCTGTAAATACATCATTGTATGCCATTGCCACCGGCATTGCCCCAAATGATTCAAAGGCTGCTTGATGATATTTATTTTCCATTGTACGAATAGTTATTCCTTTAAAATCTGCCATAATTTTTATGGGTTTTGTTGAAAAAGTATTTCTGTATCCGGATTCCATAAAACCTATTACATGTAAACCGTGTTTTAAAGCTTCTCTTTTAACTAAATCTCCTACAGCTCCGTCAATTGCTGTATGAGCTTGATCTGAATTACTCCATAAATAAGGTTGATCCAGTATTCCCATTTCAGGTATAAAATTTGTTAAAACAGAGTTAGCTGCTGTTGCAATATCAAGGTTATCGCTCATTGCAAGCTCTACAGTATCTCGTTCTCCTCCAAGAGAACCTCCTGCATAAACATCTATTTTTATTTTCCCGTTTGTTGCTTTTTCAACTTCTTCAGCTATTTTATTAGCTCCTTTTGCAAAATTTGAATTTTCAGGATCTACCAATGATAATTTGAATGTTATAGGTCCCTCTGAAGTATTTGATACTCCTTTCTTCTCTCTGCCACAACTTGTAAATACTACCATAGTAACTATTACTGCTGCTGATAAAAAAAATTTCTTTAACTTCATATTTCCCCCTTTGATTATTTATGGCACCTCTAAAAACCTGTTTTTTAGTACCTATTTATCATTAATTATAGTAGCGGTTTTACGGATTGTCCAATTAAAAAATCGCGATACACGGAAATCAGGGCTAGCATACAATAAGCATATTCGATAAAGTATGATTTTGATATGAAAATAGTAGAGTCCATAGTAAAAGGCAAACGGAACGACGGTTATTGTGAAGATATTTTGACGATTACCGATCATTTTATTGCTGTAATAGACGGCGTTACACCTAAAAGCGATTTTACCTGCGGCAAAAAGAAAACCGGACGAATTGCGGCGGAATTGATCGAAAAAGCCGTCAAGAAAAGCGCACCCGATGCAGATTGCGGCGATATAATCAAAAACTGCAATGCCGCATTTGAGGATTTTTATAAACAAACCGATTTTCCGTATAATAAAAAAGAATACGGTTTGCAGGCGGTCGGAGCTATCTATTCCGTCGCGAAGCGGGAGATATGGCTTATAGGCGACTGTCAGGCGATGGTTGACGGCGTACCGTATACTAATATAAAAAAAAGCGACGTCATTCTTGCCGGCCTGCGCAGCATGATACTCCATTTGGAGAAAGATAAGGCTTTTGACGGCGGAAGTTTTGTCGATGAAGGCAGAAAAGCGATCCTTCCGTGGATTGTTCAATCTACGGCTTTTGCGAATCGCAACGATACGCCTTACGGATATGCTCTTATCAACGGCGATAAAATACCAGAGTCTTTGATAAAAAGGATTCGGTTGCCGGAAAAAAGTTCGGAAGTTGTTTTGGCAAGCGACGGATATCCCATATTGTTTCCGACGCTGCAGCAAAGCGAAGACGAACTTACGCGGCTTTTGCACGAAGATCCGTATTGTTTTAGGTTCTATGCGTCTACGAAGGGAATAGAAAACGGAAATATAAGTTTCGACGACAGAACGTACGTGCGCTTTACAGCATGAGCGCATACGCGTAATATATATAAATATTTCGGAGGTATGTATGAAAAAAATTGGTTTAATGTTGTTAGCGGCGCTTTTTGTCGTTCCGCTGTTTGCGGCGGGGTCTAACGAAAGCGCCTTTCCCGATCCCGAAAAGACGATAACGATCGTCGTTCCTCATGCGGCCGGAGGCAGTACGGATTTGATCTTCCGCGCTTTGGTCGAAGATTTGAAAAAGGCGACGGGGCAGAATTTTATCGTGACGAACATACCCGGAGCCGGAAGCGCGACGGGTACGAATGAGGTGATCAACGGAAGCGCCGACGGGTATACTCTCTTGGGTTCCGGTACGCATACGACCGCTGCTACGATGCAGGGGTTAACCGAAGGCTATAAAGCGCTCGATTATATTGCGGCTTTGAACTGGGATCCGTTTATCATTGCCGTTAGGAACGACAAACCGTGGAAAAGCTTAAAAGAACTTGAAACGGCTGCAAAGTCGAATCCCGGAAAAATCACGTTCGGAAACGCAGGTATGGGAGGAGCGACGGGAGTCGCAAGCGTTGGCATAAATCTCGCTTTAAATAAAATATTCAACGTAACGCCTTTTAAGGGAGGAGCGGATCTTATAGCTTCCGTTTTGGGCGGTCATTGCGATGTAGGAATTTTCAGTCAATCCGAAGTCAAAGCGAATAAGGCCTCGCTTCGTCCGTTGGCGATTCTCGGTGAAAAACACAGTTCTATTCCCGACTTGGCGGACGTACCGACAATCGCGGAAGCGGGCTATCCGGGACTTTCCATACCGAGCGGATCTTTCCGGTCTTTAACGGTAAAAAAAGGTACGCCTGAAGCGGCTAAAAAATGGCTTGCCGACGCGGTTGAAAAGGCTTTTTATTCCGACGGATTTCAAAAATTTATGAAGACGAACGGTTTTATTCAATCGTTTCATAAGCTCGACGACTTTGCCGCATACGATGCGACCATTATCGCCGATTACGAGCCGATATTGAAAGAAGCCGGTTTATATAAAATGAAATAAATCGATGAGGACAAACGGCATGCTTAAAGATAAAAAACCGGTTCCGATAGCTTTCTTTATCTTATCGGGATTGTATTTTGTTTATGTGATCGCATCCGGCAGTTCAAGGATGATCGGCGACGAAGTTGGCGGCGATCCGGGCGGCATGATTTTACCGCTCGTCTTTTCGATTTTTATGTTTATCGCATCGGTGTATTTGCTGATAACCGATAAGCGTACCGAAAAAGAACGAGAGGCGATGTCCAAGTCCGAAAAGCGTCTGTTTGTCCTTACGCTTGCGCTTTCAATCGCTTACATACTTTGTATACGGAGGGCGGGTTTTATTCCGTGCACGGTACTTCTTCTGTTTTGTTTGTGTTTTGTAAATCAGCAGGGAAACATCGACAAAAAGGATTGGAAATTTTTAACATCCGGCTGCGTCGCTTCCCTCGTTAACGTTTTGCTGCTATATACGCTCGGCCGATTTGTTACCCGCAATCTATTGTCTGCAGGAAGGAAGGGAATAGTTCCGTTGTGGATAGGCTCTCCCGCTTTTACGGCCTCTTTAACTTTAGTCATTACGACAGTCTGGATTGTCGCCGCCGTGAAGTTTTGCCGAAAAAAATGGCCTGCAAACGGCGATAAGAGCGCGTACCATACGTGGCTTTCGGTTGTAATTGCGACGGCATCTACCGAAATAATCTATCTTGTTTTTAAACAATTGTTCCTTGTCGAATTGGTCAAAGGATTTATTTTTTGGTGAGGGGGCGGGCATCTTTATGGATACTTTTTTTCAGGGGCTGCTTCAGGTTGCGAATATATCGACATTGCTGTGGATGGCGTTCGGGTCGATCTTAGGCATAATACTCGGAGCGCTTCCCGGGCTGACGGCTACGATGGGCATAGCGCTGATTATGCCGATCAGTTTTCATTTGCCAAGCGCGACGGGAATAGGGCTTTTGCTTGCCGTATACTGCGGAGCGGTCAGCGGCGCTTCCATTCCTGCGATATTGTTAGGCATACCCGGAAACCCCAACGCCATAGCGACCGTCGAAGACGGCATCCTTATGACGAAAAAAGGCAAAGCGGATCAGGCTTTGGGCAGTGCGATTGTCGCATCGTTTATAGGAGGGATGGGCAGTTTACTCTGCCTTGTTCTGTTTGCTCCTTTGATTGCACGCTTGACGCTTGCCTTCGGACCTGCGGAAAAGACAACTCTTGCCCTGGTCGGACTTGTAATAATCGCTTCCGTTTCGGCAAACAATGTTATGAAAGGTTTGCTCATGGGCGCGTTCGGTATGTCGCTCGCTTTTTTAGGAACGGATCCTTTCAGCGGGCAATTGCGAATACCGTTTTCTTCGTATCTGGCTACGACCCCTTTGGCAAAGGGATTGGATTTGACTTCCACGCTCATAGGCCTGTACGGAATCTCGCAGGTGTTTTTTGAAATGCACAGAATGAACCGCCCCGCGTCGAAAACCGAAAAAGTTAAAATCGATCATGTCTTTCCGCCTTTAAAAAAGATAGGGCAGATGTGGAAAATAATTTTAAGCTCTACCGGCATCGGTACTGTTGTGGGGGCGATCCCCGGTACGGGAGCGTCGATCGCCGTCTTTTTGGCAAGAAATACGGCAAAGGATATTTGCGCATCGTCAAAAGGAAAACTCGAGCCGATCGGAAGCGGGTGTATCGAAGGCGTATTTGCGCCCGAAGTTGCGAACAATGCGGTAACAGGGGGAGCTCTGATCCCGGCCCTTGCGTTGGGAATTCCGGGCGACGCCGCTACGGCTGTACTTATCGGCGCTTTGATGATAAAAGGGATAACGCCCGGCTTTCAGTTGTTCCAGCAAAACATGGCTCTCGTATACGCAATCTTTGTGACCTTATTTATATCGAATATCTTTATGGCGGTCTTTCAGCTGGGAGGCATCCGACTGTATCCGAAAGTGCTGAACATTCCCCAACAGCTTTTGCTGCCGTTAGTGCTCATTTTGTCGTTTATCGGCTCCTATGCGATCGCCGGTCAAGCTACGGCTGTGGGCATTTACAATATGGGAATCGCGCTTGCGATGGGGTTGATCGGCTACGTATTGAAACGCAACGATTTTCCGATCGCGCCGATCGTGTTGGGGCTGATTTTAGGCGGCATGTTCGAGGAGAATTTCAGGCGCGCTGTAAAACTTGCAGGCGGAAACTATTTTACATTTTTTACAAAACCTATCTGTCTTCTGTTTATCGCCGGAGCTCTTTTTTCGATCATTTTTCCCATAATAACACGTAAGCGGAAAACGGCATGAAGCTGATTTTTCTCGGCAGTCAAGGAAGTCTGCAAAGCGCAAGTTCAGGAAATACGTCTTTGCTAGTAGACAGTGGAAAAATATTTGTTCTAATCGATACGAGCGGCTCTCCGGCGCAGCTGATTCGGCAGGCGGGATACGATCCTGTGGATCTCGATGCGGTGATTCTGACGCATGCGCATATCGATCATCTGTACGCTCTGCCTTCTTTAATTCATAATCTTTGGATTTTAAAACGTTCGAAGCCTTTGCATATTATAGGAAGTGCGTCTGCTCTTGAGTGTGCAAAAGCGCTATGCGGCGTATTTTCTCTTTTTGAAAAAGAAAATATGATTCCGATACGGTGGACGGTTTACGACGGAAAGCCCGTCGACCTAGATGAAACGCTTCGTATAGAGCTCTTTGATGTCGATCATTCTATTCAGACTTGCGGCGTCCTCTTGACGGACGGCTTGTCGCGCTTTGCGTATTCGGCGGATACGCGCATGCTGAAAGAAGTTCCTCTACAGATGTACAATGCAGATCTGCTTGTTCACGAAGCGGGCGGCACCGCAGCCGATGAAGCTGCGCTCGAAAAGGCGGGGCACTCAAGCGCCCGTCAGGCTGCGAAGACTGCAAAAAAAGCGCAGGCAAAACGGCTGATACTCTGCCATCTGCCCCTGTCGCAGACGGTGCAAAACGATATGGCAGCGGAAGCGTCCGCCGTTTTCTCGAATACCTCTATTCCGGAGTTGTTTATCCCGTACGAGATATAGGCAGGCGCATACAAAGCTCATGACACAGACAAGGCGGAATGCGAGGCAGCGACAACTGACTGCGGCAGGCAACGCGCGGCACGGAAGCATGTGGGCTGCGGCGCAAAATAAAACACGTGTGCGCCGGACATCAATTCCTTGTACGGGATTTGCCCGAAACGAAGCGATTCAGCACGCAAAGACGACCGTCGGCGACGACCGTAGTATAGCCGAATATGAACGCGGCAGGAGAGTGATAGTCATAAAACTCGAGTCGGAATAATCCGAAAATCCTAACAATTGCGCATAACGGAAAAATGCATTATTATACTATTTAGTTCATATGTTCCCCTATCTCGGGATAATTATGAATTTTTATCCGGAAATACGGGGAGGGGATATAATGATCTTATTTTTTTTTATTTCTTTTTTTATTTCCGCCCTTCTCATACCTTTTATTATAAGATTTTCTCGAAAATACGGTTTTTATGACAAGGTGAATTCGAGAAAAATTCACAGCGGGAATATTCCAAGGCTCGGCGGACTTGCCGTCGTTTTTTCTTTTATTGTGACCGAGATCATATTCGGCTTATTTTACAGTACGCCTGTGGCCGATAGGATTTACAATGTTTCTTTGATTTTTGCAGGAATTCTTATTTTTTTTATGGGCTTGACGGATGATTTTCATCCACTGCGTGCAGGTATAAAGCTTATTATACAGTGCGTTGCCGCTCTTATAACTATCGTGTGCGGATACAGTTTTGACAGTATCTTAGGATTTTACGTTCCTCCGTTTATCGGAAACGTTTTTACATTCCTTTGGATCGTCTTTGTGATAAATTCGTATAATCTCATAGACGGACTTGACGGGCTTTGCGGCGGGCTTTCTTTTTTAACGCTTGGCGCTCTTTATATAATTTTTGCCCGTTCCGCGTCCTCCGCGGCGGCGCTTTGTCTTGTTCTGTGCGGTTCGATAGCGGGATTTTTACTGTATAATAAGCCTCCTGCCAAAATATTTTTGGGCGACGGCGGAAGCCAATTTTTAGGTTTTTTCGTTGCCGTTTGCCCTCTGTTTTCATCGACCGTAAATTACGAGTACAATAAGGTTCTCATCATGCTCACGCTCTGCGCCATTCCCATGACCGATACCCTTGCGGCCGTATGGCGGAGGACAAGAGAGCACCGTTCCGTTTTTTCTCCGGACATGGGCCATATTCATCACAAGCTTGTGAACATAGGCTTTACCAAACAGGCTGCGCTCCTTTTTTTGCTCAGCATGCAGGCTTTGATCTGTATTTCCGTAGGGCTTGCGATGTACTTGCAAGTATTCAATGGAACTATTCTTATTGTTGTAACTTATGCGTTTGTTCTGCTGTTTTTTTCCGTATTGCATTACATTAACAGAGCCGTTAACAGGCAGAATAAGGGGACGCTTTTCGGAAAGCAATCAGGCGACGAGGATACCATAAAATAGATACAGCAGCCTATGTTATTTGAACTTGCAGTTAAAAATATTGTTTCACGTAAAAGCTCTTTTGTTATAATTTTATTTATAGCCATGTCCGTAGCGTTATTGGTCGTTATAAATTCCGTCTTTGACAGAACGGAACACGGTGTAGAAGAAGTTTTTATAAACAGTTTTACAGGGGATTTTATAATAAGACCTAAGTCGAAAATTCCTTTAAGCCTTTTCGGAGATGAAACCCCTGTGACGGGAACTCTTACAAAACTTGAAAATCTTGTTCCTTATGACGCCGTATGCGACGTGCTTTCTTCGAATCCTCATGTAAAGTCTTTTATTCCCCAAGTTTCGGGGCTTGCCGTTGCCGAAAACGGAGAAAAGCGCTTGTTCGTTTACCTTTTCGGCGTTGACGGCGCGGAATTCGCCAAGTATATGCCGTCTCTTAGGATCGTCGACGGAAATCCGTATGTTTCGGGAAGCAAAGGAGCGATGCTTTTAAAAACGGCTGCGGCTTCTTTGGACGTGTCGGTCGGCGATATGATTCAATTTTCAGTAATTGACGGCCTTTCAGTCAGAATAAGGGCGGTTCCCGTAAGTGCGATTTATGATTATACGGTTTTGAACACGACGCTTGAGCGCTATATGCTGTTGGATCCTTCGACTTTTCGTTCTTTAACGGATATGGACGAGGTTGCATCCGATATTGAAATTGACGATTCCGCATCGGAAATTCTTAAAAACGCTACAGAACTTGATTCATTATTTGACGGCGCAAATGATGTGGATGCCGTTATTCGTGAAGAGAGAGAGGGTGCCGCTGAAAACAGTCTTTCCGCCGACAGCCTTGAAGGCTCTCTTTCGGATAGAGCGGCGTTTAGCGCTAAGGCGGAATTTGAAGGAAACGGTTCAAAAAGCGGTTCATGGAATTTCATTATAGTCAGGCTTGATTCAAGTAAAAATGCAGGAAAGGTTATAAGAGACGTCAACAGAATATTTCATAAAAACGGCTGGCCTGTCGAAGCCGTAGGTTGGCGCCATGCGGCCGGAAATTCCGCAATGTACTTGTACTGGATGCGCATTATCTTTAATATCGGCATTTTGATAATCCTTTCGTCGGGTTTTATTGTCGTCAACAACACTTTGGTGATAAATGTTTTGGACAGAATACGCGAAATAGGAACCATGCGTGCGGTAGGCGCTTCGGGAAAGTATGTTTCTTTGTTGTTTATGCTTGAAACTTTTATTATCACGTTTGTCGCCGGTATCTTGGGATGTTTGACCGGCAGTTTGGCATCTTTTCTGCTTACCCGTATTCACATTGCTTTTTCAAATTCATTTTTAATTCAACTTTTCGGCGGGAACACCCTTGTTACTAAAATAACTTTTGCAAATTTAAGAAATTCTCTGGGAATGTCACTGATTCTTGGCGTTATAGGCTGGATATATCCTGTGCGGACGGCGCTTTCTATAAGTCCAGTTCAGGCGATACAGGGAGCGCGGTGATGTTTGCATTAAAACTCGGACTCAGATCCCTTCTTTTTAGAAAAAAACAGTATGTTTCGCTTTTTATCGTATGCTGCTTGGGCGTGGGAATTTCATTGTTCAGTATTTATGTTATGAACGGAATGCTTAAAGCGCTTTCCATGAAGGCGAGAATATATTACGGCGGGGATTTGCAGTTTATAGGCGGAAACGGAAATCTCTATTTTGACGATTATGATCCATTAATAGAAAAATTGAATACTGTCTTTCCCGAAAATGCAATAATTGCGCCGCGCTTTGATTTTGAAGCTTCTTATGCGGCTCTATATTTTGAGGGAATGGGTGTAAGACAGAGAGTGATCAAGGGCGTGGATTTTACTAAAGAAAAAAAGCTTTTTACTTATTTTAATTATGTTTCAGGTTCGGTGGACGGTATGGCCGGTACCAACGGAATTTTGCTTTCAAAACCCATTGCGGATATGCTCGGCGCTGATACGGGCGATTCAATAACGCTCATGCTGAAGATGCAAAATTCGTATACAAATACTGTGACGCTCATAGTAAAAGGGATATTCCGCGATTCGAGCCTGTTCGGCATGTATACTTCGTATATGGACTTTGACGTTCTTCGTTCCGCTTTCGGACTGCCTGAAAGCGCCGCCAATCGCATCGGTGTGTTTTTTCCTGATAAAGAACCGTCCGGCGCGGACATAGCCTACTATCAAGCGGAGTTGGAAAAAAAATTTCCTATGTATCCTCTTGTAAACGATAAATATGTTTTTTACGAGGATCTTTTATCTGCAAGACTTCCGTTTCCTACTTACGCTCTGATCGCTATTTCCGCCAATCTTAAAGATCTCGGAGGGCTTATAGACGCTATGCGTGCGATCGCCGTCTTTATCATAGTTTCACTGGTTCTTATCATCGTGGCGGGCGTAAGCAGTTCATACCGCGTTTTGGTTATGAAACGCTGCAATGAAATAGGAATTTATATGGCCATAGGAATGAAAAGGCGGGGAATAAGCTTTGTTCTGCTTTCCGAAGCGTTTGTGCTGCTGCTTTCAGGCTGTTTGGCTGGATTTTTACTTTCGATTGTTCTATCGTTAGGTCTTAGGGCATGGAATCTGTCATTTATACCCGCGTTTGACATTTTTTTGACCGACGGAGTTATAGTGCCGAGTATAGATATGTTTTCTGTTTTTAAAGTGATTTTTTTTGTTATTGTAACGACGGCGTTTGCGGTTTTGTTTGCTACTCGTAAGGCCGTCTCTATGACACCCGTACAGGCTCTCGCCGTAACCGAATAGGGTTATTTTAAAATTTCGATCGGAGTTATTTATGGTTTTTATGAACAAGAAAGTTTTTTTTATTTTAGCATGTGCCGTTTGCACAGCTTTTGTGTTTTCTCAGAGTATTTCAGTTCCGAAAGATCAATCCGATTCGCTTTTAAAAAAAGCCGAAGAAAATACAGCTTTTTTTGATACGGATTTTTCAGCTTTTTATACTATCGTTCGGGAAAAACCGGGCGAAGGCAAAAATCTCCTTGAAGCTAAAATGTACCGCCGCGACAGCGATTCTAAATGGACGGTTTTGATGACAGGACCTGCAAAAGAAAAGGGAAAAGGCTATCTTCAAGTGGAAGGCAATATATGGTTTTACGATCCCGCCGACCGACGCTTTACGTTTACAAATGCGCGGGACAAATTTCAAAATACAAATGCAAATACTTCCGATTTTATGCCGCAGCGTTATCATAAAGATTATTCAATTGAAAAATCCGAATACGTAACGCTTGGAAAATTTGAATGTGTCGTGTTTAATCTTAAAGCGAGGGTAGACGGTACTGATTATCCTGAGCTTAAATTGTGGGTTACGAAAGACGACGGACTGGTCCGCAAAAAAGAAGACTACAGTTTGTCCGGCCAGCTTTTAAGAACGACCGCGATACCTTCTTATCAGATTATAAAATCCAACGGGAAAAATTATTTTGTTCCGGTAAACATGATTATCTTGGATAATTTGCGCGGAAAAAAAATAAATGAAAAAATGCAGTATGAGAGAACATTGGTAAGCATTTCCAACGCGACTTTTTCTAAAGTTGAAGATTTTGTATACACAAAGCCGTTTTTAGAGACGGCAGGTTCTCAGTGAAATTATGCTTAACGCGCTTACGCGAATTTGCAGCTGTGTCGGTAAACCGCATATACGGCGGGACGGATCGGATAAAACAGTGAAAAAAAATATTTTTTTGTTTTCGATTTTCTTTACTATTTTTTTTCTCCGGTCGTCTGCTTATGCGGCTACAGAGGCTTCGTCCATTGCCGACAGTTCTACAGCCGATACGGTATCGGACGAACATACTGACTTCGATTCAGCGTTTGACGATCTTGATTCGATGTTTGAAGACGCAAACGATGTTTCCGGTGCCGTCGTGTCCGAAGAAGATAGCCGGAAGACGGAGTTAAATCAATTTGCTCTTCCATTGAATTTTTCAGGATACATGAAAGCCGAAGTCGGGCTTGGCTATGTGAATGAAAATAAAAAAAATGATATGAGCGCGGGAGTCGATTTTTTAAATGATCTGTCATTTTCAGTGCGTCCCGACAACGCACTTTTTCTTAAAGCGACATTGCGTACGGAACTTCCCTATGATCAATCGCCTTCACAGTGCAATTTCAGCCTTTACGAAATGTATTTCGATTATGTCCTCTTTAATAATATTTATGTGACGGCGGGTAAGAAAAACACCTTTTGGGGAGCTGTAAGACTTTTCAGCAACAGCGATAATTATGAAAACGACGAAGACGCTCTTTATACGAATATTTTAGCCGACAGCAGGGACGGAGCGTCTGCACAGATCCGCGTGCCCGTGGGGAATTGGCTGCTGAACGGATTTGCCTTGTATAAAGGGTCTTCTGATGACACAAGTTACAAAGATATGTCATTGGCGGCTTCTTTGGAGATGGTCTTCGGCCATACTTCGTTTACATTATTTGCGCGTAAATTCCCTTCACAAAATTCCCCGATAGTGCTTTCAGGTAAAGACAAGCATAAGGATTTTCTTACCGGCGTCGAAGCCAAACGCACTATACTCGGATTTGATATTTACGCTCAGCAGATTGTCTTTTTGGGCGATTATCCGCTTTTAAAGGATCTGGGAAAAAATGTTTTTTCAGGTCGGCAAATTCGGTCTTCTGATCTTTCAGGTTTTTCAAAAACAATTTTTACCGGCGGTATATACAGATTTTGGGATACGGCGGGCCCCGCGCTGGGATTTAACGTAGAATTTCAAGACGTTTACATACCAGAAAAACAGACTCATACGAGAAAGATCGCCTATTACGGCGGTATTTCACGGCTTGGAAAAAGCAAAAATATGGCTCTCGGACTTTCAGGTAAGCATTTGTTTAAGCGAACTCAAGGCGAATTGGAGCCGGGCATCGCTATTTCCGGTATTTTTCCTCACGCAGTGTGGAAAAACGGCGTTAAGATCGAATACGGCGGAAAATATGACGATCCTCTGAAATTTACGGTAGGAACATCTATTTTGTTGCAATTGCATTATTGATTGTTTTCTATTGAATTTGCCCGTCTTTTATTCCAATTACGTGATCGGCCATAGAAACTATTTTTGCGTCGTGAGTCGAAAAGACAAAAGTAGTGCGGAGTTCTCTGTTCAGTTTTTTCATAAGCTCAAGGATTTGATCGCCGTTTTTCGAATCGAGATTTGCTGTAGGTTCGTCGGCCAATATTATCGGCGCCTTTGTTGCAAGAGCGCGAGCGATCGCAACGCGCTGCCTTTGTCCGCCTGAAAGTTCCGCAGGTTTGTGTTTTTTCCAACCTGTGAGCCCTACGGTTTCTATCAAAAACTCTATCCATTCTTTAGTTTCGCGTTTGTTCATGCTCCGTTCTTCAGGAAGTTTGCCCAGTTTGAGCGGCAGTTCGATGTTTTCCCACACGTTCAAAACGGGAATGAGATTGAATGTCTGAAAAATAAAACCTATGTTTTGACGTCGGAGGTCGGTAAGGTTAGAATCCAGTTTTGCAGGTACATTGGTTAAATTCTGTAAGTCCGTATTCTTGTAAACATCGATTCCGTTGATCAAAAGCGTACCCGACGTGGGGGTATCGATGAGTCCTATTATATTGAGAAGCGTAGATTTGCCCGACCCCGAAGGCCCTGATATCGCGGCAAATTCGCCTTTTCGAATCGAAAACGAAGCTGCGTCGACGGCTTTTAATTTTATCCTTCCCATAGGATATATTTTGCATATTTCGTTAAGCTCGATTACGGACATAAAATGAGTATACTCAAAAGAAAAACTTTTGTATATTAACTGTGTGAAAAACATTTCAAAAAGTTGCGGCGGGGAAAAAGCCTGTAGAAAAAAAACCGGTATCAAAAAAAAAGTTTTTAATATTCTTTTTCTCTTAATCGTAATGACCTCTTTTTTGCGGTGCTCGTCTGTGCCTTCGGACATTGACGCTGCCAAAGTAAATGAAAGCGGAATTTACGGCGGAGACGCAACCGATAAAAGCGTTTTTACACAAATTGCGCCCGACTGCGTTTACCTTAGAAGTGAAGACTTCTACATACCGCTTATATATCATCTTTTAAAAATTGATTTGAACGGTTCGATTGCATTGACGGCGTTCCCTCCTAAAATTTATGAAGGGCAAGGCGTAAAAGGAGAAAAAACTTCGGATTTTGCGTTTAGAACGGGCGCTTTTATAGCGCTGAACGCAACGCCTTTTGCGATTCCTTCTATAAAGGCTTTTTTTTCATATAAAGACATGCGAATCCCTAGGGGCGTCTATAGTGAAGGCGGCTCGGATTTTTTTCTTCCCGTCGCAAAATATTCGTCGATAAGTTTTTTTAGAAACAAGGCTGAAATTTCCGTTTCGCAAAAAGAAGCCGCGTCTTTTTCCGAATCGCCTGCTTTGACTTTGGGCGGCTTTTTTACTATCCTAAAAGACGGAAAAAAATACGGCAGCTATATAGACAAAAAAGATTCAAGAACCGCATTGGGCGTTTCACGCGACGGAAGCACGCTGTATGTTCTTTGTGCGGAAGGTGAAAAGAAAAGCAAGAGCCGAGGCCTGAGCTATGATGAATGTGCCGACGTATTGCTGAAATACGGCGCATGGGAAGCCCTTGAAATGGACGGAGGAAGATCCGCCTCCTTGTATATAAACGGAAAGAATATGCTGTCATACAAGTCTTCAAGAAAGGTCGGCTTGAACCTTGGATTCTTGCGTATGGCTAAAAGCGGATACGTTGCCGAGCGCGATATGCCGGACGGAACTTATGCCGTGCAAAAAGGCAATGCGTCTCAATGACACGGACGTTTTTTTTTGTTATACTGTAAATATGTTCAACAGTCTTACTGGTACGGTGACGGCAAAATTTCCGGGCGCATTGTATATAGAAACTCACGGTATAGAATGGGATCTTCTTGTTCCAGACAGCACTCTTGACGCCGTTCCCCCAGTAGGACAGGTGGCAAAGGTCTATACATGGCTTTTGCACCGGGACGATACCATGAAGCTGTTCGGCTTCGCTTCCGTAAAAGAAAGAGCTTTGTTTTTGGATCTTCTCAAAGTTGACGGCGTTGGAGCAAAAGGAGCCGTAAAAATTCTTTCAAATATTTCCGGTTCTCAGCTGGTTTCGGCGCTGGACGAGGGAAACGTCGCCGTCCTTGAAAAAATTCCGGGAGTGGGCAAAAAGACCGCTGCCAAAATGCTGCTTGCGCTAAAGGGAAAGCTGACCCTTGACGGCGAAGGCCTTGTGCGGCCGCAAAAAACGGATGCGTATTCCGATGTCGCCGATTCTCTTTCGAATATGGGCTATGACAGGCGCGACTGTGCCGAGGTAATCGATCTGCTGCTTGTAAAACTTTCCGAAGACTCAAGTTTTAAAGCTGCTTCTCATGCCGAAAAGGAACAGATACTTTTCAGGCGCGCCCTTGTAGAACTTGTGCGGTAAGGCAATTTAAGGTAAAAGGTTATGAATAATTTTTCCGATATAGTGCGCGCGGATATTCCGTCGCCGGACGATGTTCACGACGCCGGTTTACGTCCTCAGCTTTTGGATGAATTTTTAGGTCAAACCGCCGTCAAAGAAAATCTTTCCGTTTTTATCGAAGCGGCGCGTGACCGTAAGGAAAGCCTCGACCACTTGTTTTTGATCGGGCCGCCGGGACTCGGAAAGACCACGCTCGCTCAGATTACCGCTCATGAATTGGGAGCGGATTTTAAAGTTACGAGCGCGCCTGCGCTGGAAAAACCCAAAGATCTGGCCGGAATACTTTCCACCATTACGCCGCGCACGGTTTTTTTTATTGATGAAATTCACAGACTTAAGCCTGCCATCGAAGAAATGCTGTATATCGCGATGGAAGACTTTGAACTTGACTGGATAATAGGTCAGGGAGCCGCAGCACGCACGGTGCGGATTCCAATTCCAGATTTTACCCTAGTAGGCGCAACCACAAAGGCCGGAATGGTTTCAAGTCCTCTCATAAGCCGCTTCGGGATAATACAGCGGTTCAGTTATTATCCTTGCGAAGAACTTGCGCTTATAATAAACCGCTCGTCAAAAATTCTTTCTGTAAAAGTTGACGATGACGCCGCCTCTCTCATGGCCGAATGTTCCCGCGGAACGCCTCGTGTCGCAAACCGCATACTTCGCCGCATGCGTGACTTTGCGCAGGTCTTTAATTCCGGAAAAATTACAAAGCGCGTTGTTTCCGAAGGCCTTAAGCGGCTTGGAATAGATTCTTTGGGATTGGAAAACTATGACAGGGAAATTCTTCTTTCGATAATCAAAAATTACGGAGGAGGGCCTGTAGGCGCCGAAACCCTTGCGATTTCGATCGGCGAGTCAATAGATACCCTTGAGGACTATTATGAACCGTACTTGATACAGTGCGGTCTTTTACAGCGCACGCCCCGCGGGCGCGTAGTTACGGAAAAAGCTTTCAAACACTTGAATTTGCCGTTTAATCCTGCCGACTCATTGGCCGGCAACGCTCAAAACAGACTTCTTTTTTAAAATGATATTATCGGATTTTAATTTTGAACTGCCGCAAGAACTTGTCGCTCAATATCCGTCGAAGATCCGCGGGCAGGATAAGCTTATGGAATTGGAACGCAAAACGGGGAGAGTTTTTCATCATAGTATGGAAGACCTTTGCGACTTGATTCCTCGCGACGCCCTCATGATCTTTAACGATTCTCGTGTGAGAAGGGCGCGCCTTTACGCCGTAAAGCAGTCTACCGGCCGCCGGCAGGAATTTATGTTTTTAAATCAATCGGACAGCGAAGGACTGATCTGGAAGGTAATGGTTCGGAACGCTAAAAAGCAAAGGCCGGGAATGACCTATGTTTTTCCGGACGGGCTTTGCGGAACGATAATTGAAAACGAAAAATTTTCCGGAAGCGAATTTCGTTCCATAAAACTTGATTCCGCGATCGATGAAGCTTGGTTTGAAAAAAACGGACATATCCCCTTGCCGCCTTATATTCGCCGAAGCGACGACGAGAGTGACGGCGAGCGCTATCAAAATGTTTATGCCAAAACGGTGGGCAGCGCCGCCTGTCCGACGGCAGGCTTGCACTTTACTCAAGCCACGCTTAAAAAACTTTACGATAAGGGAATAGAGCGGGAATTTATTACGTTGCACGTGGGGCTCGGAACGTTTCTTCCCGTGCGCGAGCATAATATCGAAGACCACAAGATGCATGAGGAAGTATTTTCCATCTCGGAAGACGTTGCCGAAAAAATCAATAAGGCAAAAAAAGATTTACGCCCTATCGTTGCGGTAGGAACGACGTCCGTGCGTACTCTTGAGTCGGCCTGCGACGAAAACGGTCTTGTGCTTTCAGGAACCCGAAAAACCGATATATTTATTTATCCGGGATTTAAATTTAAAGTAACGGATATTCTTTTTACTAATTTTCATACTCCCGAATCTACACTTTTAATGCTGGTTTGCGCTTTTGCCGATACAAAAAATGTTTTGTCCGCTTATCGAACTGCGGTAGAAAACAAATACCGATTTTTTTCTTACGGAGACGCTATGCTTATCCGCTAAGTTTAAGGACTTAAGCTGTAACTTTGGTCATCGTCTTTACGCTAACTTAATTTTTTTAAAGAATAAGCGACGAACCTTAAAAATTCTTTTTTTACAGGGGAAGGATCTCTGCCTTCTTCAAAGATTTTATCGAATTCATCGCCTGCATCTTTTATAAAATCCGAGACGGATTTTTCTTCAAGCGGAAGACGCGAACCTTCGATCTTGTTTTCAAGGCTTATGCTTCTAAAAGTGTGAAGACCTGAAAAGGCGAATCTTATTTTTGTTAAAATGTCGTTTTCCGCGTTTGCCAAAAATGCGTAAGAGCTCGATGTCTCCAAAAGGTGGTGAGAAGCTCCCGCTCTGTGGAATTCGGAAATATCCCAGTCTTCGGTAGGTATCCTTATTTTTGTGAGCACGTGTGAATTCGGAACGGATAAAAATTTAACTGCGGGAACGGTTAGAGTTTCTTCTTCGTTCTGTAAAACAAACCCTGCGTCCAACGCAAGAAGCGGCGCGAATAATGTTCCACGCACAGGAAAAAGGCACACATTCCCGCCGATCGTAGCGATGTTTCTTATGTGCGGAGTTGCAATGCTTGTGATCGCTTCATACAAAACCTTAGGCAGTTTTGAATTTCCTAATGCCGTCAATTTTCCTAATGTAACTGCTGCCCCTGTTTCAATGTAGTTTTCTTTTCTTGTTATTTCCGTCAATTCTTTAATCGAGCACGTTGAAAGCAGCTTTTCAGGCAGAGGCGAGGTTTTTGTGCAGCTTCCCGTTATTTTAAGCCCGGCCACGGTTTTTATGTGATAAAATACGTCATTTAAAGTTTCCGCTGAAAAAACCTGAATTTTATCTTCGTCCATTTCTCATATTTCCTATTCGCTTTGTTCTCAGCGATATTGATCGCCTTATGCCTGTTATGTATGCTTTTTTGTTTGTGCAGCAAAAACTCATTCCCGATACGGCAGCTTCAATTTCTTCGGCGGTAGGCCTTTTGTAAGTTTGAATTATGTCCCACGCCGTAAAAATTTTTCCCGCGTTGCAATAACCGCACAAGTTTATTCCTTCTTGCTCAAAACCTTCTTTTATGTCCTTGTAATCTTCCGTCTGCATAAAATGCTCAAGCGTAACTATATTTGCGTTTTTCAGTACGGCTATGGGTATTATGTCGCCGGGAACGGGCTTGCCGTTTAAAAGTATCGTGCAGGAACTTCCGCTTCCGTTTTGTCCCGATTTTTTTATTGAAAATAAGTGAAGACTTCTTAAAACTTCCGCAAGCGACGCATCTGGAGAAGCGTCAAGCGCTTGGTTTTGTCCGTTTAATTTTATCTGTAATTTCATTGTTTCCCTTCCGCTGTTTCAGGAATTTTTTGTTCCGTTTTATTATTTTTATGGGCGTTTTCGTCTTTTTCAAAATTTTCCCGTATTTTAAAATTTTCTTTTAAAGACAAATAATTTGTCGCTATCGGCAAAACGTTTATCTGCTGAGCCATCGCCTGCGAAAGCGCCGACATAAATGCCGCCGGCAGCGTATTTAGAACCAAGCCTTGCACTTGCTTGGGATCGTCCTGAGAATCGATAAAATTTACCGATATTTTAGGGCAGTCGAGTTTTTCGTTTTCAAAAAGCATACAAAGAACGCGGTCTATTTCAAGATACACGTTATTTTGCGCCGCTTCCGTAACCAATATTTCTCCTGCGTCTATCGTTATCCATATTCCTTTAAGCTTACATTGGAAAGTACACGGGTCCAATTCAAGTTCCACCGCCGTCGAAGCGAATGCGCTGCCGGTGAACGGCTGTCCGGTAAGGGTTTCAGGATACCATTGTTTTTTTTGCGAGGAAGAAGCGGATCTTGAAACCGATATGGGTAAAGGATTCCTGAACCGTTTGCTTTGTATGGCTGTGCAACATTTTTTTAAGAGCTGAGTAATTTCGCTTAAGTTGCTGTAAACATTTTCAGGTAACGAAGGTTCCCGATCGTTTTCAAATATGCTGTCTATGCGGATATTTGAAACGTCCAGTCCGAGAATTTCAGCCGCAGTTTTTTTCCATATTTCCGTTACGGTCTGAGAGGGAGGAAGCGCGTGTATCGTTAGGGTGCTGTCGCTCTCCAACGTTACGTCTATCTTGTAGTCGTTTGAAAAACCTCCAATTGCGAAAGATCCCGATCCGTTGAAAGCGGAGGCAAGTCCTATCCCGCGCAGGGCGAATCTTTGAAATTCCGGAGATTTTATTCTTTCTTCGCAGTCGATACGGTAAGTGACGAATTTTCTTTTAAAATCGGAAACGTTTATAACGGATTCGAGAATTTTTTCAGTCTCCGGCAGCGCGAGTTTGAACGGCATAAAGCTTTTTTTGCCGACCGGACACATGTTTTTTGTGCGAAGCTCGTGCGGCTGAATATCCATCACGGCCGCTATATTGTTCATTTGATTTTCCAGCGCAAAAAAAGCCTGTGCCGCCGTATCGTTTATATTTTGAGGCGAAGGCGGTAACTTTGAATCGTAGACTTTTGCCTTTATGCGTAAATTCTTTATGTTGTAAACACCGCACGAAGCGATCATAAGCATATCGATCATTTCATCGATAAAAATGCATTGCGCGCTTGCGTTTATTTTTATCGCAATGTCCATCGCGCTTATTCTGCCTTCCTTGTCTATAGCCGTTTTATATGATATTTCGATCGGTAAGCCCTGATCTATGAATTTTCTCTGCTCTTCTTCGGAAAAACACAATTTTATAGGCTTGCCGGTCTTAAAGGCCGCCAAAGCCGCCTGCGCTGAAATAATTGCATTTTTCCAGCTGCCGTTTTTTGTGTATTGCTGAGTTACGGTTTTTGTGATTGAAATTTTTTCAGAGCTGAAATTCAGTACCGATGCAAGGGTGTTTCTCAGGTTTTTTATCCACTTCGTGGGGGTGCATACGCTTAGGATACCGTTATTTATATGGCAAAAAACACCTTCCGGTTCGGAATACGAAGGCATTTGAAGAGAGGAATTCCAACTGCCGCTCACGCTCTTATCCGCTCTGCTAAAGAGTTCGTCAAAGGCTTTAAGATTTTTTAATGCGATTCCCGTTTTTATCTCTTTTTCTTTTAAAAGTTTTGCTTCAACCTTTCCCTCGTCCGCATCGTGAATGATCACATGCACTTGTTTTTTGAGTTTCGACAGAATTCTTTCGTCCGGCCCTGTTATTATGCCCACAGGTTCTCCGAAATATTGGATTCTAGCGTCAGAAAAGACGGGTATTTGTGTATTCATGATTTTAACTTTTTTTTCACCCGGTATGTCTTCTGCAGTAAATATGCCGTATCCTTCCGGCAGCACAGGTGTTTCAAGCCCTGCGAAGAGCCCCGAATCGCTCGGGCTTCGGATGACGGCCGCATAAAGCGTGCCGGGCAGGTCAATGTCGCTGTAAAATTCATCCGAAATAGACGTATGAGGCGCCTTTGTTTTATCCGTCTTTTTTTTAAGCATGTGAGTTTTCTCCGATTGATTTTACGGCATTTATAACTTTTTGCACGTCGCTTCCGCTCATTTTCGGCCACAACGGAATGGATATCGTCTGTGAATACTGTTTTTCCGCATTCGGAAAATTATCCGCCGTAAAATCGGCGTAAAGGTTTTTCCAGTATGTAAAATGAAACAGGGGAATAAAATGCACTGAGATTCCGATTCCCCTGTTCTGCAATTCTTTGGCGAATGCGTTCCGTCCGATTTTAAGATTTTGATCCGAGATCCTTAAAAGATACAAATGCCATGCGTTGCCTTCTCCTGTCGGAGGGAGCTTTATAAAGTCAAGGTTTGAAAAAGCTTCATTGTAAAATTCCGCGATCTCTTTTCGTTTTTCATAAAATTTTTGAGCTTTTTTAAGCTGTTCTATGCCGATCGCGGCAAGAATGTCCGGAAGATTGAATTTATATCCTTGGGCTACTATGTCGTATTCCCAAGACGCCTTAGGCGACGTATAGCGGTCCCATGCGCTCCTGTCCATTCCGTGCATCCTCATGACGGTCATTCGCTTTGCAAGTTCGGCATCGCGCGTTGTTACCATGCCGCCTTCGGCGGTGGTCATGGTCTTTGTCACGTAAAAAGAAAACACTCCTATGTCGCCTATGGTTCCGGCATATCCTTCTTTTGTACATGACGGAAAAGCATGCGCCGCATCTTCTATGACTTTTACGTTGTGTTTTTTTGCAAGATGTATGATCTTTTTCATGTTGCAGACATTGCCGGCTATGTGCACCGGAACGATTGCGCGGATACGACGTTCTTTGTCTTTTAAAAGAATTTCTTCGACTTTTTCAGGATCTATGCTGTAAGAATCTTTTTCAATGTCTGCAAAATATACGTCCGCGCCCAAATGCCTGGCGCACATTGCCGTGGACACGAAGGTGTAAGGCGTGGTTATTATCGCCGTTCCCTGTCCGACTCCGCATGCTTCCATCGCTAGGATCATTCCGCTTGTATTGCTGTTTACCGCAAGAGAAATAATACTGTCCTTGCCTTTATCGTTTTTTTTGTCGTTTTGCATTAAAAATGATGAAAAGTCGTTTTCAAATTGAAGCGCGTATTTTCCCGTAGTGAGCCATCCCGATCTCATAACGCTCAGAACCGCGTTTTCTTCTTCTTTGCCCAGCGAGGGGCGCGAAAATGCCACTTGATTGTTTTGATCGGCCATCATAGTTTTCCTTTTAAAGACGGAATCGCATTGCAAAGAATTTCTGTAAGTTTTTCTTTGCTGCGATAGAATTTCGCATTTTTTTTGTCGTACACGCATATCGGCAAAAGATCTTCCAGTAATTTTTCAACGGGAACGGTCAATCCGTTTATGTTTTTAAGTTCAAGGATCTTTTTGTATTTTGTGGGAACCGGACTTTCTTCTTCCAGCCAGAGAGGTTCTACGTTTCTTTCGCCTTTCCGCGGGCAGATGATCTTTATGTCTATATCTTTATAAGGCTCAAGACCGCTGAATTTTACGATCTGTTGTGCGAGCGTGAGAATTTTTACCGGTTCGCCCATGTCCAACAGATAGGCCGCTCCGTTTTCTCCGACTCCGCCTGTCTGCAAAACTAACGAACACGCTTCCGGAATGGTCATAAAAAAACGTTCCATCGCCTGATCCGTAACGGTTACAGGCCCTCCGTTTTTTATCTGTTCCATAAAAAGCGGAAGAATCGATCCTCTGGATCCCAAGACGTTCCCGAATCTTACGAACATGAACGCGCTCTTGTTTGCGGCTTTTTTTGACGCTTCGAATACGAGTTTTTCGCAAATCATCTTGGAACAGCCGTAAACCGAAACCGGGCTTACGGCCTTGTCCGTGGAAATCAGCACAAATCGATTAACCTTGTTTTCAATGGCCGAATCAAGCAAGTTCTTCGTTCCGAACACGTTATTTTCTATCGCCGCAACAGGATTTTCTTCCATCATCGGAACATGTTTATACGCCGCGCAGTGAAAAATAACGTCGCATCGCGTTTGCGCTATTATGTATCTTATGTATTCTCTGTCTTTCATGTCGCCGATTATAGGCACGATCGTCGCTTTTTCTCCTACGCCTTCGGATTGTAAAAGGCGCAATTCCCTGTCTATCTGATATATGGAATTTTCACCGTGGCCGAACAGATAAAGCCTTTCAGCTCCGCCCGACAATAGCTGCCGTGAAAGTTCGGAGCCTATGGAACCTCCTGCGCCGGTGATGAGAACCCTTTTACCGCGAAGGTAGGAAAGGCTTTTTGAAAGCGGAATCGTTATGGGAGTCCTTCCGAGAATATCTAGAGGATCGATTTCTCTTGCCTGAACCAAGTGGGCGGATCCGTCTACGATCTGACTTACGGACGGAAGGATTTTTATATTCCCGAATCCGTTTTTTATGAGAATTTCATAGATGTTTTTTATTCTCTCAACGGTAGCGGCTGGAATGGCTATAATCGCCTTGTCGTCGCGGCTGCAGCGCAATAGAGAAGCCATATTGTTTATCGGCCCTAAAACAGGAATTCCGTCTATCTCTGTCCCTATGAGCGACTTGTCGTCATCCAGAAACGCCGCCACGCGGCCGAAAATCTTTTTGCGTTTTATATCGTTTGCAATCATCTGACCGGCAAAACCCGCGCCTATTATGTACAGCCGCGAATTGCCGTTTGAACGATCTGTCATGCTGTGCCTGCTTTATAATTTTTTATGCATTAAATATACCATAGTGATATTTTAACTGCAATAAATTGAAATATGCGCTAAACAGTTTTCTTTATTTTTCCGAAAATATATTAAGAGTTCGGTTTTGCTAAAGACAAAATTTCATGGACCGGCCTCGCACTTAAATATGAATATAAAGCGTATCACAGTAACTTTTACGGTTCTCATCTTTTTACTCCACGCACGCGCTGCAGCCTTGTCCGTCGTAATACAAGTGATACAGCAATATGAGGACGTGAATGAGACCCTTGAGTCGACAAGTATTTTTGCTCAGGATCTTATAGATTGTTTTTTTGAATACGGCGATATAGTGACGGATGCCCCCGTAATTCTTTGTGCGGATAGCCATGCAGATGAAGACGCGTTAAATCGCGTGTTTATCGAAGCAGCACAAGGGTATATGGAGTTCCTTGCAAAGGTTACGCTCGAATACGAAAAAGACGGATTCGTTAAGGACGGACTTCCTGACAACTATCCGGTTTTAAAAAAAATCGGCTGGGAACTGATTTCAGTTGCACAAAACAGGCGGAGCGCTTCCGGAGTAAAACCGATAGGATCCGTCCGGGCGAAACGGCTTGATGAGACGGAAATACAAAATTTTGCAGTTGATGTTGCAAAGCAGATTAAAATAGGATCTGAAAAGTGAGGAGCCATATGAAAAAAATATTCATACATATAATTACCGTACTCTTGGCAGGAATGTTTTTTATGGGTTTTAGTCCTTCCGTAGACGGACGCGCAGTGGTTGCGGATAAAGATGTTTTGCCTGCAGGACTTTTTTGTAAGACGATAGGATACTTGCCCGGCGACAGCGTGAACGTGATTAATCCCGTAAACGGAAGATCTGCGGATATTCTTGTTTTGGGTTCCCTTGATCCTTCGGAAGGCGTCGCGATTCTTTTGTCGCCGGAAGCCGCGACTGAACTCGGAATCGAAAAAAATGCAAACAACCTTGTAAAACTCACCAAGCGTACGGGAGGAATGGACGAGCAGGTTTTCGGAACAGCGACTATCGCGCGCGGAGAAGGTGAAAAGATTGCGGAAACAGCCGAAGCGGAACCTTTCGTTTCCGAAACGGTGGACGCCGAAACAGTAGGCGAGGGGGAGACGATTTTTGCGCCTCTCGAAACAGTTGAAGATGTAAATATCGCCGAAGAAGATAATGAAGATATTGAAGTAGAAGAAATCTCCACGGAAGAAATTCCTCCTGTAGAAAAAGTTCTTACGGAAGACGTGTTGCTTGCAAGTTCAGATACGAATGTTGAATCTGAAAAAGTGGATGATGAAGTTGTAAACGATATTATGCCCCCCTCGGACATAAGCGATTCTGCTGTCAAAGCCGATGCGGTTACTGTGGACGGTGAAAATAACATAGTTCCCGTTGAAGAAGCCGTAAGCGACGCAGAAATGCCCGACACTGCAAAAAACGATATGCTTGCCGCCGAAACGGCTGAACCCGTTCCTGAAACGGCCGAATCTTCCGTTGAACCTGTGCTCGAAGAGCCTTTTATCGCCGAAGAGATCCCTCCTTCCGTTATTGCCGCCGAGGAGCCCGTCAATCCTGATGAAACTCCCGGATCTGCGGTTTTTGAAGAACCCGAAGTGAGCGTTATCGTCCCTGAAGAAGATCAGGGAGAAGTCTACGCTCCCATAGTTTTAGTTCCTTCGACGGAAAATCCTCCCGACGGCAAAGCCCCTAAACCCGTTGAAAAAGACGATTATGCGGAGAATGCTTTTGCAAAAACGCCTCAGGAGGAAGCACCTTTCAAAGATACGGATTCCAAAACGGCGACCGCTCCCGTTTCCACCGAAGAATTTGCTTCTTACACGGTGGCAAGCCTCAATGATCTTAAAAGCGGAAAATACTATGTGCAGATTTCGGTACTGAAAGAGCCGGAGAATATCAGAAAACTTATAAACACTTATAAGGGAAATTATCCGCTTGTAATGGTTCCTTTGGCAAGCGGGGGGGCAAATCAAATGCTTGTAGGGCCCCTTGAGCGTGACGAGTACAATACGGTATTGGCTAAATTCAAGGCTAACGGATTTAAGGACGCCTTTCTTCGTAAGATACGCTGAAATTTTATGATAATTTGATAGGCGGGAAAATGCCGCTAGAAGACGGAGTGTGTGCACAAAAGGCGGGGACAGTGAGTGCACAGGGCGTCATATGGCCGTCGAAGTTAAAACTTGATTTTTTGCCGCTTTTTTACTATATTATACGTATATAGAATCGGGGATGCACCGGTTTCGACGGGTACGGGAGAGCCTGTGCTGCAAGTAAGGTTACGCCTGTCCTTTAAACAGACGAAAAAAATTAACTGCAGAAGACAATTCTCAGTTAGCTCTCGCCGCGTAAGCTGCGTTTGAGCCGGAAACCTGTTTGCGCTGTTCCGAGCATTCGGGATTTCTGTCACAAATCGGGGCTTGCCGCATAATGTGTTCGGTCTTTATGCGGGACTTACAATCGAAATACGGAAACGACGCTTGCGGTGCTGCCACCGTTTCCCGACAATCACCTCGCACCGCTAAACTTGTAGAGGTACTTGTTTTACGTATTCGGACGGGGGTTCAATTCCCCCCATCTCCAAAGCCGCTTTTTGCGGCTTTTTTTGTTTGTCCGGCTGAGTTCCTTGCGAAATAAAAGTGTCTGCTATAAATGCGGCCGACACGATGCGTGTATAATCCGCCTCATACTGAAAATATCGCTTCCCCCTAAAATCATCAGCTACCGATTATCATTTTTGGGGATAGGTTTTGTACATAGCAATAGAGTTTCTTTTTTCGTTAAACGCTATTCCTTCGTTCCAAAATTCCAATGCGGCAAAAAGGGCGTTACCTCCGTCATCGGAGGCACTTTCTTCTGTCTTAAAAGAAACATAGTCTGCGAGCACCTTAAGATCGTTTGCTTCAAGGGCGCGGCGGCGGTTTTTGTTAAACTCGTTCCATTTTTCAAGTTCTTTAAATCCTTCGCCTTCGTCTTCTACGATCAGATGGGCGTGAGAGCTGCTGAAAGAATAATAGACGGTTATTTTTTTTGTAAGATCACATTTATTGCCGTGTTTTATTGCATTTTTTATTATCTCGCAGACTTGCTGCTCAAGTATGGCCATTTCTTCGCCCTGAAACGGCGCCGACTGAACTATTAAAAGCGTAAAATATCTGATTCGTCGCCAATCGGACGGAAATTCCTTTTTCAGCATGTTTGTTTTGTCAAACAAGGGATCGTTTGAGTTACAACGGATTTCAGTCATCTTTTTTATCCGGATCGCTTAATTTTTCAACCGCATTATCTACGGTATCGACTATGGGAAAAAATACGTTTAATTTAGTAAGGCTTATAACTTTTTGAACGGAACCGTGCACGTTGGTTATCGCAAGCTGAAGATCGGCTTTTTTTACGGTAGTGCATATGTAGATAAGAACTCCGATCCCCGAAGAGTCTATATAATCGACCTTGTCCAAATTGATCACAAAAGCTTTTATGTCTTTTTCGATCATTTTGGATATGAGATCTTTTAATTTATATGAATTGTACAGATCCATTTCGCCGAGTACGTCAACAATATATACTTCGCCGCTTTTACGGATAGTCATTTCCATGCTTAAATTATAGCACGGTACCGCTACTTTTTCAAACTTAGATGTTCCATTATGTTTTTTAAACGTTGAAAAAAGCCCATCCCGTATTTTTTCGAAAATTCCGTTACGGTTTTATCCAAAGCATAGTCTTCGCCGAATTTTTTCTTAAGTTCGTCCCAATATTTTATAAACCACACATATAAATCGCTTTGCGTTCTTCCGGGAAAGCGCTTGAGTATGTGTTTTTTACTTATGAGCTGGATGATCGGCGTGTAAACGCTTGTGTACCAAGACATGATCACATCCGGCATGCCTGTTTCTTGGGCATGGTTTTGGTTCATGTAATTTTTATGCGCAAGTATGTGATTGTAAATAACGTCGTATTGACCCGGCGCGGAAAAATCCAGGCACCAGTAGTCGGTTATGTCGCCGAAGGCGGTTTCCGAATAAAACACCCGTTTTTCATAGTTTATGACTTGTTTCTTTATTTTTTTATAAGATTGTCCCGGCTTTAACTTTATTTCGGTTTTAAGGCTGACCACTTCCGCGTCGATAAATTCTATTCCCTGAGCTTTTGCCACGGACACACGGTGATTCCCGTCCCTTACAAAATACAATCCTCCGACCTCGTACAGATTTATGGGCGGCAGAGTTATTCCGCTGTTGATCGCGTTGTCAATACTTTCCCACCTGGATTTTAAATGTAAGTTTTTTGGGAAAAATTCTTTGTCAAAATCTCTGTAACGGTCTTCGCTGCCGACTATCGACGCTACCGGAACGGTTTTTATGCCCTCGTAGCTTTCATTTTGCGGTTTTAACAGTTCTTTTACGTCCGCAAAGGATATTAAAGAAGCTTCGCCCGGATTTAAGAGACTTTGAATTTCATGTACAAGAGCTTTGTTATAGGCTTTTGAAAAATCATGGTCCGAGTTCATATCGTTCATATATTTAAATTTCCTTTAAATATTTTCAGGCATTTCAATTATTATGCAGCCGAATGCGTTTACGATGTTCGTTCTGCCGCACAAAGTCTCTCGCTCCGCACGGCTGTCGTAAAGATGTATGTGACCGTGCACCATAAATTGGGGACTGAATTTTTTTATAAACCAGTTATAACATTTAAACCCTTTATGGCAGTCGTCTTCAAGATCATGTATGTGACGCGGCGGAGCATGCGTTAAAAATATGTCGACGTATCGTCCGTACAGTATTTTATTTATGATCATGCCGGGAATGAGTTTCAGCAATTTTAAAAGCATTTGAAACTCTGTGTATTGATTCATTCCGTTGTTGTATCTTATGGAGCCGGAAACTCCCGCCATCAGCAGCGGCGTTTTTTTATTTGTTTTCGCTACGGTTACGGGAATTTCTTTTACCCTCAACATTTTAAATCCTACATAATCGGCTCCGTGGCCGAACGATTTGAAAACGGTTTGAGCAATGTTTTTGCGGGTAGGTAAATTTGGAACGAGAATATCGGCGGATCTGCCGTGATACAGATGGAATTCGTTGAGATTGTGATTGCCGAAGATAAAAAACGTAGGCTTATTAAGCGTCGAAACAATAAAATCGACATAATCTAGCGGAAGATCTCCTGCGCACAATACTGCGTCTACGTCTTTAAAGCGTTCTTTAGCGTTGGAGCTGTAGACGAGGGGATCGATCTGATCTGACACGCAAAGAAATTTCATTTTATCGTTCCCTTCAGGTTAAATGCTTACCTTTGTCATAAGAGAATCGAGCTTCGCTCGGTCTATTAATTCTATCGGCCTGTTTTCCGCAAAATTTTTTGCCGGCCGCGAGTAACCCGAGCTTGAAATGATAACCGCTTTGGAACACGAAAGCTCCTTTGCCTTGTCAAGCGCCTCTCTTATTATGTTGTCTTCAAGAGTCGCCGACGAGCGGTTAAACCAGAGCATAAACAGCTGTTTGCGCACGTTGCGCCAATCTTCAGAACTTTTGTCGGTAGCTATTATTTGGCATCCGTCTTTTATGGCGCTTACCTGCTGAGGACTTACGTTGAGCGCGGAAACGGCTATTTTTTTGCATATTTCAAAAAAATCCGCATCGTTACAGGTTAAATATTCTTTTATAGAATCGTTTGTTTGAATATCCTGATATTCGTTAAGTTTTGCACCTACGTCACGGAAATTTTTATCTTTTTCAAATATGGCCTTCCATTGTTCTATGGCTTTTTCAATTTTGCGCTGTTTTTCAAAACACGAGGCAAGAAAATAGCGTGCATATAACGTGTCGCGGGAATTTCCGTTCTTTCCCGCATTGACGGCCCGTTCAAAATCCGCCGCCGCATTGTCTAGGCTGTCGGCCAGCATAAAGCATGTTCCGCGCTCGATAAGAGATTTTTGCCTAAAGACGGGGTCGCGGAAAGATTTTTCAAAGGCCTTTACCGCAGCTCCGTAATCCTTGTTCCCTTTTAAGATTTTTCCAAGATAATAGTAGTTGGAGGCCATGTCGGGATTTATTTGAATGGCAAGATCAATTTCCCGCTTGGCTTCGGCGAGCTGCTTCATGTTGTACAATATAAGCCCCAACGCTGCGTGCGCCTTTTGATGACGTTTGTTAAGCGAGATCGCTTTTTGATAAAAACCCAGAGCCACTTCCGGATGTCCCTGGTTATCGTATATAAAACCTGCGTTATAAAAATTTTCAGGATTTTTGGGTTCCAGTTTAGTTAATAGAAGATATTCTTTTAAAGCCTCGTTCAAAAGATTGTATTTTGAATAAAGGGCTGAAATTTCCTTTCTGAAGTCGAGCTCGGAAAGCCCTTCGCCAAAGACTGCCGTTTGGTTTACAGTCTTGTATTCCATGAGAGCCAATTCGGTTCGGTTATCCGCAAGATAGGCTTTACCTAAAAAATAATGCGCCATATAATCGTTCGGAGACTTTGCGAGAAGCGATTTTGCCAATTTTATGGCTTGAACGTTTTTTCCCTGTTTTATAAGCTTTTGAATTCCTTCTATGCGTTTTGGAGCCGCAACCGATTTTACTACGAATAAGATCAGGGTTCCTACGCCGAAGGCAAGAACTATTAAAACAATTATCTGTACAAAAGCCATAATTCCTCCGAATATAATAGAGTAGTAAATTTATACGAATATGTCAAATGACGGATTGGCGACCGGATTTTTTTGCGCGACGACGCCATCCTGCCGGGTGTGCAGGCCTTTTTAATACGAGGTATAAGATTTTGAAGTGTAAGTATGTAATTTTTGCTGGGCTTTTTTTTGCGGCGGCCGGCGCGATGTGCGCGCAGGACGGAGCTGCAAAAAGCGAAGGCGAAAAATTATTCCGCCTTAATAAGCCTGAAGCTGCCATCCTGGTCCTTGAAAAAGAAATTGAAAAACCAGGCAGCGATCCTGTTTTGTACAATTACCTTGGCATATGTTATTATCAGACTGAAAAATACTCTCAAGCTCTTGCGGTTTTTCAAAGAGCGCTCCTGTTGCCGGGCTCCGATCAGTACACTTTGAATTTGAATGCGGGCAATACGGCTTTTGCTCTAAAAGACTACGAGGGCGCCCTTCAATATTTTAACGCCGCCTGCACGCTGCAGCCTGAAAGCGCCGCTCCCGTACTTAATAAGGCCAATACTCTGCTTAAACTTAAGCGCTGGGGAGACGCAAAACTTTCTTATGAGAATTTTATAAAGCTCGAAAGCGGTAACGAGCAAACCCCAAAGATAAAAGAGCTCATAGAGCTTTTGGAACAACAGATCGAAAAAGATCGCCTTGCCCAAGAAGCTCTCGCAGCCCAAACGGAAATGCTGCCGGGGGATCTGGCGACGCTTCTCGCCGACAGCGGACAAAATGTGGAATTTGAGCCGGTGAATGAGGGATTGAATGCGGAGCCGGTAACGCCGCGGCTGTATGAACCCGTGTCTCCTGAAGTCAACGAAACTTCGGGAATATCCCAAAATCCTTCATCTTCCGTAATTTCCGAGCCGGTAGAAACGGAACAGCTCACTGCGGACATGGAAAAGATCCTGCTCAGTTTGGTAAAAACGGATGTATCTGAAACCGCCGGGGATCATTCTCGGCCGGAAGCGGAAAAAAAATCGGCGGATGCGGAAATTATAGGAGCACAGGACGGAATATTGCTGCCTGAGCTGTCGGGAGGGCCGGATCAAAAAAATGCGGATGGATCGTCTCAGCCGGAAAATTCTATGCCGCCTGACGGCGCGGCAGAGGAAGGACCTTTGCAGGACGAAGACATCCTCTTGCCCGGCTATCCGACAAAACCGGACGGCGATGTAGCGGAACAGGAAAATTCTTTACAAAGCCGGACTTTTGCGGAAAAATCCGGCATGGTTTTGTCTTCGAATATGAATGCGGATCCCCAAGCGATAAGCTGTTCTGTGGAAGTTCTTACAAAAAAGTTTACGCCCGACGGCGACGGCGTCGACGATATTGCCGAATTCGCTCTTTCTTATAACAATGCATCCGAAAAAGTCGGTACGTGGGAATTAACGATAAAAGACAAGGCCGGAAAAACGCTCAAGACGTTCGGATCAGGCGGCGCCGTCCCTGAAAAAATTTTATGGGACGGTTCGGGTGACGACGGAAAAAGGGTTATACGATCTTCCGAAAAGTACGACGTTTTTTTGAATATAATTCCCGATCCTGCGGATACGCAGCGTTTTGGCATAAAGAGCGTAAGCGACTCAAAGGAACTTTACACAGGGGTTATGAACAGATGAGCTGCATGTAAAGGCTGACATACGATATTGATTGTTATAGAATTAGGCTATGGGATTCAAAGTAAAAAATCAGACGGATAAAAAATTGCGTCCCTTTGTCATTAAGTATAACATAAAAATATCTTTGGCTTTTTCAGCGGTTCTTTTAATTGCGGTGTTTTTTGTAAAAGTATTCGGTTTTAGAGTCGCTTCCGAAATAATCAAAGAAGACGCCCTTTCTCAAAGCAGCATCCTTATAAAACAATTTTCGGAAAGACTTGACGTTTTATTTAATGAAATTGACAGGTTGTCGCGTATCGTTCTTATCGATTCTGAAATTCTCAATGCATTGGATTACAATCTTGAAAAAAATTCCTCGGAATATCTCGGTGTGGACGTTTCCATTCAAAACGCAATGAAGCATGTTTTGCTTATAAGAACCGATATAGCGAGAATTTTAGTATCTAACGGTTTCAATTCTTACGCGGCGGGACCTTATAATTATCTGGGCGACCCCATGGAATTATACGAACTTGCCGATAAATACGGTTTTTTTGAATCGGATGAGTTATACACGATAATACCGCCGTCCGTTCGTTTTTATAATCAAAGCGTGTTTTCTTTTATAAGAAAGATCCGACACTATGATAATCCCAAGATCATCGGGCTGATAGCTATTGATATGAGGCTTAACGCGATAGATGAAATTTTTTCCGGAATAGAATTCGGTGAATCGACGCTTACGATACTTGACGCTGACGGTAATGCCATCTACTCTCAAGGCGCTACGCTCGAATCCGGTACCCTTGACCTTATTCGCCCGAAGCTTAAAAAAGGATTTCAGCAATTCAGTCTTACTCTGAGCGACGGTACGAATAACGCCATCGTGACTACGGAATATTCGGATTATTCAAATTTATATGTTTGCGGAATAATTCCTGAAGCGTCGCTTTTTTATAAGATAAAGAAAGGGAATAAAATGTTTAATTGGATCACATTCTTTGTCTTTGCGATTTCCCTCGTATTGATAATTGTGAATTCAAAAGTGATGACGCGCCCGATTCGAGAATTGTTGATGCAGATGAAACAGATCGAAACCGGAAAGCGGGAACTTTTGGCGGTTCAGTCCAACGATGAACTTAAACTTATTGCGGACAGCGCCAATCACATGCTGATTAAAATAATAGAATTAATTAAACGCAACAGTGAAATAACTCTCAGGAACCGGGAAGCTCAATTAAAAATCCTTCAGGGACAACTGGATCCTCATTTTCTTTTCAATACTCTGGAATGCATCCGAATGAAAGCCGTTATAGCCGGAGATCAAGATACCGCTTCGATGATAGAAAAACTTGGAATTTTGTATCGTGCCGTGAACGGCAGCGAACCGTTCATTTCGCTCACGGAAGAAATCGGCTATGTGGAAAATTACATAGCTTTACAAAATATAAGATTTAAAGTTCCTATTGTTCTGTCCGTCGCGGTGTCGCCGATTTTTATGAGCATGGAAGTTCCAAGGCTCATGCTGCTGACCCTCGCAGAAAATTCCATACGGCACGGATTGGGAAACAAAAAGGATAACAGAAACATATCCATCAACGCCGTAATCGATGACGCTAAGACGTTTATATTGACTTTTTCGGACAACGGCAATGGTATTTCACCTGAAAAATTGAAGGAATTGAACGAGAAATTAAAAACGCCTCCCGATAAGGATTTAAACCATATCGGACTAAGAAATTTAAATAGCAGAATTCGCTTATATTACGGAAAATCGTACGGACTTTCCGTAAGCAGCGGTGAAAAAAACGGGACTGTAATACGAATCGCTTTGCCTTGGAAGGTTTGAATAATATGTACAGCGTAATATTGGCAGACGACGAACCTTTAGTTCTTGACGGGCTCGAATGTATAATTCCTTGGGAAGAACTCGGTTTTGAGATAAGGGGAAAGGCCTATGACGGAGAAGAACTTATAAAGCTTGTCGATAAGTATCGTCCTTCCGTTGTTGTTACCGATATTCAAATGCCCGTATATACGGGACTTGAATGTATCTCTAAGATTCGGAATATCAATCCTAAAACGAAGATATTGATTTTAAGCGGATACGCTACGTTCGAATATGCAAAAACCGCCTTGTCGTACGGCATAACGGGATACCTTCTTAAACCGATCAACAGCAAAGAGTTGACAGGTTTTTTAGAGCGCATAAAAAATATGATCGAGCTTGAAGAAAAGCAAAGCGCCTTTCGTTCCATTGCTCTAAATGACATGATGCGGGAATACTTGGACGGAAATCTTCCGGGAAAAACTTTAAAAGACATATTCAGTTTTTTTGAGATAGAGAAAATGCCGTCGTTCTTTGTCCTTGTCGTCATCGAACCTCTGTCAGTCTTAAGCGAAGACGGCGATAAAAAGAGGGCTGCTGCGTCATATATTGAGAATTTTATAGAAAGAACGGGCGCGGGAATTTTTATTCCGTATTCAAACTCTCACATAGTTTTATTGATTTACAATAAAAATTATCTCGATGATGATCGAAGAGCGATTAACGATCTTATAAATGAAATAAAGAATTTTTGCTTTGTAAATTTTTCCATTGAGATAAAAGCGTTTTGTTCAAACGCGGTGCCGTCGGATGAAGTGAATGAAAAACTCAGAGATATAGTCAAATTATGCATAAAAAACATGCGAACCGAATTAAAAAAGCATAGCGTAACGGAATCGATGATCGAAGACATATCAAGCTATGTGGAAAAAAATTATTGTACCGTTACGAGAAATTTTGTCGCGGAATATTTTAATATAAATCCTTCCTATCTTTCTCAAAGTTTTCAAAAATACAAAGGTATGTCTTTTATCGACTTCGTTACGGAAGTAAGAATTAAAAATGCGAAGCGGCTTTTACAAACGACCGATATGAAAATTCAAGTTATCGCCGAAGAAGTAGGATACTGCAGTTCACAGCACTTTGCGAAGGTGTTTAAAAAATCGACGGGAATAATGCCCAGCGCGTTTAGAGATAATCTGTTTCAAATCTAACAAAAACATTGTTTCATTCTAACAATATCATCACAGGAGTTCTTTTTGCATGATATAGTAATATCATAACAAGGAGGCGAATATGAACAGATATTCAAAATTTATTCTCAGCCTTGCGGCTTTTCTGTCGGCTTGTTCAATGTTGTTTGCCGCAGGAAGCAGTGAGTCTGCAAAAGGATCCAAAACAGCGGAAGTGAAGATTTGGGTAAGACAAAGCGGCCCTGACGCAGGATTTGATGCGATTATAAACGCATTCAACGAGGCAAATCCCGACACTCACGTAAGTTATGAGTATTACGGTGAGAACTATCCGTCGGTAGTTCAAATGGCTTTTGCCAGCGGCAACGCGCCCGATATAGTAGAAGCCAGCGCCGGCATAACCGTCAATGATCTTGCAAAGGCAGGTAATATTATTCCTCTTACGGATGTTTTGACGCCCGATCTTGTTTCAGGTCTACATCCCAATGCGTTTTCATCTCTTTCTTTGCAATATAAAGGAGAACCTTATTCCGTTCCCGTCAGAATCAGCGGATACAGATTTTATTATAACCGGGACATTTTTAAAAAGTGCGGTCTCGATCCGGACAATCCGCCCAAGACATTGGAAGAGTTAAAGGAATATGCAAAGATAATTACAAAGGAAGGCAAAGGGGATTTTTACGGCTTCGGACTTCCCCTCGGAGTTAATCAGATTTGGGAAAGGGTTATAGACCCAATACTCATTGCTCAAAACGAATGCGGAAGATACGGATACAATGTGGACAAGAACAAATATATGTTCGAAACCAATAAGCGTTTTTTCAACTTCTATATCGATCTTATGAAAGACGGATCTCTTTTCCCCGGATATTTGACTATGGGCATCGATCCGCTCAGAGCAAATTTTTATGCGGGAAAGGTCGGCATGTATATTGACGGAAACTGGATGGTAGGACAATTTCCCACGCAGTTCAAGGGAAGCTGTAACTATGACATAGCGCCGCTCCCTGTCTTTGCAGGCGAAGTCGCCGATAAGTACTGGGCGGAGTCTGGTCTTGCATGGTGCATTACCAACGGGCCTAACAAAGAAGCTGCAAAAAAGTTTTATGCTTTTTGGCTTTCGCACCAGGAACTTGCAAATCGGTTTATGCCGGTACCCAGGACATATATGGCTGCAAACAGACCTGAAAATCTTCCCACGGATAAATTCGATATAAAAGGAATAAAATACGGTTTTAAAACGGACGATCTTACGATTCCTTACTTTGAACCGCACTATTTTATAGTTCTCGAGGGAGAAAACAGAAACAGGGTATTCACGAACCTGTTTGCCGAAGCTACGCAGGGCGGAGATATTTCAAAGAAACTCGATGCCGCTATAGACGATCTGAATAAACGCTATAGCGATGCGTTTAATAAAGCCTTAAAAAGTGGCGCAATAGATCCTTCGTGGATAAAAAAATAAAAATATAAAGAATGGAGCTGTCCGAAAACTTAAACTTTTGGGCAGTTTCGTTCTTTATAGGCGAAGTTTAAAGATAAGTCATTATAATACAAAGATTTATTTTTAAACTCGGCGGGCTGCGGGAAAACAAATGCTTTTGACACAGCTCCATGCTCCATTCAATAAAAAAGGAAACTATGAGACAGCTTAATTCTTCGGAACAAAAAAACGCTATCATAAAATCGCTCAAAAAGCATGCCGCTCAGTACCTTATGATTACGCCGACGGTTATTTTGGTAGTTTTGTTTGGAATTTATCCGGTAATTTATATATTGTATTACAGTTTTATGCAGTATAACGGGTTTTCGGATCCGATATTTATAGGCTTGTATAATTATTTGCGGGTTTTTTTTGACACATCGTTTTGGATTTCGGTAAAAAACACATTGGAATTCGGCATATTTATTCCGCTGGTGCAGATTCCGTTTGCGCTTTTTCTTGCCGCTTTACTCAATAAAAAATTCAAAGGGAGCGGAATTGCAAGGGCTGTCATATTTGTTCCCAACATCACAAGCACCGCGATAATGGGGATCGTGTTTTTTTTAATGTTCGCTTCATATAACGGTATTGTCAACGGCCTTTTACAGGCGTCTCATATTATTCTAAAACCCATAGAGTGGCTGGGAAAAGGAATTCTTGCGAAATTGGTAGTGGTTGTTTTTTGTACGTGGAGCGGGGTGGGGTTTTATATGGTTTTATTTCTCGCCGCGCTTCAGAGAATTCCTCATGATGTGATTGAAAGCGCAACGATTGACGGTGCAAATTCCAGACAGATTTTTTTTAAGATAACAATTCCGATGATGGGCAAAATGTTTCAAATTATTTCAATGCTCTCCATTTTAAACACGTTAAAGCTTTTTGATTCCGTAAAAGCGCTTACGAACGGCGGCCCCGGAAACGCTACCGACGTGATGACGATGTACATTTTTAGATATTTTTTCGAAAACCCCGGTACTCCGCAGCACGGGTACGCATCTGCCGTAAGCATAGTGACCACATTTATAATACTGATTGTTACGGGCGTATACAGCTATTTTACAAGAAAAATGAAAGATAGCGAGTAGGAGTTCGATATGATAGAAAGCAGAGCGAAACGTATCGTTTCAAAGATATTGATCTATTTTATCCTTACGATTGTCATAATATTTATAGGATTTCCTCTCGTATATGCGTTCGGAGGCTCATTTAAAACCATCAATGAATTTCTTGTCGGCGGAACAAAGATTTTTCCCGATGTGTTCCAATGGAAAAACTATACTAACGCATGGAAACATGCAAATTTTGCCAGGTACACGTTGAACAGCATATCTTTTTCGTTGTTTTCGGTAATCGGAACGGTTATTACGACCAGTATGACAGGATACGTTATGAGCCGTTTTAATTTTCCAGGAAAAAAAGCCCTCACTTTTACATTTATCGTCATGCTTTTTTTAATAGGCGCCGTAACGCTTTATCCTATTTTTTTGCTTTGCAATAAGATGAGACTTTTAAATTCAATTTGGGGAATGGTGATTGCGGAAGTCGCCACGCTCCAGCCGTTTTATTCTATTCTCATTATGGGCTACTGCGACGGAATACCGAGGCAGATCGACGAAAGCGCAAGAATAGACGGTGCAAGCACCTTTCATATATATACACGAATAATACTTCCGATAATAAAACCCATATTGGCGACGGCCGCAATTCTTTCATTCAGGGATTCATGGAATAATTACATGATGCCTCTTGCCTTTACCATCGCACAGCCGAAGTTGCGCACTCTTACCGTGGGCGTTGTCTTATTGAAAGATCAGGGAGACGGCGTAGCAGCTTGGAATACAATGTTGGCCGGCACAATAATGAGCATACTGCCTATTTTAATCGTTTACTTGTTTTTTAACAGATACTTTATAGAAGGTATAACACAGGGCGCAATCAAGGAGTGATTGTATGAAAAAGCTTGTATCGCTGAATATCGAAGATCTGAGCATTGATCAAAAAATCGGTTTAATGCTTTTTATGAGAAACCCGATAGACGCTGAAGATTTGGATTTTACTTTGGATATGATACGCAATCATAGCCTCGGCGGAATACATCTTTCCTTTAGATATGTTCACGAAAATTATTATTGCCCGGGAGAGAAATACCTTCTTGAAAAAGTTTTAGAAAATGCGGATTACCCGATTTTGATCGGCGACGACATGGAATACGGATTCAATTACGGAAATATTGAACTTCCGTATCAGATGGCGGTCGCTTCAACCGATAGCTTAAAAATTGCGTATGAATACGGACGCATAACTGGGGTGGAAGCAAAAAAAGGATTTTATAATACCGTTTTCGGCCCCATAATGGATATTGCCGCCTTACCGCTAAGCAGCTGCGTAGGAAGCAGGGCGTATGCTGACACTAAAGAAAAAGTTTCAAAGTTCGCTGCCGCAACAATAAAAGGTTATCAAGATCAGGGAATGGTGGTTACGGGCAAGCACTATCCGGGATTCGGATATTCCCCAGTAGATTCTCACATAGGAATGGTTTACTTGGATGCCGATGAAAAAACTTTGATAGACCGCGAGCTTTTTCCTTATCTTGAAGCGATAAAAAGCGCGGATTTATCCGGAATAATGGTCGGTCATATAATGGTTCCCAAGATCGATCCAAAATACCCTGCAACTCTTTCTAAAAAAATAGTCGACGTAATACGCAATCAGGGATACGACGGTCTTATGATAACGGACAGCTTCGCCATGATCGGGCTGACTAATACATTCGGGCTTGAAACATGTCATCAGCTTGCGATGGCTGCCGGAATAGATATGGTTCTTACAAGTTATAGAATCGGCTGCAAAGAAGCGTACACATATATGCTGGACGCATATAAAAAAGGAATTGTAAGCGAAGAACAGATCAATGAAGCCGCAAGGCGAGTCATAGCGGCGCAAAATCGCACATTAAAAAAACCGGAGGCGCCCGAAATATCGGAAGAAGATAGAGCAGCCGTTCTTCAAATGAGCGTTGACGCCGTTACCGACGTAAAAAAGGAAGGCGTTTCTTCAAAACTTTTAGACGGCGAGGATTTGCTTTTCGTATTTCAAAAAGGTAACTTATATGAGGATTTCGACACGGGAGAGTTAAAAAAGGAAAGCTATGATTTTACGACCTTTGAAAAAGAAATAAAGAAAAACTATCCCAAAGCGTCTATCGTTTATCTTCCTGAATTTCCTGCTAGAAATCAGCAGGAAAGATTTATGGCAACTACGATGAACTATTCTAGAATAGTTATGGTTCTCGCCACCAAAAACGAATCGTATAGGGGAACAAGCGATATCCCCAGAAGAATGCTTTCGATGATGGAAGGCCTTGAAGCCAAACTGGTGTGCGTTATTCTTTCAGGCTGTCCTTATGCGTCTCGTGAATTTATGTATGTTCCCAGAATAATTTATGCTTATGACGGCCAATTATGCCAAAAAACTGCGGTCGACGTGCTCTCGGGCAAAAAGAAGGCGAGAGGAATCCTTCCTATCAACCTCGTCGAGAGAAAGATAATGAGTGAAGAATGATGTGTCATAATAATTTACGATAAATTACCGGGTTTAATAAAAGGGGTAAGACATGTCTGCTATGACCGATTATCACAGTTTTTCACGTATAAATCGATATTTGAATGGGAAGCCCGTATTGGACGCATCCATGGTTCCGTACGAAGCGCAATTGGTTTTTAATGCGGGCGTTGTAAAATTCAACGGAGAATACGTAATGCTCTTTCGGGACGATTACGGATATATAGATGCAAGGATACGTCTGTTTTCATGTGCGTTTTTACGTTCGTTTTACCAGTTTGAAAAGCTCCGCTCTCGTAATAGCCGTGTATACAGGTCTTCCGTGCGGGCAGTGAGGATCTTTGAGTTCCAGAGCGGAAATTGCCAGAGCCTTTGCGCTGGAGTCGTCAAGAACATATCCGTCTTTTACAGCCGCCTTGCACGCCGTCATTGCAGCCAATTTGGAAATGAGTTCGCTTGCGTCGATTCTTTTTTCCAAAAGCATACGAGCGAGTTCTTCTTCCGTACCTCGCCAGCGTTCCGGAACCGAAGAAATTTCCCAGCGTCCGTCGCCGCAGTTTTTTGAGGAAAATCCCGCGGCGTTCAATTTTTCCCTTATGCGCTCCATATATGCGTCTTCCTGAACCGATTGGGTTTTTACCACGTACGGAACGAGGAGCGCTTGAGATCTTCCCTGTGAAGCTATGATTTTGTCGTATAATATGCGTTCGTGAGCGGCGTGCTGGTCGATTATGTAAAGAATATCGTTTTTTTCAGCAAGTAAAAACACTCCGAGCGCCGTGCCCAGGTACCTAAGGCCGTCCGAAGAACTGCTGTTTGGAGAACCGTCGCCAGCGGTGCCCCCGTCTGCAGCCGCTATGGCCGCAAGAGCTAGCTGTTTCGGGCTCTGACTTGAAATTTTATATTTCGATTCGCCGAAGTCCGTGTTTTTCGTGTCCGAGAGCGCGGCGTATGTTTTTAGATCGTCCGGTTGTACAGGTATTTTATCGACGCTGTAGAAATCCGGGGTCTTTTCAAAAGGATGTTCTTTTGTAGCTCTCGAGCTTCTATAGGAAGGAGAAAAAAAGCGGGATCTTATATCTTTTGCGGCCTCAAATTTTTCCGAAAATTCTTCGGAAAGTTCTTTTTGTATCGGCTCGGAACTTAATGTTACGGCTTTAAGCGTATATTGGCGGAAAAAATTTTTTACACAGGAGCTTACGGCGTGGTGAAGTTCCGATATGTCGTGAAATCTCGCTTCTTTTTTTGCAGGGTGAATGTTAAAATCCACAGATTCCGGGGCTATCTGCACGAAAAGCGAAGCGGCGGGATGTGTCCCGTTTGGAAAATATCCTTGGCAGCCGTATTCAATTGCTTGAACAAGGGAAAATTCCGATATTTTTCTTCCGTTTACATAGATAAAGATAAATTTTTTATCCGGGCGCGAAACCGCCGGTTCTCCTATGATCAGTTTAAAAATAAAGTCGCTTCCGCTTCCTTGAATTTCATAAAAAAGTTTTTCGTTTTCACGGATAGAATTTGCCTGAATAAAACGTTCGGTAAGACTTTGCCCCGACGGCAGATCAAGTTTTGTCTGTCCGTCTATGGTAAGCCTGAATGCAATTTCCGGTTTGGGCAGCGATTTTTCAATAAAGGTGTTTTTACACATAGTAGTTTCCGAAGCAGGGCGCTTTAAAAACACCCTTCGCGCCGGAAAATTTTCAAAAAGCGCTTCCGACTGGACTATTGTGCCTGAAACGGGCTGAATATCTTCTATTATGTGATCTTCCGTAACCGAAGCTCTCAACCTGCTTTTGCCCGACATAATGCTTAAACGGCTTACGGCTGCGATCGAAGCTAAAGCTTCGCCTCTGAATCCGAGCGTTGAAAGATGCAATAAATCCGTCTCCGTTTGAATTTTGCTTGTGGCGTGCGGTCTGGCGCAGTGTAAAAGGTCTTCTCTTGTTATTCCGGATCCGTTGTCTATCACTCGGATCTTGTCTATACCTCCGCCTGAGAGTTCTACGGTTATGGAATTTGCCCCGGAGTCTACGGCGTTATCCATAAGCTCTCTCACTATCGCGTTAGGGCGGTCTATAACTTCTCCCGCAGCGATCTTTCTGGCAACTTCCGCATTTAATACCCTTATGGGGCGGCGTTTTGCCGTTTGCAAAGATTTGTCTTTTGTTTCGCTCATCGGCGCGTCCCTGTTTCAGGCGCACCGGAAGTTCCCGCCGTATTGTCGGTATCCGAAAAAAGATCCAGTTCAGGTTTGACTTGGGGGGAAGGTTCGTTCATAAGGATTTGTATCTTTCCTTCGATCTTTTCAAGCTCTTTTTCCATACCGCGTGCAAGTTTTATTCCCTCTTCAAAATTTTTTAAAGCGTCTTCAAGCGATATATCAGTCTGTTTAATATCCGCAGTCAATTTTTCAAGTTTGCGTAATTTTTCTTCAAAATTATCCATGTTTTACTCCAATATGACGGAAGTTCTTCCGTTTTCTATGGCCGTAACTTCCGCAGTAATATATCCTTGTGCCGGAACTATTTCGATTTCCTGTCCTAAAACCGTATCATTACCGCTGCGTATGATCTTTTGAGTTTGTTTGTTTCGGACCATCGCGTATCCCCGCGCGAATATGGTTTGCGGACTGGCTCCTTCCATAGTGTTCACGCAATTTTCAATAAAGATCTTTACGTCTTTTATTTTTTGCTCCATGTTGGAGATGAGAGCGGCCTTTGCCGCATCAAAGCGCGCGAGAAGCGGTTGCTCGATATTTCGCAATTGAAGTTCCATGCCGTCCAAGCTGTACGAACGCAGGATAAGCCTTATGTGTTCGATTTTGGTTTGGACGGCGGTTTTAAGTTCTTCTTTAAAGCTTCGTATGTCATTTAAAATATCGCTTTTTTGCGGGATAACAAGTTCCGCCGCGGCTGAAGGCGTTGGAGCTCTCATGGACGCGGCGTAATCGCACAGCGCCCAGTCTATTTCATGTCCTACGGCCGACACTATCGGAATTTCGGATGCGGCGACCGCGCGGACGACTTCCTCGTCGCTGAAGGGCAGTAAGTCTTCAAGGGATCCTCCTCCGCGTCCGACTATGAGAGTGTCGCACATTTTATATTCGTTGGCCGCCAGAATCTGCTTTACTATCGATTTGGAAGCTCCTTCTCCCTGTACGAGGGCGGGAAGTATTACTATGGATATGGAATCGTTTCTACGTTTGGCTATTTGAAGAATATCGCGGAGGGCGGCGCCTGTAGGGCTCGTTACGATCCCGATTCTTTGGGGAAAAAGCGGCAGCGGACGTTTTTTTGATGTGTCGAAAAGTCCTTCCGCAGCGAGCTTTTTTTTGCGTTCTTCAAGCATTTGCAGAATGTCGCCCGTACCGGACGGCTCCATGGACGATATTACTATTTGATAATTTCCTCTTGCCGCATAAACCGTCAGTTTTCCCTTGCAGCAGACTTTCATTCCGTCTTTGGGTATAAATGAAAGTTTCATAGCTGCGGATCTAAACATTACCGCGCTTATTTGCGAAGATGAGTCCTTTAATGTAAAATACACGTGACCGGAACTGCTTGGCCTGTAGTTTGAAATTTCACCCTCAAGTTTAATCGTATCCGGAGAGATATTTTCAATTGCGGCTTTTATGATGCTTGTAAGAGTCGTAACGGTAAATATTATGTCTGAATCAAACGGCGGAAAATTCATGATGGTTAATTTTATACATTCAAATAATCTTGTTCAACCGTAATGCCGATATTGGAAGAGATGAAAAATATAGTTGTATTGTTTGCGCCGTCCGTTTCTCTGCATATGTTCGATAAAAAATTCGACGGTCTTTCTGCCTATGAAAAAACCCTCTTTTGGACGAAAAACATTCCCGATCTTGCGGGAGTTTTTATCTTTGCCGACGGTAAAACAAGCGCCGCCTGCGCCGAACTGAATGAAAAAAACGAAATGAGTCAAGTTTCAGTGGTTGAAAAACCTTCGTGGACGGTTTCGTCCCTGTTGCACTCTATGCACGAAGCCTGCCTCAGTTCGAATGCGCGGAATATAGTTTACGCTTGGGCGGATTGTCCTTTTTTAAACACGGCCCTTACCTTGGAAGTGATCAAAACACATTCGGAATATATCGCCGAATACACATTTGCCGACGGCTATCCTTACGGATTCGCGCCTGAACTTATAAACTGCGACACGGCTGCGATCATAGAAAAGCTTTCTTTAAGAAAAGACGTCCCCGGCGCCGCAGGCGATAATCCGGTTTCAAGAGACTGCATTTTTTCTGCAATGAAGGCGGACATAAACGCTTTTGAAATAGAGACGGTTATCTCTCCCGTAGATTGGCGCATGTATAGGCTCGGTTTTCACTGCGCTTCCAAGGAAGGACTTTTGGCGTGTTTGAAGTTAGCCGAAATTTCCTGCGGCAAGGGCGGCAACGAAGGCAACACGGCTGACGGTGATTCCCGTGTTCCCGACGCTGTGTCCGCAGAGGAACTTTCCGGTATGGCGTGCAAATGCGCCGGAATACTGCGCACTGTTCCGGGGTTTTACAACATACAAATCGAAACAGAATCCAGAAGTCGCTGCGTTTACAGCCCTTATGACGATGTTCTTGAAAAAACAAAAAAGAAATTCGACAAGATGCCGCTTGAAAAGTTTAAAACCCTTGTAAACAGGATAGCGGATTTTTCGGAAAATGCGGTTTTGTCACTCTCTCTTTGGGGAGAGCCTCTTTATCATGAACATATTAAGGATATTGTAAGCGAAGTTTTAAAATATCCAGGGTTATCCGTCTTTATTGAAACTACTGGAGACGGCCTTTCCGAAGCGCTTGCATCTCAGATAGCCGAAATTTGTGATCGTTGCGCTCCGCGCACAAACGGCTATGCGCCTGTGATGTGGGTTGTCCTTTTAGACAGCGTCACAAAAGAAAAATATAAGGAAATTCACTTTGTCGACGGATTTGAACTGGCATTGAACAGCATAAATCTTCTTTCAAAATATTTCCCCAAATCAGTGTATCCGCAATTCGTGCGCATGGACATGAACGAGGAGCAGCTTGAAACTTTTTACCGATTTTGGAGCGCTGAAGACAGCCCCTCGCACGGAAACTTCATAATTCAAAAATACAATTCCTATATCGGGCTTTTGCCTGAAAGAAAACCGTGCGATCTTTCGCCCGTGGAACGTTATCCCGATTGGCATCTCCGCCGCGACATGGTGATCTTATCCGACGGTTCCGTTCCGCTGTATAAAGAATGCATGTTTGACGATATAATCGGAAACGTTTTTGAAGAACCTCTGGAAGTTATCTGGCATAAGAGCGACCGCCTTATGGAAGATCAAATAAATAAAAAATACGATAAGATATCCGGAACCTATGATGAATACTATACCTTCAATTTTTAACGAACGGCAGATAAATATGACCGTCCTGGGCGGAACGGAATCCATGTCCGGCGTAAAAATGAATGTTTCCGTTGTGCTGATAAATTCCTTGGGCAGTCATTTTCGCTTGCAGATGCTTGAAGATCTCATGAAATGCGGTTTTGCGTCCGTTATTTCGTTTGAACCGGATCCCGACAGCTATAACATTGAAGAATTTGTTTCGGCTTTTCCCTATGTGCGTTTTATCGTTCCGTTGGATAAGGTGACCGACGGGGATTTAATAAATATAGGAATAGGCGAAAGCGTTGGGGACTACGTGCTTGTCATACGTGATAGCCTTAAAATAACTCCTTCCATTTTAACTTCAAACCTTGCTGAAAACATCATCGCGTCGTCCGGAGCTTGCTGCATAGTTCCGCGTCTTGTTTCGTCCGACAGGCAGGGACTTCCCGTTCGCTTTATACCGTTTGCGGAACACGGCAAATTCCGTGTCGAAACCGAAGCCGCCGTCAGCGACGGAATTCCTACCTTGTATCCTTTTAACTACATAGGCTTGTATAACAGGCGAAAATTTATGCAGCTGGGCGGATTTGATTACACTATAAATTCTTCGTATTGGCAAAACCTCGACATGTCTTTTCGATCTTGGCTTTGGGGTGAAAAAATTTGCGTTTCGACCGCTTTTCAAATTGAATATGCGCATGAAATTCCTATAGAAGACAGAACGCCGGATATGTCTCAACTGCGTTTTTATCTTAAAAACCTTGTTCCAAGGTTTAAATTCGATCACGGATATGTTCCTTTTTCATCTTTTCCGGCATACCTTGTCAACTCCTGTTGCGGTTTTTTTGAATCGCGGCGACAGTTTGCCGAAGCCAAACGCTGGGTATTTAAAAACCGGTATAGATTTAAAACCGACGCGCTTGAACTTATTAAAAATTGGAATACGATAAAATGACGGTAGTGATAGTCCAGTGCCGCCTGTCTTCTTCTCGCCTGCCGGGCAAAGCGTTAAAAGAGCTTGGAAATAAAACCGTACTCGAATGGGTTTTAGCTGCGATGAAAAAAGTAAGGGCCGACGCTTATTACGTGGCGACCGACGAGGACTCCGCTTCAAAATTGAGCGACACGGTAAAAAGATGCGGCTGGGAAATTTTTTCAGGGCCTCTTGAAGACGTGCTTAAGCGTTTTTGCCTGCTTATAAAAAAAGTCAAAGCGGATGTCGTTCTTCGCGCTACGGCGGACAATCCGTTTTTGTTTTACGAAGCCGCGCAGTCGCTTTTACAAGAATATGAAACCTGTGCCGCGTCCTGCCCGTGCGACTACATAACTTGGACGGGGCTTCCGCACGGTTCCGGCGTAGAAGTGTTCAACGCTCACTCGCTTCTAAAAGCGGAAGCCCTAACCTGCGAACCTTACGACAGAGAACACGTAGGACCGGCTTTATATAATCATAAAGATAAATTTAACTGTGTTTTCAAACCCGCCCCCAAGTGCTGGACGTTTCCGCACCTGCGCACTACGATAGATACTGCAGCCGATTATGTTCGAAGCCTCTTGCTTGTTCGCAAAATTTCAGGCGGCGGATCTCCTTTAGAGCCTTATACCGCAGAAAGTATAATAGAGGCTTCGAACAATCCTTTCGTAAAAAATATGATCTTATGTGTTCCCTGTCTTAAAAAGGGCAGGGGGACGGGACACCTTAGCAGGTGCCTTGAAATTGCAGTAAAAACCGGAGCCTGCATTTACGTCGCTAAGGATGCAAGCCTTAAAGAAAAAGAAGTTTTGATTGAAAATGCAATTTCAAACGGACTTTCTCCTTATCAGATAATTTCCGAGCTTCCGGGAAAAGGCGAGTTCAGCCTTATCATTACCGACTCCTTTTTGCTTGAAAAAGAACTCGCGCAAAAACTGTATCCTCTTGCCCCTGTGGTTTCTTTAGACGAAGGTTCTTCAAATACGGAATACTGCGATTATCTTTTGGACATTATTCCGGGAATAAAAAAAACATCGTCTGCAAACCGCATCGAACACGGTTTTATCAATTTGCCTAAAAACAAACGTACCGGAAAACGCTGTGCGGATCAGTCTCAAATAAAGACAGTATTGATTTCAATGGGAGGTGAAGATCCTGCAGACCTTTTTATCCCCGCTGTGATCGCATTCGCGGCGACAGGCAAAAAGGTTACGGCGATACACGCCAATATATTTACACAGGCCGAACGCATACCTAAGGAACTTTTGCCTTATATAACCTTATCGGAGCCTGTAAGGTCTTTGCGCGAAAAACTTTACGAATACGATCTTGTCGTAACCCATTACGGCCTTACGGCGTATGAGGCGGCGGCCGCAGGCTGCGCCGTTCTTTTGCTTCCGACTTCTTCTCTTCATGCCGCGCTCGCTAAAAAACACGGCTTTGTCTGTTTAAAAAATCACCGTGTTTGCAGGAAAACGGTTCTTGCGGCTTTAAAAGATACTTCTCGTCTTTATCCTTCATTGGACGTAGGACATCGCGCCGCGCCGCCCGAAAAATTTGTCGATTTCATATCGGATCTTCGCGTGGGAAAACGCCTCTTTTGTCCCGTATGCGCGTCTTTCGAATCCGATCGGGATGTCGATCCCGTCGTCGCTCGTGCAAGCGATAAGACTTTCAGACGTTGCAAGAGGTGCGAGATTATCTATATGTCGTATACCGTCGCTTCCGACAAAGACTATACAAAAGATTATTTTTTTGACCAATATAAAGCTCAGTACGGAAAGACTTATCTTGAAGATTTCACTTCGATCAAAATGCAGGGAATGCGGAGAATAGGCGTAATAGATTCGGTCTTTAGACACGGCCGTCACAAGGGTTATCGCCGAGATCTTTGCAACGAAAGCCAAAACCTACGCGACGGTCGTCCCTTGCTGCTCGACGTGGGCTGCGCCTTCGGGCCGTTTTTATCCGCAGCGGCGGATAAAAATTGGAATGTCTTCGGTACCGACATCTCATTGGATGCGGTAAATCATGTACGGCAAAAACTTAAGTTTCCCGTATCCTGCGCTCCATTTCCGGATTTTGATCCTGCGGCGGAATTCGGTGTAAATTCTTTTAACGCCGTTACTATGTGGTACGTCATAGAACATTTTAAAGAATTGAAAACCGTCTTTAAAACCGTATACTCAATTTTAGAACCGGGCGGAATTTTTGCGTTTTCCACGCCGTCCGCATCGGGAGTTTCCAGGCGTTTTAATTCAAAAAGTTTTTTTGAACAAAGTCCGTCCGATCACTACACCCTATGGGAACTTGAAAAAGTTAAGAATATAATGAAAAAAGAAGGTTTTAAAGTTGTAAAGATCGTTTCTACGGGGCATCATCCGGAGCGTTTCCCGATTTTAAGGAATATGGAAAATAAAAAAAACTGCATTTTCAATTCAAGTATGTATAAGGCGATGTATAAATTTCTTTTGTTTGTAAGCCGACTTTTCAGCTTGGGCGATACATTTGAAATTTATTGTAAAAAGATAAAATCGAAAACTTCGCCTCAGAGTTGCGGCAAAACTTCAAGCGGCGTGGAATTGTTGAGCCCCGGCACGAATAAACTATAACAGGTAGAACTTTATGGAAAATATATTGATTTTAGGCGCCGGCCTTATGCAAAGGCCTGCAATTCTTGCGGCAAAAAAAATGGGTTTCCGCGTCGCGCTTGCCGACGGGAATCCCGACGCCGTCTGTGTTCCTCTTGCGGACGAATTCAGACCGATCGATCTGAAAGATTCCGAAGGTCTTATAAAATTCGCTTTGGAACTTAAAAAAGGGGGAGGACTGAAGGCCGTTTTTACGGCCGGAACGGATTTTTCGTCTTCGGTCGCCGCCGTTGCGGAAAAGTGTTCGCTTTACGGGCATTCTTTAAAAGCAGCTGTGAATGCGAGCGATAAAACAATTATGCGCTCCTGTTTTGAAAAAGCGGGAGTTCCGTCGCCGAAATTTAAAAAACTTACGACAAAAAATTTTGACGCCGCAGTTTCAGAAGACGACCTTCCTCTGGTAGTAAAGCCCGTGGATAATATGGGCGGGCGGGGCTGCCGCATGGTGAGAAGCCTAAAAGAATTTTCTCCTGCGATTAAAAACGCCGTACAAAATTCAAGGACTTCGAGCGCCATTCTCGAAACCTATATGGAAGGTCCTGAATTTTCGATCGATTCCCTTGTTTATGACGGAAAGCTCGTGATAACAGGCTTTGCCGATCGGCACATAAAATATCCTCCGTATTTTATAGAAGTGGGACACACTATGCCCACCGCCTGTTCTTACGAGCAGTATTGCGCTCTTGTGTCCGCTTTTGCGCTCGGCGTACGTTCTTTAGGGCTTACGCACGGAGCTGCAAAAGCGGACATAAAGTACACGAAAGACGGACCAATGATCGGAGAAATAGCCGCACGACTTTCCGGCGGTTATATGTCGGGATGGACATATCCGTATGCGTCCGATTGCGATCTTACGAAAGAGGCTCTGATCCTTTCCTGCGGGCTTACCCCCGAATATCTTGAGTCTCATAAAAGGCCGTTGGACTATATCCCGCCCGAATCGCAAAAAAATGCGCCTAAACCGTTTGAGCTTTTTGACGTTCCTTGCGTGCGCACTTCGGCCGAACGCGCGTGGATTTCAATTCCGGGAACCGTAAGCGATATTATCGGGCTTGACAAGGCTTCGGAAGTTCCGTTCGTAAAAGATGTGCTGCCTCGCGCGAAGGCGGGAAGCGTTGTGTCTTTTCCCCGCAACAATGTCGAAAAATGCGGAAATATAATAAGCGCGGCTCCTTCGAGAGAAGACGCCGTCGCCGCTGCGGAGAGCGCCGTTAGTCTCATCACTGTACGGTTAAGGCCGAATAACCCTGTTACCGACTCTTTCCTTTCGGGAATTTCAGAAATTTCGGAAAAAGGATTTCCGCCTTCATCGTATGAGCCTGACGAAAAAACTTCGGCCGAGCTTAAAAAACATAAAGACCGCATGGGATCGATCCCCTCCGACACCCCGCTTAAATCCGCGCTGCCGGATTTTCTTCGGGAATTTGCAAAAAAAGGCGACAAGGATTGGAACTATCTCACTATTGAACAGACATTGGAAAGATTCGACCTTTTATGTCCCAAACACAGAAAATTCGATGCGTTTAGGTTTTGGACAAGGCTCCTTCGCGGCGGAATACAGGGAGTTTTATATGAAGCGGACAGCGAGTGATCTTATGTTAAAATTTATTTTCAGGCCGTTTTACTTTACCGTATTGTTTATGTTTTGCATCCTTCCCGCATTTTCAGCGGATCTTTTGTCCGAAGCCGCAAGCAAGGGAATCACCGTGTATTGGGATCCGCTTTCGCAGTCGGGCTTACTTGAAAAAAACGGGCATCAGATCTCTTTCCGTGCGGGAGACAATCTTGTTTTGTTAGACAACCGCAAACTTTTGATGATAGAACCTCTTGTTTTTTCCGACGGCGCTCTGACGGCCGGTAAAGACTTTCTCGATAGAAGCGAGCAATTTTTCCGTTCTGAAACGGACGGAAATTCTTTTCGCATAGGGGCCGTAATAGTAGATCCCGGACACGGCGGAAAAGACCCCGGCGCCATGGCTGTGCACACGATCAACGGCAAAAAAGTAACGCTTAAAGAAAAAGATCTCACTCTTACAGTAGGCAAGATCCTTTACGCGCATCTTAAAAGCGGTTATCCCGATAAAAATATCCTTCTCACCCGCGATTCCGACAAATTTCTTTCTTTAAGCGAACGCACGGAAATAGCCAATTCGGTAAAACTGAAGGACAACGAAGCGGTAATCTATATATCGATCCATGCAAACGCTTCTTTGGACAAAAAAGCTTCGGGCTATGAAGTGTGGTATCTCACTCCGGATTATAGAAGGACGGTCATTTCCCAAAACAGCGGACACGACGATTCTCTTTTTCCTATCCTTAATTCAATGATGGAAGAGGAATACACTACGGAAAGTATCCTTATCGCAAAATTTATCATGGACGGTCTTCAGGCGCAGATCGGAAATCGAACGGTTGCGAGAGGGATAAAGGCGGAAGAATGGTTTGTCGTGCGCAATGCAAAGATGCCCAGCGTTTTGGTTGAAATGGGATTTGTAACAAATGAAAACGAGGCAAAGCTTTTGAACGACAGTTCATACTTGAAAAAGACCGCAAACGGAATATATAATGGATTGAGCGCCTTTATGACGCATTTCGAACGTTCCAGAGGATTTACGAAGATAAATGACTGAAAAACAACGTAAAATACTTATAATATTTCCCGCGGCGGTTTTCGTAATATCTCTTTTCTTTTGGATCGTAAACAGGCCCAAAACAAGATATGTACTGTTTTTCGAGTCCTTCGATAAAGGAAGGCAATGTCTCGAAGAACGTTATTTCCCGCATATTGAAAAAGAAAGGCGGCTGCAGTTTTTTGTAAACGAACTTCTGCTCGGGCCGCAAAATCCCCGCTGTAAGCTGCTTTTCCCAAAAGGGACGCATATGCTTTTTTGTTTTTTTGACGGCGGAACACTGTTTGTTAATTTTTCAGGCGACATAGTAAAAAGCGACGACGCCGCGTCCGAAATAAATGCGGGATTCGATCTTTTAAGAAAAAATATTTTACATAATTTTAAATATGTAAAGAAAATTGAAATATTTGCCGATAATAAAGAGGTTTTTTGAAAACGTTTAAAATGGAAACGACTTTTGTAAGAAACCGTTGACAAAATCATTGCATTAATGGATACTTATAGAACAAGGCTACATCAATTAGGTTTAAAAGGAGCTTCAGAATGAAGAGAAAGTCTTATTTTTTAACAGTTATGCTGTTATTGGCGGGAGTTTTTGTTTTTGCTGAAAAAGCAATGCTCATTGATTTTTCATTGCTCAATGCTGATATCATTCAAAAACTTGATCTGCAGGGTCAGCCTGTAAGCGATAAAGACGGTAATCCGGTCTACACACAAAATAAACGGACGACAATGGATTATTCGGTCGCTGCCGGCGCAACATTTACCGACGATCAGAAAGCGCTTATGAAAACGTCTCTTGCGATGCCGGAATGGGAAGTTGTTTTAAATTCTTCCGCGAAAAACGTTTCCAGCATGAATCTTTCGAAAGTCGTTGCGGTTAAAGTTCAAAACCCGCAAAAAGAAGAAGGCGTTACGGCCGCTTTGGCGGACAAGACCGTAATGGGCGTTCGCGTAGTTTTCCCCGTAACTGCAAATAATGCAAATGCGAAGATAGTTCCTCCGTTTGAAATTCCGGCTTACGAACCGTACAGAGAAGCCGGCGATGACGGCGCGCGCACCGGAGATCCCGTAGCCGCTCCAGATTCCGAAAACAAGCTTTATAGAAACGATAACAATACGCTTTTTGAAGGCGGATACGGCCTTTTAAAGAACGTAGGAGCTATCAAATCCATTTCAGTAACTACCATGGGTATGAATTTCCCCCACGGTCTGTACGTAATGCTCAAAGATACGGATGATGTTGAACGCCGCTATTTTATGGGATATTTGGGTTTTGACGGCTGGAGAAGTCTTCAGTGGAACAATCCCGCCTATATCACGGAAATTCGTAACCGCGAGATCCGTGTAGTTCCTATTTATCCGCGCGGACTTCCGTTTGTAAAATTCACAGGTTTCCAAGTTACACGCGATGCGGCTCATGTGGGCGGCGATTTTATCGGATATTTCAAAGACGTTCAGCTTATCTATGACCGCGCTCTTCTTTCTTCAGAACGCGATATCCGCGACGAAGACGTGTGGGGAATCATCGGCTATAAAGAAACTTTGAAGCAGCAGGCTGAAATGCTTCGCTTCGGCGACAAACAAGTTGACCGCTATCTTGAAAAGATCAATATGGCCACTGATGAAGCCTTTACAAGTGATGAATACGCAAAAACACAGCAGTAAGTTGAATTAAATGTCCATTGAAATACAACAGTCGAACAAAATATCGATTTTTGCGACTGTTGTATTTGTGCGCTCTTTGCGCTATGAAAGTCGGTTTAAAAGCAGAAAACTTTTGAGCCGGCTTTTTTTTATTCGTGCGGAGGATCAATATTCCGGCGCCGATTGAAGCTTTGTTGGGAATTTGCGTCGAGTTTGTTGATTTCCCGTATCGGTTTGTAAAGTGGGTTGACTATGGATATGCAAAATGCGAACGGCGAAAATTACGTATTACCTGAAAAAAATACTATAAAAAATATTTATGAAAAATATACGCCCCTCCTTTCCGCCATTGTAAAAAACATAGAACAAAGTTTAAAAGACACGCTTTTGTTGCGTTCAAATCCTACGTATAAATCGCGCATAAAGACTTTTGCAAGCTATTATCGTAAAATTCTCCGCGTAAAAAAAAGACAAGAATTCGCAAACGACGATGTCTTGATCTGTGTAAGCGATATTCTGGGAATCAGGGTTATATGCGCTTTTTTGGAAGACCTTTCCGTAGTTGAACGGCAGATAAAAGAAAATTATGTCGTAAAAGAAGTGGAACACAAGGGAAATCCGAATAATTTTAAAGAATTCGGATATGAATCCGTGCACATTTTGATTGAAATCCCGCCTTCATGCGTGCCTGAAAATCTGTTTGGCTGTGCCGAGCAGATTTCCGATCCGGGCGGCCTTATTGCCTCGGATAAGGCGACCTCGTCAGATCAACTGTCCGACAAATCGTTTCATAACCCGTCCGGTAAAGCTTTTGATGATGCTAAAGAAATTGCACCGTTGGAAATTCCTAAAGATCTTGTATGTGAAATTCAGGTCAGGACAATCTTGCAGGATGCATGGGCCGAAGTTGAACATGAACTTATATATAAAAGCGAATTTTCTCCTACCGATATTCCCCTGCGCAGAAAACTTGCGTCCATGAATGCGTCCTTAAGTCTTGCCGACATAATTTTTCAGGAAATACGAGACTATCAAAACAAACTGCAAAGAGAAATGGATCAGAGACGGCAGACTTTTTATTTTAAAGCCGATAAGCTCACTCACGAAGAGGGGGATAGGGAAACTTATCTTAATAAGAATATTGAACGGATTTCCCCGTTTGTGCGAGGAACTATAGACGATCTGATACTCGAAGCGCTGCACGCGCACAATACTGGCGATCTTGACAGAGCTGTAGAGATCTATACGGCGATTCTTACCTCCGATCCCAAGCCTCCGCCTGCCGTTCTAACCGTCATATACAAGCACCGCGGCATGGCGTATTTTTCAAAAAATGACTTTGAGAAGGCATTAAATGATTTTAAAAGCAGTTTTGATCATGACTGCAAAAATTACAGAGCTCTGTACTACCAGGGCATTGTTCATATGATCAAGGACGATTATAAGGAAGCGGTGGAATGTTTTTCTGCTTCGCTTGCGATCAACGAATATCAGTCTCACGCTTTTTATAGAAGGGCTTGGGCTTATTATAAGATGCACGAGTACGGAAAATCCTTGCTCGATCTTACAAATGCCGAAAGGCTCGGACTTGATAACGACGATTGTAAGACCCTGCATAAAAAGCTCATGGATAAATTGGATATGGGAATGTGACGGTAGTTTGCCGCCGGTGTCTGCATTTTTAAAGATATGCGTGTGTTGCGACAGAATCGGTACTTGACACTTTTTCATAAAAAATATATATTTACTAAATATCACGGCAAATTGCTTTGTGACGCGTGGGCTACTAGCTCAGTAGGTAGAGCAACGCCCTTTTAAGGCGTGGGTCTCGTGTTCGAATCACGAGTAGCTCATAAAAAGCAGAAGTTTTTGACCTCTGCTTTTTTTTACCGGTCTCCTTCGTCTAGTGGTTAGGACATCGGGTTTTCATCCCGACAACAGCAGTTCAATTCTGCTAGGAGATGTTAAAAGGCTTGAATTATAATAAATTCAAGCCTTTTTTGTGTGAATTTTACGATCTTTTAGCGGCTTTTAGCGGACACCGAACGCTCTTATCAAGCCCTTTTTACGGTTTGTGTCACCGGCGTGGCCGGTTCCCCGTATTAAAATTATCCGAATAAATATTTTATGACGTTGTTGTAACAGATATCTTCCGTAAGTTTTTTTATATTCCCGGCGTAAGGATATTCTCCTTTTTCGACATAAGAAGCCAGATATGTGCATAATATTCTTCTAAAATAATCATGCCTTGAATAGGACAGAAAGGATCTGGAGTCGGTAAGCATTCCGATAAAAGTTCCCAGAAGACCTGTGTTTGCAAGGGCATCCATGTGCTCAATCATGCCTTTTTTGTGATCCTGCATCCACCATGCGGCTCCGAGCTGCATTTTTCCTCTTATTCCTTCTTCATGAAACGTATAGCAAAGAGACGCCAGCGTCCAAAGATCTTTCGGATTTAAAGAAAATAGAATAGACTTTGATAGGATGCCGTTTTCCTCGAGAAAGTTAAAGAGTTTACCCAGAGGGAGCGCCATTTCGTTGTCTCCGGCGCTGTCATATCCGCAGGCTTCTCCTACCTCTTTTACCATTTTCATATTTTGGTCTCTGTTGCATCCCGCGTGCAATTCTACCGCCCAATTTCTTTTATGATATTCGGAATATAAAAATACTAGCAAAGTGCATTTCCATGAAGATGCTTCTTCTTCGGTTACGGTTTTTGATGCAACGGCCTTTTTAAATATTTCGTCCATTCCTTTGTCGTTTAAGAGAGAAAATTTAAAAGCGTTAAGATCGTGATCGCTTGCGACGCAGCCGTGTTCCAAAAAATCGTTCATCCTCTTCACTAAGGATTTTTTTAAGTCTTCATAGGAATTTATCGGTCCGCAAATTAAGGACAGAGCTTTAAGTTCGGGAATAAACTTGTAACTGTTTACGCCTAGAATTTTATCCGGCCGCCAAGCGGGAATGACTTTGCATTCAGGCCATTCGCTCTTGAGTTTCTTGTGGTAGGACAGGTCGGCGGACGCATCTTCCGTGGTACATAGTCCTTTTACGTTGTATAAAGAAAGCATCTTCCTCGGAGACAGCCGTTTTTGGGAAATATCGGCGTTCGCTTTGTCCCATATGCGTTTTGCGCTTTCGCGCGTTAGAGGCTCCGTTATGCCGAATACGTCTTTAAGCTCGCAGTATGTCCAATGAAGCACGGGATTTCCGACGGCGTAGGGCAGCGTATCTACAAAGGCGAGGTACTTGTCATAGACGTCACCGTTTCCTGTAACGTTTTTTTCATCCGTGCCGAAGGCTCTTATGAGTCTCCATTTATAATGATCATGATCGAACCACAGTCCGCCCAGGGATGAAAAGATTTTGTCTTCGTATATTTCTTTGGCGGAAAGATGACAGTGATAATCGAATATAGGCATGTTTTTTGCGTGCTTTTCGTATAATTCTACGGCTAAAGGGCTTTCAAGCATAAAAGTCTCTGAAAAAAAATCTTTCATCTTATGTATCCTTATGTTTATTTAAAATAAGATATGAACCGTATTATGAATTACGATACGGTCGTCTTTGACTGAGCTAAAGCCCGAACTGCGGTCGCAGTTCGGGCGTAACGATTACGGATGTTTTTTTGCGTTACCGATACAACAGGTTCGGTATGAACATTGTAATCTGCGGAATAAATACCAGAATAATCACTTCGAGCAGAACGGCCCCGAAGAACGGTAACGAGTACTTTATATAATCTTGGATCGAAGTTTTATGGATACCGCATACGATGTAGATTGCCGTTCCCACAGGAGGTGTCATACATCCCATCGTAACGATAGTCATCATACACACTCCGAAATGTACGGGATTTATTCCCAGTTCGGTTACTACCGGAAGAAAAATCGGCGTAAGCAGAAGAATGTTTACGTTGGAATCTACCAGCATGCCTGTGATAAATAGAAAGCCCAACATTATTAATACCATGATCTGAGGATTATCCGTAATTCCGATAAGGAACGAAGACATAATTTTGGGAACATTTCCATAAGTCAGAGCGTAACTGAATATACCCGATAGAGCGATGATGAATATTATAGCGCCGGTGTCTATGACGGCGTTTTTTAGACTTTGAATAAAACTCTTAAGTGTGAGCTCCTTGTACACAAAAACGCCGACGGCTATGGAATAGACAACTGCAAAAGCTCCCGCTTCGCTCGGTGTAAAAACTCCGAACCTTATACCTACGATGAGGATTATGGGAAACATCAGCGCCCATATGGAAGATTTAAGATTTTCTCCCAATTCTTTTAAAGTAAACCATTTTACGTCGCTTTTCGGCACGTCGTAGCCGTTCTTTCTGCATGTCAGCGTGACAGTTCCCATGAGTGCAAAACACATTAGCATACCGGGCAAAAGACCGGCGGCAAACAGCTGTCCTATGGAAACCTCGCCGACAAAACCGTATAGGATGAGACCTAAACTGGGCGGAATTGTAGCCGTAATCAAACTTGTAAGACAGGTAAGGGAGCATGTGTATCCTTTGGGGTACCCAAGCCTGTCCATGTCCGGTCCCAGAATCCTGATTTCCATGCCTGCGTCTGCGCATGCAGAACCGGAAACGCCGCCCATTAGAGTTGAAAGGACTACGTTTACTTGAGCCGTCCCTCCGTACATCTTTCTTGTAAGAAGACGGGCAAGGGATAACAGGTGCTTCGTTATGCCGGTCTCATTCATTAAATTTCCTGCGAAAAGAAAAAAAGGCACGGCTAAAAATGCAAAAGATTGAGTTTGAGCGACGACGCGCTGAACAAGAACTGTCCACGGAATTTCATCGTTGATCAGAAAATATCCGCCGCCTGAAATTCCTATCACAAAGGCGATAGGCATACCGATAACGAGAAGCAATACAAATAAAATCAGTAACAGCCACATTTTTCTTCCCCCTTATCTTCATCCGATGATGATATAACCGTTGAAAGATTGTGTATTATGCTCATGATCATAAAGATCGACGCACACGGAAGACTTAGCGTTACAAAGCTGTAACTGACCGAAAGTGTCTGAAAGCTTCTGTTCCAGTTTTTTATAGCCAGCGGAAAACCGTATCTAAGTAGAATGATTACAAAGAAAAACATGAAAATATAAGTTAAGATTTTACAAATCTTTTTAATTTTAGGCGTCATACGCATGGTGACGATGTCCACGCCTACCAAAGATCCCTTTCTAAGAGCTATGTCGGCGCCGAAAAAAGCTGTCCATGCAAAACACAGTTGAGATATGTCAACTGTCCAAGAGACCGGAGTATTGAATTTTCTCAGGATGGCGGATACGAAAACAAGTGAGACGATGGTAAAAAATAAGATACAGCAAAATACCATCTCCGCCTTGCAAAGCTTGTCGTAAGCTTTTGATAATCTAGTTATGAACCTTTCCATTAGGGAATCTCCAAATTATTTTAGGATCATCACTGCCGTAATTTTAAAACAGGCGCGATGATAAAACAACTTATGGGAACGGGGCTGTCTCAAAAGACGGTTGCTTTTTCGACAGTCTGTTCCCTATATCATAAGTTGCGGCGTTTTTAGATTATCGTGCTAAAAGCTTAACCTAAAAACACGTAGAACACTTTTAAAAATTTATCAGAGTTTTTCAGAAAGTGCCTTTATTTTTTTCCAAGCTGTTTAAAGAGCTCGTCTCTCAGCTTCGTATAGCCGAGAGTAGCATAAACAGGCTGGACTGCTTCAATAAACGGAGTTTTGTCGAGATCTCGAATGATCATGCCCTTAGCCGCCATTTCTTTTTCATATTCGACGGTAAGCTTTTTTACGAGGGCTTGATTTTCCGTTCCTACTTCTCTGAATGTTTTTACAAAGAGATCCTGAGCTTCTTTGCTCCATGAATTGAACACGTCCGCACCCATAACTACGCATCCGATAAGCTGGAAATGTCCCGTTCTGTTTGTAACTTTTGATATTTCATAAAGCCTTGTCGCATAAGACGAAGGTGTCTGAACTTCGGCGCCGTCTATAGCTTTCTGCTGAATTGCCGAATATACTTCGGACCAAGCCATAGGTGTGGGAACTGCTCCCATCGCCTTAATGCTTTCGGTATAAAGCGGAGAACCGATCGTTCTGATTTTTAAGCCCTTCAGATCAGAAGGCTTGTTGATTTCTTTGTCACAGACAAAATTTCTGGCTCCGGAGTACCAGTTGGAGGTGATCAGTTTAAGACCGAATTTCTTTTCAAATTCTTTTTCCCATTCTTTATAAAGAGGCGTTTGGATGAGGTCGTTGAGACCTGAAGCGTCTTCGAACATGTAAGGCATCTGGATGACGCCGAAGTCGCTGATATAGCTCATGATACGGCCGGGGTCGGTAACCGTAAGAACGGGCGCACCCTGAAGTCCCTGTTCCACTATATCGTCCGTGTCGCCGAGTGCGGAAGAAGGAAATACTTCAACTGCAAACAGTCCCGATGCATTGAGACGTTTTGCAACTTCATAAAGTCCCATAGTCTGGGTATCTTTTTCTCCGGCCGTGTTGCCGAATTTCATCTTGTACGGTCCCTTGGAAGAGCTTTCTTTTGAACCGTTTGCGAATATCATTCCTGCCATAAACAGAATGGTCAGAAGACCTATAATTTTTTTCATTTTACTATCTCCCTTTTCTAAATTAAAAACCTATGGAGCATCCCCCGTCTACAGGGATGGATACGCCTGTGACAAAGCCGGAAGCGTCGGAAGCAAGATACAATCCCGCCCATGCTACGTCTTCAGGTTTGCCGTAAATTCCCATCGGAGTATGTCCTAGAATTTTTTTCTGGCGGGGTAAATCATCGTCAACCGCTTTATGAAACATCGGAGTGTCTATAAAGCCGGGCGCGATAGCATTTACTCTTATACCGAAAGGCGCAAGATCGCCTGAAAGGCACTTAACCATTCCGAGCACCGCTCCTTTTGCGGACCCGTATGCGGCTACTTTTGTAAGCGCAAGATAAGCGGACATGGAAGATATCATAATAATGCTTCCGCTATGTTGCTTTTTCATATACGGAACCGCAGCCCTGATAAGCCCGAATGCCCCGACAACATGTACGCCGAGGACCCTCTCAAAATCAGCTTTTGTTATGTCCTCGACTTCCTTTTTGCAATGTACGCCCGCATTGCAAACAACAATATCAATTCTCCCTCCTTTATCGGTAATTTTTTTTACCATCTCGGAATGAAGAGATTCGTCTGTAATATCGTATAAAAGGCCTTCGCATCCGTGTCCGATCTCCTCCGCAGCCTTTTGGACTCTTGTAAGATCGCTTACGCCGGTAATAAAAACCTTCGCACCTGCTTCGGCAAAGCATTTTGCCATTGCATACCCAAGGCCGGTAACGGCGCCCGTAACTACAGCGACTTTTCCTGAGAGGGAAAATTTTTTCTTATAATCGAATTCCACCTCCTTTCTCCTTATAAAATTCCGAATTTTGCAAATGCGGCGGTAGCCGTCATTCCCCCTTCGATAGCTTTGCGAACGATCTTTTCTCCGCGGGCTTTTTCCAAGGCTTTTTCTATAACTTCTTCCGCAACTTTTTGCGGGATAATTAAAACTCCGTCGATGTCGCCGAACACCAAGTCGCCCGGATCTACGGAAACCTGTCCGCATTCGATATGACATCTGTAATCCGCCACTTGGGTTCTTACGGAAGAGTCCTGCGCATATCTGCCTCTGGAAAATACGGGCCAGTTTTGAGCTAACATCTGCGGCGTATCACGGTGAAACCCGTTTATGACGGCGCCTGCGGCTTTTCGTGTGCGGGCTGTCGCAGTAAGAAGTTCTCCCCAATAGGCGCATCTCATAGCTCCGCCTGAAGCTATATATACATCGTCGTTTTCCAGTTGGTCAAGAGCTTCAGTGAGATACCCGAACGGCTTTTTTTGTTTGCCGTATACGTCGATCATCAGAACGGGCATCGCAAAGCCTACGATCTTAAAATCATCTCTCGCAGGCCCTATGCTTTGCGGAAGAAATTGATGTTCGTATCCCACTTCATCTAGGATATCGCCCACTACAGGGGTGTAGAGTTCACTTTTAATAGTATCGAATAAAGATGTAAGATGTTTTTTATCCATAAGTGACCGTCCTCGTTTAAGTACCGCCATGGATGGCGGAAAAATATGTAAAAGCGATATTTTGGCTTTGCCAAAATTCGCCATAAGCCGATGTACACGGAAGTACGTCGGCTTATACTATTTCAGAAGTCCATGTAAACTTTTATTCCTCGTTTACCGTTTTGAGAGCTGCGGTCATATAACCTATGGCATAGGCCATGCCCGCATACCATGCTCCGGGGCAAGACATTTCCGGCGTGTGGTCGGGAATGAGAAGTCCTTTAAATCCGTTTTTCTTTAGAATTTTAAGAATTCTAAACATATCTATATCGCCTTCATCAAGAAAAACCTCGTCGTAGTCGGGAACATGTCCCTTTACGTTTCTGAAATGAACGTAGCTTATCCTGTTTTCCGCTGAAAATTTGTCCGTACAGTCGTAGACGTTGCCTTCGCTCATTTCTTGAATGGACCCCAGACAAAATTCCAGCTGATTCATGGGGCTTTTATTCAAGCCTATGAGTTTTTCATAATACTTGGGTTGAAATACCAAACGAGCGGTTTGTCTTAATTCCGGCATCGGCGGATCGTCGGGATGAAGCGCAAGCGCAACCTTCGCTTCTTCGGCGACCGGTAGAAGCTCGTCAATGAATCTTTTAACCCTATCCCATAGCATGTCGCGGGTGATGGGAGCTACAAACTTTCCTTTTTCTCCCTGCTTGTATGTCATGTTCCAGATTTCGCCGTCCGGAATAGGAGAATCGATATCCAAATCGGACGCATGAAAACACGCGCTTACGGCGCCTCCTCTGGCCACAGGCAGCCTCTGATGTCCCCATACGCCGGCAAAACTGAAATTGTATCCGAAGTTATGAATACCGGCTTTGCCTGCGTTACGGATGATGGTCTTTAGTTTTTCCATCTGTGTTTTTCTTTCAGGGCCGTCTAGAAGTACGTCGTACCAGTCTGACGGATTGAAATTTTCTATTCCGTAGATATTGATTCCTTCTTTTTCTGCCGCGGCTTTAAGGTCTTGCAGGCCGTCGAGCGTCCATACGGGATCGTTTGTATCGCAATTTCCATAGTTGTTTTTTTCATCAGTCGCCGTCACAACGCCTTTTTCTTTAGAATAATAGGAGGCAAGATGAACTATTACGTCCGTGCAGCCCAATTGCCGCGCAAATCGGAAATGTTCGCTGTCCAGCATGTGTCGATATAAACCTATTCCTAATTTCATTTATTAACCTCTGTTTATATAATATTGCAGTTTTATACATAAAAAAGGATTTACAATGAGAATTTATTACTCTATATTGATATTATGATCAGCAGGATAGACGACGAAAAAGCGATTGATTTAAAAAGAGAAGCTAATTATTCGCTGAGATTCGCAATCAACAGTAAAGAATATCCGCAAGTCCACAATTTTTATGAATTTTCACTGCTCATTAGAGGTTCGTTTATAATGACTCATGAAGGGAAGCGGTATAAATTAAATGCCGGAGATCTCATCCTTACGCGGCCCGGAATCATACACAGCAAGATTGCGATCGCCGACGTAGAGTCCGAACATATAAATCTTGCCTTTTTAAAATCTACCATGAATGAAGTTTCAGAATATCTTTATTCCATGAGCGATGAAGAATTTTTTAAAGACAAAGACAGTGTTTATCATCTGTCTCCCAATTATTTGGAATTTTTAAATAATGAAATGTCCAAACTTTCCCCCATCATATCCGATAATCCTGATTTTGAAAAAAGCCATCTGAGATGGCTTTTGGTGGAACTTTTGCACAATGTAATAAATTTAAAAAACAATTCTGCTCCGAGCTATACCAACCTGCCTGTTTGGCTTTCAAAACTGATCGTTGAATTTGACGATCCGAATAGGATAGGGAAGGGGTTTTGTAATATAGTTGCCAAAGTAGGTTTGAGCAGCGAACATATAATTAGGACTTTTAAAAAATACTTAAATTATACTCCGCTGCAGTACTATAATATGAAGCGTTTGCGGATTGCAGCGCATATGCTGTCGCATACCGATGTTCCGATCGCTGTAATAAGCGAAAATCTGGGATTTTGTTCCGCCGCATATTTCTATAAGAAATTCAAAGAAGCGTACGGCACAACTCCCAGATCATATCGTTTAAACTGCGGAATGATCAAAATATGAATCTTTAAAAGGATTAAACGGCCGTCTGATAAGACGGTAGCCGGATTTTACATATCGGCAATTATTTTTATCTCTCTGGTTGTGTGCTCTTTTAACGCGTTTATCGCAGCGCCAACGCATACGGCGTTTTGTTTTAATTTATCCGGAAGAAAATTTGCGGTATCACGGAGCGGAGGAAAATGTTGTTTTGCACATTTGTCTAATGCAATAGTTCTCAGCGACGGTATTTTCTCCAACAGCATTCCTCTTAAAATTATATTTTCCGGGTTTTGGTAGCAGATAAGGTTACAAATTAGAACCGACATATACGTGCTGATCCTGTCGATCAGTTCATGTGTCCAAGGTTTGTCTGCCAGTACCGCAGTCTGTATGTCGTCTAAGGAAGAAATTGAAGGATCAAATTTTTTTGCAAAATCGATTGTCGCTTCTTCCGTAAGATAGGCGGAGGCGCATCCTTTCCTTCCGCAATGGCAAATCTGTGTATTTGAATAGTCGACTATTGTGTGTCCGATTTCTCCGGCCCCGTTGGTATTCCCTCTCAATAATTTTCCGTTGTATATTGTTGCGGCGGCGACGCCGCGTCCAAAACTTATTAAAGAAACATTTTGAAGCTTTAAAGATGAATATTCGAAGACTTCCCCGTTTATGGCGCACTTTATATCATTGTCGACGACTACGGGACGATGAAATGCGTCTTCAACGATTTTTCGTATCGGTACATTATCCCACTTGAGCAAGTCGCTGTATATGCTGTCGCCTGTAATCGGATTGACTACTCCTACTATTCCGATGCCGATCCCCTTGATTTTTGATTTTCTAATTTTGCCGGTTTTTAATAATTTATGGTAAGTTTCTTTTAAAGCATTGAGCAGAATAGTTATGTTATTACTTTCTTTTGCATAATAGTTTTCAGATTTTGAGATTATTTTTCCGCAGAAATCTATAACACATGCATTTATTATTTTATCGGTTATTTCAAACCCTACGTAATTTGCAAAAGCCTTATTTATGGTTAACTGTGTTGCCTTTCGTCCTAATCCATTAGATATGCTAAGATCGGTTTCTATGATCATTTTATTATTAATCAAATCTCCGACGATTCTTGTCGCGCTTGAAGGGCTGATTTTAAAAAATCGTGCAATTTCACTTCTAGATAAGTTTAAGGGTGATCTTAACGCTTCCATGACAATAGCGATATTATTATATTTTATGTTTGATTGATCTTGCGCTTTTAGTAAAGTTTTCAATTAAAATTCCTTTTTCGGTACAACTTTCTGCCATATAGTATATATAAAAATAATAAAAATTTCTAATCAAAAAGTTGCGGAATGAAAAGTAATTTATTTTCCGTTTGCATTACCACATTAACGATTTTTTTTAGTTGACAGATCAAATTTTTCATTTTAATATAATTACATAAAGTTTTTTTATAATTAATTTCATCGTGGAAGAAAATAATTGACAGTTGAAGGGAGTTTTTATGTCTTGCGTTAAAATCGTCGACACCGATTCTTTCTTTTTTGAAGAGCAGAATGTGGTACGGCCAGTTTTTGAAGAAAAAGATTATAAAGTAAGAATTGGCCGCTTATTGAAAGAAATTAAATATGATGAACTTGATTTTGTTGTTATTTATGGAGACAGAGAACATTTTGCAAATATTGAGTACTTTTCGAGCTATGATTGCAGATTTGAAGAAGGTTTGCTAATTATTTCTCGTGATGGTGAAAAAAGCATCGTTACAGGTAATGAAGGATATGCTTACAGTTTTCAAATTCCGTATGAAATTAAAAGGTATCTATATCAAAATTTTAGCCTGCAAGGCCAACCGAGAAATAAGAGCAATGATTTGGACTCCGTGCTGAAGTCCGTCGGGTTAAATAAAAAGTCTAAAATAGGTGTTGTCGGTTATAAGTATTTTTATGAAGACGAAAAGCATATTTTTGATCTTCCCGAGTATATTATGAAGACCCTGTATAATGTCTGCGATAAAGACAATATCATAAACTATACCAATGTTTTAACGGGACTCGATAGGGGTATAAGACTTAAAATTACAACTGCAAAAGAAGTTGCATGGGTCGAATATCAAGCAATAAAATGCTGTGGAGTTGTAAAAAGAATTATATGTAACCTTAGGGAAGGAATTACCGAATGCGAGGCTGCGCAATACGGCAGGGCTGATTTTTCTCCGATATCAATGTTCGGTTTGGTAAATTTCGGGCCGAAAAATGTTTCTATCGGTCTTAGAAGTGGTGATGACACAAAACTGCGTGTAGGAGAAGTCTGCGGCATCTGTTATGCAATAAGAGGCAGCTTGTGTTCAAGAAATGCGATTGCCGCTTATGACATCGAGTCTTGCAATCCCAAACTGAAAGAGCAGGTAGAAGATTTCTACATGGAATATTGGAAAGCCGTGGCGACTTGGCTTGAGAGCGTAAAAGTTAATGAGTCTGCCGGAATTGTTTATGATAAGGTAATGAGGATCATAGGAGACGCAAGGTTTAATGTTGCATTGAACCCGGGCCATAATACTGCTACGGATGAATGGGTTAATTCTCCATTTTATAAAAATTCAAAATATAAAATATGTTCGGGATCGTATTTCCAAAGCGATATGATTGCAAGCAGCAGCGATCCCGTAATGAGCGCTATATGTGAAGATACGATAATCGTTGCGGATGAAAATTTGCGGAGTGAAATCAATAAAGAATATCCTGAAATGTATGCGAGAATTTTACGTCGGCAAACGAAAATGAGAGAACTGCTCGGGATAAATGTAGATGACAGTTTATTGCCTATGTGTAATTTTACAGGCGTTTATTTTCCGTTTGTTTTAAATCCCAAAGTAATGTTCAAAAAAACTAATTAGTTATTCATGATAATTAAGGAGGTTTAAATTGAACGCCTGAAATAGCGTCGTTCAATTTAATTTCGAGTTTTCTTTCGAAAACTCGTATTATAACTGTGCGCAAAGAGCGCACGAAAACGGCATTCTCGGAAATCGAAATTTCCTCGTATGCCGTTTTTATAGGAGGATTTTTTATGAAGAAATTTTTGACATGCGTACTTGCAATTGCACTTGTCGGAGGTTTTGTTTTTGCCGGCGGCGGTAAGGAATCCGGTTCAAAACGAGTTAAAATCGGTGTGGCTCTGGCGTCTCAGGCGCAATATCGCTTTAAATTTGATCAAAAGATAATGGAGAATAAAGCGGCGGAGTTGGGCGCAGACATTATTTTTCAATATGCGAATTATGATGCAACTAAGCAAGCTAATCAGGTAGAAAATTTGATTTCTCAGGGAATAGATGTTCTTATTCTTAATGTTGTAAGCGGAAACATGGTTAATCTTGTTGAAAAGGTACGGAAAGAAGGTATACCGGTTATAACATTTGATAATACTGTAGAAGGCGCTCAAGTAGAACTTAATGTTGATAGGGATAATGTAAAAGTCGGTCAACTGCAATTACAATCCGCTATCGATTTTATCGGCCCCAAAGGCGGAAATGTTGTGCTTGTCAAAGGCGATCCGGGCAGCGCCGTAGCGCAGCGAATCAGTAAGGGATACGATATGGTAGCAGCAAAGAACGCTAATATTAAGATAGTTGCAAATCAGTTTCACGAAGCGTGGTCGCCGGAAAAAGCTTTAAAAACGGTTGAAAATGCTTTGAGCGCCAATCACGACAATATCCAAGCCTTTGTCTGTTCCGCAGACAGTGTTGCTATGGGAATTGTACCTGCAATTAAAGCCGCAAAACTTGACGGAAAAACCTTCCTGTGCGGTATGGACGTTGAAGTATCTGCCGCTAAGTTGATAAATCAGGGTGTTATGACAATGAGCATATGGACTGATATTATTTCCGGCGATCAGAGAACGGTCGAGGCTGCCGTAAAACTTGCAAAAGGTGAAAAACTTGTTCCCGATGAAATTCAGAAAATAGGCGGTTTTGATATTCCCGTATTGCTTGTCGATGTCGTTCCGATTACTAAGACCAATCTTCGCAAGTGGCTTAAAGAGATTGCTCCTGAAGGATGGGCTACCGAAGCTGAAATTTTTGGAAATTAACAAATGAGCTATGGATGTCTGCATAAAAGCAGACATCCGCTTTGTGGAGGTTTGAATTGTGTTCCAAGATAATTTCGCTTAAAGAACTGTCAAAACGGTTTCCGGGTGTATTGGCTGTCGATAAGGCTGGTCTTGATATTGAAGACGGAAAAATTCACGCAATTGTAGGCGGCAACGGAGCCGGAAAGTCGACTCTTATAAAAATGATTTCAGGCGTGTATCCATACGGTACTTATGAAGGTGATTTTTATTTAAATGGAGAAATTTGTCAGTTTAAATCACTTTTAGATGCGGAAGCAAAAGGCATCGCCTTGGTTCCTCAAGATCTCAATATGGTTAATGAAATGACCGTTGCGGATAATTTGTTCATTTCAAATCAACCTACAAAATTTGCTTTGGTCGACCAATATAAAATGATGAGCGATGCGCAAAAAATATTGGATGATTTTGAACTTAAATTGAGCCCTGCAACGCTTGTTAAAGAGATAGGAATCGCTCAAAAACAGCTGATCGTAATTGCAAGAGCGATGTTTAACAGAGTAAAAGTTTTGATACTCGATGAACCTACGGCAACTTTGTCTAACGATGAAAGCGAACTTCTTTTTAGAAAAGTTCGAGAGTTAAGGGAGAGAGGAGTCGCTTGTATTTATATTTCGCATAGATTGGAAGAGGTTGCTTCTATTTCGGATATGATAACGGTAATGCGAGACGGGCGGATTATTGAAACCAGACCGACAAAAGAAATAACCGAAAAGGAAATAGTTTCATTGATGGTTGGGCGTGACGTAAAAGATTATTATCCTGAAAAGACGCATACTCCGGGTGATATATTATTTGAAGCACAGAATCTAAACGTATACAGCAAAAAAATACCGGGATTAAAGATTGTAGATAATGTTTCTTTTGACATAAAAAAAAGTGAAATACTTGCGGTTTACGGGCTTGTTGGATCAGGACGCACCGAAATGGCACAAGGGATCATAGGTTCATGGAAAGGTAATGTCGAATATGAATTAAGAATGAACGGTAAAATTATTGAAAATCACAGTCCTGCAGCCGCATTAAAAAACGGTCTAAGCCTTTTGCCCGAAGATAGAAAAAGAGAAGGAATAATAGGATGTCAATCGGTTACTCATAATATATCCGCATCTTCCTTGGATCGCTTTTCTTTATACGGAGTTATTGATTCGCAAAAAGAAATTAAAAATTCTATAGATAAAATCAATGCCATTTCAATTAAGACGAATTCCATGCGCGCGCTGGTCAATACGTTAAGCGGAGGTAATCAGCAAAAGGTTGTTTTGTCGCGATTGATATCCGCCGAAACTCCTTTACTTATTCTTGACGAGGCTACTCAGGGAATCGATGTAGAAGCTAAAAGTCAAATCTATTCAATATTGGATAAACTTGCAAGTGAAGGTAAATCTATTTTGTTTATTTCTTCTGACATCGCGGAGGTTATGGGGATCGCCGACAGAATTATGATCGTCAGGCAGGGGAAGATTGTAAAAATTTTGGAAAATAAAAATTTGGATAAAGAAAAAGTATTATGGTACGCAACAGTGGGCTTAAACGAGGTGTAGTATGAGCAAATTTTTGGAATATCGAAAATTAATTAAACCTATTGGAATGTTTATCGGAATTATTGCGATGTTATTATTGTTTAACAGTTGGACAAATAATGTATTTTCATCTGTTCGAAATTTGACATTGTTAATGAAGCAGGGATCCGTATTAATGATAGTTGCTTGCGGATTGATGATCCTGCTCATTGAAAGAAATTTTGATCTTAGCGGTGGAGCTGCCGTATACTTTGTAAGTGTTTGCGTATCGATGTTCGTTGTTAATTTTAAATGGAACCTTTACTTATCGATATTTTTGGCAATGCTTATCGGCTTATTGATGGGGGCGTTTAACGGCATATTTGTGGGATTGATCGGAGTTCCTGCGTTTATCGGAACGCTTGCTTCTCAATTGATGTTCAAAGGTATAGGTTATACATGGACGGATGCGGCGACAATAGGTCCGATCCCTGAAAATTTCGCTTGGTTAAGCGAAGGATATATTCCTCCTGCAATAAGCGCTTTGATAATCGGTGCCGTTATGCTTATAGGCATTCTTTATACTTTATATTCGTATAATAAGATGAAATTATGGTACGGCGGTGTTAGAAAGCTTGCGGCAAACTTGGCAGCCATTATTGTTTTGGGCGGCGTGATGCTATGGGTGTTTTTAGGATATTACGGCATACCGATGTGTGTGTTTTTTGCAATGTTAATGGTAGGCGTTACGGCTTTCATCAGTAATAAAACTGTTTTCGGAAGGCACATTTATATTATCGGCGGGAATCCTGAAGCTGCCGCCGTTTCGGGAATAAAATTAAAAAAACGAGTTTTTCAATCATACCTGTATATGGGATGCATATACGGCGTGGCCGGAGTAATTATTTCCGCACGGCTTGGAGGTTCTACTGCAACGAGCGGAAATCTGATTGAACTTGATGCGGTAGCGGCCGCATGTATCGGCGGTACCAGTATGTCTGGCGGTGTAGGGCGTATTTCCGGCGTGGTGATGGGAGTATTCATTTTAGCATGTATCGATAATGTGATGAGCCTTATGAACGTATCTTCATATTTGCAAATGTTTGTCAAAGGTTTCATCCTATTGCTTGCCGTATGTATGGATGTTTATGCCAACCAATCGCGGTTTAAATTGAAAAAGAAAAAATCATAAAATTACGGGAGATTTATTAATATGAAGATAGCCGTAGGATTGTTTTATTTGGAATGCAATACTTTTAATCGCGATCTGGTAAAGAAGGAGCAATTTAACTTTGCGGAAGGCGCTGAAGTTCATAAATATATGCATGTTAAGGACTATTTTGACAGCGTCGACGTTGAGACATGGCCTACTATTATGGCTTCTACCATTCCTAATGGTGTCTTGGAAGAGGAAAGCTATTGGTATTATGCCAATAAATTGTTGGCTTCGTTAAAAACGGCCGATCATCTTGACGGAATCTTATTACATTTGCACGGTTCTATGGAAGTTGAAAATATCGGATCCGGAGAGTTGGTGCTTTTAAAAAAAATCAGAGATCTTTTAGGTAAAGAAATACCGATCGGTCTGGTTTTAGACGCACATGCTAATAATTATGCGGAAATATGTGATTACGTTAATATCATTCGCGGGTATCATACTATTCCTCACCATGATCAGCCGGAATCGGAACGCGAAGTTGCCTGTCAGCTCGTAGAATTAATTAAAAGCAAAGAAAAAGTGGTGCCTCAGATAAGCTTAATTCCCGCCATAATATCGGGAGAAAAAGGTCTTACAGAAAAGTATCCTTTAAATTTAATTATGAAGCGAGTACAAGAGATAAGCAGCAAAGACGGTGTTTTTTCCGCAAGCGTCTTTATGGGAGAGCCGTGGTGCGATGTTCCAAATAGTAGAATGTCCGTTATAGTCAATCCTAAAACGGCTGCTGATACGCAAAAAGCACGAGACTATTGTGATGATCTTGCCAATCTTGTGTTTTCTTATGTTTCCGAATTTAATTTTGAAGTGCCGGCCTTAAAGCCCGAAAAAGCTTTAAAGCTTGCATTGGAGCAAAAGGAATTTCCCGTTTTTTTGGCTGATTCGGGCGATAATACTACGGGCGGAGCAATCGGCGAAGGAACGGAGATCCTTAGGTTGGCGCTGTCGTCTAAAGAACGTCACTCTAAAAGGATATTGATAACACCAATTTACGATTTAAAAGCTTTTGAATATTGTAAAAGTCAAAAAATTGGGACTCATGTTTCTCTTACAGTAGGAACCGGCCGCGATGTCACATCAACTCCTGTGACAATTAACGGTATATTGAAAAGCGAAGGAGATTTGTTGGGATATTTAAACTGTTTTGACGATGTGTGCGGAAAGTGTTTTACTATACAAATAGATGATAAATTGGACGTTCAAATTTCAAATACTGCAACTTCTTTTATCACTGCCAAACATTTTGATTATGCAAAGACTCCGCTATGTGATTACGATGTTATCGTTTTAAAGCAAGGTTATTTATTTTCTCAACTGCGGCCGTATTCGAAATTTGCTCTAATGGCGGTATCTCAGGGGGCAACATATCAATATTTGGAGGAACTTGATTATAAAAATCTCATACATCCTATTTTCCCGTTTGATAAGGTTGGATCGGATCTTATTGTAAAAAATTAAATTGAAAATATAAGAAGCCTTGTTTCGCAATTCGTTTTTGCAGTGCAAGATTGCGGATGGTGTTTATGTGTCTTTCGTGTTTTCATGTCCCGTTGCTGTTACATCTCTGCTGACACACATGTCCGGCCGCTTGACTAAATTTATGTTTTTATGGATTAATAGCATAAATATGGAAACGCCCTTTTTGACAAGACACTATCTTGAAACTTTATCTTCATCCGATCTTGTTGCATTGGCCTACGATTATGATATTGATATTCCCGAAGGTTTAAACAGGCGTTTTATTATAGGCGAACTTCTTGAAGTTGCCGAAGAGATAAACAATAGCAAAGAAAAGAATGAAATGATAATTTCATTGGATATTTTATCCGGTGAAGAATTCTATACTTTGCCTGACGGTTATAATGAAACCGTTCTTACCGTAATACTTAGAAATCCCGTATGGGCGTTCGTTTATTGGGATATAAGCGATGAAGACCTTGCCATGCTACGGCAATCAAAGATAGGCCCCTGTCACCTTCATGTTTCTTTTTATGAAAATTTTAACGATAAGAAGCCTTCCGATTCTTTTGACATACAAATTTCACTCTCCGATCGGGAACAGTATATTTTGATTCCTTCCGGAAAAAACGTAATGCGCGTCGATTTTATTTATTTATCCGACGGTCACAATATAAATATTCTTGCGTCTTCTAAAAAAATAGAACTTATTCACGGCTGTAAGGCTCTTTCCGAATCCAGACCGGGAAGAATTATGAAGTTTTCACCGGTTATGGAACTTTCGGGCGTCAATGACTTGTTGCGCATTCACTACGCAAAGCACAGACAGTCGTTTATGGAATAAACGGGAGAATTTGATGGCACAAAAGAATATCTCTATAGTCCTTAATGCGCAACATATATATATCCCGTTGGATCATAAAAACAGCGAATCGCATTTTGTAGGTCTTTTTCAGTCGATATCGGGCACATATATCCCTCTTTTAAACATGTTCGAATCTCTGGAGCGGGATTGTGTAAAGTTTAAGATCTCGATGGTCTTTTCGCCTTCGTTGTGTACGATGCTGTCTGATCCTGTAATACAGGAAAAATACATCGAATGGTTGGATCGGCGCATTGCGTTCGGTATGCAAGAGATGAAACGCTGCGAATACAGCGAATCTCTTCTTGCGGCCGCAAAGTTTTTTCTTGCGAAGGCAAAGCAGGACAGATTTGATTTTACCGAAAAATACGAGCAAAATTTAATTAAGCATTTTTCCGCATATGCCGCAAAAGGTTTTTTGGAAATTCTTGCTACTACGGCTACCCCGATTTTTTTACCGTATTACGTCGATCTTCCCGAAGCGGTAAGCGCGCAGATAGAGACTGGCCTTTATGCTCAAAAATATTTTTTCGGCCAATCCGCGCAGGGATTCTGGCTGCCTTATTTGGGTTATACAAAGGGACTTGAAAATAATCTTCGTTCGTACGGTTTTCAATATACGGTATTGGATTCTCAGGGATTGTTATTTTCCGAGACGGAACCCTTAAACGGTTTATTTACTCCGGTGCGTTGTAATAATTCTTTGTCCGTTTTCGGTCGAGACACCGAAAATCATATTGCAGGCGAAGGCTCGTTTAGAAGTGCGGGAGTTTACTGCAATACTCAAAAAGACGCCGGTTTTGAACTTTCTATCGACGAGCTTAAAGCGTTCGGATTGCCGGAAACGGCTCGTCAGGCTACAGGATTTTGCTATTGGAATAACACTGCAGGATCAGACCTGAAATCAAAAGAAAACGGCAATAATAGTCGCGGCGTGTATGACCCTCAAGCGGCTTACAGCCGTGCGGAAGCCGACGCTCTGCAATTTTTACAAAAAAAGAAAAGCCGTTTGGAGGCGGCGGAAAAGGAAATTTCCGTTCCACAACTGTCCCTTGTCTGTGCATATAAAGCGGACGACATAGGCACGAATTGGCTTGAAGGCGCGTATTGGCTTGAAACGATAATACGTTCGGCTGCCGATATAGGGGTGGTGATTTCAAATTTATCGGATCTTTTACCGTCGGATTTAAAACTCCAAAAGATTGTTCCGTATCCCAGCGCGGCTTACGGATACGGGTACGGAGAAAACCTTTTGGACAGCTCGAACAGCTGGATGATGCGCTACGTACGAAAGGCAACCGAGCGCATGATAGATCTTGCCGGAAGGTTCCCCAGCGATACGGGACTAAAAGCGCGGCTTCTCAATTTAGGCGCCCGCGAAGTGCTTTTGGCACAGTCGAGCGAATGGGCAAATATGATTCAGGAAGAAAACGAGCCTGATTACGCTGAAGAGTTTTTTAAAAAATGCATCGCCTCTTTTACTACCGTATTCGATTCGTTGGGGTCAAATACTGTAAGTACCGAATGGTTGACAAACCTTGAAAGAAAACATTCTATTTTCCCGTGGATGAATTACCGTATATTCAGCAGAAAAAAATAACAGTACGGACGGGCGAATCGGCCGATCGTAAATCGATCGGATCTGTCTGTCGAACAATCTGCCGGGCTTTTGATGAGTCTTAATCCAAAGACTGTATATTGATTATGTAATCGGATAGATTCTGTGACGTTTGAACCGCTTTGAGGCCTTCCCGTGCTGGGTCGAAGCCCTTGTCAAGATCCAAAGCTTTATGCCATGCTTCGAAAGCCCCCTGCATATTTCCTTGAGCATAATATATAAGCCCTTGGGAGTACAATGCGTCCACTTCGCTTCTTATCTTTCCCCTTCCGCGGTCGCCCAGATCAAGTTTGGCCGATAAACTTATGTGGTTTACTGGATTGAGAGACGTCGTAAGGTCGAAAGTATAGTTCACGTTCATGATGACCTTTCCGGTTTTAAATTCGCTTCCCGCGCTTATGCGCGGATTTGCGCCTTGAATCAAAAAGCCCGTCATAAATGAAAAGAAATTTGTAAACCTTATGCTTGCGCCCGTGCCGGCCGACCATTTTTCGGATTTAAGCGGATCTTCCAAGTTTATCGGCTGTCTGAAATCGGCCGTAATTATGACGGGATCCATAAATTGGTATGAAATTCCCACCGATATTTTGGACGGCAAAGGATCGTCCCTTGTGATTTTACCCTTAGGCCCGAATCCCGTAAAAGCCGTTCCTAAATTCATAAGACTCAATCCCAGCCTAAGGTTCGGTTCCCGCGAAGAATAAAATTTTGCTAAATTAAAGCGTAAGAGCACGCCGAAGTCCGCCATCAATGCGGCTCCCGATTGAGAAAGTCCCGACCCTTTTATGATTTTATTCGTGTCGTTATCGGTATAATCGGGAATGCTTCTCCAAGCTCCTTTAATATTTACGCCCGTCGCAATTCCTTTAAAATAATATCCTGCAAGAAAATTATACGACGCATTGACAGCCGCCGTGGTTTCGCTGTAATAACTTCCGGCTACGCGTTCGCCGAAAATATTGTATTCCGTAAACGGAACGTAAAAGCATTTTATTTGCGCTCCGAATCCCAGATTGCCTATACGAGCGGTTCCTGCGACGGTTTCAACCGCCGAATCGCTTATCCACGCATTGTGGGCTACCGAAATTTCCGTGTTTTCAAGTACGCAGCTTGCAGCCGGATTGTAGTCGAAAAAAGCGATGTCGCTCGCCAACCCAGTATATGCGGTTCCCATGCTTTCGGCTCTTCCGCCGGAAGGTATGTTGAGCGATCTGAATGAAGTAGTTCCTTCGTTTTTATCTATATAATTGAAAAAAATATCGGAGAGTGAAGTATTTGCATTGGACAGATCAAGCGCATATACTGGGATTGTACAGAGAATTATCAAATGTAACAAAATGGACTTTATGGATATTTTATTCATGGTACAATTTATGTTAACGATTATACTATATTTTCGGTTTTTTATCTGCAAACATAAAAAAACATTTAAATATAACCGAAAATGATAACATAATAATGAAGAAAATCTGTCTTGTTTTTACAGTTTTATTTTCTCTTTTTTCTTCGTTTGGCGTCGGCGCCGATGATACCGAAGTTGTTGATTTGAAGGCGATAGACGCAAAGATCAAAGAGACGGATTATAATCAGGCGCTTTTGATGCTTGAAGCTTATATAAAACGTTTTCCGGATAAATTTGATGCCGCTCAAAAAAGAATCAGAAAGATAATGAAAGCTCGGGAAGAATATGCGTCTTTGTCGAAGGAACTCATAGATGTTATTCGTAACGAACCTGAAAATAATCAAAAAAAACTGGATATTATCGCCAGGCTTGAGGCGCTTGAAAAGAGTCCTACTGCGGAAGCTCTCGCCTTTATAAGTCAGGCAAAGATTGCCGCTCAGTTTACGTATTACCGCTCCGTGTTCAATAACCTTATGGAAATAGGCAGCGCCCTTGTAGCCGAAGAAAAATATGTCGAAGCTGTAAATAAGATCAGGGAAGGATTTTATCTTTACCAAGATGAATTTTTTGCCTCTACATCGGATACGGAAATTACGGATCTTGTAAAAAAATCTCTTTTTTCCGTCGATACCGCAATTTCAAGTCTTCCGGCCGTTCAAGACGATCTTAACAATGCGTGCAAAAATTTTATTGAAGCCGTAAAGAGCGACGACTATAACCGGTCGATGAACGCTTTTGCTTCGGTGCGACATGAATTCGGGCGGTTCGCTACAGTCCGCAACACGGTTTTCGATTCGGGGCTTATATTCGAAAGCGCTTTTTCGGATATGAAAAAACTTGATCCTAAACTGACGGATTCTTCGTTTTTACCTTTTGTGTCCCGCCTTACTTTAGGACGAACATCCAACCCTGATTCCGGAATAGTAGGGGCAATGGACGCACTGTGGAATACTCTTGCGGAACGGATGAAAAATTCCGTTTACGAGCAGATAGTCGTTCAGTCCGAAGCGTTCGAAAGATCGTTGGGAGGAGAGAATGTATTTAAATCCGAAGACGGAGTAAGAAAAGATATTTTATTTTCCATAAAAAACTTTGCCGTCTTGGCGACGGATGTAAACGGTCTTTACACGCTTAAAAACAGCAGGCACAAAGGTGAAAATATTTACCCTCAATACGACTATTCTATGAAGTTTGTTACATCGTTAAGCGAAAAAATATTAGAGCAGCTTGATCTTGTAGCCTTGCAGCGGCTGGAAAAAACGCGCTCGGAAAGCATAGTCTTACCCGAAGACATCGTTTCGTCTTTTCGTTCCGAAAAAATGAATTACGGCAATTTAAAATTTTCGATCATACCTACTTTTGAAAAAATAAAAACCGATTCCGGAAATATCATAAACTCACAATGGTTTGCATCGAAGGGAGTATTGCCTGAAAAAACATCCGAAGCGCCGCCGGAGGAAACGTCACGCACGACTGCCGGTGTGTTTATAGCCGACGAGGCTCTTAGCTGGCAGACGGCGGAAAACGTTCTTTTTTCCCTCTGTACAAAAACGGCGTCCTTAGCGGACGCTGAAGCCGTCAAAGGCTGTAAAGACGCCGCTTTATATTTTGCAACCGCCGGAGACCTCATTGCAGACCGATATGAAACGCAATATGCTTGGGCGGAAGAACTTATGACCGCAAGAGCGGAAAGCAGGACTGCTCCCGACGGAAAGGTTATAGAGGCAGGCTCGTATCCGTCGGAAGCCCTTGCTCTTGTGACAAATCTTAAGCCTTCCGTACTTTCCGATCGTGCGCTCCTGTCGGATTCTCAAAAGATTCTTGAAACAAAGACGGAATATCAAAATTATTTTGTGGATACAAAAAAAATCTTATCCGATTCCATTGAACGGCTTGACAGGCTTAACTTAAGGGGTACGGAAATTTCAGAGCGCGCCCAAGAAAGAATATTGCTTGCGGAAAGCGCTTCAAACGAAGGAGATCTGCGATACGAACAGTCCGTTCGCGCTTTAAGCCGAAGCGATTTTAACGGCGCCCGCGAATATCTTCAGAGATCGCGTTTAAAATATAACGAATCATTATCTTATCAGGAGTCGAAATCTTTACGCGTCTCAAGCAACGAAAAATTGCTGAAACTCGGCGAACGGATCGCATCTAAAGAAAACGAAGTCGTGGTTGCCGAAGTTCGTCAATTAAAAAGTAAGGCCAGAAACGAATACTATGCGGGCAATTTTGAAGAGGCTGAAAATCTGCTTGTCAGGGCAAGAACCCGCTGGGCCACTACGAATATTGATGAAGACATCGAAATAAGTAACCTGTACTCAATGGTTATTACGGCTCTTTCCATGCAGACCGGCCGCACTATTTTACCTACGGCGCCTCTGTATCCTGAAATGTCGCAGATATTGAGCATTGCAAATCAATATTATGATCAGGGAAGAGAGCTCATGGCTTCAGGACGAAAAACGGAAGCGGAAGCTGTCTTGCAACAGTCAAAAGACAAGCTGCACGAGCTTCAGCTGGTATATCCTTTGAATCAGGAAGCAAGTCTTTTGACTTTAAGAATAAATAAACTTATAGACGAAACTGCCTTTAACGATATGTTTAGAAGGCGGGTGGATTCCGCCCGTTCCGACTATAAAAATCCTTCGTTGCGGCAGAGAGCCTATGCGGATCTGCTCGATCTTTATACGATAAATCCCGGCTATCCGGGCCTTAAGCAGTTGATTTATAACGTTGAGGTTGAAATAGGCATAAGACAAAGACCTGTAGACCGCGCGGTTTTGGCACGCTCCTCAGCTTTGACGTCTGACGCCAGAAAGATAGTCGACACGTCGCGTAATGAAATGGACTTGAGAAGGGCGCTTTCGCTTGTAGACGAAGCAATCTCTTTGAATCCGCAAAATTCGGCCGCCATAACGTTAAAGGACCGTATTCAGGTGTCGATCGGAGGAAAGGCTACGGTAGTTCTTTCGGCTGAAGATGAAATGCTTTATCAGCAGGCTATACAAGAGCTTCAAAATAATAATATTATTGGCGCATACGCGCTCGTTCAGCGTCTTTTACAGTCGCCGGTAAACGGCAGGTCGGCAAAGGTTCTCGACCTTCAGAAAAAAGTACAGGCATTGCTATGACAGAAAAAAAACTTCCGCAAAGATCCTCGTCTTTATTCTTTCTCTTATTCCTTGCGGCGTTTTTTTTATCTTTTTCTCCGCCGTCGCTTTTTGCCCGCGATTTTTATTGGGAAAACACCGAACGCATAACTTCATACGATTCAAGATTTCCGTCTTCGGTTTCCAGCGGCAAATATACGGCCGTTTTTTGGCAGGAAATCGACGCGGCAAATAAAAGTATCTGGCTTTCGGGGCAAGTGTATGAAGGGAATGATCTGTGGCATAAAATCGAACGTTTTGCCGGGCCTTTTTCATATTCCGGCGAAGTTCCCGATCTTTATTCCGCCGTCATACAGCCTTCAGGTAAAATTGCTCTGGCCGTCTTGTCGGACGTACACACTATTTCAATATTTGTAAGCGAGGACGGGGGTTACAACTTTAAAAGCACGACGCTTCCCAGACAAAAACAGCCTCTTGTCGCGCCGCGTATTTATTCAAATTCGGAAGGAGAATTTGTCTTATTTACCGCACTCGGCCAAAACGAATCTTTTTCAATGCTCTATTCAAGGTCTCGTGACGGTTTTAGCTGGCAGCCTTTTGAAGCTTTTCCGCCTGCAGAGGATTTTACGAACCCTTTTATCCCCGTTCTTGTAAATATTCCCGGCGGAGACATGGTTGTGTTTCAGGCCCAGCACAGAACGGGGGCGCGTCTTTCATATCAATTATATTCTACAGTATTTAAAGACGGCTCTTGGTCTGTGCCGCGCATCATAACCGGCGAAGGTTCTCTTCTTGTCGGTTCGCAAGGAACTTATTTTAATTATAATAACCAGCGCCCCGTGCTTTTTTTTCACGAGGGAAAGATTTTTGTCGCATGGGAAAGAACCTATTATTCGTCTGAAAATTCTCATATTTGGGTTCGAAGTCTAGATACGGAAGGAGAGCCTTTGGGCGATTTGACAGAGTTGACGGTTAGAGGTAACGCAAACAGGCCTGTGTTCTTTTTTTATGAAGGCGCCCTTTTCGTCGTTTGGTTCGACACAAGAAGCGGCCGGGAATCGGTTTTTTTTGCGCAAAAGCAAGGCGCGATATGGGATGAAATTCCTCTGTCCAATGAAAAATCCTCTTCCGGAAATTCTTGTATATTCGCTTTTCCTGTAATAACCGACGACAAAAGCACTCTTTCTTTTATTTGGCAGGTGAATCCCTCTTCAAAAAAATCCGTCCCTTACATTTCTCGTCTTTCTCCCGACAGAAGCGTAAGCGCTCCGTCTTTATCAGGCGTCACATTTAAAAACGGAGAAAGGGGCCGCTTTGAAGATGAAAGAGTTGCGGTAAGGCTTCCGTCGGATTCTTCGGGCGTCGCAGGGTTTTCATGGATATGGACGCAGGACAAAGAAGAAATGCCTCCCAAACGTATTATGAGATTGCCTTCTCAAACAACCGTAAGCGTAAAAGCTTCTGAGGACGGCGTATGGTATTTTCGATCCCGCGCCCTCGACTATGCCGGAAACTGGTCGGCTCCGGCGGAAATAACTTATTTTAAAGACACGACGCCTCCCAAACCTCCTAAGATATTGCCTGTGAGCAAAGACTTACAAGGGTTTGCTTCGTCGGAAAACCTTGTATTTTCATGGCAGGCGGATCAAGGCGACGACGATGTTTCAGGCTATACGTGGTCCCTCGAGCGGCTAAGCGCCGTTGAAAAGCGTTTTTCAGGTTATGCCGGGCATCCGATGGCAGCGGGCGAAGAAGAAGCTTCGTCGTATCTTTCTTCTTTAATTAAAAGATATTCCGATCCTATGAAGGTTTATAAAATTCCTCAAAGAACACTCGGAGTAAATACTTCGGTCACATATAAAAATATTGAGAACGGGCTTTACGCTTTTTCGGTTGCTGCCGTGGACAGTGTGGGCAACATAGGGAAACCCTCCGTCATCCTTGTCGCTTCCAATAAATTTATTCCGTTTACGCTTATTTCTTCTGTAAAATTGAAAAAAACTCTTCTCGGGAACAGCTTTTTGGAAATTTATGGCAAAGGATTTGTTTATGACGGAGACATAACGCAGATCTACGTCGACAAGGACGGACAAGCGCCGTATGATTATGTTTATTTAAAATCCGAAAACTCTTTCCGCGTAAGATCGGACACGCTAATAGAAGGCCTTGACCTCGGCGGCGAAGTGGGTGAAGGAATTTATCGAATAGGCCTTGTGCATTCGGATCGAGGATTGTATTTTTCGCGCGCTATATTGAATGTGGAACAGGGCGGTACGGTAAAAATTGAAAATGAATATGTTTACGAGCCTGAATGGGGGCCGCTGCTAAAGAAAGCCCTTGTACAAATTCGTTTTGAAAGAATATTGCTTTACCTCATATGCGCCTTTGCCGTACTCGGAAGTTTGATTGCAGTGCGCGGAATCGTTCAAACCGCACGTGAAACCGTTACAATACGCTATGAAGTGAACGCTCTTCTTACAGGAGATCTTATGACGCTTGAAAAGAGAAAGAAATTGACGTCCGCAAAAAAACGCAGCGGAAGCCTTCGCATAAAGCTTATGGCCTTTACCATACTGCTTGTTTTAATGATTGTACTGCTTGTCGCCGCTTCCCTTGGAACAAGGATGATTCGTTCCCAAGGACGGCTTCTTGCCGAGGGCCTTGAAAGCCGTATAGGAGTGCTTTTGAACAGCATAAACACCGGAGCGCGCGCCTATCTTCCGTCGGGCAATATTCTCGAATTGAGTTACCTTCCGGCGCAGTCGCGAGCACTGCCTGAAGCCGAATTTGCCACAATTACGGGAATGCCTGCAAACGGTATTGAAAAAAATCTTGATTTCGTATGGGCTACGAATGACCCCGATATTTCTTCAAAGATAAACACCGATGTGCTGAATTACGGAGTTTCTAAGCTATCCGATGCGGACATCAAGGCAATAGCCGATTCCTGTATGCGTTTAAACGACCTTGCCGAACAGAGAATCGGAAGTATTGCTTCTCAGATTGCATCGCTAACTTCCGAAGGAGTTTCCTTGGCGCTCCGCACGGACCGCGTATCCGTAGCCCGCCGGGAAGAAATTTCTACTATTACAACTCAGCTTAACAGCCGCATCACTCAGATGCTCGACGAGCTTTCAAATAGCGCAAGCTCGTCGTTCCCGCTTTTTGACAACAATCATCTTGATCCGCTTAATACCGAATATCTGTTTTACAGGCCGGTTTTATACAGGCAGGGAAACGAAAGAACATATGTCCACGGTATAGTGTTTTTAAAAGTTTCTACGGAAAATCTGCTTACGACCGTAAATACGGCGCGCCGTTCCATCATATTATCCGCAATACTGGTTGGGATTTTTGCGGTATTCGCAGGTTCCGTAGGCGCCTTTATCTTAGCCACTGTTATAGTCAGACCTATCAGGATACTTGAAAGGCACGTCGCCGTTATCGGCTCAACACGCGACAAGTCAAAACTTGCATCTGAAAAAATAGAATTCAAATCTGACGATGAAATAGGCAATCTGCGCGACGCCGTAAACAATATGACTTCCGAACTGGCCAGAGCCGCTCTGGAAGAACAGCTTACCTTGGACGGACGCGCCGTTCAGCAGGCGTTTTTACCGTTGAATATAAATTCCGAAGGCGGCAAAACTACTACCTCCGTATTAAAGGACAATGCGCTTGAAACATTCGGTTATTACGAAGGAGCTTCCGGCGTTTCGGGCGACTACTTCGACTATAAAAAGCTCGACGACAGGTGGTACGTGTTTATAAAATGCGATGCTTCAGGTCACGGAGTTCCTGCCGCTCTTATCATGACTGTAGTCGCTACGTTCTTCCGCCGTTATTTTGCAAACTGGAATTTCAACGCTAACGGCGGCAGATTGAACGAATTGATTTCACAGATAAATGATTTTATCGAATCTTTGGGACTCAAAGGAAAATTTGCAGCGATAATATTGTGTTTGGTCGACACTCAGACCGGCACCGTATATATGTCCAATGCGGGCGACAATATTGTTCATATTTACGACCAAAAAATTCAAAAATTAAAAACGTTTACATTATCCGCCGCTCCTGCAGCGGGCCCCATGCCTTCGTTTATGGTTGATATGAAAGGCGGATTCAAGGTTGATAAAACAGTCCTCGAAAAAGGAGACATTCTATTTTTGTACACTGACGGTATAGAAGAATCCACAAGAATATGCCGCAATAATTCTTTTTTGCCGCTTCAAATTACCGAAAAGGATGAAAGCGGGAATGATAAAGTCTCCACCGTAACCGAATTGCTGGAAGCCGAAAGAGTAAGGCAAGTCATTGAAGCTGTTATGAGTAAAAAAGTTTTTATTCTTGAAAAGAACAAAAACCCCGTTCCCGGGGAAGTTTTGAGCTTTGATTTTACAACGTGTAAGGGAAGCGTGGAAGAGGCGATCATCGCTCTTATTTCGGTAGAAAAGATATTCCGTATGTATAAACCGCACGAAGCTACGGAAGACGACGTCGTCAAAGTAGACCGCAATATAGACGAATTCCTACGCCTGCATTTTAATTTGTATGATACATATTGTTCCAAAAAAAATGAAAGCGCGGAAGATGTAACATATGTATATTATACGAACGTTATGGAAGACGAACAGCTCGACGATCTTACATTGGTAGCCATTCGGAGGCTTTGAAATATTTAATTCTTGCTTTTGAAACGGTTTATGTTTATTTTAAAGAAGGAGGAAAATATGGGAAAATTTACCGACCAGGTAAAAGGTTATCTTGACAAAGGCGTCGCCGCTTCAAAAATCGCGTTGGATAAGGCGGGCACTGTAGTGCAAGGATTGGGCGAACTGGGTGTCTTAAAATTCGAACATAAAAAACTTAATTCGGATAAAAAAAAGACTTTGCAAAGACTCGGTTCTGAAGTATATTCTTTATCATCTGCAAAAGGCGTTGAGCAAATCTCGTTTGAAGATGAAAAAATATCCGGCATAATCAAAGAGCTAAAAACGCTCGACAAAGAGATAAACAAGAGAGAAAAAAAGATAAAGGCGATGGAAAAGGACGAAAAGCGGTAGGTAAGAGACGGAATAATAGGGGACTTGCTATAGTTTTAACATTCGTTAAAAGCTTTTTGTTTTTACAGGATTTTAGACAAAAAAAGTTAAAAAAAAGCGACAATAAGGCTTGACAAGAAAAAGTGAAAAGGTATATATTAACAATCACCCGCAATAATAAAAGCGTGGGACAGCCTGCGAAGGCTAAGATCTTTGAAAGACAAGAGGGAAGGGAAGAAAAGACGGAAGGCAATGATAAAGCATTGTCGGCCAGGAAAAGGTGAAGAGAGCCAAAGGAGCCTGAGAGATCAGGTAAATGAAATGAAGGAAGGGCAAATCCCTTGAAAGAGAGGGAGAGGACCGGACATAAATGGTTAAGGAATCACAAGCCGAAAGGCTTATGAAATAATCATGGAGAGTTTGATCCTGGCTCAGAACGAACGCTGGCGGCGCGTCTTAAGCATGCAAGTCGAACGGCAAGAGGAAAGCTTGCTTTTCTCCTAGAGTGGCGGACTGGTGAGTAACACGTGGGTGACGAACCCTCCTGACAGGGATAGCTGGTAGAAATATCAGATAATACCGGATACGAACTCTATAGTTAGAGTATAGAGAGGAAAGGTGCTTTGGCACCGCAGGGGGATCGGCTCGCGGCCTATCAGCTAGTTGGCAGGGTAAAGGCCTGCCAAGGCGACGACGGGTATCCGGCCTGAGAGGGTGGACGGACACATTGGGACTGAGATACGGCCCAGACTCCTACGGGAGGCAGCAGCTAAGAATATTCCGCAATGGGCGAAAGCCTGACGGAGCGACGCCGCGTGGACGATGAAGGCCGAAAGGTTGTAAAGTCCTTTTGAACCTGAAGAATAAGTTTAAGAGGGAATGCTTAAGCGGTGACAGAAAGGTTTGAATAAGCAACGGCTAATTACGTGCCAGCAGCCGCGGTAACACGTAAGTTGCGAGCGTTGTTCGGAATTATTGGGCGTAAAGGGCATCTAGGCGGTCATTCAAGCTTGGTGTGAAATACCGGGGCTTAACTCCGGGGCTGCATTGAGAACTGGATGACTGGAGTCACTGAAGGGCAACCAGAATTCCAGGTGTAGGGGTGAAATCTGTAGATATCTGGAAGAATACCAATGGCGAAGGCAGGTTACCGGCAGATGACTGACGCTGAAGTGCGAAGGTGCGGGGAGCAAACAGGATTAGATACCCTGGTAGTCCGCACAGTCAACAATGTACACTCGGTGTCCGGCCAAGAGGCTGGGTGCCAAAGCAAACGCGATAAGTGTACCGCCTGGGGAGTATGCCCGCAAGGGTGAAACTCAAAGGAATTGACGGGGGCCCGCACAAGCGGTGGAGCATGTGGTTTAATTCGATGGTACGCGAGGAACCTTACCTGGGTTTGACATACACAGCGATCATATAGAGATATGTGAGCGTAGCAATACGGCTGTGAACAGGTGCTGCATGGCTGTCGTCAGCTCGTGCCGTGAGGTGTTGGGTTAAGTCCCGCAACGAGCGCAACCCCTACTGCCAGTTACCAGCATGTAAAGATGGGGACTCTGGCGGAACTGCCGGTGACAAACCGGAGGAAGGTGGGGATGACGTCAAGTCATCATGGCCCTTATGTCCAGGGCAACACACGTGCTACAATGGTCGCGACAGAGTGAAGCGAAGTCGAGAGGCGAAGCAAAACGCATAAAAGCGATCGTAGTCCGGATTGGAGTCTGAAACCCGACTCCATGAAGTTGGAATCGCTAGTAATCGCACATCAGCACGGTGCGGTGAATACGTTCCCGGGCCTTGTACACACCGCCCGTCACACCATCCGAGTAGAGGATACCCGAAGCCAGTGGTTCAACCGCAAGGAGGGCGCTGTCGAAGGTATGCTTTGTAAGGGGGGTGAAGTCGTAACAAGGTAGCCGTACTGGAAAGTGCGGCTGGATCACCTCCTTTCTAAGAGAAAGGTAAGTCCTGTAAGGTAGGACGAGTGTCGGTGTACGGCACAAGCTTCGTAAGACGGAGTTAAGGTTATTTTCATCTTTTTTCTTCCTTTCCCCTTTTGTTTTTATTTGATTTTATTTCTGGGGATATAGCTCAGCTGGCTAGAGCATCGGCTTTGCAAGCCGAGGGTCAGGGGTTCAAATCCCCTTATCTCCATAAAAGCATAAAATTCGTTCATGCCGGACGGATCAATGTTTACACGATCTTTGACAAGACAAGAGAAGGGAAGAAGGAGCGAGAGACTTGAGTGTGATAAGCATGAGAGGAACTTGCTTCTAGGTGAAGAATGCCCGATTGAGGCGAGCACGTTAGAAGATGTAAGCTTGATAACTTTTAATAGTGCGAAAGTTGAGATACGGGAAGAATAATATGGTCAAGCGAAAATAGGTCTATGGCGGATGCCTAGAGGAGCTGGAAGGCGAAGAAGGCCGTGATAAGCTGCGAAAAGCCGCGGGGAGAAGCACATATTCAGAGATCCGCGGATAGCCGAATGGGGTAACCCGACAACTTAAAAGGTTGTCACTGCGACGTCTGAATAAAATAGGGCGGCAGAGCGAAACCGGGTGAAGTGAACCATCTAAGTAACCCGAGGAAAAGAAAACAAAAGAGATTCCGTAAGTAGCGGCGAGCGAAAGCGGAGGAGCCCAAACCACGCAAAGTGGGGTTGAAGGGCCGCATGGGGATGACCCGAAAAGTTAGGAGAAAACATACTTATAGCAGAAAGGTTTTGGAAAAGCCTGTCAGAGAGCGTGAAAGCCGCGTAAGCGAAATAAGTATGACTTTTTGATGCGGTACCTGAGTACGGCGGGGCACGAGGAACCCTGTCGGAATCCGGGTCGACCACGATCCAAGGCTAAATACTAATCAGCTACCGATAGCGAAGAAGTACCGTGAGGGAAAGGCGAAAAGAACCCCGGTAAGGGGAGTGAAATAGAACCTGAAACCATAGACTGACAAGATGTCACAGCCCGAAAGGGTAGTGGCGTGTCTTTTGTAGAATAAACCTGCGAGTTACGGTATGCAGCGAGGTTAAGGGATAGAAGTTCCGGAGCCGGAGCGAAAGCGAGTCTGAAAAGGGCGAAAAGTTGCATGTCGTAGACCCGAAGCCAAGGTGATCTAGTTATGGGCAGGTTGAAGCAAGGGTAAAACCTTGTGGAGGACCGAACAGTAATCTGTTAAAAAAGGTAGTGATGACCTGTGACTAGGAGTGAAAGGCTAAACAAACCTGGAAATAGCTGGCTCTCCCCGAAATGCCTTTAGGGACAGCCTCATACAAAACTGTCGGAGGTAAAGCACTGGATGGACTAGGGGGTGTCAAAACCTACCGAAACCAATCAAACTCTGAATACCGACAGTCATCGTATGGGAGTGAGACTGTGTGCTCTAAGGTTCATAGTCGAAAGGGAAACAGCCCAGACCGGCGACTAAGGTCCCAAAATCATGCTGAGTGTGAAATGAAGTGCGGATGCAAATACAGCCAGGAGGTTGGCTTAGAAGCAGCCATTCCTTAAAAGAGTGCGTAACAGCTCACTGGTCGAGCACCTGTGCGCAGACAATGTAACGGGGCTAAGCATGATACCGAAGTCACGGACTCATAACGAAAGTTATGATTGGTAGGGGAGCATTGCATTAACCTGAGAAGGCAAACCTGTGAGGGATGCTGGAGGAGATGGAAGAGAGAATGCAGGTATAAGTAACGAAAAGACGGGTGAGATCCCCGTCCGCCGAAAACCTAAGGTTTCCTGGGTAAAGGCAATCTGCCCAGGGTAAGTCGGCCCCTAAGGCAAGGACGAAAGTCGTAGTCGATGGGAAATTGGTTTATAATCCAATACCTTTTAAGTATTGAAGGCATGACGCATGAGGTGAAATCCGGCCGGAGAACGGTAGTTCCGGTCAAAGCGGTAAGTTAGTGAAGAGTGGGTTAAAAGACACTCTGAGATGAGCCGTGACAGCGAGCGGAGAGAAAGTCGAAGTGAAGCGGACGTAATCAAGGTGCCGGGAAATAATGTCTAAGTTAGGCTTAAAAGACCGTACCGGAAACCGACACAGGTAGGTAGGATGAGAAATCTAAGGCGCACGAGCGACCTCGCGTTAAGGAACTCGGCAAAATGCGCACGTAACTTCGGAAGAAGTGCGGCTCACTTTAATCAAAGATTGTGAGCGACACAAAGCAGGCCCAGGCGACTGTTTATCAAAAACACAGCCATCTGCGAACCAGCAATGGGACGTATAGGTGGTGACACCTGCCCGGTACTGGAAGGTTAAGAGGAGCGGTTATCCGTAAGGAGAAGCTGTGAATCGAAGCCCCAGCAAACGGCGGCCGTAACTATAACGGTCCTAAGGTAGCGAAATTCCTTGTCGGGTAAGTTCCGACCCGCACGAATGGTGTAACGATTCTGGGCACTGTCTCAACGCGAGACTCGGTGAAATTTATATTCCGGTAAAGAAGCCGGATACCCGTAACTAGACGGAAAGACCCCGTGAACCTTCACCGTAACTTACTATTGGGATTCTATTCATCATGTGTAGAATAGTTGGGAGGCAGTGATGCGTGGCCGTTAGGTTGCGAAGAGCCGAAAAGTGAAATACCAACCTTGATGAATGGAATTTCTAACCTGTGCCGTGAAGCCGGTATAGGGACAATGGTAGGCAGGCGGTTTGACTGGGGCGGTCGCCTCCTAAAGAGTAACGGAGGTGCGCGAAGGTCTCCTCGCGGTGGTTGGAAATCATCGTACGAGTGTAAAGGCACAAGGAGGCTTGACTGCGAGAAAGACATTTCGAGCAGGTACGAAAGTAGGTCTTAATGATCTGGTGGTTCCGTGTGGAAGGGCCATCACTTAACGGATAAAAGGTACTCCGGGGATAACAGGCTGATTTTCCCCAAGAGTTCACATCGACGGGAAAGTTTGGCACCTCGATGTCGGCTCATCGCATCCTGGGGCTGGAGCAGGTCCCAAGGGTTTGGCTGTTCGCCAATTAAAGCGGTACGTGAGCTGGGTTCAGAACGTCGCGAGACAGTTCGGTCCCTATCTGTTACGGGCGATGGATGTTTGAGAGGAGCTGCTTTTAGTACGAGAGGACCGAAGTGGACGAACCTCTGGTTTACCAGTTATCCTGCCAAGGGTAAGTGCTGGGTATCTAAGTTCGGAAGGGATAACCGCTGAAAGCATCTAAGCGGGAAGCCCACCCCAAGATAAGACATCCCTGAGGGTTTAACCCTCCTAAAGACTCCGGAGACACTATCCGGTTGATAGGCTGCAGGTGTAAGCGTCGTGAGGCGTTCAGCCAAGCAGTACTAATAAGTCGTGAGGCTTGACCATATTATTGTTCCCGTTATTTTTCTTCACTGATCTTCCCTTAGCGGTTTGAGAGAGTTTTATTGACTTTTTTTCCGCATCTTTAATTATGTTAATATGCCCGGTAGCCATTGTGGAGAGGCAATACCCGTTCCCATCCCGAACACGGAAGTCAAGCTCTCTTACGCCGATGATACTGTCTTTTGACGGGAAAGTAGGTAGCTGCCGGGCTTTTTTATTTAAAAAGGCTGCCTTAAGGCAGCCTTTTTAAATAAAACGAGTTCTAGGGGACATAGCAAGTTTGCACGGGCGGTTCTTAGCGCTATAGAATGTTTACCCTGCAAACTTGGTAAGTGAGCAGCTATGCTGCGAACGACGGTAGCCTGCCGGGCTTTTTTTTATTAAAAATGGCTTTTGGCAGACTAAATAAAAAATTGTCCAAAGAAAACTAGCAGTTTGCACACGTGTTATTTCGAAGCACCCGGCGCTGCTTTACGGGCAAACTGTTGTTAAAGCGCCTAGCGGTTTATACGGTAGCTCTGCCAGAGCTTTTTTTGAAAGAGAATAAAAAAGTCAATAATAGTTCATATCGGTTAATTAGCTATTACACATTGCAAAATCTTGGTGGTCTATTTTTTTAATCAGTCTGAAGATTGTAATATTTGTTCAACCCCGTCTCGAGTGCTTTATAGAAATCAGATCCTTCTGCGGAATCATCTTTAGTTAACAGTGATACAACAACGAATACAACTATTGAAACGAGCATACCAAAAGCACCATACCACGTGTTACCATAACCGAAGTAGTAGGTTAGTAAAATGGTAATAACGCCGAGAATGGATGAACTTATTGCAGCAGGAGTTGTTCCGCGCTTCCAATAGATAGCGAAAATCAAAGTAGGAAACAACGGCATAACTAAAGCAATCGAGAACATGATCAGGGTAAAGATAAGATCCGGCGGTCTGATAGCAAGCAATAGACTGCCGATGCCTAAAGCCAGAATTACTACGCGAGAGATAGTATTGACATTCTTTTCTGTAATTTTTACTTTAAAGGTGTTTTTCATAAAGTCACTGAGCACAATTGATGAGGCAACGGCTAAGAAAGCATTTGCAGTCGACAGGCCGACTGCAACAGCACCGGTAAAAAAAGCGATCATTAAAACGACAGAAAGTGTATGATTGAACTCATTTACGATACCATTAATCATGTGAGGAATAATTAATTCTGTCGTTGTTGTTGGTAAACCGGGTGCCAATGCAATTCCGATTAAACCAATTAACATCGTGCCTGTCCAGACGAATGCTTGTAAGGCCGGTGTAAAGAATGACAGACGACGTTGGGCTTGAAGACTGTCACCAAAATAACCGGAACGCACGAAAACATGTGGTAACATGATTGTCCAGCCGATCGCACAGCTAAAGGGATAACCGAAACGCGAGGCATAACCGACCCAGTTGGCCGGTCCGGGATAGGAGAAAAATTCCGGTGTATTTTTCCAAATACTCTTTACAGCAGTCAGTAATGAACCGTCAAAACCGACGATCAATACAGCAATTGCAATAGCCCACAATGCTGAAATAAAGGCGAGCCCCTGTATGGTGTCGACCGTAGCCGCCGACTTGACACCGCCAACCATAACAAAGACAGTCATCAACACACCAACAATAACAACTGTTGTGGTGTAATTCATGCTTGCATTTGTAGCAATGTCTGCAGCACGGGCAATGGCAATAAGCACAGAAGCAATGTATGGAAAGGAAGATGCTAAGAAAACTATTCCAAGTACGAGACGCAGAACAGGGCTTTTCCAGCGTTGGTAATAGAAATCAGCCGGTGTCGCAAAATCAAAGCTTTTGTTAATAATCCAAACCTTGTTCATGGTAAAATGTGCAATAATCGGAAAAAGTGAGATATAACTCATTTCAGAAATCCAGTAGCCTAGACCACCTCGATAGTATCCGCCCGGTCCGGCAAAAAAGACCCATGTACTCATCAGCGAAGCAATATAAGTCATGACAAGAACCGGCCAGGAGACAGAAGTCTTCAGTACCGATGTTCCTGTTGCGACTTTTTTTTCTTGTTGCGTAACATAAAATGCGACAGCAAGTAGGAAGAGAAAATAGATGGTAATCATAACCCAAACTGTTGATATATTAAGCATAATTCTATTCTCCTTGTTTCAATTTGTATTGCTTGTATACTTTTATCATTCCCCAGTAAACCAGAATCCAAATGGGCACGACGGTTAGCACAGCATGTATGAACATACCGGTACTGTCTCTTAATGCTGGAATCCCTGGAAAATTGTACGCAATGTAGAACAGTACTACGAGAACGATCCAGATTTTTTCAATTTTTGTCACTTTCATAGACGAATACCTCATTTTTAAAACAGTGATAAGCTAAATGATTACTTTCTGTATAGTTTTCACTTTTATTTCCGATTATATCGACTTAAGGTACTATGTCAACACGCCAAGAACACGAAGCTTTCCTTAGGGAAGTAAAGAAGAAGATATCGTTTTTGGGGGAGAATTTTATAATTTTTATATCTGCAAAGTTTCAACCAATATGCAGAAGGATTCTAAACTCACCACATAGCGTTTAACTTTAAGTGAATATTTCTTTCCGAAATAGTATCCGCCCGTTTTAAGATAGCCAACACTCACTTTCGTATGATATTTTGATTCATAGCGGCCGTCTTATCTATTTCAAACCATTCGTCTATATTTGCTATAGTTGCCACAAGGATGATGAACAGAGCTGATTGGTGTCGGTCAACTCTTCGATAACACTAAGACGTTCAATAAAATTATGCATTTTATTTTATCGGTCGTTTATCTTGCTGGCTTTATATTCCCTTTTATGCTCTTGTCCTGTCATGTCAAGTAAAAATATAATCCAAGTGTAAAGATTTCTTAATCAATATTAGAATGGGGTGCAAAACGATTTTTTAATTTTCTTGACATGAGGTTAAAGCTGTATTAGGATAAATACTGTTTATGTTTATTCAATTTAAACAATCATGATTGACTGTTATCTTGTCTATTGAATTCATTCATAATAGAGGAGGAATATTATGTCTAACGAATCAAAAACAACTCAAACAGCGAATGATGTGAACGATTCTTATGTTGAATACGACGTTTATGAACCCGTATCCAGTCAACATCGTTACTCTTCCTTTCGTGACATGGCGTCAACTTGGACTGTTGCAAATGCCAATCCAACATCATGGTATGTAGGTAGTACGCTCGGTATCTTGGGTTTCGGTGCAGCTATGGCTGTTACGATGCTCGGTAACATTGCTACCTATTTAATACTTGCAATTGTTGGTGCAATGGGATTTGTTGTAGGTACGTCAAACATGGGACTCGCCCGTGTTCCCTTTGGCATTGTCGGCAGTAAAGCACCGTCGGTTGTCAATGCACTGCAATTTGTCGGCTGGTGTGGTGTCAATACGTATATTGCTGCCATTCCGCTCAGCAACATGCTTAGTGGAATGCTTGGTTTACCGGCAACCAACGTAACTTTGATGTTTTCTGTATTGATTATCATGGCTATCACTGCGTTGATTTCGCTCTTAGGAGGATCCCGCACAATGGCAATTGCGCAGAGTGTTGCTGTAATTTGTCTAATTATTTTAAGTGTATGGCTTACTATTCGTATTTTCCAAAACTTTGCTTTTAAAGAAATTATGGACTGGGTACCGCCGGCTGATAGCGGTATGACTTTTGGCTCCGGTATTGATGCACTCGCGGCACTTGGTTTTGCTTGGATTATGGCTGTTGCAGACTATACTCGTTATACCAAAACGAAACAAGCAGCGACCATTGCTCCAATGCTCGGCGCTACCTTCGGCATGGTGTGGTTCTGTCTTATTGGTAGTGTCAGTGCCATCGCTGTTGCTATTCAAAATGGTGTTTTTGATCCTAACATGTCGGATCCAGGTAGTGTTGCCAGTATGCTCGGTATGGGGCAAATTGCTAATATAATGATCGTCGTTTCAACTATTGCGGTAAATATGATTAATGTTTACTCTGGTGGTTATTCAACTTCAAACTTCAGTACAAAGCTCAAACCGAGAGCTTCGATGACAATTATTGCAATTTTGGCTACTATTTTGGCTTTGGTGCCGTTCTTCCTCGGTAGTTTCTTAGATACATTCCAAGCATTCTTGGGTTATCTCGGTGCAGTATTTCCTCCATGTATTGCTATCATGATTGCTGACTATGTTGTCATCCGCAAAAAAAACTATGTTGCTGATGACTTTAATAAAAAAGGCGGTCTCTATTGGTACAACAACGGCGTTAACTGGAGGGCTATTGTTGTTTGGTTGCTTGGCGCTATCTGTTATTTTATTAGCCTGCGCATTCCGTTCATAATGGACACAATTGGTGCAGTCTTTACGTGTTTTATCTTTACTTTTGTTGTGTATGTCTTAGTTGGTAAAGAAAAGAACGCGTAGAACAGTACGGTCTGATTGAATTCCTCACCCCGTGGTAATATAAGGAAGACATTTGATACCGTCAAGGAGCCACAGTTTGGCGGAAAAGAGGAATATTTTTGAAAAAGATATTTAGGAGGATTTCTATGTGTTTTTCAATTATTGCTGGTAAAAATGCGACGACAACAGGAAATGTTCTTGTTGGTGTTAACAATGACTGGCCCGGTTATCCGGGGCATATTCATTTTGTTCCGAGGAAACAACATGCAAGAGATGCGGTCTACACGCTTTCCAATGGTATAAAGATTCCACAGGTTGAAACAACAAATGCTTATACACATACTACGACAGCGTATGAAACAGGACATTACAGTGAGTCTTGGTGGGGCGGTGTGAATGAGCACCAAGTGTCTGTAGGTATGCAAGGTGTGTATTCTTTCAAATCTTTTACATCAAAACCCGGTCTTGAAGCTGATGACTTGACAATTTTAGTCTTGGAACGAGGCAAAACTGCTCGTCAGAGTATTGAAATGCTTGGTGAATTGATTGAAAAATATGGTTTTGGTGTTTCTGCGATTGAAGGGGCTGCTGGTTGCTGTAATATTTCTGTTGCTGACCCCAATGAAGGTTTCTTCCTCGAAGTTGCTCCCGGTGGTATCTGGTGTGCAAAGCGAGTCGCTGATGATGAGGCGGAGTGCCGTCCAAACTGTTTTGGCACACAAGTAATTGATTTTGATGATCCGGTTAACTTCCTTTGGTCAAAAAATATTGTTTCACACGCTGTCGAACAAGGTTGGTATGATGATAAATCCGGTAAACCTTTCAATTTCTATGAAATCTACTCTGATAATGATTCGATTAACGAGTTTGGCAAAGCAAGTGACCCTGTAAATGCTTACAGAAGATGGCGTGCCGTCAATCTTGTTTCAGGTAAAGATTTTGCTTTGGAAGACATGGTTTACGGCGCTAAAGTTAATCGCAAGTTGTCCGTTCGTGATATAGCAGATTTGATTAGCGATTCGTCAGAAGGCAGCAAATACGACTTGTCCAAAGCTCCAGAGGCAGGTCAGTTCAAAAATCCGTTCTGGATGGAAACTAGTACGAGCGTAGGATGGGCCGGTACTGTTGTCAGTATGGTCGTAGAATTTCGTCGAGACATGCCCAAGGAAATTGGCACACTTGCATGGTTTTCTTATGGCAATACTCTCATTTCACCTTTCCTTCCTTGTTATCTCGGTAGTGAAGGCATGCCCCATGCGTACTCAATTGGTGAAATAAATGAATTCGATCCGAAATCTGCGTGGTGGACTTTCCAAGATGTCGGTCAGCTTTGCTACCGTAATTATCAAAAGATTGCTAAGGAATGGATCATTCCTGTTTTCAGACAGTTTGAAACGGAACAATTTGAAGTTCAACCTGATTTGGAAGCTTTCTTAATTAAGTTGTATGAAAAAAATCCTGAGGCCGCAAAACGTTTGATGCGAACATATACACATTCTCAAGCGAACACGGCTATGGAGCTTGCTCAACAGCTATCCAAAGAAATAAAAGGGCGTTTCTTGGCAAACACAATTATTGAATAAGTCAAAGAAAATATAAACTAGACTGTATGGAATGGAAAACTGTATGTTCTCTATTCCGTACAGCCTATACATCTCAAAATGTCCAAGCGTGTTTTTCTGCAACATAAAGCGCATCCGATTTTTTTAGTGAAATCATCGCAATGCTCTTCCTTGCCTCAGATCACAGGACCGCGTGTTTTTAAAGCAAAAGCAGATACTCTCCGATTTTTTTCGCAAACTTCATAGTCTCTACCTTTAATTCCATGGGCATATTTTTTGTTACCGACAACTCATATATCAGATCGCCTTCATAGTTTATTTCACGAAGTGCGGATACGGCAGATTTCCAATCAATGTTTCCCATAAACGGAATGGTGTGTTCGTCCAGAATATTTCCGCTGTTATCGTTTACGTGCGTTGCTTTCAATCGTTTTCCCAGTAATTTTATGGCTCGTTTTTGATCGTGCATATTGCGATTGGCATGCCCGAAATCCCAGCATGCTCCGACTCGCGTCGACTTGTAAGAATCTACAAGAGATGTAAGTTCTTCGGCCGATGATCCGAACCGTCTGAAATTTGCAGTGTCCCGCATATTTTCAAAAGCGATCCCAATACCCAGCTTTTCGGCAAGCTCAACGAAGGAATCGTTCAGTTGATGATTTAGCTCTATATTTGCGTCAATATCCAACATATCATCCCCTAGTTCCGTTCCGGGATGAAGAACCGCCCATTTTACTCCTGCTATTGCACTTATTTTCAGTGAACGCTCCGTAAGCATTCGATAGTGTTCTTCTTCTTCACCTTCATATGCCGCTCCGCCCTTTGTTTTTCTGTAAGGAGGATGCGACTGAGAAAAAACAAGGGAGAGTTTTTCTGCAGTCATCCTTATTTCATTTGCGCTGCGTTCCCAGTCGTCTTTATTAAGTTCCGTGCTTCCGTCACTCATGGCGCACATGTTAAGGTCTATTACCGAATATCCCGCCTCTTTACAGAACCTAAGCTGCTCTATGTAGCTTGTGGGCGGGTCGTCATGCCTTCCCTGCCTGAACTGTGAAGTCATCGTTCCTATTTTCATTTTATAAACTCCTTTACAAAACGATAACACCTTTTTTGAATAACGACAACAGAATTCTGTATTTTTGGTATTAGATTTATTTTAATACATGAGCTATTTGTATTGACTGTAAGGAATAAGCGTGATAGAATTTTTTAGAAGGTTTTAAATAATATGAGCATTACGATTAAAGACGTGGCCAATGATTCCAAGGTTTCCATAAGCACTGTTTCTCTCGTTCTTAATGAGAGTCCTCTGGTGAAACTTGAAACCAGATTGAAAGTCCAACAATCGATAAAACGGTTAAATTATGTTCCGAATAAATCGGCAAGGATACTTATAACGAAGGTTAATAAAGCTATAGGGGTGATCAGAGCGGGCAGTGACGGTGAAATATGGGAAGGCAGTTTTAAGGGGACTTCAGGTTCGTTTTTTTCCGGAGTTATGTGGGGAATCGAGCAGGAAGTTTCAAAAGCAGGTTATACGATGCTTGTAGACTGGTACAAGTATGACGCTTCAATGCTTCCTCCTATAGCGAATAGGAACTATGTTGACGGTTTGATCTGTGTCGGCGGAATTTTAAAGGAAGCGTTTTTGGAGGAACTCAAGGAAACGGGGCTTCCCGTCGTGCTTGTGGGAGCCAGAGATCGGAGCTTGGATTATATAGATGTTGATTCGGACGAAGCTGTGTATCAGGCTACCAAATACATTATATCCTGCGGACATAGGAAAATAGCTTTTTTAAACGGTCCTAAGTTTTCACAGTCTTCCGGACGCAAACTCCGAGGATATCTGAGGGCTGTACAAGAGTTTGGAGTGAGCGGTAAAACTTCGCTTTTTTGCAAAAGCTTCAGCGGCGAGTCGGGATATATGGGGTGTGAAAAAATTTGCTCTAAAAATCCTAGACCGACGGCTTTTGTCTGTGCTTCCGATTCGATTGCAATCGGCGCGGCTCGTTATTTCTACGACAATAAAATCCGATGTCCCGATGATGTTTCGATTATCGGCTATGAAAACGGCCCCTTGGCCGAATATGCAATTCCCGCATTAACAACTATGGATATCGGTAAATCTTATTTGGGACAGAAAGCTGTTTCCATTCTCATGAACCGCATAATCAATCCTAAAGCAAGACATGTCGGGGTACTTGGGGCGGGAGTATTGTGTGTAAGGGGATCGGTATCATCGTTAAAATAAAAATTTGACAGCATGTTCATACCGTGTAATAATATAATTATAAAATTTAAAACGTTTTAATTATGACGATTGCATCAATCTGAATAAGTCGGGACGGTTTTTATTCAATATAATTAAACAAACGTTTTAATGTATGTAAGGAGGAGCGAAAGTATGAAAAAGTTGACGGTTTTACTGTTGGTTCTGTTGTCGTTCGGTAATTATGTGTTTGCATCCGGCGGCAAAGAAGCGCAAGGCAATGTGGAAAATACTGCCATTCAATCGGGAACACAGGCAAAAGAAGAGAAAAGCCCTGTTTTAACCTTTATGACGACCAAGACAACGGTTGATATGTCGAAAGAACAGCCTTATAAGCTTTATAAACAAGTAACAGGCTATGATATAAAGTGGGAGTCCTTGGCAAGTTCGGAACAGCTTATGTTACTGATCGCCGCCGGTGAAAAAAAGGATATGATTACCGTAACGGATGATCAGCTTTCACGCGTTATTGCCGAAGGCGCCGCCATGGATATAACCGATCTGATAAATAAATACGGTCCTGATATAAAGAAAGCCATTCCTACTTTATTTACTTCTACGACTGTGAACGGCAGAATATACGCCATTCCCAGCGTAAAAGCCGCTCAGGGCTTTTCAAGGTATAATATTCTTTCTCGTATGGATCTTATGAACAAGATGGGAGTATCGGAGCCTAAGAATATAGACGAGTTTTACGGACTTTTAAAAAGAATTCAAAAGGATTATCCCGACATGATTCCGCTTGGAATGGATAACGAGCCCATGGAAAGTCATCTCGTAGCAAATATCACAAGCGGTTTCGGATTTCGCGGAGAGTGGATGGAAAATGCTTCCAAAACGGCGCTTGTTCCGTATTTTAAGGCTTCGGGATTCAGAGATTATGTAGAGTTTATGGCTAAACTGTATAGCGAAGGATTGATAGACCAGGATTTTCCGGCGTTAACCCGAAGAGATAAATTTACGAAATTCTCTGCAGGAAAAACCTTTATGCTAAATGATTCATGGGACGGTTGCAGAACCTATGTGCAGACTTTGAGAGAAGCCGTGCCTGATTCTCTTGTAGAACCTATTGCGTGGTTAAAAGATAAAAATGGCATAGCTCACGCAGAAATCCCGACCGGTGCGGATTACTTTGCAGTAATTCCCGTTACATCCGAACATCCTGTTGAAACCATAAAAGCGATTAATGAAATTCTGAAAAAGGAAAATCAGATTTTCCTGGCTGCCGGCGAAGAAGGGGTTCATTGGAAACGCAATACGGAAAACGGCGGGTATACGCCCATTCAGCCTAAATTTAATGACGACAAATTGAACGCGCATCTTTTCTTTACGTCTTTGCGCAGCGAAGTTGACTATAATTTAATCTGGCAGGCAAGGCTTTATAAGAGCGCCGATATGTACAGAATAGCTACTCACACGAGAGCTCTCACTAAGGCTTGTGAGGATGAAGCGTATAATCCTACGGCAATGGCGCCTGCAGTTACGGTGATAGATAATTATGTCGCTTTACAGTCTTATATGAAAGACGGCGTGATTCAGATTATTACGGGAAAACGCCCGTTAAAATATCTTGATAATCTTATCGGGTACTGGAATTCAAACGGCGGTGAAAAAGTCGAAAAATTCTATTCGGACTTTTACCGAGGAAAAAAGCATTAATTTTTTTTCTACGCAAGGCGGTTGAGGTCGCCTTGCGTGTTGCAAGTTGGAGAGAGGATAATTTTAGATGAACCATTCTTTAAGTCCTGTACGGAAGCGATCCGTTGCCGGAAGTTATATAAGAGAATATTGGCAGTTATACGTCTTTTTAATTCCCGGACTTTTGTTTCTATTTGTTTTTAAAATTCTGCCGTTTAGAAATATCATGATTGCTTTTAAGCAATTTAAACCGCTGCTTGGAATTGCCGCCAGTCCGAATGTGGGATTAAAACACTTTAAAACTCTTTTTTCGGATCCGGAAGTTTTAAGAGTTATCTTGAATACGCTTGAAATAAATTTTTTAATGCTTTTGTTTGTCACGCCGACTTCAATGTTGCTGGCGCTCTTGATCAATGAAATTACAAAAAAATGGCTTCAGCGAACGGTTCAAACCATAATATATATTCCCCATTTTTTTACTTGGGTAGTTATTTTTTCCGTATTCTATATTGTGTTTGCATCGGACGGCCTTGTTAACCACATAGTTAAGGCATTGGGAGGCAACAATATTTTATTCTTTATAAACGGAAACTGGTTCCGCTTTGTTCTTGTTGTGTCGGGAATGTGGAGCCGCGTCGGATGGGGAACCATTGTTTATCTTGCCGCCCTGACTCAGATTGATCAAAATCTGTTTGACGCCGCAATAGTGGACGGGGCCGGAAAATTCCGTCAGATAGTTCATATTTCATTGCCGGCTCTTTTACCCGTATTCGTTTTGATGGTTACAATAAAATTGGGTTCTATTATGACGGACGGAATCGGACAAATATTGGTTTTTTACAATCCGGCAGTTTATGATTCCGCCGATATTATCGGAACATACGTGTATCGTATCGGACTAGGCAGAGCCAATTTCAGCTATGCAACTGCGGTGGGACTGTTTGAGTCTCTCGTAGGTTTTATTATGGTACTTATTTCAAATGTTCTCAGCAAAAAAGTTACCGGAAAAAATGTTTGGTAGGCGGAATTTATGAAAGAATCCAACGGTGAAAAAATATTTCATTTTGTAAACGATTTTATTATGATTTTGACGGCTTTGATCTGTCTGCTGCCGGTTGTTCATATATTCGCACGAGCTTTTTCCGGCGCTTCCGCAATCGGAACCGGAAAAGTTATATTTTGGCCGGTGCAGTTTCATGTTAAAGGTATTACCTATATTCTGGAATATACGGGGTTTTTACGTTCCCTTTTAAATAGCGTTATAATTACGATAATCGGGACTGTTTTTGCTCTGCTGTGTACAATATTAACGGCCTTTGCTCTCGCGCATGAGAAATTGAAAGGGCGAAACGTAATTATATACATATATGTTTTTTCCATGATATTTAATGCGGGCATTGTGCCTCACTATTTTCTGATAAAAAATCTTCATCTGTTGAATACCTTATGGTGTTTGATTTTGCCTTCCGTCGTGAGCCCTTATTATACATTTGTTCTAAAGCGCGGGTTTGAATCAGTTCCTTCCGCTCTTGAAGAGGCGGCGATGATCGACGGAGCTTCGTGGTTCACTATTTTAAGACTTGTAGTTCTGCCCGTAACTAAGGCACAGGTGGCCACTATTGTGGTTTTTTACAGCGTGCATTATTGGAATAAGTATTTTGACGCGATGGTCTATATAACGGATAATAATTTAAAGCCCATTACAATGTTTTTGTATGATATGGTAAAACATACCAATATCATAGACTTTTCCGGAGCTTACGGCAGTATGACAAATTTGAGTCAGGACGTGTTCAATGCGGCAACTGTCTTTTTAACTGTTATCCCGATTTTGGCCGTATATCCGTTTATGCAGAAGTATTTTATAAAAGGAGCGGTTGCCGGAGCGGTAAAGGGATGAAAGACTTTTATTTGGATGAAGAATTTTGTTTTCATAACCGATTCGGCCGTAACGCGAAGGATTGCAAGTTATTAAAAAACGAAGGCTTGAAAATCGGAAAATCCGATTTTTCGGTTGCTTTTTGGATTAAAACGCAGCTTTGCGGCCTGTCTCATCATCCCCGCAGTTTTTTTTCGCTTTCGACGATGCTTTTACATTTTAATAAGACGGAAAAGGATTCGTTTTCAGGCTTCGACGAAATACCCGAACTTGGCGGCGTGATAATGTCTAATACTTCCTGTACTTTTGCGAACGAAAACGGGTTTTCATTTCTCGCGCTTCCTTACGAAGGTTGCTTTGTTGCAAGGTTTTGCGGGCAAGGAAGGGGCGGTTTTATGAAACCTCTTGACGATCGATGGCATTTTATTGCAGCCACTTTTGATCGCGACGATGCTTGTTCCTTGTATTGCGATGAAGAGCTTCTTTGTAAGTTTGATATAAAAAATAGCCGGGATACGGATGTGGATAGCGACGGCGTAGGCATAGGTTGTGATGCCGCCGGAGACTGGGGATTTCAAAACGGGTTTTTGAAGAAAGTATTGATTACGGGACATGTTTTAACTCAAAAAGAGAGACAGGCGCTTTATTTCCCCGAAGCGATTGAACTTGAAAAGACGGCGATTAATGACCGTATGGGGTTATGTGCAGAATATGGAAGCACGGAAAAAGCGAAGCGGCTTCTTAATTCCATGCTTTATAAAAACAGGGCGACTTATAAAAAGATTAAAGACGCACATGAGAGTATGATTTCTTCGGGAACTCCGCGGGTCGTCTTTGCGCTGCTCAGCGATGTGCACATACTTGATACAAAACCTGCGGCCGTTAAAATTTTTCGAAGCGCTATGGCCGATCTTCGCAGTTTTCCATTTAGATTGGACGGTCTGATCTGCGGCGGAGATTTTACACATGATTCAACTTCCGAGGCGATCGATTACGGATGGAATATTTTCAGAGAAGAGTTTTCCAAAACTTCAATACCGAAAGCGACCATATGCATAGGAAACCATGAACTATGGATGGGTAATAAAGGTTGCTATAAAACCGGAATGCCTTCTTGGCTGAAAAACATCAAACCCTATCGCGACGATGATTCTTTGTCTCCTGTTTATTATGAAAATCAAATGGCAGGTTTTAAATTTTTTGTTTTAAATTGCGACCCGCCTTCCGATAATAGGCTGACCCGCCATCAAACCCACCTTTCTAAAATGCAGTTGGATTGGCTTAACTGTAAAATGGAAGAATCGTATAAAAATAAAGAATTCGTTTTTGTAATGTTGCATCAGCCGTTTAGAAACACCTATCATCTTACGGGACGGGAATACGGCGATTGGGATGTAGGGAATGAAGACGGCGCTCTCAGAACAATATTATCGAAATACGATAATTTTCTTTATATATGCGGTCACATGCACCAGGCTTTTAATATAGCGCCTATTTTTATGGTTGACGATAAATTTCCGTCTTTGCAAATACCGGGACTGGACTACACTCCTAAGAATTTTTGTATGCCCGGAACCGGTTACATACTTTTTGTCTATGAAAATCTTTTAATTTTTAGAGCCCGCGATTATCTGAACGGACAATGGCTTACCGAATATGATAAAGCGATCAGACTTAAAGACGGCTGGAGAGTCGACAAAGTTATGAATTCCTTAGAATCCGGGTTCAGCTATTATGAAACCGATAAATTTTAAAATTATAGTTTAATTCGACTTTCGCAATATGAAGAAAATCCTGCGCAAAGGAAGTCCGGCACAAAAAATCCAGCCTGCAAAATCCGTCTCGGATTTTTCGATTATGCAAAATTCACGGGACGTAGTTTCTTTTTATAGCGAGCGCGTCGTTATAGTCCTCTAAAGAAACTTGCGCTTTATTTTCTTCAATGAATCCTGGAAACATTATTTCACCTGAAACTAGGACGCGCACGGCTCTGAACTGTCTTATAGCGTTTTTAGGATTTTCCGGTTGGCTCTGCATTATCGTGTAATAGGCCTTGTAGGTTTGCATGTAGCATGCTTTGGCTTTTTCCTGTTCCGACACTATCATTTGTTCATCAGGAATAAAGATCATCGCATTGGCGCGGATTAGATCGGGATCTGGATTCAACTGTGCGTTTTTTGCATATATTAGCGGCCACGCATGGCGGTTTTCAAACTGCTCTTCGGCGATCTTGTAGTAGCAACTTCCTGCCGGGACCGTGTATTTTGAGTCGGTCAAAGGATATGAATTTTGAGAAATTTCCGTGACGGGCGCCGTTTTTTCAGAAATAACGGAAGTCTGCTCCTGTTTTGTTTTAACGGGTTTGACTTCCGTCCTTTTCTTTACTCCGGAACCGAAGGAGCCGAGCAATTTAAAGAAAATAAAAAGAAGTACGGCCAATAAAAGAAAAATTATTCCGACTATCCAGGGAGTGCGGGATTTTTTGTTTTCTTCGTCATCATCAAAATCGTCGTCCTGTTCCTGAAAAGATTCGACGTCGCTTTGTGAATTTCCCCAAAGAGCGGCCGGCGGAACTTCGTTCTTAAAAAAAACGCTTTCGGCTTGAACCTTTTGCTTTTTTGAAAAATCATAGCCGCCCAGCGCTCTTGCTTTCAGATGTGCATATCTTGCATTTATACGGTCGGCCGCACTCTTGGAAGGAATAAACTTTACGCGCCAATGTGCAGGAACTTCAATTTCTTCATTTGTTCTGGGGTTTCTTTTTATTGAAGCTTCCACCCAAAGTTTTTTAAATGTTCCGAATTTATGAACTATAAATGCCGTATTTTCTTTTAAACAACGCCGCGCGATCGCAAAAAATTCATAAGAAAAGCGTTTGGCAAGTTCCGCTTCAATCCCCGTCTTTTTTTGTATGCGTAAGGCTAGGGCTGCGGGCGTAATAAAATCATTCATTTATTTCCTTCTTGAATACGGATGATAGCTTGAATTTTATCTTTATTTTTTTAGGATATTTCATTTTTTGATTTGAGGCCGGATTAAATCCGATCCGCTCCGCGACGTGCGAAGTCTTAAAAGAACCGAACCCCGTTTGCGAATAAGTTTTGCCTTCTGCGAGAACGCATAAAATTTCTTCCAAAAAGGCGTCCATCGTGAGCTTTGAGTCTTTTTTTGTTATTCCGAGTGATTGTGCAATCTCGGAGCATAGATCCTGCTTTGTCATTAAAAAAATTATAACACAGTATTATACTTTTTTAAAGTGTACTGTTATTTTCTGCCATTTTCTCATAAATGCACTCATTAAATCGGACGGCGGTCGAAAACTGCCAAAAGCAAACGAAGTTCACGCCGAAAGCATAACGCTGTTAGTTCCTATAAATTCAATACTCGAACAAAGTATCAATTTTTGAAGCTGTTTAATTCGTGCGCTCTTTGGCACAGTTATAAATGAGTTTTCAAAACCCGATATTTGACCTATACTGTTCGATATGCTGGATTTTCTTTTTTCCAAAAAATACAAAAAATTTACACCTGCGTTTTTTTTTGTTTGCCTTTTCGTGCTTTCATTTTTAAATAAACTTTGGGGAATAGATTATTATTGGGTGGCAGGCGGGGCGCTCCACGACTGGACTGACGGATCAAACTGGTCTTTAACGTCTGGTGGAACCTCTGCGTCGGCAGTCCCCGGGCCCGGCGACAAGGCTATTATTGATACGGCAAGTTTGCCTCATTATCCGGAGATTTCTTCGAGCGTTAGTATTGCGGAACTTGAAGTGCAAGCCGGCGCTTCCGTTACCGTAGCATCCGGCGGTGATTTGACTGTGAACGGTGCTTTGACCGGAGCGGGTGATTTAATTGTAAACGGAGGAAGCGTCAGCTTGAATTACGGGACAGGCGGAACCGCTTCGTCTATAGGCGGCATGACGCTGGGAGCGGGTACCGCTGTTGCGATCGGGAACGATGCGGCAGATTCTCTTGTGCTAGGTTCCGGAACTCTTACTCTTCCGTCAACTTTGGCTTCGCTGTCTTTAGCAGGCAGTATCACAGCTCCCGGCGGAATAAACTTGGCAAAGGACGCGACTCTCTCTGCAAACACTGTTTTTGAAAATTCCGTTGCTCTAGCCGGAAATTTGATAATTTCCGGCAACGGCACAAACCGCATGCTGACTTTTTCAGATTCTCTTGGAAGCTCTGTTCCATCCGTCATCCTTACGCTTGAAGATGTAAATCTTACAAACAACGGCTCTGTCACTTCAGTGTCGCTGTTATTTACGGAAACTTCATCGTTGACACAGACCTTTGTTCCTCATGCGGGAACTACGTATGGCAGTGTTACTGTCAATAAGACAAGCGGCGGCGATTTTAAAGTCATAGGTAGAGTATTAAAAGCTTCGGATATAACCGTAACAAATGCCGGAGCCGTTTCTTTTGATAAGGATTTGACCGTTACAAACGCCCTTACGCTAACTGCAAGCGGCGGAATAACTTTTAATGAAAAGGTTACGGCAAATACGATAACGGACTTTTCGTCCGCAGGAAATATAACCTTTAAGGGCGGCGCCGAAGTTACGAACGCCGTAACTTTTTCGACTACGGGAAACCTTGTTTTGGGCGACGGTGCGGCCGACAATTTTGTTTTCGGCGCCGGTATGACAGCTGTGTCTCCCGCTCTAAAAAAACTTGCGGGAACGATCACCGCTTCGTCCGGAAATATCGATCTCGGAAATTCGCAAACGACTGCCGCTTCCGACGTAACTTTAAAAGCCGTATCAGGAAGCGTAACGCTTGCTTCTTTTAATTCGACCGCCGGATTTTTTAAGGTTGATGCCGGTACTTCCGCCTCGTTTAACGGGAACGTTTCGGCAGGAGGCGACATATCGGTGTCTTCGGGAAGCGCGGACATAACAATTTCTCATTCCGTTTCATCGGCGGGAGGAAACATTTCTTTTAATTCAACGAGCGGGGATATAGTTTTAAATTCTTCTTCTTCCGTTTCGTCGTCGGGCGGCAACATTTCTTTTAACTCTACTACATCAAGCGGAAAGATAATTTTAAATTCCTCTGCGACCGATGTCGTATCAAATACGGCTTCAGGAAAAACCGTAAAATTCAATTCTCCCGTTGTTTTGGAACAAAACGCTTCCGTTTCTTCAAAAGGAGATATAACCTTTGAAAAAACCGTAAATTCCGGTACAAACGAAAAATCGCTTACGATTAACGCGCCCGGCAAACATGTGGAATTCAAAAAAGCGGTGGGAGGAACGAAACCTCTTGCTTCATTTACTGTTGTAAATTCCGGAAGCCTTACTTTTAATGACGCCCTTAAGGTTACAGGAATTTTTAAGCAGACTAATGTCGCGACAGGCGCGACGATTTTCGGCGGAGAAACGGCAAAGGCTTCAACTTCCGTCGGATCTGCGGATCTTAAGGGAACTTCATATACATTTTACGGTAAGTTTAATGCGACATTTGGGCCGATTACCGTCACGAACAGCGGACTTTTTCTTACTGAGGAAGACGCCGACATAACGCTTTTGTCGGGTAACTTTACTCAAAACGGTACGGGACTCAATCAGCTTGCGGGAGGAATAATTACAAGCGGATCAAGTACTGTTTCGTTTGCGACTGACGTTTATCTGTACGGTTCGGGAGGAATCGACGGTGAAATGAAGCTGGGCGGTTCAAGCGGAGCTTTTACGATCGGCGTTTCAGGCGCTAAAAACTTGCATATCGCCGCAAGCTCGGCTAAAAAAATCAATATAAATTCTCCTCTTGTTGCAAATAATATTGTTTTATACGGCGGAAGATTTTTTTTAGGCGGAACGAACGGAGCTGTTACGACAAAAGGGGATCTTATCCTCTTGGGGTCGGCGTATAATATTGACGACACTGCGTCCTCTGAATCTTCGGGCGTTACAGGGCTTTTTGCTTATAATCATGTTTCGCGGTATTTGTTCGGAAAAGCTGCGTCTTACACTGAAGGATTTAAAACACTTTGTCCCGACGGTACAACGCCGATACCGACGTCTTATGTTGGCTCCGTGGAAGTCTCGGCGAACAAGAAAATAACTGTAGAAAAAAACTTTTATGCCAACGGCGTGACTATCAACGGCCCCGTAAGCGGCGCATGGACTTTGGAACTCCCCGACAATGATAACGCGGCAAACGCATTTGCCGAAGCATACAACACAACAGTGTCAAAATGTAATGTGTATAAGACGGGAACTTTGTCTCCTATGTATGTCGCCGCCGCAGAAAATTGCACGGTACCAGCTTGCACCGGATGGGCTGTTTCCCGTCCTTTAATTCTTGCAAACGATGTTTTAAAAAGTCGCGATATGGGCAACGTTACCGATCCGTCTTGGACGCCGAATCGTTCAGGAACTTATACCGTTTACGACGATGTGATCCGCATTGAATTTGTAGATTCGTCTACTGGAAACCCGCGCAGTTTTATTGAAAATACCAATAACGAAATAAGCGCTGCGGTTTCCAAGATAGAATATTACTCCGGTTCCGGCTCTACAATGTACCGTTTTGCAGGTTCTTTTGTCGACGCCGATTGTACGATATCGACGGACGGAAAGGGTGATCTTTCTGTTTTTTATCTAAAGACGGATCCTTTGAATGCCGCTCACAGATGGAATACTGACGCTACGGGAATAAGCGCAGGGAACTCCGACAGCACCGACCGCGGCAGGAAAGGGGGTACTCCCGACGGAAGTTCTGCCGCGCTTCCCGCACACAGAACTTGTATTCCCTATATAAATCTACCTAAGGCGCTTTCAGGCGTTTATCAGACTTTGCGCGACAGCCGTAAAAACCGTATCGCGCACTATGTAGGTAATTCCAATCCTCTTGATTACGATATTGACGGGGACGGAATTAATGATTCAAATTCGCGTCCGGGCGCGCGTTTTACCGCCGTAGCGGATCGCGCCGATCCCGTCTTAGCCGCAGTCTATACCGGACAGGAACTGCATATTCCGTATTCTGCGACATATGACAGTCAGCCGCCCTATGACGCTCATAATTTTATTGAACTTAAGTATTCGGAAGAAGTTAAAATAAGCCACGGCGGTACTGAAGTAGTGCCTAAAAACGCCGTTAACATACCTGCAAGCGCAGTTTACGGCAATGTTGCAAATTTGACGGGCGACGGACTTGAACTTAGCGGATTTGTCAAGATTGAGAAAGGCAGGGTAAGCTGCGGAAATTCCGACGGATCCGGCGATCCTGTTTACAGTATGTATAGAAATTTTGCTCTAACGGCCTTAGATGCCCGAAGTTATACGTCGTCTTATTCTAATGAACAGCCTACGAGGGTGAGAATTTCTGTTGCAGGGTATTCAAACGGGCAAATATCACAGGGGGGCTATACTTACCGAAATTGGAAAGGATATATAAATTCGGATCAGACCACGCCGCCCTCAGGAGAAATAACCAGAACCATTAACGCCGGAATAACGGACATTTCAGCCGCATATAAGCCTGCCTCCGTAATAATTCCCAACGCGCTTGATTCGAGTACTTCGACGGGAAATCACGCCTTGTCCGTCTTAACCGTAAACGGCGCAAGCGATGCGAACAGTGAACTTTACGGATCTTGGGATGTTTCTCCTCCCTGTTTTGCACCTTCACGCTTTGCGTCGCCTTGGAGCAGTGCGGGCAGTATTGACGAGTATGAAGCGCTCGGTACCGGAAATTCAGGCACGTCCGTGCTGAACCGCGTAGAAATTCATCTGTTCGACAATACTCCTTCATACGATGCCGATCCGCTAAATCTCGATCCTGCCGCATGGCGTTCCAAGGCGGGGTGGTGCCTGGGACACGGCGCAGATGATACTGCTCTTAAAGACACATATACATATGCGGCGGATATTTTCGGGGGAGCAAAGCCTTTTGCCTTTGCATCCGATCCTTCCTTGCGGAATTTCGCTACGGGCGGCATCCGTTATTGCTCGTTATACAATCAGACTGATAAATTTAAATATACTACCGACCTAAGCCAAGTTCCGTCCCAATCCTTTGACGTCTCAAACGCTATAATTTGCGCGGTCAAAAGCCCGTTTTTTAACGCCTCCGGAGCACAATCCAGAAGCGTAACTTCGATGGGCGTGGACAGCCTTTATTTTTCAATTCCCTTGGCGGATCTTACCTTGCCCTTGAGCCAGATATTTAAAATCGCTTATGATAATTCCGGAAGTTATATAACCGACCTAGCCGGCAACAGAATGAGAAGTGCCGTAATAAGGACCATAGACCGCACTCCGCCCGAATTCAGCATAACGCTTGCTCCGCTCGGCGGAAACAAATTATACATACTTTTTAATAAAAAGCTGAATACGTCGTCACTCAACTGGATAGATAATTCCGGGAATCCGTTAATACCAATGCCGAATGCCCTTGCAGAAATTCCTAAGAGCCTTGAACTTGTTAAAGCGGGAGCGATCACCGGCTCTACTGAGCTTCGGATAGACGCGACTGCCCCCGCAAAACTTTATTCGGTAAACGAGCGCTCTACGGGTTTGATTTTAACTTTGACAAAAAATGTTACTCTTGACGATGTTAAAGATCTTCATGTGTGCGTCAAAAATACGGGATTTGCAACCGATCCTGTTACGCGTGTTAATAATTCCTACGTTTCATACATTCAAGATGTTGTCGGAAATTATGCGTCGGTTCATACGGCTCACGCTTTGAGCGATTTTGCCGTAGGCGCCGTTCAAGTTCAGTATGCGTACGACAATCGTAATACCGCCTCCGGCGTTAACGTCGGTTCCGGTCTTTATGAAAACTCAAGTTGGGCTGTCCGCAGTTGGGATGCGGAGCAGGGGAACTACGGAACTCTTTTGGCCGGACACGACATCTTTATAAACGCGGTTTTGTATGACGGAACGGCGGATAATTCTGGCGGCCTGTCTACGAGTCTTTCTCATACGAAAACGCCCGTCTTATTTGCCGATAAGGATCCTGACGCCGCTTCCGTTTCGGTTCAATACAATTATAATACCGGAAGCGATTTGCGCGTGTGGCTTCCTTCTACGTCTCCTTCAGATGTGTTCCCAAGTCTTTCATCTGCAAATAATTCCGGATTTATAAAGTTTGAGGACGGATATTTTATAAATCCGCCTTTGTCTACGGCGGCGGGATTTTTACTTCCGGTAACTACGGACAGCCATTATAGCGATTGGAAAGCCGGCGATCAGATTACATTTATGTTCGGCCTTGTAGATAGTTCGAATAGCGAAATAAAGATTTGCCATACTCCCGTATATCCGAATATATTGAACTATTCAGGCGTAAATGACACTGCAAAAGCTCCGTTATACGCACTTCGGCTAAAAGATCCTAACGACATAGCGTCTATAGACCTGTGGTCGTTTAAGCTCAAAGACTTGTCGCTGCAGCGCGGCGGCGTAAGCATATTTAATAACGTCATAAATGTGAATGCAGGTGAAAAAGTCGTAATTCAAGTCGATATGCCCCAAAACGGCGAATTGAATGTTGCCGTTATGACGTTAGACGGCAATATCGTAACTTATTTACAGCACGGAAGAGCATCTCAGGGCGTTCACAATTACAGGTGGGACGGAAAAAACAATGCGGGAACTAAGGTTGCGCGCGGCATGTATTTTATACGCGTTTCAGGCTCGGGCTTTGACGAGACCAGAAAGGTAATGGTAGTAAAAGAGTGACGTTCGGGGCTTTATACACCGGATTTTCGGCTGATTCGCAGCAGCACGGATGGCCGGCGGCCGACGCTGCCGGGATTTACGGTGCATAGCGGATTTTCGGCATCGCGGAATTTTTACGGCGAATTCACTTATTGACAATTTTTTTTTTTGCCTATATATTCTTATCTGTTACGCCGCTGTAGCTCAGTTGGTAGAGCAAAGGACTGAAAATCCTTGTGTCGTCAGTTCGATTCTGACCGGTGGCATTCTTTTCTATTACCCGTAATAAGGCTCCCGCAACAGCCGTGTCGGAATTATGGAAGTTGTTATAATCGCAGTCACTCTTATCGCTACTCTGGTCGGTTCAATCAGCGGAATAGGCGGGGGAGTGATCATAAAACCGGTTATGGACGCCGTCCTTGACATTCCCGTCTCATCGATCAGTTTTCTTTCAGGTACAACCGTTTTGGCAATGACCGTCGTCAGTATTTTTTTTAAAAATAAAAACGTCCGCTTGGATCGTCCCAGAGGAACCTTTCTTGCCTTGGGCGGAGGTATCGGAGGCATTTTCGGCAAAATGCTTTTTTCAGCGGTAAAACTCCGCGCCGGCAATGATTCTGCCGTAGGCATAACGCAAAACATCTTAATGATAATTCTTACCGGCTCCGTGTTTTTTTATGTGTTATACAAGGACAAAATCAAAACCTACGACATAAAAAATGCTTTTTTTTGCGTGTCGGCGGGACTGTTTTTGGGAATCTTAAGTTCGTTTTTAGGAATCGGCGGCGGCCCGATTAATATTATGGCTCTTTCTCTATTTTTTTCTTTGGACAGCAGGAACGCCGCGCTTAATTCACTCTATATCATATTTTTTTCACAGATAATGAATCTCATTTTCAGCGTTATCACCGGCAGCGTTCCCGATTTTTCATGGCCGCTATTGATTTGCATGATTGTCTGCGGCGTTGCGGGCGCTTCCGCAGGACGGCAGGTGTCCAAAAAAATGGACAACCGAGCCGTCGACCGGCTGTTTATGGGTATCATGCTTGTTATCATATTCATATCGGTCTATAATGTATTCCGTTTCTTAAAATATTGAATGAAACGTCGCTGTGAATGCGATAAATTACATAACTTAGACGCAGAAGGTCGCCGATTTTTAGAGGCTGTTGACGGCAAGAGGCACAGATGTTCACATTTATGAGGCGATGTGATATTATAACAGCGCACGTACATCATTTATGGGAGGAAAATATGAAAAAAATCGCTTTTTTAAAGCGTGCGACAGCGATGATGCTTGCATCTTCGCTGTTTTTTGTTTCTTGCGGAGGCAAATTCAAAGCGGGAACCTATACCGGCGAAGGCACCGGAATGGGAGGCAAACTTGCCGTCTCAGTGACGCTTTCAGATAAAGCGATCGAGTCCGTTGAAATCACTTCGCATAATGAAACGCCCGGATTGAGCGATGCGGCCAGAACGGCTATTCCGTCGGCGATCGTTGCCGAACAACGCACGAATGTAGACGTCGTAAGCGGAAGTTCGATCACGAGCCGCGCGATTATGCAGGCGACGGACGCCGCTTTGAAAAGCGCGGGTGTTAACGTAGAAAAGCTTAACGCAAAGAATACGCCGAGAAATGTTGCAAAGGCCGAAGACGTTGATATGACGGCGGATGTCATTATCGTAGGAGGCGGAGGCGCGGGGCTTGCCGCTGCGATTGCGGCGACGGATGAAGGCGCCAACGTCATCGTTGTAGAAAAGACGGGGATTTTCGGCGGCAACTCGATCGTTTCAGGCGGTATTTATAACTGCCCGGATCCCGCTCTTCAAGATCACGCCGATATTAAAAGCAGCCTTAACCCGCTCGTCGAAGCCGCTCTTGCTGAAAAACCGGTAAGTCCACTTCACGCACAGGTACAGGCAACCGTTAGAAAGCAATTCGACGCATTTAAGAAAACCGATAAAAAAGTTTTTGACAGCCCGGAATGGTTCGCTCTTCAAACGTGGAACGGCGGCGACAAAGTCGGCGACTTGGATCACTTGCTTGTGTTCGCATCACAAGCTTATCCCGCGCTCGAATGGCTTAAATCCATGGGCATGGAATTTGCAAATAAAATCAATTCCGCAAGCGGTTCTCTCTACATGCGTACGCATACGTCGGTCATGCCGAACGGTACCGGTTATTTCAAAGCGTTTGAAGACACGCTTGCAAAACGGAGCGACAAATTTACCGCACTCATGGACACCGAAGCGAAAAGTTTGATAATGGACGGCAACGACGTTGTAGGCGTAAATGCGGTAGGCAAAGCGGGGAATAAAGTGACGCTGCACGCAAAAAAAGGCGTTATCCTTGCGACCGGCGGTTTTGCAGGAAACGTTCAGATGCGGCAAAAGTATTGTCAAACCGGTAAGTGGCCCGATTTAAGCGAAAAAGTCATTACGACGAATGTGGCAAGCGTTACCGGCGATGGCATTTTTATGGCACAGAACGCGGGCGCCGAACTCATCAACATGGAACAGATACAGCTGCTCCCGTATGCAAATCCATGGACGGGCGCGACAAGCGATATTACGCTCACGTACAGCGCAAGCATGTATATAAATAAAGAAGGAAAGCGCTTTGTCCGTGAAGACGGCCGCCGCGACGAAATGTCTCTTGCAATTATTGCGCAGCCCGACGGTCTTATGTATCAACTGTTCAGCGCGGACACCGTACCCGATCCTGCGAAAGGCAAGACGCTCGGCGGCAAAAGCGTAGCGTACTTTCTCGACAATCATCTGGCAGGATACGTATCGGGCGCGACGCTTGCGGATCTGGCAAAAACGCTCAATATGGATGCCGCCGTTTTGCAAAAAACGGTCGATGATTTTAATACCTATGTTGACGGTTCGGCAAAAGATCCGCTCGGACGCATTACGTGGACGAAAAAATTGCTAACCGGTCCGTGGTATGCATATCCGAGAAAGCCTGCGACGCATCACACTATGGGCGGCGTAAACGTCGATAACGATGCTCATGCGCTTCGTTCCGACGGTACGATTATAAAAGGTCTTTATTGCGCTGGAGAAATTACCGGAAATTATCACGGTGCGAACCGGCTCGGCGGCAACGCTATCGTAGACTTTTGCGTGAACGGCCGTAAAGCGGGCGCTAACGCAGCCAAAGGATTGTAATAAAAAGCATAGAGGACGGCATCCTGTTTTTAAGGGTGCCGTTTTTTATCATGAAATCGGCTTGTAAAACCTGCTACATTACAACGTGCAATTTTTTGCAAAGAGCCTCTTGCAGCGTCTGGCTGTCGCCTTGTGTCGTACAGCCGGGCAAGTCGGGAAACTCAACCCAAAAACCGCCGTCTTCTCCGTGAAGAAGAGCGGGATATATTGCTTTAATTTATCGACTTCAGAAGTCGTTATTCCGGGAAAGGAAAGCAATTCCATTTCAGATATAACGGAAAGGCCAATGCGTTTTAATAAATAGGGCTTCATACAAGGATCTCCGGAAAGAAGATAAATAAGCGCATTTGTATCGGCTATACAGTCAATTCCATTCATTCCGCATTTCCTTTTGTAGCGCAAGGCCGTCGCGCCATATTTTTACGCTGCCGAAATATTTTGATAAATCATGTCCGGATGTTTGTTCGGTGTTTTTTTTGTAACGGTATAAAATGTATTCGACGTAATTTTCAATATCCGCAAGATATTCCTGCGGTACCGTTTTTATCTGTTCAAAAAGTGTTTCGTACGCCATGTATATCTCCAGTATTAACGCAATTCATCTTATTATACTTCAAGTTTTTGTTTTTTTCTATTTTTTATGAAAAATAGATAGGTCTTGATTTGAGAAAATGTTTAACGTCGGCAGCCGACGGCGTAAGCCGCGCGGTATGGCAGGCACGTTTCAGGTCGGATGCACAAAAAGCTGTTGAAAAATCATCTTGAGAGTCTGAGGGTTTTAACATATAATACTGGGATATGGAATGGTTGATAATAAAATCGGATGAGCGAATAAAGCCTGATTATGTTTCGCCTGTTGAAGAGTTTCTGTTAAAGCGTGAACAGAAATTTTCAGCCTTGTGCCGGGAAGACGTAAAGGCTCTTCACTCCGGAAAGAGATTAAAAACGGTCTTTAAAAAATTCACGCATGTGGTAATTACAGATGAAGACTTTTGCAGACTTCCTGCTTCCGATTCTTTGCTCTCCGGAATGCAGTTTTTTCTGCTCGGAGAAATAGCCGGGCGGAATCTGCCTTTATATTGCGTAAATCTGCCTTTCCTCACTAAGCTTGACGATTCTATCTTGAATTTTACTTCCGTAAAAGAAACAGTCGATTTTCTTGACAGAGAATATGCGCAGATTGAAAAGGCAGACATACGCCGCGTTGCGACCGAAGAACTTTTGTCAAAGGGAATTCCCGTTACTCCCGAATGTTTTGCAAGCTTTATCGTAAAAGACAAACTTCCCGTTTGCCGCCTCTTTATTAAGGCGGGAGTAGATGTAAATTCCCGCGATCCCACCGGAACGCCTATGCTTAACGTCGCAGTTAGAAGTGAAAACAAAAAAATCGTTTCATGGCTGATATCCGAAAATGCGGACATTAATTTGTGCTCTCAAGACCGCGGATACTCGGCTGTAATGGACGCAGTATGGAAATCGAACGAAGCGATAATAAAGCTTCTTGTCGCACAGGGCGCCGACCTTAACTGTTTAAGCAAGGACGGGCAATCCATCCTTGTTCTTGCAGTGGGCATAGGAAAAGAAAACATCTGCCGCATACTTGCCGAAGGCGGAGCGGATCCTGACATAAAAGATTCTATGGGTATGTCCGCCTATGAATATGCCGTATTATTCAAAAATGAAAAGATCGTAAAGGTTCTTGCGCCTTTTCACAAGGAAAGCGACTGAAATTATGTATAGAGTCGTCTTTACGGGAGGCGGAACGGGCGGACACATATATCCGGGAATTGCCGTCGCCGACGAGTTAAAGCTGCTTTTTGAAAAAAAAACGCCTTCCGAAGATCTTGAAATTTATTGGATAGGCAACCGTTCGGGTATGGACCGTATGATCGTTGAAAAAAGCATGGGGCCTGACGGGAAATGCTCTATTACAGGGTTTTACGGCATTCCGTCGGGAAAATTCCGCAGAAATTTTTCATTTAAAAACTTTATCGACGTATTTAAAATTCTAGGCGGACTTCTAGCTTCTTTTTTTATTTTGTTGAAATTAAAACCGGATCTGCTTTTTTCAAAAGGAGGTTTCGTTTCCGTTCCTCCGTGCATATGTGCCGGAATACAGAAAATCCCGGTTTATACGCACGAGTGCGATTTTACGCCCGGCCTTGCTACCCGCATAAACAGTAAGAGCGCTTTTCGCGTTTTGTTGTCTTATACCGAAACAAAACGCTTTTTCTCCGTTAAAGCACAAAATAAGCTTATAGTTACCGGAAATCCCGTCAGACCGTCATTTTTTCAGGCGGATAAAAACAGAGGCTTGGATTTTTTAGGACTGGCTCAAAAGGATCTTGACAGACCTCTGCTTTTGGTTTTGGGCGGAAGTTCCGGTTCCAAACAGATTAACGATCTTGTTGCGGAAAATCTTTTGTGGCTTACCGAGCGTTTTATTGTTATCCATCAGACGGGACGTCAACTTGAGCGTCAGATAAGATCCGTTTTTGAACCGTCCGTTGACGAATGTCCTTCGAATAGAACGGATTTAGCCGAAATGCATGGAAAATGTTACAAACCTTACGAGTTTATTTATACTCAAATGCCTGACGTTATCGCCTGTTCAGACATAGTGCTGTGCCGCGCAGGTTCGAATTCCTTGTGGGAATGCGCCGTTCTTAAAAAGCCCATGGTTCTTATTCCCTTGTGCGGAAAGGCCACCCGCGGCGATCAAGTCGAAAACGCTTCGTATTTTGAAAAAAACGGCGCCGCGCTGACTTTGGTCGGCGACAAAGCCGATTCCGATCATTTAAAAAAGGCCTTGACGATTATGGAAGACAAAGAAAAAAGAAATTCTTTTTCCGCTGCGTGCGAAAAAAGAATCGCGCAGGAAAGACCTGCAGCATTTATTGCCTCTTTGTTGTATAATAAATTAATAAATAACGATATAAAAGGAAAAAAAAATGTTTAATGCTATCGATGTTTTTTTTGTGTTTGTGCTTTTGATATTTGCGCTCATGGCGGCCGCAAAGGGACTTATTAAAGAATTTTTCGGCAAGGCTTCCGTTATTTGCGGTATTGCCGCAGCCGTAGTTTTTTACGGCCGGCTCGCATTTTATGCAAGCAATTATATCAAAAATGAAATTATTTCACGGATACTTTCGTTCCTTGTAATATTCATTGTCGTATATCTTTTAATAAAGATAATACAGCATCTTAGCGCGAAAATTTTTTCAAGTGAAATCATGGGCGGCCTTGATCACGCTTTGGGTTTTTTGTTCGGATGCGCGGAAGGGCTTGCGGTTATTGCGTTTTTGATTGTTCTTATGCGAGGTCAGCCTTGGATTGATTTTCGTAAAATCCTGTCGGGCAGTTTTTTTTATAATATGCTTGCAGATATTATATCGGGACCGTCAAAGTACATGCAGGGATTTTTTGCCTGATGTTCGACAATATTTTGTTCCAAAATGTCGTTTCGGAACTTAAATGCGCCGTCTTGGATAATAATCTTCCGGGTGCTAATCTGTTTTCAGGCCCCTCGTCTTCGGGAAAGCTCACCTGTGCGCTTGAAACCGCGCGCGTTCTTTCATGTAGAAGTGAAAAAAGAGGCGAGTGGAACTGCACTTGCGCTTCCTGCGTGAGGCACAGGTCTTTGACAGCCTCCGATATTTTACTGACAGGCCCCAGAGATTGCTGCCTTGAAATTTCCGCAGCAAAAAAAACTTTCCTCGACGCGGTAAATTCAAACGCCAAATTCATAAGGGCTGCGCATTACCTTTTTATACGCAGCATAAAAAAACTTACTCTCAGGTTTGATCCAGTGTTATGGGACGGCGACGATAAAATTTCAAAAATCGCGGTTCTAACGTCTTCCATAAACGAAGGACTTGAAGAAATAGACGTTTCCCGTACACTTCCGCCTGAAAAAGAACTCGTAAAAATTTGCAATGATCTTGAAAAGCAGTGTGCAAAACTTGAAGATGAGTTTATGTATGATTCTATCCCTGTGCTGCACGTGAGGAACGCTTCATCGTGGGCGCACTTGCCTTCCAATTCCGGTAAAAAGATCATAATAATTGAAAACGCCGACCGCATGCTCGAAGGAGTGCGCAACGCTCTTTTAAAAATACTTGAAGAACCTCCGGCAGACACGGTTTTTATTCTTACAACGACCAGACGAAGCGCCGTCATGCCCACAATACTTTCCCGTGTGCGAACATATTCTTTTAACGACCGCACTGTAGAACAGCAGGCTGAAGTTATTTCCCGCATATTTCACAGTCCTCAGACACTAAACGCCGATCCCGTTCATTCCGATCGTCTTTCTTCCGCTTCCTCCGGCTTGTCATCTTCCGTTCGTCCCTGTGCCTCTCCTTCTTACTCTGCCGGCGGTGCCGGTATTGGTAGTGTTTGCGGCATCGGTGGTGTCAGTATAGAACAATTCCTTTATGAATTTCTTCCTGTTCCTCCGGCTTCGATAAAAGAGAGCGCAAAAACTTTTATGAAAGCCGTTTCACGTTCAAAAATTCCTGACGTTCAGGCTGTTTGCAAGGCCTGCGGTAATTTTTCGCTTAAGACCGTTTTAAAGATGTTTTTACAGCAATGTCTGAATTTTACGCGGCCTCTTTTTAAAAGCGCCGCCGGAAGTGAAGCTGCAAAAGAAATTTCAGAATCGCTTCATAAATGCATGAATAATGTTTTATCGTACAATCAATCTCCTCAAGGAGCTCTTGAGCAGCTTGTGAGAGAACTCTTAAAGATAACTGCGGTTCGTCCGGGAATTTTGCCGTGCATGGATTTGTAAAACGCGTTTCTCAAAAAGTTTCAAAACTCTCTCCCGTACAGATCGAACAGCTTTTTAACAGTGTAAGCGACGAAAACGAAACCTTAAACAGCGTGTTCGAATCCATTCCCATAGGTATTTTGGTTGTAAACAAGTCTTTTATAGTCCAAAAGGCCAATAAGGCCGTAGGCCGTTATATTCCTTTTAAGATTCATCCTGAAGATCCTAAGGCTGAAAACACTCCGCTTTGGAATCTAATAGACGATGCTGAAATCGCGTCGTTTATAGAAACCTGTTATAAGCAGGACAAGACTAATTTGTGTTCGGAATTTACGGTTACGACTTCGGGCGGTTCTGCAAGATTTATAACGCTTACGCTCATCCCGCTTGTGCGAAGATATAATTCCGCAGGAACCATTATTTCCGTCGCCGACAATACCGAAAAGCGGAACCAGGATGTGCTTTTGCGCCGCATGGAAAGCCTTGCGAGCCTTACGAATCTTGCGGCAAGCGTAGCGCACGAAATAAAAAATCCTTTAGGGGCGATCGGCATACACATTCAGCTTATTCAAAAGGCTCTTAAAAAAGCGCGGGAAGGTGGAGGGCTTTTGCCGGATAAAAAATTTATTGAAAATTATTTGAATGTGATAAATGAGGAAATAGATAACCTTAATAAAATCGTAGTCGACTTTTTGTTTGCGGTGAGGCCTATAAGCGCCAACCTCGAACTGAGCGATCCTAACGCTCTTATCGAACGGCTTTCCGAACTTTTTAAGCCGGAATTCGCACAAAACAACATAGAAACGGACATTGAATTATGCGATGCGTCTCCGCGCCTTTTGATTGATGAAAAGCTTTTCCATCAGGTCATAAGCAATATAGTTCAAAATTCTATCGCCGCGATAAAAGAGCGTTCTTTAGGGGACGAATCTTTTAAAGGGCGTTTTTCAATAGTCTCCCGCACGGATAACGATAGATACGTTCTCATCTTATCCGATAACGGCATAGGCATGAGCGAAAAAACTCTTTCTCATATTTTCGAGCCTTATTATACGACTAAACCTAACGGTACGGGGCTCGGTATGACGATGGTCTACAAGATTGTTAAAGAATTTTCCGGCGAAATCGACGTTACTTCCGCAAGGGGAAAAGGATCCGTTTTTACAATCTCATTGCCGATTCCGCAGACGGGCATGCGCCTTTTACCGCACGACGAGGAAATAAAAAATCCTCCTGCGGTTAAAATCGAGGATGAAATATGAAATTTACGATTTTAATAATAGATGATGAAAAAAACATAAGAGAAGGGCTTGCAGCTTCGTTTGAAATGGACGGATACGATGTGTGCGTGGCCGCAGACGGGCAAGAGGGGCTTTCTTATATAGAAAAAGGCGGAATAGACCTTGTGATAACCGATCTGCGTATGCCCGGAATAAGGGGAGAAGATCTTCTTCGCCGCGTTACGACTGAATCTCCGGGAATACCTGTTATAGTGCTTACAGGGCACGGCAGCATAGACGCCGCCGTAGAAGCCATGCATAACGGCGCCTATGATTTTTTGACCAAGCCTTTAAATCTTGATCGTCTGGGACTTATCGTAAAACGCGCTCTTAAAAACCGGGAACTTTCTCTCAGGCACAGGCAGCTTCAGGAAGAACTTGAAGGCCGCCATTCATTTGACAACATGATCGGCAAAAGCGCCGAAATGCAAAAAGTTTTTGAACTGATACGGAAGGTCGCTCCGTCCAAGGCATCGGTGCTTATTACAGGAGAGAGCGGAGTAGGTAAGGAACTTGTAGCGGATGCGATACACAATCTTTCGCCGAGAAAAGAAAATTCCTTTATAAAAGTACATTGCGCCGCACTGTCCGAAACGCTGCTGGAATCGGAACTGTTCGGGCATGAAAAAGGAGCGTATACAGGAGCCGACAGCCTTGTTAAGGGGAGGTTTGAGCTTGCTCATGGCGGCACGATATTTCTTGACGAGATTGGAGAAATAAATCAAAACATTCAAATAAAAATTTTGCGCGTCTTACAGGAAAAGAAATTCGAACGCGTGGGCGGAACGCAGACTATCGAAGTTGACGTGCGCATTATAACTGCTACCAATAAGAATCTTGAAGAAGAGGTAAGGGCAGGGCGTTTTCGTGAAGATTTGTATTACAGGCTGAATGTCATACACATACACGTGCCGCCCTTGCGCGAACGGAAAGACGATATCCCCCTTTTGGCAAGCGGATTTTTAAACAGATTCGCAAAAGAAAATCACAAGGATATAAAAGGCATCGATCCTCGCGCAAGGGCGGCCTTATACAAATATGACTGGCCGGGCAATATTCGGCAATTGCAAAACTGTATTGAAAGCGCCGCCGTAATGTGCAGCGGAAACGAGCTTACCTTGGAAGACCTGCCTCCGTCCGTGAGCCACGTTTCTTCCGACGCTCAAATTTCGGTTCCTGCAGGCATAACCTTGTCCGAAGCGGAAAAGATAATAATCTTGCAGAATTTGGCAGTTTTAAAAGGAAACAAGTCGAAGACGGCGGAAGTTTTGGGCATAGGACGTAAGACTTTGCATCGTAAGCTTTCCGAATACGGCATAGAAGGCAGCGAAATCTTGCCTGAGGACGGCACGGCAAAAAACGATGCCGCCGCGTCAAAATCTGCGGAAAGCGGCGCCTGACGCGACAATCTAATTAAGATTTTCAAGCTTTCGGAAACGGGTCTGTCCGAAAAGTAACCGACTTTCGAGACGGAGCCTTGATACTAAATTATAGTTCCTGCCGGCAGGATCACGCCTTTTCGTATGACTATAATACCGTCCGAACTGTAAAACAGTCCGTGATCGCCGTTTTCATATTTGTTTCCGTCTACATTTATGCGGCAGTTATCACCTATACAAGAATTCTTGTCTATTATGGTTTTTGCGATCTTACAATTTTTTCCTATGCCCATAAACGGAATGCCTTTTTTCAATTTTTCCTCTTTTTCGGCAGTCGTTTCGTAAAAATCGCTTCCCATTGTAATCACGCCGTCAAGTTCCGTTCCCGACTCGATGACGGATCGTATTCCTATTACCGATCGATTTATGCTTGCCCTTGTGACCACACAGCCTTCGGACGTCATTGAATTTTTGATTATCGCTTCGTTATGCTTTGACGGAGGAAGGTTTCTCATCTTCGTGTAGATCGGCTCTTCTTCGTCATAAAAGTTAAACGGCGGATCTATGTCGGTTAGGGCCAAAGTCGCGTTATAAAAACTTTCTATCGTTCCTATGTCTTCCCAATATCCGTTAAAAATATAAGAGTTTATGTGCTTTGTTTTTATAGACATCGGTATTATTTCTTTACCGAAGTCGGGATATATGTTGTCAAGAACTTCTTCCATAACCGGCGCGTTAAAGATGTATATGCCCATCGAAGCCAGATATTCTTTTTCCGGCGGAAGATCTCCCCGCGCATTTTCGGGGATTTTCCAGTCGTCGATATTCATGTCGCTGCCCGGTTTTTCCATAAATTCGATGATGGTCTTTTTTTCATTTATCTTCATTATGCCGAACCCGGAAGCGTCTTTTCTGTTTACGGACGTAGTTGCTATGGAAATATCCGCGTTCGATTCCAGATGCTGTTCCATGAATTTTTTTAAGTCCATTCGGTAAAGCTGGTCGCCTGAAAGTATTATATAATGCGTGGGCTTTTGCGATTTAAAATGTATGAAATTTTTACGCACCGCGTCTGCTGTTCCTTCGTACCATCCTGAATGTTCCAGAGTCTGTTCCGCGGCAAGTATTTCAACAAAGCCGTTTGAAAAGCGGTCGAAGTTAAAAGAATTGGAAATATGAAGATGCAGTGAAGCGGAATTGAATTGGGTTACAAGATATATTTTTCTGTAACCTGAATTAATGCAGTTTGATATGGGAATGTCTACTATTCGGTATTTTCCGGCGAAGGGAACAGCCGGTTTTGATCTTTCTTTTGTCAAAGGATATAATCTTGTGCCTTTTCCGCCTCCAAGGATAATTGCAAGTACGCGAATTTCTTTTTCGCCGTTTGACATCTGCCCCTCCTGTTTTATGGCCCTTAATGATTTTACGCCGCCGGTAAAGCTTTGTCTACCGTGTATCTTCCATATAAATTATAAGGCCTAACATCTGAAATTACAAATAAATACTTAAATAATATTTTCGGAATCCCGATAATTAATAAAGAATAACTTTGCGATTTTATTAAATTGTGCGCTATCGCGCACGAATTGCACTCAGTCGAAAATTGAGATTTTCTCCTTCGTGCAATTTTATAGGAAGGTGTAAATGATACGCGGATGGTATATCGGCGCAAGCGGAATGAACGCTCAGCAAAACAGGTTGGATGCTATTTCCAATAATCTTGCGAATGTTGATACGACTGCTTACAAGCGCGACATAACAGCCAGCAAATCTTTTTCGGAATTATTGCTCAGGAGAACCGATGCGGACGGCGTATATCCGACGGTCTTCGGTTCTGCCGACGCGGCTCCAATCATAGGCAAATTGGGACTCGGCGTTGAAACCAATGAAAACTACACGGATTTTGAACAGGGTTCGTTTAAAGCGACTTCGTCGAATGCCGACATTGCCTTGGGCGGTAAAGGATTTTTTGCCGTAATGACTCCCCTAGGTGAGCGGTATACCAGAAACGGCAATTTTTTTGTAGGCAAGGAAGGGATTCTTGAAACGAAGGACGGCTATCCTGTGCTGGGCGAAAGCGGAATTATCACAGTTGTTGACGATAAATTTAAAGTAAATGAGGACGGAATGATATACGACCTTGACGATAATACTGTGATCGACCGTCTTCGCGTAGTACGTTTTGATAACGAACGTTACCTAAAAAAAATGGGTAATAATTTGTACAATTCTAATGATATTACGGGAGAAGCTTTTATCGCCGAAGGCGACGATCGGCCGAAATTTTTACAGGGATTTATAGAGACTTCCAATGTAAACGTAGTAAACGAAATGGTTCAGATGATTGAAGTGAACAGAGCCTATGAGGCAAATCAAAAGACGATTCAAAGTGAAGATTCAATGATGAGCACTCTCTGGTCGCGCATAGCGGTTCGCAGGTAGCTGGCAAGAATTAAAAGAGACAGGAGAAAATAAATGGTAAGAAGCCTTTGGACAGCCGCAACTGGAATGAACGGTCAGCAGTCGAATATCGACGCTATTTCCAATAATCTTGCGAACGTGAACACGACAGGTTTTAAACAGCAGCGTGTGGAATTTGAAGACTTGATATATCAGAATCTGAAGTTGGCGGGAACTCCCGCGACGGAAGACACCGTCACTCCCGTAGGTGTTCAGCAGGGAGCAGGTACGAAGGTCGCCGCTACGCAGCGCGTTTTCACCCAAGGATCTCTTCAAAATACGGGCGTGGACACGGATCTTGCGATAGTAGGAGACGGATTTTTTCGCGTGCAGCAATATGACGGAAGCTATGCCTATACGCGCGACGGTTCGTTTAAAGTCGACATGACGGGGCAACTTGTAAATTCAAACGGACTTCGCGTCATGCCTGAAATCATTCTGCCTGAAGGATACGATCTTCACACGCTCAGCATAAGCGACGACGGCCGAGTTTCCGTAAAGCTAAACGGCGACGACGTTCCCACTACGGTAGGACAGATGGAACTTTACCGGTTCCCGAATGCGGTAGGATTAAAGGCTTCGGGCGACAATCTTTATAAGGTAACGAACGCAAGCGGAGAAGCTATTCCCGGTCGTCCCGGTTATGAAGGAATGGGAGTTACAAAACACAAATTTGTAGAAATGTCCAATGTTTCGGTAGTGAACGAAATGGTACAGATGATTGTCGCTCAAAGAGCTTATGAATTCAACAGCAAGGCGATACAGACTTCCGATACCATGCTGAGCACTGCCGTAAATCTTAAAAGATAAAAATTTTACATAAGGGGATAAAACGATGACCGTAGGCCAAATTGCGTCTTCCGTAATGCAGGGAACTGAATCCGTTCAGTCCGCAAAATTTAAAAATGAAAACAAGACGTTTTTAAACCTTATATCCGAAACGCGTCGTTTGGGGCGGACGGATCCTGCGGAAAGCGAATCTTCTCCTGCAAAAGCCGAACATCCTTCTGTAAAAACGGAATCTTCCTATGCGAAAACCGGTATTTCGTCAAACATGATAGCGGAAAACGGGCGCATTAACGGCGATTGGCGTAGCGGATTTTCAGGTTTATACACGTCCGAAAGCGATAAAAACTCGCTTCCCGTCGGAGCGGCCGCAAATTCTTCATCATATTCCGCAGACAAAAAGATCGACAGAACAAGCAAACTTTATGAAAAATCGCTTGAGCTTGAATCTTATTTTGTAAAAATTCTTGTTTCTTCAATGCGGAAGACCGTTTTAAAATCCGGCGGGGAATCAAGCTATGCGCAGTCGATGTATGAAGATATGATGTACGACGAGTATACTACAAGCCTCACTAAACACGCTCATTTCGGACTTGCCGATCAGATCTATATGGAATTGGTTTAGCTGAGAAAAATACGGAAGTACGTATTATTTCTTTTGCGCACGAATTGCACTCAGCCGAAAATAAAAATCTTCTCTTTCGTTCAATTTCAAAGGATCTTAAGACTGTCGACGATCAAATATGAACGTAAAATTCCGTCTTCTTCCTTTACGACGAAGGTTCCGGTAGCTTCGACGTTTGTAAGATTTTTAGGATAGCTGATGCTGTCTTCCGCCTTTAATATGTCAAATCCTGCGGAACAGCATCCCATGTTGTCGCTCACCAAAATGCAGTGAAATTCCGGCCCTTGAGACATGTCCGTGTTTTCATAATATATGCCTCGCATTTTTACGCGGGCGCCTTTAAAGTTTTCGGCTTCCATGAGCATATTGTAAACTTGAGCATACTGCATGTTTGCTCCCAGCTTTGTAAGATCTATTGTTTTTGGAGCCGGTGCGGAGTAGGCAAAATGCGTAAGAAACAGTGATAAAAAAAATAACATCTTTTTCATTTTATTCGTTTATAAGTCGAAATATTGAAAATCGCTGACGGCGAGTTTTTTAGACTTACAACATCTCAGTTATATCAATTTCTTTGCCGTACCGCAAGTAGAATAAAATGCATCGTATTTTATTTTCTTCAGTATCGAATATCTCTGCGGCCGCCTTTCTATAGCATTCCTGCTGCGCTAAATATTTTTCGCATATGATCCGCTCGTCGGTCTTATAGTCGATTATGTAAATATTTCCGTTGGGATCCTTTAAAATAAGGTCGATCGTTCCACGTACAATTTTACCGCCGTTGTTGTGAAGAAATTTAAATTCCGCTTTTCGCATGATCGATTGTTTAAGGAGCTTTCCGGCGTTTGAAATTTCAAATTGCTTTGTCATTTGAATGCAAATGTCGCGGATTTTTCGTATGTTCGACTTTGAAATTCCCCGAGCTTCATGAAAAGCCGGCACCGCCTGAGGCGTGAAATTTTCAGGCGCAATTCCGTTTGCGTACGCTTCAAGATAGGCATGCGCCAGTGTTCCGAAATCATTAAAGCCGAATCCCTTATCCTGTAATTTATTTATAAGATCGTTCAGTTCTTCGTAAAATATTTTTTCAGGCTGAATTACCGAAGCTTTGAGATGAGTTTTTATAAGCTCTTCTTCCGATATTTCAAGCGAACTCGGCGAAAGGTATCTTAAAGGCACGTCTTCTTTTTTGACGAGCTCTGCATTTGCATAAAAGGCTTCGGCTTCATTTATGAAATTTTGTTTGGCTGCTGCGGTATTTTTTCTACCCGCGTCCGATGACCTTAGCAGCGTAAGACGATGGACGGGCTTGATCGACGTAAAGTCGAACGTCGGTTTTACAATACTTTTTTCGTTATAGACCGTTTTCCCCAATACGCTTTCAGCATCCTCCGCAATGTCAGGATAGTAATATGATATTATCTTTTCGAGTATCGAATCTTTTGAAACGCTGCGGGCGGTTTTGGGACGCTGCCACGAACCTGTAACATATACTTCTTCTTTTGCACGGGTGAATCCTACGTAAAGAAGTCGTTTGAATTCCGCGATGTCCTGCAAGGCGGCCTGTTCGCTTTGTATCTTATAAAAATAATTTTCCGAGCTTCCGTTTACGTTGGGAGTAACTCCGTATTTTTCACTGTAAAAAACTTTTTCGGTACTGCCGCGCGTCACGGGATCTTCGGTACAGCCGTATATAAAGACGAACGGAAATTGAAGGCCTTTGCTTTTGTGGATTGTCATTATTTTTACCGCGTCGATGTCTTCCGTAGGAAAATCTATTTCTCCGCTGTCAAGGTCGGAATCGTCTCCCAAAAAAGAAATTTCTTGGAATTTCTTTAAGGCAAGATTATCCACAAACCACGCCAAACTTTTACCGTCTTTGTCTGTCCGGCGCGCAAGTTCGAATAAAAGATCATATTGGCCGGAATACGTCGCAACGGTTTTATTCCACAGCGTTTCAAACCTATAGCCGTATCCGTACCACAGTTTTGAAACGGTTTGCGCAATCGGATGGCTTACGGCGAATTTTGAAAATTCGCTTTGAATGTCTTTCGCTTTACAGTATTTTTCAAATTCCGCTTCTGATAAAAGGGATGCGATCTTTTCATCTTTGTCTTCGATTAAGCATGAAAGGACTGTTTCTACGGATGTTTCCGAGAGCCCTGCGAAAGGAGAGCGCAAAAAAGCCGCAAAGGATCGCATGTCCGAAGGATATATGCATAAACGCAAAAAATTGTATATGTCGTTTACCGGCGCTTCCGAAAATAATGAATTGTGAAAATCCAGCGTATAAGGGATTCCTCTGCGGTTTAAGTAGCGCGTAAGATACGATCTGTCTTTTCTTGTCCTGTCAAGCACGGCTATGTCGCCGAATTTCACAGGCTTGCCGTCCGCTCCTTTTTTTGAAGTTAATTCCCATATTTTTTGTGCTATATAATACGCGCATTGGTCTTTGGCTGTTAGAAAGGCTTCTTCGGCCGTTTCCGTATCGGAAATAAGATTTGACGCTTTGAGGCTGTCAAAATATTTTTCCGTATTCGTGTTATACATGCAAAAATGCACCGGCGCTTGGAGCTTTCCCTGTCCGTCAGATTCGGAGCCCGCATAACCGGCACGAGAACTATCCGCTTTATAATTTTTTAAAGCTATGTTTTTCTTTGTAAAAGAGGCTTCGAATGTGTGTTCCGGAACTTCTGGAAATACCCATATTTCGGATTTTCCGGCCGCATCGCTTAAAGGCGCGCTCAACGCATTAGAAATTTCAGAAATTTTTGTAAAATTTCCGGTTTTATCGTCTTCAACGTATCCGCCAAAAATTTGATTAAAGGCTTTTAGCAACGCACTGCTCGACCTGTAATTATACACCATCTGCAAAGGTTCCAAAGACAGATCGCGCTCCAGTTCGTTAAAAACCGAAACGTCCGCTCCGCGGAATTTATAGATGGATTGTTTTTCGTCCCCTACGAAAAAAAGTTTATCTTTGCCGTCTGCGAGCAAAAAAAGAAGATCACGGTTTTTTCCATTGTTATCCTGAAATTCATCGATCATTATCATGTCGTAGGAATTTTGCTCGGCGCTTCTTATGTCTTCTTGTTCGTTTAAGATTTTAAGCGCAAGCTCGCCTACGTCGCGGAACGAAAGTTTTCCGCTGCCTCTCTTGGAATTATTTACCTCGCACAAAAATACGTCCAAAAGTTCGTAGAGCTGCTTGATGTTTTCATACTGGGTTATGTATGATGCAAGCGGTCTTATTTTATCGTTTAGAATTTCTCTGAGGCGCTTTATCGTTGACTGCAGCGGCTTAGTATATCCTTTTGTTCTTTGGTTAAAATCTATTTTCGAAAGCCATTTGTAAAAATTTTCCACGCTTTTTACGGTATTTTCATTTTCAAAACTCTTATCGTCCATGCGCGGCGCAGAGGGAATGTTTTTTAAAAGTTCTTCGGAAGAGAATTTGTTGAGAGGAAATACCTTATATAAGTTTTCAAAGTACGGCGATGCTTTTTTTTCAGGAGCGGCGTTTTCATATTCTTCGATAATTTCGTTAACGCATTGGTAAAAAGATTCAGTCGGCTGAAATACTTTATTCCATTCGGATATTATCAGTTCTTTTTGCACGGCGATTTTATCTGAAAAAAAACCGTTTTTGTCCGCGACAGAAGTATATTTTGAAATCGTCTGCGCAAACAGCTTTTCCACCGTATCTTGAAATTTTCCGGGCTTTGTAAAGGATACGAGGGCTTGGTCGTTTCTATATTTAAGAATGAACGGCAGAGCGAGATCCTTTATGATTCTAAGGCTGTCCGAAGATCCTATCGTAAAATTGGGCCGTATGCCGTAACGGTTGGCCGCCTGACGTACTATGCTTGCGCAGTACGAGTCAAGGGTCTGTATGTGAGAATTCAAAAAATCGTCTACGGCTCGCCTGGCACGCTCTCTTTCTTCGAGAGGAACGTCCGGATTTTGGGCAAAAAACACAAGCGTCTGGTATATGCGCACATACATTTCCGCCGCCGCTTTGTTTGTAAATGTGAGCGTAAGAATTTTTTCTACGGGAATCTTTTTGCTCATGACAAGCCATACGAACCTTGTAGCAAGAACCTGAGTTTTTCCCGATCCTGCGCCTGCCGCGACAATCGTATTGCCTTCGGCGCAACAAGCCGCGTATTGTTGATCGTCAAGGTTTTTCGGAAGCAAAGAAAGATATTCGTACATTAAATTTTTTCTCCCGATATTTCGAAATTCGTTCTGCAGATATTTGAAAATACGCAGCCTAAACAGTCTTTAAATGGTCTTACTTTTTTATTTTTCGGCGAAAAATTATTGCTTTGTACGTCTTCGGTAAACTGTTTCACATAGCGGTTAAAACATTCCAGCGTAGGATTGAAGCCGTCGATGTCGACTTCTTTTATTTTCGTTTTTGCCGCTCTTGCAGTCCCCGATGCAATATGTGTTGTGCCCGCAATGCCCGCCGTGGCTTGCGCCGTATCTGCATGAGCCGTTTCCGTCGCCGCTTGCGCCTTGCTTGCCGTATCTTCGCCTTCTTTTACTATAAAATGCTTTTTTTTGTCCCTGATCGTAAAAAAAAGCGCGTTGCGCACGGAGGATTTTTTACCTTTATGTTTTAAATTCCACAGAGAAATGTACATGGGGATTTGAAAGTCCGAAAGCTCTGCCGTAGCCGTATCTTTGCCCTCCGCGACTATGCAGTCTTTAAGCGGCGGCGAGTTTTTCAGCTTGTAATCGACAATGCTAACGCCGCCTGCGTCATCGCACAGTATACAGTCGATCTTTCCCATAAGATAATGTTCACCGCCGTCCAAAGACGCCTCGTTAAACCATTCTTCGGCAGCGTACACAACGTGCCCTCCAAAACCGTGAGGAGGCGGTTTGCAAAATTCTTTTAAAAGCTCAAGTGTCTGATCGGCATAGGATTTTTTTTGCGATTCGAGGACTAAACTTACCAGAGGGCTTCCGCTAAACGACATTTCAGGGGAGTTTATGGCGTCTTCAACGCATTCCAGCACCAGCGGTCTTACGGTTGCCTCTTCGTTCAAAAAAGTTCCATCTTCGAGCGTTTGGGGAAGCTGTTTTCCTTTGTGTCTGTTCATAAAAAGTTCGAGCACTTTATGACATATGTTTCCGTCGTCGCTCGGATTCATTAAGTCCGTGTCCAAAGAGTCTTCTTCAAGCTTAAGCACGCGCGAAAAAATCCACTTGCGCGGACACGGAAAAAATTGCTTCATGTCGCTTTCCGTTACATGAATTTTGTCGCATGAAGAAGGCTCCGTGTGTTTACCGCGATCTTCGCAAAGCATATAGTTTATTTTAAAGGCAAGCGTTTCGGATGCAAAATATTTTGAATCGTTATCTGCGGAAACTTGCACTTGTTTCCAGCGTTCAAAGCATTCTTTTTGCCCTTCGGTGATGCGGCAGGGAAAATTTCCGCCGGGTTTTGAAAAGTCCGATTGTGAAACGGGTTTTACAGCTGGGGTTGGGATGCCGGATTTTGAACCAAGTCCTGTAAAGTCGGATTTAAAAAAAGCCTCTTCGTATTTTATAAAATCTTCTTCATACGGCGCTTTGTCGCTATCCAAGCCGCTCCCTACGTTAAAAAAACTGTGCGGAATCTTAAAACCCGAAAAACTGTTTTCCGCACATGAAAAATAAGACGATTTTTTTGCATAAAGCCTTATAAAAGCACGATCTGCGGGAACGCCTTCTTCCAAGCCCAGTGCTTTCCGTTTTTCCTTTGTTAAAAAGGAAAGAGGTTTGTGTCTTATAGACAGATCTTTTTGATTGGCGTCTATTACAAACTGGTGCGGTACGGCCGAAGCCGCCGAAACCTTGTATGCGAACACCGAAACTCCGTCCGTCTTAGGCTGCAGCTGATAAGTTTTTTCTTCTAATTCCGAGATGAAAAATGAATACGGATCCTTTATGTGAATATCGTATGTGTTTTCGATATCCGAAAGAGAGGCTAGGATTGAAAGACATTGCCCCAAGATGAGGTCAGATTCTTCGGAAAACTCTTCTTCGGCAAGAAAAAGGTCTTTGAATGCAAACCATGAATTTTGTATTTCGGCAAAGGTCTTTGCGCCGCAAAATCTGTCTATCGATTTTTTCAGTTTGCGGTACATTTCAAGTTCACGCTGTGCAGTATTTTTCGTCACAGCCGACGAAAGAGCTTTTTCCCACACGTCTACCGTCCTGCCGGACTCGTCCTTGTAGGAGCATATGCATTTTCTGTTGCAGCCTTCGCGCACAAGATTTTCGTTGCATTGTTTTTCTTTCCACGGAACGTATCCGTCAGTTAAAAGAGCGCGTACGCTGTCATACGAATAATCGTTTTGCCTGCATGCTCTGATTTCGCAAAAAATTTGTCCCGCACAATTTCGCGTATAAGGAGAGCCGGATCGTACCACAAATGGAATACAATAAAGCTCAAGCTCGCGCTCCACATACGGCCTGTACGTTTCCATGTCGGGAACGTTTATTGCAATGTCCGTCCACTCTACGCCGTCTTTTTCATGGAGCCGTCTGATCTTTAAAGCGGTTTCTCTCAATTCCGTGCGGGAATTCGTGTACAGCGTCAAAGGCAACGTGCCGTCCGGACTTTTAATGTCGATATCGTCCATGAATATCAGTTTTACGTTCTCCTTTGCCTTTTCAAAAGCGGCCCGGTACTCGTAAAAATCTTCCAAAATGTCCGGAAAAAATATCACGTAAATTTTATTGTCGGAAATAAAGTCTGCTTCTTCCCACGAAGGCTCAAAAAGCCCGTTCGTTTCAAGAAAAGATCCGTATTCCGTGTATAGCTTAAAAAGATCCGCGTTTTCTTTGTCCGAAAGCGTGTTTTTTTCGTTCGATTTATCGGCGGCGTCAAAATATCTTTTCCACACGGCAAGCGAAGGCAAAATTCCTGAAATCCAACTGCTGAATGAAACTGAATTATCGACAAAATCCGTGGAAATGAGGCTTTCAAAGACCGGCGGAAGATGAGAGCGCACCGCTTCCTGGTTTTTTTCAAGGATGTGTACGGCAAAAAGTTTACGCAAAAGAGACGGAATTGAATTTTTCCCTTTGCGTACGACTCGTATAGATTCTCCTTTAAATTTATCCCATGCGATAAAACGTTCCGCTGGGACGGCCCGCTTTTGAGTATGCGTTATAACCCAGTTCGCCCAAGAAGACGCGTCCGTGTCGGTGGGAAAAATAAAAAAAACATTTTCGTTTTTTAAATTTTCTTTGATTGTAGATTCTATCAGGTCTGAAATTCCAGTGCTTTCGCTTTCACTCATACAAAAATCAGTATAGCACAAATACATTCGATAGAGTATTATGCTTTTATGTCTAAAGTAAATTTACCTCCCGATCTGAACGGGGTTCACATACATTTTGTGGGAATAAAAGGAACAGGAATGACCGCTTTGGCGGAAATAATTCACGGATCGGGAGCCGTCATTACGGGAAGCGACGTAAGCGAACGCTTTTATACCGACGATATTTTAGACCGGCTGCACATAAAGCCTGTTCCTTTTTCCGATAAAAACATAACGGACGACGTCAGCTTTGTGATCTATTCTTCCGCTTACGACCCGCTAAAAAATCCCGATCTTAAAGAAGCCGTAAAAAGAAAATTGCCGCTAATGCTTTATTCACAGGTGCTCGGCTGCCTATCGGAAAACGCATACGGCTGCGCCGTATGCGGTGTACACGGAAAAACCACTACGACAGGCCTTGCGGGAACGATACTCATGCAGCTTCCGCTTGCGTCTCAAGTTCTTGCAGGCTCCGAAATAACTTCTTTCGGAGGAAAGTGTACGTTTACGAGCCAGCGGACAAGGAGCTCGACGAAGGAATGCTTGCCGGCAGCGGCTGCCTCCACGGATGGCGCCGCGGGCGGCACGACAAACGGTTTCCCTCAGGACGTCTCTCAGGCTGAAAAAAAATATTTTGTCGCCGAAACCTGCGAATATCAAAGACATTTTATGGATTTTTCACCAAAAAAAATTATTTTAACCAGCGTTGAAAGCGATCATCAGGATTTTTACCCGACTTACGAAGACATTTTAAACGCTTTTGTGGATTTTATCTGTAAACTGCCTGCAGGCGGACAACTGATATATTGCGCGGACGACAAGGGCGCCGCTTCCGCCGCTTTGATTGCTAAAGAACGCCGGCCTGACATAGAATTTATTCCTTACGGCGAAAAAGCCGTAGGCGGCTACAGGCTTTCTTTCGGAGATCTCGGCGACGGGTACAGAAATTTTACGGTGGAGGGGATAGGGGATTTTAAATTGTATGTGCCTGGGAAGCACTTGGTTCTTAACGCCTCTGCCGCTATTGCGCTTTGTTGTGAGCTTTTAAAAGATGCAGGGCTTTTTTCGCGCCCGCTGCCTGAAAATCTTTTTCTTTCAATAGCAAAGGGTGTTTCAAACTTTACAGGCGGCAGGCGCAGAAGCGAGATAGTCGGAAGCGTAAAAAACAAGGCGGGCAATTCCGTCATATTTATCGACGACTACGGCCATCATCCCACCGCGATTAAAACGACCCTCGCCGGTTACAGAGAATTCTATAAGGGTCGGAAGATTATCGTCGATTTTATGTCGCACACGTATTCCAGGACGGCGGCGCTTTTGGACGACTTCGCTTCGTCGTTCGACAGCGCGGACGAGATAGTCTTGCACAAAATTTACGCGTCAGCCCGTGAAAACAGCAAAGATTTTATCTTAGATGGTATGAATTTATATACACTTGCTGCAAAAAAGTATAAAAAAGTATACTACTTTAGAGAAATTCTTGACGCAGCGCCGTTTCTTTTGGAAGAATTACGCTCCGATTCCGGAAAAGAATATCCCTCAGGTTATCTTTTTGTTACTATGGGAGCCGGTGATAATTGGAAAATCGGAAAAAAATTACTTGAAGATCTGCGCGGCGACGCCGCTGACAGCATGTCGCCTAAGTATTAGCGACGCCGGAAAATCCGATGTTTGAGGTTGCGTCCCTCATGTGGAATTTAAGGGGAATCATATGACAAGTATGACAGGTTATGCGTACAAAGAGCTTTCCACAAACGAAGTGAATGTCTGTGTTGAAATACGATCGGTTAATTCCAGATTTTTGGATCTGTCCGTAAATCTGCCTCCGTATCTCGGCAGTCTTGAAAGCCGTTTTCGCTCTATGATTTTACAATTCGTGCGGCGCGGCAAGGTGGACGTATCCGTCCGCATAAAAAATTTCAGTTCGAACGGCACTGTTTTTGCCGATATTGAAACGGCAACGGCGTATTACAAGGCTATACGGGATATAGCCCGTGCCGTAGGAAGAAATGAAAAAGACGTGTCCTTGGACGTTTTGATGTCGCAGCCCGGAATCCTGAGCATGAATCAGGAATACGACGTTGAAAAATACTGGAATTTGATTTTGCCTGTTTTTACCCAAGCTTTAGATGCGTTTTCCGCCGATAAAAAACGCGAAGGAAGCGAACTTCTTAAAGATTTATCCGTGCAGCTTAAAAAACTTGATTCGGCCGCTTCTTTCTTTAAAGACTGGCAGCCTAAAATGGAACTTTATTTTAAAGATCTTCTCACTTCGAAGTTCAAAGAGCTTATACCCAGTCCGGTCGATTTTGGGCCTTATGCGGGAGCCGGCCGTGAAGAAGCGGACTTGAGCGAGCAGCGCATTATGGCCGAAGTTGCGGCTATGATCGTTAAGTATACGATAAACGAAGAAGTAGTGCGTTTTTGCAGTCATCTTTTATCGCTTCACAACGAGATAGAAAACGAGGACTTTCCCGGAAAAAGGATAGACTTCATATGCCAGGAGATAAACAGGGAGATAAACACTATCGGAAGTAAAAACCAGTTTGCAAAGGTGAGCGCTATGGTAGTTTCGGCAAAAGAGGCTCTTGAAAATATACGCGAACAGGCGCGCAACGTAGAGTAAAGGTTTGGGCTGTTCCAATGATCTTAAGTGATCAATCGGATTATTCAATCAGATTATTCAATTTCGAGAAATTTTCCGACCCTTTTTATGCGTCAATTTTGCTCTGAGCTTTCAGTAACGCCTTGTTTTTATACATTTCGGCGTCGGCCAAAGAAATCGCTTCTTCGATATTCGTGCCGGGAAGATATTCTTGAAGACCGCACGCGACTTTGTAGCCGGATTTTTCCATAAGATCACCGAGCGTCTTTATCGCTCTTTCGACCGTATATTTATCCTTGTTTTTACACAACAGAATAAATTCGTCGCCGCCCGTCCTGTATAAAATTCCGCATTTTCTAAACGCCTTTCTCATGCATTCGACGGTAAATTTTATGGCTACGTCTCCAGCCGCATGGCCGTACGTGTCGTTTATTTTTTTAAGATCGTTTAAGTCCATGGAAACTATTATGATTCTTTCGTTTTGTATGCGGTTTAATGCCAGATAAAAACATCGTCTGTTTAGAAGACCCGTAAGAGCGTCCTGTTTGTACATGTTTATGTTATACTGCAAAAAATATATCGTAATGGAAACGATCATCGTTGCGGGAAGTATGAATTTATATTCATAAAGTGCTTCCAAAAGCACTGAGAAAATGTTGCAAGTTAGTATTGAAAAATTGATCACCGATTCGCTTATGTTGTAGACAAGATGTCTGACCGATAGATACAGCAGCACTACGATGTAGAAAAGACTTACTATGAAAGGGGTAAGCCTTAAAGGCCCCCCGTGAAAAATATTCTGATCGGTGTAATAAAACATCCAGTGCGTGCGTACGCTTGCATATGCCAAAAAAGAATTTATAAACAGCGGAACGGACATCAACTTTAAAAGTTTCGACTTTTTTTCGTAAATTATAGTGGCGAGAAGGAACGGAATTGCGACGCGCACGGAATATCCCGTGGCCGTAGCGATATATTCCCAAACCGTAGGATTTTTCCCTAAATTCAGTGTGTATTCCAGTATGTCAGAAAAAACAAGAAAGATGGCACTCAAGGTTAAAAGCAAAAATTTAATGAGCGTTCGGGATTGCATTGTCCTAGCTGTCAGCATAAATACGATGAGCGAAAAGGCCATAATGATACCCGGAATATTGCATTGAAGTACCAAATGTATTAAAGAAATTTTCAGTATCATTAAGAAGGAAGTATATTCCATATCTGACGTATTTGCACTGTAAAAAATTACTATTTTCCTTCAAAATCTTTTTATCTTTTCAAATACGGTGCACATAGGAGCGGGGCGGCTCATCGTCGTTGGCGGATAACCTGCAGTCGCGGCTGACTTGCAACAAGTGCAAAGTTCCCCGTGCAAACGGCATGTCCTGTCCCGCTCAAACGGCGATTTCCGCTGTCCTGACGCCGCCTTGCGTTCATTGACCAAGCAATGCATAAAATTTATAATCGTAAAATATGAATAAACGATTAATCACTTCCGCCTTGCCGTACGTGAACAATGTTCCTCATCTGGGCAACTTGATCCAAGTGCTTTCAGCAGATGTTTTTGCGCGGTTTTGCCGCAGCAGAGGATATAAAACTCTTTACGTATGCGGCACAGACGAATACGGTACGGCGACTGAGACTCGTGCTCTTGAAGAAAAAAAATCGCCTCAACAACTGTGCGACTATTATCACGCCATACACAAGGATATCTACGGCTGGTTCGGAATTGCCTTCGATCACTTCGGGCGCACTTCGACCCCTCAGCAAACGGAAATAACTCAATCGATTTTCAAAGATCTTGATAGAAACGGTTACATAACCGAACATGTTTCAAAACAGCTTTATTGCCCCAAATGCGATCGTTTTTTAGCCGACAGGTACGTCAGAGGAACCTGCCCTAAATGCGGATATGAAGACGCCAGAGGGGATCAATGCGAGCATTGCGGAAGTTTGCTCGATCCATCGGATTTGAAAGCTCCCAAATGTTCTACGTGCGCTTCCGCTCCGGAAATCCGCGAAACCAAGCACCTGTACATAGATCTCCCGAAAATTCAGCCTAAATACCAAAAATGGATGGAAGAAGCCGCAGTTAAAGGCTCTTGGGCTTCCAACGCCGTACAGATGACGAGGGCGTGGCTTCGCGACGGACTAAAAGAAAGAGCTATTACCCGTGATCTTAAGTGGGGCATCCCCGTTCCTAAAAAAGGATTTGAAAACAAGGTCTTTTATGTTTGGTTCGACGCTCCGATAGGCTATATATCTATAACAAAATCTCTTGCCGACTGTCTTAAAAGCGAAGGTAAAAAAAGTTTTGACTGGAAATCGTGGTGGCTTCCCGAAGAATCTGAAGATGCCGAAGAAAAGTCGAGCGTAGACTTGTTTCAGTTCATAGGAAAAGACAATATTCCGTTTCATACGGTTATCTTTCCGTCAAGCCTCATAGGCAGCGGCCGCTCGTGGACAAAACTTTATCACATGAGTTCTACCGAATACTTAAACTATGAGAGCGGAAAATTCAGTAAATCGAAGGGCGTAGGTGTTTTCGGAAGCGATGCCAAAGAGTCGGAAATTCCGGCGGACGCGTGGCGTTTTTATATCTTTTACAATAGACCCGAAAAAGCCGACACTCAGTTTACGTGGAAAGATTTTCAGGAAAAATACAACGGCGAACTGATAGGTAATTTGGGAAACCTTGTAAACCGTACTTTGCTGTTTGTAAACAAGTATTACGAAGGAAAAATTCCCGACGCACCTGTCGACGAAGATCTGTGGACTTCGGTAAGAGAAAAAGAAAATAAAATAACCGAGCTTTTGGAATGGGCGGAATTAAAAGACGCTTTCCATGAAATATTTGCCATAAGCGATATTGCGAACAAGGCTTTTCAGGCCGGAGAACCGTGGAAAACCCGCAACAGCGATCCCGAAAAAGCCGCCAAGCTTATTCATAATCTTTGTTATGTGATTAAAGATCTGATCATAATGCTGCACCCGTATTTGCCTCAGTACGCCCAAAAAGTTGCTTCATTTTTGGGTAAGCGGATATACGACCGGACGGTGTCAGGCGATGTGAACTTTAGCGGATCCGGCGTGCGCCCTGAGTCGGCTTCTCAGTCGGGCGGAACGGCCTTGCGCTGCGGCGGCCGGGCACACTGCGGCGGAGACTTAAAGGAAGGCTGCGACAATGGCGCCTTATCGAACGACGATCTGTTGTCGTGGACGGATCTGGGAAAGACTTCGGGCTTAAATAATGTTTTTGCGACGGAAGTTTATTTTTCTCCTCTTGACAATAAGGCTGTAGATTCTTACCGCGAACGCTATTCCGGCGTAAGAAAAGACGTTCAGAACCCTAACGCCACTCAGCAGTCAAAAACTCAAGCGAAGGCGCCGGTTCAAAAGGACGATGAAGTTTTGCCTGCGAAAGATCAGCCCTTGCATTTTAACAAAAATATTTCGTTAAAAGTTGCAAAAGTTGTTTCTGTAGAGCCCAATCCCGATTCCGACAAATTGTACATAGAACATTTGGATGACGGAAGCGGAAACGACCGCGTAATTCAAAGCGGACTGGTTCCTTATCTTAAACCCGATCAGATTCTCGGTCAGCATATAATCCTTGTGGATAATCTTAAACCGCGTAAAATGCGCGGGGTTGAAAGCCGAGGAATGCTCCTTGCGGCGGATTACAAAACTTCCGACGGTAAAGAAGCTGTAGAACTCGTAACCGCTTCGTGGGCTAAACCCGGAACGTCCGTAATACTTGAAGGAGCCGATCCTGATTTCGTAAAACCTGAACAGATCGACGCCGAGGAATTCTTTAAAATTGAAATAAACGTAGAGGATCATGTAGTCGGAATAAACGGCGTAAAACTCCTTGCGGACGGCAAGCCTCTTTTGACGCAGATGACCTGTAACGGCGGGGTGCACTAGGCGTGTACTCGTTTATGATAAATGAAATAAATGAAAACGAGGATACAAGCGACTGTTTGAATCTCCGTTTTTTGCAATCGCCGTTTTGGGCGTGTTTTAAAAGCCGGCACGGGTGGAAAAACAAGAAACTTGCGGTGACTGCGACGGTAAACGGCGCGGCGTCAAACGGCATGCTCCCCGGAAAAAGCGCAAACGCAATGGAAGTTGGCTGCAGGGTTTCACTGCTTTTTAGGGAATTCAGGCTTTTATTTTTACGCTTTACGCTCGTTTATATACCTCTTGCGCCTGAAATTCCCGAATTTACGCAAAATATTGGTTTATCGTCATCATCTTCGCCTGCGGTAACGGCATCATCATTGGCGGCGGTATCGTCATCGGCGGACGCAAATAAAACGGTCGGATATGCTTATTTTTTAGTAGAACTTGCCTTAGCCTTAAAACGGTATTTACCCAAAAACACTCTTTGCGTGCGCTACGATATTCCTGTAGACTTTTATGCGATAGGCGAGAGAGATCTTTATGTTAGGTCATTAAAGAATCTTGCTTTTGCCGAACGCCTTAAACTGAAAAAATCAAGGATAGACGTTCAGCCGCCAGACACCGTTATACTTGACCTTTCAAAATCCGTCGAAAGCATCCTTTCCGAAATGCATTCCAAGTGGCGTTACAATATTCGCCTTGCGGAAAAAAAAGGCGTAAGAGTAAAAGTTTTTTCCGCAAAAGACGCGGGTTTCGACGAGGCCTTGGATATTTTTTACGACCTTTATAAAACTACTGCGTCGCGCGACGGCATTGAAATTCATTTAAAGTCTTATTACAAAGATCTATTGTCGCTTTCAGCGTCGGAATCGAATGCGCCTGACGTTCGCCTTTATATAGCGAGTGTGGTCGACGGCGAGGGTAACTGCGCCGCCGACGGCTCGGGCCGCGGTGATACCGACCGTGAAAGCCGTGAAGACGGCCGTTCTCCGGGCGGTTGTAACTGCGGCGATGCCAGATTAGGAGAGAGCGGCAAATACGGTACGGGCGAACCTCTTGCGGCGATAATCGTGCTTTTCTGTAAAAGAGAGGCGGTTTATTTATACGGCGCTTCCGGTAATAAAAAAAGAAATTTTATGCCCTCTTATCTTTTACAATGGAGGGCTATAAACGACGCAAAAAAATACGGCAGTGCTTTTTACGATCTTTACGGCATGCCGCCGTCCGACGACGAACGTCACCCCATGCACGGGCTTTACAGATTTAAGACCGGCTTCGGCGGAAAAATAATACACAGACCCGGTTCGATGGACGTGCCGTTAAGTTTTTTGTATTTTCCTTACGTTTTTTTGGAAGCGCTCAGATCGTTTTATCATAAAAAAATAAAGAAAATTTTCGTGCGACGGTGAATCGCATGATCGTATTATCGCCCTCTGTTGCATGATCGCGCGCGCTGCTACAAACGTATGTCCGATGTCGCCGTCTCTGCGCCGGATTTTTTTATTTCTTCGACAAAGGCGCCGCCTTCGTCTTCAAAACCGCCGACGCTTGAAGAGCAATCCGTCAAAAGCGTAAACCGGGACGGTTCTATGTATTTTAAAAGATCGCGGACGGTGTTTGCCACGCAGTGAGAAAGCGCTTCTCCTGCAACAATAATCCGGTCTGCGGATCCCAGATCTTCTATCAGTTTTTTATTCGTCCCGGTCGACGGATCGTTTTTTATCGGAATTTCCGCCTGAATCGCACTGTACTGTTCGGTGAAGGGAGACGTGGCCTTTGCAACATAATCGATCGTTTTTCCTATGTTGTCTTCCTGCCATCGCTTTAGCGCGTAAAAGACACTTTTTTCCAACGTCTGTCCTATAGAGCCTATGAGACAGTGCGGCGGCCATATACAGAGTTTATACTTGCCTTTTCTTTCCAGTTCCGAAACATAGTATGACGCGTATTCGGCGTATGCCGTCTCGGACGGTAAGAATTTCTTGTTTGCAATATCTTCCGACGTGATGGCCGTAAAAGGATCGGGATGTTTACCGTCCCTTGTTTTCCAAAAAAGCGGATGCGCTATGTGATACGGAAGATGCGCGTCCATGGTCACATGAATTTTATCCAAGGCTCTGCCGTTTTTGTCTATAAAATCGGCAAGGCAACGGCAGTCCTTTTCCGCTCCGGGTACATATAATGCGCCTTTAGGATCGCAAAAGTCAAACTGTGTGTCTATTATAAGTAATTGAACTTTCATTTCTTAAAGTATAGAAAAGATATTCATATAATGCAAGTTTTTCGCATTGCGTCGACAGTTTTTGCGGCAGGCGGAAGTCGCGTTTTACAAAAGTTACCTATTGCTAACATTTACAAAATTCGCTATAACGTAATCGCATATTTCAAGCCGTTCCTTTTTGCATAATAGGATAGGGTGGAAATAGCAAAATCTTTATTTTACAGGAGATGTTTATGAAAAAATTCACAATTGCTTGTGTCTTTTCGGCTGTGTTTTTAATAGCGGCGCTTTCATTTGCCGCCGCCGATCCGGCGACGGACGTAAAGATTGATTACAGAATGGATCTCGCCTTAAAAAATCACGACGCCGATTATTTTAAGTGGACGGTAGGAACTCAAACCGTTCAGGACAAATTCGACGCAGCGTCCGGAGCGAGCTTAAAGGGGTCTACAAAGGCTTTTAACGCCGTCCGTTTTGCAGAACCTGCGGACGCCAGAAAAGCTTCGATGCCTTCCGGTCTGCGCAGCGTGTTTTTGTTTGCGATTGCGGACGGTTCGTTTGTAAAGAGCCACGCTCTTAAAGTTACGGACGATGCGGGCGTAATTACCGTGCGCTTTATCCGTAAAACAAACGCGTTCGAATTGAAAACCGATAAAAAGGGAAACTTCAATTTACTTACCGGATCGAAGATCGCAAAAAACGTTACCGATAAAAAAGACAATGGCTTTGTGATCAAACCCGAATATCTTAAAAAGGGCGGAGACGCAAGCAATATGGCCGACTTGGATTGGAGCAAACTCCCCTTTGAAGCCGACGCTTTCAGTCCCGAAGCTGCGTATCACTACGACGGAAATGTGCAATTCACTTTTAAAAATAATGTCTTGGGTATCGTCGGAACGCTCTCGCGCACTAAATAAATATCGAAATCCCGAAAAACTTGTCTTTAGCGAGTTTTCGGGATGTTCTATAAGTTTTCGGCCGTCTTTTAAAACTTTGCCGGTTTTTAAGACGGCCGATTTTTTTTGCCGAGCATTTTCCCCGCTCAGGTTCAGCCTGTCATAGCGGCTCATCGTCAGCTGCCGCCGCCTTGTGTTCCGCAGTTTTTTCGCACCCGTACGGTTCCGGCGCGGTTGTCTGCGCTGCATCCCGCGCAAACTCATGTTGCACGGAATATTGCCCTGTATAAGATATCCGATGCTATGAATTTGACAAGAATACATAAAAGAAATACAATTTAGACATGCGAAAGAGGCGCTTTTAATGACAGTCGTTCAAGGGCATTTTGAATGGGATAGCGAAAAGGATGAAATAAACATTAAAAAGCACGGACTCTCTTTTGAACAAGCGAAAGATGTTTTTAATGACCGTTTTGCAGTAGAATCTGTCGACAAAGAAAATTCAAGCCTTGAAGAAACTCGATATAAAATTATTGGGAGAATAAAAACACAGATTATTTTGTTTATTATATATACTCCAAAGAATGGCCGTCAAAGAATTATAAGTGCCCGTCATGCTAACTCAAAAGAAAGGAGATTTTATTATGATGAACTTAGAAAAAATTATTGCTGAATGCGAAAAGAATTCTATACCCGATAATCAAATTGATTTTTCAGACATTCCCGAAATTACAGATTTTACAGGCTTTAAACCTAGATACCCGCAGTACTTTAAGCCTAAAAGAGAGCAAGTCTCAATTAGATTAAGCAAATATCTTGTTGACCACTTTAAGGCAATGGGTAAAGGCTGGCAAACCAAGTTAAATGATTTTTTGATGGAAGCGGTAAACAAAGGTCTGATATGAAGATTTGCCCCTTTAAAAACATCGTGCGTTTTTGTACGTTTGTCCGCTAAGGTTCATACCGGAATGTAAACAAATTTTCGCTCGCCGGCGCTTTTAACAATCCGTCAAAAGCGCGTTTTAACCGGCGCGCAAAAAGGGCGGTGCGGGCAGGCGGGAATGTTATGCCGGCGCGATGTTACTGTTATTGCTGCGGCGCGCAGGCGGTGGCCTGCGCGCCGCAGTCTATTTTAATTATTAAAAACTGCTTCCCGTTTCTATAGTATTTGAAAAACCTATCCTGTCAAACGAGTAAACGCTTTCAAAGCTTTCTCTTTCAAGGTCTACTACGACTACGCGGTCCTTTTGCGACATTGTGCCGTTATTGTGGTTATGATCGCTTTTTTTATTTTCGTCGTAAGCGGCACCGTCGTCCGCTATCCATATCTTCTTTGACTTTAGCGCTAGTATTTTCTGCGGTCCGAAAAAGCCCTTGTTTTCATCGCTGGGCCACTGTCCGTATAAGTTTATATATCTAGGAGGAGAGTAGCCGGCATCTTCAAGAGCGAAAGGCGATGGCCTTATCAAATCATCCGTCCAGCCTAAAGCTCCTTTTTCACCGAAATCTTCATCGCGCGAGGGAGTTCCGTTTGCGCCCAATTTAACTTTTAGCAGCGCGCCGCATGACAAATAATTATAACTTGGGTAAGGAGCTGACTGGGATGGAGTAACTGTCAAGCTCGAAGATCCTTCGGGAAAATAAGAAAACAGAATGTACATTTCGTTTTCGTGTATGCGCACGTCCTTAACCTTAGATTCCTTTAAGAGTGTAAAATTAATAGAAGGATCGTCAGGTTTTTTGTTAATAACATTAAGCCCGTAGGCGTCGTCGTTTACGTCTATGTACCCGCTGCCGTCCACGTCACCGGACACCGCTATGTAGTCGGGATTGGGGGACCCAGGCTCATTCATCATAGAGATAATCTTTCCGTCCGGGCCATAGTTCTGATGGATCTTATACTTTTTGATCGCAAGACTCGGAACGCCGGGTGAGCTTGGAACAAAAGAGTGTGAAACAGGATATTTTATCGTATACAAAAACCTTGAATTGTCAGTACCTGCCTTTGAAACCGCCATAAATTCGCCGGAAGCTATTATACCGCCGCCGTCTAAAATTCCTATTGCTTCCGATTTTCCGGAACTGTCTTCGGAAGATGGGTCACAGAAATATAGACTGCCGCTGTTGACCGTAAATAAAATATTATCCTCGGAACAGTAAATATAGTCCAGAGTTAAATTTATAGGCGGAGGGGAGCCTAATTTTATCTTATTCCCCAATTCAACCGGATTGTACCCTGACGCGGCGGACAAAAATTCTCTAGCAGTGTATAAATTTCTTGCCGCATCAAATTCCATTATATCAAGCGATTTAGGGACAGTGCGCGGCGAACCGTACAGCGTCCTTACCGCCGTATCTGCGATGTATACACTCATATTGTTGTCAGGGTTTTTATAATCCCACAGAACGATCGGCGGGGTGGTATACATGGGAAAGGCTGCGTTCGTAGTTTTACCCGCTGAAACTCGGGCTGTAATGCTGCCGTACGCAAGGCGGGTTATGCCGTCGTATGCGGAGCCTCTTATGGTATAGGTTCCTTCTTCTATATCTGAAAACGTCAACGAAGATCCTGCAGATGCGGTTTCTTCCGCTATCACAACGCCGTCTTTGCTTAAGGTTACGGTATAGGTTTTAATATCGCTTATGTTTACCGCGAGCCTTGAAGCTCCAATTCCTGCGGCGCTCCTTTCGGCCTGGGACGAAAACTCGGGCAAAACGATCCTCAGAGATCCGTTACCCGAATTGTTTTCAATTCCCAGAGCTTGAAATAAATTGCTGCACGATGTAAAAAGCAAAAAAGCGGCCAACACGAAAATCGTAACAAGAGCTGGCTTTTTCATAAAATACCCCCAAACAATATTTTACGCCTTTACGCCTGCAGAAAATATATTAAAAAAACGGCGCCAATCGCCAAACCACGACGCAGACAAAGGCATACTATCGGTATGATAATGAATTATACCCTAAATGTAATTTTTTTTCAATTTTTATTATCGACAACAAGCGATAAAGAAATACAATTTAAGTATACGAAACATCTTGCGGCAGAGCGCGGCTCATCGTCAGCTGCCGCCGCCTTGTGTTCCGCAGTTTTTTCGCACCCGTACGGTTCCGGCGCGGTTGTCTGCGCTGCATCCCGCGCAAACTCATGTTGCGCGGAACGTTGCCCTGTGTAAGATATCCGATGCTATGAATTTGACAAAAATACATAAAAGAAATACAATTTAGACATGCGAAAGAGGCGCTTTTAATGACAATCGTTCAAGGACATTTTGAATGGGATAGCGAAAAGGATGAAATAAACATTAAAAAGCACGGATTCTCTTTTGAAGAAATTCTCAGTATGTTCGATGATCCTCAGTTTATCGAAAGAGTGGATTTAGAGCATTCAACTGTCGAGGAAGAAAGATTTATCGGGTTTGGCAATATAAACGGATTAGTAATAGTTGCAACAATTTTTACAGAACGAGACCGAATAAGAATTATTTCTTCACGTCTTGCAACAAAAAAAGAAGAGGCTTTTTATTATGAACAACGAAAAAACTTTGACAGCTGAAAGAGTTGCGGAAATCAGAGCAAGGGGAATTGATTTTTCAGACATTCCCGAAATTACGGATTTTACAGGCTTTAAACCTAGATACCCGCAGTACTTTAAGCCTAAAAGAGAGCAAGTCTCAATTAGATTAAGCAAATATCTTGTTGACCACTTTAAGGCAATGGGTAAAGGCTGGCAAACCAAGTTAAATGATTTTTTGATGGAAGCGGTAAACAAAGGTCTGATATGAAAATTTGCCCCTTTAAAAACATCGTGCGTTTTTGTACGTTTGTCCGCTAAGGTTCATACCGGAATGTAAACAAATTTTCGCTCGCCGGCGCTTTTAACAATCCGTCAAAAGCGCGTTTTAACCGGCGCGCAAAAAGGGCGGTGCGGGCAGGCGGGAATGCTATGCCTACGCGCCGCAGTCTATTTTAATTATTAAAAACCGCTTCCCTCTACAGTGCTTGAAAAACCTATCCCGTCAAACGAGTAAACGTTTTCGAAGCTTTCTCTTTCAAGATCCACTACGACTACGCGGTCTTTTTGCACCATAGTGCCTTTGCCCGAATCTTTTTTGTTTTCGTAAATTGAGCCGTCGTCCGCTATCCATATCTTCTTTGATTTTAAAGCGAGTATTTTCTGCGGCCCGAAAAAGCCCTTGTTTTCATCTCTAGGCCACTGCCCGTAAAAGTCATGGAGAGATTCAAAAACAAGGGGACCGATCAATTCATCCGCCCATCCCAAGGCGCCTGCTTTGCCGAAATCTTTGTCGCGGGAGGGCGTACCGTTAATGGGATCCAATTTAACTTTTAAAAGCGCGCCTGAGGATACATAATTACTCTCATCCGTGGGTTTATATTTATTGGATTCGGAGGTATAAGAAAACAGTATGTACATATCGTTTTCATGTATGCGCACGTCCGTAACCTTAGGTGATCCTATAGTATCATCAAGAGGAATTGGCATAAGAGATGCGGGATCGTCCGGATCATCCTGTATTTCAATTTCTGAGACAACCTCAAGCCCGTAGCCGCCGGTTCCGAGCGGGATTGGTGGCGACTGCTGCTCAGCTTTTACCTCTAACTCGCCATGATGTTTCCGAGTAATTTTATAAGTGTTGATGAAAATTAGGTTAGTTTTATCATCATATTCTACCGTATACAAAAACCTTGAACCTTCCGTTTCCGTGGTAAGTTTTAACCTTGAAACTGCAATAAATACGTTGCCTGATAAATCTAGCTTTCCGTTAATTAATCTTGCTACCAATTTTCCGTGATTATTTGGATCAGGAGAATCACAAAAATACAGTCTGCCGCTGTTGACCATAAATAAGATATTATCCTCGGAACAGTAAATATAACTTATAGATCCTGACGGTAAGTTGTCTATTTTATTCCCCAATCCAACGGGATTGTATCCTGACGCGGCGGACAAAAAGCTGTCACGGGTATATAAATTTCTTGACGCGTCAAATTCCATTACATTCGGCGATTTAGAAACAGGGCTCAACGGACTGTACTGCGGCAAAGACGCTGTGTCTGCGATGTATACACTCATATTGTTGCCAGGGATTGTACAATCCCACAGAACAATCGGCGGTGGAGGCGTATACATGGGAAAGGCCGCATTCGTGGTTTTTCCCGCTGAAACTTTGATTTCAGTTCTGCCGGAAGCAAGCGGGTTCACATGATCATAGTCGTTGTAGGCGTAGCCGTATCCGCTTATTGTATAGGTTCCTTCTTCGAGATCCGAAAACGTCACTGACGATCCTCCAAAGGCGATTTTCTCCTCTACAAAGTTGTCTTTGCTTAATGTTATGACATATGTGTTAATAACATTCACATTTACCGCAAGCCTTGAAGCTCCGTCGGCGCTCCTTTCCGCTTGGGGCGAAGATTGGGGCAAAACAACTCTTAAAGACCCTTTTCCCGAGCTGTTTTCAATTCCGAGGGCCTGAAACAAATTGCTGCACGATGTAAAAAGCAAAAAAACGGCCGATACAAAAACCGTAACAAGAGCGAGCTTTTTCATAAAAACCTCCAAACAATGTTTTACGCCTTTACGCCTTGCAAAGAACATTAAAACAGCGCCCACCGCCAAACCAAGGCGCGGACAAAGGCTTTTTATCGGTATGCTAATAAATTATAAACCGGATTCAATTTTTTTTCAATTTTTTATTATCGACAACAAGCGATAAAGAAATACAATTCAGGTATACGAAACATCTTGCGGCAGAGCGCGGCTCATCGTCAGCTGTCGCCGCCTTGTGTTCCGCCGTTTTTTCGCGCCCGTACGGTTCCGGCGCGGTTGTCTGCGCTGCCGCCCGCGCAAACTCATGTTGCACAGCCATGTTGCAAAACTTGAGTTTATGCCGTTTTTTCGCTATCATTCGGTTATGAAAAAGTTTATTTTTTTGTTCGGAATTCTGTCGCTTTTGTTTTATTCCTGCGCAAAAAACGAAAAAGGCGCAAAAAATGCAAAAGATACGGAAAACAAAAAAAATACGCCGTCCGTCGTGCGGATAAATATAAGTTCGGAACCGGACAGCCTTGATCCGTGGCAGTCCGCCGCCGCCGATACCGTGTCTGTGTTTTCAAATGTTTTTGAAGGACTTTTGCGCTCGTCGCCTTCAGGCGAACTGCTTCCCTGCATCGCAAGCGATTTCAATATTTCCGAAGATAAACTTACGTATACGTTCAACCTTAAAAAAAACGTAGTGTTTCATAACGGGCAAAAACTGACGGCCCGCGACGTCTTATACAGCTACAATCGTTTTTCGGGGCTTGACGGTAAAAAACCTGTTTCAAATAAATTTACTTCTGTGCGCGCCGTTTCCGCATCCGACGACTACACGTTTAAGGTCGAGCTTTTCAGGCCTGACGCGTCGTTTTTAGCCCTGTGCAGGAGTGCAATATTGCCCGAAGGGTATACGGCTCAAGCGGAAAAACCTGTAGGAACGGGACCTTTCAGATTTGTTTCGTACGTTCCGGGTCAAAAAATCGTTTTTGAAAAGAACGATTTGTATTACGATGAAAGAAAACCTAAGGTAGACAGGGTGGAAGTCTACATAATGACAAACCCCGCTTCCGTGATTTCTGCCCTTCGCTCAGGTCAACTCGACATTGCGTATTTTATCAACGGCGACGATGCAAAACTTTTTAGTTCCGATTACAATATTTTTTCTTGCGCTCAAAACATGGTTCAGCTTTTGGCTTTAAATAATGAATACGGCCCGTTTAAAGATCTTCGCGTAAGACAGGCGTTGAATTATGCGATTAACAAAAAGGATATTATAGACGGAGTATGGGCGGGCTTTGCGGACGAGCTTTACACGAATTTCAGCCCGGCTTTTAAAATTTACTACAACGACGCTCTTTCGTCCTGCTATAATTTTGACGTTGAAAAAGCCAAAGCGCTTTTAAAAGAAGCGGGATATGCCGACGGTTTTGATTTGACTATAACCGTTCCGTCAAATTACGAACCTCATGTGCGCGCCGCTGAAATAATCGTAAGCCAGCTTGCGAGAGTTAATATACGCGCGAATATACGGATGACGGAATGGGCTTCATGGCTTGACAGGGTTTACGGCAAAGCCCTGTATGAGGCTACCGTCATCGCCTTTCAAGGCAAGATCGAACCTAACGATATTCTTGCACGCTACGAGTCTGAAAACAAGCGCAATTTTATAAGGTTTAAGAATCTCGATTTCGATAAAACTCTGGCTTCCGCTCTTATTGAAACCGATCTTGAAAAACGTATTTCCATGTATAAGGAATGCCAAAAGATCATGACTGAAAACGCCGCTTCCGTTTTTATCTGCGATCCGAGTTTGATCGTAGCTTCACGAAAAGATCTTCACGGATACACGTTTTACCCCTTTACGTTTATTGATTTTTCCGTCTGGTATTATGAATAGGCGAGGAACGTAATTGCTTTACTACTTTAGAAAAGCGGCCGGTTTTTTGACGACGGTCTTTCTTATTTCAGTGATTACCTTTGCCGTGTTTCAAGTGTTGCCGGGCGATCCCGCAGCGGCCATTTTAGGAGTGGACGCCGATCCCGTTCAGCTTGAAAATTTGCGCGCTTCAATGAACTTGGAGTATTCCGCGCCCGTTCGTTATTTTCTATGGATAAAAAATTTGCTTAAAGGAGATATGGGGCAGTCTTTTAGGTATCAAAAAAGCGTAAATGCGATAGTTTTCGGCGCTTTTACCGTTACATTCCAGCTTTCTCTTTTAGTATTGATAATCACTGCAGCCGTGGGAATACCGGCGGGGATATGGCTTGCCGCTCACGACAAAAAGAAATTTTCTTTTCCCGTAAGCGTTTTGGCGCAGTTGGGAGTTTCCGTTCCTGCATTTTGCGCCGCAGTCTTTTTTATTGTCGTATTTTCAGTAAAGTTAAAGATTTTTCCTTCCATGGGATACGTGCCTTTTTCTGAAAATCCCGTCGCCTGTCTTAAATCGCTTTTTTTGCCTTCGATTTCGCTTGCATTCGGGAGCGCTTCGATATTGGTACGTTACATGCGCTCAAGCGTGCTTGCCCAGCTCGGCAAAGACTATGTGCGCACTGCGCGCAGCAAGGGCATGGGAGAAAGAGCCGTCCTTGTCAATCATGTTCTACGCAATTCGCTTATTCCCGTTATAACCGTTTTGGGAATGCTCGTTTCGGAAATTTTAGGCGGAAGCATTATAGTCGAAAATATTTTTTCTCTTCCGGGAATAGGGCGGATGCTCGCTTCGTCCATATATTCCAGAGACTTTCCTCTAATACAGGGATTGGTGCTGTACCTTTCGATCGTCGTAGTTTTATGTAATTTTTTTATTGACATACTGTACTCGATTATCGATCCGCGCATACGATTGAGGGGTTTTAAAGAATGAAGGCGATTTTTTCCGACATAAAAATCATAGCAGGCGCATTCATAGTCGCTTTTCTTTTTACCTTTATGATCATAGGTTTGTTTTATCTTCCTTACGATCCTAACGGCGTAGACATAGCAAAAAAACTGAGTTTTTTTTCGGCAAAACACATTTTGGGAACGGACGGTCTTGGACGCGACATTGCATGCAGAATATCAGTTTCGCTTAGAATTTCTTTTTTTATAGGATTTACGGCTTCCGGCGCGGGACTTGTTTTTGGAACGGCGATAGGCGCCGCCGGAGGATTTTTCGGAGGAAAGGCCGACGCCGTGACGAGCAAATTCATAGACTTGCTCATGGCCTTTCCCGGAATTTTGCTTGCGCTCATGCTTGTCGCGGTTTTGGGCAATGGGCTTTGCAACACCGTTTTGGCCCTCAGCATAATGAACCTTCCTCGTTTTGCACGCATTTCGAGAAGCGGTTTTATAAAATATCGCGATTCCGCCTTAGTTCTTGCGGAAAGAGCGCGGGGAGCTTCACCTTTTCGCATAATTTTTATGCACATATTGCCGAATATTTACGCCGAATTGCTTATCACATATTCTTTGAGTTTTGCCGTTTCGATCATGAACGAAGCGGGATTAAGTTATCTGGGGCTTGGAGTTGAGCCGCCGTACGCGAGCTTCGGAAAGATGCTAAGCGACGCACAGAATTTTATTTTTTCAGCTCCTTGGTTGATAATAATCCCTGCCGTTTTTTTAGTCCTTCTCGTGACGGGTTTTACTCTTATAAGCGACGGAATAACTTCCGTGCGGGAAGCGCACAGATGAGTTTTGAAAAGATCCTCGATGTAAAAGATTTTTCGCTTTCATTTATGATGAGAGGCCGCAAGGCTTACGCCGTAAAAAACATTTCTCTTGAAGTCTTTAAGGGAGAAATAGCAGCTCTCGTAGGGGAGTCCGGCTGCGGAAAAACCGTGACGGCTTTAAGCTGTATGGGGCTGCAGCCCGAAGACGCGGTGATAAGCGGGAAAATAGAACTTGCGGGCAGGGACGTGCTTTCGTTTTCACGAAAACAGTGGAATTCTTTTCGCGGAAAAAATGTTTCAATGATTTTTCAAGAGCCTATGACGTCTCTCAACCCCTTGGTAAAGGTAGGGCGGCAGATCGCAGAAGCGGGAATCGTTCACGGTTTTGACAAAGCGTCTGCAAAAAAAAAGGCGCTTCAACTCATGGAAGAAGTAAACCTGTCTGGCGCAAAAAACATGTACGACGATTATCCGTTCATGCTTTCCGGTGGACAGCGTCAACGTATTATGATAGCCTCTGCCTTGATGAACGAACCCGAGCTTCTCATTGCCGACGAACCGACTTCCGCGCTTGATGCGACTACTCAGCTGCAGATAATGAAGGCGCTTTGCAAGATAAACGAAGAATTTAAAACTTCCATCTTATTTATATCCCATGACATTGCTCTTGTAAAAAAATTCTGTACGCGGGTTTACATAATGTACGCAGGCTCTATTCTCGAATGCGGCGGCACAAAAGATGTGCTTGAAAATCCCGTACACCCTTACACAAAGGCTCTTTTAAAAGCTCTGCCTTCTGCCGAAAAAAGAAATACCGAATTGTCGCTGATACAGGGTTGTGTGCCTCCCATAGATTTCAGGCCGGAAGATTATTCGTATCTGTATGAAAGGTGGCCGTCTGCAAAGTATGTGTGCTATCGCAGAGGTTCCGTGGCGGCGGGCGCTTGTACTTCTAAGTCTGGAACAGGGGCGGGTATGGGCGTTCACAAGGCGTACTGTCATCTTCACAATGTTCTTGAGGATGTATGAAAAATAATACGGTTATACGCTGCGAACACCTCCATAAGACCTATGTAAGCCGGTTCGGTAAAAAAAATACGGCCGTAAAAGACGTTTCGCTGTCCATAAATGAAGGAGAAACTTTCGGCCTTGTGGGGGAATCGGGCTGCGGAAAGACGACATTGGGCTACATGCTTCTGGATCTTTTAAAACCCTCAGACGGACGCGTTTTCTTTTACGGAAAAGACACCGCAAAGTTTGACCGAAAGGAGCGCAAAAATTTCAGAAGAAATTGCCAGATTGTTTTTCAGGATCCGTATTCTGCGATCGACGGCAAAAAAAAGCTTTCGTTTCTTATCCGGGAAGGCCTTGATATTCACGGAGTAAATAATACGAAAGAAAAACGCGAAGAACTTGTAGCAAGGATAATGGAGAACGTAGGGCTCGATCCTTTTATGAAAGACAGACGCCCCGAAACCCTTTCCGGCGGGCAGAGGCAAAGGGTAGCGATCGCGCAGGCCTTGGTCTTGAGTCCTAAGTTCGTCGTCTGTGACGAAATCGTTTCGTCGCTGGATGTGTTGATACAGGCTCAGGTTTTGGATCTTCTAAAAAAACTTCAAAAACAGTTTTCTTTGACATATCTGTTTATTTCGCATAATCTGAACGTCGTCTGTTATATGGCCGACCGTATCGCCGTCATGTATAAGGGGGAAATCGTAGAAACTGGTTCCGTCGAACAGATACTAAAAGCTCCGTGTCATCCGTACACGAAAGAGCTTTTTAACTGTGCAAAACTTATAGGCTGATGCGGCGGTGTTTTGTTGAGTTTTAGAGAAAGTTTAAAAGACGCCGCTAAATAGGCGGGGAAGGATAAAATGAGTGAGAATTCAAATGAAAAGTATGTGCGCCCTACGTGGGATGAATACTTTATGGAAGTTTGCCGTGCCGTGGCCAAAAGAGCCACCTGCGACAGAGGTCGTTCCGGCTGCGTCATCGCAAAAGAAAACCGCCTTTTAGTTACCGGTTATGTGGGATCGCCGGCGGGGCTTCCTCATTGCGACGAAGTAGGACATCTCATGCGCAAAGTGCTCCGCTCGGACGGAACGATTTCGCAGCATTGCGTAAGAACGGTGCATGCGGAACAGAACGCAATATGTCAGGCCGCCAAGTGCGGAATCGCCATCGAAGGCGCCACGCTGTATTGCAAGATGACTCCCTGCCGCACCTGCGCCATGCTTATCATAAACTGCGGAATAAAACGCGTCGTATGCGAAAATCATTACCACGACGAAGCGGATTCGCTTGAGATGTTTAAACAAGCCGGAATAGCGGTTGAGCACGTGAACGACACCGTGCAGACTTATAAAAATATGTAGTTCAAAGTTCTATAGGTTTTCGATCAGCCACGACTTGAATTGCTCATAGTCGTTTTCCATTGAAACGGCGTTGTCGGGCAGCCGCAGAACCGCTTCCAGTCTCGAAGGCATGGGGGGCTCTCTTCCTATAGCCTTTTGCACCGTTTCGCCGAATTTTGCAGGGTGAGCGGTCTCCAGAACTATTCCCACGGCTTTTTTCCCCGTCACCGAATTCGCCCAGTCGGGAACGTTCGGCGTAAGTCCCGGAGACTTGTAATCGCCTTTCAGGCCTTCGCAAAGCCTTTTCATCGCTCCGTTTCGTATATCGTCCCAAGCTTTCCATGCGACGGCTCCGTGCGGATCTATTATGTAGCCTGTTTTACGGTTACATTCTCTTATCGCGCTTATTATTCCCTCGTTGTCAAGCCAGTATGAGGCGAACATGTGTCTTATCTGATCGAGCGTATACATGGAAACGATGCGTTCGTAGTTGCTCGGAGCTCCTACGTCCATTGCGTTTGCGTATGTTTCTACGGAAGGGCGCGCATTGTATTTACCCATCGCAATCCAATCGGGCACGGTATGGTTCTCGTTAGTAGCCGCCGTAAAGCCCTCGATGGGAGCGCCCATTTCTCTGGCGATAAGACCCGACGTAAGGTTACCGAAGTTTCCGGACGGAACACAGGTTATTATCGAAGGGTTTTCGATCGTATTGTCATGTCTGGATCTGTTCTTAACGGCGAGAGCGGCGTACATGTAATAAAAGGCTTGCGGCAAAAGCCTTGATATATTTATCGAATTTGCAGAAGAAAGGCGGAGCTTTTTGCGTAGGTCTTCATCCGTAAAGGCCGTCTTTACAAGCTTTTGGCAGTCGTCAAACGTGCCTTTTATCCTTATGGCTCTTACATTCCCCGTGAACGTCGAAAGCTGTTTGTCCTGAAGCGGGCTTATCTTTCCTTCAGGATATAAAATCGTGACGTCTATGCCTTCCACGCCCTGAAAAGCGCTGCCGACGGCGCTTCCCGTGTCTCCTGAAGTCGCCACCAATATGTGAAGGTTCTTATCTTCGTTTCTGTTGAAGTATGCCATTACCCGCGCCATAAAGCGCGCGCCGAAGTCCTTAAACGCGCACGTAGGCCCGTGAGACAGCTCCAGCACATAGGTTACTTGATCTATGGGAACCAGTTTTGAAATAAACGGATACGAGTCCTGTATTATTGCGCTCAATTCGCTGTCGGGAATTTCTTTGTCCACATAGGGTTTAGCCATATTGAACGCTATGTCGCAAAACGAAGGCTCGGATGTCTTATTTAAAAGATCCTTGTCCATCTTGGGATACGAAACTGGAATATACAGCCCGCCCGTCGCGGAATTCATTCCGTTTATGACCGCCGTCTTAAAATCCGCTTTTACAGCCCTGTCTCTGGTATCGGTATAAATCAATTTTTTTTCCTCACATATTGAAAATAATCGCCTGACCGAGTTCTTTTGCAAGAGCGGCTCTTGCGCTGCTTATGACCTTCCACTCGGTAGTGTCCGTCGCGGTTACCGACTTTACGGTAGAATACAGAATGTTTCCGGTTTTGGTATCCATGCAGGAAATATCGGCTTCAAGCGTACAGGAATAAGTCTCATCGTTTTTTTCAATCGGCGACAAATACTTTATCGTACCGTATATGAGATATGAAACGGAATTACCGACTATGTTGTTGACGTGCTTGTAGACTGCCTGCTTATCGTTGAGCATGCTTTTAGGGATATCGAAATTCCCTATGTTGGAAAAGCCTTTGTTCATAAGCTCTTTTAAAAGCAATGACGAAGAAAGCGTGTCCGCAAGAGCGGAGCCTTTGGCGTTGTAGTCCACAAGCCCTATGAGACCTCCTTTTCTTGCCAAATTTGTTCTGACCTTCCACGGAGCCGAAACCCCCAGAGAAGCTGCCGCTTTTATCACTTCTTCATCCGAAGTTTGAACGTACGGTAAAAAGTCCAATCGTGTATTGCATGAAAAAGACGGAGTTTCAGGAATATAAACTGCGATCCCTTCGGCGTCGGTGTTTAGTTCCTCTTCGGAAAAAGAAATATTTCCGTTTTCATTTTTTGAAGGATATCTTACCAGAATAGGAAAATTTTCAACGGGACTCCCGTCGGTCTTTTTAACTTTTACTGAAAAAGGAGTTTTAAAATCCGCACCGTTTATCGTTTGCGCCGGAGACGAATTGATCGATAAGGCGATGTCTTTTGTTTTTTCTTCAAAAAGTTCTTTTTCGGATTTAATGTAGACTACCGCTTCAACCGGGACGGAAATCGTTTCCGTAGGCGTGTCTGGAACGGCGTCGTAAGATTCTACGGCCGTTTTTGAGGTTTTACAGGAACTACCGGCCATAAGTATGATACCGGCTGCAATAAGAATATTTTTTTTCATATTTTATTCCGGAAAGCAGTTTGGAATTTTTATTAAAAATCATTGTATGCCGATTTATCAAAAATCTCAAGCCTATTGTATAAATTCTTTGTTTTTTTTAAACTTGAAAACATGCGGAGCACAAAACTCATAGTCGATCTTAAAAATCTCAGTCATAATTTCAGGACGGTACGTTCTTTAGTAAAAAGAAACGTAAAGATATGTGCAGCTGTAAAAGCGGACGCTTACGGACACGGCGCAGTACGTGTGGCGCAAAAATTGCTCGAAGAAGGTGTCGACTTTCTTGCGGTAGCCGCCGCAGACGAAGGTCTCGAACTCAGATCTGAGGGAATAAATACTCCTATCCTTGTCTTAAGCCTGTGCGCGCCCGGAGAAATCGAGCTTTTGGTGAAAAATAATCTTACGCCTCTCGTTTTCGACTGCGAGTACGTAAATCTTTTTGAACGAGCCGCCGGCAAATTGAAAAAACACGGTTTTCCGGTCCATCTGGCCGTAGATACCGGTATGGGCAGGATAGGCTGTGCGCCTGAAGAAGCCGCTTTTGTAGCGGGTTTTATTAAAAATAAGTGTCTCAATTTAAAATTGGAAGGGATGTGCACACATTTTGCCTCGTCGGACGGGATAGGCAAGGATGACGTTATATATACCGAAAACCAGATAAAAGCGTTCACAAAAGCATGGAAGGCGGTAGCCGATTCGGGAACAGACCCGGGAATAAGGCATTGCGCCAATTCCGCAGCGATTTTTTCTTTACCTGAAACGCATCTTGATATGGTCCGACCGGGGATAGTTTTGTACGGATATTATCCGGGGCAAATAACTAAAGAATATCTTGACAAAAAAGAAATTCATACCGACTTGCGCCCTGTTATGACATTTGAAACGCAGATCGCCGCGTTAAGACATTTTAAAAGCGGAAGTTCCGTTTCATACGGTTATACTTGGACTGCAAGTTCCGAAACCCGCATCGCCATACTTCCCGTGGGTTATGCGGACGGGCTTTTGCGCTGTTTTTCTCCGGGACTGGAAGTCGCCGTCGGGGGAAAACTCTATCCCGTGCGCGGGAGAATATGCATGGATCAGTGTATGATTGAAATCGGTATGAATAATGGCGGCGTCAAGCGCTGGGACAGGGCGGTTATCTTCGGGAGCAGGGAAGAAGGCGCTATTTTGTCTGCGGAAGACGTCGCAAAGATTTCCGGCACTATTTCTTATGAAGTCATGACGGGAATATCAAAGCGCGTCCCGAGAGTTTACCGCTAAAACGTCGGTTTTATTCGCACGGAGATTTCAATGCCTCCCTGAGGCGAGGTCGTCGATTATCTTTTTTACTTCCGCCACAAGATAAAACGAACCTGTCGCAAGCAGGACGGAGCCGTCTTTTTTTGCATCGTCTAAAGCGTTTTTTATCGCTGAAATATGGTCTTCGTTTTCGGTAAATTTAAGACCGGCTTTTTTAAACGCTTCGCGCATGCTTGAAAGATCGGATTGCTTGGCGTTTCCCGGCTTGGTAAGCGTTATTTTTTCAAAGCGGTTTTTAAAAACAAGGGCTATGTCGAAAACGTTTTTGTCAGCCGCGCATGCAAAGAGGAGGTGGGCTCTTCTTTGTTCGAAGACCGAATTAAAAGTGTCGATTGTAAAGCGTATGCTGTTAACGGTATGGGCTCCGTCTAGAACAAGATCTTCGTTCGCTATTTCAAAGCGGCCGGGAAGCCTCGCTTTTTCAAGTCCTCTTTCAATAATACTTTCATCTATGAGCGGGAACAGGGTTTTTATTGTGCAGACCGCGACCTTTGCGTTTTCAAGCTGTACCCGTCCTAAAAGTTGCAAGTCGGCGGATATCGGGCGGCTGAAAAGCGTGGAATCCATGCGGATATTCATCCTTACGGTTTTTGCAGGAGAAGGCGCGGGGGCGGCGGACGCGGTATTGTAGAAAAGTTGTGAACTTGTATACTTTTTTATACGCTCAGGTTCAAGCTTTGGCGCCGAGACGCAGTTTTCGCCGGTCAAATAAGAAAAACCGCATTTGCTCTTGTCCATCATCTCCGAAACGAATTTCAGGGGGGCGCAGTTTTCCGAAGCTTTTTTTCTAAAAACGTTTTCCGCTTCGATATTTTGATCGGCGGATATAACGGGAATTTTGTCTTTTATTATTCCCGCCTTTTCCCCGGCAATTTTTTCGATTGTATCGCCTAAAAATTGTGTGTGTTCAAGCTCAATGGGCGTCAAAACGCAGATATCGGGAACTATGACGTTGGTCGCGTCAAGGCGTCCTCCCATTCCCACTTCAAATACGTTGAAATTCGTATGCGCATGTTTAAAGCATAAAAAAGCGTAGACCGTTACAAGCTCAAACCATGTTACGGGCCGTTTTGTCACAGTTTCAAGTGAATCGCGTAAGTTTACGGAATTGCCGGAACGGGCGATATGTCCGCCGGAGCCGCTTACGTTGCCGCCTGTAATTGTGCTCATTAAGTTTTTAAGCTCGTCAAAGGCAGCTTCGTAGACTTCGTTTTCAAATTTTCCATGTGCGCTTCCTATGCGCTCCGTAAATTCGAGTATGTGAGGGGAAGTGTATAACCCTGTTCGGTATCCCGCTTCTTCCAGTATGGAGCTTATCATTGCGGAAACGGAGCCTTTTCCCTTAGAGCCCGCAATGTGAACGCAGGGGCTTTCGTCTTGCGGATCGCCGAGCTTTCGACACATAAACTTGACGGTATCCAGCCAAAACATATTTTTTTGAGGCAGTTTTTCAAAATTCAGGAACGAATCGAACCATTTTTCAATTTTATCCATATTTGAATTTGACGCATCTGACACAAATATCTCTCCGTATCGCATTTTCAGAGCTGCTTCTAAAACTGCGGTTTTAGAGATTAATTATAGGAATTTGAACTTATAGAGTAAATAAGCCGTATGTGTTATATTTTCAGAAAAATGCGATCAAAAATTAAAATAAGGTAAGAGGCGGGAGGCTTAAATGGCAAAAGAAATAGATTACGGCGCGAACGGCAGCTATGAAGCGGCAGTTGAAAGAAGCAAAAAGCTTGAGGCTGATATTTCCGCGAATCCTAAAAGATACCGTGTTTTGACGGGAGACCGTCCTACAGGACGGCTGCACATAGGGCATTATTTCGGTTCGCTGCAAAACAGGGTTCGCCTTTCCAAACTCGGTATTCCTACGATGATTCTCATAGCCGATTATCAGGTTCTCACGGATCACGACGCTTTTCAGGAAATAGAGCAAAATACGAAACAACTTGTGATCGATTATCTTGCGGCGGGAATTGTTCCCGGCGAAGATGTGATAATTTACCCGCACAGCTATGTTCCCGAATGCAATCAGCTCCTTTTACCCTTTTTGACGCTTGTGTCCAACGCCGAATTAAGCCGAAACCCTACCGTAAAAGAAGAAATTTCGTCGGCAGGGTTAAAGACCGTGAACGAGGGAATGTATACGTATCCCGTGCATCAAGCGTGCGACATATTGTTTTGCAAAGGAAACGTAGTTCCCGTAGGAAAGGATCAGCTTCCTCACTTGGAATTGACAAGGACTATAGCCAGGCGCTTCAACGAAAAATACAGTCCTAAAAATCCCGTTTTTCCCGAACCTCAAGCCTTGCTCAGCAAAACGCCGAGTATTTTGGGACTTGACGGCAGTCAAAAAATGAGCAAGAGCAGGGGGAACGCAATCATGTTGTCCGCGTCCGAAGACGAAACGGCCGCTTTGATAAAAAAGGCAAAGACGGACGCAGAAAGAAACATAACCTATGATCCCGTAAACCGCCCTGAGGTTGCGAATCTTCTAATGCTTATTTCTTTGTGCACAAAAGAAGATCCTTCCGAAATTGCTTCAAGGATAGGAACGGGAGGGGGCGGCGCGCTTAAGAATATGCTCTCCGAAGTTTTGAACGAAGAACTTCGTCCTCTCAGGGCGGAACGAAAAAGACTTGAAGCCGATCCTGCCTATATAAAAAGCGTCCTTGAAGACGGGATAAGACGCGCCAGAGAAATTGCGATAAAGACCCTTGATGAAGTAAGAACGGTCATGAATATGAGAATTTAAGCTGATCTAGTTGTCGTTCCGGTGAATGTTCTGATAATAGCGCTTTGCGATGTTCAAAAGAGTTTCTTTATTGTTTTGAGCAGGATCGTCAAGAACGCTTTCCAGAAGTGAATTCAGGATTTTGCCCATGTCTTTTCCGGAAGGAATTCCCTCGCTCATAAGATCCTGACCGTTTACGGCAAGATCCTTTATTCCCAAAGCCGTGCTTTTTTTTATCTCGTCCGAAATGCGCTCTTTTAATTCCGAAAGGTTTTCTCCGACTACGCTGTCGTGAAGCCTTACCGGCATGTTGTGCATCCCGTAAATATCTGCGAGCCTCAATTCAAAAAGCCTTTCAACGTATTCGGGCTTTACGCGGACTATGAACCTTCGCACTGCGGCGTCGGTCCAGCTGCTTTCATAGTGAAACATGTGCTGCCTTATGAGATGACACACGCTGTCTACGGTTGCGTTCGGAAAGCGAAGTCTCGTAAGAATGTTTTTTGTTATGTCGGCTGAAATCGATTCATGGTTGTAAAAAGTAAAAATTTCACCTTTTTCCGTTTTTTCGGTCTTTTTGGCAAGGGGTTTCCCTACGTCGTGAAACAAGGCTGCAAGCCGCACTGTAAGGTCGTCCTGCGGCGCTCCGTCGCACGCGTAAAAAAGATGATCGAGCACGTCGAAGTCATGAAAGCCCCGTATGTCGCTCTGTTTGCAGCCCCTGCACAGCGCAAGCTCGGGAAAAAACTGTTCCAGCATCTGCGTGATTTCCATAAAAACAAGGCCTATGGAAGGACGCGGAGCGCCGAGCATCTTTATAAATTCATCGCGAAAGCGTTCGATTGAAACGCCTGCAGTCTTTTTTTTTACTTCAGGCAAGGATATCGCTTTAAACGTTTCGTTTTCAATGACAAACCCCAGCTGAGCCGAAAAGCGAAGCGCTCTTACGGGGCGAAGACCGTCTTCCGTAAATCGCGCTACAGGATCGCCTACAGTCCTTATAATCTTTCGTTTTATATCCTGCCGGCCTTTAAACGGGTCTGTTATTTCCTGAGTCGAAAGATTTACCGCTACGGCGTTCATTGTAAAATCCCTGCGGGAAAGGTCTTCATTTATGTCCGAAGTGTAAATAACTTTGTCCGGATGACGCCCATCCGAATAACCTGCGTCGGTTCTGTATGTAGTAACTTCTATCCTGCTGCCCATAAAAAAAACCGTGACGGTTCCGTGTTCTATCCCCGTGGGTATTACTCTGTGAAAAATCGCCATGACTTGTTCTGGCGTTGCGTTTGTGGCTATATCCCAATCCGTAGCATTTTTATGCAGCAAGGTGTCGCGCACAGCTCCGCCCACGAGATAAGCTTCGAACCCCGATTTCGTAAAAAGCTCGTTCATTTTTTTTAATTTATGCGGAATTTTTATGTGCTTGATGATAGGCCTCATATGTGCCAAATTATACTGAAAACTTTGAGGGGGCGTCTATGCATATAGTTGTTTTTACAGGGGGCGGCTTTCCTTTGCCTGAAACGACCGAAAATTACTGGAAAAGCACATCCTGTCCCGATTATGTCGTCGCGGCCGATTCCGGCTTATGCGCTTGTGAAGCCTACGCCGAATTTTGGAAGGAAGAATACGATTTTTCACCCGATGTCATACTCGGAGACATGGACAGTCTTCCTTCGGCTGAAAAAAGGCTAAAAAAGTATCCTTCGGAAAAAATTATTTTGCATGATCCGTATAAAGATTATACGGACACTGAACTGGCCCTTGAACATGCGCATTCGTATGCAAAACGATCAAAAGAACATAAATTTATCACCCTTGTGGGAGGAAACGGCGGACGTTTGGATCACCTTCTCGGAATTTTAGATTTGTTTGCAACCGAATTGCGCCCTTCGGTTTGGCTTTGCGGATCCCAAGCGGTATGGTTTTCGCCGGAGGGAAGCCGATTTGACGTTTCAGGCGTATCTCCCAAAGATCCTATTTCCATAGCCAGGGTAAACGGAAGTTCCGGAAGCGGAGGCAAAATAAATTCTTCAGGCCTTGAATGGGAGAGCGGGTGTTTTAGAAATAAAGGGATGCCGAGCATAAGCAACAGGATTTCAAAAAAAAATTATAAAGAAGGCATGCCTGTAAAACTCAGCGTGATCGAAGGAATTTTTCTTTTGATATTTCCCGTTACGGCGCTTGTTTCTGCGGTAATTAGTGGAACTGCCTAAAAGCAGCCGATTAACGTATGCTCTCACGCGTACGAAAGACCCCGCTTTAGCTAAGTTTTTTGACAAGTCCTTGATACTACATTCCCCCCGAAATAAAATTTATTGTTCTCGTCCAAAAAGCCGTAAACAGAGCCGCAAATGAAAATAAGATCATGACAGCTGCGTAAACGATAAACAGGATCTTTTTTTTGCCGGTATGTTTAAAAATATAAAAAAAAGATTCGGCTGCGCCGCAGATTGAAAAGAAAAACAAAGCAACGGCCGTAAATGCGCTTAAACGCAGAAGAAGGAGCTGGCTTGAATCCAAAAAAAATTGATAATTTCCCGTAATATAAAACAATAAGATTGCAGTCAGAAGCAAAAGAAAAAAAAGAACACATCGTCTTGTCAGTCTGAAAAGAAGAGGAAGCCGCTGTTCGTTATTTTTCATATTATCCATAATCTTTAAGTCTTTTTGCGCCTTGCGGATAATTTAGGTTAAATATATACTACAAGACAGCATTCAGACAGGTCAAGGCGCAGTGCAAAATAAGTTTTATCGCACAAGCTGCCTTACCGTTTTTATTTGAGGAAAAAATGAAAACATTTTCAAGGATATTCATATTTGTGTTTGTTTTGGCTCTTGCGGGAACCGTGTTTTATTTCGGCTGGGTTCAATACAGGGTGCGCCCCGACACTTGCGGAGTTTTAATTTCAAAAACGGGCGGAATACGTGAAAAACCTATAAAACCGGGTGTTTTTTCATGGACTTGGGAAACGCTGCTGCCCACCAATACCGAAATTCGTATCTTTTCGCTTTCGCCTTATACGGTTTCAAAGCCGATCGAAGGCGAATTGCCTTCCGCCGAGATATATTCGATGCAGATCAAGCAGGATCCCGATTTTTCATATTCTTTTAATTTTAAAATATCGCTGCGTTTTTTGCCCGACGGTGTTGTCTCTGCGGTAAAAAGTAACAACGCTATGTCGGACGGAGATCTGTCGGCCATGCTCGACTCGATCGCCTCTGAAATGGCAGAAACGGCTGCTCGAGCACTCATGGAGGCGGCCGAAAAAAAAGAAGGGTTTACGTCACTTGAAGCCGGAAATTTCGATTTTAAAGGTATGCTCGAAGACCTCGCCCTTAAAAATCAAGTCGAAATATCGGCCTTTGTGCTTGAAAACTCTAAAATACCCGATATGAATATGTACTCTTTAGCGCGGGAATCTTTTTATGAATACCGAAAGTCGGTGGATAAGGAACTGGTATTGTCCGCAAAAAAAGAAGCCGAAGAAATTTCCAAGGACGACCGCAACATACGCCGTCTTGAGCGGCTGGGAGAACTGTTCCGTAAATACCCTGAACTGTTGGACATAGTTAAAAACGGCGCTTCTTTGGAATCTCTGCCGCAGCTTTAGGACTTTAGGAAGGGAGCCGGCTTATGAGCGAAAAAAGATTATACGGAATTCGCGGAGCCGTAAACGTGGAAGATACGGAAGATTCGATTAAAAAATGTGTAGGCGATATGTGCAAGGCCGTATTTGAAGAAAATAAAATATCTTCCGAAGATATTGTTTCGATCCAGTTTACCATGACCGACGATATAAGCGCTTTGAACGCGGCTACTGCCTTACGAAAATCTGATTGCGGCACTGACGTGTCAAAATGCGCTTTGTTTTGCGCTGAAGAACCCAAGGTAAAAAATTCCATGCCTCTTATGATCCGCGTTCTAGTTACGGCCTACATGAGCGAAGGATCCGACGTAAAGCATGTTTTTATGGGAAAGGCTGCCGCATTGCGTCCTGATATTTTTAAGACGTGCTAAATAGCCGCGCTCGTTGCCGGAATGCCGCACCGATACCACGCGGCATCACAGGCACCGTGCCCGACGTAGTGCGCATCATAGTTGCACATCGACACTGCGCGGACATAGCGACATCGGGGCAGGCGTTGACACATTTCTTTTTTTTTTATAGTATAGCATTCGTTCGTTGTGCCAATTTAGCTCAGCTGGTCCAGAGCACGTGATTTGTAATCTCGGGGTCCAGGGTTCGAATCCCTGAGTTGGCTTTTCGAATAATGGGGAGTTTCCCGAGTGGTCAAAGGGGACAGACTGTAAATCTGCTGGCTCAGCCTTCGTAGGTTCGAATCCTTCACTCCCCAAAATACGCTGTTTGAAACCGTTCATAAATGTTTTCGGACGGTTTCGGATTAAAATTGCACAGTGTAATTAGTGTGCTCTTTTCACATCACGGTCAGCAGAAAATGTTTTTCTTGTCGCAAAAAGAAAGCGGGATTCGCTTATTTGTCAAAAACGGGTTTGACAAACCCATGTCTATGTTTTAATCTGAATAATGAGAAGGAACAATTTATCTCAACATGTTGCAAAAGAGCGCCGTTCGATTTAATCTTAAACTGTGCGCATGAAACTCGTCCCGTGCAATGTTTGATACGTTCTTAAGATCGCGAGGGTGAAAATTGTTAATTTATTTTTGGGGTGTAAGAGGTTCGATTCCTACGTGTTTGACATCCCAACAGATACAAAAAAAAATATCGGCTGTAGTTCAGCGCATTACTCCGAACGATATAATTTCCGAAGATTCGAGGGAGCGTTTTATTGCGAGCTTACCCGATTGGCTTTACGGAACTACGGGCGGCGATACTCCGTGCGTACAGCTGGTCAGCGGAAAAGGAAAGAATTTCATACTTGACGCCGGTTCCGGGCTTAGGGTGATGAGCAAGAATTCTCCGATTCCTGAAGATAAACATTACAACATGTTTTTTTCTCATTTTCATTGGGATCACATTCAAGGACTGCCTTTTTTCGATCCGATATACAATCCGGAAGTTTCGTTTGATATTTATTCTATATTTCCAGCCGCCGAACGTATTTTAGCGTTTCAAATGCAAAGCCCTTATTTCCCCGTAAAATGGGAAAGTTGTTCCAAAAAGATTAAATTTCACCGCATAAGGGCGGGAATTCCGTTTGCTGTCGACGGCGTTTCCATAGTTTGCTGTAAGATGTCGCATCCGGGTAATTCATATTCCTACGCTTTTGTGGAAGACGGTAAAAAATTCGTGTATGCGACGGACGTTGAGTTGACGGGAAAATCTTTTGAATATTCCGACGATCTTAAAGCCGTGTTCAGCGACGCCGACGTACTTGTGTTCGACGCACAATACACGCTTGAAGAAGCCCTGCTCAAAGAGAATTGGGGACATTCGGCTTTTTGCACTGCAATTGATTTTGCCATAGGCTGGAATGTCAAACAGCTGTACTTGTTTCATCACGAACCTATCTATGACGATCAAAAGTTGGATTCTATACTGCAGTCCGCCCGTTGGTACGTAAATTATATAGTGCGGGGAAAGCTTCAGGTTTTTTTGGCTGTCGAAGGTCTCGTCGTTAAATTGTAGTTAAAGAGTTCTATGAATAAAAAAATTGCTAAAATGTTTAAGGTGTTTTTTGCGGTTTTCGTAAGTCTTGCGGCATGCCTTTATTTTTACTGGGTTTACGCATGCGGTGCCGTAAATTCGTACGGAACAGGCCGTACGGAACGCATCGAAGTACCCTACGGAATGACGATAAAAGAAATCGCCGCCGTATTAAAAGAAAAAAAACTTATTCATAACGAAACCGTATTTTATCTGGCGGCGCGTTATCCGTTTTTGGATAAGTCAGAAATGAACGGATTGCAGGATTCCAATTTCAATCTTAAAAGCGGAGTTTATGAAGTAAGCAGCGAAATGGGGTTGAGTGAAATATTCAATCTTTTGTCGTCAGGCACGCAGGAATACATAAAAATTTCAATTCCGGAAGGTTTCAGTGTTAAAAAGATTGCAAAAAAACTTGCGGACAGGAATGTTTGTTCTGAAAAAGACTTTATTGAAGCTGCAAATTCAAAGCCGCTTTTGGCGGAATACAATATCGACGCCGACAGTTTTGAAGGATATTTATTCCCCGATACGTATTTTTTTACTCCCTTTATGAGCGGAAAACAGGTTGTAAAATTTATGGCCAACAATTTTTTTTCAAAGATAGCGGAAATTCCTTCTTTTACCGGAATTTCACCGAAAAAGCTCAACGACAGTGTCATACTTGCCTCGATCGTAGAAAAGGAGTACAGGATTGCTTCCGAAGCTCCACTTATCGCAAGTGTGTTTAAAAACCGGCTTGATAAAAACATAGGTTTGTATTCTTGCGCTACGATCGAATATATTTTAACTGAGATAGAGGGACTGCCGCATCCCGATGTTATAACTTATGAAAATCTTCAGATATCAAGCCCCTATAACACATACAAATGGGCGGGACTTCCTCCGGGAGCGATTTGCAATCCCGGAATGATAGCTTTAAAGGCCGTAGCCGATACGCCTAAGACAAACTATTATTTTTTCCGCCTTACGGATCTTCAAAGAGGTTCGCACTCGTTCAGTTCCGACTTTAGAACTCATATTGAAGAAGGGCAGCTGCTTTATACCAAAAAAACTTCTGAAAACTGATGCCGGGTTTGATCTCAAAGGAAACGATTGATGCGATTCGTAACTCGTCGGATATTGTCGCCGTAGTAGGCGAATATACGCACCTTGAAAGGCGGGGAAACGATTGGTGGGGATGCTGCCCGTTCCATAATGAAAAAACGCCTTCTTTTCATGTCGAGCCTGAAAAGAATTTTTACTATTGCTTCGGCTGCCATGCCAGTGGCGACGCGATCAATTTCATCAAAGAGATGGAAAAAGTTTCGTATGTCGAAGCCGTAAAAATCCTTGCAAAAAAAGCGGGCGTCGAAATCGTATATTCCGCCGGAAATTCCGAACATGATAAGACCGAAGAAAAACGCGCCCAGTATATCGAGCTGTATGAACGGATCGCTTCCACGTTCCATTATTTGCTGACTGAAACCGAGTACGGCAAACAGGCGCTCTCTTATATCACGGAGCGAGGTCTTACGAAAGACACTATCGAAAAATTCAAATTAGGTTATGCGCCTTCCGACCGTCAATGGCTAAAAAATTTTCTTCGCAAAAAAAACTTCAGCGACGAGTTTCTCGGCGATTCGGGTTTGTTCAGTAAAAAATATCCGGACATCGCTTTTTTCAGCGACAGGTTGATGTTTCCCATCTTTAACCGGCAGGGACAGGCGGTAGCCTTCGGCGGCAGACTGCTTTCGGGCGAAGGTCCTAAGTATCTTAATTCAGGCGATCTCATACAGTACAAAAAGGGCGATACGCTGTACGCCTTCAATTTTGCAAAAAATTCCATTCGCGAAAAAAAGGCTGTGATATTTTGCGAAGGCTACATGGACGTGATCGCCTATCATCAGTGCGGCATAGACAACGCCGTAGCTCCCTTGGGAACGGCTTTGACCGAAGGCCAGATCCGTATGATCGGCGGGTTTGTGGATACGGTTTTGCTTTCGTTCGATTCGGACGATGCGGGACAAGCGGCGACGGTAAAAGCTGTTCTTATGTGCCGTAAAGCGGGGCTTCAGACAAAGATAATACGGCTTTCAGGCGGTAAAGATCCTGCAGAAATCATGCTTAACTACGGAAAAGAAACATTGACTCAGGACGTAAATAATGCTATATTAGATAGTACTTTTCTGTTATCTAAACTGGGCAAGGATTATCCTGTTGATACAGCCGACGGAAAACTTCGCGCCGCATTGGCCTTTTTTCCGTATGTCGATGCCTTGCAGTCCGATATACAAAAAGAATCTTGTCTGGAACAACTTTCCCAGACGTTCAATCTAAATCCGGAGGCGGTCAGGAGAGATTTTAACGATCGTGAACAGGCGCGTGAGCGTGTAGACAGACGGCAGCCTGACATGCAGGATTCAGACCGGAAAATCAAACTTAATTTTGAATTACGAGTCCTCATGGCTGTCATCGCGGATTTGAAGCAGTACGAATCGCTCAGAAACGAGTTGTCCGTTGACGATTTTGAAGATCAGTCGGCAAAGAAAATATTCATTGCTTTGGAAGAATGCTACAGAGCCGAAGACTTGAGTTTTTTAAATGTATTGAGTCACTGTGACGACAAGGAATTGCAGAAGCTGGTCACCGAAGTGATCGAAGCTAAAGAATTTTCCAATAATGAAAATAAAATAGTACAGGACGGAATACGTTTTATCAAACGTAAAAAACTTGAAAAACAGCGGGACAAATTGATGAACCGCATAAGGCAATTTAGCCCTGTAACCGTACAAGACAAAGAGCTTTTACAGGAACTTCTTTCTGAAAAAATGATTATCGATCAAAAATTAAAAAGCAAGTAGTTAAGGAAGGCAGATGGATCAAGAACTAGAGTTGGAACCGGAAATAGTAAAATTATTGGATTATACAAAAGAAAAAAAACTTATTTCATGGGACGAGATCACTGAAATTCTTGGACGAGAGTATGTTGATTCTCCTAAAATGGAAACGGTTTTAAGGATTTTAACTGAAAACAACGTAAGAGTATTTGAAGAAGACGCCGAACTCGATGAAGAAGATGACGACGAGGACGTTGCGGTTGACGAAGAGGCTGAAAAACTCAACGAAACTTCCGAAAAGCGCCGCCTTGTCAACAGCGATAAGGATACGAGCGTCGACGATCCCATAAGGCTTTATCTGCGCGAAATCGGAAAAGAAAATCTTTTGACGGCCGAACAGGAAGTGATGCTTTCAAAACAGATGGAAGCCGGCGAAAATATAATAAAAGACGTTATAAAGAATTCCGGCGCTCTCATACCCGAATTTTTTACCATCGCGCAAAAGGCTTTTACGCGCATAGATCCCCAGGAACCAGGCCGCCCCAGAAAAGAGATAAACGAGATAATGGCCGAAAAACGCCGTCTGAAGAGTTTTTACAGCGTATATTTGGAACCGCTTTTTCCGGACATGAAGCAATACATTCAGCTTAAACGGCAGCTTTTTGAAAGCGAGCAGTCCGGCAGGATTTTTGACGACGAGCGGCTTAAGGCGCTCCGCGAAAAGATTTTTCCCGAGCTGAAAAAGATCGACATTCAGTCCGAAGAAATCGAACTTATAAGCGGAAAATTCATAGACGCGACTATGAAAATTTCGGATTTCAGGCATAAGCAGGAAAAAAAGATGCGGGAATTGCGTATTTCCAGCACGGCGGAACTGCGCAGTTTGGGACGCAAGATCGCAATAAAATTTGAAGCGGCTAAAATCGAAGAAGAGCTCGGTATGACAGCCGACGAAATACGTGAAATTTATACACAGATCCAAAAGATCGACCGCAAACTGAGCCGTCTTGAGTACGAGTTTGAAAATAATGTTACTGAAATCCTTGCCATGTCAAAAGAAATAGAGCGCGGACGCATAATGATGGAAAAGGCTAAAAACCGTCTTATAAACGCTAATCTTCGATTGGTGGTTTCGATAGCAAAAAAATATACTAATCGCGGTTTACAGTTTTTCGATCTGGTGCAGGAAGGCAACATAGGACTTATAAAAGCCGTAGAAAAATTTGAATACAGCAAAGGATTTAAATTTTCGACATACGCTACATGGTGGATACGACAGGCCATAACAAGGAGTATTTCCGATCAGGCGCGTACCATACGGGTTCCGGTTCATATGATTGAACAGATAAACAAGGTTGTTCGCGAATCGCGCCAGCTTATGCAGAAACTCGGGAGAGAACCTTCGGATGAAGAGATCGCACAGCAGTTGGGATGGCATGTTTCAAAAGTAAAGCAAGTTAAAAACGTCGCCCGTGAACCTATTTCTCTTGAAACCCCTATCGGAGAAGAAGAAGATTCCCTTTTGGGAGATTTCATCGAAGACAAAGAAGTTGAAAACCCGTCCGTTCAAACGGCTTATACTTTACTGCGTGAACAGCTTCACAACGTTTTAGGAACCCTTCCGTCCCGCGAACACGAAGTTTTAAAGATGCGTTTCGGCCTTGACGACGGTTATTCTTTGACGCTTGAAGAAGTGGGCTTGTGTTTTAATGTTACGCGTGAAAGGATTCGCCAAATAGAAGCTAAGGCGCTGCGCAGGCTGCGCCATCCCAGAAGAGCAAGCGGTTTGCGTGATTTTATGGAAATGTGACGGGATTCGCCGCCGTTCGCTGCAGTGTGTGCCGCGGCCGGATTTTCCCCGGCCGTCTTAGCTCCTAGACAGAAATGCCGATTTGGTATATATTGCGGCATTAGAATATTTTAGGCCAGAGGTTTTGTTCAATGGTAATGACAGAAGTTTTTGAAAAATTAAAATCCTTGCAGGATATTTTAGTTAAAAGATATGAAATTGAAAAAAAGATCGAAGAAGCGCCGAAACAACTTGGGGCGCAGGAAGAATTGCTCTCTCGCCTGAAAAAAGAATACATTGAAAAAAACACAAAATATGAAGAAGTTCGCAGTAAAGTCTTAGGTCTTAAAACCGAACTTGAAGACGCCGAAAGGCAACGAGAAGCCGGCGAAGCGGGAATGGACAATATTACCACTCACCGAGAATACGAAGCTTTGGACAAACAGATTACGGAAGCCAATGCGAAGGAACAGGAAATAAGAAAAGAATTGTCCGTTCAGGAAAAAGAGCTTTCCGTTTTGCAGGAAAATCTGAAATCCGATGAAGAAATGATCTCTTCGTCTGAAAACGATCTGAACACCAGCAAGGCCGCTCTTGATAACGAGCTTGCGTCATTTAAAGACGAACTGTCGGTGCTTAAAAAACAGGAAGGTGAAATAACGCCCGGCATAGATCAAGAGATTGTCTATAAATTCCAACGCATAATTCAGCGTGATAATAAGGGAATTGTCGCCGTAAAAAACGGAGTTTGCGAAGGCTGTCACATGATTTTGCCTGCGCAGTTTGCTAATGAAGTCCGTGAAGGAGAAAAGATCCTATTTTGCCCCTACTGCAGCAGGATCTTGTACTATCAGGAATCGGAAGACGAAGGAATGGACAACTACTTTGTAATGAGCGAAGCGGGAAGCCTTGCCGATTTGGATGACGTTCTTGACGAAGACGAAAACGAGGACGACGAAGATCTTATTTCCGATTCCGACGACATCGAAAACGACGATGAAATGCTCGAAGACGAAGAAGCCGACGACGAACAGCTTGACGATGAAGACGACGAAGATCTCGAAGAGGATGAAAACGACTGAGATTCAAGAAATTCTCTTGTGAACCGCGTTTTGAAAGTGTTTATTGACAGAAAGGATATGATCGTTTGACCGGAATTTTATGATATTTTTCGGTCAAAAGGAAAGTCCGGGCTCCGCCGGAAAAAATGCCGGGTAATGACCGGGCAGCCGACGATTTTTTCGCCGGCTGACAGAAAGTACCACAGAAAACATACCGCGTATGAGTTTTCGTACGTAAGGGTGAAAAGGCGAGGTAAGAGCTCACCGTGTTTCCGGTAACGGAAACGACAGGGAAACCTCATTTGGAGCAAGGCCGAATAGGCAGTTATGTTTTCCGGACAGTTACGCTGCGGGTAGGCTGCTAAAAACACGGAGCGATCCGTGTTTCAGATAGATGATCATACCGGCCGTAATTACGGCCGGTACAGAACCCGGCTTATATCCTTTCTGTTTTTATTTTTTATGGTACTATTTGGGTATGTTTTCGAATACAAATGTTAAAAACGGCGTTGTTAAAAGAAAAAGCAAATTTCTTCTGTATTTTGTTATTCTGGCGGTCGTTTTATCGTTCCTATTCATAAGCGCTTTTGCCCTTATCCGCTATTTTAATTCCTCCGAACACAATAAATTTTCGGTTTCGTATATTTATCAAAAGTGGGCGGAACACGATTACAAGACCGTATATGAAACTTGCGAGCAGCTTTTACAAAAACAGCCTTATAATAATGCGGCTTTAACATTTAAAGGCTATGCGGGATTTTATTTGGCGGTAAGTCAAACCGACTCGGCCGACGCCCGCGACTACTTGGATGCAGCCATTTTTGACATGAGGACGGCTCTTCAGTCCGCAAAAAAATCTTTAATTCCTCAGTTAGACTATATGCTCGGTAAAACGTATTTTTATAAAAATACGCTTTCGTCATATTATTATTATTCGGACCTTGTCATAAATTATCTTTCTCAGGCAAAGGAACTCGGCTACAGAGCCGACGACATTCACGAGTATTTGGGGCTAAGCTATGCTTCTTTGGGAATGACGTCCGAAAGTATTTCTTCTTTTACGGAAGCTCTGCTTGTAAGAGAGTCCGGCTCCCTGTTGCTTTCGATTGCCGAACAATACCGTAAGGCGGGACAAAATTCCGCAGCCAAACAGTATTTGTACAGAGTTATCAAAGAAGACGACGATGAAAACCTTGTTGTCAAAGGCCGCATATTGTTGGGGCAAATACTCACCGAAGAAGGCGATCTTGAGGCGGCCCAAAATGAATTTCAAACAATTTTAGAAAAAAACATAAATTCAGCTGACGCATATTACGGTCTTGGTGTAATATATGAGAAACAAGGCGATTTGATAAAGGCAAGGGCGGAATGGCGCAAGGCTCTGCGCGCCCAGATAAATCACCCTGAAGCTTTAAAAAAAATATCGGATTATAAATAAGGTGGTGGAGAATGTTTTTTGACCGATTTTCGACTGACATTGGTATAGATTTGGGAACTTGCAACACGCTCATATATGTCAAAGGCCGCGGAATCGTTATCGATGAGCCGTCGGTAATCGCGGTGGAAAAAGGGACAAAACGCGTTGTCGCGGTAGGTGCGGAAGCGAAGCGTATGTTGTGGAAAACGCCCAGCAACATTACAGCCATACGGCCATTGGCGGACGGCGTTATCGCCGACATAGACAGCACGGAAAAGATGATAAAGTATTTTATCAACAAGATCATGCCGCGTCACAAATTTATCAAATCCATGCGTATGAAGATAGGAATACCTTCTTGCATTACCGAAGTAGAAAGACGCGCCGTAATCGAAGCGGCTTTTAAAGCGGGCGCAAAGGAAGTCGGCGTAATTGAAGAATCGCTTGCGGCCGCAATAGGCGCTAAAATCCCCATCTACGAACCTGCAGGACATATGGTCTGCGACATAGGCGGAGGCACTACGGAAGTAAGCGTAATATCATTAGGGGGAATGGTTATAACTTCTTCCATACGCGTCGGCGGGGATAAATTTGACGAAGCTATCGTTAAGCACATAAGAAACGTCCATAACCTTATCATAGGACAGCACACGTCGGAGCGCCTTAAAATAGAAATAGGAAACGCTTCTCCCGATACCAACAATGAAAAAATGGAAATCAAAGGCACGGATGCGGTTACCGGGCTTCCGAGGCCCCTCGAAATAGACAGCGTTGAAGTGAGAGAAGCTCTTAAAGAACCTGTGGACAGGATAATCGAAGAGATAAAGAACTCTTTGGGACATACGCCTCCTGAGTTGGCTGCGGACATCGTTGAACGCGGTATAGTTATGACGGGCGGCGGTTCCATGTTAAAAGGGCTTCCAAAACTTATTTCGCGAGTTACCGGAGTTCCCGTAATATTGGTTGAAAAACCCCTCGACTGCGTGGCAATGGGCGCGGGAGAATCGTTTGAGCTTTTTAAAGATATGATCGGAGGAAGCTCCGCCTACGACAATCTGAACGAATAGGGCGTTCGCCGATGTCTAAAAAAAAGAATTTTTTATTCAACATAGATTTTTCGGAATTTTTATTTATCGTTTTTTTTCTTTTTTCAGGAGTAATGCTTGCGTTCAGTTCCCAGAGTTTTGTTTTAAATTTCAACAGAATAGGTTTTACCGTTTTGTCTACGATTCAAAAAGGCGTTTACAGCGTTGTTTCGGGAATAGAAAACAGTGTAAATGCCGTAAAAGAAGTTTCAAGGTTGAAAGCGGATTATAATGTTCTCACGGAAAAACTTAAAGATTTTGAAGCTATGCAGCGTTCAAATGCAGAGATACGCAAAGAAAACGAGCGCCTTCGCGCTCTGCTTGACTTTTCCGAATCTCTGGAACAAAAAAATATTCCAGCCCACATCATAGGCCGCGATATAGACGGTCTGTACGCATCGATGACAATAAACAAGGGCAGCGTTCACGGAATAAGAAAGAATCTTCCCGTTATTGCAATACAAAACGGTAATCCGGGCATCGTAGGAAAGATAACAAGCGTGGGGCGGTACACAAGCCAGCTTATGCCCGTTTATGACGTAAAATGCGCCGTATCCGCGCGCATTCAAAATACGCGGGACATAGGTCTTGCTACGGGGCAGGGAACATTTTCGAGTCCTCTCAAATTACAATACATACGAAAAAGAGTTTTGGAAGATCTTCATTACGGGGACATAGTAGTCACTTCAGGAGAAAACGATAACTATATCGGAAATATTCCCATAGGAACCATATCAAAGATTACGGTGATAGATTATGATTCTTCGCTGAATATAGATCTTAATCCCGCAATCGATTTTATGAGGCTTGAAGACGTTCTCGTAATAGACCTGACGATGGCGAAAGATAAAAAGGACTGAAAATGGTTAAGTATATTTGCATTTTATTGTCGATATTGCTGGGCTTCGCCGTTTTTGAATCTGCGATACTGTCCAATATCTTATTTTTACCTGCGATTCCCGATTTTCTTTTGCTTTGCGTCTTGTACTGTTCTTTTTCTTACGGGCGCAGATTGGGAGAAATCGCTGGTTTTTTTTCGGGAATTATAACAGATTTTTTGAGTGGCTGCCCGTTCGGTCTGAACGCGCTTCTTAGGACAATGCTCGGATATACGAGCGGCTTTTTTTCAAAAACTTTCAGTACGGCAGGCGTTCTGATGCCCGCTCTGATTGCAGCCTGCGGTACGGTTTATAAAATGTTTTTACTGTGGTTTATCTCGCTTTTTTACCGCAGTGTAAGCACGTACAATCCGTTTTCTTTTTTATTTTTGACCGAATTAGCCCTGAATGTTTTTTTTGCTCCGATAGTTTTTAAATTTATGTCCGTATTTGATCCATTGTATTCTAAAGAACAGAGGCTGCCGTTATGACCGAAGGTGCTATAGGACGGCAAACGCAGGAAAAAAAGCTTCACGTTTTTGTGCTTTTGAGCATCATCGTCTTAACTTTTATAATATATTTTTCGCGTTTGTTTTCTTTACAGGTAATCGAGGGCGAAACCTACCGGACCAGGTCAAGAACCATTTCAAGCCAGGTAAATACTTTGTCGGCGCATCGCGGTGAAATTTTCGACAGGAATTTTACATCCCCGTTTGTAACGAATACGGATTCATTTGCCGTAAATATTACGCCGGCGGAAATTCCTATAGACCTTTACGATACTGTGACGGCGAGGCTTTCTCACTATCTTAGCATTCCTAAAAGCGAAATAGACCGCCGCATACCTTCAAATATGAGGCGCTCTTTTACTTCCGTTGAAATACGCTCCAACGTATCGTTTAATATAATTACGAACATAGCGGAAAACATTATGGACTTACCCGGCGTTTCGTGGGTTTCAAAACCTATGCGCAACTATATCTACACGGGCTCTCTTTCTCATGTCATAGGCTACGTAGGAAACATAACAAAGGAAGAAATGACCGTCATGTACAACAAGGGCTATAAACCGAACAGCATAGTCGGCAAGACCGGAATTGAAAGACAGTACGACGATCTTCTTCAAGGCGTTCCGGGGCGTGAAATGAAAACCGTAGATGTGCGCGGAAGGATCCTTTCCGACGAGCCTGTGATCGAACCTCCGCAAATGGGTAAGAATCTTGTTCTTACTATAAACAGAACGATACAGACGCTTGCGGAAAAGGCCTTGGGTAACCGTGTGGGAGCCGCCATTGTGTTAAAAGCCGATACGGGCGAAGTTTTAGCGATGGTTTCCTATCCATATTTTGATTCCAATATTTTTAACACTGAAAATTCCAACGCGGAATATGTAAAGCTCATGCAAAACGATAATAACCCCCTGCTGAACAGGGCCGTGAACGCGACATATCCGCCTGCCTCTACTTTTAAAGTCATAATGTCTGCGGCCTTGCTTTCGGAAGGAACTTTTCCTGAAGATAAAAAGATAGAATGTAAAGGAAAGATGTCTTACGGCGGGCGCGTTTTTCACTGTTGGCAGCACGAACCCGGACACGGTCATCTAGATCTGCGCGAAGCTCTTGCCCAGTCTTGCGATATTTATTATTGGACTGTGGGGCGGGATTTTTTAGGAGTGGACAGTATTTCTTATTATGCAAAGGAATTCGGTTTAGGGCAGGACACTAAGATCGATCTGCCCAGCAGAGCGAACGGTTTTATTCCTTCCGCGCAATGGAAAGAAAGGCGCTATCATGAAAAATGGGTGGGCGGAGATACTATGGCTATTTCGATAGGTCAGGGCTATACACTTGTGACGCCGCTTCAGCTTGCAAACATGATGGCTATGGTAGCAAACAAAGGAACAATATATCAGCCGCATCTTTTAAAAGAAATACGAAATCCCGTAAACGGAGAAGTCATTTCGGAAGTCAATCCTAAAGTCCTTTTTCACTCGGATTCCATACCCGAAGAAGTGTGGAAAAAAGTTCAGGACGATCTGCGGTACACGATCACGGACGGTTCCGGAAAATATCCCATGGCAAATAAGGTTGTGCAAATAGCCGGCAAAACCGGTACGGCCGAAGTTTCGGACGTTAAAAAGGAAAACTGGCACTCTTGGCTTGTAGCTTACGCGCCTTATGACAAACCCGCAGAGGAGCGCATCGTCGTTGTTGTGCTTGTCGAAGCGGTTAACGCTTGGGAATGGTGGGCGCCCTATGCTACAAATATAATATTTCAGGGGATTTTTGCAAATCAAAGCTATGACGAAGCCGTCGACGCTTTGGGATTCAGGTATTTGATCAAATAAAAAATGAAAGCGCTTATATGAAAATAAATTTTTTTGTTTTTTTCGATTACATTCTTTTTTTCTGCGTGCTTGTTCTCAGCTGTTTGGGAATATCGTTTATATATTCTTCCGGAGTAAATTCGGAAGGAATATCCGTTTCTACCGAGTACATAAGGCAGATTGTATGGGTTTCGATCGGCGTCGTATTGCTCCTGTTGTTTTCAATATACGATTTCAGAAAGATCCGGCGTTTTTTGAATTGGATATCCGGCGCAATGATCATAATCCTTGTGTATACCAAATTTTTCGGAAGATATGTAAACGGAGCGCGCAGTTGGATAGGAATAGCCAATCTCGGCGTTCAGCCGTCGGAATTTTGCAAAATAGTTTACATCCTGTTTCTTGCAGAGTATTTTGAAAAAAGCGTCCGTGAAAGTCCCGGAAAAAGATTTATAACGGCTTTATGCATAATGCTTTTGCCAATGACGTTGATCCTCTTGCAGCCGGATCTGGGAACGGCCTCCGTGTTCATACCGATATTTATAGTAATGTGTTTTGTTGCGGGCGTGCCTTTAAAATATATTTTACTGGTTGTGCTGACCGGCGGCCTGACGATACTGTTTACGATTATTCCCGTATGGCAGAGTGAAATTGCGCATCGCTCGTATAAAATTGTTTCCATTTTGACTTTTAGAAAGTACAGAATCTTAGTGATCGCGGCTTCGGCGGCGATCGCGCTGATCGGAGCTATCGGAAAGATAATTTTTAAAAATAATAAATACTATTATTGGATAGCGTTTTTTTTCGGAATACTTACCGTGTCGCTCATCACTTCTTACGGATTGGGGAAGGTATTAAAGACTTATCAACTGAAAAGGCTTATAGTTTATATCGATCCGTCGAGCGATCCGTTGGGATCAGGCTGGAATATTATTCAGTCCAAGATAGCGATAGGTTCTGGCGGCCCCCGCGGCAGGGGATTTTTAAATGGAACGCAGAGCCATTACAGGTTTTTGCCTCAGCAGAGCACGGACTTTATTTTCAGCATCTTATCCGAAGAATTCGGTTTTATAGGCGGATCGTTTGTTTTTATCTTATATCTTACAATTCTCGTAAGAATAATGTTCATAATGATAAACACAAAAAACACCTTCGGCTACTATATTGCCTCGGGAATTTTAGGGATGTTTTTTTTCCATTTTGTTGTAAACGTGGGCATGGTTATGGGAATAATGCCTATAACCGGAATTCCTCTGCTGTTTTTGTCTTACGGCGGGTCTTCTCTTTTGACGGCAATGATCTGCGTGGGCTTACTTATAAGCGTAAACTTGAGAAAACTTGATCTTATGGAAACGTAAATTACTGTTTGGCGCAGCAAGAGGGGTTCGCCGCCGAATTACAGCAACCTTCGCAGCCGAACATCTCTTTCATAGTTCTCCAGCCAAGCATTGCGCACTTTACGCGGGCAGGCATCTTTGCTATGTCCTGAAGTGACGCCGCTTCCTGGAGTTCTTCAATTTCCTGTTGCGTTACGGAGCCTTTTATCATGCGCATGAATATGTCTACAAGATGAAGAGCTTCTTCTTTTGTTTTTCCTATCACAAGATCGAGCATTATGTCTACCGAAGCCTGCGATATTGCGCAGCCGGATCCTGAAAAACTTCCGTCTGTTATAATATCGTTTTCGATTTTAAGACTTAGCGTTATATTGTCGCCGCAGCTGGGATTTACTCCGTGCAGCGTTAATGTGGGAAGATCCATTTGAGCTTTGTGGGTAGGATTAAGATTATGTTCGTTCAGTATTTCTCTGTATAATTCTTTAGTTTCCATAACCCATCCATTTTCGCACATTTTTTAGTTTTTCTATAAAGACGGTGACTTCGTCTTCCGTATTGTAAAAATACAGACTGGCCCTTGCGCTTGAAGGAATTCCCAAATATTCTCCGAGCGGCTGTGCGCAATGATGACCGGCCCTTACGGCGATTTTTTCGGTATCAAGCACGGTTGCGATGTCGTGCGGATGAACGCCTTCAACTGTGAATGTGATTATTCCGCAGTGCTTGTCTGCGTCAGGGTGTCCTATTATGCGCACATGAGGGATATTTTTTATGCCTTCAAGCATGATGGCTGAAAGGTAGTTATCGTGTTCCGCGATTTTTTCAATCCCGATATTGCGGACATAGTCTATTGCGGCGGCGAGTCCTACGGCGCCTGCAGCGTTTACGGTTCCGGCTTCAAATTTTTGGGGGATTTCTGCGAACGTGGCTTCCTGCCGCGTAACATATTCGATCATTTCGCCGCCGCGTAAAAAAGGCGTCATGTTTTCAAGAAGTTCCTTTTTTCCGTATAAGACGCCGGTTCCCATAGGCCCTGTTATTTTATGCCCGCTGAAAGCAAAAAAGTCGGCGTCCAAGTCTCGAACATCAACCTTTATATGCGGTACGGACTGTGCACCGTCTACAACTATTACAGCCCCGTTTTTGTGAGCGATCCGGGCGATCTGTTTTACAGGATTCGTGATTCCCAATACGTTGCTTACCTGAGTTATAGCAACTATCTTTGTTTTACGGCAGATCTTAGATTCTATTTCATCAGGATCGATTATACCGTTTTCTTTATTGCATTCTATGTAGACGAGTTTTGCGCCCTTCGCTTTGCAAACCATTTGCCACGGAAGAATATTGCTGTGGTGTTCCATCACGGAAACGACAATTTCATCACCGGCGTTTACGTTGGCCATGCCGTAGCTGTAGGCGACAAGATTTAGTGATTCCGTGGCGTTACGGGTAAAAATTATTTCCTCGTCGCCTTTTGCATTTATAAATTCCGCAATTGTGTGCCTGGCGTTTTCATACGCCTCTGTCGCTCTTACGCTAAGAGCGTAAAGGCCTCTTAAAGGATTTGCATTGTTTATTTCGTAGAAATTTTTCAAGGCTTCAATAACTTGAACGGGGCGCTGCGCAGTCGCCGCATTGTCGAAGTAAATCAATCCTTCGTTTTGTTTATTTGAAAAAAAAGGAAAATCCTTTCGGTAAATGTTATTCATATTTCGCTATTAAAGATACATTTTTTGCCGTAAAAAAGCAACTTATGGCGCAACAGCTAAGGCGAGAGTTTACGGCGAACGGTTTACGGCATGACAACTTACGTTGCGACAACATATGGCGCAGTTTATGTTGCGACAACTTACGGCGACGGTCGCACATATTTATTCAAGTAAAAATCTGACTTGAAAGTAACACTTTACAACTGAATGTGATTGACATATAATATTATGAAAGGAGGATAGTAGTTACTAAAGGTAGCTATGCCTTTGCGTGGCGTGGCGCCGAAATCTGTTTTTATAACAGGTATTGCATAACTTCTAAAAACCGTTCATAGTATTTTTCGCGAAATTCAAATCGCAGGAAAGTTTTACGAATGACGGATGAAATGGTTTTTTTGCTTAAAAATTTCGGATTTACCGAATCAGAAAGCAGAGTCTATGTTGCATTATTGGAGAGCGGTTCGTGTACAGGATACGAGGCAAGCAAAATTTCTGCGGTGCCGCGGTCTAAAGTATACGGAGTTCTTGAATCTTTAGTGCAAAAGGGAGCTGTTGTTTTAGCAAGACGTAATAAGAAGCTTTTTTACAATGCGCAGCCGGTTTCCGAAGTGTCCGATGTCATTAAAAAGAAAGTGACGGAAAATCTGAACAAGCTACAAAAAGCTGCGGAAAAAATCGGAGAACCCGAGTCGAATGAAGATATTTGGAATTTATATTCGATGGATGCGGTAAAAATTAAAATGCATAAAATGCTGAACGATGCGGCTCAGGAAATTTGCATTCAGATTTGGGCCGACGAGTTGGATGCATGCATTGAAAATTGTCTTGTTAAAAAGCAAAAAGAGTTGGGCAAGGTACTTGTCGTATTATACGATCTGTCGGGAAAGTATGAAACAAAAATAAAGAATGTGTACAAGCACGGTTTCGAGCAGGAAAAACTCGACGAACTGGGGAACCGTTGGCTTGTCGTAACGGTTGACGGAAAAGAAACTTTATCCGCGAGTATTAAAGACAACGGAAAAGTTGACGCTACTTATACGAAAAACAGCCGTATGGTGTTTTTTGCAAAAGAGTATACGCTCCATGATGCCTACAGTCTTAAAATGATCAATCACTTAAAACGACAGATTACGACGGAATTCGGAGAAGATATGAAAGCGCTTCGCAATGTGTTCTCTTTTTCAAATTAAGGCGGAACGCAATTAAGTATAAGCACATGATTCCGCCGATTCTTCAGGAGGCATTATATGCTTGTTACGATTATTCTTGCGTTGGTTGCCGTTGTAAACGGAATTTTCGTGGTGTATTTTGTGCGTGATTTGATTGCGCACAAAGGCGAATTTATGAAAGAACCGGGCAATCCGATTGCCATGGCGATTTCTTCTTTCGTTATTTTTCTTTTGTCTACCTTCGGAATTTCCGATTTTGCGATCGGTTCCGCCCTATATCCGAAAATTAAGTGGGTCGATGCGAAAAAACTTCCCGGTACGCTGAATACCGAATGCGTCGTTCCCGTCGCAGTTATGGCGCTCTGTTATATTTCAACCATCAATGTCGGAATGGCAACATTGATTATCGCAATCGTCTGTCAGGTAATCGGCGCTTATGTAAGCCCGCGCTTTGTCGTAAAACTTCCGGCAAACATTATAAAACGCTTTATTTCCGTAGGACTTTTAATTGCGGCAGCTCTTATTCTCGCAAACAAATTCAACATTTATCCTTCGGGAGGAGATGCGACTGCTCTTGTCGGTTGGAAATTGATTCTTTTTGCCGTATTGTGTTTAATTTACGGCGCGCTGAACAATATCGGTATCGGCTCTTATGCTTTGACAATGGCAACCGTATATGCGCTCGGATTAAACCCTGGAGTAACGTTCCCGATCATGATGGGCGCTTGTACTTTTTCCGTTCCCGTCGGTTCGATACAGTTTATTAAACTCGATTCGTACAGCAGAAAAATTACGTTCTTTACTTCCACGCTCGGCGTACTCGGCGTACTTGTCGCTGTCTTTGTCGTAAAGAGCCTTAACACGTCGGCTTTGCAGTGGGTTGTCGCGGCCGTTATCATTTACAGCGCGATCACCATGCTTTTAAGTTCACGCAAAACGCAAGGGTAATCCGATATGAAAATTACGATTCTTAATGCGAAGCAAATGAGCGAAGTCTTTACCATGAAGGATGCGATTCAAGCCGATAAAGACGCGCTGCAATTGTATTCCGAAGGGAAAAGCAATATTCCGCTCCGTGCAAATTTGGACATAAAAAAGTACAACGGGCAAACCTTGTATATGTACGGTTATGCAGAGAACGCGAAGGCTTCAGGCGTTAAAATAGTTTCCGTGTATCCAGACAATATCGAAAAAGGATTGACGAGCGTTCCTGCGACAATGATTTTAGTCAACTGCGAAACCGGTGAAGTAAACTGCATGATGGACGGTACACATTTAACCAGAATCAGAACGGGAGCGGTCGCCGGAGCTGCAACGGATATTCTTGCCCGCAAGGACAGCAAAGTGTTCGCCCTTTTCGGAACCGGCGGTCAAGCCGAAAGTCAATTGGAAGCTGTGTTAAACGTTCGACATATTAAGCTGGTAAAAGTGTTCGACATAAACAAAGAGCGCGCCAAAACCTTTGCCGAAAAAATGACGCAAAAATTCGGCGCGAAATTCTCCGTTAAGATCGTATCGGCTTCTTCTGCGACCGAAGCGGTTCAAGACGCCGATGTAATCACGGCGGTAACAACTGCGAACGAGCCTGTTTTTGACGGTTCCTTGGTAAAAAAAGGCGTTCATATAAACGGAGTCGGCTCCTATACTCCGTCGATGTCCGAAATCGATGAAAAAATCATCGTCGGCGCCTCCAAGGTATATGTCGACACGAACGACGCTGTAAAAGAGTCGGGCGATTTGATAAAGCCGATAAAAAAAGGTGTTTTCAGTGCCGACAAGATTACCGGTGAACTCGGCTCGGTGCTGTCTGGAAAAATTCCGGGAAGAACTTCAGAAGATGAAATAACCTTTTTTGAGACGACAGGAAGCGCAGTGCTCGACCTTGTAACCGGACAGCGCATATACGAAAAAGCCGTTCAGGCAAAAATCGGCAGCGTTATCGAAATATAAAAAGAGCGCGCTGTTTTAACTTAACCGTACCGGGCGGAAAAATCCGCCCGGTACATTCGGTACAACGGTTTTGCTTCAGGAGCACATTGTTTTGCTATGAAAAAAGAAACTTTTAAAGTATTTGATTATACCGCCGCTACTATTGCGTACTTGATAGGCTCCGGCCTTGCAAGCGGTCAAGAGATAGTACAGTTTTTTTCGTCCTACGGTTTGGTTAAAAGCTGTTTGGCGGCTCTTATTATGCTTTTGATATTTTGCTGCGTTACGGTTGCAACTATTGAAACCGGCCGGAAAAAACGAATCAGCGAGGCGAATAATATATATAAGGTGTATTGCGGTAAATATCTCGGAACCTTTTTTGCGTGGCTGACTCCGCTCATCCTTTTTTCGATTTATGCGGTAATGATTTCCGGAGCAGGAACTTTGTCTGCTGAATACTTTTCTGTGCCGAACAGAATCGGCCGTTTGATTATGCTTATTCTTTCTTTAGGTACCGTTTTGTCGGGTTTTGAAAAACTTGTAAGCGTAATAGCAAAAATAGGTCATGTTATAATATTGATTATCATTGTGCTTTCCATATGCAGCATCGTAAAAATTACCGATTGGTCTGGCGCTTCTTCCGCAGCCATAGCCGAATACGGTTTTAAACGGGCTTCACCATCTTGGCTTTTGTCGGGGATCAACTATGCCTCTTTTTGCGCGCTGACGCTTTATCCATTTCTTGCCGAATTGGGCAATAAAATGAACAGCAAAAAAGAAGCGGTAGCGACAGGGTTGTTCAGCAGCTTTGTATTCTTTACGATTGCAATGCTGATTAACTTCAGCCTTTTGGGCAATATTTCCGCATTGGCGGGTAAAGAGATGCCTGCCGTATTTATTGCGAACCTGCTTTTTCCGCGTATAGGCGGCATAGGTTATTCCGTTATTTTATATTCGAGCATATACACGACCGCCGTTCCCATGCTGTGGACGACTTGCAATAGAATCGCTGTCGACGATAAAAGCTTACAATTTAAATTCTGCGCGGTGGTTTTAGCCGTCAGCGCGTATTTTATCGGCGGGCTACCTTTTAGCGTGCTGATTAATTTTATTTATCCGTATATAGGATATGTGGGTATTTTTGTGTTCGCATGTTTGATAATTACTATGTTGAAGCAACGAGAATTCTGATATTTTACTGACTGCTTTAACATAAGTGCTGCACGGATCTTAAAATTTCATGGAATAAATTTCGAATATTCAATATAATCGCTTTTATGAATTATTTTAAAACACTTTTGGAACTGTTTTGGCTTTTTTGCAAAATAGGAAGCGTTACGTTCGGCGGGGGAATCGCCATGCTTCCCATACTCGAGCGGGAACTGGTGGATAAAAGACACTGGATCGACAGTGACGAATTGCTTGACTATTACGCAATAGGGCAATCGACGCCAGGGATAATCGCCGTAAACGTTGCGACCTTTGTGGGCTATAAGCGGGCGAAATTTGCAGGCGGCGTTATCGCAACGCTCGGAATAATAACTCCTTGTATTGTGGTAATAACCCTGTTGGCGGCTTTTATAGGTTCCATAGATAAAATTCAATGGGTAAAAAAGGCTCTTTCCGGCATAAATGTGGCCGTCGCGGCAAATCTTACGTACGGGACGTTCAATATCGCAAAAAAATCCGTAAAGGACGCGGCGGGGATTTTTTTGTTTTTGATATGTTTTTTGGCAATATTTGTTTTAAATATTTCAACGATCTGGGTAATTTTTTCGGCGGCGGGATTGGGACTCGCTCAGCATTTTTTTATAAATTTCCGCTCGATTATGCGGCACCGCAAGGAATAATATGATACCTTCTCAATTTGAACTGTTTTTTATATTTTTTTATATAGGTCTTTTTACTATCGGCGGAGGGCTTGTGGCCATAACGCTTATGCAGCAGACCATTGTCGCTAAAGGATATATTTCACCTGAAAAATTTTATAATATGGTCGCTATTTCGGAGTCTACGCCCGGCCCTATAGGCATGAACATGGCAACCTACATAGGCTATGAGTTTTACGGAATTCCGGGTTCCATAATCACTACCATAGGGCAGGCGATGCCGTCCGTCATATGCATTCTGTTGATAGCATATTTCCTTTCAGGAAAATTTCACGAAAAACCCGTAATAAAAAACGTATTTAAGACGCTCCGTCCGGCAACCTGCGGAATGATCTTTGTGGCGGCTGTAAACGTTTTTGTTTTAGCCTTGATGAAACTTCCCGCAGATTTGTCGGCGCTTACTTTTCCTGCGACTTGGGTAACGCTTTTTCGCTGGGACGCGTTGATCTTTTACGTTTTTGCGCTCATCCTTCTGTTCAAGACAAAGCTTCACCCCGTAACCATTGTGCTTGCGGGCGCCGTTTTCGGTGTACTTTTTTTGTAAAAATGATATACTTTAAAAATGAGTACACATATCAATGCAAAAGAGGGAGATATAGCTCCCGCAGTTCTTTTACCGGGAGATCCGCTTCGTGCAAAATTTATTGCGGAAAATTTTCTTGAAAATGTGGTCTGTTACAACGAAGTTCGCGGAATGTACGGCTTTACCGGAACATTTAAAGGCAAAAGAGTTTCGGTTCAAGGAACAGGCATGGGGCAGCCGTCCTTATCCATTTATGCAACCGAATTGTTTAAATTTTACGATGTGCAAAAAGCGATAAGGGTGGGAACGGCAGGCGCGATCCAAGAAGATACACAGATAAGAGATACCGTTTTGGCGAGCGCCGCATGTTCTGATTCCTCGCTGATCACGCAGCGTTTCGGGAACCTTCATTTTGCACCCTCTGCAGACTTTGACCTTCTTTCCAAGGCTGCCGCCTTTGCAAAAGAAATGAATATACGCTACCAAGTGGGCGCCTGCGCTTCGAGCGACCTTTTTTACGACGACAACGATAATTGGAAAATTTGGGCAAAATACGGAGTTCTTGCCGTAGAGATGGAAGCTGCGGAATTATATACGCTTGCGGCGAAATTCGGCCGCAAGGCGCTCGCGATCCTCACTATAAGCGATCACATATTGAAAGGCGGTGAAACTTCTGCAAAAGAGCGTGAAACCACATTTTCCAATATGATAAACATTGCTCTGAACGCCATTACCGCTTAAACCTTTAATGTTACTGTACATAGAAAATCTAAGAAAACGGCAGAAGGAAACAGCCGAATGAAGCGGCCGATTGATTTTTATGGAACGATCGGCTTTAACTGGGAGGAAGAGAAGAAATGAAACCTACATTGCTTGTTTTAGCGGCGGGAATGGGTTCCCGCTACGGCGGCGTAAAGCAGATAGACGCCGTAGGACGCAACAATGAATGTCTGCTTGACTATGCAACTTATGACGCAAAAAAAAGCGGCTTCGGAAACGTAGTCTACATCATACGTAAAGATATTGAAAAAGATTTCCGCGAACGGCTGTTCGACCGTGTGGCAAAAAATTTTGACGCTTCATACGTATTTCAGACCAGAGAATCGCTTTTGTCACAGGAACAAATCGCCGTTTCCCGTGACAGAAAAAAACCTTGGGGCACGATACACGCGGTGTTGTGCGCTAAAGAAGCCGTCAAAGCTCCGTTCGCCGTCATAAACGCCGACGATTACTACGGAAGAAAGGCGATAGCCACGCTTGGAGATTACCTTGCCTCCGTCAAGAACGACAGCACCGAACATGCGATGGTGGGCTACGTTCTCGGAAATACGATGAGCAAAAGCGGTTCCGTTTCGCGCGGCGTATGCACGGTAAAAGACGGATATTTGGATTCGATCGTCGAAAATCTTAAAATTTTTTATGAAGGCAATAAAATCATAAGCTTGGTCGGCGACAAAAAAGTCGAGATGACCGGAAAAGAGTGGGTGAGTATGAATTTGTTCGGATTTACGCCGACGGCCTTTGTTGAATTCGAAGAATATTGGAAAAATTTTATCGATAAGAACGCCGCATCGGAAAAAGCCGAAGCCTTACTTCCCGTCGCCGCGGGAGAAATGATCGCAAATAAAAAAGGATCCGTAAAGGTGTTTACGTCGACGGAAAATTGGTTTGGAATGACTTATCCTGAAGATAAGGAAACGGTTAAATCCGCAATAGCCGAAAAGATCGACAGCGGCTATTATCCCGAGCGTCTGTGGGAAAAAAACTGATGCTAAAACTTAAGCCCGTCTTGTCCGAAAAAATTTGGGGTTACGAGCTCTGGATAGCTTCTACGCATTTTGACGGCGAACAAAAAGAGTTTTCGGCAGCTCTCGGCGGCGATTACCCGCTATTGGTAAAACTTATACAGGCTGACGACACTCTTTCGATTCAGGTTCATCCGGACGACGAGCTTGCGCTGAAATTTGAAAATTTGCCGCGCGGAAAAACCGAGTGCTGGTATGTTTTATCTGCAAAGCCTGATTCAAAGCTTGTCTACGGACTCAACGGTAAGTATTCGGCAAAAGAACTTGAAAATGCAATAAAAGAAAAAAAACTCGAGCAGTTTTTGAACACGGTTGAGGTTCACGCGGGGGATTTTATTTTTATTCCTGCAGGAACCGTTCATGCTATAGGCGGAGGGCTCAGGCTGCTTGAAGTTCAGCAGTCGTCGAACATCACTTACAGGCTTTATGATTGGGGGCGGGACCGAGAACTTCACGTTGACAAGGGAATAAAATCGATTAAGAATAACGGCCTTCAAAAGGTAATAAAATTTCCCGGAAAATTCGACTGTGAATATTTTTCACTCGAAGAAATCGATATTTCAGGCGTCTATGATTTTTGTGTTCCTTCGGGAAAAAATATTTATGATTGGCAGCTCGTTTTTGCCCTTAGCGGAAGCGGAATTATAAGAACTTTTCAAGAAAGAGATGCGGGTGGAAAGCCGAAGCAGGAGAATTTTACGGCTGAAGATATTTTCGCCCTTGCGCCCGGAGAAAAAATCAGTCTTAACGGGAACGCAAAGCTTATGAGGATCGCTTGTAAAAAATGATCGACATTTCCCTAAACATTTACAGGCTGTTTGCCCGTAAATGCAGGAGTTTTACCGGATCGATTACTCTTTTTCTTCGGAAAGTTTGGCGTTAAAGGCCTTTGCTTCGGCAATTACGTTGTCGGCCGTTTTTCCGCTTATCGGGTCGTAGTGGTCGAAAGAAGTTTCAAAACTGCCTGTCGCGCTCGTTATCGCGCGCAAATCTATCGCATAACGCAAAAGCTCCGCATGAGGCACTTGGGCCTTTATCTCTTCGATGCCGCTTCCTATTGTGTTTTGTCCCAATATCCGTCCGCGCCTTGACGATAGATCCGACATAATGTCGCCTACGTACTTTGTGTCCACCCAGACAGAAAGATTCAATATGGGTTCCAAAAGTATGGGGCTTGCCTTTACCATCGCGTCGCTCAAAGCGTTCCGCGCCGCAAGCTGGAAGGCAAGATCCGAAGAATCTACAGGGTGATCTTTACCGTCAAGAACCGTAACGTCTATGTCCGTTACAGGATAGCCCGCCAAAACGCCGTGTTCCATTGCCTGTTTTACGCCTTTTTCAACTCCCGGAATATAGTTTTTAGGAATTGCGCCTCCGAATACCGCGTTTGTAAACTTGTATTCCTCTCCGCGTTTTAAAGGCTGTACCGACAGGACTACGCGCGCGTATTGACCGTGTCCGCCAGATTGCTTTTTATGCGTATATTCCGCTTCCGCTTTCTTTTGAACCGTTTCACGGTAGGCTATCCGCGGTATGGAAGTTTCGACGGTTATGCCGGTGTCGGCTTTTATTCTTTCAAGAATTATGCTTAGCTGCAGTTCGCCCATTCCGCTTAAAACATTTTGACGTGTTTCCGCATTGTACTGGAACGTTAGCGTTCGATCCGTTTCCGCCGCTTTTGAAAGCTGGGTGCTCATTTTATCTTCCGCTTTTTTGTCGGCTGCGGCGACGGCTATCGAATATACAGGATCCGGATGACGCAGCGGTTTAAAACACATGGCCTCAGGGTCGGCCGCGAGCGTGTCGCTCGTTTCCGTTGCGGCGAGTTTTGACGCTATGCATATATCGCCTGCGGCGACGGCTTTAACTTCTTCAAGTTTTTTACCGATACAGCGGTAAATTTTGCCGATCTTTTCTTTTTTATGCCGTGTTATATTGTTCACTTCTACATCGGGAGTTAAACTTCCTGAAAGCACCTTTATGTAAGAAAGTTTTCCGCTGAATTGATCTCCCGCCGTCTTTACCACAAGCGCTGAAAAAGGTTTGTCCGGCAGAATTTTTACGGAAGCCGTTCCGTTTTCGGCCGTAACTGCGGTTTCAAGCCGTTCTAAAGGAGAGGGCGCTATGTCTGCCATAAAATCAAGCAAAGATACAAGGCCCGAATTGTTTATCGGATCGCCTGCGAAAACAGGCACTATTTTGTTTGCCGCAAAAGCGCTCTTGAGTCCCAAACTTATCTCTTCGTCCGACAGTTGTCCTTCGTCTATAAATTTTACAAGCAAATCGTCGTCGCCTTCGGCTGCGGATCCTGCAATCACGTCGCGGGCGTTTTTATACATTTCCATATAATCGGCAGGTATTTCTTCGGCTTTTTCGATTTCACCCGGAGCCGGCTTTTTATACATTTTACCTTTAAGAACGTCGATCACGCCTTTGTATGCCGAGCCGTTTCCTACCGGAATTGTGATAGGAGTGATCTCTACGTTGAATTTATCGTGAATATCCTTGTTTGCGGCGGCCACATTGCCTCTGTCGTCGTCTACGCGGTTCATAAACACCATGCGCGGTTTATTGCGCCTGTCAAGATCACGCCAAAGTTTTACCGTTTCTATTTGCGCTCCGCTTCTTGAATCCACAAGCATAAGCGCATATTCGCACGAACGAAAAGCTGAAATAACTTCTCCTACAAAATCGGAAGAACCGGGAGTGTCCCAGATATTCAGAATTTTATTATTCCATGTCAGATGCGAAAGAGTCGTATATATTGAAATTTTACGTGATATTTCTTCAGGTGAATTATCGCTTACGGTCTTACCGGATTCTACGTCGGCGGTTTGAGCAATCGCCTTTCCGACAAACATAAGATGTTCAAACAAAGTGGTTTTTCCCGTTTGCCCATGACCTGAGATGGCAGCGTTACGTACGTTTTTTGTTTCAAAATCCATATTTTAACCCCTTAAATTTTAATAAATCAACATTTATTTTTAAGCGAAAACTTAAAAGAAATATCTGTTTCTTTTATGATAAACTGAGATTATGGAATTGTAAATCATTATATGCCTTGCTTTAAAAAAAATATCGCCGCCGACGGTCAGAGCGGCTCTGTGCCGGTTGCCGCCGATTTGCGTTCCGCCGTTAAAATGAGTTGTGTCAGAATGCGTCGATGTATCGAATGCGCGCACGGAAGGCGTTGACGCGGGACCTGTCGTATGAATGTAGATGCGGACGTGCCGCACGCACGTAAACTCGGCGTACCAAAACGGTCGTTGACATTGCCGACGTATAAGTGATATTATTTTATCTACAATCTGTTATATTTCAAGGAGTTCCCATGTCAGGACACAGTAAATGGGCGACCATTAAACATGCAAAAGGCCTTGCAGATGCAAAACGCGGCCAGATATTTACAAAATTCATTAAGGAAATTTCCATCGCGGCGCGCATGGGCGGCGGTGATCCCAATTCCAATCCCCGGCTGCGCACGGCCATTTTAAAGGCCAGGGCTTCGAACATGCCCAAAGACAACATTGAACGTGCGATCAAAAAAGGTACGGGAGAACTCGGCGGAAAGGTTTTTGAAGAGCTCGTGTACGAAGGATACGCTGCAGGAGGAGTCGCCGTCATGGTTGAAGTTCTTACGGACAATAAAAACCGTGCGGCAGCCGACGTTCGAAACATATTCACAAAACACGGCGGAAATCTCGGTGTCTCCGGATCCGTAAGCCGCATGTTTACAAGAAAGGGTACAATCGCTTACGATGCCGAAAAGGTAAAAGAAGATGAGATTATGGAACCTGCGCTTGACGCGGGAGCCGACGATATTACAAACGAAGACGGAATCATCACGGTAACTACTTCCGCTGAGAATTTCAATACTGTAATGGAAGCCCTGCAGGCGAAGGGATTTGAGTCCATGTCGGGCGAAGTGGGAATGGTTCCGGAATCATATCAACCTGTAGACAAGGATACGGCTTCGAAGGTTCAAAAATTGATTGATAAACTTGAAGAAAACGACGATGTTCAGAATGTGTATCACACGGCCGAATATCCCGAAGATTTTAACCCGGAAGAATAAACCGAATTTTTAAGGCGGAGCGGCGATCGGCACGTTCCGTTTAATCGATGAAAGATCAACAGCGCATAAAGAATGTCCATAGAATTTTGGGAATAGATCCCGGGCTTGCTTTTACGGGGTTCGGTATTGTCGACAGTGTGGATAATCGGATAAAGCTGGTGACATACGGAGTTATCGAAACAAGCTCTAAAGATTCCCATTCAAACCGGCTTACAAAGATTTACGATGATCTTTCTGCGATTATAGATAAATTTAAGCCGAACGAGGCAGGGATGGAAACCCTTTTTTTTGCAAAGAACGCCGTAAGCGCTATGGGCGTTGCAGAAGCGAGGGGAGTGGTTACTCTTTGTTTGGCAAAACACGGTATTTTATGCGGAGAATATACGCCTAACCAGATAAAACAATCCGTTACCGGAACGGCTGCTGCCGACAAAAAACTGGTTGAAAAGTGTGTGAAAATTTTACTCGGGCTTGAAAAAGAACCAAAGCCGGATCACGCTTCAGACGCTCTCGCAGGCGCTATCACACATTTGAATTTTTCATCTGTTTTACGGCGTCTCTGACGAGCGAACTTTTTCCTTTTTTTACTATAAGAGCCTTGCCGTTTTTTATAACTACTACAAGGTCTTCTACACCGCATAAGGCTACCGGAATATCCGAATACACGAAGTTATCCTTGCTTTCGATTTCTATCGTTTCGCCGGGGTTTTTATCAAAAAGTTTTTCAAAGGCGTCCCAGCTTCCTATGTCGTCCCAATTAAAAGAAGAAGACACTGCGCAGGCGTTTTTCGTCTTTTCGGCTACGGATTTATCAATCGCAACGGCGGGTACCTTCGAATATGCCGCGTCCATTTCAGGCCACGAAGAGACATATTTGATTCCGTTTACAACGCCGATTTTCGGTTTATTTCCAGAAAGAAGATTTTCAAACGCTGCATAAGCGTCGTTTTGATGTTCTTTTATTTCTTTTAAAAGTGTTTTACAGGTAAAACCGAACATTCCGCTGTTCCATCTGTATTTACCGGATTTTACATATTCCGTCGCGGTTTTTAAGTCGGGTTTTTCGACGAATTTTTCTATTGCAAAAACGGAATCGCCTTCTGCCTTTCCGATTTTTATATAGCCGTAGCCTGTAGCCGGCTCGAGCGGCGGTATCGCAAAACAGACGAATTTGCCGTTAGCCGCAGCGGCACAAGCCTTTTTGCAGTCTAGGATAAAATTTTCTATGGGTTTGATTATATGATCGCTTGTAAGCACTAGGACCGAATGTTCCCTATTGTCGTCCGTGTAATCCGTCAAATTTAGAAAATTACATGCAAGAATGATCGGAGCCGTCGTATGCTTGGGCTCGGTTTCCGGCAATATATATAAATCGTCTTTTATTTTTTTCTTGTCATCTTCGGACATATCCGGCAAAAGATTTTTGCAATGCAGCGATACGGTCTTGTAAATGTCGCGTCGCGTAACTATCAGAATTTTTCCCTCAGGCTTTAAAGACAAGGCTCTGATGACTGCAAGCTGTAAAAAAGAGACGTTATCCGAAACGGTCATAAATTGTTTGGGATTTTCGGAACTGGAAGCCGGCCACAAACGCTCTCCGAATCCGCCTGCCAGTATTACGACATCTGTAAACATAAGTTCGTCCGTAATTTGATTTAAAGTTTTTCAAAGACGAAGTTGCAGAATGTTTTTATTCTGTTCATAAACGAAACTTCGATCCTGTTCTTAAAGAATAAAATTTTAGGAGCTTCTACGCCTCCTATTCCGTATAATATCCATTTTCCGTCTTCTTTGAAGACGATGATCACGGATTTCATGTTTTTTTTCGATATACATTTTATTTTACCGTATTCCAGATCATTAAGATTCGTATTTGTATACAGCAAAAGATCTTCGCTGCGGTAAATCAAAATATCGGTGTCTATGTTACCGATAGGCGACATTTCCAAAATTGCGGATATGTGCTCCGAATCTCCTTTTTTTTCCTGTGAAACAACCTTCGCGCTTGCGTACAGATCAAAATAACGTTCATGTCGCTCCGACCAATACGGAATACCTACATAAGAGGGAATATCTACGAGAATACCGTGTGTTTTTTGTATGATGTCGTCGTTGTTTTCAACCGGTCTAACCTGTATGACTTCCGCCAAATAAGCCGGATCCAAGTCTATGATCGATTTAAGCGCTTCGATGACCGCCTGATTTTCGGTTTCAAGACATATTTTTTTGATCGATCCGGTTTTTCTTATGAGAACTTGACCTTCTTGAATCTTTGAAAGCTCCTCGGTCGAAAGTTTATCGTTAAAAGGAAGCGTGAAGAAATTCTGTGCGGCAAATAAAAGGAACGCTAAGCAAAAATAATTTTTCTTTGTTAGTATTTTCATATTTTTACCAGTATAGCTTGTTACTAAATTGTATTCAAGGAAAATAATGAAAAGCCACGGAAATCAATTTTTGGCTAAAAGAGGTAACAATTTGAATTTTACATTATATGCTGTGATGCGTACGCTTCGTATTCTGAAATCTGTTAAAACGCTGCTATTGTTGCAATCAAGCCGAAGATGACGCCGGGCAAATTTGCCGCAGACAAAGGATAATCGCGTTTTTCTTTTAAAAGTCCGTAGGCCGTCCATATACTGCAGTTGACTGCGGCGGCTAATGGCTGTATAAACGGCGTTTTGTGTCCGTGCATATCGCCCCATATTTGCGGAATATATGATACGTACATGATTACCGAAAGCACTGTTCCGATCCAGCCCAAAATTTTCAGATTTTTTTCGCTCATTTCGTTCTCCAAACGGGTCTTATGTCCGTATGCGCCACTATATCGCAATTGCAAGAAAGACGCAATAAAGCTCACGGAAATCAATTTTTGCCACTGTGCTTTATACGATACAATATAAGTGATATAATCAACTGTCTTTTTATTTTGGAGGAGAAAATGAAAATTCTTATGGTATCTGCCGAAGCTGTTCCCTTTGCAAAGACAGGGGGACTTGCCGATGCCGTTTCCGCACTTTCAATAACGCTTTCTTCTTTGGGACATGATGTAAAAATAGTAATCCCCCGTTATTATGCGATAGATCGTTCTAAGATGACGAAGATCGAAGGCCCTATGGCGGTAAAGGCCGGTACTGCTGAAACGTGGACGGCAGTTTATGCCGCACCTATGCCGGGTTGTAAAACATTACCCGTATATTTTATAGATCACGAGCAATGTTTCGGACGCGACGCCGTTTACGGTTCAAAGGCGGAACCTGATTTTCACGACAACACGTACAGATTTTCGCTTTTATGTCACGGTGCTTTTCAGCTTTGCCGCAAATTAAACTGGTATCCTGACATCATACACGCCCATGACTGGTCCGCGGGTATTGCGCCCGTTATATTAAAACATCTTTGCCGAAACGACGGATTTCCTAAAACCGCAAGCGTCTTTACGATTCACAATATGGGATACCAAGGTGTATATTCCAAGGAAAAGTTTCCCGATCTCGGTCTTCCTTGGGATTTGTATTACGGTGCGAACTACGAAAATCACGGCGCCATAAACATAATGCAGGCGGCAATCGCATCGTCGGACATGATAACTACGGTTTCTCCTACCTATGCGCATGAAATTCAAACCAGCGAAGGCGGCTTCGGCCTTGACGGGCTTTTACGAGTAAGATCCGACGTCGTACGGGGGATCCTAAACGGTGTGGATAATGAAACGTGGAACCCGAAAATCGATAAATATCTTCCTGCAAATTATTCGGTAGAATCGCTTAAAAATAAGGCCGTATGCAAGGCTCATCTGCAAAAAACTATGGGACTGGATGTGAACCCGAATATTCCCGTGATAGGAATGATCACAAGGCTTGCCGACCAAAAAGGGATCGGAGCGCTTTTCGGCCCCACATACGGCTGCATGTATGATATCTGCAAAAAGATGGAAGTGCAGGTTGTTTTGCTCGGCAGCGGTGAAAAATGGTGTGAAGACGAAATTCTTTCTTTGCAGAGCAAGTTGCCCAACTTTAAGGCTACCATAGGCTATAAGGAAGAATTAAGCCACCTTATCGAAGCGGGAAGTGATTTTTTTCTTATGCCGTCAAAATACGAGCCGTGCGGATTAAATCAGATGTATTCGCTTTTGTACGGAACCCTTCCTATCGTGCACAAAGTCGGCGGTCTTGCGGATACGGTTTCAAACTATAATGAACACACCGGAGAAGGGACAGGTTTTATGTTCGACAACCTTTCACCCGGTTCGATATTCGACACGACCGGCTGGGCGGTGTTTGCATATTACAATAAAAAAGACCATATAAAGGCTATGCAAAAAAGGGCTATGAAATCTTCATTCGGATGGAATATTTCAGCGGAGAAATACCTCGAAGTCTATAAAGAAGCCCTTTTTCGCGGCTGTGGAATAAGATAGCGCGAGTTTGCGATGCAAACCGATCGATGAAACGTGCGAACGGCATAAGCCAAGGCTGAAGGATTCTCATCGAATTTTCCGCACAGAGGCAACAGAATGTTTTTCGAATATTAAAATTCGAACCATTGGCCTTCCGTCGTCATGTACCAGTCGGCCAGCACCGTTCCCAGTTCAGGATTATACCAGGATATGCTTCCGTCGCGGTTCAACACTACGAGACGGCTTGAATTTCGCTCTATTTTGAGCGGAAGAGATGCAGATCGTTTATAATTAAATTGCCTTTTCGTAGCGGTATTGTATGAAATTATCTTGGATTTACCGAGATTCGTATAGATAAAAGACGAATACAGTTTGATAAACGCGTTAGGATCTTCATCGTTCAGCTGCATTATCGAAGTTATCGCTCTTGTTTCCGGTGTTAATGAAAAAAGCTCCGTTCTTGAATTTCCCGAACTGTTTTCATAAACGCTTATGCCGTATAATGCCGTATTTTCCGTATAATTAAGAGAATATGTTACATTCGAAGACATGGACACGGGAACGGTTTCCTTTGTTTTTACATCGATAAATATGAGGGACGACGGCGGATTTGTCGCCGACGATTTTGCTACATAGAGTATGTTTTCGCCGTACAGCGCCGCATCTTGAAGAGCCGAACCCTCGTATAGCCGCTCAAAATTATTGTTTTTAAGATCGTATTTATTGACGGTCGTATTTCCTTCCAGAGCGATGAGAGTGTCGCCGAAAAGCCTTAATGACTGCAAATTTTTGGAAGGCATAAACAGATTTGTCGTTGCTTGACGATTCAAATTTATGAGCTGAACAGGCCTGACAGAATTGCGCGTCCATAAAATAAGATTATCGTTATATGTTATGATATTCGTCTGATTTGAATTTTCCGCCGCTTTATCTACAAAACTGTTGTCATACGAGGATTTAAACACGGCATTTTTAGTAAGAAAGTAAAACGATTCTCCTGCCTGCGAAATATCGTATATCCTGTCATATATATCGTCGGTTAAAGGATATAAAGGAATTTGACTCGGACTCGAAGCATAGTCCGAATCTGTTTTATAGATATGCCCTTTTTGAGAACCTAACAGAATGTCGTTCCCTGATTTTACACCGCATACTATAGCTTCGCCTCCCGGAAGTTTGCTTATCGTTTTTACGGTTTTCGGATTTCCTACTGTGTTATTGTCAAGGTTTTCAAGAACTTTTAAAGCGTAAGCCTTGCCGTCAGATTCAAGGTAATACAGGTCTCTGTCAAAGCGCGAACATAAAAGCAGCGGATTTGAGGCCTTGACAAATTTTGCTTCAGTTCCCGTTGTCGCCTGAACAACGCTTATGCCGGCGTCGTTAACTCCCGCAAAAAAAACGTTGTTATTGAATAAGACGGGCTGCTTGAGACCTTGTGCGACATTAAAGCGGGCCTTTTGTCGGCCGGTACGCATGTTTATGTAGGTGAGCGATCCCGCAGGGGAATACAATACCATGCTGTTTTCGGTAGCGCTCGAACGCGCCATAGAAATAATACCCGATTGCTCTTGTATTTTTCCTGAAATTTGAGATCCTGACGACGCATTTAAAAACACAATTCCGTTTACGGTTGCGGTTCCGACGATCAGATATGTTCCTTTTTCGCTGTAGGAAAGAGCGGTTACGGCGTTGGAAAATCTTTTTGCATACTTTCTTGTCAATGTCTTCCAATTCCAAACGCTCACGCGGTTTACAAGCCCTCCGTCGGTTTCGTATACCGCTATGTCCGTTCCGTTCGGAGATCTCGCTATAAGACGAATTTCAAGGTCGGAAATTTGATAATGTTCTCCGGAGCCGTCTTCAGTCCATTTTATTAAAAATCCGTCTTGACCGGCGGAAAAAAAGGAATTTTCATCAGCCGAATTTCCTATTTCAAGCGAAGCGAGGGCGGTAACCGAGTTTTGATGAGATTGCATGGAAATATGCGATTGTGCGTTCAGCTTAAACTGTGCATTTAACAAAAACATAAATGAAGTAAATGCGATAACGTATACAAGTTTGTTTTTCATTTTTTTCCTGCCGATAAAATAAAATAACGGATATCTCCTGAAATTCCTATAATAAAAATAAAAGCTATAATAGCGAGTCCGACATATTGTACATAATATTGGATTTTTGGCGGAATCTGACGGCGGAAAACAAGTTCGACCAAAGAAAAAAAGATCAGGCCGCCGTCCAAAACGGGAATCGGCAAAAGGTTGAGTATGAATAAGGACACGCTTATCATAGCTAAAAACTGCAGCGTGTTTACCGTACCGGCTCTGATTCCTGCGGAAAATCCGTCTTTTACGGTGTCTCCTAGCATAGTCGTAATCCTCGCCGGACCTGAAACGGCGTTCGTTATCTCTACGCCCTTAAATAGCACAAAAATACTTTTTACGGTAATTATGATCAAATCCGTCGTCGAACGCAGCCCCTTTAGAATTGCAGGAAAAAAGGGAAGGGGCTTTATTTCTCTTTTTTCGGAATCGCCTGAACTTGCAACTCCGATTTTGCCCGTTCCCTCCGATCTGTTTATGTCGGAACGGACAGTAAAATCCAAAAGTTCTCCGTCCCGCTCTACGCGGATTTTAATGTCTTCGTCGGGTCTGACTGAAACAAGTTCCACAATATCTGAAAAATCGTTTACTTTATTTCCGTCTATCTCTTTGATTATATCCCCGGTAAGTATGCCCGCCTTTCTTGCAGCGGAATCGGTTTCAGGATAAATTTCGTCCGCAAGTATTATCTTTGCAGAAGGAGCGTAATAAAAGGTTCCCATCATCGCAATAATGGTAAACGCAATAAATGCAAAAAAAAGGTTAAAAAAAGGGCCTGCAAAGGCTATCAGAGCGCGTTTTAGAGGGCATACGCCGTATAAAGAATCTTTAGGAGCCTCTATCTTTGAAAGACCTTGTTCCACCGCCTGTGAAAAGTCTTTTTCTCCTTTCATGCCGCAATATCCGCCTAAGGGTAAGAGCGAAAGCCTGTAATCCGTATTTTTTATTTTTTTATGAAAAAGAACCGGTCCCATTCCTATGGAAAAAGCCTCCACTTGGACTTTAAATAAGCGCGCTACAAAGAAATGCCCCAATTCATGAAAAAAAACCAAAAAACAAAGAAGAAAAAGACCGTAGATTATAGTCAAAGCGCTTCCTCTGCGTATCTTCTTGCCGCTCTGTCAAAGGCAAAGACGTCGTTAAAATCTTTAGCTTCTTTTGTCCAGTCGCGCTCTAAAACACGTCTTGTGACGCGCGGAATATCGGTAAAACCTGTTTTTCCTGCAATAAAAGCGTCTACCGCTACTTCGTTCGCCGCGTTATAGGCTATCGCGTATCCGCCTTTTTTTTCAGCTGCGTCAAAAGCCAATTTCAGCATAGGAAAATCTTCGCTGCGCGGTTTATAAAAGGTCATTTCAATATCGAACAGATCGAATTTTTTCATATAGTTGGGTATTATGGACGGCCATGTGAGGGCTGAGATTATGGGATGCTTCATGTCGGGTTCGGAAATCTGCGCGTACATTACTCCGTCTTTTGTGCGTATGATAGAGTGCACCAGGCTTTGCGGGTGCACTACCACTTGAATTTTTTGCACCGGAAAATGAAACAGGCGACAAGCTTCTATCACTTCAAGTCCCTTGTTTGCCAGCGACGCGGAATCTACGGTTATTTTACGTCCCATGTTCCACGTAGGGTGTTTTAAAGCGTCTTCAAGCTTTATATGCGCAAGTTTTTCTTTGGGCAATGTTCTGAAAGGTCCTCCGCTTGCGGTTATTATAATATTTGCAATATTTTCGCTTCCGTAGCGTTCCGCAAGATTAAATACGGCGGAATGTTCAGAGTCCACGGGAATTATCGAGCATTTGTTTTTCTTTGCAAGAGATTGAACAAGGTGTGCCGCCATGACTATGGTCTCTTTGTTTGCGAGAGCTAGGTCTATGCCCTGTTCAAGTACGAGTTTGGACGGTTCAAGTCCCGCAGAGCCTGCGATACCGTTTACGACAATATCCGGACGGCATTTATCTATAAGTTTTTTTATGCCCTCACTTCCGTCACGGGAAGTCAGCGAATATTCGCAGTTAAATTCTTTTGCAAGTTGAGACAGCAGTTTGATATTTGTGTGGGCGCTTAATCCTACCGCGGAAAATTCACCGCTCATGTTTCGAATGACGTCGAGTGTGTTTTTGCCGATAGATCCGGTACAGCCTAAGACAAGAATTTTTTTCATAGTTTACAATCTTAAAAAGAAGGTTTCGACCCGCCGAACATAAAATTCACTATCAGATAAAAGATCGGGCATGCAAAAAGTATGGAATCTATGGAATCCAAAAGCCCTCCGCGCCCCGGCATTATATTCCCACTGTCTTTAAATCCAGCGTCTCGCTTTATAACCGATTCCGCAAGGTCTCCGATTATGCCCGCGCTTGCAATGATAATCCCTGTCGATACGGCTTTCATAATAGAGCCGAAAAAAACGTCCGGCCACAAAATTTGTGCAAGGACAGCCGCAAGAACGGCTCCTATGTATCCGCCTATAAAACCGGCGACGCTTTTATTAGAACTTGCTTTTATTACGCCTCTGTTATTTTTTCCTAATGTCATACCGAATAACCATGCAAATGAATCGCACATGAATATCATAAAAAGAAAGGAAATTATAAGTTCGGTAGAGCCTTTTAATACGGTAAGTCTTGATACGAAGGTCAACAGGTACCCGGAATAAAAAACATTGAAAACAGCCGTCGTCATGTGTTCTACGGAATGATCAAAATCGGAAGCCGTAAATACTTCGTATGATAAAATGAGTAAAAAACAGAACAAAAGCGAAAGGTCTATGTAATGAAGCGGAAGTTCCGTGCGTGTACATATTAACCCAACAGCGGAAGGAATCAGGCTAAGAAATACTATAAAGGGCAGGGGAAACTGTTTTTGTTTTTTTGCGAGGAGGGCGTACATTTCTTTTGTCGATAAAAAAACGCAGGCCATAATGACAAAGTGTAAGACAAGATGGTTATACGAGGAGAGCGTTACAACGCCTATTACGAGAGGCATTCCTATAAAAAAAACCAAAAGCCGCTGAACAAGTTTGTTCATTACGAACCTCATTTGCTTAAAACTGCCCCAAAACGCCTGTTGCGTTTTTGGTATTCAATAATATTTTTTTTAAACTCATCTTCATTATAATCGGGCCACAGTGTATCTGTAAATAGTAATTCCGCATAGGCCGCATGCCATAACAAAAAATTACTTAAACGGTACTCGCCTCCCGTACGTATAAGAAGATCTACGTCCGGTAGTTCGGGAATGTCAAAAGCTCTTGAAAGCCTCTCTTCCGTCAAGGCTTCAAAATCCTCATCCTCGGCGGAAAGTTTTTTTATTCCTCTTATTATTTCGTTTCGGCCGCCGTAGTTTACAGCTAAAACCACGGTCATTCCGGTAAAAGCCGAAGTTTCTTCCATCGCCTTTACGATCTCGGTCTGAATATCTTCGCTAAGCCCCGAAAGATCGCCTATGTGCTTTATTCGTATTCCGTTTTGTTTGTAAAATTCAAATTCGGCGCGGAGATGCCCTTTGATCAAATTCATAAGGTAGCCGACTTCTTCCTGTGTTCTCTTCCAGTTTTCAGTGGAAAATGTATACAAAGTCACATACCGTATGCCGAGCTTTGCCGCCTCCGCTACGATTTTTTTTGCCGCCGTCAACCCTTCTTTGTGACCGAACGTACGCGGAAGTTTTCGGTTTTTAGCCCAGCGTCCATTGCCGTCCATAATTATGCCTATATGGACGGGAAGACAGTCGTTTTTAATTACAGTATCGGGCATCAGCCTTCCATTATTTCTTTTTCTTTTGCGTCGTAAATCTTGTTTATTTCGGCAATAAACTTGTCGGTCTCTTTTTGCATGTCGTTTTCCGCAGTTTTCAGTGCATCTTCGGTCAGTTCGCCGGCTTTTTGCTGTTTTTTTAACTCTTCATTTCCGTCGCGGCGTATGTTTCTGATCGCAGTGCGGCTGTTTTCGGCAATGCCTTTAATTTGCTTGACAAGTTCTTTTCTTCTGTCGGCCGTAAGGGGCGGAATAGAAATTCTTATAACCTTTCCGTCGTTGGAAGGATTCAATCCGAGGTCGGCAAGTCCTATTCCTTTTTCAATTTCGGTAATCAGAGACTTGTCAAACGGTTGAATGACGATCGTCCTTGCTTCGGGAATTGAAATCGTCGCTACTTGATTGAGAGGAGATTTCGCTCCGTAGGCCGAAACCCGCACCCTGTCGAATATTGCGGCGGAAGCGCGGCCCGTACGTATGGCACTCAAGGATTCTTTAAAAGCTGAAATGGTCTTTTCCATCCTAGCCGAATAAGTTTCGTTTGACATTTGTTTTTCCTCAAAAAATTGTAGGGTATCCCGATGTCTGGAATACCCGGATTAAACTATTTTCCAAGAATGTACAGCACAATATCACCGAACGATAATGTTGCGCCGACCGATTTTCCTATTTCCGCAAGTTTTTCACAAACGGTCTTTTTGTCGTCTTTTACGAACATCTGATCAACAAAACATATTTCTGCCAGGTGTTTTTTAATCTTTCCTTGCAAGATTCCGTCTTTGACGTTCTGCGGCTTGGAAGCCGTTTTTTCGTCGTTGTCCATCTGCACTTTAAATATTTCCTTTTGCTCCTCTATGTAGCTTTCGGGAACGTCTTTTTGTGTGATATAAGACGGCGTAAACGCCGCAAGATGAAGACAGCAGTCATATGCGAATGTTTCAACCTCAGGCGCAGTGGAGCCTTTTATTATCGTGACTGCGCCGGTTTTATGATCGCTGTGAATATAGGTTTTTGCAACTGCTCCTGAAGGAATGTCAAGCAACGTCAGGCGGCGTACGCTCATGTTTTCTCTTATCTTTGCCGCAAGTTCAAGGAGCATGTCTTCATGTTCTTTTTCGACTTTTCTGTAACCTTTGGCAAAAGTAAGATCCAAAAGTTTTTCACCGAGCGCAATAAAGTCTTCGTTTTTTGCCACAAAGTCAGTCTCGCAAGTTACTTCGATCATTGCAACTTTGTTGTCCTGTATGCGCGCAAAGATTCGCCCTTCAGCAGTCGCGCGTTCGGCACGCTTTGCAACGGCGGCCAAGCCCTTTTCTTTTAGAATTTTTTCGGCTTCCGCCATGTCGCTGTTGGCTTCAGTGAGAGCTTTTTTACATTCCATCATGCCTGCGCCCGTCTTTTCGCGCAGAGCTTTTACATCCGATGCTTTTATATCCATATATTGAACTCCGGTAAGTTATTTATAAAATTTGTCTTCGTCGGCGGCAAGATCGTCTTCTTTTTCATCAGCTTCGGCGTCTTCTTCTTTTGTTTCCGTCGGCTGATAATTGGAATAATCGTCGATCTCTACGTCTTCGCTTTTTACGGCGGCGTCGGTCTGTACGCCGTCTTCATCTTCGTTTAAGTTTTCGATGATCTTAAGTCCGGCGTCGTTGTCGGCTTCGATAACCGCGTTTGCTATGATTGACGTAAATAGGGATATTGCGCGGATAGCGTCGTCGTTACCGGGAATAGGGTAATCGATTCCTTCCGGATTACAGTTAGTATCTACTACGGCTATTATGGGAATTCCCATGCGGCGGGCTTCGGCAACGGCTATCTGCTCTTTATGCGTGTCTATGATGAACACTGCCCCCGGCAATTCCCGCATTTCCTTTATGCCGCCGAGGTTTTTTTCAAGTTTCGCCTTTTCTTTTTGCAGTGCGGAAACTTCTTTTTTTGTAAGATTTTCAAAAGTGCCGTCAATTTCCATCTTTTCGATTTTTTTGAGGCGCTGAAGCGATTTTTTTATCGTGCTGAAATTGGTAAGCATTCCGCCGAGCCAGCGGTTGTTTACATAAAACATTCCGCAGCGTTCCGCTTCTTTTTGAATGGCTTGCTGGGCCTGTTTTTTTGTCCCTACAAATAAGACGGTTTTACCTGAAGAGGCAACCTTGTGAACTGCGTCATAGCTGTCTTTTATCGCAGCTATGGTTTTTTGCAGATCGATAATATGGATCCCGTTGCGCTGAGCAAAAATATATTTTTTCATACGGGGATCCCAACGCTTTACCTGATGACCGAAATGAACACCAGATTCAAGCAGACTTTTCATGGTTACAACTGCCATGATTAACTCCTTCACCGGCGTATTTTAAATACGCCACCTTACTCTGTTTCTCGTAAAAAAACTATGTTTTTTTCGGAAGATTCGGATCACACATAAAACACACGGTTCCTGCATGATTCAGCAAAGCTATTCAAGAATGGAATAGCCTTGAGATTTTAAAATATCATAAAGATTGGAAATAGGCAAGCCTGCGACAGAGCTCATAGATCCTTCGATTTCTTTTATAAAGCAGGAAGCGAGTTCCTGTATTCTGTAACCTCCGGCGGCTCCGTGCCATTCTCCGGTTTTTACATACCACTCTATTTCCTTATCGTCCATCTTGCTGAACGTAACTTTTGTAATGTTTGTCGATGTTACGATCTTTTTTTGCCTCCCGTTGTAAAGAGCTATCGACGTTATGACAAAGTGCTGCCGCCCTTGCAGGGCATTTAAATATTTTGCCGCTTCTTCCGCACTGGACGGCTTTCCGTATAATTCACCGTCCATACAGACCATAGTGTCTGCGCCTAGTATCCAAGGAATGCTTCTTTGCCGAGGCAGCATATTTATACAACCTTCCACCTTTCTTACCGCAAGTTTTTCAGGGACTTTAAAAACATTGCCGCTTTTATCTATGTTTTCGTCTATATCGGGAATAATTACCTGAAACGGGATGTTTAACATTTTCAAAATGCTTTGCCGTCTGGGAGACGACGAAGCTAATATTATAGACTCCATAAGAATCCTCGCTTGACTTTTTTATTGAATATTTATATGGTCATTTTACCTTGAGAGATTAGCTCATCTGGATAGAGCGTCAGCCTCCGGAGCTGAAGGTAGCGCGTTCGAATCGCGTATCTCTCAAAAAAAGGCTGCCCTGATCAAAGCACACTTAAAAAAGATCGAAGTGCGCTTTTAACGTAACGGCAGCCTTTTGTAATTTAAATACGGCTGTCCAAAATTTGAGTTTTCGGACAGTTCTTATGAATTTATAAGCCGATCACTGCTTTTTATTGCCTGCGCCTCCCTTCATCTTAGTCAACAGCTCTATAGCTCTTTTTCTTACGGGCGTAACGTAGCGGTAGTCCGCCGCAATTTTTCCGATCGATTCCAGCATAACCGACCGGTCGGATACCGACGGAGCAAGTTTTTCATATGCGTTTAGAACTTCAAGAGCCATGCTGCTGGCAGGGTTCATCGTCTGGTTGTGGCGGTTTGCAAACGCGATGACATTTACAACTTCGTCGTTATCGTTCATTCCGATTTCGCCCAAGGAACGGATAGCCGCCGTAATGACCATAGGTTCGTTATCCGCAAGAGCGATTTTTACCAAAGTGTTTTTTGATTCTTTTGTAGGAACCTTTGCAAGAAGATCGCAAGCCTTTTTGCGCACGTCAGGATAGTTGTTCATCAGGCGGCCGTTAGTCTTGCTTTGAGTGGTAATGCCTTCTCCCGCAAGCTGATCGAGAGCCGCGGCCATATCGGGAGTAGCTCTTCCTTCATTTATTGCGTCTTCAAGATATTGCAGCGCCACAAATTTATTGTCGCGCTGGTCTGAATTTGCCAACTCTGTAATGATAACATCTTCCATACTGCTTAAATATTCGCTTTCAACGGATTGTTCCTGTTTTTGGGCGGAAAGTCCCGCGCATACGAAAAAACACACGGCGAAGCCGACTGCAATTCTTTTTATCAATGTCATAAATCCTCCAAAACAATAAGCCGTTTTCTATAAAACATTATCGGCAATTAAAACAAATTGCACATCAAAACACGATCAAATTAATATACCAAACAATCGCATTCAAGTAAACAACGCGGCCGCACAATATGCAATAAGCGATGACGCGCTGTAAAGATCGTCATTCTATTTCAGGCAAATGAATGAGCCACCGACCGCCGGTCTTTATAAAATTATAATACACGATGACGGAATTTTCTTTAGTGACTTGTATCGCTTTTACGGATTCTGAATTGATGTATCGGATTTGGTCTACGACGCGGCCCTTTCTTGACGGAATAAAAACATAGTTAAAATAATCCTCAAGGGTTCTGATCGTTATACCCTTTACGGGGAGCCGGCTTGACGCCTTTGCCAAATTTCTTGGGTTTTGCCAGTAAGCCAATGACGAAGGTTCGACGAAGGTTTTCCATCGGTTGAAGTCCTTTCTCGCCATGACAGCGTCAAGACTTTCTATGAGCGATAAAATATCCTTTCGATCCGCTTCAAAAGTGTCTTTTGAAACTGAAGACGAAGGGCTCATTTCGCTTATGGCCTTATTGTATTCTTCGTCTTCTTTTGTTATCGTTCGTGCGCTCTCCGCAGCAGAACTTTGTTTAGTTGTGTTTTTCTCTGCAGCCGGCACGGAATCGGCCGTTTGGGTTGACACGCAGGAAAAAAATAAAACCGAAAATCCGGTTATCAGACAGAGTAAAAAGTTTTTCATGCGTAAATGATACTATGCTTGAGCGTTTTCGTCAAATCTGATATCATATTAAAAATGACGGCGGCAGTACTTCCCGGATCGTTCGATCCTCCAACTTACGGACACTTAAGCATTATAGAACGGGCAAGCAGACTGTTCGATTCCATCGACGTCGTCGTCGCAGTCAATCCCGATAAGCATTATCTTTTTACGGCCGAAGAGAGGGTCTCGATGATGGAATACCTTCTTAAAGATTATAAAAATATTTCGGTTCACATATGCAAGTGCCTTATAGTAGATTATGCAAAAAAGATCGGCGCGAAGGTGCTTTTACGAGGAATAAGAAACATCAACGATTTTGCATACGAATTCGACCTTTCAATGATGAATCATACCCTCAATCCTGAAATCGATACGTTATTTGTTCCGTCCGAACAGCGGTACGCCATAGTAAAGTCCAGCTCGATCAAGGAACTCGCTCAATTCGGCGGCGATATTTCAGGGATGGTTCCTCCGATTGTTGCAAACGCTCTGTATAAAAAATTTTCAAAATAAACATACTTGCCGTAAATTTACAGCTGGACTTCAAGCGACGGCGGGGTAGTGACTCTCCGCCGAATAAAACGTTCTTTAGTGTTTTTAAGCGGCGCCGTTTGTGCCGCTTAAACATTGGATTTTTTTATGACATTTTTTTAAAAAGTGTTTGACAAAATTAAAGAATAAGGTATAATGCATTGACACTCAGGTTAAATCTGTTGTAATATTTTTCCTGTTATATTTGTGAATTATAAACTTATAGCGAGGTTTAAATATGGCAGTACCTAGAGCGAAAACTTCTAAGGCCGTTTCCCGGAGACGCAGAGGAGTGAATATGCATTTGGATGCCCCGCAGCTTGTCGAATGCAGCAATTGCGGGAATCTTGTATTGCAGCATCACGTATGTCCTAAATGCGGTTTCTATAGAGGACGACAGGTGATTACGCCTGAGACGAACGGTTAAAACTATCAGGAGATAAAGTATGGACGAATTGTTTGGCAAGATCCAGAAGCTTATTGCAGAAAAGCTGGAAGTCGATGAAAGTAAGGTAACCTTGGAATCAACATTCCGCGGTGATTTGGGAGCAGACAGCCTTGACACGTATGAACTTGTTTATGCGATCGAAGAGGAGCTCAAGGTCACTATTCCGGATGAAAAGGCAAATGATTTTGAGACCGTAAAAGACGCTTATGATTTCATCAAAGCTGAACTTGCAAAGCAAGGTAAATAAAGTCTTATAATCTTTCGCAAATTTAGGACACAGGCTCCGTCATATTCGGTCAGGCCTGTGTTTTTTTTTGTAAAATGAAAATGATAATAGATTTTTTTAGAATCGCTCCTGAGATTGCGCCCGAACGATTAAAAAAGCTCAAATTTTTTTGCCGGATAACCGGTTTGAAATTCAACGATTACAAACTTTTGGATCTGGCGTTTCATCACCGTTCATATTCCAATGAAATAAAACCTCACAGACATTACAATAACGAGCGCCTTGAATTTTTAGGGGATTCCGTTCTAGGGGCGGTAACGGCGTCTTTTTTATACAAAGACATGCCTGAAAAGAGCGAAGGGGATCTGTCTAAAATAAAAGCGGCCGCCGTTTCCGAAAAAAACTTGGCTCCCATAGCGCTTAAATTCGGTATTGATAAAATGCTGATAATGGGAAAGGGCGCCGAAATAAACAAGGAATTTGAAAGTCCTTCGATTCTGGCGGACTGTATGGAAGCGATAATAGGCGCATATTATCTGGATTCAGGATACGCTTCCGCAGAGAAATACGTCCTTTCGTTCATAGTCCCTGAAGTGCGAAAGATACAGCAAGATCAGGGAGTAAAGGATTATAAATCGCTTTTGCAGGAATTCTGCCAGAAAAAGTACCGCTCTTATCCCGAATATAAGCTTTTAAGCAAGACAGGACCGGATCACGACCAAACTTTTAACGTAAGCGTAAGCCTTAAAAACGTCACATACGGGCCCGTTTCCGCAAAGAGCAAAAAACAGGCGGAACAGAACGCCGCAAAAATAGCATACGAAAAGATCATCGCTAATGAAAAAATAAAATATTGACTTTTTTTTTTATTTCAGATACTCTACTTATTAAGCATAATGCTTGTTTTATTGCGGATGTCATATAACGGCTTATTATCTCAGCCTTCCAAGCTGAAGACGAGGGTTCGACTCCCTTCATCCGCTTTTAAAAGCTGTCCGATCTAAAGGGCGGCTTTTTTTATTCATGCGGACGGTTCAGCGCCTTCGGCGCGGTGCTGTTGATTGTTTTATCGCATTTTATGTTTGTCGCACTTTATGGAAAATAAAAAATTTTATTGTGACGGGTTACAGTTCAGCTGTCAGCGCTGTTCGTTTTGCTGCGGTCATTCGCCCGGTTTCGTATATCTTTCTTATAAGGATTTAATGTCTCTCTGTAATTTTTTTAAGCTGTCGGTTACGGATTTCGTAAAACAAAAATGCCGGTGGGCGGATTATTATCACGGCGACAAAGTTCTTTCTCTGCTTGAAAAGGAAAACTATGACTGCGTGCTGTGGGACAAAGGGTGTACCGCATATGAAGCGAGACCCGTTCAGTGTTCCACTTACCCGTTTTGGTCATGGATGATACATGACAGGAAAACATGGGATGAATGCGCAAAGGATTGCCCCGGAATGAATAAGGGAGCGCTTCGGACTATTGAAGAAATAGAAAGAAATAAAAAAGCCTATGACGATAATACTCCGCTGAAAAAAGAAGAAGTCGAAAAACTGATCCGTAAAGAACAAAACGGAACATAAGTGAAAGCAAAAACGATACCGTCGTCTTATCCGTTTTGTGCCGACAGCCTATAATGTTTGTGCGCTTGAATTGAATGATTTTAGGCAAAAGGGGCTGCCCAAAAGTAATAAACTTTTGCAGCCCCATGTGATGCCTGAATGGGTAAAGCCTTATTTTATCTTTTCATAGATATAGACTTCGTGAATTTCTTTTGTGTATCCTTCGTTTTTAAACGGCCCTTGGCTCATGCCGAGTATTATCTGTGTGCCTCGGTTGTTCAGAACGAGCAGATCGTCCGTTACAGGATCTATCGTCAAGCCCTCGATTTCGCCGGCGCGACGGAAATCTTTCATTTCCCTGAATAGGGTTAAGGGTTTTGCAAATGCGCCGCCGGCTATATATCCGCTACGCGTTACACACTTGCCGTTTTCAAGTTTTACACTCCACGGATTTTCCTTTACGACTTCCGTTCCCCAAACGAGTCCTGTGTACGGAACTTCCGAAACGTCAGCCTTATAGATGCAGTCTGCAATGTGATATGTGGATTCTCCGTCGTCGGCGGAAAACAGCATCGTTCCGTCTGCAATGTAGATTCCTTGACACCAGTACGGTTCGGGCCGGCACTGCATTTTTGTGTAATATTTTTTTGTTTCAAGACTGTACGCGTATACATAGCGGCTGTCTACCCAGTCCGAAAGCCATACGAGGTTTTTTTCACGATCGACGGCGACTCCCGAAACTTCAACCTGTCCCGACTCGGAACTCCACGGTATGTCTTCGATCCATTCTAGCGTGTCTGCGCTGTATATTGAAACTGCAATGTTGTATCCGCGGCCGTATTCGAATTTTTCATTTCCCGTGTAGATTTTTCCGTCAAAAACATCTATGTCGCCGAAGTGATTTGCCTGTTCGGGATTGGGGAATAGACCGTCTGTTTTAGTTTGAACGCGTTTTTTTACAAGCTTCCAATTATGGTCGAATTTGTAAAGACCTCGCGTGTCGGATACGTAAAAGAAATCTTTATCCGCCGCGATTCCTTGTCGTCCCGGAACTTCCACCACTTTCTTTAACCTGTATTCCGTGCCGATGTGCTGAGCTGCTATACCGGCGGTAAACAAACAAGCGGCTGTTAAAGTCGCAAGCGTTTTTTTAGTGATTTTTGTCATTTTTCCTCCTAAGTATTGCAAATGTTTTTACAAATCGATCTGTAAAAACCCGGTTTCAGTATAATTCACTATTTGAAATATGCAAGTTTTTTTATGCCGCCGGCAGAGACACGTTTGCGCGCGGTCATGCGCCGAGCCGATAATTGTAAAAACATTTTATTTCATGTAAAGTAGAAGTATGAACATGGAAGCGTTTGTTTTAGGCTGCGGAGGAATGATGCCGCTTCCTTACCGGCATTTGACGTCCGTTTTGCTCAGACGGGAAGGCGATCTTTTTTTATTTGACGGCGGAGAAGGAACTCAGGTTTCTTTACGGCGTCTTAATCTTAAATGGAAAAAGATAAGCGCCATATTCGTATCTCATACGCATGCCGATCACGTTACGGGACTTCCGGGAATTCTGATGCTTTCGTCTCAGGTAGACCGCAAAGAACCCTTGTATATTTACGGCCCGCCAAAAATTGCAGAATACATCGAAACGAGCCGAAAAGTTTTGGACATGTACATAAATTACACGATCATAGTAAAAGAAATTTCAGCTCCGTGCGTCGTTCATGAAGGCGACGGGTTTTATATAAGAGCTTTCCCTCTTCAGCACACAAAAACTTGCGTAGGCTACACCCTTGAAGAACTTGATCGTCCCGGGGAATTTAACCCTGAAATGGCAAAAGAATTAAAAGTTGCCCGCGGCCCCTTATGGTCAAAGCTGCAAGCGGGCCAAGCGGTTACTGCGGAAGACGGTTCTACGGTACTTCCCGAACAGGTGATGGGAGCCAAACGCAGCGGAAGAAAATTCAGCTATGTTACGGATACGCTGTACATACCCTCTATAGCTAAAGAAGTGACGGGTTCCGACCTTTTGATCTGCGAAGGTATGTTTATGGAAGACGTTTCGGATCAGGCGCGTGAAAAAAAACACATGACGGCGAAACAGGCCGCTACGGTTGCGCGCGACGCTAAGGTAAGGCGCATGGCGATGATTCACTACAGTCCCAGATATACTGACAAAGACCTTGACAGTCTTTTGACCGAAGCCAGACAGATTTTCCCCGGAGCGGAACTTACAAAAGACCGCATGAGGTTTGAGATTCCTTACGTCGATTGAAACAGCGACCGCGATATTTTAGCATAGGCCGGCACATTCGTAGACGAAAAAACTGAAAACATCAGCCAGAAAAAAAATCTTAGGTAGTATAATATTTTATACGGTATGTTATAAATTGTCTTAAAATGTATGAAATTTTATACAGTCGCGAGACAAAGAAGCAGCCTAAAAACAGTTTGAAAGAGCCTCAATAGCGTGGTACAATTATTGATAAAGTCACATAAAGGCGAATTTTTCAAAATGGCTTAAAGCAGCTCGAAAGGTTTGTTGCCGCCGCTAAATGAAAAATCAAATGGAGAGGTAAAAAACTATGAAAAAAGCAAAAATATGGCTGGTTATCGCGTTGGCGATGTGCTTTATAAGCGTTATTGTAACGTCTGCCATACAGACATCGATGGGCAAGGTTAAAGTATCGGAATTAAGGCTGGCAGACACTGCGGGATATGAAGTGAGCGTACAGCTTTACAAACCGAACACGGCTACGCCCAAAAATCCCGCACCGTGTATAATCACAATAGAAGGCTGGTATAACAATAAGGAAATGCAGGACCTCTATTCCGTAGAATTTGCCCGCCGAGGATATGTAGTTATCGCAGCCGATATGCACGGCCACGGCGATTCGGAGGCGACGACGAATAACGGCTTGTTTACCGCGGGCGTCGGCACGGATGCCGCCGTTGAACTTGCCGCGACCTTGCCGTATGTCGACCGTTCAAGGATAGGTATGACCGGTCATTCTTCCGGAGCGTCCGCCGGTATCAACATGGAAATCCAGGTGGATAACGAGAAAGAGAATCCGTTGGTAAAAGCCGCGCTTTTGCAGGCTTCCCTGTGGGTAGACGACGCCGGACACGACTGTATAAGCGAATACGGAGATAAGCGTTCCGTAGGCATCATCCAGTCTAAATATGACGAATTCTATTACTATGCCGACGATAAAGGGAACGAGATCTATCCGGCGGAATTCTTGAAAACAGGAGGAGCAAAAAACTTCGTCAACTTCGGCCATGGCCCGCTAAATACGGCAGAGGTGGAAAGCGGAAAAATGTATGAGCTTACAACGAACGGGGAGACAAACTACCGCTCGATATATCAGAATAATACGACGCATCCTCGCGTCCATTTTTCAACGACCGCGGTAGCTTTTGCGATCAAATTCTTTGAAAAGGTATTTCCCGCGCCTAATCCCATTCCTGAAAATAATCAGGTGTGGCAGACAAAGGCGGCATTTAACCTTTTAGGGCTCATAGGAATAGGCTTGTTCATTGTAGCGTTTATCAATCTTATGGTAGAAACAAAATATTTTGCCGTATTGAAGGCAGATGAAGAAGTGAAGCCTAAAACAATAGAAAAAAAGGCGCTTATCTGGTATTGGATACCTCTGTGCATAGGTGCTCTGTTCTCCGGCTTGAGCTATAAATGGAGCATAGATCACATTTATTCAAAAACAACTTCATTCTTCAATCAAACAGGTCCCCTTACAATCGGCATTTGGTCGGCGCTGAGCGGACTATTCTGCATCGTGATGCTCACGGTATGGTACTTCTCCGTAGGAAAGAAATCCGGCTTTTCTGTAAAAGATGAGGGCATAAAGATGCCATGGACAAAGATCCGGAAGACTGTTCAGCTTTCGCTCCTCACGGTAACGCTTGCTTTTCTTATTCTCTTTGCCGCCGACTACTTCTGCAAGACGGATTTCAGGTTCTGGGTGCTGACGCTTAAAGCTTTTGACGCAGACAAGGTGAATATAGGACTGCGATTCCTGCCTTTCTTCCTGTTTTTCTATGTCGTCAACTCGATTTCCTGCAACTGCTTTAACTTCAATCAGGTTGGAGGCAGGTTCAACACTGCGATTTTCGGCCTTTTCAACGCGGGCGGCGCGATAGCATATGTGCTTATCCAGTATCTGACCTATTTTGTCACAGGGCTGCCCAAGTGGTATGCAAACGAAGGAGAAATGATAAGCGGAATATGGCTTTACGGTCCGATATTTTTCCTTTTCATAACGCCGTTTATTTCCAGAGCGGTGTATAAAAAAACAAAGAATCCTTACCTGGCAGCTATTGTAATTGCAATAATCATTACGATGATGTCCGTCGCCAACACCACGACCATGCTCGGCGGCGGCGCATATGTGGCGGCAAGCTACTGATTAAACATCCTGATGGCCTTGCGGTGAAAGATTGAGAAGATAAGGCGGGTGAACGACCGATGCGTGTGCTTGCGTGGTTCCGGTGAAGTGAAACCGTTGCTCGGGACGGTAGGTAGCGCCGGGATCCGCCTTTCGTAGCGGTTGTTGCCGGAAGTTCTGGGCGCCGGCTTCAGCTTAACTTCGCCCATGTGCTATCGACAAGAGGCAAAGCATAAAAACATTATATAAAAAATGCGCTGCAAAACCCGTAAAAATATTTTTGCTTTTCAAATAGCACTTCCTGAGCGCTATTCCCGCTATAAAGGAATTGAGAACCGAAGCCCATCCGGCGTACCTGTGTGAAAACGCGAATACAAGTACTGAAACAAGTTCCGTTGCATAAAAACAGATGATATCGCGCTTACTGCGGCACGCGGAGCGCGGATTTTTCATAAAAAAATAATACAAAAATCCGGGCAAAACCATCCTGTACATGACTTCTTCATAAAACGCGCTTACAAAAAACGCCGGTATCATGGAGGCCGCATTTGCCGCGTTTTCTCCGGGCACAAGATCTGCAGAAAACGCCCTGTTTGATAAGCAGACGGTAAAAATATTTATGCATACCGCCGTGACAATCAGCGTTCCGAACGTTAAAAAAAAATAAGAGGAATTAAGAGCAAATTTTAAAATTTCCGACGCGTTTAAAACTGTCTTTTTTTTATCCGATTTCGCCTTTTTATATTTCCCGTAAAGACTGCATTGAAAATATAAAAATATTGAAATGCAAAAAGAACACAGATATGACAATATGCCCGGAAAAGCGTATTGTTCCGGGCCTTTAAAAAGCGGGGGTAAAAGACAAAGGGCGGCTATAAAGGCGAATTCAATGGCAAGGTAGTGTTTTTTAATATACATTATGATAAGATAATATAAATTCGGAGTCGTTTTGTATATTACCGCCGTCGTTTTAATTTCTGCCGCCGCATCCCTTTCTTTTTTGTATTTCCTTTCGGGAAAGAAACTGAAATTTTTTGCAGCCGGTTTTGACAGAGGATTTTCGCTGTCGCAGCTGCTGATCCTATGGCGGTATTCTTTAGACATCAAAATTGGGAAACCAGAATCCCTGTTTGAATCTGCGGAAGCGATCGCAAGATGTGTTTTACACCTTACCGATAAGGCTGCGGCTGACGGAACGGAAAATTCCGCTTCTATGCAGGATCTTCTTGCAAAACTGTATGAGCTTCAGATAAGCAAGGATATTGATTCGTCCGGTAAAAAGAAGGGCATTTATTCTACCAGAGAACTCAGCATAGGGCAGAAAATTGTCATCATTCTGCCTCATAAAGGCGTATTTGTTTCAAGGATCGTCAATAATCTGCACGAACTTACAATAGAGATGCCTGTGCGCCAGAATAAGGATCTGGGCAATGTAAATAGGGTTCTCTGGATAAAAAAAGATATTACAGTATATCTGTGGCGGAAAAACGACGCCAACTATGTGTTCGATACTAAAGTTTTGGCTTCGGGAACTTTTAGGGATGAGCCTGTATTATACATTCCTCACAGCAATAATCTTTTTAGAATACAAAAGCGAAAAACTTTGAGAGCCGCGTGCGACATTCCGGCCACCCTTTTTTTGCTTCCTAAAAAAGATTCTCGTCAGTCTGAAATTAAAGAAAAAGGTTACCGCTGTATGGTGGAAGACATTTCTACTGCGGGAGCTTTGATAAGAATAGGCGGAAAAGGACTTTCGAACGTAAAGATGAGGCTTGTGTTTTTTATTAACTCCGAGGAAATAGTCATGTCCGGCGTGATCCGTTTTGCCGAATTTAACGAGGCTTTAAATCAGTCGCATCTACACTTTGAATGCATAAGTATTTCGCCTAAAATGCGTAACAAAATCATGGCTTTCGTGTATAATACTATGCCGCAGGAACAACAATATGTTATGGAAGCTCTTTCGCAGACGGGAACTGATGAAAGCGATGGTTAAATTTAGTTGAAAACGAAGCAGAGAATTACAGGAATTTATATGAAAAGTGAAAAAATTAAAAACATATTTTTTATCATGATGTTTGTGTCGGCTGTGCCGTTTTTTGCACAGGAAACTGGCAATATAAAGAATTTTATTAAGGGAAATATTGAAGATAAAATTTCAGCCGTAAAAAAATCTTCCGGAAAAGAGGCTGCATATATTTCTCTAAAAACCGTAGATTTTGTGCTGGAAAATGTGTCCGAAATAGGCACAAAAGACAGGGAATTTAACGCTCTTGCAGTTACGGGTATTCTTGCATTGCCCGCCAACGAAGCGCAAACGCAGTCTTCGACACTTTCAAAGCTTTACAAACTGTTTTCACTTTTTGACGATACCACCATAAGAATTTCCGTCATTGAAAAGATCGTTCAGTTTTATGAAATTGTGCCGTCTGAAGATTCCGTACGGTTCATTTCCGAATTCCTTGCCGGCAGTCTAAAAGAAAAGAAAGTTTCCGACGTACAAAAGGCTGCAATAATATCTTTAGGGAAAATAGGCGGCGGTTCGTCGTTTAACGTTTTATATAAGTGCCTGCAGTCTCCCGTTTTTTCACAGTTAGCGGTTGATATAAAAACTTCCATAGAAAACTCTGCTGACAGATCGCTTACCGAAATACTTCAGATAATAAATAATGCGGACGTCGATCAGATGTCCGGCCTGTTTAACCTTATAAAAAACAGTCCTAAAATATCTTCGTCATTTAAATCTGAAATTGCAGAAAATATCCTACTTGAAACATTAGATATATTGAAAGGCCGAGACGATAAAGCCCTGCTTGATTTGGAAATGGAAGCGTTTAGTTTTATGGTCGAAAACAATTGGACTAGAGCTTCGTCTCTCATAGTGAAGTTTTTTTTGCAGTCAAAAAAGAATTATGAAGCGTCCAAAATCAGCGAAGCCCAGTTTATAAAGATCATAAACGGATTTTCAAACATTTCTACGGCGGAATCGTCAAAGGCCTTAACCGAATATTTGGGTGAATTGAATAAGAAAACCGAAGAAGGCAGCGTACCGTCCGAGGATCTTATGCTTGCCGTAGTAAGGACGTTGGGCAAACTCGGAAGCAAGACGGCGTTCGATCAGCTTTTATTCGTAACTTATCTTGATTACCCTGAAAGTGTCATAGCGGAAGCTAGGAGCGCCCTTACAAAACTTAAATGGTAAACGATTTTACTGAAAAATCCGAATTACGATTTTTGCTTAACCCGATCGTCTTATCGGCGCTCTTGTGTTCCCTAGTAATTTATTCCAATTCCGGCGTTTTTTCTGCGAAAAGAATTTTTTTTACGTCGGGAATAAAAAAAGATTCGATCTGTGTGCTTTACGGAAAAGTAAAAGGAAATCCTTTTAAGCAAAGGCAATTTTATAAAGTAACTTTGGATGTTTTTTCGGTCGAAAACAAAGACGGGGTGCGCTGCAGCGGCAAAGGAAGAGTCGAAGCGTATATTCCTGAAAAATTTGTTGAAAAATGGTATCCCGGTAAACTGTATACCGAAAGCGATACTGCAAACGGCAATGATGTCGGAATTCCTGTTGAAGACGGCACAAACCTTATTCTATCAGGATATTTTTCTTCCGATGTTTTTTACGTTCAAAATATTGTTACAAAACCTTTTTCAGCCGGAGTTTACGGGCGGCTTTTGTATTTTCGAGCTATGTGCAGATTGCAATTTAAAAGACTCATGTTTGCATGGGGCGAAGCGGGAGGGCTTTTGCTTGCGCTCCTGTCCGGCTCCAGAGAATATGTAGATGACAACCTTTCAAAAGCTTTTAAAGCGGCGGGCTTGTCGCATATAATGGCCCTGTCGGGGATGCATTTGTCTTTATTTTCCGGCATAGCCGTCTTTTTGGGCAAAAAGGCAAAGAATAAAAAAATCGAGTTTTTATTGCAAAGCTCATTTATTCTTTTTTTCGTGTGGTTTGCAGGAATTTCACCGTCTCTTTTTAGGGCGCTTTTATGCAGTTCTTTAATGCTTTTTTCATCGCTTGCAGGATCAAGGCCGCGGCCGCTTCACATACTTTCTTGGGCGTTTTTGCTGCACGTATTCATATTTCCCGAACATGTTTTTTTTCAGGCGTTTATACTTTCATACGGAGCGCTCGCAGGTATACTGACTTTCGGCGAGGTAATAAAACCGGCGATCATGCATAATGTTCCCGAGCTTATTTCATCCAATTTTTCATCGTCGCTGGGCGCCCAAATTTTTACGGCTCCTTATTCGCTTTTCGTGTTTAAATCCTTTATGCCGGTTTGCACCGTCGCGACGATCATCGTTTCGCCTGCGGTTACGGCTTTTATGTACTTCGGACTATTGTTCATAGTTTTATCGTTCTTTTTGCCTTTTCTTTCGTCCGCTTTTGGTGTTATTATGCAATTGTTGTATTATGCGGTAAAGATTCCCGTAATCTTTTTTTCAAAAATGCCCGCTTTTTATGTGTAAATTAAAATGAATGTATTACGTCTTGATTATAATTCGCCTTCCGCTTTAAAAGAATTTTTAGAAAAAAACGACATGGCGATGCGGAAAAAATTCGGACAGAATTTTTTGGTGAACGCCAACGCAAGAAAAACGCTTGTCGATGCCTTAGAAATGGAAAAGGGTACTCGGGTTTGGGAAATAGGCCCTGGACTTGGCGCCATGACGGAGGAAATTTTACTTAGAGGTGCAAATTTAACGGTTTTTGAAATCGACAGAGGGTTTTCGTCGGTCTTGGAACAATTATTTTTTGACTATGAGCGCAAAGGAACTTTTTCTTTAGTCAGAGGGGATGTTTTAAAAACATGGAAGGCGGAATTAAAAAACAGTGGAAAGCCCGATTGTTTTTTCGGAAATTTGCCGTATAATATTGCCGCAACGCTTATAGGAGATACTATCGAAGAAGGCGTGCGTTTTGACAAAATGCTTGTAACCGTACAAAAAGAGGTCGCAAAAAGAATTCTTGCTTTTCCGGGCGAAAAAGATTATTCGTCGCTTTCCGTATTGTGCCAATGGGCGTATGACGTTAAGCCGGTGATAACTCTTGCCGGAGGAAATTTTTGGCCGCGCCCGAACGTTGATTCTATGGCGGTTATTATGACGCCTAAAGCCGAATTTCCTAGGTGCGAGGCGCCTGAATTTTTTGTAAAGTTGCAGCGTGCGTTGTTTTCTTTAAGAAGAAAGACGGTAAAAAACAATTTAAGCGGTTTTTTTTCGGACGCAAAGGACGCTTCCCGCGTGCTTTCGAGCGTAGGAATTGACGACAATATCCGTGCGGAAAGGCTCGGCGTAGAAAAATTACTGGCCTTGTCCGATGCGATTTGGAGTGAAAGGCAGAAGGCGACGCGCTAAAGAAGCTACGCCTGTTAAGCGGGCCTTTTAAACGTGCAGCAAAATATGATTTTATTACGGTCGGTTTACTTTTATGGATTTGGAAAACAGAATTACAGAAAATCTCAAGTTTCTTCGTGAAAAGATTTCAGACGCCGAAAGACGATCCGGAAGACCTTCAGGCTGTGTGAAGCTACAAGCCGTAAGCAAATTTCATCCTCTTGACGCCGTGCTTGCAGCCGTAAATTCCGGACAGTTTTTGTTCGGTGAAAACCGCGTTCAAGAAGCCGTGCAAAAATTTGAAAAACTGGTTCATACGGAAAAAAAAATAGAATTGCATATCATAGGCGCACTTCAGCGTAATAAGGTAAAAAATTCAATTGCAATAGCTTCATGCATCGAATCGGTCGACAGAATTGAATTGATCGCTGAAATAGAAAAGCAGTGTTCAAAAGTTGAAAAAAAGATAGATGTTTTGTTTGAAGTTCACACTGGAGAAGAATCAAAATCGGGTTTTAGAACGACGGACGAACTTGAAAAAGTCCTTTTGTACTGTGCGGAAGGGAATGCGCCTCATGTTTGCCCTAAAGGTTTTATGACTATGGCGCCCTTTACGAAAGACGAATCTCTAATCCGCAAGTCTTTTTGCGATCTTCGAAATGCGGCTGAAAAAATGCAAAGACATTATCCTGATTTTCCTCTTAAAGAACTTTCTATGGGAATGTCGAATGATTTTCAAATTGCGATTGAAGAAGGTTCCACTCTCGTGAGATTAGGCACTGCGATCTTCGGCGAAAGGGAGTATTAGGCAAAATGAAAAAGGCCGTAGGCTTTGCGTTTGTTTTATTTTTAACCTTCGCTTTGTATTCCGAATCTTCCGAGGCCGTGCCCTACGGTAAGGACGAATTTCCTCCGTGGAGCGTAAATCTTCGAAGAACGGAGATCATCACATTGGGTTCGTTTCCTTTCGTAACTCTGGCGACGACGCTCGGCTATTCGCTTTTCAGATATTACGATCACGGTTTTTCTTCGGAATACGCCCCGAATCCTTTTGCGAAAACTTCGAAAGCTGCAAATCTTGATACTGATGAGCAAAAACTGATCATAGCCGCTTCGGGCGTCATAAGCCTTAGCATAGGCTTGACGGATCTTTTTTATAACATGGCGTTAAATAATTCCAAAAAAAAAGGTCAAAAAACTGTTGCGGCGTCAAATCCGATAAGCATAAGCTTTGACGGCGAGCCTGAGCATGATAAGACAGACACGGATATGCAAAACGCATATCTGTATGGCGGAATGGAAAGTGTCGTTTTTTAATTTAACCGTACCGAAAGAATTCGGCGGCGGACAAAGACTTGACCAATACGCTGCCGACAACATACCGGACATGAACCGTTCAAAGTTAAAAAACGGTATTTTGGAAATATCGGTTAACGGAAAACAGGCAAAGCTCTCTTCGTCGGTAAGAGCGGGAGACGTCATAAGCATAAAATGGCAAGATCCCGTACCTGAAAATATCGCTCCTGAAAATATTCCCCTGGATATTATCTTTGAAAATGACCAAGTTACAGTCATAAACAAATCTCAAGGTCTTGTAACGCACCCGGCGGCTGGCAACTGGTCGGGAACGCTTGTAAACGCTCTCCTTTATCATTGGAATAAAGATAATGTTTTAAACGATGCTTATTCACGGAGAACGGGAATAATTCATCGTCTCGATAAAGACACTTCCGGCGTAATCATAACCGCAAAAACCAGGGCTGCGGAAGATTTTATTCAAAAGCAGTTTCAAAAGCATCTTGTATTAAAGGAATACATAGCCTTGGTTAAAGGCCGGCCGCCGCGCAGAGGAGGGTGCATCAGCACTCGGATAATCCGTGATCCGGGCGACAGAAAGCGTTTTAAAGCCGTAATCGGCACAAATGAGGGTAAGTATGCAAAAACGATTTATTTTTGCATAGCCTGCTACGGCGAATATTCTTTAATGCGCTTCAGGTTAAAGACCGGAAGAACTCATCAGATAAGAGTTCATTCAAAATACATAGGATGTCCAATTCTCGGAGATCCCATATACAATTCAAAAAAAGAAGATCTTTTTCCGTCCGCCTCTCTTATGCTGCATTCAAGATTTTTGAGACTTCTTTTGCCGGGCGAAAAAAAATATTCCGAATTTTATGCAAAAATCCCTGATCGTTTTAAGCGGATTTTAAAGGTTCTGCATTGTAAATATGCTAAAGAGATCGTGACGACATGAATTTCAAACGCTTCACTCAAATAGAATTTTTAAACGAACCGAGCGACTCCGATCCGTTTTTGGTCTTATACAAACCTTCGGGACTTGCGTCCGCGCCTCTTAAAGAAGGAAGTGCGGACAATGCGTTTTTTGAAGCCGCAAAACGATTCCCTGAAATTCTTAAAGTAAACGGCAAAAAAAGCTGTGAAAGAGGACTTTTACACCGCCTCGATACCGAAACGTCGGGGCTTATTTTAATTGCAGCCACACAGAGCGCATACGAAGCTCTGCAAACATCTCAGGCGTCGGGGCGTTTTGTAAAGTATTATCGCGCAGTGTGTAAAAACATCCTGGAAAATCCGAATCTGCTTGGAAATTTCCCTCCTTCCGGTGAAATAATGCACAAATTATTGATCGAAAAACACAGATTGGAAATAACCAGCAGTTTCCGTCCGTTCGGACCGGATCGTAAGCAGGTGCGACCCGTCACGGCTTTGAGCGGAACGGCCGCGTTGAAAAAGAGCGGAAAGAAAATTTATTCCACTACGGTCTATTTAAAAAAAATCGACATAAAAAATGACATGGCCGGAATTTTCTATGAAGGCGATTCGGCCGACATTTTCGATGCGGACGATATGAGAGGAACGGTTGCAACAGGTGAAAATACAAGCCGCTTATGTTTTGTTGAAGCCGAGATAACAAATGGGTTCCGTCATCAAGTACGCTCGCATTTGGCATGGGTGGGATTTCCGGTCGCCGGTGATCCTTTGTACGATTTTACAAAAAGCAAAACAATGTTTAAATTTGAAGCATATAAGATTTCATTTCCGCATCCTGTAACTGGAAAAATGATTGTTTTCGATATTTCGGATTTTTTGCGCAAATAGAGCGAAAATTCAACAGTCGAAAAAATTGATATTTTGTTTGGCTGTTGAATTTTTTATTATCCAATCATTATTTAAAATTTAATAAGAATATCTTTTTCGTGCTCTTGTTGTGGTATAACCTTGAATCAGCTTTGTATCAATAATAATTTCATTATTATTAGGAAGGGGAGATGTTACTTGCTCAAATAAAGTCTGGACAATTTTTATAATATCCTGTTTTACCGTTGTAATTCTCGGATAATGAATAGTCTCAATAACGTCATCAAAACCGACTACTGAAAAATCGGCAGGTATACTGAGGTTTAGCATATGAGCTTCGTTGATTACACCGAGGGCTATGAGATCATTAGAGCAAATAATAGCACTGGGAGGATCCGGCAAAGTAAGGAAATATCGTAAAGCTTCCTTTCCGTTTTCCAGGTTCAATCCTGGGTTTCGCTCATAAATATAGCTTGGCGTAATTGCAAGCTTTTTTTCTTTTAGTCCTTCAATATAGCCTTCTTTTCTTTTTTGGACACTTATATATGTTTCTTTACAACCGATAAACGCTATCTTTTTATGATTAAGATTATATAAATAATCGACAACGTTTTTTGTGGCTTCAATATTATTGGAAGTTACGCACGGAAACAGTTTGTCAATTTTTCTGTCAAGAGTTACAATCGGCAATGATAACGATTTATCGGAAAAAAGAGAATAATTGACGCCCTCTGTAAGAATAATTCCCGTACATCTACTTGCTAAGCAATAGTTTAAATAATCTTCTTCTCTGTTGGAATCATCTTCCGTATCGCAAATCAACAGCGTATATTTATGCGCAATGCATACCTGATTTATATAGCGAATTAGTAATGTATAAAAAGGGTTTTGTATATCGTGAATGAAAATAGCAATAAGATTATAATTCTTTGAAAAGATTTTTTTTATATTTTGATTAGGTATATAATTATATTCTTTTATAACCTCTTCAACTTTTTTTCTAATTTGTTTTGATGTTGTCTCAGGGTTATTTATGACCCTTGATACCGTAGCCGTTGAAACATTTGCAAATCGTGCAATATCACGAATTCCGAAATATTTTTTCTCCATAAAAATTTTAATTCCTGTTTACACAAATTTTAAAATTAAACTTTACTTTTTAAAGTTATATAAAAGCGGATCGTTTAAATCGGACGGTTCGATTTCAGACGTTCAATTTAAACGATCATATTAATATTATATAACATATTTTTTCTAAAGAATACAAGTTTTTATTATTATTTGTAACTTGATACATGTGTTTTTAAGTGCAATTGAGTGAAATTATTAGTATTTACCCATGTTATCTCATTGTATTACAGTAAGATACAGATAGTGTGTAAATTTCTATTTAATTTTGTTGACAGATTTAAATTCCGGCCTTAGAATAATTGTAACAAGGTACATTTGTAAGGAGAAAAAATTATGCAGAGTAAAAGGATAGAACAGTTACGAAAGCGATTATTTGATATTCAACCGGAAATTTGTTCAGAACGATGTGTTATTTTTACAGATGTTATGAAAAAAACGGAAGGAGACCATATATCTTTAAGACGAGCGAAGGCTTTTTTTGAAGTTTTGAATAAAATAAGTATTTATGTCAATCCCGAAGAATTGATTGTCGGTAATATGGCTAAGCGCCCGAAAGCTTCTCCTATTTTTCCCGAATATTCTACTGAATGGTTGAAAAATGAATTAAACGGTGTTCCGTTTCCTTTGGATAAGCGTCCGGGAGACCGTTTTTATTGTAGTGATGAAGTAAAAAAACAAATACTTGATTCGCTTTGTTATTGGGAGGGCAAATCTCTTTACGAAACATTGCGCAAAAAATTACCGGATAGAATAAATCAGGCATGGGACGCAAATGTTATTGATGATACTTGGGTTTCTGCTGCCGGATTAGGCAATATAGTTCCGGATTACGGTGAAATCATCAGACTGGGGCTGCGTGATGTAATCAAAAGAACGGAAGCTGAGATAGAGCGATTAAATTCTCAAGGATGTCGTGATGAAAAACGTCTAGCCTTTTTACAATCAATCCTTATTGGTAATAAAGCTGTCATTAATTTTGCACATAGATATGCCGACGAATGCGAACGGCAATCAAAACTCGATGATATATCGTCTGATCGGAAACGTGAATTACAAAATCTTGCCGATGTTTGTAGGAATGTTCCGGAAAATCCTGCACGTAATTTTTATGAAGCTATTCAAGCGACATTTATAGTTTTAGTAGCCGTTCATCTTGAGTCAAACGGTCACGCTTTTTCCTTAGGTCGTTTTGATCAATATACCTATCCTTTATATAAACAAGATATTGATTCCGGTCTTCTCACTCGCGAATTTGCTTTGGAATTGGTAGAGGCCTTTTTTATAAAGTGTAATGAGCTGAATAAGCTGAGAAGTTGGCCGGATTCGGAATTTTTTCTCGGTTATCAAATGTTTATCAATATTGCAGTCGGCGGATCGACCGCTGAAGGAGCTGATGCGGTAAATACGGTTTCCGAATTATGTGTTGAAGCATGTGAAGATTTGAAATTGTTTACTCCTTCGGTTTCTGTTAAATGGTTTGACGGAACAAATGATGATTTTATGTTAAAAGCGTTAAATGCTATGGAAAAACATCAGGGCGGTCAACCTGCTTTTTATAACGATAATTGTTTTGAGCGTGTGTTGGAAAATCTTGGCATAGCTAAAGAGGATCGTTATAACTGGGTACCTACAGGCTGTATCGAAGCCTCTATTCCCGGCAAGTGGGATTTTGCCGCAAAAGGACCTTGGCTGAATGTAGAAAAAGTTCTGGACATTGTATTGAATAACGGTACGGATCCTAGAACCGGATATCACTTTTTCGATATGGAAAAAAAGATAGAAGACTATACAAGCGCCGAAGAGTTGTTCATAACGTATAAAAAAGCTTTACGGTATTTTATAGATCTGCAGGTTGAAACTGAAAAAATCAATGATGAACTTCATATAGAAAAAGATATAAATGCGTTCCGTTCCTCTTTGATACACGATTGTATTGAACGAGGTTTGGATTTGGTTGAAGGAGGGTCGATTTATTCTGTCGACGGAGGGCCGACGGCAGGGACCATCAGCGCCGGCGATGCATTAGCGGCAGTAAATGATATTGTCTTTATGAAAAAGTTGATCACCATGGAGCAGTTGATTCATGCGCTGCGTACGGACTATGCAGATGATACGACTGTGCCTACGGGTGCGGATATTAGAGCAATGCTCCTTAATAAAGCGCCGAAATTTGGAAATGATAATGAAAAAGCCGACAAGTGGGTTGTCGCAATAGAAGACTTTATCGGTTCAACGTATCGATATGAGTGTAAAAGTTCTAAACACGGTAAAGGTCCCATACCCTGTTGTTATTCCTATAGCCAAAGTCCCGTTTCCGGAAATATTGCTTTTGGTAAATCTATCGGAGCGACTCCTGACGGCAGAAAAGCAGGGGATCCCGTCAATAACGGTATATCGCCTGCTAACGGCGCAGAAAAAAACGGTATCACGGCTGCATGTAATTCTGTAATGAAGCTTCCCAGCATTTGGTTCCAAAAAGGAGCAATATTTAATGTCAGATTGGCGAAGTCGGTTTTGTCAACTGAAGCTAACAAGAAAAAGTTAATTGCGACGATAAAGGTTTTGTTTAAAAATTATGGAGAGCAGATTCAATTTAATGTAGTAGATAATACGCTGTTAAAAAAGGCAATGAAAACACCTGACGCTTATAAGGATTTGATGGTTCGGGTTTCGGGGTATAGCGCATTGTTCGTATCGTTATCCAAAGACTGCCAGATGGACATTATTAATAGGACGGAACTGGCCCTTTAGGGTGACAAGATGGGGGAGACTGTACGAGAATTCAATGTATTCAATATTGAACGCTATGGAATTGAAGACGGTCCCGGTATCAGAACGGTTGTCTTCCTTAAAGGATGCTTGTTGCGGTGTATATGGTGCGCAAATCCTGAGTCGCAAGAATTTTTTCCACAAGTAATGTTAGAAAGAAATCTCTGTACATCTTGTGGAAAGTGTATGATCAATTGTCCTTCCCATGCAATTGTATTAAAAAAGGGGTTTGGCTATATAACCGATAGTAAAAAGTGTACATTATGCGGGCTGTGCATAGAAAATTGCTATGCTAATGCTCGCAGTATTGTAGGTAAATCTTATACTAAAGAAGAATTATTAAAAGTGCTTTCCTTAGATGAGGAGTATTTTTTATCCTCCGGAGGAGGCGTTACTTATTCCGGAGGAGAACCTCTTTTGTATTCGCATCTGATTAAAGATATTGCTATAAAAACAAAACAACTGGGCTATACGACGTTAATAGAAACGTGCGGAGAAGTCCCGATAAAAAATATTCAGGAAGTGGCGGACGTTGTAGATTATATATATTTTGATTTTAAATCTGTTGACCCTGCAAAACATAAAAAATTGACAGGTCGTGATAATCATAGAATTTTTGAAAATTTAGATTGGCTTTGTAAAAATTTTCAAGGACAGCTTTCGGTAAGGTATCCGTATATTCCTTCTTGTAATTCTGCGGATGAAGATATTATCGGTTTTTTAAATTATATAAAAAACTTACCGAATATTTCGGAGATAGTGTTCTTACCTTACCACAGACTAGGGTTGCCCAAATATTTGGGATTGGGGAGAAACTATAAAATGAAAAATATGAAATCGCTTTCAAAAGAGCAAATGGATCATTTGAATGCCCTTGCAGATACTTTGGACGTAAAAATAAGAATACAATAGAAGGAACGGTTATGACTGAAAAAAACATGGTAGCATTCGATTGCGGGAATTCTTCATTTCGTACGATTTTAGGCAGATATGATGGAAAAAAACTTGTTACGGAAGTTGTTGATCAAGTTCCCAATTATATGATTGAAGTAAACGGATATTTCTATTGGGATATTTTATATATTTATAAAGGATTAATTGACGGATTAAAAAAGACTACCGCAATGGTAAAAAAAATAGATTCCATCGGGATCTGTACATGGGGAGTTGATTTTGCTCTTTTTAGCAAAGAAGGCGTTATGCTTAATAACCCTTGTTCTTATCGTAACCCATACGGCAGTGAAATTTTCAATGAGATTTCAGCGGATGATAAACGAAGCATATTTTACGAAACCGGTATTTTATGCGATAAGATAAATTCCCTTTTTTTATTGAACGCATTAAATAAAAAAATGCCGACTATAACCGATTCGGCTAATACATTGTTGATGATCCCTGATATATTAAATTATTTTTTTACCGGATGTATGATTAACGAGCCGAGCGAATTTTCCACGACTCAGCTTATGAATGTAAAAACAAAAAAAGTAAGTAAAAAAATTTGTGATATGTTTTCAATACGGCATAATTTATTTGCCCCTATCGGAACACACGGAACTGTTCTTGGAAATTTAAAATCCGAAATAAAAAAAGAAATCGGTATTGAATACGATATTCCTGTAATCTGTGTACCTTCGCATGATACTGCGGCAGCTGTAATGGCTGTCCCGGCAACCGGCAACGATGCCTTTATGTTTATCAGTGCGGGGACATGGTCGCTTATTGGAACGGAACTTGCAGAGCCGCTTATTTCCGATGATGTTTTAACAGCGGGATTGACAAACGAGGTGGGTGCCTTTGACAGCATTACACTTCTAAAAAACAGCGCCGGAATGTTTATTTTGCAGCGGTTAAAAAAAGAATACGAAACGGAATTAGGCCGTGAGATAGAATGGAAGGAAGTTGATTTATTGACGGCCGCGTATAAAGGAACGATCCCGATAATTTTAGTAAACGATGTGAGATTTTTTAATCCCGCTTCGATGAGCGAAACTATTTGGAAATACTTGTTGCAAACACGGCAAGTTACAGGAAATAAATCTTGGGCAATGCTTTTCCGTTGTGTAGAAAAATCACTTGCTTGTAGCTATGCACTTACGCTCGCCGAAATCGAAAAGATTTGTAAAAATAATTTTAACTCCGTTTATATTGTCGGCGGTGGAAGTAGAAATAAAACTATCGATCAATTAACGGCAAATTATACCGGCAAAGAAGTATTGACAGGAGCTAAAGAAAGCACATCGCTGGGGAATTTGCTGACACAAATAAAATACTTTTATCCGGAACTGAGTCGAAAAGATCTAAGGAATATCGTTGCAAAAAATATGCAAAGTATTCGCTACACGGCACAGAACCCCGATAAATCGGATTTGGCGGTCTATCAAAAATTAGCAAGCGGGGGGATGAACTGAAAATGAGCGAATTTATTCTTGAAATGAAAAATATAAATAAAAGTTTCTTCGGCGTACAAGTACTTTATGATGTTTCTCTTGATGTCCTTGCCGGTGAAGTACATGTGCTTGCCGGTGAAAACGGAGCCGGAAAATCGACATTGATGAGGGTGCTTTCAGGTGCTTGTCGCTGCGAAAGCGGAAATATTAAAGTGGACGGTAAATTAGTACATGAAATGACCCCTCGTGAAGCTTTACAGATGGGAATAAGCGTTATTTATCAGGAATTCAATTTGATTCCTTTTTTACCGATTTACGAGAATATTTTTTTGGGAAAAGAACTTGTACAGGGAATGCGAATAAATAAAAAAGATGAAATAACGCAGGCCGCAAAATATCTGGAAAAGGTCGGATGCAATCTTGATCCACGAACCATAGTCAATGATATAAGTGTTGCACAAAAACAATTAATTGAAATTGCAAAAGCGCTTTCTAATGATGTAAAAATACTTGTGTTGGACGAACCGACGGCTTCCATATCGGATAAAGAAACGCAGCTATTATTTTCTATTATTAGAGAACTGAAAAAGAAACATATAGGTATTATATATATCTCGCATAGAATGTCCGAATTTTACGAAATAGGGGATCGATGTACTATTATGCGGGACGGTAAAAGTATAAAAACGGTTTTCTTAAAAGATACTACTGAACAAGATATTACGAAAATGATGGTGGGTAGAGATGTTGATTTTATTCATGAGCCGAACAATAGGGTTGAATACAAATCACCGCCCATACTTCAGGTAAAGAATTTAAACTATAAGAAAACGGTAAAAAACGTTTCTTTTGATTTATATAAAGGCGAAATCCTTGGGTTTTCAGGATTGGTCGGAGCAGGGAGAACGGAAGTAGCTAAAAGCCTTATCGGCGCCTATAGAAAAGATAGCGGTACTGTTTTATTTAAGGGAAAACCGGTGAGTAACAATCTTGGAATAAATATCAGAGAGGGGCTTGTTTATCTTAGTGAGGATAGAAAAGACGAAGGACTAATATTAATACATGATTTGGTTAATAATATCTCTTTGCCCAATCTAAGACAGATAGCGAATCCTTTTATTAATAAACAGTTGATGGTACACAATGCAAAGGACTATATAAAAGAATTAAATATAAAATCCACATCCTGTTATCAAGAAACATGCACGCTTTCAGGCGGTAATCAACAAAAAGCCGTTATAGCAAAATGGTTATATTCTCAAGCAAACGTTTACATATTTGATGAACCTACAAGAGGAATCGATGTGGGCGCGCGTGATGAAATTTACCGCATAATGTATTCCCTGCTTGATATAGGAGCGTCGATTATTCTTATTTCTTCCGATCTCGTCGAGATAAAAAAAATGTGTGACCGTATTGTAGTCATGCGTGAAGGTTGTATTACCCAAGTATTAGTTAATAAAGATACTCTCACTCAAGAAGAGATTATAAAGTGTGCGCTATAAGAAGGAGTTTAATTATGGAATATGTTGAGAAAAAGAAAGTGAATATTGCTTCTATCTCTTTATATTTAGGTATTGTGTTGGTTTTTGTTGTTTTTGAAATGGTTTGTATTCTCTGCGGTAAAAAATTTATAACTATAAATAATATATTCAATATTATTACGCAGTCGAGTATTACATCGATCATTGCAATAGGCGCTTCGTTAGTAATTATAACAGGCGGCATAGATTTAAGCGTCGGTTCCATTGTTGGTTTTGTCGGTATCCTTGGAGGATTGTTGATCAAAAATCAAACTCCTCTTTTTGCTTCGGTATTATTATGTATCATAGCCGGTGCTCTTTTAGGATTAGCTAACGGAATCCTTGTTAGTTACGGAAAAGTACCGTCATTTATTGTTACTTTGGGAACGATGCAGGCTGTACGGGGGCTTGCGCTTCTGATAAACGGAGGACAACCGGTTTCGGCATTTCCTCCCGGGCTGGAAAAAATAATGTGTACAAAATTATTTTCCGCTATTCCTATCGCGATAGTTTACGTATTGATTTCTTATGCGTTGATGGTTTTTGTAATGGGATCAACGCGTTTCGGTAGATATGTGTATGCGTTCGGAGGTAATAAGAACGCCGCAAGACTTTCAGGAGTTGCTACAAAACGGATAGAACTTTTTGTTTATATATTGTGCGGTATTTTTGCCGCTATCGGCGGGGTTATGTTGCTTTCGCGTTTGACGTATGCGGATCCTAATGCCGGTTCCGGATATGAAATGAATGCGATTGCAGCAACGGTTATAGGCGGAATATCTTTATCGGGGGGAAGAGGAAAACTTATTAATACTCTAATCGGCGCAATCTTATTAAGTACGTTGACAAGCGGATTACAGATATTAAACGTTGCAACGTATTATCAATCGATTGTTGTAGGTGTCGTTATCGTCGCTGCCGTATTTGCGGATAAGCAAAAAGAACGGAAAAGCGAATAGTTTTTATTTAAGCGTTTTATTCTTCATAAAAGGAGGTAAGATATGAAGAAAGTTTTTTTCATTGTAGGATTGATGCTCTCGGTGTCAATGTTTGGAATTTTCGCGTCAGGTTCATCGGATAGTCGTAGCAACAAGTCGACGGGAAAATATGCCGGTAAAACCATAGGGTTTGTCGGTATGACGATGAATAACGAGTATCATATTACATTAGCTAAAGGAGCTATAGCTGAAAGTAAAAAGTTGGGTATCAAAGTTGATGTACAGGCCGGAAAGCAGCATTCCAGCGCAGATGAGCAGTTGGCGATTATAGAAAACATGATTGCCAATGGCGTAAACGGCATCTTGCTTGTGCCCAGTTCATCTGAGGGGCTTGAAGCGGCTCTGCGTCAATGCAAAGAAAAGAATATTCCAATAATCAATTTGGATACTAAACTTACGACTGAAGTTGTAAAAAAAGTAGGTATTAACGTTCCGTTTTATGGTACGAATAACTACGAAGGCGCTAAGTTAGCGGGCGAATATGTAGCCGCAAATTTCCCACGGGATACAAAAACGGCTATTCTTAAAGGTATAGAAGGGCAGACAAATAATGCGGATCGTTATAACGGTTTTGTTGACGGTGCAAAAGGCACTATAAAGATCGTTGCCGAACAAAATGCAAACTGGGAAGTCGACCAAGGATATGTTGCCGCTCAAAATATTATCAGCGCCAATCCTGATGTAAAACTTTTTTTCTGTGAAAATGACAATATGGGAATAGGGGCTTTACGTGCGATAAAAGACGCCGGCATGCAGGGAAAGATAAAAATTATGGGCTTTGATGCAGTAAGTGAAGCTTTAAATCTTGTTGATAGCGGAGATTTCGTTTCCACAGTTGCACAATTACCTGCAGAAATGGGACGATACGGCGTTATTAATATGTGCAAGATATTTGATGGCGAAAAAGCCGAGCAGTATATCGATACCGGTACTAAATTAATTCTTCAGAAAGATGTTGCCGCTTTTAAAGAATATTTAGCGCAGTTTAAATAATAAGATTTTATTGCTAGGAGTAGAATCATGGAATATAAGGATATTATCGTTGCGGCAGGATTAAAAATGCTTCATTCGGGACTTACAATTGAAACTTGGGGAAATATCAGTATACGAGCGCCTGATACTGGTTTAGTATATTTAACGCCAAGTGCAATGCCCTATGATACTATAAAACCTGAAGATGTTGTGGTCTGTGATATTACGGGTCAAATAATTGAAGGGCATCGTAAACCGACTATTGAAAAAGAGCTACACTTGGCTGTGTATCGTGCCCGTCAGGAAGTGAATGCCATTATCCATACACATCCTCTCTATTCCATGATCTACGCCTGTCAAGGAAAAACTATTCCATTGTTTACGGATGAAGCAGCGCAAAGTCTTGGAGACGAATGTACATGTGCAACATATGAATTGCCGGGTACCGATGCTTTGGCACAGGCGTGTGCTAAAGCCCTCGGTGAAAAGGCTAATTCATGTTTATTGCATTCTCACGGTGCGGTTTGTGTAGGGGAAACCCTTGATGCCGCATTCAGAGTGTGTACGGTACTTGAAGTTACTGCTAACATATACTATATGATTGAAGCAACCGGCGGTAAACCGAAGTTGATTTCTCGCGAAAAAATACTTGCCATGCAAGATTTTGTTAAAAATCATTACGGACAAAATAAATAGCTATTAAAAGTCGGTGCCGATAACTTATGTAAGAATTTTCGGTACCGACCTTCAATAGACTAAAATTTCGCTTTAAAATGTAAAAAAATTGACTTTCAAAAATGTTTTCCGCTCCTGCCTTAAGTTAATCTTGTCTTAAACCGATCCTTGACACGGCGGATAAAATTTCATATAGTAAATTACTCTGATTTTTATGATCGGATCTTTGCCCGGATGGTGGAATTGGTAGACACGCTAGTTTCAGGTACTAGAGCCTTCACGGGTGTGCAAGTTCAAGTCTTGTTCCGGGCAAAATCATTTTATGTAGTATACAGATATACGACCGTGCCGATAATCCCTATCAATCCGGCTATGACAAATAAGTAGATCCAGACGGGCAGGGGACTGTCCCCTCTTTTTTTGTCTTTTGATCGAAAATTAACTTCTTTGAACCGCAGCCTAGAATCCGCATATCCGCATTTGGGACATCCGTTTGTAAACACGTTTGCCATGCCGATAAAACCGCACGCGGGACACCTTACCGACGTAAAAAATCTGCCGCATGTTCTGCAAAACTTTGCTTCCTGCGGAACTTCCGCCCCGCAATTTTCACAAAAAAATTTAGCTTCTTTTCCTTTCATCACACCGCCATAAGTTTTAACTTCAGAATTTTATCATTTTCAAGAATAAAAGCAGAAACCGAAGATATTTGATTGTTGAATTTCAGAGTCGCATCCGAGATTTTTTGATCTTTATCGAATTTTCTGTCGTGATTGTCAGGTTGGAATGACATGATCTCTCCGTCGAAAGATATGACTTTACCCGTAACAAAGGCCTTTGTCGCAGGATCCGTAAAAATAAAATTTGTTTTGCTGCTGTCAAAAGTTTCTGCAATATCGGCGCCACCGCCGGTTGCGCTGCTTTTAGCTGCGTCGATAGCGGAAGGAACAGCGGGAGAGCTCAAGGAACCTTCGTAAATATCATTTTCTTTTTTTAATATCTCACGCAGCTTATCAAGGCCGTCTACATCGTATGACGAAAAAAATCCTCTCACACCCAGCCGACTTGCTTTTTCCTGTTCTTCCTCCGAAAAATTCTTACCCGTATATAAGATCACTTGCGGCACTGTCGCGCTTATTCCGCTTTTGGCATATTGAGTAACCGTTTTCCAATGACGAGGATATTCCACGGCGCTTACGAGGATTATATGAGGAGAAATTTCTTCGATATTGTCTATTGCCTTTACAAGCCACCTGTAAACAATGGCATCATATCCTGCCGTTTTAAAAACAGCCGAAAAACGTTCTACAGCTATAGGATCGTCGGCAATAATAAGCGCTTTCATTCTCTACCCAGATTGTCTACATTGTATTTATATATCTGCCAAATTCCGTCGCGGCGGCGCAGGTGGTAGGTGTATCGTTTTTTCTCTTTAAATCCCGTATTCTGAAACCATTCTATGACGGACACGCTGCCTTCTACAGGAGAATATATCGTATTTTCAATTTGGAATTCGGATGGAACCGCTACGATATTGGTGTCAATTCTGCTCTGCATGAGGTCCGCCTTATAGTTTTCAATCATGCGCGCTCTTTCGTTTGCGGAAACCGACTGGTACTTAGTTTTTGCGGCTCTGGACGAGTTTTTAAGCAGTTCTTCAAGATCCATGTATAAAAAGAACTGATCCCAAAGCGCTTTTTGACAGGCGGTAATCGTTTGTTCTACCACTTGATCCGGAGAGATTGATTCCGGTTTGAGAATGGAAGTGGTTTTATCTTGTATGGGTAAAACTATTGACGCCGAAGCGGAAGGCGACGGCCTGATTTCCATAGTGAGCCTGTTTGACAAAAGCTTTGCAGCCGAAACGGGTTTATACAATTCCGGAAAAAACTCCATTTCAAGATAGTATATCGCAGGTTCCTTTATCTGCAGATAATCTTTTACATTTTCCACAAAAGAGTATTCTTCGCCCGCTTCCAACGCTATGTCTCTGTAAAATACGGTTTGGCTCGTAGTCCGCGCAACAATCAAAGATTCCGACAATGGTAATTGGTTGTTTTTTACATCGAATGCCCTAAAGCTAAGGCTGAACAGACGGTTGTCGGCAAGTTTAAAACGCAGCGTTTCAGGCCCGCGGTTCGCTATGGTTATATGCACATAGATAGGATTTGTTTTTGCCTCGTTGGGATAGTACATGGTTCTGTCATAAAATCTTATGGAAATGCCGGCATGTGAAAGATTTGTTGCGGCTGGGGTCGAATCTTGTGAAAACACCGCCTGTGCAAAAAAAATACAAACTGATATAATGACTAATAATGTTCGTTTCAACGTTATATCTCCCATTTACTTCTTTTTAAAAATATCGGTTATATTTTATGAATACATTATTATCCAGTTACGTGTTTCCCCAACTTGAAAAATGGACATGCCTTAAAGACGCTATAACTAGATCGCAAGCGGACGATCAAATTTTTCCGGTAGAAATAGAAGGCCTTCACGGAGCGGCAAACACTTTTTTTACGGCCGAATATATAGCCGAAAAACAAAAAAAACTGCTCAACGGCTTACAGTATACTACAACGGGCCGCTATTCTCAAGGTTCCGCACTGAAAGGCGCTCAAAGCTTTTCACTGAAAAGAGCTTCGCTGGATACGTTAATCATTGTACCGAATGAAAAAGACGTTGAAGACGTGTGCGTCGATCTTTCAGCGGCATTTACGAACGCGCAAATACTTAAGCTTCCGTGGTGGGGCAACGCCGCTTACAGGCCTACTGCAAGAGGTTCGATAGTTTTCGGAGAAAGAGCCGGCGTACTTTGTAAGCTCTCATGCTCTAAGCCGTATACGAATATTTCGTGCGCTCCTCGCATATTTGTCGCTTCTTTGCGTTCATTTTTAACTCCCGTTCCTCCGCCTGAATACATAAGGTCTCTCTTGCAGCATATACGCGTAAAACAACAAATCGATACAATAAGTTTGTCTGAAAAACTTATCGCTTCCGGATATATACGCGTGCCTAAGGTTACCGTTCACGGAGAATTTACGCTTAGAGGAGAGGTTTTGGATATCTTTCTTCCCGGAGAAGAAAATCCTTATCGCATTCTTTTTGATTTTGACAAAATAGAAAAAATAAAGATCTTCGATTCCGACACGCAAGCGACAGTCGGATCGGTTGAAGATTTGATTATTTATCCTATGAAAGAAGTTTTATGGACGGATGAGCTTGTAAATATCCTTTCGGAAAAATTGAACGATAAAAAAGAACTTAAAGCAAGCCTTGAAAACGATCCTGAAACAGACAGTGAAACAGTATGCGAAATAGACCTTCCTTTTACGGATGAAGCGAAGAAAGCCGGAGAAAAACTGCTTGAAGAACTTTACGCCTGTCACGAAAGCGAAGGTGAAGAGCTTTTTTATCCTGTTTTATGGGATAAAAAATACTGCATTACCGATTATCTGTCCGAAACTTCCGAAGTGTTTTTTTACGATTACGACAGACTCAGCAATTCTCAGGAAAGCATTGACCGCGAATATATGGGAATGTACAAAAAGGCGAGACTGAATTTTCCCGTTCTTCTGCCGGATCAAATAATGTTCAAATTTTCGGATGCGGTTTGTTTTCATAAAAAAAATATTTTTTACAGAACTCTGCTTACGGCGCATTCGATCGATAATGATACTTTTATACGTGTGGAATGCGAACCGTCTCAGACGTATTTCGGAAATATCAACTATTTGAAAGAACAGATAGGGGCGGCGCAAAAAGACGGCTGGCGTATTTTTATTTATACGGACAATAAAAACCAGCTGCTTAGAATAAATGAAATTTTAAAAGAATTTACAAAAGACGTCGATGTCAACGACAAAGGCGGAAATTTATGTAGCGCGGAAGATTTTTTTCCCGTCGTATTGATCCCTCATGCCATTTCTGAAGGATTTTCAGTTCCTGAAATAAAACTTAAAGTCATTCAGGAAAATGAAATATTCGGACGGCGAAAACACGCTCCTAAATCCCTGCACAAAGCGAAAAGCGCAGTAATCGATTCGTTTGTTGAATTAAATCCCGGAGATTATATAGTCCACGTAAATTACGGCATAGGTATCTTTAAAGGTATAGAACGCGTACGCTCGTTCGGAAATGAACGCGACTATATAAAAATAGAGTATGCGGGAGAAGAATTTGCATTTGTTCCGATCGAACAGGTAAATCTTGTGCAACGCTACATAGGGAATGAAGGAAGTCCGCCTAAGATCGATACCATAGGAAGTAAAAACTGGGAAAACCGCAAGAACCGCGTAAAAAAAGCGGTAGAAGATTTGGCGCAAAGGCTTATAGATCTGTATTCAAGGCGAAAGATTGCAAAGGGCTTTCCGTTTCCCAAAGATACGGAATGGCAAACCGCCTTTGAAGCGGCTTTTCCCTATGAAGATACGCCCGATCAAATTACCGTTACAAGCGAAGTTAAGGCCGATATGGAGCGTCCCGTTCCGATGGACCGCCTAATATGCGGCGACGTGGGCTACGGAAAAACGGAAATAGCTATGCGCGCGGCGTTTAAAGCCGTCATGGGCGGAAAACAGGTGGCCTTTTTAGCCCCGACCACTATTCTTGCGGAACAACATTACGAAACTTGCACGGAACGTTTCGATAACTTTCCCGTAAAAATTTCACATCTGTCGCGTTTTGTAGCGCATTCCGAGCAGAAAAAAATACTTGAAAAACTTGCTAATGGCGAAATAGATATTCTCATAGGAACGCACCGTATAATTCAAAAAGATATTGTTTTTAAAAACCTGGGGCTTATGATAGTCGACGAAGAGCAGCGGTTCGGCGTCAAGGATAAGGAAAGACTTAAATTGTTAAAAAACAATGTGGATTCGCTTTCCATGTCCGCAACTCCGATTCCGAGAACCTTGCATATGAGCCTTCTGAAAATTCGAGACATGAGCCTTTTGACGACGCCTCCTCAAAACCGTCAGCCCATAGAGACTGTGATCGCCGAGTACGCCGATGAAAATGTCGCCGAAGCGATACGGCGTGAAGTTGAAAGAGGCGGGCAAGTGTTTTATCTTCATAACCGTGTCGAAGACCTTGCGGATATAAAGCATAAGCTTGAGCATCTTGTTCCCGAAATGATCATCGATACGGCGCACGGACAGATGCCCGGTGAAATCCTTGACGATATTTTCCGTCGATTTAAGATGGGCGGGTTTCATGTGTTGATCTCTACTACGATCATCGAAAACGGAATAGATATTCCTAACGTAAATACCATCATAATAGACAGGGCGGATATGTACGGAGTTTCACAGCTTTATCAGCTTAGAGGAAGAGTCGGCCGAAGCGGAAGAAAAGCCTATGCATATCTTTTTTATCCGCAAAACAAGGCTCTGTCGGAAATTGCGATGAAGAGACTTCAAGTTATAAGTGATTTTACCGAACTCGGAAGCGGCTTTAAGATTGCCATGAAAGACATGGAAATACGCGGAGCGGGAAATCTCTTAGGGCAGGATCAATCGGGAAATGTGTATTCCGTAGGTTTCGATCTGTATTTAAGACTTTTAAATGAAGCGGTACAGCGTCTTACTGCACAAAATTACGACGAACAGCCTGAAGTTCTTATGGAGCTTGAATATACGGGATTTATTCCCGATTCATACGTGCAGAATCCTCAAATAAAGATGGAAATTTATAAAAAAATCGCGTCCGTACAGGAAAAAAGCGAACTCGACAATACCTATTACGAACTTAACGACCGTTTCGGTCCGGTGCCGGAAGAAGTGAACAGTCTGTTGTCCTTAGCTGAAATAAGGATAATATGCAAAAAACTTGCCATAAGCTCAATAAAGGAACAAAGAGGCGTAGTTCAAATAACTCTTGACCAAGTTTCAAAAATTTCCGTAGATAAGGTTTTAAGGCTTATAAATTCCAGCGCCGGCAGGGTAAAATTGGATCCTGCCAGGCCGAACATAATTTTATTGTCTACAGGAAAGATAGGATTAAAAGAAAAAAGCGAATTTTTATGTGAGAAACTTAATCAGATTGTATGATTTTTTATACAGTTTAGACTAAAACCTATTTAAAACCGTAACTTTTGTTACGGTTTTTTATTTTTATCCGTGTTATAAAATGGCTGTCGATTGATTGGGCTGTCGATTGTCGTACCGGTCGCCAAGCTTGAATTAACCGCAATGATTAACCTAACGATTCATGGGAGAAACATATGAATAACTATTTTTCATTAAAAGATACCGTATATGAGGTTACGGAAAAATACCCCGAACTCATTGAGCTTTTTGCAGCCAACGGCTTTGAAAATCTAAAAAACAAAGTCTTACGGAACCTTGTGGCAAGGTCAATATCGGTGGAAACGGCTCTAAAAAGCAAACATATCGATACCGATGCGTTTGAAAAACGTATGATAGAGACGATAGAATCGGGAAAAAGTACCGTGCAGAGCGGTCCTGCCGACAGTAAAAAAAACGCCTCTGAATGCGACGTTAAACTTATGGGAGTGCTTCCTTGCCCGATAAGGATGCAAATGCTTGAAAAGTTGGATAATTGGCTTGAAACACAAAAAGTCGGTATAAATTACGAATTGCAGGCCGCCAGCATGGGAATCGACTGGCTTAAAGAACATGTGGTAAAAAGCAAGGACGCAAGCGAACTCGCAGACATATATCTTTCAGCCGGTTACGGTTTCTTTTTCGATAAAGAACTCATGGGGCATTATAAGGACGAAGGCGTTTTTGAAGACATAACAGGTATAGAAAAACTTAATTCCGATTTTGACAACGATTATATCGACCTGAAGGATCCTCGCCGGCAATACAAGATAATCGGAGTCGTTCCGGCTATTTTTATGGTAAACACGGCTCTCTTGGGCGACAGGCCAATGCCTAAAAGCTGGGCGGATCTTTTAAAACCCGAATTTGAAAATACGATAGCCGTTCCGATGAAAGATTTGGATCTTTTTAACGCCATATTGCTAGGAATATATACAAAATACGGTAAAGAAGGGCTTGCCGCCCTTGGCAGGGGAGTTGTTTCATCCATGCATCCTGCGCAGATGGTAAAAAACGGCGGAAGAAAAACTTCGGACACGCCGATAGTTACCGTTATGCCGTATTTTTTTACATGGATGGCAAAGGAAGAAGGCCCGATGAAAACCGTATGGCCTGAAGACGGAGCTATAATAAGTCCTATCTTCTTTTTGTCAAAGAAGTCGTCAAAAGACAGGGTAAAACCCGTAGTCGACTTTCTTTTTTCGCCTTCTATGGGATCCGTACTTTCGGCGGACGGAAAATTTCCTTCTACGCATCCAACGATGGATAACCACCTTTCAAAAGACAAAAAATTCATGTGGCCCGGCTGGGATTTTATCCATTCAAACGACATCGCAAAAGTATTAAAAGAAGCGGAAGGAATTTTTAATAGCGGCATGGGAGGCATGTAAATATGAATTTGATAATATTTTCAGGGCCGCCTTCGTCGGGAAAGACGTCCGTTATATTAAAAATCATCGACGCTTTTAAAAACAAGGGTAAAAAAATCGGCGTTGTAAAATTTGACTGTTTGTATACGGACGACGATCTCTTATATGAAAAAGCTGCCGTACCGGTAAAAAAAGGACTTTCAGGCGGATTGTGCCCCGATCATTTTTTTGCTTCCAATATCGAAGATGTCGTTTTATGGGGAAACAAAGAAAAACTTGACATTCTGATTACGGAATCGGCGGGACTTTGCAACCGTTGTTCTCCGTACCTTGCGGAAATCACGGGCGTTTGCGTCATTGACAATCTTTCAGGAATAAATACGCCTAAAAAGATCGGCCCCATGCTTAAATCGGCGGATGTGGTAGTGATCACTAAGGGCGACATAGTGTCTCAGGCTGAAAGGGAAGTATTCGCTTCAAGGGTAAGCACGGTAAATCCCAAGGCGACGGTAATGCATGTAAACGGTTTGAGCGGGCAGGGGGCTTTTGAATTGAGCGCCGTCTTGGAGAGCAATACGGTTGACATACAGACTGTACGCGGAATGAAGCTCCGTTTTCCTATGCCTTCGGCAATGTGCTCTTATTGTCTGGGTGAAACAAGGATAGGAGAAAACTATCAGCTTGGAAATACAAGAAAGATGGTTTGGGAGGACGGGCAAAAATGACACAGACAAAAATGACGGCGGACAAAAAGGATGGAACTGAAAACATCACAGAAAAAAAGATTGAAAGCCTTTTGCAGGAATATCCGTTTGTCGCGGATTTTTTTGAACAGAATACGCTTGACATAAAAGGCTGTGAAGGTAAAACGTTAAAAACTTTTTTAGAAGATCAGAAAGAACATGCATCCGAAGACAAGGCTATGGACACCGATCGTGTTTTGGACGACCTTAAGTCTTATATTTATCAGATGATTGATTTTCTTGGGATAAAAAAAGAAAATACCGTAAAATCTCTCACTATTCTTGCAGGACATAATAAAAATAAAGAAAAAGAAACCTTCGGAGCCATTACCATATTGCCTTCTCAGGTCGTAGCCATAGTAGGACCTACGGGCTCCGGCAAGAGCAGGTTGCTTGCGGACATTGAATGGGCGGCATGGGGCGACACTCCTACGGGAAGAAGCATCATGATAAACGAAGAAAAACCCGATTTTAAATGGCGATATTCCGCTAACAAAAAATTAGTGGCGCAGCTTTCTCAGAACATGAATTTTGTCATAGACTTAAGCGCCGGAGAATTTATCAGGATGCACGCGGCAAGCCGGATGGTAGAGAATCCTGAAAAAGTAGCTGAAAAAATTTTACTTGAAGCCAATAAACTTGCAGGAGAGAGTTTTTTAGCGGAAACGCCCGTAACAAGTTTAAGCGGCGGCCAGTCAAGAGCTCTCATGATAGCAGATACCGCGGTGCTCAGCGCTTCTCCCATCGTTCTCATAGATGAAATAGAAAATGCCGGAATAGACAGAAAAAAAGCGCTTGACCTGTTGGTATCTCAGGATAAGATAGTGCTTATGGCGACCCATGATCCGCTTTTGGCTCTCATGGCAGACAGAAGGATCGTAATTAAAAACGGCGGCATTCATGCAGTGATCGAGACAAGTAAACAGGAAAAAGAACTGTTGGCATATTTAAACAGTATAGATTCCGTTATGCAGGAATCAAGAAGAATTCTTCGTTCTGGAGAAATTTTAAAATCGGAAGCTTTGCCGTCGATTCAAAAACAATAGTCAAGAGGCAGAATAAATGATCGAAAATTTGAAAAAAAGCCCTTTATTTGCGGGAATGACAAATGAAGAAATAGAGGAATTTATTGTAAAAACTCGCGCAAAAATCAACGAATACAGCAAAGACGAATTTATTTTTTTGCAGGGCGATATTCCAAAGAGTATGTATTTGCTTGTAGAAGGATGCGTCGCAGTCTGTAACGACACCGGCAGCGGAAAAAGAAGTATAATCGCATTGTTCGATAAACCCGGAGAAATTTTCGGTGAAATTTTTCTGTTTTTAAACCGAAAAACTTACGATCATTATACACAGGTTCTTTGCGATTCAAAAATTTTAGAAATTGCAAAGCCCAATCTTTTTCAATCTAATGGAATTACCGAAACAATTCACCAAAAGATTGTTTTGAACATGCTTTATATTTTCGCTTCCAAAACTTATTACCTTAACCGACGGCTTTCAATACTTTCATGTTCGGGATTAAGACAAAAAATCGCAAAGCTCTTTTTAAAAAATAAAAGAGAAGACAATACGGTCGAAATCAACATGAACAGAGAAGAACTTGCGGATTTTTTAAATGTCACAAGGCCTTCTTTGTCCCGCGAACTTATGAAAATGCAAGAAGACGGCCTCATCGTCATTGACAAAAAAGCTATCCGCATCTTTGACATTAAAAAAATGAAAGATATCTGCGATATGTGACAATTTGTAACACAAGTTACGGAAAATTTTATAACTACGGAATATCTTATTGACAGACTCGCTCATACGGTTGGCCTTGGGAATGGTCAAAACAACGCCGTGTGAGGATTTGCAATAGGAGGCCTATTATGGAAAATAAAATGTTTTGTTATCAATGTCAGGAAACAGCCGGCTGCACCGGATGTACGCAAATGGGGGTGTGCGGGAAATCCCCTTCGGTAGCCGCTATGCAGGATTTACTGATATATGTTAGCAAGGGAATTTCGGAAATTACTACAAGACTTAGAGATGAAGGGGTAAAGATTCCCAAAGAAATAAATCACTTGGTTACATTGAATCTTTTTATAACCATAACAAACGCCAATTTCGATGAAGATACGATAACAGATAAAATTGTTTTAACATTGAATAAAAAACAAGAGCTTTTAACTTTATTAAAAAACAAGAACGGTCTTTCCGATGCGGCGACTTGGGACGTAATGGACAAAAGCGCGTATGCTGCAAAAGCAAAAAGTGTAGGGGTTCTTGCTACTGAAAATGAAGACATACGAAGTTTGCGGGAACTTATAATTTACGGCCTTAAAGGGCTTTCCGCATACAGTAAACATGCAAATGCGCTTTTAAAAGATGATGAAGAAACGGATGCTTTCTTGCAAAGAGCCCTTGCAAAAACGCTTGATGACAGTCTCGGTATTGACGAACTTGTTGCTCTCACATTGGAAACCGGCAAATACGGCGTCGCAGGCATGGCGCTGTTGGACGATGCAAATACTTCCGCTTACGGAAATCCTGAAATCACAAAGGTAAACATAGGAGTGGGTAAAAATCCTGGTATCCTCATATCCGGCCATGATCTTAAAGATATGGAAATGTTGCTAGAACAGACAAAGGGAACGGGAATTGATGTGTACACACATTCTGAAATGCTTCCGGCACATTATTATCCCACATTTAAAAAATATTCTCACTTTGTAGGCAATTACGGAAACGCATGGTGGAAACAAAAGGAAGAATTCGAGAGTTTTAACGGTCCTATTTTAATGACTACAAACTGTATAGTTCCGCCCAAGCCGAGTTATAAGGACAGGCTTTATACAACGGGATCTGCGGGATTTCCGGGATGTAAGCATATTTCAGGAGATATCGGCGAGACAAAAGATTTTTCACAGATAATAGAACAGGCTAAGACTTGTCCGCCTCCTGTAGAAATTGAAAGCGGACAAATTATAGGCGGATTTGCACATAACCAGGTGATCGCTCTTGCCGATACGATCGTATCGGCAGTCAAAAGCGGCGCCATTAAAAAATTTGTGGTGATGGGCGGCTGCGACGGAAGAGCAAAGGCTAGAAATTATTATACCGATTTTGCAAAGGCTCTTCCCAAAGATGCCGTTATCTTAACCGCCGGATGCGCAAAATATAAATACAATAAATTAGACCTAGGCGATATAGAAGGAATTCCGAGAGTTTTGGATGCAGGGCAGTGTAACGATTCTTATTCACTTGCCCTTATTGCTCTAAAATTAAAGGAAGTTTTCGGTCTCGAAAATATAAATGATTTGCCGATCATTTATAATATTGCATGGTATGAGCAAAAAGCCGTTATAGTATTGCTTGCGCTTTTGTATTTGGGAATAAAAAATATTCATTTGGGACCGACTTTGCCTGCTTTCTTTTCCGCAAATGTTGCAAAAGTTTTGGTCGAAAAGTTTAAAATCAGCGGCATAGGCACAGTCGATGACGATATGAAACTTTTTTTCTAAGAAATATATCGGCAAAAAGTACAAACAGTTTTTAAACGCCCATTCTTAGTGTAAGAGGAGGATGGGCGTTTTTTGTTTTTCAGTATTTTTATTTTTATATTAGTAGACAGAATATACATTATTGATAGTTGTGGGTGTTATGGAAAAATCAAATAATCGGTGCGGTTATACCAGGATTCGATGTATTAAAAAAATTGCGTTGTAGGCAGCCTTCGAATCCAGGTATTGTCGTAAAGGCAATATCAGGTTGAAACGGGTGTTAGGTGATCTTAATATCACTAATTTCTCGTAATTTACTTACATCATCTGAGGTAAGTATCTCGAGATTTGTCGTTATTTTTTCTATTGGCCAATCCCACCATTTTATACTTTCTAAAAGATCAATAATTTCATTATCAAATCTTTTTCGTATTAATTTTGCAGGATTTCCTCCAACGATTGAATATGGTTCTACATCTTTTACTACAACAGAATTTGATGCAATTATTGAACCATTACCTATCTTTATTCCGGGCATTATTAAAGAATTATAACCAATCCACACATCATTCTGAATTACCGTATCACCTTTAATTGGTAACTCTTCCATTTCTGGTGTTGTTTTTTCCCATCCATTTCTAAATATTGAAAATGGATATGTTGTGAAACAATTCATTTTATGATTTGCACCATTCATTATGAACTTAACATCTCGGGCAATGGCACAAAACTTTCCAATAATTAATTTGTCTCCAATGAATGGATAATGATACAGAACATTATTTTCAAAGTTTTCTGAATTTACTGGATCATCATAATACGAATAATCACCAACGATTATATTTGGATTAGTAATTGTATTCTTAATAAAACATACTTGATCAAACCCCTTCATGGGGTGTATTTCATTGGGTTGAGGACCGTACATATAAAACTCCTATAATTATTATGGTGAAGATAATTTATATAAATTTTATATGTTCATTTCTGGCCTTTTCTCCTCTCGATTATTACAGATATATATTTACCACATTTATCTTTAATGTGTAAATAATCTTCTTTTTTCTTGCCCGCCGAAGGCGTGCACCTAACAGGGGTTTAAACCGCAAATGGGCGTCGTCCTATTTTGTCGGCTTTGAAAACTGTGTTAGGTTTTATTTCTAATAAACCAACTGCATATTCGATATTTCATCTTTTAATGATTTTTCTACAAAGCTATTCAAAGACATATCCAATTTTTTTGCAGCAAGAGCAACCTGGCTATGAAATAATGGAGAAAGACGAACATTGAATTTTCCTGAATAAGGTTTTCCTGGTTCAATTCCATCTTCCTTACACCACTCAAGATAATCATCAACAGAAGCACGAAATTCATTTTCCATCTCATCAACAGTCGTTCCCTGAAAAGTAATTACAGTACGAGTATTGATTACCTCTCCAGTAAATACATGAGCTTCATCATCATATTCAACAGTTGCAATAAATCCCTTATAAGTCATCATTCTTCACCCCTGCGTTTTCTAAAAATCTACGCATAGATTTTACAGCACCTTTCAGTACTACGAACAAGTCTTCATACATATTTTTATTAAACTATAATGCATTTTTATTATAAATTGATACTGTGACGGTTTCCGCACTGTGACCGGTCGTCAGGCCGCAGCGCACTGCAATGCGGCACGGCGAACCGGCAAGAATTATTCTTTTACGCCGCCGCTCGTCATTCCTGCAATCAAGTATCGCTGTAAGAACATAAACAGCAAAACTACAGGCAACGAAGTAAGAATTGAAGCGGCGCACAAACTTCCCCATTCGATTCCGTATTCGCCTATGTACATGTTAAGACCTACAGGCAAGGTTCTTTGAGCTGCGGTTGAAGTAAACATTACGGCAAACATGAGCTCGTCCCATGCGTGTATAAAGGCGTAGATCGCAGTCGCTATAATTCCGGGCAAAGCCAGCGGAAGCACTATTTTAAAAAGAACGCCCGTTCTGGAACAACCGTCGATCGTTGCGGCTTCGTCTAGGTCTTGCGGAATGCCCGCAAAATAACCGATCAGCATGTATATAACATACGGAAGAGAAAAAGAAGTATATGCGAATATGAGACTTCCTTTTGTGTTTAGCAAATGCAGTCCTCTCATGATAACAAAAAGAGGTATGATTATGAGAACCTTGGGAAACATCTGACTCGAAAGTAAAAATTTTCTTAAGGTGGTTTCACCTTTAAAACGAAAGCGGCTGAAAGCATAGCTTGCGGTAATTGAAATAAACACGCACAACAGCGTAGTACACCCCGAAACTATCGCACTGTTTTTGAATTGTCTCGGAAAATCGGTCGTTTTTATTACCGAAGCATAGTTTTTTAAAGTCGGGCTGGAAGGCCAATACTTTACCACAGGTGTGTGTATTTCGTTTTCAGGTTTTACGGATGTAATAAACGCCCATGCAAGCGGAATTAGGGAATATAAGCTGATCAGCAATGCAGGAATCCATACTAAAAGCAAACGCTTTGCGACATTCTTTTTCATTTAAATTCCACCTTCCCTACTTTTATTTATTAATCTGATATAGATGCTGATAAACACTATTATTATGCCCATAAGGATTATAGCCATAGCCGACGAATATCCGAAGTTAAGTTCGCTCCATGCTTTAAGATAAGTATACAAAGCAAGCACATTCGTAGTATATCCCGGGCCGCCCTGCGTCATCGTAAAGATAAGGTCGGTCGTATTTGCAGTCCATATTATTCGCAGCACGGTAGAAGTTATCAATATGGGCTTTAAATGCGGCATTGTAACAGCCCAAAAACGCTGCCACATGTTCGCGCCGTCGATTTCGGCCGCTTCATAAAGATTTTTAGGGATGGCTTGCAAGCCGGCTAAAAAACTTATCGCAAAAAAAGGAAACCCTTTCCATACGTTTGTGGCGATGACCGAACCGAACGCCGTCTTGGGGTTTGCCAGCCAAGGAATATTTTGGTTTATAATGTGCAGCCTCATAAGCCAATCGTTAAACAGACCGTATGTTCCGTCAAGGATCCACGACCAGAGCAGCGCTGAAACTACGCTCGGCAAGACCCACGGAATCAGTACCAAACCGCGCACAAGCGCCCTCAAAGGAAATTTTTGATCCAAAACCAAAGCTACGAGAAGCCCCATTAAGGCTTGAAGACCCACTGAAAAAACAATCCAATAAGCCGTCTTTTTAAGTGAAATCAAAAAGATAGGATCTTTAAACATCTCTATGTAGTTTCCCAATCCTATAAAGCGTTCGTTTTTCGGAACGGGTTTACTCAGTATATAGTTTTGAAAGCTTAACATGAGTCCCTTGAACATGGGATAAAGAAGAATGATTCCTATAGCCAGAAAAGTAGGCAAAATCAAAACGTACGGATACCATTTTTGACTTTTTTTCAATTCCACCATAAATGCGGTCTCCTAAAAAAACAGTCCGAGCGAAGACTCGGACTGTGAAGATAGTTATTTTTTTGCCAGTTCTGCGGAAATTGATTCTACCATTTGCTGAGCGGTTATCTGTCCCATAAGAGCCTGCTGCAGCAGTTTTACGGTGGTGGAATCTATGACGGAAGCCCAGTTGATCGTCTTAGGCCAAGGTCCTACATATTTTACGGATTCATTGGACTTTGCGTAGAACGGATTGTCTCTGAAATACGGCAGATCCGCTACGCTTTTTGTGATCGGAACCGAACCTAAATAGCGGCTTTGAAATTCTACCGCCCATTTTTCACTCATCCAGCTTATAAACGTAAACGCTGCTTCCTTATTTTTTGAAATAGAGCTGATACCGTGGTTTATAACAGAACCTTCGGACCAGCGATAACCCGTCGGGCCTGCGGGAAACAGCATGACGCCGACCTTATCGCCCAGCGCCTGAGTGATTTCTACATAAGTACCTATGTGGTGATGCAGCATTGCAGTCCGTCCGCTTTTAAAAGCGCCTACCACTTCCGAAAAACCGTCGCCGACGGCTGAAGGCGGAGTAACTTTTTCTTTTTGATAAAGATCTAAATACTTTTGCGTCGCTTCTACGGCAAGCGGAGTATTAAAAGCTACATTTCCTTTATCGTCATAAAGTTTTGCGCCGTAGCTTTGAACCCAAATATAGTAACACTGAGCGTTTCCCCTTCCGCCCCTCAAGCCGAATCCGTAACGGTCCAGAATCTGTCCGCTTTCATCCTTGTATTTACCGGTAAGAGCCTTTGCGACTTTTACGAATTCATCCATGTTCTGCGGAACGGAAAGTCCTTCTTCTTTGAACCAGTCTTTTCGGTAATACATGTAAGTTACAAGCAGTTTCCACGGCATACCGTATTGTACGTTTTGAATTTTACTGCTCGGCCATACCTTATCGAAGATGTCGTTTTTCCCCGGCCATTTTGAAATGTAGCTGTCGAGCGGCTCAAGCATATTCATGGCGGCAAATTCTGCTACCCAGTTTTCACTCATGCCAAAAGTGTCAGGCCCCTCGCCTACTTGGTACGCCGTGATGAATTTCGTGCGTACATCCTTTTGCGGAACATTTTCCCATTCTACTTTTATATTCGGATGAGTAGCGTTAAATTCCGCGATAAGCTTGGAATAATTTTCGTTATCGGCGTTCGGGACCCAATACCAGTGATGTATTGTCACCGGCCCGTTTCCGGTCTTTGCCTCCGATTCTCCCTTCGCACATACAGGCATAATGCTGAGAGCTGCCAGAGCGCCCAGTAACATAAAGCGTTTCATATAAAATCCCCCTTTATTTAATCCTATTATTTAATATGTAATCATAATCGAGATCCCAACCCAATCCCGGTTTTGACGGAATCGTAACAGTACCGTCCGCATTTAAAGGATCGTAGATTGATTTGAACCACGGTTTCGGCTTGTCGTAGTCGAGGAACGGATGTAAAAGCCCCCGTTCATAATATTTACCCGCTATGGGCATGGCTCCGAGCACGTGTAAATTTCCTATTGTGTTGCCGTGAAGTTCAATGCTCATGCCGAACGATTCGTAAAGGTGAACGGATTTCATCAAACTTGTGATACCGCCCGTAACTTCCGCCCCTGCGCGGCCTATGTCCGAAGCTCCGGAAATTACCCATTCCGCTCTTGAGCGGTTTTTGCCTTCTACGGTTTCGGGACCACAAATGGGAAGATCGACTTCTTTGGTGAGCCACCTATATGAAGACATGGAGTGTTCGTCCATAGGTTCTTCCATCCACAAAAAATTAAGTTTTTCCAATTCCTTTGCAATATAATACGCTTCCTGACGCGTATAATCGTGATAAGGGTCAAGCATAAGTTCGATATCCGGCCCTACCGCTTCGCGGACTGCGCGGCACGCCGCCACGTCGAGTTTGGGATCCGGTTCCGGTATTATGGGCGGCATCCACGTGTGAAGTTTTATGGCCTTATATCCTTTTTTCAGCAATTTTAAAGAAAAATCTGCATAGGATTGAGGCGTATTCAGCCCGCCTTCAAAGTTATCCCCTACCATGATGGAAGCGTAGGCGGGAACCTTTTCTCTAAAGCCGCCGAGCAACTTGTAAATCGGCTTAGAACATTTTTTACCGCATATATCCCACAGCGCAAGATCGAGGGCGCACAACGAACGGTCGGTAAAAGTGGAATGCAGTCTTTGCCACGTGCGCATTCTCTGCCAAATCCGCTCGTGAAAGAACGGATCTTCGCCGATTATCGCAGGACAGACGACATTTTGCAGAATATCTACGTTCATATTTCCGCCGACGGCGCAGCCTTCCGTCCCGTCGTCACAGGTAATCCTCAAAAATCCGGCAGTTGCGTCGTGTTCCTTTCCTGGATGTGAATGCCCTTCCGCATCGCGGACCATAACCGATTTGAAATGAATTTTGAAAGCTTCAGCTTTAATTATTTTCATATAAGCCTGCCATAAATTATAAACATTTTATAATTTATCATAGAGTATATTTTGGTTTTTGTAAAGATATTTTATATTTTTTGATATTTTTATAATTTTTTTATAAATTAACAGCATGAATGTCGAGAGTACGATTCTATTTTGCTTATTTATCCTGTGTCGAAATCATCGTCTTTGCCAGATAGATAAAAGGCGTGTCCAAAAGGCTTGTAAAAATGTAAATTATATAACAGGAAGCGGTTATGTTTATGAGCGTTTTCAGATCGTAAATTTTCCAAAAAGCTAAAAAATTAAATATCACTATGTTTATGAACTGTGAAACGAGGGTGGAACCGTTATTTCTGAGCCATAAAAATTTTTCTTTTGAACCCGTCTTTTTTTGAGTAAAATTCCACCATGCGTGATAAGCCCATACGTCGAATATTTCCGAAACAGCATAGCCTATAAGGCTTGCCGTCATTATTCTGGGAGTGTTTGAAAAAACTGTTTTAATTGAAGGAAACACCCAATCGTTTGTGGATGGAGTATATAAGAGCCACAGATTTGTGATTACGATAAAGGAAGCGGAAACGGCTATTCCTATGAACACAGCTTTGTTCGCCGATTTTTTACCGTAAATTTCACTTAAGATATCCGTAGCGAGAAAACTTGCGGCAAAAAGCGTGTTGCCCAGCGTCTGTTCAAGACCGAAGGCGTTTACCAAGATCAATACTTCAATATTTGCGGTTATCGCCGTAAAGGTCATCCATGTATATAAGCCGGCCTTTCCGAATAATTTAAAGAAGACAAGAAGCCCGCCGTAAGAAAAAAGCAGCGACAAACACAAAAGAATTTCATTAGGCATTTTATCTCCTTATCAGGCGGTTTTATTTAACATACATTTCTTTTTAAGATCTTGCAAGCAAATTGATGAGACGAATGTTTGCATGTTTATTCGGTTTTCAGTATAGTGTTCGGTGAATATTCGCGTGATTTAGGAGTGAATCATGATCGTCATGAAATTCGGCGGTTCGTCCGTCGCAAATGCGGAGCGTATACGCCATGTTGCAGAGATTATCAAAGCATACAAGGGAAAAAGGCCTGTCGTAGTGCTTTCCGCAATGGGGGATACGACGGATCACTTGCTTGAAGCTGCGGAAACCGCAGTGAAAGGTACCGTTGACATACGAAAGGTTATGGAATTGCACGAAAAGACACAAAAAGAATTGGGTATTTTACCCTCTCCCATCGTCGATCTGCAAGCGGAACTTCAACAGCTTTTGACGGGAATTTGCATGTTAAAAGAGCTTACCAAGCGCACACGCGATTACCTTGTTTCGTTCGGTGAGAGGATGTCCGTAAGAATAATGGCCGCTTATCTGCAAAAAGAAGGGCTGCCTGCGCAGTTTTATGATGCGTGGGACATAGGCTTTATAAGCGACAGCAATTACATGGCTGCGGAACTTGACGAATCCGTATGGCGCCTTATTCCGTCGCATCTTGACGATTACAAAAACGGAAAAAACGACGCTATTCCGATAGTTACCGGTTTTATTGCAAAAGACAAAGAAGGTCATATCACAACATTGGGGCGCGGAGGAAGCGATTTAAGCGCTACGATGCTGGGTTCTGCAATGTGTGCCGAAGAAATCCAAACGTGGAAGGATGTAGACGGCATTTTAACGGCGGATCCGCGTATATGTCCGGACGCACGCCCCGTTCCTGAAGTGACTTATGAAGAAGCTCAGGAACTGGCCGTTTTCGGATCTCAAATTCTGCATCCCAGGTCGATGGTTCCGTGTTTGCGTACAGGAACGCCGGTTCGCGTAAAGAATTCTTATAATATTGAAAGTCCGGGGTCTATCATAGTTGCAAAACACACTCAAAAAACCAATCCTGTATGTGCGATTACGTCTATAAAAAACATAACCCTCATAGACATCGTTTCTACTCGTATGATCGGAGCCGCAGGCTTCCTTGCGCACATATTCAATCAGTTTTTAAAATGGAACATAAGCATCGACGTGATTGCGACCAGTGAAGTTTCCGTGTCGCTTACTATAAATACGCAAACAAATTTGGACGGGCTCGTGGCCGATCTTAAGAAAGTTGCCGACGTCAATGTAAAAAAAGGAAAGGCTATAATAGCCATAATATGCGACGTTGCATCTACGAGCGAAATTTTAGCTCAAGGCTTTACAGCCCTTGCCCGAAACAATATAAACGTACAGATGATCAGTCAGGGAGCTTCAAAAGTAAACATAAGTTTTATTTGTAACGAAGATCAATCGTCGGACGTAGTAAAAATCCTGCATAAAGCATTTTTCGGAGAAACAAGATGAAAATGACTCTTATCGGTTACGGCAAGATGGGACACTTGATTGCCGACGTTGCAAAAAAACGCAAGCACGACATAGTCGCGACTATCGATGTTTTTTCGGAAGACGCGAGCGTCCGTGTTCCTGTGGGAAGCGGCAAGGCCGTAGCCGAAGCGGTTGAAAAAAGCGGTGCGGAATGTGTTATAGATTTCAGTCACCCTTCTGCGATAATCGAAAACATAAAGGCCGTTTTACCGACTAAAATCCCAATGATCGTGGGAACGACGGGATGGAACAATGAAATGACCGAAATCGAAAAATTTGCAGCTTCGTGCGGCGGCACTATAATGGCTTCGTCGAATTTTTCAATCGGCGTAAATCTTTTTTACAAAATAATAGAGGAAGCTGTAAAACTCGTAAAGGAATTTCCCGAGTACGATATTGCGACTTGGGAAATGCACCATAATCAAAAAGCTGACAGTCCGTCCGGAACCGCATTGGAAATCGCAAAACGCATATTATCAAACGATCCTGTAAAAAAGGAAATTGTAACCGACGCTTTTCATGAAAAGCCCAAAACGGAACAGCTGCACGTGTCAAGCACCCGATGCGGATATACGCCCGGAACTCATACCGTTTGGTTTGACAGCAGCGCCGACACAATAGAACTTACTCACCGTGCCCGTAGCCGTGAAGGCTTTGCCCTAGGGGCGGTTATTGCTGCAGAAAAGTTGTTAACATGTATAAAAAATCATACGATTCCTACGGGAAAACTGTATACAATGAAAGATGTGTTTTAATCGATCCCGCCTTAAAAATAAAAAGGCCGTCGACGGATAAATGTCGGCGGCCTGTCGCTGCTTAATGTCGAATATTACCAGTTCTTCTCGATCTGATCGCAAATATTCAACTCTGCTTCCGTATTATCAAAGAATTTCGCTTTTTCCATGTTCGGAACAAAGTTGACCGTGTCGCCGAGGTGATAAATATTTTTCGGGCTTGTGCGTACGATCATGTTTTGACCTTTTTCCGACGTGAGGAAAAGATGAGTTTCGGCTCCCAGCGGTTCCTGGTTCATAATCTTAAGGGACATGTTGTTTTCGCTTGCCGGTTTTTCAACAAAAGTAACGTCTTCAGGGCGAATACCGAAGGAAATCGACTTACCTACATAGGACTTAAGTTTTGCCTGCTGAGCTGCCGTCGGAACAAACGAGAACGAGCCTTCGTCGGCAATGATCTTTCCGCCTTCTTCTTTTATCGTAACGCTAAGGAAATTCATCGGCGGCGTTCCTATAAAGCCGGCGACGAATTTATTTATGGGATTGTTGTAAAGATAGAGCGGTGCTCCGATCTGCTGTATCTGTCCGTCTTTCATGACGACGATCTTCGTTCCTAAGGTCATAGCTTCTATCTGATCGTGTGTAACATAGATCATCGTAGCCTGCAAACGGTTGTGCAAGGCTGAAATTTCAGCTCTCATGGTTACGCGAAGTTTGGCGTCGAGGTTTGAAAGAGGTTCGTCGAACAAGAATACCTTAGGATTGCGTACTATAGCGCGTCCTACGGCGACTCTCTGGCGTTGACCGCCGGACAGAGCCTTAGGTTTGCGGTTCAGATATTGTTCTAGATCGAGCTGCTTTGCGGCTTCGTGAACGCGACGATCGATTTCAGCCTTGTCCATTTTACGAATTTTAAGACCAAAGGCCATGTTGTCGTATACGCTCATATGAGGATACAAGGCATAGTTTTGGAAAACCATAGCTATGTCGCGATCTTTTGGCGGAACGTCATTCATCTTTTCACCGTCGATAAAAAGATCTCCTTCCGTAATGTCTTCAAGTCCCGCGACCATGCGGAGCGTCGTGGATTTTCCACAGCCTGAAGGTCCTACGAATACGCAGAATTCGCGGTCTTCAATCGTAATGTTGGCATCCTTTACAGCGTGCATGTTGCTGTCGGGATATATCTTGCCGATATGTTTTAATTCTACCTTAGCCATTTTGGCCTCCCTTGGGGTTATATTATTGTTTTAATGATATAACTACATGAGATCGCCGTCAAGGCAAATTACGCTGATTTAATGAAAAATCCGATTTTATTGTAACCTAGTACGCCGAATTAAGGCCGCCCGGCTTTATCTGAAAATGGCTGAATTCGATGCTGAACGAAGCCCTGCCCTGTGTTGCGGATCTTAGATTAGTGGAAAAGCCGAACATCTTTGCCATCGGAGCTTGCGCATGGATCAATTCTCCTGAGGGTCTTGAATCCTGCCCCAAGATAATTCCGCCGCGTTGAGTCACTTGACTCATAGCTTCTCCTACAAATTCCTTGGGGCAGGTTATGTCAACGTTCATGACCGGCTCCAAGAGTTCGGGAGAGGCGGCGTTGCAAGCGTGATCGAAGGCCTGCGCGGCACAGGCTTCAAAAGCGAACGGAGTGCCGGTAAGTTCATTCCACGCAAGATCGGTAACGGTAACGGCAGTATCCGTGCATGGGTAGCCGTATTTTATACCCGAAGCGAGCGCCGCTTCAAATGCGTTTTTAACGGCGGCGACGATTTCTTCAGGAATGTCTTTAGTTTTGGCGGTACAAGCGTAGGAATTTCCTTGTCCCTGAGACCTTGGCTCCACTCGGACTGAAATTCCCGCCGTATTTTCTTTACCTGCAAGCACCTTACTGAAATTTTCGGTGTGTTCGGCGGCAACCGTTACCGCTTCACGGTATGTAACCTGAGGAGCTCCGACGCGCGCGTTGACTTTAAAATCGTCTTTCATCCTTGTAACAAGAACGTCCAGATGGAGTTCTCCCATACCGCTTATGATGAGCTGGCCTGTTTCCGTATCTTCGTGAAAGGTAAAGGTCGGATCCTCTTTTGAAAGGATACCAAGCGTTTCGTTCAATTTATCGCGATCGGAAAGAGTTTCCGGTTCTATCGCAATGGAGATTACAGGCTCGGGAAATTTCATGTTTTCAAGAGAAACAGGCATTCCTTCGCTTCCGAGCGTGTCTCCCGTCTGCGCAAATTTCAACCCGATAAAAACTGCAATGTCGCCTGCGGATACGCTGTCGATCGGCTCGTTTTTATCCGCGTGCATACGCAGTATACGGTTTACGCGCTCTCTTTTTTTCTTTCCTACGTTGTAAATCTGACTTCCGCTTGTAATTTTGCCCGAATACATTCTAACATAGCACAGCGATCCCATCTCTTTGTCATACTGAATTTTAAATACAAGACCGAGCGGCATTCCGTCAGTCTTGCACGGAACAAGTACTTTTTCTTCTTTGTCGCGTTTTATGTGTATTCCTTCCGCAGGAGGAACTTCGTCGGGCGCAGGAAGATAATCCACAACCGCGTCGATGAGCGGCTGCACGCCTTGATTGTGGCGGGCGGATCCCATAACAAACGGCACAAATATTCTATTAACGGTACCTTTACGGATTGCGTCTTTTAAAAGTTCGGCGGATATTTCTTTTCCTTCAAGATAGAGTTCTCCGAGTTTGTCGTCTGAAGACGCAACCGTATCTACAAGTTTTTCCCGCCATTTTTTTGCACTTTCTATGCGCTCGGAAGAAATGTCGCATTCGCTAAGGGTTTCTCCTTCGTCGTCGGCGTTCCATCGAATCTCTTTCATTTTAATCAGATCGATGACACCTTCAAATTCCTGCCCCTGCCCTATCGGAATTTGTAACGCAAGACACTGAACCGCGAATTTTTGAGCGACGTCGTCCATCGAATTAAAAAAATCCGCCCCGATTCTGTCCATTTTGTTCATAAAACAAATTCTGGGAACTTTAAATTTGTCGGCCTGGTGCCATACGGTTTCCGTCTGCGGCTGAACTCCGTCAACCGCACAGATAACTGCGACGGCGCCGTCAAGAACGCGAAGAGAACGCTCCACTTCCGCCGTAAAATCGACATGGCCGGGGGTATCGATTATGTTGATCTGAAAGCCTTTCCAGTAAGTCGTCGTAGCGGCACTCTGAATGGTTATGCCTCTTTCCTGTTCCTGGGTCATCCAGTCCATAGTCGCCTGACCGTCGTCGATTTCGCCTATCTTATGAATTTTTTTTGTGTAATAAAGGATGCGCTCGGTTGTAGTCGTCTTTCCCGCATCGATGTGAGCCATAATCCCTATATTTCGCATTTTATCAAGCATGGGTAAATCCTAGTGCGGACAAAAATCCGCCAACTTAAAAATTTCTTAACGCGCCTGTTCATCCGATTAAAACTTGCTCTGCAATGACTTATCGGAGAGGCTGCGCAGCGCGTTTTCCAGAGCGCTCCTAGTCTCTTTATTCGCAGCCGGCTTTCAGCGTGTTACCGATAAATCCGTGCACCACCGCTTTCTATGGAAATGTTCGCCGTCATATTTCCGAAAGCCGAGACTGAAGCGAAACTGTTCGCCCCGACGTAGGAGCTTTAAAACAATCCTGTTTTTCCCTTCTTTAAGATGTACGAGCTCGTAATGATTATACGGAGTCCACAATCGCATCTCGTCATAGCATAATTTCTTCTCGTCATTTACCCAAAGCACAAAACCGTCGTTGTTACCAATTATAACCCAAAGGTCTTGATCTTTCGGAGATATAATTTCCTGTTGCAAATAAACGCAAATTTGTCCCCGACATCCGAACGTTTGATCAAGCGGCAATAAATCTTCATAGCCGCGGATGATGCATTTTTCTTGAGCTGAAAAAGCTGTCGTAAAATTATTTTCGTCAATATACGCTTTATCAAGATAAACCGCATTATTGACCTTGCATTCCATGGTTGGCCGTCCACTGTCTTCGTCATGGGCGGCCGGAATGTTCGGTAAATCTTTTTTTTCTAAATTTTCAAAAAACGGGCCGACTCCGAGCCAGTCCATTGCTCCTGCAATACCGAAACTCAATTCAGCTATTTGTTCAGGTCTTTCTCTCTCGGCCGTAACGACTTTTAATTTGTTGATATTTGCAATTGATTTGATTTGGTCGGAGGTTCGGATACAAAATTCTGTTTCAGCGGTTTGTCCTGCAGGAAGCAAAAAATCCCGATACTGCGGTTCTACTATCCAGCCTGCCGGCAAATTTTTAATTCGGCTATGAAGGCTGTATGTTTGGTTCGAGCGGTTTTGCGTTACAAGCTTGATGCGGCAGCTGTCTTGGAATCCGATAGCCGGCTGATCCGAATAGCAAATTTCCTGATGAATTGCTTCATCGAATTTTTGCTCACAGCGGGGCGGCGTTAACAGACTTACGTTTTTCAGCGTTTCGCCCAGCCGGCAGGTTTGCTCTGACAAGCGATATATGGAACGGCAATCGCTTTTGATATCGATTCCTACCACATAGCCGTCGTTAACCAGAGCTTTCAACTCTTCGGGAATTTTTTTTGCACCGTACAGTATGCCCCAAATTGCCGCGGCGGTTGCGCATGTACAATCCGTATCGAAGCCGCTGCGGAAAGCTATATCTATTACCGTCTGTAAATTGTCTTTGCCGTATAAAAGGGCGATAAGCATGAGCCCCAGATTTGTGATGGAGTTGGTAAAATCATTATGGCCGTATTTTTGCAAAACCGCGGTTCTGACTTTTCGCCAATCTGTGATACCTTGTTCCGCCAACGAGAACACCAGCGAAGCGCATCCGAGCGCGCGTGAGCCTTCCGGCAAAAAGCGTAATTGACTTTTTAGCAGGTCGATCATATCCGTTTGCGTAAAGGCGCAGGATTCGACCGCCGCGTAATATTGTTCGATCCAAACTGATTCACCTGCATGATCAAGACTGCCGTCAAGCCCGGCGTAATAAGCGGCTTTGTCCGGATTGTTCGGAAATACCATCGCCCATATCTCCGAACGAATCGGGCACCCTTCGCCTTCACAAAAAAACGGATTGTTAAAGCTTCCGCTGTAAGGCGGCATAATGCCTCTTTCATAATTTTTTAGAAAAATGCCGTATTCGCTGAAGGGATACCAGCAGTGCTCATCCCACGCTTTTGCCAAATCATTTGCCGTCAGTAAAAGGCCTTTCTCTTCCAAAACTTCCAGCCAAAGCAACTGCATATCCAGATCGTCATTGGGTAAATCCGGCCGAATCACTTCTCTGAAGTCGCGGTCGATAAGTTTTTTTATCCCTTCAACCGGAGTGCCGGCCGCGCCACCCAGACATTTTCCCAGCCAACCGCCGTATACATGATCAAAATAATTAGAATCATTCATCTTTATCTCCGAATTTCCATTTGAATGGTTTTTATGGCATTTCCAGAAAACATTACAAGTTTTCACTACTGTCTAATATAAAACAAGTACTTTTTAATTTAAAGTCTGGAATTTGTGGTATAGTTGGGCTAGAAAACATACCGCAAGAGGAATTACAGACATAAAACGAGTGTAACACAAAACTCGGACAATTGCTATCTTACTTAATAAAAAAACACTGTTGCATCGGCATGTTTCCCGGGCAAAAACACGCACCTGAAGCCGACGGCTAGGCCATTTTGTTTTTCCATGAGTTTATATAGGCCATAGGCGTCATCCCCGTGTATTTTTTAAATATAAGGTAAAAATATTGAGGATTATTTCCGAAGCCGATCTTTTCCGCGACATCTGAAATTTGAACGTCCGCCTGTACTGTTAAAAGCTGTTTGGCTTTTTCGACTCGTTTACGGTTTAAAAAATCCGAAAAACGATAACCTGTCTGTTTTACAAATTGTTTGCTAACATAGTCCACGTTCATAAAAAGATAATGTTCGGAAATATATTTCAACGAAAGACTTTGCTCGTCTATATGAGTTTCAACAAAGGCTATAAGCTTCGATATGAAATCCGCCACGCTTCTGGTTCCTGTAAGCATAGGCGGAAAGATGACTGGCAGCGTTTTAAGAAATGAAGAAAGTATTTCATCCGTCGTATTCATGCGCTTTAGTTCCATAACATAGTCCATAATCTGCATGGGACTGTAAGCCATGTCTCTTCTGTCCGCGTATTTGATCAAAAGTCCAGAAAGCAAAAATACCAAAAATTCTTTATCTGTTACGGTCTCAAGGATTTTCCCCATGTCGATGAAAATCTTTTTGCGTGATTGAAGATCCGCCTCCGGTATGCGGTTTAAAAGCTTTTCCATAGACGACACGGTACTGTCGCCAGTCATATCGTTTTTATAAATGTCATAAATTTCGTCGGAACGAAGTTTCCAATCGGAATTTCTTTTAGATATACTTTTTTGTATTTCTTTAACGGCTTCGACTATTTGTTTTTCGTTGCAAGGTTTTAAAAGATAATGCCGTATTCCGAAGCGCATCGCAGTCTTTGCAAAAGCGAATTCTTCGTAGCCGGTTAGGATGATAAATTCTATGTCGCCGTCGATCTTTTTTATGTTTTCGATGAGTTCGAGTCCTGAAAAGCCGGGCATTTTGATATCCGTGAGAACGATGTCCGGATATTCGTCAAGTATTGCATTGTAGGCTTCTATTCCGTCCTTGCAGGTGCCTACGATTTCGACGTCGAGAGCTTTCCAGTTTATCAGTGATCGTATTGTTTCTCGGATGATCCTTTCATCGTCAACGATTATCATCCTCAGCGCGGTTTTCATACGTATTCCTTCGGGATCAATATTTCAGCGACGGCCATCTCATGTTTATTATACAGAGAAAGTCCGTATTCCGTGCCGAAAGTTAATTTTATTCTTTTGTCGATGTTCAAAAGTCCAAGTCCGGTTCTGTGTTTTTTCATGACGCCGCTTTTAAGCTTTTCAAGAGTGTCTTTAACAAATCGTGAACCGCTGTTGCTTACGCTTATCTTTATATTTTCTCCGGATTCCTCTATCTCAATAATAATGTCACACGCTTCGGTAGAATTTTCAACGGAATAATGTATCGCGTTTTCAACAAGCGGCTGAATGCTTAACTTGGGAATTCTGCAGTTGTTTAATTGAGGATCGGAAACAATCGAAGCGTTGAGCCTCTCTTCAAAGCGAATTTTTTGGATTGTAAGATAGCAGTCTACAAGCTCCAGTTCCGTTTTTATTGTGTGTTCGGTCAAAGAGTTGTTAAGCGTTATGCGCAAAAGTTTACCCAAAGATTCCACCATGGTCGAAATTATTTTTGCACCGATCATCTTTGCGCGCCAATTTACCGATTCCAGCGTATTATAAAGAAAATGTGGATTTATTTGATTTTCGAGCGCCGTAAGCTGGGCTTCCTTCATTAAAAGTTCATTTTTATAATTCATCTGTATCAGATTATTTATTTCCTGCACCATAAGGTCAAACTGTTGGTGAAGTATTCCTATTTCGTCGCTCCGCTTTGAATAATCATAGCGTACGGGAATTATCTGTTTGCTGTCTCCCCTGAAGGTTGTGATCTTTGATACAAGATAATTTATGTGTTTTGAAACAGCGCCTATAGTTACCGAAGAGAAAAGAATCGAAAACAGAATTCCCGAACCGATGACTGTAAAATATATTATGGCCGTATATTTAAGGATTTTTGCCGTTTCGCCGTAAGGGACGAGGCACACGTATTCCCAATCGTATCCGGGAACGGCGCTTTTTACGGCGAAAAAATCGTCCCTGTTTATCTTTATAACTCCGTATTCTCTGCCGGATAATTTTTGAGGAATTTTATGCAGAATGTCGGAAAATTTTTCGCCGGTGTTTATGCCGTATTTATAAAACACCTTTCCGTTTTTAAAAAAGATAAAAGACGGTTCGTATTCGCCATAAGCTGAAGACGACTCTTTGACCAGCCTGTTCATGTCGAGCTGAAATATTATTTCGCCCAAAATTTCAAGGCTCAAATTTTCTATGCGGCGGACGGCTCTGCCCATAAAGACTCCATGCGTTTCGCCGTATTCGGTTATCCATACTGGTGCGCCCGACAGCCGATCCGACTCGGTTATAATTTTATTTTTTAAATCTTCGGGCAGAGTTCTCTCAAGGCTTATGTCGGAAGAAATATGGTACTTATTGTTTGCAAGAAGCGCGGCGGATATGCAGAGCGGACGAAGTTCGAACGAATATGCGATAAGAGAATCGTACAGTAATTTGTATGCAGTGCTTCTTGTATTATGGTCGTTGTTTTGACTTGATATAAAGAGCTGCTGCTGTATAGTGCCGTCGGAAAGCATAAGGTTGCTCATGTTTTCGGCCAAGCGCAGCGTGGAAGATATTTTATTTCCCGAATAGACGAGATTCTTAGCTATTTCCAAATACAGCATTTTAGTGTTCGCTTTCGTTACGTAATATAAGGCGATGATTGAAAATCCGCAGAAAAACACGGTTCCTGAAAAAATAATTATAAATAGGATTTTTTTTAGCAAAGAAAAATTGTTCAAAACGTCTTCGATTCTTTTGATAAGTTTTTTTAATACGAACATAAAATTTAATTTTGCATATGTGCACACTTTGCACATATATAATTTGCGATGTTTGCCGAAAGGCAAATTTGTTAAACTGTAAATATAATTATATCATCCAAATATGCGATACATAAAGCCCTAAACCACGACAACCTCTCCGGACGCTTCGCTTTTTACTTGCCTTTTGCACGGGAAACTTTGCGTTCGCCGCAAGGCACCGCTGCTATTTTTTGCATAAAAATCGGTTTTTTATACTATGAAGCCGATTTATAGGATTTACAGAGTAAAAAAACGGTATGATACTTTTATAAAAAGCCAAGTTATCTAGGTTTAGAACAGGAGGTTTTAATGAAAAAAGTATTAAAGATCGCAGCAGGCCTTTGTCTTGTTGCGGCGTTACTTGTAACCGGGTGCAAAAAGGCGGAAAACAAAAAGTCAGGGGCTTCCAAAGAAGCAAAACTTACGATGTTCTGGTGGGGAAACCAGACGAGAAATGAAAGAACACAGAAAATCCTTTCTATGTTTGAAGCTGAAAACCCGGGCGTTAAATTTGACCCGCAGTTTGCAGAATGGGCGGACTATTGGAGCAAGCTGGCCGCGTCGTCCGCCGGGAAGCAGATGCCGGACGTAATCCAGATGGACTATCAATATATTACTCAGTATGTGAGCAAAAATCTTCTTGTTGATTTAAAGCCCTATATCAACGACAAGGTCTTGGACGTAAGCAACATAAACAAGGGAATCTTGGCTTCCGGTTCCGTGGACGGAAAAGTATACGCTATATGCAACGGAGTAAACGCACCGTCATTGTTCTACAACAAGACACTTCTCGACGCTAACGGGATCACGGTAAAAGACAATATGACCATGGAAGAATTTATGCAGCTTTCCGCAGAAATTTACAAAAAGACGGGTTATAAGACGAATCCCTCATACGGCGGAAATATATTCCTTACATATTTCATGAGAGGCGAAGGCGTAGAGCTTTTCGGCGATAAAAAATTCAATGCGACGGTTGAAAACTTAAAAGCCTTTTTCGATATCTACGAGAGAGGCACAAAGGAAGGATGGATGATTTCTCCTACAGTATTTGCCGAGCGCACGTTAGGTTCTGTAGAACAGTCGTCTTTGATATACGGCAGCTCGGGTTCCAACATGTCATGGTGTTATTTTGGTTGGTCCAATCAGCTTAGCGCATTTACAAAGGCCGCTCCTGAAGGGATGAAACTCGGCATTACCACGTGGCCGGCAAAAGATCCGGTAAAAGCAAATTATCTTAAACCCAGTCAGTTCTTCTGTGTATCCGTGGACAGCAAAGAACCGAAGATCGCCGCACAGCTTATAAACTATATAACAAATTCGGTGGACTGCAACAACGTTCTTTTAGGTGAACGCGGAATCCCCGCTTCTTCAGTAGTTGCGGATGCGATCGCACCTAAGTTTGACGAGACCCAGCAGATGGTGATTAAATATATCAACACAGTAGTTTCTCCGAACTGTTCGGCAATCTCTCCCGCAGATCCGCAAGGGGCTCCTCAAGTCTTCAAGACTATGACCACATACGTAGACAAGATATGTTTCGGAATTCTCACGGCGGAAAAAGCCGCTGCGGAGTTTTTTGACGAAGGAAATAAAATTCTCGCCAGATAGTTCCTTAAAATTCAACGCGGTATTTGAGGCAGTTTGATCAGCCTAATAACGGTTACGGCTGTTTCAAATACGCGCTTTTATTTAAAGTGCGCAAAGAGCGCATTAATCGCATTCGGTAGAAAATCGAAATTTTCTACCGAGCGCAATTTTATAGGATAAAAATGATGAAAAATTCCCGATTGAACAGACTGAAACAAATAGCTAATACGGAAGGCGGCGCCGGCCTAATTTTTGCTTCTCCGTTTATTTTCGGTTTTTTTGTTTTTTTAATTATTCCGATCTTAATTTCGTTTTATTATTCTTTTTGTAATTACGATATTCTTTCTCCGCCGGTCTGGAATGGACTTAAAAATTTTAAAGAAATATTTACGGATGATGAAACGTTCTGGCGTTCACTGTTTGTAACGTTCAGATATTCCTTTGCAGCAGTTCCGTTAAAACTGGCTTTTGCCCTTGTTGTCGCCTTGATCTTGTTTAATACGACGAAGATGTCGGGCTTATACAGAGGAGTATATTATCTTCCGTCCATTTTAGGAGGTTCCGTAGCGGTTTCAATACTGTGGCGCAGGATGTTTTCAAGCAACGGAACGATCAACGCTCTTTTGGGGCTAATAGGAATAAACACCCAGTTTTCGTGGGTCGGCGAAAAATCGACCGCTCTTTGGATTCTTATCTTACTTACGGTATGGCAATTCGGCTCTTCCATGTTGATCTTTTTAGCCTCTTTAAAACAAATTCCTTCCACGCTGTACGAGGCTGCCCGTGTTGACGGAGCCAACAGATGGGATCAGTTTTGGAAAATTACGTTTCCTTTGCTTACGCCGACTATACATTTTAATTTGATAATGCAGACTATTCAGGGATTTTTGGCTTTTACACAGTGCTACATAATCACTCAGGGACGCCCCATGGATTCAACCCTTTTGTACACTGTTTATGTTTACAGGCAGGCCTTCGAATTTTATAACACAGGTTACGCTTCCGCCCTCGCGTGGATAATGCTTTTTGTGGTAGCGCTGTTTACATGGCTTTTGTTTGCGACAAAAAGATTTTGGGTTTATGAAGGAGGTGTATGATGAAAGGACAGGCAAAAGAAAAAATCATTTATCACATATTGGTGTGTATCATAGGATTTTCAATGATCTATCCGCTTTTGTGGATGGTTATGAGTTCATTCAAGCCCACCAATACTATTTTTACTACGGCTTCTAAGCTTATCCCGAAAGAATTTGTTTTAAGCAATTATCGGACGGGATGGAAGGGATTCACTCCGGGACAGACGTTCGCGATTTATTTTAGAAATTCCTTGTTTATTTCGCTTACGGCGACGTTCGGAGCAGCTTTATCTTCCGCCGTCGTTGCCTTTGCTATGTCCCGCCTTCACTTTTTCGGAAAAAAATTCCTAAAAGCTATGATTCTCGTTTCTATGATGCTTCCGGCGCAGATTCTTATGATACCGCAGTACCTGTGGTATCTGCATCTGGGATGGGTAGGCACCTATCTTCCTCTCATAGTGCCTTCTTGGTTTGCCACACATGGATTTTTTATATATCTGATGATGAATTTTATAGACGGAATTCCCAGAGAGCTTGACGAAGCGGCTAAGATAGACGGATGTTCTTATTACAGAACGTTTGTCGTCATAATTCTGCCGCTCCTTGTGCCGGCTATAGTTACGTCATGTATATTTTCTTTTATCTGGCGCTGGGACGATTTTCTTTCGGCGCTGCTTTATGTAAAGCAGACGACGCAGTATCCTGTGAGCTTGGCGCTAAAGCTTTTCTGCGATCCGGGATCTTCGTCCGATTACGGGGCGATGTTCGCCATGTCTACGCTTTCTTTATTGCCGGTAATGCTTATCTTTATCTTTTTACAAAAATATCTTGTAGAAGGAATAAGCACCAGCGGTTTGAAAGGTTAAAAGTTTAAAGAAGTTTTAACGTTTATAAATCACAATAAATATCAGGAGTTATATATGAGAGATTTACACAGTATTAAGATCGCTTATATCGGCGGAGGATCCAAACAGTGGGCGCGCGTTTTTATGAACGACCTTGCCCTTGCAAAGGATATTTCCGGAGAGATCGCGCTTTTCGATATCGACGTAGAATCGGCGGAAAGGAATAAAAAAATCGGAGAGCGAATCAATCAGTCCGAAAAAGCCGTTTCAAAATGGAAGTATTCGGTCTATAAAAGAATTGACGGAGCTTTAAAGAATGCGGACTTTGTCGTCATTTCGATACTTCCGGGAACCTTTGAAGAAATGCGTTCCGACGTGCACGCGCCTGAAAAATACGGCATATATCAGCCTGTTGGCGACACCTGCGGTCCCGGCGCCGTCTTACGCAATATGCGTACCATTCCCGTTTATGAAGAATTTGCAAAAAAAATAATGACCTATTGTCCGGACGCATGGGTTATAAACTTTACAAATCCGATGAGTTTGTGTGTAAAAACCTTGTACGACGTGTTTCCGAAAATAAAGGCCTTCGGCTGCTGCCACGAAGTTTTTCATACCCAAAAATTCCTTTGCTGTGTAGCGCACGAAATTTTAGGCATCCCCCAACCTCAAAGAAATGAAATTTATACCGATGTTTCAGGGATAAATCACTTTACATGGATCACCGAAGCCTATTACAAAGACATAAACCTTATGTCGCTTCTTCCCCAATTCATTAAAAAATATTTCGATTCGGGGTATTACGAAGAAGGCGCTGCGGACAAATACAAGACGGATATGTTCGCTTATGCGAACAGGGTAAAGATGGACATGTTTAACAGATACAATGTTTTGGGAGCCGCAGGCGACCGACACCTTGTAGAGTTTATGAATAACGGATGGTATTTGGAAAATCCTAAAGCCGTGGAATTTTGGAAATTCCGCCTTACGACCGTAGATTTCCGTGTAAAACAGCAAAAAGAACGGATCGAAGAGACTATAGCTATGGCGGAAGGTAAAAAGCCCGTAACTGTAAAAAAATCGAGCGAAGAAGCCGTAGAATTGATAAAGGCGCTTTTGGGGCTTGAAACGCGGGTATCAAACGTAAATATGCCGAATAAAGGACAGATGCCCGACTACCCCATGGGCGCCGTAGTTGAAACGAACTGCGTTTTTTCAAACAACTATGTTGCGCCTGTAACTGCGAAACCGCTGCCGGACGGTCCTAAAGCCCTTGTGATGAGGAACCTCATAAATAACGAAGTTCTTTATGAAGGCGTAAAAAATCGCGATCTTGATATGATCTTCGAATCGTTTATAAACCAGCCCTTGTGCTCAAAATTAAATATTTCCGACGCAAGAGAGCTGTTTAAAACTATGATAGACAATACCGCGTCTTATCTGCCCGAAAAATTAAGGCATTGGGCATAAAACGCATGGAGCCGCACTGCGAGTTGAATTTTACTGAACGTCGGTGCAGTACTTTTCGTGCGGCTCGGCGCCGGTTACTGCTGCCTTGCGTTCCGCTTTTTACATCTCACAGCTGAAACGCTCGGCAATAGTTCTATCGGGGGGCCGCAAATTCAAAAAATACTTTTTAAGTCATCAAGGCTTTCGCACAGCTTCCAAAGCAGTTTTTTTATTTCCTCGTCCGGCTCTATTTGATCCGGAATCATAATGCAAAAAAGGCCTGCGGCATAAGCGCTTTTTATTCCGTTAGGGCTGTCTTCAACGGCCGCACATACGCCCGCAGAATATCCTATGGATTCGCAGGCTGAAAGATATATGTCAGGAGCAGGTTTACTGTGCGTTACCGAATCTCCCGTAGTTACGGTTTTAAAAAAATCTATTACTCCCGCATCCGTAAGTTGCGGTATGACGCGCGATCTTCTCGTAGAAGATGCGAGAGCCACGCAATAACGGGAGCTGAGATACTCCAACACTTGCTTCGCCCCGTTCATAAGAGGAATTCCATGCTCGCCTGCAATCTTATCAAAATACACGGATGTTTTTTTTAGAAATTCGTCTACGGAAAATACCGAACCGTATAAATTCTCTAACGCAATTTTCGTGTCGTTCTTGTTGCAGCCCATGCTTAGACGAAATATCTTTTCTATTTCAGCGGTATCTATTCCAAAATCCTTGCCTGCCGCATACCACGCTCGTTTTGAAATAGATTCCGTATCGAGTATTACCCCGTCCATGTCAAAAATTATCGCTTCTATTTTTTTCATAGACGACATGGTAGTATTAAACCCGCTTCAAATCAAGATATCGGCTGTACGTTTATCTAAAACCGCATAACAAGCCTTATCTCACACTGCCTTATCTCACGCTTGACATTGATCGGTTGTTTCGATATATTAAATAAAAACGCGGGGATGGTGGAATTGGTAGACACGCCAGCTTGAGGTGCTGGTGGCGAAAGCTGTGCCTGTTCAAGTCAGGTTCTCCGCATCGCATAAAACCTTGTGATTCAGTGAATTGCAAGGTTTTTTTTATGAACACGTTTTTTGTACGAAACTATGCAAATTATAATTCCCGTTTTTTTTATTTTTACGGTTAACGCGGTCGTAAACACTTATCTTCCCATCATACTTGCTTCGGTGGGGTACGACATAGCTAAGATAGGCGTATTGTTGTCAATCTTTGACTTTACGGGAACGTTTTTAGCCCTGCCCTGTATTTATTTAATCGAAAAAAGGAATAAATACGGAATAGATCTTTTTTTTCTTCTTCTGCCTTGCATATTGCTGCCGATCCCCATAGTCACCGTCCATAATTTTTTGTTTTCGGCTCTCTTTATGGGTATTTATTCCGTAGGATACAAATGTCTATTTCCTGTTTCTGATACCGTGATAAACAACATACTCATAGGACGGTACAGCGATTACGGAAAGGTACGAGCTATAGGATCTTTAAGTTTCGTATTGATGAATATTGTCATGCAGATTTTTTTAAGCAGAAGGCATGCTAACAGTCTTGAAATGACTTTGTGGATGACGATTCCCGCCATTTTAACCGCGGCATCGCTTTTTTTTGTGCCGGGGCTAATGCCGCCGCTTTTTGTAAAAAAAATTGCGGAAAAAAACAATATACAAGATAAAACCGACAAAGGTATAAAAAAAATCAGGCATGCGATCGGCGTTCTTGTGGTAAAAAAACATCCTTTTTCGCTGTCATCGCTGGTATCAGGATTTTCAGCGTCGTTTTGGGCCGCAATGGTACTGCTGATCTTTGCTTTTCTTGCCATGTCGCCTATAAATAAGTTTTTTTCCCTGTATGTTACCGAATTTTTAAAGTTGAATTCGGCTCCGGCATTTTGGGCTGTTCACGCCGCAGTAGAAATACCTGCAATGATCTTTTCCGGGCGGTTTATAAGACGTTTCGGCAATGAAAAGATACTGTGTCTGTGCGCGATCGTCATATCGCTTCGCCTTTGGACTTATATATTGTTTAAATCTTTTGCAGGCGCCTTAGCCGGACAGTTTCTAAATTATTTTACTTTCGGACTTTTTCATCCTGCAGCGATTTCGTTTATTGCCGAGCACGTACCGCCTAAAAAGCAGGTTACGGGACTCGCTCTCTATGCGATAGGCGCAAACGGTATAGGGAATATACTTGGAAGTTTGACAGGCGGAATAATAATCGAAAAATTCGGTTTTCCGACCTTGTTTTTGTGGGCGTCGTTTTTGCCGCCGCTCGCCGTAGTCTTATTTATGTATCTGAAGAAAAAAGGAAGCTGTTTTGACGGTAATTGTTAATTGTTAAAAATTTAAAAGATCCCCGGAAAAATCCGGAGATCTTTTAAGCTGAGATTTTAGCTTATCAAAGACTAGAAATTAACTTCAGTGTCATAGTAGCAGCACTTAAGCAATTCTTCCATTTCTTTTTGAGTCGGCTGCCGCGGGTTCGATCCGGTACATGCGTCGCTGATCGCATTTTTTGCAATGTCGGGAAGCCGCTTTAAGAAAACGTCTTCGGGAACAAAGCCTTTTTCCGTCGGATAGCTGTCGGCTCCGTAGTTTTTAATGCCGTGCGGAATATTTAAGTCGTCGTTCATCTTGCGCAGCGTTTTAATGAGCAAAGAAACTTTTTCATCGTCATTTTTGCCGCCGAGTTTCATGTGATCCGCGATGACACCGTAGCGTTTTTTTGCTTCAGGATTTTTTGCGTTAAACGCGATTACCTTCGGCAAGTACATGGCGTTTGCGGCTCCGTGAATAATATGAGCGCCGTAATCGCCGAAGACAGCTCCCGTCTTGTGCGCCATAGAGTGGACTATACCCAACAAAGCGTTGGAGAATGCCATTCCCGCCAGACACTGCGCGTTGTGCATGCTGTCCCTCTTAGCCATATCGCCATTATAGGAACCTACGAGATCGTTTTGTATCATATTGATCGCAAAGATCGCAAGCGGATCCGTGTAATCGCAGTGCGCCGTAGAAACATAGGCTTCTATTGCATGGGTTATGGCGTCCATACCTGTGTGAGCCACAAGTTTTTTGGGCATGGTTTCGGCCAGAGCAGGATCTACTATGGCGACATCAGGCGTAATTTCAAAGTCTGCAATGGGGAATTTAATTCCTTTTTTATAATCGGTGATTATGGAAAATGCGGTTACTTCAGTCGCCGTACCGGAAGTTGAAGATATTGCGCAAAAATGCGCCTTTCTGCGCAGTTTCGGAAGTCCGAAAACCTTACACATGTCTTCAAAGGTTGTGTCGGGATATTCATATTTTATCCACATAGCCTTTGCCGCGTCGATGGGAGAACCGCCGCCCATGGCGACTATCCAATCAGGTTCGAACTTAAGCATGGCATCGGCGCCTTTCATAACCGTATCTACAGAAGGATCGGATTCGATACCCTCAAACACTTCGACTTTCATTCCCGCTTCTTTAAGATATCCGACTACCTTGTCAAGAAAGCCGAAGCGTTTCATGCTTCCGCCGCCAACACAAACCATTGCCTTTTTCCCCGTAAAGGTTTTAAGAACTTCGATAGAACCTTTACCGTGATAAATGTCCCTCGGTAATGTAAATCTCATAACAATGCCTCCTACTATACATTCTGTATTAATTATAACACCAATCGAAGCGTATTGCAAAATAAATATTCAAAAATAATCAATTCGGTTCAAAACAGTTCATTTTGTCGCCGGGCAACCGCAATCGCCGCGCCGGATTATTGTGAGCTGCCGAGTCTGTCGACAGCGCGACCTCGCGTATTAAGATGCCGCCGCTTCGATAGCCTAAATCTCGATCCTAAGAATTTTCACCTTTTTTCTTTCTGGGAACAATGCTGAAATTTATCGTCTTTTCAGTTTCCATTCCCGCATCAAGTTTTATGTCCCAGCAAAAAGCCTCAGTCAGCGTCATTCCCGCTTTCACATTGTCTCCGCTCGCATCGGGGCGCATAAAGGATATTTGAGAATACGACAAGGTAGCGTTTTCGTTCGGCTCGAATATAAAAGAGATGTCGTTTGTCAAATCCGTAGTCTGAACTACGGACACATTGTTTATAAGCCGAGTGTCTTCCGCCGAGGCGTCAAGATCTTTGCTAACCGCCTTTGAAACAACTTTAAGGCTGTATCTGAAGGTTTCGTCCGGGCGGGCGAAATTTGACTCGACTACGAATTTTGCAAAAAGAGGGCTTTGGCTTTCATTTTTCAATATGTATTGAACCATCATGCCGCTGCTTGTCATAAAATAGTTTTTTAAAAGGCTGACCGGCTGTTTCATGGCGGAAAACAGTCCTGAAGCTTTAAGACGGATCTCATTCCTTTTGCTGCCGAAGCTCAGCTGGTCGTATTTTTTTGAGGGAAAGAGTCCTCCCCCTGTCGGGCGGTGTTTTTTGTAAAGGTCGAATTCATCGCCGTCAAAGAGGCTGTCTATAAAAAATCCCCGTTCGTATTTGTCGGAATATCCGTCAAACCTTTCTATGCGGCTCAAATTGTCCGCATAGTTGCCGGTGTTTTTCATAATATTGAATTCGAAAACGGAGCCGCCATACAACCCTATGCAGGCGTTATACTGCTTCATCTGGCAAAGATATTCGTTAATTCCGTCGCAGTTATAATCGAAATTCGTAATCGATTCGCGAAAATCGGAAGAGTCGCGCAGAAGTTTTTCCGCTTCGGCGAGATTTTTATACGCAACAAGGCGCCGTCTGGCATTGTTACTTATGCTTTCAGGACAACATATGAAGGTTTTGCCGTTCTGGGACTCCCACAGTTTTTCGCGTGCAAGTTTTTTTCGCATTTTGTCGCCGTGAGACTGATTTAAAAGCATGCTTACGTAAAGCATTCTGTTATAAAGCGCCTGCTGTCTTGGATATGTGCGTAAAAAATCATAAATAGTAGCGGCGGTCTTTTTTTTATTGTTTACGGTTAAAAAAGGAATTGAAGACAACAGGGAGAATTCTTCGCTTATGCCAGCCGGTATGTATGCGGGAATAAAAGTTTTGGCGTTTCTGCGGCAGTTCAGCGGAAGCGACAACTGCACTGATTCGGTGTTTTTTATTTCATCGAGAAAATTTTCAAACCAGTCGTTTTTTAA